>NZ_JAAXQT010000006.1:0-447019 GCF_019778565.1 Rhizobium laguerreae | reverse complement strand
CCAAAGGCGTTTACTCAGACGCGACAAATCCCTTCGGGATTTGCACATGGCGCGGGGTGGAGCAGCCCGGTAGCTCGTCAGGCTCATAACCTGAAGGCCGCAGGTTCAAATCCTGCCCCCGCAACCAAATACACACTTGAATATTTTGCCATTCAAGTCGCTTAACAGAAAGCTCCTCCGCGTAAGCGTCGAGGAGCTTTTTGCGTTTCTGCTGGGTGTCCAGCTCCCCGGACGCCAGCTGGCCTGCCACGGAACTTTCATCCGGCAGCGATGAGAGCCTCGGCGGCTTTTGATACGCAAATGGCGCGGTGCAACCGGAGGAAACGCGAAGCTTTCATCTTGCACAGCGAGCCACTCGTCTCAAAACGTCCTGAGCCTGGACACATCATAGCCAGCGACGACATAACTGCGTCGGCATTGTATGAGGTGCGTCGCCGTTGTACCATATAGTCTGACAAGCGCGCAGTGTTCATTGTATAGCCGGAGCCAAAGTCCGGTCGTGCGCTTCAACCCGATGAATAAGTAGCCGGGATCATGGAACTTATCGTCGCCCTTGGCCTGATCGTCTTGAAGGTCGCGTTCCTGATTGCGATCCTGCTGTTGCTACCCTTGCCGCTAACCTGGCTGGAACGCAAGATCGCCGGGCACATGCAGCAGCGGATGGGGCCGATGCGCGTGGGATGGCACGGGCTGTTGCAGCCGGTGGCGGACGGAATCAAGCTCCTGACCAAAGAGGATCACATCCCGGCCGAGGCCGACCGGTTCCTGTTCAAACTGGCGCCAATCCTGGCGCTCGCCCCGCCCTTTGTGGTGTTCGTCGCGATCCCCTTCGGCGAAACTATCTCGGTCCTCGGCCACGAGATCACGCTCTACGTCTCCAACATGAATGTGGCGCTCCTTTTTGTTTTCTCGGTGATCGGGATCGAGGTTTATGGCGTGATCTTCGGCGGCTGGGCCTCCAACAGCAAATACGCTGTTCTGGGCAGCCTCAGGACCTGCGCGCAGATGATCAGCTACGAGATCCCGATGGGGTTCGCGGTCATCGGCGTGGTCATGCTGGCGCAATCCATGAGCCTGCTCGAGATCGTGCGGGCGCAGGCCGATGTCTGGAACATCGTCTACCAGCCGGTCGGATTCTTCGTGTTCTTCGTCGCCGGGCTCGCCGAAGCGCAGCGCATACCCTTCGACCTGGCGGAGGCGGAGGGTGATCTGGGGGCCGGGTTCCATACCGAATACAGCGGTATCCGCTTTGCCTTCTTCATGGTCAGCGAATATGCCATCGTATTGCTTGTGTCGGTCCTGGTGGTGATCCTGTTCTTCGGCGGTTGGAACGGAGTTCTGATTCCCTTGCCACCGCTCCTGTGGTTTGTGCTCAAGATCGCGTTCTTCGTCTACGTGTTTATCTGGTTCCGCTTCACTTTCCCCCGCTACCGCTACGACCAACTGATGGCGATCGGATGGAAAGTCTTGCTTCCTCTTTCAATGGCGAACATAATTATAACCGGTGTACTTTTAGGAGCCGTAGCGGCTCCGTAGCGAGGCGGCGATGTCGCGCGCGCAGGACAGAGTTGGAACATGGATTGGTTGGGCGTTCTTTGCCGATCTGGCGAGCGCCTTGGCTCTGACCTTCGGCTACATGTTCTCCAGATCCGTGACCATGCAGTATCCGGACAAGGAAAAGTGGCTACCCTACTCCCGCTATCGCGGGCATCACTTCCTGACGCGTGATGAAGAGGGCGAGATCAAGTGCGTGGCCTGCGAACTCTGCGCGCGGATCTGTCCCTGCGACTGTATCGAAGTCGTCCCCTACGAGGACGAGAAGGGCAAGCGGCACCCGGCCAAATTCGAGATCGACACGGCCCGCTGCCTGTTCTGCGGGCTGTGCGAGGACGCCTGCCCGGCGGACGCGATCGCGCTTGGCCAACAATACGAATTCTCGAGTTTTTCCTCAGCTGACCTGGTGATCGGGTGCGATGATCTGCTCGCCAAGCCGGGTAAGGCGGCAACCGGCGGCGGCGTGGTTGCCGCGCGCCTGAATACGAAGAAGGACGTACTTGTCGAGACGAAAGAGACGCAGGGCTACAACTGGTGGCGGAATATCCGGCGAACATGAAAGCGCGCCAGCTGTCAAACCGAAGCGCTCGGAAGGAGGCTTAGATGTTTGTCGGTGAAATCATGAAAAACAAGGGTGTCGGTGTCATCGCAGTTGCTCCCGATCAAACGATGGTGGAGGTACTGCGGCTGTTTCGAGACAACAATATCGGCTTCGTCGTCGTCAGCCGATCGAACGGCAAATACCTCGGTACGCTGTCTGAGCGGGACTGCTGCAATGCGGTGGCGGAATACGGGGCCGAGGCGGCGGCAAAGCGGGCCGCGGACATCATGAACCGCAATGTGGCGACGTGTTCGACACAGGATTTGCTGCCCGTCGCGATGGGGATCATGACCCAGCGGCGTACGCGCCATGTGCTGGTCACGGATGGAGGCGACGTTGTCGGCGTGGTCAGCATCGGCGACGTGGTTAAACACAGGCTCGACGAAGCGCAGCGTACAGAGCAGGATCTGCAGGATTACATATGCGGGACCAGGTATCACTGACGTCGCCAACTCGATGTGAAGACGCCGGGCCGGGCAGCTTGCTGCGGAGCCTTGCGGTGCCCCGACCCCAAATCTTCAGATCCCACGCCAGATCCGGCTTGGGCGGTCGACCTCAAGAGTGGCATGCGCCTTCTGGACTTCCACCGCGCACGGATATTCGCCCCGCCGCAGCAGGCTGTTGAGACGCAAGGCTCTATAGTTTTCCGGAACGAAGACGAGGCCCTTTGGAAACCGCCTGTCGACCTTGAGCTGCGCCGTCAGTTCACCTCGGCCGGAACGCACGATTACCAGATCGCCATCCGAAAGGCCAAGCTCCGCGGTATCCTGCGCGCTCATCGCGACATAGGGATCGTTGGCGACTGTGTTCAGGATGTCCGACCGTTCGGAAAGATATCCGTTGTGGAACAGGCAGTCGCCAGTGATCAGCATGAGCCGGTCGGCTGCTGTTGGAACGGGCGGCGGCGCAAGGGACAGGCCAGCCGGTAATGTTGGCACCGCCTTGGTGAATGCGCCGTCGACGCCAAGCCCGTCCTGCGTCAACCCCTGATAGGCCGGAACCAGCCGGGCAATCTCGTCGAAAATTTCAGCTTGCGTCGATGGCCGCAGCGCCTGGTTGCGTAGCGCCGCGACGAAGTCGACAATCGCCAGATTGCTTCGCGCCTCGAAAACGGGCTCACGGAATTTGCGAACATTCTGGATCCGGCCCTCGTTGTTGGTGAACGTTCCGGATTCCTCGCCGTAGCCCGACGCGGGCAAGACGACCTCGGCCATGGCCGCCGTATCCGTGAGGAACGCGTCCTGCACGATCAGGAGATCGGCGGCGCCAAGCGCCCGCGTCACAAAGTCCCGGTCGGGATAGGCGACCAGGGGGTCGGTTCCGACGATGTAGAGCGCGCCCATCCGCCCACCGACGCAGAGCTCCAGCATGGCGTCGAGATCCGCGCCGGATTCAGATGGGATTTCGGCGCTCCAGTTTCGTGCAAGAGTTGCGCGCCCCGCGTCATCGGCGACCGCCCGCAGCCCCGGCAGAGCCGCCGGCAGGACCCCCATGTCCCAGGCGCCCATCTGGTTGGCACGGTCGAAGAGAAACTGCATCGCCGGGCCCTTGCCTAGCAGGCGGAGAACGTGCAGCAGGTTGTTGAGCTGCTGCAGCGTCGCACGCGCTTCGGGTGATCTCAGGAGGTCGACGCTGACAAGCACGGTGACGCTGCGGCCTTCCGTGAGCGCGGCGGCCAGGCGATCCGGCCCGTCACTGCCGGCGCCCGCCGCTGGCCTGCCGATTGCCGCATCGATGTCCGCAACAGCGCCGCCCGGCAAGGCCTGACCAGCGGCCGCCACGAGACCGGCCACCACCGCCGCAAGGCTCGCCGCTTCTCCGCCCGGAGGCACACGAACCACCACCCTGGCATCGGCGTCCAGACGCGATGGCCGCGCCGATAGCATGAGCAATCCGGTCTGCCGCCGCCGCGCGCTGTCCCGCAGCAGGTATTCGGTGACCGGGTTCTCCTCGGTTATATTGCCTCCGACGACGAGCACGCAGTCGTTGCCGATTAGGTCGTCCAGCGGCGTGCGGCTGTAGAAAGTTCCCAATAGCGGGCCGAGCGTATCGAAGGGCGCGGCCCAGCGTGACGAACAATCAATGTTGTTGGTCCGAAATACTGTTCGCATCAGCTTCTGGAACTGATAAAGCACTTCGTTGGGCAGGCGAGGTGAGGCCAGCCCGCCGGCATCCTTGCTCTCGACGGCCAACAGTCGCCGGCGCAGATAGTCCCCCGCTTCGTCCCAGGAAACCGGAACCAGGGCGCCATCGTGACGGATCATTGGCTGCTTGATCCGGTCCCGGCTTGCAACGAAATCGAGGCCGAAGCGTCCTCGCACGCAGAGCGTTTCGTGGTTGACACCTTCGTCCCACTTCGAGCGCACCCGCATGAACTCGCCCTTGCGCGTGCCCACCGTCAGCTGGCAACCGGTGCCACAATGCGGGCAGACCGTGTCGGTCTCTATGAGATCCCAGGGGCGCGCCTTGTAGCGATAGGGGAAGCTCATCAGCGCGCCGACCGGGCAGACCTCGACGCAATTGCCGCACTGGTCGCAACTTGCCAGACTGCCCTCGAAGCCGGTGACGGCGGTATCCATGCCTTTTTCGACGGTGCCCAGCGCCACCGCGCCGACGACCTCCTCACACATCCGGACGCAGCGCTGGCACTGGATGCAGCGGTTGACGTTCATGATGATGACCGGGCTCAGACGAATGTCCTCGGAGTGGAACACACGTTTGTCATCGCGGAATTGGCTCTCGCGAGGCCCGTAAGCCATCACCTGGTTCTGAAGCTCGCATTCGCCGCCCTTGTCACAGATCGGGCAGTCGAGGGGGTGGTTGGCGAGCAGCATGTCGAGCATGGAAGAGCGCGTTTCCTCGATCAGAGGCGTGTTCGTCCGCACCACCATACCGTCGGTGACCGCGGTGGCGCAGGACGGCTGCAGCCGCCGCAGCCCCTGGATCTCCACCAGACACATGCGGCATGAGGCCAGCGCCGGCAGCCGTTTCATATAGCAGAAGGTCGGGATGTCGACGCCCAAACGCTCGGCGGCCTGCAGCACTGTCGAGCCAGCTTCCACTTCCAGAGTTTGTTCATTGATCACAATGGTAACCATACTTCCTCGCAGTCCTATCCCGGCGCACGCCTTCAGTGAAACGGGCACCTCCGCTCCTCGATATGGGCGACGAATTCATCGCGGAAATGCGCGAGCGCCGCCCGCAATCCCATCGCTGCGCCGTCCCCCAAGGCACAAAACGTATTGCCGAAAATGCCCTTGCAGAGCATCTCCAGCTGCTCCAGATCGCCGGGTGCGCCATCCCCCGCCTCAATCCGGCGCAGGACCTTCACGACCCAGTTCAGTCCTTCCCGGCATGGCGTGCACTTGCCGCAGGACTCATGGTGGAAGAATTCGATGATCCGGGTGGCAACCTTGACCATGCAGGTGGTGTCGTCGATCACGATCACCCCGGCCGAACCGAGCATCGAGCCGGCAGCAGTCAGCGAGTCGAAATCCATCCCCACGTCCAGCCCGTGCTCCGGGATGACCGGCGCTGAGACCCCGCCCGGGATCACCGCCTTGATCTTGCGTCCCGGCAGCGGGCCGCCGGCGTGATCGACCAGTTCGCGCAGCGGTATGCCCATCGGCAACTCGTAGAGGCCGGGTTTGTGCACCTGCCCGCTGACGCAGTAGAGCTTCGGGCCGGGGCTCTTGTCCGGGCCGATGTCCCGAAACCAGTCCGGCCCCCGCACAACGATATGCGGCACGCAAGCGAGCGTCTCGACATTGTTGATGACTGTGGGGCTGGCGTAGAGCCCGGCCACGGCCGGAAAGGGCGGCTTCAATCGCGGCTGCGCCCGCTTGCCCTCGAGGGACTCGAGCATCGCGGTCTCCTCGCCACAGATATAGGCGCCGGCGCCGCAGTGGATGTGGACGGTGAAATTGAAATCCGAGCCTAGAATGCGCGATCCCAGATAACCCTTTTCGTGTGCCTCGGCGATCGCCTCCTCAAGGCGACGGATCGCCGTCACATATTCTCCGCGGATGTAGACATAGGCGGTTTTGGCTCCAATCGCATAGGCGCTTACCGCCAGCCCCTCGATGAGTTGATGCGGATCGCGCTCCATGATGATCCGGTCCTTGAAGGTGCCTGGCTCGCCCTCATCGGCGTTGCAGCAAAGATATTTCGGCTTGTCGACCTGCTTCGGCACGAAACTCCATTTCATGCCGGTCGGGAATCCGGCACCGCCGCGACCGCGCAGGTTGGACTGTTTGACGAGGTTAACGACCTCGTCAGGCGTGTATTCGCGCAGCGCCTTCGCCAGTGCCTGGTAGCCGCCGCCAGCCTCGTAGGTCGACAGCAGGTGACTGTCCGGCACGGCGACATTCTTGAGGAGAACCGGCTCGAACATGGCGCTACTCTCCGGGCGGTGTGGCGGCGAGATCGACACCTGTCGCTTGCCCCGCCTCAGTCCGCAACCTGTCAAGAAGCGCGTCGATACTCGCGACATCAAGGGCGCCGTGGTAATCGTCGCCGACCTGCATCACCGGAGCCATCTCGCAGGCACCGAGGCACTCGACGGAGGAAAGCGTGAACAGCCCGTCCGGCGTGGTGTCGCCCTTGCTGATCGCCAGCGCCGTTTCCAGATGCTTCAGCAGGTCCTCGGCTCCGCACAGCATGCAGGAAACATTGTCGCAGAGTTGCAGGTGGAACATGCCCACCGGCTCGGTATGGAAGAGCGTATAAAAGGTCGCCAGCTCGTAGACCCAGATCCGTTCGACTCCGAGAGTGTCGGCGACTTCTTCCAGCACCTGACCAGGCAGATGGCCACGCTCCCTCTGCGCGATCAGAAGCGCGGGCATGATCGCAGAGCGCTGGTCGGGATACCGCGCCGCTGCCTCTTTTATCTTTTCGCGCATGGTCATTGCATTCAAATCCCTGCTACTTGTCCACCTCCGCCATCACCGGGTCGAGACTGCCGAGCACGGCGATCATGTCGGCCAGATAGCGGGCGTTGGTCACCCCGAACAGTCCCTGAAGGTTGACGAACGAGGGTGCCCGCACCTTCATGCGGAATGGTTTTGGCGACCCGTCGCTGATGATGTAGAAGCCGAGCTCGCCCTTTGGCGCCTCGATCGCCGAATAGACCTCGCCCTTCGGCACCTTGAAGCCATAGGCCGACAGGTCGAAATGCTGGATCAGTGCTTCCATCGAGCAATGCACCTTATCCTTGTCCACCGGGAAGGCGATTGTTGGCATGTCGATCTGGAACGGCCCTTCGGGCATCTGGTCGAGGCATTGCTCGATGATCCGGATGCTCTCGCGCATCTCCTCGACGCGGCATTGCCAGCGTGCATAGCAGTCGCCCTCGTCGCGGGTGATGACATTGAAGTCGAGCCGGTCGTAAATCTCATAGGGCTCGTCGCGGCGGATGTCCCAGTCGACGCCCGAGGCGCGCAGGTTCGGGCCGCTCAGTCCGAGATCGATGGCGTCCTCGGCGGAGATTACGCCGATCCCCTGCGTGCGCTTCAGGAATACCCGGTTGTTTTCGAGCAACCGCTCATAGTCGCGGATGCGGTTCGGGAAGATGTCGCAGAACTCCCTGATCTTGGGAAGGAAACCGTCAGGCAGATCCTCGCGCACTCCGCCGACCCTGCAGAAGGACGTGTGCATGCGCGCACCGCTGATCATTTCCAGGAGATCCATGATCATTTCACGCTCCCGCATGGCGTAAAGCAAGGCGGTCATGGCGCCGAGGTCCATCGGCAGCGCGCCGGTGATCAAGACATGGCCGGAGATCCGCGCCAGCTCGGCCATCATCACGCGGATATATTGTGCGCGAATCGGTGCTTCTATGCCGAGGAGTTTCTCCACCGCCAGCGCGAAGGCGAGGTTGTTCGACGGTGGACAGAGGTAGTCGAGTCGGTCGGTGAGCGGAAAAATCTGGGTGTAGGTGAAGCTCTCCGCCAGTTTTTCGGTGCCGCGATGGAGGTAGCCGATGTGTGGATCCACGCGCTTGACGTACTCGCCGTCCAATTCCAGGACGAGCCGAAGAACCCCATGCGTGCTGGGGTGCTGGGGGCCGAGATTGAGAAGCACCTCCTTGGTGTCGAACGCTTCGCCTTGCGGGCTGATCAGTTCGGTGACTTCGGTCATTTTAAGTTCCCGGCGTGGAGCGGCCTCCCTTATGGAATGTTCTTGGTGGCGAGGTCGGGCTGCGTCGGCGGCGTGCCTTCGGCGCCAAACGGGTTCAGCTTGTCCTTGTAGCCACGGAGCGGAAAATCCTTGCGCTGCGGGAAGCCCTCGAACCCTTCCCACATGTAGATCCGGCGTAAATCGGGGTGGCCCTCGAACCTGATCCCGTACATGTCCCAGGCTTCGCGCTCATGCCAATTGGCGGTTCGCCAGATCCCCGTCACCGACGGGACCCGCGGCGGATCGGCGAGGCGGCATTTGATGCGAACGCGCAATTTGTTCGGTAGCGAATAGAGGTGGTACACCGTCTCGTAGCGTGGCATCTCAGGATAATGATCGACCCCGCAGATGTCCGACAGGAAGTTGAACCGCAACGCCGGGTGTTCCTTCAGAAACCGGCAAAGCTCGACGATCATGTCAGGCGGAGCGGCGAAGGCATGTACACCATGCGCGAAGCCAAGATCGTCGATTGCCTCGCCGAAACGCTCCGTGATCGTAGTGCGGATGAGGGGCGTCTCCACACTCATGACGCTGCAACCCGATCCAGAGGAGTCCCGGCCAGTGCTCGGGATTTTTTGATCTTCTCCTGAAGTAGCAGGAATCCATGCATCAGCGCCTCGGGCCGCGGCGGGCAGCCGGGCACATGCACGTCCACCGGCACGAAGGTCTCCGCTCCCTGCACCACCGCGTAGGTGTTGTAGACCCCGCCCGAGATAGCGCAGGTGCCCATTGCGATGACCCAGCGGGGCTCCGGCATCTGGTCATACAGGCGGCGCACCACGGGCGCGAACTTCCGCGTTACTGTGCCGGCGATGATCATCACATCGGACTGGCGGGGCGATGGCCGGAACACCACGCCGAACCGGTCGAGATCATAGCGGGCGCACCCCGCCGAGATCATCTCGATGGCGCAGCAGGCAATTCCGAAAGTTTCGGGCCACAGCGCCGAGCTTCGGCTCCAGTTGATAACGCTCTCGGCCGTGGTGAACAGCACGCTGTCGCGGATCGCGTTGTTTACGCCTCCCATTCGAGTGCTCCCTTCAGCCAGGCGTAGGCGAAGCCCACAAGAAGCAGCAATATGAAGACGAACATCTCGACAAAGCCGACCAGCCCGATGTCTTTCAGGACGACGGCCCAGGGAAAGAGGAACATCGTCTCGACATCGAAGACAACCAGCAGGATCGCAAGGATAAAAAACGGCACTCTGAAGCGCCCCGCGGCGGCCTCACCCGCGGCGTCCATGCCGCACTCATAGGGCATGTTCTTTTCGGGATAGGGATTGGACGGACGCAGCAGCGAGGAGACAAAAAGCGTCGCCCCCGTCACCAGAACGACTCCGACGATCATAAAAAGAACCGGCAAGAATTCCATCGCAGCCATATCGCACTGCACCGGTTACCCACTGAGAGCTTTCCTCAGGCCGCGACCGTCCTGTTCAGGACCGTAATGCGGTCGCCCCGGGAAGCAACTTGGGCAATCCTTTCTTGAGCTTTGAGTTTATTCCGTCGGACAGATCATTGCAAATTCAATCGGTCAGCCGCCAACACGGAATGCTGGGCAAGTCCTAAAAACCATGCGGGAAACAGGCCGATGCCGATGGTGCCGGCAGCAGTGAAGGCGAGCGTCGCGCGCACCAAGGGCGTCAGCGCCGGGTCGAACGTCCTTTCCGGCTCGCGCATGTAGATCACCATGACGATGCGGATATAAAAGTAGGCGGCAACAGCACTCAGCAGCACTGCGATCACCGCCAGGATGACGAACCCTCGCTCGACGAGCGCCACCAGCACGTAGAATTTGGCGAAGAACCCGGCCGTTGGCGGAATGCCGGCCAGCGAGAACAGATAGAGCAGCATCAGAAGTGCCAGCCCCGGATGCAACTTGGCGAGACCCGCATAGTCTTCGATAACCTCGCCGGAAAAATCGCCGTTCCGCATCAGGATGACGATGCCGAAAATGCCGAGATTCATGAGCGAGTAGATCAGCAGATAGATCATC
The DNA here is from genome assembly GCF_019778565.1 of Rhizobium laguerreae. NCBI lineage: Bacteria > Pseudomonadati > Pseudomonadota > Alphaproteobacteria > Hyphomicrobiales > Rhizobiaceae > Rhizobium > Rhizobium laguerreae. Next base: position 436,692 of record NZ_JAAXQT010000006.1, on the reverse strand, counting down.
ACGCTGGCGATCCCGTCCGCCCCGCCGGCCACCACGCCGAAAAGAGCGAACCCGGCATGGGCGATGCTGGAATAGGCCAGCAGGCGCTTGAAATTATCCTGCACCAGTGCAACGAAACTCCCGAGCGCCATCGTCACCACAGCAATGACCGCGACGATGATCCAAACGTTGGAGGTTGCGACCAGAGGGTTGAGGAACACCCGCAGGATCACCGCGAACCCCGCCGCCTTAGGCCCCACGGACATGAAGGCGGTAATCGTCGTCGGCGCGCCTTCATAGACGTCCGGCACCCACATGTGGAACGGCACCGCACCGACCTTGAAGACCAGCCCCGCGACGATGAAGACCACCGCCAGCAGCAAGCCGGGGTCGCGCGGAGCGCCGGTCACGGCCGCAGCCATACCGTCCAATTGCGTCGTGCCGGTGAGCCCGTAGACCAGCGAAACGCCGTAGAGGAAAATTCCGGTCGAGACCGCACCAAGGATTACGTATTTCAGCGCCGCTTCGTTCGATCGCCGCTCACGCCGCAGAAATCCGGTCAGCACGTAGGTGCAAAGCACCATCAACTCGAGGCCCACGTAGATCGAGAGGAGATCGGTCGCCGAGGCCATGATCATCATTCCCGAAAGGGCCAAAAGCAGCAGGACATAGTATTCGCTGCTCCCGATCCCTTCGATTTCGGCATATTTCCGCGAAAGCAGGAATGTCAGAATGGTGGCTATGTAGAACACGAACTTGAAGAAGACCGCGAAGCGGTCGGCGATGAACATGCCAGTATAGGCCGGCCGCACTTCTCCCGCCAGCATCAGTGTCGCCAAGGCGGCAATCAGCACGACCGTGACGGAAGCCCAGACAAGGAAATACTTCTGCCCCTTGCGCAAAAACTGTCCCAGGATCAGCAGGATGCAGGCTCCAGTAATCACCACGATCTCGGGCAGGCTTGCGAGGGCCGACTGGAAAAGTGCGGCGACGATCATTGGCCGCTCCCCTTGGCATGCACCTGCACCAGCAGATGTTCCACCGAAGCGTCCATGATATTGAGAAAGGGCTTCGGATAGAGCCCGACCCACAGCACGAAGACGGCCAGCGGCAGGGTCGCTGCCAGCTCGCGGGCGTTCACGTCGCGTATCTTGAACCGGACGCTGACGCTGGCCGGACCAAGCGCGACTTTCCTATACATGCCAAGCAGATAGGCCGCGCCAAGCAACGCGCCCACAACGGCGGCCGCGCCGATGGCCAGGTTGGCCGCAAACCCGCCCGACAGGACCAGCAACTCGCCGACGAACGAATTCGTTCCCGGCAGCGCCATCGACGACAGAGTAAACAGCGCAAGAAACGCGGTATAGACGGGTGCTGCCTTCATCAGCCCGCCATAATCAGCGATGCTGCGGGTATGGGTCCGCTCGTAAATCAAGCCGACGAACAGGAACAACGCGCCCGTCGTCACGCCATGATTGAACATTTGCAGGATACCTCCTTGGAGCCCGCGGAGGTTCAGCGCAAATATCCCCATGGTCACGAAGCCCATGTGGCTGATGCTGGAATAGGCCACCAGTTTCTTCAGATCGTCCTGTGCCAGCGCGAGCAACCCGCCATAGACGATCGCAAGCGCTGAAAGCGAAAGCATCGGTGTCGAATAATATACCGACGCCTCTGGCAGCATCGGCAGCGAGAACCGCAGGAACCCATAGGCGCCCATCTTCAGGAGTACGCCCGCGAGGATGATGCTGCCCGCGGTCGGCGCTTGTACATGGGCGTCCGGCAGCCAGGTATGGACCGGGACCATCGGCACCTTGACCGCGAAGGCGATCAGGAAGGCGAAGAACAGCCAGGATTGGACCCGGAATGGCAAATCCTGTGCAGTGAGGGCGAGGATGTCGAAGGTCTCGCCGCCGTTGAAATAGAGCACGATGACACCGACCAGGAACAGGACACTGCCCGCCAGAGTGTAGAGGAAGAACTTGAACGCCGCATAGATCCGGCCGTCGCCGCCCCAGACGCCGATGATCAGGTACATCGGGATCAGCATCGCTTCCCAGAAAACGTAGAACAGGAACAGGTCGAGCGCGCAGAACACCCCCAGCATCAGCGCCTGCATGGAGAGCAGACTGACCATGAACGCCTTCACCTTGCGGTCGATCGCAACCCACGAGGCGAGCACACAGATCGAACCCAGCAACGCGGTCAGGAACACGAAGAGCGCGCTTATCCCGTCGATACCAAGCGCATAAGTGATCCCGAGCGCGGGCACCCAAGGGCGCTTCTCTGTGAACTGCATCTCGTGGGTCGTGGTGTCGAATCCGGCCAGCATGGCGATGCAGAGGGCGAGGTCGAGGATTGTGACACCCAGCGCTGTCCAGCGCACCGCATCGTCGCCGCGGAGAAACATCAGAACCGCTGCCCCGGCGACGGGCGTGAAAATTATGAAGCTCAGAAGCGGCAATCCCATCGCGCCCCCTACCGCCATACTACGGCGAAGACCACGGCGGCTGCGATCACACCAGCGATCATCGCCAGCGCGTAATGGGTCACGACGCCGGTCTGGAGCCGCCGGAGCCGCCCGCCGCCGCGCAGGATCGAGCGGGCGACGCCGTTCACGACGGCGTCCACGCCGGTGAGATCGATCCACAGTCCCGCCCGTGCCGTCCCATGCAGGAAGGGTAGCGCGGCTGTCTCGGACACGTTGCTTACCGCCTTCTCATAGCGCGCCAGCGGTTTTTCGGCGAACCACATGAAGAGCCGCGCGCCCTTGCGGTAGAACCAGTCGGTGTCGATGCTGATCGTGTTCTCGGGGTCGAGCGCCCTGAGGAACAGCACGAATCCCAGTGCGGTGAACATCAACAAGCTGAGGCTCTCGGTGAGATGGACGCCCGTATAGGGTTCGAAGTCGACCGAATAGGGAAGGAGAGCGTAAAGCGGCTGCGGGAATACCCCGATCGCAATGCAGAGCACCGCCGCCATGCCCATCGCAACCAGCATGTTGCGCGGCGGCTCCCGCGCCTCCAGTTTCCGGTCCACGCCGAAAAACATGTAATACGGGAGCTTCAGGCCCGTGTGCAGGAACGTCCCCGACGACGCCATCGTCAACGCCACCACCACCAGCGCCCGATGATCCTGTCCGGCGGCGGCAATCACCATCGATTTGGTGACAAAGCCTGAGAAGAACGGAAACGCCGAGATTGCGAAGGCGCCGACCATATAGAGCGCCACCGTTATCGGCATGGTCCTGTAGAGCCCGCCAAGTTCGGTGAGCTTGCGGCGGCCGGTCACGTGGATCACCGCTCCTGCGCCCATGAATAGCAGTGCCTTGTAGAGGATATGCGCGAAGGCGTGGCTGGAGGCGCCGTTCACTGCCATCTCGGTGCCGATGCCGATACCTGCCACCATGTAGCCCACTTGGCTGACGATATGATAGGCGAGCAGCCGCCGGCAGTCGTTCTCCAGCACCGCGTAGATGACACCGTAAAGCGCCATTGCAGTGCCGAGCCAAACCAGAAGCTCGGTCCCCGGAAACGTCCGCGCCAGGACATAGACGGCGGTCTTCGTGGTGAAGGCGCTCATAAACACCGCCCCGGTGACAGTCGCCTCGGGGTAAGCATCAGTCAGCCAAGCGTTAAGGGGCGGCACCGCGGCGTTGAGCATGAACCCGGCAAGGATCAGGTAGGCGCCGACGCCCATCCCCCCCGCGATCGGGCCGAGGAGCAGCGAACCCGTGGCGAGCTCGTGGAGAATGACGCCACCGAGCAGAACGACGCCGCCGGTGATGTGGACCATGAGATAGCGGAAACCGGCGGCAACCGCCTGCCGGCCGCCCTGGGCGAAAACCAGATAGGCAGAGGCAAACGCCATGCCTTCCCAGAACAGGTACAAGGTCAGGTAGTCGCCGGCGAAAACCACACCAAGCGCGCTGCCGACATAGACGAACGCAGCGACATGCTGGCCGGGGCGCGTCAGGTGCAGAGCGTAGACCGTTCCGATCAGCGCCATAATGGTGAAGACCGTTGCGAAGACGATGCTCAGCTTGTCGACCTTCGCGATGAGGATTTCCTGCCCAATGAACGATGCCGCGCCGTAGCTGCCTGACTGCATCGTGAGCACGGTGAGGATCGCAAGTATCGGGATCAGCAGCAGATAGGCCTTGCGGATCGACCCGTTCAGAAAGGGGATCGGCAGGACACCGAGAATGAACAGCAGGGCGGGATGGACGAAGTCAGTCATAATAGTCCTCGCGCCGCATGAGCCCAGCCCGATGACCGAGGAACTTGGAAACGAAAATCAGCAGCACGCAGGATAAGAAGCCGTAGACGGCCGACCAGCCCGGCAGACGGTCCCACGGGTATTCGGCGTGTTCGCGCGGCACCAGGAAGTCGGCGATGACGATCAGGACGAGCACCAGATAGAAAAGCCGACGCCGTTCGGTCGCATACTTTCCGTCGCCAAAGAAATCGACCACGCGCTTTATCACCTGACAACTCCTTCCGCCAAGGCGACGAAATAGTCGGGGAAGATGCCCATCGCCACCGACAGGATGGCGGTCGCAACTAGCGGGATCGTCACCATCGGAATTTCACGGACCGTTGCCGGGCTCCCTTGCGCCTCCGTCCCGAAAAAGGCGACATAGCTGACCGGCAGGAAATAAGCGGCGTTGAGAACCGAACTCGCTAGGAGCACGATCAGGAACGCGATTTCCCCCGCCTCCACCGCGCCTCGCGCCAGATACCACTTGCTCACGAACCCCGCAGTCGGTGGCACGCCGATCATGCTGAGTGAGCCGACGAAGAACGCCCCCATCGTCCAGGGCAACCGGCGGCCGATACCAGCCATGTCGCTGATGTTGCGCTTGCCAGACGCGCAATAGATCGACCCGGCGCAGAAAAACAGTGTGATCTTTGAGAATGCATGCGCCGCGATGTGGATGATCCCACCGACCATCGCGACCGGCGAGAGCAGAACCGCCCCCAGCACGATGTAGGAGAGCTGGCTGACCGTCGAATAGGCGAGCCGCGCCTTCAGGTCGTCCCGCGTCAGGGCGTAGACCGACGCCATCAGAATCGTGAACGAGACCAGATAGGCCGTGGCGATGCCCAGTCCTAGCCCGTCCACCAGCCCCGTGCCGAACACATGGAACACCAACCGCAGCACGCAAAACACGCCCATCTTGACCACGGCCACGGCATGCAGGAGCGCACTGACCGGTGTCGGCGCCACCATCGCGGCAGGCAGCCATGCGTGCATCGGCATCACCGCAGCCTTGGCGAAGCCGAAGAGGTAGCAGAAATAGACGACTGTCAGCAGCGCCGCCGAAGCATCGCTCCCTGCCAGCAGGCCCCCCGTGACAAAGTCGAGCGATCCCGCAATGTGGTAGGTCAGCGCCAGCGCGGCGAGAAGCACGCTCTTTGACGCTCCCATCAAATAGACCAGGTACTTGCGGCTGCCCGCCCATCCCTCTTCGTCTTCGTGGTGGTAAACGAGCGGATAGGTCACGAGGGTGAGCATCTCGTAGAAGATCACCAGCGTGAACAGATTGGCGGAAAAGGCGCCCCCGACCGCTGCCGCGAGACTGGCGGCAAAGCAGGCGAAGAACCGGGTCTGCGCATGCTCGTTCAAGTGCCGCATGTAGCCGATGGAATAGATCGCCGCGACAATCCACAGCAGCGACGAGACGGTGGCAAACACCATGCCGAGCGCATCGACCCGGAAGGCCAAGTCAATCCCCGGCAGAACCTCAAACAGGCGCAATTCGACCGTCCCGCCCGCCAGCACCGTGGGCGCCATCGAGACGACAATTGCGAACATGGCGATTGCCGCCAATGGCGAGACGATATCGCGGAGTTTCTCGCGGTTGTTCAGTAGAAGAACTGCAAGGGCCGCCAGGCCCGCGACGGCGACGGCAAGTAGCGGCCGGATCGATATCACCGGGTCCAAGCCACTATCCTTTCATCATGGTCACGTCGTCGACCTTGAGGGTAGATTTGTTCCTCACGAGGGCGACCAGGATACCGAGGGCGACGGCAACCTCCGCCGCGGTGATTGCGATGACGAAGATCGCGAAGATCTGACCGCGGAAATCGGCGTAGTAACGTCCGAAAGCGATGAAATTGATGTTGACCGAGTTGAGCAACAGCTCCAGCGACATCAGCACGACCAGAATGTTGCGCCTGAGCAGCACGCCCGCCGCTCCGATCACGAACAGCGCCACTCCGAGCAAAATACACCACCAGAGCGGAACCATCACCGCTGCTCCTTCTGCGCCAGCACGATGGCCCCGATCAGGGCGGCCAGCAGGATGACGGACGCAACTTCAAACGGCAGGAGATAGTCGGCGAACAGCGTTGTGCTGAGCTGCCTGACCTGATCGCCACCGCGCACGGTGACGGGCTGCGTGAGCGAAAAGCGGCCGCTCCAGAGCACCAGCGCAACCATCTCGATCCCAAGCAGGACGAGCAACACCAGAGCCGCCATGTTGCCGCCCGGCAAGAACCGTTGCAAGACCGCTTCGCGCACATCGATCATCATGATCACGAAGACGAACAGGACCATAATCGCGCCGACATAGACGAAGATCTGGATGACCGCGAGCAACGGCGCCTCGAGCAAGACGAAGATTGCCGAGATGTTGAGGAAACACGCCATCAGCGCCATTGCGCTGTGCACCGGATTCCGGGCCAAGACCACCGTCAGGGCCGTGATCACGGACACCGTAGCGAACACAAGAAAGAACCCCGGTTCCATCGACGCCGACCCTCCGACGCGAACTGCTACCCGGCGCGAGACGGCCGGAATTGAGATTGCGCCGCAAATTCCGATGCGTTCACAAATTGTGCCCTAATATCGGATTTTTCACAAGATTATTGTCATTGGCGGAGCAAACCAGGCCGGTCCGGATGTGGCGAAGGTCGCTTGCGAAACGTTTCCAGACGTCGGTCGAGGCAAGGATCCAGTGAGCAGTAATCGGATCCCGATCCTTCAGTCCAATTCAATGCGGCCCAGGAATTCTGCTGCCTGCAATGTATCCAAGGCGCTCGCTGTCTCCCGGAAATAAGGCAGGCCCTCCCAGAGGCTGCGATCGCCGACGATATAGAATCGGCGCTTGGCGCGCGTGAGGGCAACGTTCAAGAGGTTCGGCTTCGAAGCGGCCCAACTGGCCGCTCCGCTATGGTCGGCATCGGCGCCGAGCACCATGAAAACGATGTCTTCTTCCTTGCCCTGGAAGGTATGCACCGTGCCGATCCCTTCCTTCAACCACCTCGACAGCTTCGGTGGAGATGCCCGCATATTTCCGTTCGGATCGATCCATGTCGCGTGGGCGAGAGCCTGCCTCAGACTGTTCTTGATCTCTTTGAACGGCGAGATGATATAGAGATCTGGCAACGCGCCGTCCCGGCGATAGGTGGCGGTAAGGACGTCGACGATGAAATCCGTCTGTTCCACAACGGCCTGTTTGCCCGATACCCTGCCCTTGACATCGATCCAGGCGCTGTCGCCGTAAAACGGCGGCACGTCGCCGGCTGGTCGGCGTTCTTCCAGCCCGAATACCATCTTGTTCTGATAGGCGATCTGGTTGGCAAGGCCGAACATCGGATCGATGCAGCGCCGATGTACCCTGAGGGGGCTGCCGATCCAGAGCCCGTCGGCTTCCTCGCCCGAGACCGCCGTCCCATAGCGGTTGGTGGCGTCGGCCAGCATCTGCACCGACGCCCTGTTCGGCGAATATTGTCCTGCCGCCGTGTGGGGCGAGAGAGCCGAGATGGCGGTGATCAGTGCGCTGGGCAGCGTGAAGACCGGTTCGATCTGCTGGGGATCGCCGATCACCATAACGCGGCGGGCCCGCAACAGGGCGCCGACGGCCGCTTGCGGCACCGCCTGACCAGCTTCATCGATGAAGACCCAGCCGATCGAGCCGGTGTCGAGACCGCGGAACTGCCGGGCAAAGGAGGCGAAGGTCGTCGAGACGATGGGAACGATCATGAAAAGGCTCTGCCAGATCAACGCAATGTGCTCGCCGTCGGCGGGTCCGTTGTTGGAAAGCAGTTTGTTGGTGGCGACGATGTTTCCTCCAAAACCTCCGCCTTTCTTGCCCACGTCAGCCAGCCACGCTTCATGCAGCGTCAATGCCGCTTCCACCAATGCAGAACGCAGACCTGCCAGTTCGTCTCGATGCCACAGACCGTCAATCTGGAACTGATCGGTCTCGAGATCGGCGAGACGCCCGGGTAGGATGGGATGATCGAGAATCTTTCCGAGGCGATCGTATTCCTCTCTCTTCCTCGACCAGATTTCCCGTTGCGATCCTAGCGTCTGTTCCGCCCGCTGATATCCCCGCAGCGCCCGTTTCAGCGCAGGTCCATGGGTTTTTGCAATATGACGCTCGCATTGCGCCAGTGCCTTGCGCAATTCCAACTGCCTGCGCGCATTGGCGATAACACTTTGCCGATGCTGGCGGGCAGGATTGGCCGGCAGCACTTTCTCCCACCACGCGGGAGCGCTGCGGTCGAGCAGTTGTTCCTCCTCCTTCAGCTGAGACAATCCTTCCCTGATACGGAGCATTTCGGCCGCGACCATGTCGCATCGGTCCTGCGCATGTCGAAGCTCGCTTGCGGCCGCCCTGACCTTTTCAAGCGCCTCGCGGCAGAAAGTATCCTGCGAAATCAGGGAGATTTCTTCATGGAGATCGGCATAGCGTGCATATTCGCCGATCTTGTCGCGAACCACCTTGTCGGCGGCCTGAAATGCCGCCGATGCTTCGGCGAAGTTTGGTCCCTTATAACCCTTTAGCCACTCCCAGATGGTCTCTGGTTTGTCGGCACCGGACCAGCCGGGCTTCGGCCTTTCGGCGATCTCCATGAAGGCGAAACGTTCCTTGAACGCTCGGCGATTCCGGGAATTGCCGAGCGCACAGGCGATCAGCCCCCATGGGCGGTCGCCGTCCGAGAGCTTGACGACCGCCCCATTGTCCTTCTGGCAAGCGATTTTGTGCGCGATGGTCTGCAGATATTGGAAGGAAGACGTTCTCGCGACCGAGCTTTTCTTCGGAAGGTCGCGCGAAATATTCTCCACGGCGGCGTTGTTGGAGGAGGCGACGACCATTTCGAATCCTGCCAGGGCCGGGATCAGCGCCGATATCGAGGCCGTGCTCCGGTCCGAGAAAATGACGCGGCGCGGCGCGCCATCGAAGGCATCGCGAGCCGTCTTCAAGGAGGCCAGGATGCGGGCGCGCCGAACGATATTATCCGCGAACATGTCGCGAAGCAGCGTCGTCTTTCCCGTCCCTGGCGGGCCGTTGACCGAGAACAGTCCCGTTTCCGACAGGTCGTCGATTGCCGAATTGATCGCGAACTGTTGCATGAGGCTCATGGCGTGGTGAGGTTCGCTGAGCCAGCGCCCGCGGTTGAGTTTTCCAGGATGCAAGGCCCGAACGATCGCCCGGCGTCCGTCCTCCGAGTAGAGGTCGATCCGTTTCTCACGCGCCAGCGGGGTGAGATATTGCCTGAGCGGCGCGGGGATATCGCCATGCGTGACGCGTATCATCGCCCGCTCGATGTCTTCGATGAAGAAGCTGTTCAGGATGCCGATGTCATCTTCAACGCTTGCACTCTCGTCCTCGTCGTCGGCATCGATCGCATTACTATCAGGCGGTGGCGGCAAGGAGATAAGCTCAGGTTTTTCCACCCGGTCTCGATAGCGTATTTCAACAGCGGCGATGGGCTTTTCGTGCTTCGAGGCAAAGCCGGCCCAATCGCAGAGCAATTCATGCAGTGTCAGGATTTCGTTGGCATCGATCGGCTGATCGACCATGTCCTCGGAGGATGAAGATCTCAGATGCCGTTGAGCCCGAAAGTTTTGAAGCAATTCCGAGAGCTGCCGCTTGCTGTCGGCAAATGCCTCGTGGCTGAGCGAGGAGAGGCCGGATTTCCGCACCCGTCCCAGAGCCCATGGAAGCGTGGAAACCGAAAATGTTTCGAACATCGGCTCTCCCAAGGGGGAGAGCTGCAGGCTGGCAAAGCAGGTATCGCCATCGAGATCACCGCGTTCGGCATCGTCATATTCGGCGATATCGGCTGTAACGCTATCGAAGTGTCTGCGGATATCGGCAATTTCGGATTTGTTGAAAATCCCGAGGAAGAGGGTAAAACCCGTGATTTGCTTCTCCTCGGGGATCGCTGGACGGCTGAGTGCGGCACCGTCATCCTCGAGCGTTTTCGCATGCAGCCAGAAAACAGTTCGGCCTTCACCGGAGACGATGCGGCTGGAGAGATCGTAAGGAATGAAGAACTCGATCTTGTGCCAGAAATCGAGAATGGCCAGAAGCCGTTCCCTTTCGGCGCCGTCTGCAATTGTCTGCATGACTTCTCACTGAGGAGTTGCAAAAATAGGCTCGCGCTTTCTTTTAGCAACGATTGCAGCTCAAAATCAAAGACCATGGTGGCTGCGCGTCCCGGAGCCGCCGGACCGCATTTCCGCACCATGGCAAGGCCACATCAATGCAGACGTGGCCGGCGTCGCTCGCTGAGTTGCCGTCCCCGATTCCAGCGGGCGATGGTCTCCGGCACGACGTCCGTCTTGCCAACGGCGGGCTCGGCGATCGAGCGCAGGCGTTCGAGGGCAATCCCCGCCTTGGCGGCATAATCGAGCGAAGTCGGATCGTCCGAATGCACGTCCTGGATCGCGGCGAAGACGGCCTCGGCCTCGGCCAGCCGTTTGCTGGCGGCAAGGGCGATACCGCGCTTGTAATGTGCCTGGATAAGATGCGGCCCAATCTCGCCGACCCGGCGGAAAGTCTCTGCGGCCTGCTCATATTGATGCAGGGCAAGCTGCGTGTCGCCAAGCCGCATTTGGATCGGTGTCGGATCGGACGCTTGCTCGACGAGAACCTTGTAGGCAGTCAATGCCTCCGTCAGCTTGCCGCGGTCGAATAGCAGATTGGCGAGCCCGAATTCCGCGCCGGTATGGCCTGGAGCCGATTGCAGGACCTGGTTGAAGGCGATCTCCGCCTTGCTCCGGGCTCCGTTGCGGTACATGTCGAGCGCCTGTTCATAGACGAAACGAATACTGCGCGGGTTCAGCACGCCATGCAGATTCAGGCCGTTGCGGGTGCGGAACAGGGTGCAGCTGATCCGCCTTTCCTCCGCCCCGAACATATATTTATAGGGTTCGTTTCCGCGAAGGAAATCATAGGTCTTGAAGCCGTGCTCGATCGCTCGCCGGATGCAGTAACCATGCAGGATGAGACCGGGGGACGGCGTCTTCCAGTTTTCGTCGCGGCCGGTGATATAAAAGAGGATCGCCTGCTTCTGCCGGTCGACGATATTCGCCAGCGCGCCGAGCGGCTGGTCGCCATGCCAAAAGACCGGCACCTCGAGATTGCCGCAGTTGAAGCTGTCCATCAGCATCTCGCGCGTGGTGATGATCAGCCGCTCGGTCCGCTCCATGCCTTTGCGGGCACTCCACTTGATCCGCCAGAGTTTGAAGAGGATGTCCAAGTCCCGATCGATGGTCTCGGCGGTTGCCATCGTGATCCGGTAAATATCGTCTCCTTCGACCTTGCGCAGGAACCGCCGGAGCTTCTGGCGAGTCTGGCTGCTCATGCGCTGTTCGAGATAGTCGTCGAAGCTTGCCGGCAGGGGGACGATCGGGCAGATCGTATTGTCGATATTCTCGCTGTTTTTGGGCGAGCTGTCGCGAAACATCACCTCCGGCCCCTGCAGCGCCTCGATCATCTTCTCGCGCCGGCCGGCAGGACCGCTGAAATATTCGAGCTTCAGGTCGGTCCAGTTCTGATGCTTGAGAAACGAAGCAAAGCCGGCAATGGCGTGATGCTCGTAATCCGGTCTGACGATGAAGCCAGTATAATCGGCCGCAAAATTCCCGGCCATGATGATCTCGTCGTAGAAGAGCCCGGTCTTCTCGTTCAGATGCGTGATGAGGCGCAGCGGAAAGAAGGCGACATAGGGTGCTTCGGGATCGCGTTCGCGAAGGGCGAGGATGAACCAGCGGCGTCGGCGGGAGAGATAGTTCTTCAGCCATATCCAGGAGAGGAAATGCTGCGCGTCGGGATCTTCCAGGAAGACCTGATCCCAGTTCTCGCGTACCGCCTCGAACCCTGTAATGGTGTCGATGATATCTATGCGCATGTCCGCCCCCAATACCCCATACGTCACTCGGGAGGTTTCATTCTAGTGGGAAACACCGATCTTCAAATAAACCGTCCGGATGATTTAAGTGGCCTAAATGGGATTAGTCCTGAGCCGGCGCATAACCCAAAATCGCATCCGGTTTCTGGTAGCAATTATACACAGATTCAAAACGTTAGAGCGCAACGGGTCCTGAAGGATGCTGCACTTCAACGGACATCGCCCGAAAGTGTGCAGCGGTTTTGAGAACATGGGTACATAAGATTAGATCAGAGCTCGCCGGAGATCCGCGGGCTCGCATGGATGAAGGCCCAGAGCGTCCGGCTGATGGCGACGATCTCGGCGATCGACTTTTCGAGAAGGTCGAGTTCGCGCGCGTCCATCTGTTCGATCTTGCCGTAGCGGATCTGCTTGTCGTCCTCGACGAGCCGCATCAGCTGCGTGCTCGAGATCTCTCCTTTTTCGTCGAAGGAATAGATGCAGTGATTGTACTTGTTGCGGATCTTGGATTCCTTCTTCAGCCGCGCCATGGCCGAAAGAATCGCCTTCCGGTCGGAAGGGGAGGTCGAAGCGAGCTTGGACAGCCGTTCGATGAGATCGATCCGGGCGCGCGTGGTGTTCAGCGTCAGGAACACGACGATTGCCGCATCCTTTTCGACCCGGAGAAGATGGGCGATGATGTAGATCAGCAGGCTTTCGGTGTTCGTCCAGACATAGTTCAGGCGGCCGACCCGCAGCAGGACATCGGACATCGCCGCCATGCTTGCCCCTTTCTCCCCGGAGGGATCCATCCCTCAAGGGATGAACATGTGGACATTACATCAGAACAACGGGCAAGTCCGTCATATCTACCGGACCGCCCGTTGCCGGATCGTGAGCGATCAGCGCTCCTTGAAAGCCCGGGACATGCTGTCGGTGATCGGTTTGCTCAGATATTCGAAGAAGGTGCGTTCCGACGTCTGAATCAGCACTTCGGCCGGCATTCCAGGAACGGGATGGAAATTGTGCACCCGCGCAATCTCGGAATCGGGTATTCCGACGCGGACGATATAGACGTCCTTGACCGAAGCTCCCGCATTTTCCTCGATCGAATCGGCTGAGACGTAGAAGACCTTGCCCTGCAAAACAGGGGTCGTGCGCCGGTTGAGCGCCGTGAGGCGGATCGAGGCCGTTTCTCCCTCATGCAACTGGTCGATGGAGTTGCGCAGCACCTTCGCTTCCAGGATCAGCGGCACATGCGACGGCAGGATCTCCATGATCGGCTTTCCTGTCGTGATGACACCGCCGGCTGTGTGAAAATAGGAGCGCACCACCGTGCCCGACACCGGCGAACGGATAGTGGTGCGTTCGAGCACGCCGGCGGCCTCGCGCATCTGTTGGCGCACACTGTCCAGATCGGTTTCGGCGGTCTCGAGCGCATCGAGTGCCGCCTGCTTGTTGGAGTTGACGGCGATGACGGCTTCCTGGCGGAATTTGGCGATCTCCGCTTCGCTCTCGTTGAGCTCGCCGTTCAGTCGAGCAATGTCGCCCATCGCATCGGCGATCGCTCGCTCGATTGCCAGCAGATCCGTCTTGCGCATATAGCCGACCTTGACCAGCCGAGCCTTGGAGTCGCGTTCCTCGGTCAGCAGCGACAGCTGCCTTTCGAAGGATTCTCGCTGGCCCCTATAGCCGGCGAACCGGAATTCGAGCGATGCGATGTTCTTCCCGATCAGATTGAGCTGCTCCTCGAGTTTGATCTGCTTGCTGCGGAAGACGACGTTCTGGCTCTGGATGATCGCGTTGATATCGGGATCGCCGGCCTCCTTCGTCACGATATCGGGAAGCTGGAATTCGCGCAGGCCCTGCGCTTCGGCACGGAGCCTGGCGACGACGGCTTCAAGGCGCAGGCGACGAAGCTGCAGCATCCGCTCGTTCGAGCGGGATGCTGTGGGATCGAGGGTCAGCAGGATGTCGCCTTCCCTGACCGTATCGCCTTCGCTGACGCGCATCTCCTTGATGATGCCGCCTTCCAGATGCTGGATGATCTTGTTGTTGCCGGTCGCGACGAAGCTTCCCTGCGCGATAACGGCGGAGGCGAGCGGCGCCGTCGCCGCCCAAAAGCCGAAGCCTCCGAACGAGGTGAAGAGAACCGTCAGGCCGACGATGCTGTGCACACGGATCGAGCGCGGCACATCGCTATACCACTCGAGCTGCGCCGGACCTGTCGTCTCCCGATTTTTCCGTCCCATGTCGTTCATCCCTCAATGCGCGGTGCTTGTTGACCGTTATTGCCGTTGTTCTTGGAAAGCGCCTGCAGCACCTCGATCCTTTCCCCGAACATGGCGACAGTGCCGTCCTTGAGCACAAGGATCTTGTCGACGCATTGGAGAAGAGCCGGGCGCTGGGTGATGGTGACGGTGGTAATGCCCTGCTTCTTGGCGTGGATCAGTGCCCTGGCAAGGGCTGCCTCGCCCTGCGTATCGAGGTTCGAGTTCGGCTCGTCGAGCACCACGAATTTGGGATTGCCGAAGAAGGCGCGGGCGAGCGCGATGCGCTGCTTCTGGCCGCCCGAAAGCGGAGCGCCATCGGCCGCCACGATGGTTTCGTAGCCCTGCGGGAAGCCTGCGATGAGTTCGTGAACGTCGGCCAGCACCGCCGCCTCGTAGATCTGGTGATCGTCGACGTCGTCGCGCATGCGGCAGATATTGGCCTTGATCGTGCCGGGAAAGAGCTGCACGTCCTGCGGCAGATAGCCGATGCTTTCGCCGAACTGGCGCTGATCCCAGTTGCGCAGATCCATTAGGTCGAGGCGTACATTTCCCGATGTCGGGACGATCGAGCCGACGAGCATCTTGCCGAGCGTCGTCTTGCCGGATCCGGAATTTCCGATGATCGCAAGCGATTCCCCCTTCCTGAGCGAGAAGGAGATGCCGTTGAGAATGACCTTCTTTTGCGGTGGCGGCACGAAGAGAATGCGTTCGACATCGAGCCGGCCTTCGGGATTGGGGAGGCGCAGGCGCGGGAAGTTCAATGGGGAATTCAACAGTAGTCCCTTGATCCTGCTATAGGCGGCTGCCGACCGGTTGAACTGGTTCCACCCTTCTATGGCGCCTTCGATTGGTGCCAGCGCGCGTCCCGAGATGATCGAGGCCGCAATCACCATGCCGCCCGTCAGTTCGCCGGCGAGCGACAGATGTGCGCCCCAGCCGAGCAGGGTGACCTGGGTGATCATGCGGCAGGCCTTCGATATGCCGGAGAAGATGATATTGCGGTCCTGTGCCTCGACTTGCGATTTCAGCGAACCCGCCGTTTCCCGGCCCCACATCTTCACGGCCTCGGGGATCATCGCCATTGCGTTGATGATCTGCGAATTGCGCGACATGGAATCGAGATGGAAATTCGCCCGGCTGAGATAGCCGTTGGATTCGGCGAATTGCCGGGCGGTGAATTTCTGGTTCAGATAGGCGATGACGAAAAGCACCGCGCAGCAGACCATGATGATGATGCCGAGATGCGGATGCACGAAATAGACGACGACCACGAAGAACGGCATCAGCGGCGCATCGAGAAATGCGATCAGCGTGCCTGATGTCAGGAAGCCGCGCAGCAGCTGCAGATCCTGCAGCGTCTGATAGTCCTTGCCGCTGCCATGCAGCGATGCCCTGGCTGCAGCGCTGAGGATCGGCGCGCCGAGCTGTACTTCGAGCTCCACCGCGGTGCGCATCAGGATGAAGCGGCGCACCGAATCCATGAAGGCCTGTAGTAGCACGGCGCCGAGCACGGCGATCGAGAGCATGACGAGCGTGTCGATGGAACGGCTTGTCAGCACACGATCGGATATCTGGAATAGATAGAGCGGGATTGCCAGCAGAAGGACGTTGATGGCGATCGTGAACATCATGACGACCACCAAATTGCGCCGTACCGCCGCCATGCCCCGCGAGAGGCTGGCGGCGAAATTCACAGGCTCGCTACGCTTGTGAAAACCGCCGCCGCAGGTGCGCAGCCGCCTGTTGTTCTCGCTGATCGGACCGCTTTCGCCTTCGATGGTCCTGCCGAAAGGCATCGTCGGGCTCGATTTAAGCTCGGTCTTCTCTTTCGGCAGTTCGGGGGTCACCCGCGCTTCGATCTGCGGCCGGGCTGGCGCTTCCGGCGTTTTTGCTGTCGCCAGGCCCTGCGCCACCGCGACATGAGGTGCCGTTTCCACTTTAGCTTCCGGCACCACCATCTTTTCCGGGAGCGGCGCCTGCGTAGCGCTTGCGCGTCCGATATCGGCAGCCTCGTTTGCCGCAGCTTCGGACGTCTTCTTGTGGCGATCGGGAGACGAAGCAGCGGCGCCGCTCAGCCTGCGAAGGTTCTCGACCGCCTCGTCGATCGCGGATATGCACATATCGGTCATCGGCGCATCCGAGGGAGCAGCGGAGGGAATAGTGCCCGATCTCAGATCGAGGGCGCTGCCTGCCGCAAAGATTTGTTTCGAAATCTGGTTCATCGTGGTTTCCTCGCAATACTCAAGGTCAGGCGACCATGGCTTGCATTACGTCGGCGGGGTGCGTCGACGACCATGAAAAATCGTGCCCGGCATTGATGACGCCGTCAGCGGAATCGCCGCCCGCCGGATCGTCGTTGTCGAGAAAGGCGATGACTTCATTGGCGAGCCCGTCGTCGACCGGCTGTGGCTGTGTCGTGTCATGCTCCACCAGTCCGCCCTGAATGAGGATGGCGTCTGAATAGAGCTGGCCTGCCAGATAGGTCGTCTGGCCGAAACTGTCGTAGTCGACGATCTCGGCGATGTTGACGACCGCATTGCTGCCCGTGTCGATCGTAACCGTTGCGTCGGGATTGTTTTCGAGAATGGTCGATGCCGCCTGGGTCACATCGTCGGAATCGCCGAGGATGCTGACCTGCTTTATGATCGTCATGTCGTAGAGATTGCCGGTGATATAGAGAACGTCGAGGCCGGCATATCCCTGGAAATCCACATCGAAGGACAGCCCTTCCGGCATGTTGGGATCGCGATCTTCGATCGCCTTCTGCGTGTCGACCATGTAGTCGGGCATGGCCTCGAACGGGCCGCCCGTCCCGACATTGTGGATCGAGGCGAAATTCCAGATCAGGTTGTTGCCTGTTTGTAGGTCGGCGCCGGGATCGAGGTCGCCCTCTGCCCGCACCCAGTCATTGTCGTAGAGCAGCGAGACCTGCGTGATGCTGTTGATATCGAGCACATTGCCGCCGATGATCACCAGATCATATTGCAGGCCCATCTGGAAAAAGGAGGAGAAATTAATCGAAGTATTGCCGCCCGTCAGAACCGTGGCTTCGGACCCTGAGGTGGTGACCGTCATCGTGTCGTTGTCGGTGACGAAGTGATATTGCTCGATCCACTGTACGAAGGAGACGTCGCCATCGATGACGCTGACGCGCCAGCTGTTGGGGAACGTCGGATCGGCCGAATCGGGTTCGGCATGGCTCGATGCTTCGAAGGTGCTTTGTTCGAAGAGGGCGATATTCTTGGCGATCGTTCCCGTCTCTTCGGCCGAATGGCCGGATGAATGCAGTGCCGAGGCGATCTCGTCGTTGTCGCTGTAGACAAAGGCCTGGGAGATCGCGTCGATCTGGTGATAGTTGCCCATCACCGCCGAGACCGAGGTGATGACGCCGGTATTGATCACCGAGGCGACGTTGACGACGAGATTTGCACCGGCGGTGACATCGAGGCTGTTGCCGCTCGGGTCGGTCTGCTCGACGGATGTATTGCTGTCATCGGGTTCCTCTGGCAGCTTTGCGAGACCGCGGTCGGGCAGAAAATCGTCAAGGACGGGTATATCGGCTTCGACCTTGCCGTTGACATAGACTTTGTCATCCATGGGTTCGGTGGTGACGAAATGATGCGTCACGTCGCTGTCGGGCGAGGCCACCCCGCTATCCTCGGTATTTCTGGCATTCCGGATATAGTTTTGGAGATCCTCGGCGATCTTCAGGGCGCCATCATAGGTATCTGTCCGGTGGAGGCTCGCAAAAGGCGTGAAGATCTCGGCCTTGGTGCTGAAATCCGCGAGCTGCTCGATGACGAAACTCGTGTCTCGAGGCGCATGGACGCCATCCGTCATATCGAGATAGTCGTCGTCGTAGAGGGCGTTGACCTGGAGGACATGACTGATCGCCGAACCAGGCCCGGCAAAGACTGTCAGTTCCGGCTCATCCGTGAGCACGATATCCGTAGGATCGCCGAAATGCGGTAACGGGATGTCCTTTCCGGCTATCGCCGCCAGCTTCTCGAGGCTCTCTTCGAAGACGCGGCCGAAATGGCGCGCCGGGCCAAATTCGATTTCGTAGCTGCCGCTTTTGTAATTGATGCCCGGATCGTAGTCCTTGAGCTGGAGATCGGAAGAGAAGGCGGCGGTAAAGGCATCCTGATCCGGCAGAGCCGGTCCATCCGCGCCCGGTCCTGCGCCTTCGGCATAGTTGGCACGCAACCTCATCTCGTCGGTCGTCATCTCGAAGAGACCGATGAAGTGCGCAATGATTTCCGAAATCTTCTCGATATGCATGGTTCGGCCCTCCCATTCGAGATGACGATCGGCCTTGGTGGCGCCCGCCCGGGGGAGCCGTGGTGTGGTCGTCAAATCGTTTTCAAGCAATCAAACTGCACCGGCTTGAGCCGGTGCAGTTCGTCTTGGTCGCTGGAGGTCGTGTCAGGTGCCGGTATCCTCGCCGACGTCGGAGGCATGAGAATTGCCGCCGATGACGCTGGAGTCGACTGTGTTGCTGAGCAGGTTCGCACCCTGAACGAGCTCGAGGTGGAAGCCGGAATTGGCAAGGATCGCCGAAGCATCGGCCGCGCTCGATCCGCTCGCGTCGTCGCCGGCCTTGAGATCCCAGCCTTTGCCGTCCATCTCCATGCCTTCTGCGCTGTCGGCGGTGCCGCCATTGGCATTCAGGTGGTTCTGAGCTCCTGCGTTGTCCATCTTGGTGTTCCAGGCGCTATCCTGGTCAGCCAGATGGTTCGCCTGGATGGCGCTGAAGCCGCTGTCATTGCCTTCGCCGGTCAGCGAATTGTTCAGGATGCTGTCGACGTCGAGAGTGAAGGAGAAGTCGTCCCCGAGGTTGAAGGTGAGGTCGTGTCCGGCAACGCCGAGGTTGGAGTCCTTGACGTCCTCGATGACGGCGAAGTCTGTGTCCGTCTTGTTGAAGCTGTCGGAGGTGTTGTTGCTGTCGGTAACCGTCTTCGTATCCGTATCCGTCTCGGTAACGGTCTTGATATCGGTGTCGGTCACGGTCTTCGTATCGGTGTCCGTGATCGTCTTGGTGTCGGTATCGTTGTCGCTGTATGACTTGCTGTCATAGCTCCAGTCGTAGTCGGTCTTGGTGTCGGTATCGGTGATCGTCGTGGTCTTGGTGCTCGTATCGTCGTCGGACTTATAGCTCCAGTCATATTCGTTGTCGCGGTTGTCGCCATTGTTGGCGGCGACATCGATCTCCGACTTGACGTCCACGTCGACGCTGTTGTCGGTATTGTCGCGATTGTCGCCATTGGCGACGCCGCCGACATAACCGGTCGAATCGTCGTCGATTTTAGTCGAATTGATCGCGCTGTTGGCAAAGCCGTCGGCAAGCGCCCCGGCCTTCGTGATTTCGGTGTCGTCAGACATTGCATTCTCCAGAAAAAACCGGAGCAGCTTCTCGAAATCCCTCTCATCTCAAATGGGATTTTACTCGCGCTCGCTCCGATGCGGTTAACATCGGCAGATGTATTCGATACTGGTCATCTGCAGCTTCATCGCGATTTGTTGATCAAACCGTTGGTATTGGGAACGTACGTACAAAGTACAAGGCCGCACATATCCGGCTCCGAATCCTGGGAAGGATAGGGAGTATTCAGGTTTTCTTTTCGTTGGGTTGCCCTAAATGGAGGCCGCGCATCAAAAACGCATGACAATGCATGGCTTTCCATGTCGCCACTTGGACGACGATCACAGAATGCTGTAAAGAATATGGATCCGATAGATACCAATTCGGGCTAAGGCCGATTTGCCACTTCCGGCTAGCCCCTGTCGTTGGAGCGTTGAGACTTCTTCAGCCGGGGCGACGCTAAGCTGCGAGAATCCAGGACTTCCGGCATTCGCCGCTGGGCTGAGGAGCAGCTTTCGAGGTCTGCCTGTCTCATATCCGACACTTCATGCGTGATGAAAATATAACAATCTGTACTGAAGCATTACATTTAGCTCTCATCTATAGTGAAGGCAAATATAGCCTCTAAGTATATATTGCAGTAAGAATGCAACCGTTGCTTGGTATCGTATCGTTTTTAGTCCGCTAAAACTAATTACTTTGGGCCATTTCCTTCCTTCTCAATCCGTATTAACATAATTAAGAAATGTCTAAAAAATAAAGCGATGACTTTGGGGTCGGCATTTCTTACTAGCTAATACCCGCCATCGCGCCGAGTTGAGTAAAGTGTAACGCTAGGGGAGGCGTATATGTTCATGACAGGCTCAGGAATGGAGAATGCGGACCAGGGAAGGAATTTGGGTTCGTCCGGAGATACTATATTAGTGGTAGCAAAGGCGGATCTTTTTTCAGAATGCATGGTAGAAGCACTGGCAAAGAAATTTCCGAACTGTGATGTGGCAAGCATAACGAGTACAAAGCCGATGCTGGAAAAAGATACCGGCGATATGAAACTCGTTTTATTCTACCATATACCCGGCCCGGAGCTCCATGAAGCGTTGCAGGCTGTCCGCGAAAACCATCCTGAAACCTCGATCGGACTTGTCGTAGAAGCTATCGACATGCTCGAGACTTATGTCAGCCGGCTGGTAGAAGCGCGGATCATCGATGGCGTCCTGCCGCTCAACCTCCGGCTCGATGTCTTCATGGCTGCAGTGGATCTACTGATGAAGGGCGGCGAACATTTTCCGTCAGCACTTCTCAATCGCCTCACCAACAAAAACGCCCAGCTGGAGCCTTCGCTCTATCAGACAAAATCGGTCGATGCGGCCCGCAGCAATGCGCTCAAGCTAAGACGCGACAGCATCTCCGCTTTGACCACCCGGGAGGTTCAGATCCTGGATCTCATCTGCAAGGGGACGCAGAACAAGATCATCGCCGACAAGCTGCATCTTTCCGAGAATACCGTGAAGGTTCACGTCCGCAACATCTACAAGAAGATGAACGTGCGAAACCGCACGGAAGCGGCATCCCGCTTCTTCAATGAGCATCCCGCCGGCGAAGACGACATGTCCGGACGCTGGCGCAATTGATCTAGCGCTTTTTGCTTCAGGTTGAGGGCCGCGCAAAGCAGCGCGATTTTTGTCCGAAGCCGCTTGGAGAGCAGATATAGGGCGCTGAGCCGTGATAGGCTGCGGTGCGGAGCGTCGGCGTAGCCGGCCGCTCGGCCCGGTTTACCGGATAGGCGTAGGCCTTCGAGACGCGCGGGGCTTCGATCCCGTCGATGTTCTTTTTCGCGACGACCGCGAAATCGTCGTCAACGACCGTGCAAGCCGTCGTTCCGATCGCCAGAAGCGCCGTTCCCCAGACGAACATCGCCGAGCGGAGGCGCCAGCCTTTGAGCTGCGTCGCGTCTTGTTTTTTCAACATACCAAATCCCTCGCATATGGCGCTTCCGGATGCAAGACCGGCGGTGAGGTTGAGCTCGGCCAATCTGCTGCGTTCCCTCGTATATTAGCTGCATTGAGTGAAGCTTGAGAGGTGGATGAGAGGCGTATTGGTGGTATTGCGTTGAAGGTGATTAATCATTTGTTACCTTAAGTATACTTGCGTAATTACTTCGGATAGTTGGATTTTTTCAAGTTGACCTTACCGGCGTTAGTTGTATTATTTTAATAGTAATTCGGTTATCCGAAGAGTAACTACAAAGTTATTCATGGGTTGACGCTCAGTTTTATGAATATCGGGTGCGGATAACGGACGCATGCAGTGCATAAATAAAACAAAAGACTAGATACCTGGGAAGGAGTTTGTAATGCGTAGTTTCGTTCCCAACGAAGGCTATTCTAAAGTATCAGGCATACCGGTGCTCCAAGGGCGACGCACCGTCCTTGTGAATGGCGGGGGCGGCTTCCTCGGTTCGCATCTCTGCGAAAGGCTCCTGCACCGCGGCCACAGCGTCACATGCCTCGATAATTTTTCGACCGGCCGCCGTGCGAATGTCGCTCATCTTGCATCGAACACCCGCTTCCGCATCGTCGAGCACGATGTTAGGCAGCCCTTCGATATCGACGCGTCGCTCATCTTCAATTTCGCCTCCCCCGCCTCTCCGCCTGATTATCAGCGGGATCCTGTGGGAACGCTGCTCACCAACGTGCTCGGCGCCGTCAATACCCTGGATTGCGCGCGAAAGACCGGTGCGATCGTCGTCCAGTCGTCGACGTCGGAGGTTTATGGCGACCCGATCCAGAGCCCGCAGCACGAATCCTATTGCGGCAATGTCAACCCGATCGGACCGCGCGGCTGCTACGACGAGGGCAAGCGCAGCGCCGAAACCCTGTTTTTCGACTATCACAGGACTTATGGCGTCGACATCAAGGTCGGCCGCATCTTCAACACCTATGGACCCCGCATGCGCCTGGACGACGGGCGGGTGGTTTCCAATTTCATCGTACAGGCCCTGCGCAACGCGGATCTGACGATCTATGGCGATGGCCAGCAGACCCGTTCATTCTGCTATGTCGACGATCTCATCGAGGGTTTCCTGCGTTTTTCGGCCGCCGGCAGCGCCTGCAACGGCCCGATCAACCTCGGCAATCCAGCCGAAATGACTGTTCGACGCCTGGCCGAAATCATCCGGGACCTGACGAACTCGCGTTCCCGAATCGTCCACCTGCCTGCGGTCACCGACGACCCCCGTCAGCGGCGGCCGGATATTTCCCGGGCCATGGCCGAGCTGGACTGGCAGCCCCGCATCGGGCTCGAAACCGGCTTGGCTCGCACCGTCGACTATTTCGACGGACTGCTCGCCGGCACAGAGAAGGCGGAGGTCGTATGAGATGCCCCGCTACATTCTCGTCACCGGCGGCGCCGGTTTCATAGGCAGTCATATCTGCAAAGCGCTGTCGCGCGCCGGCATGATCCCGGTCACCTACGACAATCTCTCGACAGGACATGCCGACAGTGTCCGCTGGGGTCCGCTCATTCGGGCGGAACTTGCCGACGCCGCCACCCTGCGCCGGACTCTTGCAGAGTTTTCGCCCGATTGCGTCATTCATTGTGGTGCCAATGCCTATGTCGGCGAATCCGTCGACATGCCCAGGAAATATTACCGCAACAATGTCGTTGGCAGTCTGACCCTGCTCGAGGCCTGCCTCGATCAGGATATCGACCGGATCGTCTTTTCGAGCAGCTGCGCCACCTATGGCGTTCCCGCCTCGTTGCCGATACGCGAGGAAAGCCCGCAGCATCCGGTTAACCCCTATGGCCGCACCAAGCTGATCTTCGAGATGGCGCTCGAGGATTTTGCCGCTGCCTATGGCATCCGCTATGCCGCGTTGCGTTATTTCAACGCGGCCGGAGCCGATCCCGATGGTGAGCTCGCCGAGCGTCATCAACCCGAGACCCACCTCATTCCGCGCGCCCTTCTCGCCGCCGCCGGCAGGCTGGAGCGGCTCGATATCTTCGGCACCGATTATGCGACCGAGGACGGAACCTGTGTTCGCGACTATATTCATGTCAGCGATCTCGCGCAGGCGCATCTCGCCGCCGTCAACCATCTGATGGCGGACGGCGGCTCGCTCAGCGTCAATCTCGGCTCAGGTCGGGGCACCTCGGTGCGGGAGATTCTCGAGGCGATCCATCGCGCCAGCGGCTGCGAAGTCCCCGTCCGTTATTGCTCGCGCCGCATCGGCGACCCGCCGATCCTCTTTGCCAATACCGCAAGGGCGCAGGCGGAACTCGGCTTTGCCCCCGTCCTCTCGGACATCGATACGATCATTCGCACCGCCGGCCCCACCTTCGGCCTGCAGGTGACGGCATGAGCGACATTTCCCAGATCAGCCACCGCGTCAGGACGGCCAAAGCCGTCGCAGCGGACGCGTTCGATCCTGTTTTCACCGGCTGGAACCGCGTCGCCTATGGTTTCGGCATCCTCTGCTGGTTGACGGCACTCGGCTATTTCTGGATCTGGTGGTGCCAGTCAGCCCATATCATTTCCTGGACGGCCTTCGTACTCATCACCCTCGTGCTTGCCTGGATCACTCTGGTGCCCGCCTATTTTATCCTGATCTTCCTCGATGCGAGTACGGTCAGCCCTCGCGCAGGGCTGCCGGAAGGGCAGGTGGCTATGGTCGTCACCAAGGCGCCATCCGAGCCCTTTGCCGTCGTCCGCGCCACGCTGCAGGCGATGCTCGACCAGGTCGACGTCGATTTTGATGTCTGGCTGGCCGACGAGGACCCCTCGGAGGAAACCAGGCGCTGGTGTGCGGCGCATGGCGTGCTGATCTCCACCCGAAAGGGCGTGGCGGAGTATCATCGCACCACCTGGCCGCGCCGGACACGTTGCAAGGAAGGCAACCTCGCTTATTTCTACGACCGTTTCGGCTATGCGCGTTACGATTTCGTCGCCCAGTTCGATGCCGACCATGTGCCGACGCCGACCTACCTTCGCGAAATCTTGCGTCCCTTTTCCGACCCCGGGATCGGCTATGTCTCCGCTCCCAGCATCTGCGATGCCAATGCCGGGACAAGCTGGGCGGCGCGTGGCAGACTCTATGCGGAGGCAAGCCTGCACGGTTCGCTGCAGACCGGCTACAACAATGGCTGGGCGCCGCTTTGCATCGGCTCGCATTATGCGGTTCGCACCGCTGCCCTTCGCCAGATCGGCGGCCTCGGCCCCGAGCTTGCCGAAGACCATTCGACGACGCTGATTATGAATGCCGGCGGCTGGCGTGGCGTGCATGCCGTCGATGCGATCGCCCATGGCGACGGCCCGGCAAATTTCACCGACCTCGTCGTCCAGGAATTCCAGTGGTCACGCAGCCTGGTCACCATTCTGTTGCAATATTCCCGCCACCACATCATGCACCTGCCCTGGCGGCTGAGGTTCCAGTTCGTGTTCTCTGAGCTCTGGTACCCGCTCTTTTCGGCCTTCATGGCCATGATGTTCCTGCTGCCGGTTGCCGCGCTGCTGACGGGCCGTGTCTTCGTCAATGTCACTTATCCGGATTTCCTGCTGCACTTCGTGCCGATGTCGATCGTGCTGACGCTGTTTGCCTTCTTCTGGCGGGCAACGGCAACCTTCAGGCCGCACGACGCGAAATTGTTCGGCTGGGAAGGGCTTGCCTTCATCTTTCTGCGCTGGCCGTGGTCGCTGGCCGGCAGCCTTGCCGCTGTTCGCGACCATATCTGCGGCTCCTTCGTCGATTTCCGCATCACGCCGAAGGGAAGGCAGCAGCAGCGGTCTTTGCCGCTGCGCGTCATCGCGCCCTATATCGGGCTCGCCGGTCTTTCCGCCGCCGCAATGATGTTTGCGACCGATGCCGCGGCCGCCCAGGGTTTTTATGTTTTCGCCATGATGAACCTCTCGGTCTACCTGTCGCTGACGGTGCTGATCGTCGTTCGCCATGCGGTCGAAAACGATCTGCCGCTGTTGCCGCAATCGCGCGCGCGGTGGCTTGCGACAGCCACCGGGCTGGCGATTTTCGTCGCCGGCGGCACGCAGGCGGGGAGCCACGGCCTGCGCGGCCTCGAAGCTCTTTCGCACGGCCAGACGTTTGTCAGTTTCACCGAAACGCAATTTGCCGTGGCCGGCGCCGGCCTCGGCGGCGGCAAGACCAGGATCGTGAAATTCCACCTGAAATGGAATGGTTTCGGCAGAACCGGCCGAGACGAACAGGGTGCGTGAGCCGGCGGAACCGGCAAGTGTCGAGTATGGAGGATGTAATGAGTATCGGATCGAGACTATGGGGAACAGCGCTTGCTCTCAGCCTGTGTCTGCCGGCGGTAGCGCACGGCGCCGAGGTTGCCAAAAAGGACGCGCCGACGCCGCTCAGCGCCTATGAGCTCTATCGGATCTACGGCGACAAGACCTGGACCTGGAACACCGGCGGCGGCCGCTTCTTCGATGACGGCCGGCGGTTCGTCGCCTGGAGCAACGACAAGGGGAAGCCGTCCTTTGCCGAAGGCAGATGGGTGGTCGATGATCTCGGTCAGCTCTGCATGCGCGCCACCTGGACGAATGCCGAGGGCGCGGCCCGCGCCAGCACCTGTTTCGGACATCGCAAGATCGGCAACACGATCTATCAGCGGCGCCAGCCGAACGGCGAATGGTACGTCTTCCGCCACGCATCGGTGCGTCAGGGTGATGAGTTCCAGAAGCTTGTTCCCACCGATACCGTGAGCGCGAAGGCAAGCGAACTGAAGCAGATCCTGCTGAGCCAGGAAGTAGCCCGAAAAGGAGGGTGAGCCATGAAGAAGCTAATGAAAAACAACCTCTCGACCGCCGCAATAGCGCTGCTGCTACTGTGTGTCGCGGATCTGCCGGGCCGAAGCGAAGTGCAATATGCCGGCATTGCTCCGAACCCGGCGGCGGCCGTGCGGACGATCATCGACAAGCGCCCCGTCCTTCATGCCGAGGGCATCAAGTTCGGTGCCTACGATCCGCACGGCGATTTCGGCGCCCAGGCAAATGTCGCGACCGAAGCCCTGTTCCTGCCGTGGGAGGACGTCGACCTCGAGACGTTGCGCGTCGCCGATGCCTATGCGCAGGCTAGAGGCCGCAACCTGCTGATCACCGTGGAGCCATGGTCCTGGGACGTCGATTGGCGGCTGACCTCCGCAGAGCTTCGCGCAAAGGTTCTGCGCGGCGATTATGATGTCAATATGCGTGCGATCGCGCAGATGATATCGGCGCTGAAAAGCCCGGTGATCGTCCGCTGGGGGCAGGAGATGGAGGACAAGTCAGGGCGGTTTTCATGGTCCGGCTGGAACCCACAGGACTATATCACGGCCTACAGGCGGATGATGGACATCGTCCGCCTGGAGGCGCCCGGCACCGAGCTCATGTGGTCGCCGAAGGGAGAGCCTGGCCTCGAGACCTATTATCCCGGCGACGATTACGTCGACCTCGTCGGGCTCTCGGTCTTCGGCCTGCAGCGCTACGACGAGCTTGCCTATAATGAGCACCGGACCTTCTCTGAAGCGCTAAAGCAGGGATATGATCTCGTTGCCGGCTACGGAAAACCCATCTGGGTGGCGGAGCTCGGCTATGAAGGCGGCGACGCCTATATGAAGCCGTGGATCGAAACGGTTACGTTGAAGCAGAGCGCCTTCCCGAAACTGCAGGAAGTGGTCTATTTCAACGACCGGGATGTGCATGCCTGGCCCTTCGATCTCGGCCGGCCGAACTGGCGCGTGGTCGAAAGCCTAGGCAACTGACATTCTGAAAAGAGAGGCCCGCCGGGGTGTTGCGGGCCTCTCCTCTCACGTCCGGCGACCGATCATCCCTTGATCGTTGCCTTACCCTCTTCGATGAGCCGGGTTGCCGCATCGGCGGGCGAGACCCGTTCGAAGGCGAGTTCGTCACAGATCGGGCGCAGCACACGCTGGTCGAACTGGGTTGCGCCCATTGGCACCGGCGGCGGATATTCGCCGACCTGATCCTTGAGCATGTTCACGTATTTGACCGTCTCCTGCTCCGTCGGGTTGAGCTGCGGCAGGATGGCTTCGCGCACGGTAGGCGACATTGGCACGCCGCGTTCCACGCCGAGAATCTTGCCGGCTTCGGGATCGTTAACGAAGAAGCTGATGAACTTCGCGGCAGCTTCGCCCTGTTTGGTCGTCGCCCCCACACTCCAGATCAGTGCCGGACGGTAATAATGGCCGGATGGACCGCCCTTCTTTTCACGCGGCAGCATGGTGATGCCGAGCTTGTTCTTGATGATCAGCTGATAGCCGATCATCTGGTTTGAATAGGCCATGCCGATCACCGATTTGCCGAGACCAAGCGCATTGGTGTCGATGGTGTTCTGATCGAGCGTCTGGACGTCGGCGGCGACGGTGCCGCCCGCCTTGCGCAGCTTCTCCCAGTACTCGAACCATTCCCTGGCATCGTCGGCCGTGAAGCCGAGCCCAACGCTTTCCCCCGCAAAGAGACTCTTGCCACGTTGGCGCAGCCAGGCATCGAACACATAGGCGTAGCGTGCCGCATAGGGGCCGCCGCTCTTGCCGGAGGACTTGGAGAGTTCTACGGCGAGCTTGGCATACTCATCCCAGGTGAGGTCGGGGGTCGGCAGAGGGATGCCCGCCTTTTCGAATTCGACTGTGTCGAAGAACATCGAGAAGGAGTTGAGCCCGAGGCCGACACCATAGAGCTTGCCGTCGATGGTGGTCAGTTTCAGCATGTCGGCGCCGAAGGACTGGACGTCCAGCGCGGAGGGGACGAATTCATCGAGTGGCAGGCAGGCGCCGCGCTTCGAATAGTCCGAGATTGTTCCTGGCTCGAGCTGGAAGATGTCGGCGATCGAGCGGCCGGCCATCTGCGTTGCGAGCTTCGTCCAGTAGCCGTCGCCTGAAAGCGATTCACCGACGACGGTGACGCCAGGCGACTTCGACTGATAGAGCTTGGCAACCTCGAGCGTGCGCTTGGCGCGGTCGTTGGACCCCCACCACATGGCGCGCAGCTGTGCGTCTTCGGCAAAGGCTGGAATGGCGCTTCCGGCGCCGAAGGCGAGGCCGGCGGCCGCACCGGCTGAACCCATCAGGAATGAACGGCGATTGACCTGCATGATAGTCCTCCTTGTTCCAATATGCCCGCTGCCATCCTCCAATGGCGTTGTCAGGGCATTTCAGCAAACAGAGTACGCAAAAAAATTTTTATTGCAAGAACCAACCATTTTCTTGCAAATTTGCATTATTTGCATAATGTTTGCCCCATGAACGACCAAAAAATCAGACGGCCGCGTCAGGCCGATATAGCCACATTGGCCGGCGTCTCGGTCTCCACTGTGTCACGCGTGCTCGCCAACGAACCTGGTATCAGCGAAAGCGTGCGCCGGCAGATATTGAAGGTGGCGGCCGAGAACGGGTATCCCGTCAAGCCTGCTTCCGAAGCCATTGCGGGGGGACTGGCGCTGATTGCCAGCGACGGCGTCACCGGCACTCTCAGCGTCTTTTATGAAGCGATCGTCGACGGCTTGCGCGCTGGCGCTGCCGAAGCGGGCATGCCCTTCGAAGTCCGGCTGGTCCGCGAGGATCGAACCACGCCGGATGCCGTGCGCGACTATATGCAGACCGCAGGCGCTGAAGGTCTCTTTCTCGTCGGTATCGATCCGAACGAGATGTTGCGCGACTGGCTGCAAGCCAGCGTGACGCCCACGGTTCTTGTCAATGGCACCGATCCGAGGATGCAGTTCGATGGAGTTTCGCCGGCTAATTTCTTTGGCGCCTATGAGGCGACCAACCGGCTGATAAAGGCTGGCCATCGACGCATCCTGCATCTGAGCGGCTCCCACCGCCATACGATCCGGGAGCGCGTGCGCGGTTTTGAGGCGGCGATTACCGCCGTCCCCGGTGCCGAGGGCTGTTTCGTGTCCCTGACCCTCCAGGGCAGCCCCATCCGTGAGGCGCATGAACGCACCGCCGCAGCACTTGCCGAGAATGCCGGTTTTACCGCCGCCTTCTGCATGAATGATTTCATCGCCGTCGGCGTGCTCGAGGCTGTGACCGAGGCCGGCCTGCGTGTGCCGGAGGATTTCGCGATTGTCGGTTTCGACGATCTGCCCTGCGCGCTGATGACCAATCCACGGCTGTCCACCATGCGAATCGATCGCGCCGCTCTCGGGCGCGAGGCCGTGTCGCTGATGCTTGCCCGTTTCCGCAACAGGACGGCACCGGCCCGCCACATTTGCCAGGCGGTCGTTCCCGTTCCGGGTGGAACTGTTCCGAATCCGAATGCCGAAAACCCGTGAGAGATGCGATGACCTATGATCCCGCCAGCGCCAACCCGCTCGCCGGCAATCCGCTGGAAACCCGCGCCGATATGAGCCGCGCCCTGCTTGCGCTCTTCGATCCGCTGCTTGCCTGTTTCTCGAACGGTAATGCCCGCGTCACCCTCAATGGCGGCGGCGCCCATTTCGACCGGGCGGCGGCCGATCTGGAAGGGTTCGCCCGCCCGCTCTGGGGATTGGCGCCGCTTGGCGCCGGCAACGGCGAATTCGCCCATTGGCATCGTTTCGCCGAAGGCCTCGCAAACGGCACAGACCCCGCCCATGCCGAATATTGGGGAACGGTCAATGGCCGCGATCAGCGGATGGTCGAGCTTGCCGCTCTCGGTTTCGCCCTGGCGCTGGTGCCGGAAAAGATCTGGGAGCCGCTCGATGCGCGCGCCCGCGGCAATGTCGTCGCCTATCTCAAGCATGTCAGGCAGTTCGACTATGCCGACAACAATTGGAAATTCTTCCGGATCTTCGTCGATATCGCGCTCGGTCGTCTCGGCGCCGATTTCGACCGTAGCCTGACGCGGCAATATCTTGAGGAGCTCGAAGGTTTTTATATCGGCGACGGCTGGTATCGCGATGGAAACGTCCGCCGCATCGACCACTACATTCCCTTCGCCATGCATTTCTATGGCCTGGTCTATTCGAAGCTCGTCGATGACGATTATGCAAAGCGCTACCGCGAGCGCGCGGCCCTCTTCGCTCGGGATTTCCGGCATTGGTTTGCCGCCGACGGGGCGACGATCCCCTTCGGCCGCAGCCTGACCTACCGCTTTGCCTGTGCCGGTTTCTGGTCGGCGCTCGCTTTTGCCGATGTCGAGGCTCTGCCCTGGGGCGAGGTCAAGCATCTCTGCCTGCAGCATCTGCGCTGGTGGAAGGATAAGCCGATTGCCGATCGCGACGGCGTGCTGTCGATCGGTTTCGGCTATCCGAATCTGCTGATGTCGGAGAGTTACAATTCCGCCGGCTCACCCTACTGGGCCTTCAAGGCCTTCCTGCCGCTGGCGATCGCTGAGGATCACCCATTCTGGACGGCGAAGGAGAAAGTGCCGGAGCAAGCACCTGACATCATCCCTCAGCGTCATCCCGGCATGGTGATCATGCGGGCGGGCGGCGATGTCGTGGCGCTGTCTTCCGGCCAGGAAAACCTGCAGATGCGGTGCGGCACGGAAAAATACGCGAAGTTCGCCTATTCCGCCCGCTACGGCTTCAGCGTCGAGGCCGATGAGCGCGCCTTTGCGCTTGCCGTCTTCGATTCAGTGCTTGCCTTCAGCGATGACGGCCTGCACTACCGCGTGCGCGAAACGAACGAGGAAGCCAAGATCGCAGGCGAGGTGCTGTTTGCCAAATGGTCGCCTTTTGCCGATGTCGACGTCGAAACCTGGCTCGTGCCCGCCGCACCCTGGCATATCCGCTTCCATAGGATCAGGACAAGCCGGCCGCTGCGGATTGCCGAAGGCGGATTTGCCATCGGCCGCCGGGATTTCGAGCTGGATACGCTGTCCGCTTCGGGTGGGATTGCCTATGCGGTCGGCGAAGCCGATTTCACCGGCATTCTCGATCTCGGCTCCTCGGTCAAACGTTCGGGTATTGTCCAGAAGGCAATGCCCAACACCAATGTGATCGTCGCGAAAACCCTGGTGCCGCAGCTGCGCGGGCAGATTCCGGCCGGGGAAACCATCCTGGTGACGGCAGTGCTGGCACTTGACGATCCCGCCGCGCTCTCGTCTGCGTGGACGAGACCGCCGAAAGCGCCTGAGATTGCAGCGCTGGAGGCCCTGGTGAGGGAAAAGGGCGTGACAGTCAGCGCCATCGAAGCGCCCGGACAAATGCCATGAGCCAGCCGGCCATTATCCTTGCCATGCAACCGTCGCGCACGCAGCATGTCCTGTCGGATGAGGTCCTGCGGCGGCTGGGCGGCATCGGTCGCCTGCTGGATTCCAAGCCGTTGCAGCGCTTCGACGACGAGCGTGCGAGACGTCTGCTGGCCGAGGCGGAAATCCTGATCACCGGCTGGGGCGGGCCTTATGTCGGGCCCGAAATTCCCGCCGCGGCGCCGCATCTGAAATTCATCGTCCATGCGGCGGGCACGGTAAAGGGCGTCATCGACGACGCCATCTTCGAAGCCGGTATCCCGGTCAGCCATGCGGCCGAGGCCAACGCCGTGCCGGTGGCCGAATTCACGTTGGCGGCGATCATCTTCGCCGGCAAGCGTGTTTTCCGTTTCCGCGACCTCTATGTTGCCGACCGAAACCGCAACCGGACACATTTGATGCAGCGCGAAGCGATCGGAAACTACCGCCGCACTGTCGGTATCGTCGGCGCTTCGCGCATCGGCCGGCGCGTGATCGAGCTCCTGAGACCGTTTGACTATAGGTTGTTGCTCTCCGATCCGACCCTTGATGCCGCCGAGGCCGCCGGCCTGGGAACGGAAAAGGTCGATCTCGACGAATTGATGCGGCAATCGGATATCGTTTCCCTGCATGCGCCGTCGCTGCTGTCGACGCAGCATATGATCGATGCGCGAAGGCTGTCGCTGATGAAGGACGGCGCGACGCTCATCAACACGGCGCGCGGCATTCTCATCGATGAGGCCGCCCTGCTTTCAGCGCTCAAGACTGGCCGCATCGACGCGGTCCTCGATGTCACCGAACCGGAAATCCCGGAGGCGGGCTCTGCTTTCTACGATCTGCCGAACGTCTTTCTGACACCGCATATTGCCGGCGCCGTCGGCTTGGAACGGGCGCGCCTCGGCGAGATGGCGGTGGACGAGATAGAGCGCTTCGTGACCGGTCAGCCGCTGCTTTACCAGATCTATCAGGCAAATCTCGAAAACATCGCCTGAGGCGCGTCACGCGCCTCAGGCGATGGGTATCAGCGCGACGTCCTCAGCGAGTTTGGCGAACCGTCATTGGCAAGCTCAGGCATGAGATCGGCAATATCGACCACCTTGCCGGTGCGCGAGCTCTCCAGCGCGGCAATGCCGCAGAGCACCGACATGGCGCCCGCCCGCGTGCCGGCGCGTTGCGCAAGCTTGTCTTCTATTTCGGGCTTGAAGATCATGTTGCGCATCCGGTCGTCGCCGCCGTAATGGCCACCTGTGAAATGCGGAACGACGATGCGCTCCACCGCCTCCTTACCATCAGGGAAATTGCGGATAAGGAGGATCGTGTCCTCCTTCGGCTCTTCCCAGGGCTGGGCCTCATGCTGGCGAATTTC
The DNA here is from genome assembly GCF_019778565.1 of Rhizobium laguerreae. Taxonomy (NCBI): domain Bacteria; kingdom Pseudomonadati; phylum Pseudomonadota; class Alphaproteobacteria; order Hyphomicrobiales; family Rhizobiaceae; genus Rhizobium; species Rhizobium laguerreae. Next base: position 403,412 of record NZ_JAAXQT010000006.1, on the reverse strand, counting down.
GATCCGACCTTTGGTGCCGTTGAAGGCAAGGTGATGGCCCTCTATCGGCTGGAAGGTGTTCAGCGAATAGGAGACATGGACGTTGTTGCGGTAGCGGATGCCGACCACCATCGTATCGGGAATGTCGATGTCCTCGCGGAAGACGCAGCCGTCTCGGAAGTAGCCGTCGATCTTCGAGGGATCTTCGTAGAGTGAATCGAGGAAGGGATCGGCCTCGAGATCGAGATAGTAGTCGCATTCATGCGCGTGCGGACAGAGCTTGCAGCGTGGGCCGCGGAACGGGCCCTTGCGGCCGTAATTCTGCAGATCGGCAAAGGAGGTGACGGCATCGGGATCGCTGTCGAGATACCAGTTCAGCAGATCGAAATGATGCGTCGCCTTGTGGACGAACAGACTGCCGGAATTTTCCGTATAGGCATGCCAGCGGCGGAAATAATCGGCGCCGTGCTTGGTGTTGAGATACCAATGAAAATCGACAGATGTGACCCGGCCGATTTCGCCGGCATTCAGCAATTCCTTGATCTTTGCGGCGGTCGGCGCATAGCGATAGTTGAAGGAGACGTCGACCCGGCGGCCGGTGCGCTTTTCGGCATCCAGAATCCGGCGGATTTTTTCGACCGAAGTGGTCATCGGCTTTTCGGTAATGACGTCGATGCCGGACTCCAGCGCCCGCACGACGATATCGTCATGCGTATGGTCGGGCGTACAGACGATGACGAGATCCGGCTTCTGCTCAGCAAGCATCGAATCGATGTTTTCGTAGAGCGGCGCATTGCTGCCGATCATGTTGCGGGCGCGTTCGCCGCGCAGCGAATTCTTTTCGACGATCGCGGTGAGGTCGACATGTTCGCGCCAGCCGGCAAGCAGATCCTTGCCCCACATGGTGGTGCCGCGGTTTCCCGTACCGATCAGGGCAAAACGGCGTTTCTCCATCGAATGATCCTCCTGCATGCGTGATGAAACTTTTAATGAAAATCAGGCCTGGCAGCAGCTTCTGAAGCGCTCGACGCAAGTGGCGATCACTTCGTCGGCCGGGCGTTTCCACCAGTTTTCGACCGAAAAGATCTCCACCTCCTGAGCGCCGAAGAAACCGGCGGCCTCCACCATCCGTCTTATGCCTTTGAGGTCTATCACACCATCGCCCATCATGCCGCGGTCGAGCAGCATGTCCTTTGTCGGCACCAGCCAGTCGCAGATGTGATGGGCGAAGATGCGTTTCATGCTGCCCGCGCGGGCGATCTGGTTGGCAAGATCGGGGTCCCACCAGACATGGTAGACATCGACCGCAACGCCGACATCCTCGCCGAGCTGCTCGCACATATCGAGCGCCTGACCGAGTGTGTTCACGCAGGCACGGTCGGCGGCATACATTGGATGCAGCGGTTCGATGGCGAGCTTTACGCCGGCAGCCTGCGCATGCGGCAGCACGGCGGCGATGCCGTCGAACACCATCTGGCGGGCTGCGACGATGTCCTTCGACGCGCCCGGCAGACCGCCGACGACGAGGACGAGGCAATCGGCTGAAAATGCCGCCGCCTCGTCGATGGCACGCCTGTTGTCGTCGAGGTTTTTCTGCCAGTCGGCATCGTTTGCTGCCGGGAAGAAGCCGCCGCGGCAAAGACCGGTCAGTTTGATACCGTTCGATTTGACGATCCGCACCGCCTCGTCGAGACCGACCTTGGCGACCTGGTCGCGCCAGGGGGCGATCGCGGTGATGCCGTGTTTCAGGCAGATATCGACAGCCTCGGCAAAGCCGCATTGCTCGCGGATCGTCGCCAGGTTGATCGAAAGTCCTTCGACCTGCATGTCATTCCCCTCCCGTTCCGCGTGCTTCAGTTGACGCCGTGGACGGCAAGCACCTGCTTCATGCGCGTCGTTGCGAGTTCCGGATCGGCGAGAACCCGGGCCTTGTCGGCCAGGCGGAAGAGTTCGGCCAGATGTGTCAGCGAGCGGGTGCTCTGCTGGCCGCCGACCATGACGAAATGATCCTGCAGGCCGTTGAGATAGGCGAGGAAGACGACGCCGGTCTTGTAGAAGCGGGTCGGCGCCTTGAAGATGTGGCGCGACAGCGGCACGGTCGGCTCCAGCAGGTCGAAGAATTCATGATTGCTCTTGCGACCGAGCGCTTCGAGGGCTGCAGAGGCAGCCGGAGCGATCGCATCGAAAATGCCGAGCAGCGCGTCGGAATGGCCCTCTTCGTCGCCGGCGATCAGTTCGGCATAGTTGAAATCGTCGCCGGTATACATGCGCACGCCTTTCGGCAGCCGGCGGCGCATCGCCACTTCCTTCTCCTTGGAAAGAAGCGAGATCTTGATGCCGTCGACCTTGGCGGCATTGGCCTCGATCACCTGCAGGCAGGTGGACATCGCTTCGATATGATCGCCGTTGCCCCAATAACCCTCGAGCGCCGGATCGAACATTTCGCCGAGCCAATGGATGATGACGGGTTCCTTGACCTGGCGAAGGATGCGGTCATAGACGCGGATATAATCGTCCGGCCCTTTTGCTGCGGCGGCAAGGGCCCGGCTCGCCATCAGGATGATGCGGCCGCCGGCCGCCTCCACCGTTTCGATCTGCTCCTCATAGGCCCTGAGGATCGTGTCGACCGTCACGTCGGGGCCGGGCGTCAGATGGTCGGTACCGGCGCCGCAGGCGATCAGCGCGTCCTTGCGGCCGGCCGCTTCGGCAAGCGCCCGGCGGAGGAGGTCGCGCGCTTCCGGCCAGCCGAGGCCCATGCCGCGCTGTGCCGTATCCATCGCTTCGGCGACGCCGAGGCCGAGGTCCCAGAGCCGGTGACGGAAGGCGAGGGTGCGATCCCAGTCGATCGCCGGCGTCAGCCACGGATCGTTGTCGGCGAGCGGATCGGCGACGACATGGGCGGCGGCAAAGGCGATGCGCGGGAAGCTTTTAGCCTCGCGCTTCTTCAGTTCGATCGGCGTGCCGGTCAGCGTGTAGGGGGCGATCTTGCCGTCGAGAGGGAGATTGATGGTCGCCACGGCTCAGAACTCCAGTGCAGGAACGTCGAGCCAGCGACGCTCGGCCCAGGATTTCAGCCCGAGTTCGGCAAGCTGCACACCCTTGGCGCCGGCTTCCAGGCCATAGGGCCACGGCGCATCTTCGACGACATGGCGGATGAACATTTCCCACTGCGCCTTGAAACCGTTGTCGACGGCCTGCGTATCGGGAACCTCGTCCCAGGTCTTGTAGAAGTCGATCGTCTGCGGCTGGTCCGGGTTCCAGACCGGCTTCGGCGTGTTGACGCGGTGCTGGCTCCAGCATTTCGTCAGACCGGCGACGGCCGAACCATGCGTGCCGTCGACCTGGAAGGTGACGAGGTCGTCGCGGCGGACGCGGACGGCCCAGGAGGAATTGACCTGCGCGATCGCGCCGCCTTCGAGCTCGAAGGTCGCATAGGCCGCATCGTCGGTGTCGCAGTCATAGGGCTTGCCCTGCTCGTCGATGCGGCGCGGAATATGCGTAGCACCGAGGCAGGATACGGCTTTGACTTCGCCGAACAGATTGTCGAGCACGTAGCGCCAGTGGCAGAGCATGTCGAGGATGATGCCGCCGCCGTCGCCCTTGCGGTAGTTCCAGGACGGCCGCTGGGCCGGCACGCCCCAATCGCCTTCGAAAACCCAGTAGCCGAATTCGCCGCGCACCGAGAGGATCTTGCCGAAGAAGCCGGAATCCCTGAGCAGCGCCAGCTTGCGCAGGCCGGGCAGGAAGAGTTTGTCCTGTACGACGCCATGTTTGAGGCCGGAGCCGCGCGCCTTGCGGGCAAGGTCGAGTGCCACCTGCAGATCGTCGGAAATCGGCTTCTCGCAATAGACATGCTTGCCGGCATCGAGCGCCTTGGACAGAAGTTCGGCGCGCATCAGTGTCGTGCCGGCGTCGAAGAAGATCGTGTCGTCGGGATTGGCGAGGGCTGCATCGAGATCGGTCGACCAGCGCTTGATGTTGTGCTTCTTCGCCAGCTCTTCCATCTTGGCGCCGTTGCGGCCGACGATGATGGGGTCGATCTCGAGTTTCTCACCCGATTTCAGCGTGATGCCCCCCTGATCGCGGAGGGCGAGAATAGAACGCACCAGGTGCTGATTGTAACCCATGCGGCCGGTAACGCCGTGCAAGATGATCCCCAAGCGTGCCATTTTTTCCTCCCAGCAAATTTTTGCGGCGGGAGCGGGCATCCTCGTCCGGTCCTCCCGAGCCGGTAACTAAACAGTTACTTGATGGCAGAAGAGCAACGCGGCTGTCAATAGTCAAATCCGATTTTACAAATTCAGCGCTTGATCGAGGTCAGCGTGACGTGGACGATATGCCTTTCCCAGGCATTGAGGTGGGTCGGTTCGATCAGGTCGCGGCCGAAGATCGTCGAAAGCGTGTACTGGTTGGACAGGTAGAAATAACCGAGCGAGGCGATCGTCAGATAGACATGCAGGGGATCGGCGGTCTCGATGAAGACCCCCTGCTTCTTTCCCCGTTCGAGCACGTCCGAAAGCTCGCCGATCAGATGCGAATGCAGTTCTTTGAGCCGGACGGACTGGCGCAGCCAGCGGGCCCGATGCATATTTTCCGTGCCGAGCAGGCTGAGGAATTCCGGGTGCTGGAGGAAATAACGCCAGGTGAAGAGCGCCAGTTCGCCGATGCCTTCCTCGGGGCTGCGGTCGCCGATATGCAGCGCACGTTCGGCGGTGCGGATGCCGACATAGGCCTCTTCGAGCACTCTGAGGTAGAGCTGCTCCTTGTCGCCGAAATAATGATAGAGCATGCGCTTGTTGGTGCCGGCGCGCTCGGCGATGGCGTCGACACGAGCCCCGCCCATGCCGTTTTCGGCAAATTCCCGGGTTGCCGCGTCAAGGATAGCAGCGCGTGTCCGCTCCGGATCGCGTTGGGCCGTGCGTTCGGCAGATGGGCGCCGAGACCTTTTCTTTTCCCCATTCCCCCCGCTGTCGTTCATCTCTCCACCTCCGTCTCACATGTTGCGCTCATAAGCCTTCGGTGCGAAATTGTAAAAACCGAATTTGAAAGCCCTGCGCGCGACACCGCTTGACACGCTCGCCGCTTTGCCCGTAGCTTGTAACCAATTAGTTATTTATGCAAGGGTAACTAGGTTCGGAAGCGTGAGGAGGCGCTTCCCTTTGGAGGAGGAAAAGAAATGACATTCCGTGTAAGCAGACGCAATTTCGTCGCGGGAGGCGCCACGCTTCTCTCGCTCTCGGCGCTGGGAACCAGCGCTTTGGCACAGGAAACGCGACTGCGTCTCCTGTGGTGGGGCTCGCAGCCGCGCGCCGACCGCACCAACAAGGTATCGCAGCTCTATCAGTCGAAGAAGCCGGGAACGTCGATCACCGGCGAATTCCTCGGCTGGGGCGACTACTGGCCGCGCCTTGCGACCCAGGTGGCTGGCCGCAACGCGCCCGATGTCATCCAGATGGACTATCGCTATATCGTCCAATATGCGCGGCGCGGCGCGCTCGCCCCGCTCGAATCCTATATGCCGGCCAAGCTCAACCTCGACGATTTCGACAAGGCGCAGATCGAAGGCGGCAGCGTCGACGGTCATCTCTATGGCGTCAGCCTGGGCGCGAATTCGGCGGCCACGGTCCTGAACACCGCGGCCTTCAAGGAGGCCGGCGTCGATCTGCCGACCCAGGCGACCACCTGGGAAGAGTTCGCCCGTATGGGTGCGGAGATCACCAAGGCAGGAAAACGCAAGGGCATGTTCGGCATCGCCGACGGCAGCGGCAGCGAACCGCTGTTCGAAAACTGGCTGCGTCAGCGCGGCAAGGCTCTTTATACTGCAGACGGCAAGATCGCCTTCGACGTGGACGATGCCTCCGAATGGTACGACATGTGGGCCAAGTTCCGTGAGGCCGGCGCCTGTGTTCCCGCCGATATCCAGGCTCTCGACAAGAACGATATCGAAACCAACACGGTCTCGCTCGGCAAGTCGGCCGCCGGTTTTGCCCATTCCAACCAGTTCGTAGGCTATCAGGCAATGAACAAGGACAAGCTGGCGCTGACCAACTACATGCGCGTCAAGGGGGATTCGAAGGGCGGCCACTATCGCAAGCCTTCGATGTTCTTCTCGGTCTCCGCCCAGTCGAAAGCCATAGATATGGCCGTGGACTACGTCAATTTCTTCGTCAAGAACCCCGAAGCAGCGCTGCTTCTGGATGTCGAACGCGGCATTCCGGAATCGAAAGCCATGCGCGAGGTGGTCGCGGCGAAGCTTGATGAGAACGGCAAAGTTGCGCTCGCCTATGTCAGCGGCCTCGGCGATCTCGCCGGCAAATTGCCGCCGCCGCCGCCGGCCGGCGCCGGTGAAGCTGATCTGATGTTACGCAACATCGCCGAACAGGTCGGCTTCGGACAGCTGTCTCCTTCCGACGGCGGCAAACAGCTTGTCGCTGAAATCACGCAGATTCTCGCACGAGGCTGATCCCGTATGAGCAATGCGATGCGCACGCCCGCAGGGGCCATCAATGTGGAAAGATATCAGGGGGCCGTGGCCGAAGGACGCTTCAAGCGTCTCTGGAATGCCAATGCTCCCGGCTATCTTTTCCTTCTTCCATGGCTCATCGGCTTTTTCGGGCTGACGCTCGGGCCGGCCCTGATTTCGCTCTACCTTTCCTTCACCGACTTCGACATGCTTCAGTCGCCGCGGTGGGTGGGAATGGCGAATTACGTGCGCATCGCCACGGCGGATCCGAAATTCTCGGCCGCCATGTATGTCACCCTGACCTATGTCGTCTTCTCGGTGCCGTTCAAGCTGACCTTCGCATTGCTGGTCGCCATGGCGCTGAACCGCGGCCTGCGCGGGCTGTCGGTCTATCGTGCCATCTTCTATCTGCCGTCACTGCTGGGCGGTAGCGTGGCGATCGCCGTGCTCTGGCGCCAGCTTTTCGCCAGTGATGGCCTCGTCAATGCCGCGCTTTCGTATTTCGGTATCGAAGGTCCGAGCTGGATCTCGCATCCGAACTATTCGATCTATACTCTGGTGGCGCTGTCCGTCTGGCAGTTTGGCTCGCCGATGATTATTTTCCTGGCCGGCCTGCGCCAGATCCCGCAGGATATGTATGAGGCCGCCAGCCTCGACGGCGCCTCCAAGTTCCGGCAATTCTACAAGATCACGCTGCCGCTTCTGACGCCGGTGATCTTTTTCAATGCCGTCGTCCAGACGATCGATGCCTTCAAGGCCTTCACGCCGGCCTTCATCATATCAGGCGGTACCGGCGGTCCGATCAACTCGACGCTGTTCTACACGCTCTACCTCTATCAGGAAGCCTTCGGCAATTTCCGCATGGGCTATGCCTCGGCGCTCGCCTGGATCCTGGTGGTGATCATCGCGATCTTCACCGCCTTCTCCTTCCTGACCTCGCGTTATTGGGTGCACTACGATGACTGAGATGACCGCTTCCGTCACTGCGGCCAGGCCGCCATCCGACATCACCAAACGCAGCCTGCCGGCGTCGCTCATCATCCACGCCCTGCTGATCGCCGCTTCGCTCCTCATGCTCTATCCGCTGTTATGGATGGTTTCGGCATCGGTCAGGCCGGAAACCGAGATCTTCTCGTCGACCTCGCTCATCCCGTCGTCGATCGATTTCTCCTCCTATGCGCGCGGTTGGGTCGGCCTCGATGTCAGCTTCGGCCGGTTCTTCTGGAATTCGCTGGTCATCTCGCTGCTGGTGGTGACCGGCAATGTCATCGCCTGTTCGCTGACGGCTTTCGCCTTTGCGCGGCTGCGTTTTGCCGGCCGGAATTTCTGGTTCGCGATCATGCTCGGCACGTTGATGATCCCCTATCACGTGACGTTGATCCCGCAATATGTGCTCTTTCTCGATCTCGGCTGGGTCAACACCATCCTGCCGCTTGTCGTGCCGAAGTTCCTGGCAAGCGATGCCTTCTTCATCTTCCTGATGGTGCAGTTCTTCCGCGGCATCCCGCGCGAACTCGACGAGGCGGCGATGATGGACGGCTGCAGCGCTTGGCGCATCTACTGGAAGATCATGCTGCCGTTGTCGCTACCGGTGCTGGCAACGGCCGCCATCTTCTCCTTCATCTGGACCTGGGACGATTTCTTCGGTCCGCTGATCTACCTGAACGACATGAACACCTATACGATCCAGCTCGGCCTGCGCACCTTCGTCGACTCAACCAGCGCATCGGATTGGGGCGGTTTGTTCGCCATGTCGACCCTGACGCTTGTGCCGGTGTTCTTCTTCTTCCTGTTCTTCCAGCGCCTGCTGATCGAGGGCATCGCCACGACGGGCATGAAGCGTTGATGGCGATGACGGGAAAGAACGACATGAGCATCAGGACGGTCGCGATTATCGGTTGCGGTATAGGCCGCTCCCATATCGTCGAGGGTTACCTGCCGCATTCCGACAAGTTCAAGGTGGTGGCGATCTGCGACCTGAACGAGCAGCGCATGGCAGCGGTCGGCGACGAGTTCGGCATCGAACGGCGCACCACCTCCTTCGCGGAATTGCTGGCCGACGACACGATCGACATCATCGATATCTGCACCCCTCCCGGCATCCATTTGGAACAGGTGGTCGCAGCGCTTGCCGCCGGTAAACATGTCGTCTGCGAAAAGCCGCTGACGGGCTCGCTTGCCGCCATCGATACCATCATGGCAGCGGAAAAGACCGCCAAAGGCGTGCTGATGCCGATCTTCCAGTACCGTTACGGCGACGGCATCCAGAAGGCCAAGCGGATCATCGACGCCGGTATCGCCGGCAAGCCCTATACTGCTTCGGTCGAAACCTTCTGGCTGCGCAAGCCGGAATATTACGCCGTCCCTTGGCGCGGCAAATGGGCGACGGAACTCGGCGGTGTGCTCGTCACCCATGCCCTGCACCTGCACGATATGCTGATGCATCTGATGGGTCCGGCTGCCAGGGTCTTCGGCCGCGTCGCCACCCGCGTCAACGATATCGAGGTCGAGGATTGTGCCTCCGCCAGCCTGCTGATGGAAAGCGGCGCCTTTGTCTCGCTTTCCTGCACCCTTGGTTCGCAGGAACAGATTAGCCGGCTCAGGCTCCACTTCGAGAATGTCACCTTCGAAAGCAGTCACGAGCCCTATACACCCGGCAAGGACCCCTGGAAGATCATCGCCGCAAACGACGACGTGCAGCAGCAGATCGACAGGGTGGTTGGCGACTGGCAGCCGGTCGCGCCGCGCTTCACCACCCAGATGGGCCAGTTCCACGCTTTCCTCAGCGGCCATGCGCCGCTGCCGGTGACGACAAAGGACGCCCGGCGCGCGCTGGAACTCGTCACCGCCATCTACCAGTCTTCCGATAGCGGCGCCGACGTGCCGCTGCCGGTGGGTTCTGATAGTCCGAAATACGCCGATTGGCGCGCAAGAACGAAGTAACCGGTAAAATAAAAAGAGAGGGTTTTGAGAAGATGGCAACCAGTGTCGTTCTTCAGAAGGTCGAGAAGCGCTACGGCGCGATGGATGTGATCCATGGCATCGACCTGACGATCGATCCCGGCGAATTCGTCGTTTTCGTCGGCCCCTCGGGCTGTGGAAAATCCACCCTTCTGCGCATGATCGCCGGTCTCGAGGAGATCTCAGGCGGCGGGCTGCTGCTCGACAACGAGCGCATGAACGAGGTGGCGCCTGCCAAGCGCGGCATCGCCATGGTCTTCCAGTCCTATGCGCTCTATCCCCATATGTCGGTCTATAAAAACCTCGCCTTCGGCCTGGAGACGGCGGGTTACAAGAAGGCCGATATCCAGCCGAAGGTGAAGCGCGCCGCCGAGATTCTGCAGATCGAGAAGCTCTTGGAGCGCAAGCCGAAGGCGCTCTCCGGCGGCCAGCGCCAGCGCGTCGCCATCGGCCGCGCCATCGTGCGCGAGCCGCGGATCTTCCTGTTCGACGAGCCGCTGTCGAACCTCGATGCCGAACTGCGCGTGCAGATGCGCGTCGAGATCTCCCGCCTGCACCGCAGCCTCGGCAATACGATGATCTATGTCACCCATGACCAGGTCGAAGCCATGACGATGGCGGACAAGATCGTGGTGTTGAATTCCGGCCGCATCGAGCAGGTCGGCGCCCCACTCGATCTCTACAACAACCCGGCCAACCGCTTCGTCGCCGGTTTCATCGGCAGCCCGAAGATGAATTTTTTGAAGGCCCGCATAGAGCAGGTTGGCGAGACCGAAACCAGCATCCATGTCTGCGGCAATTCCGTCCGCTTGCCGCGCCGGCTGAAAGGCGGCGCGGGAGAGGAGGTCACCTTTGGCATTCGCCCCGAGCATCTTTCGCTGGCCGAAGGCGCAATCACGCTTTCGACCGTCAACGTCGATCTCGTTGAAAACCTCGGCGGCGCTACCATGCTCTACACCACGACGCCGGATAACCAGCTCCTGACCGTCGCACTCGACGGCCAGCAGAAGGTGGCCCCCGGCGCCAATGTGAAGGCTTCCTTCGATCCGGCCCGCTGCCACGTCTTCGACGCCGCCGGCAAGACGATCTAAGCGCGCGGCTGCTTGACAGCCGATCCTCCTCTGGCCCATCATTTCACGAGGGGCCGCAAGGGGGTTGAGCATGACGCCTGAAGATAGGATTCATGCGCTTGGCATCTGGCAGGGGCCGATCGCAATCTCGCCGATAGCAGGCGGCATCACCAATAGGAACTATCTGGTCAGCGATGCCGTCGCACGCTGTGTGGTCAGGCTCGGCACCGATATTCCGATCCACCACATCAACAGGCAGAACGAGCTTGCCGCGAGCCGCGCCGCCCATGCGGCCGGCATATCGCCTGCCGTCATCCACCATTCGCCGGGCGTCCTGGTGCTCGAATATATCGAGGCGCGGGCGCTGTCGCCGGAGGATATCAGGACCCCGCACACGCTCGCCCGGGTCTTGCCGCTGGTGCGCGCTTGCCATCGCGACATCGCCCGGCATTTCCGCGGCCAGGCAATGATCTTCTGGGTCTTCCACGTCATCCGAGATTACGCCGCCAATCTGAAGGCGTCGGCGAGCAGCTATCTTCCTCTGCTGCCGGGGCTCGTCGGTAGGGCTGAGACGCTGGAAGAAGCGGCAGGGCCTTTCGAGATCGCCTTCGGCCACAACGACCTGCTGGCCGCCAACTTTCTCGATGACGGCAAGCGGCTCTGGCTGATCGACTGGGACTATGCCGGTTTCAACACGCCGCTTTTCGATCTCGGCGGATTGGCCTCCAACAACGAGCTCTCGCAAGCGGCCGAGCACACGATGCTGGAGACCTATTTCGACCGGCCGCTGACCGATGATCTCAACAGGCGCTATGCCGCGATGAAATGCGCCTCGCTGCTGCGCGAGACGCTCTGGAGCATGATTTCAGAAATCCATTCCAGCATCGATTTCGATTACGCCGGCTATACGGCCGAAAATCTCGCGCGCTTCGAGCGCGCCTATCAAGCCTTTGAACAGGACCGATAAATGACGAAGGAATTACCGAAGGCGGCGAAAGCCGTGGTCATCGGCGGCGGCATCATCGGCTGCTCGACAGCCTATCATCTCGGCAAGCTCGGCTGGACCGATACCGTGCTGCTGGAGCGCAAGAAGCTTACCTCAGGCACCACCTTCCATGCCGCCGGCCTCGTCGGCCAGCTGCGCACCAGCGCCAACATCACCCAGCTTCTCGGTTATTCCGTCGATCTCTACAAACGGCTGGAAGAGGAAACGGGCCTCGGCACTGGCTGGAAGATGAATGGCGGCCTGCGCCTTGCCTGCAACGAGGAACGCTGGACCGAGGTCAGGCGCCAGGCAACCACCGCGCAGTCCTTCGGCCTCGAAATGCAATTGCTGACGTCGCAGGAAGCCTTCGACCTCTGGCCGCTGATGACGGTCGACGATCTCGTCGGCGCCGCCTTCCTCCCTACCGACGGCCAGGCCAATCCCTCCGACATCACCCAGGCGCTGGCAAAGGGCGCCCGCATGTCGGGCGTTTCGATCTTTGAGGATACCGAAGTCCTCGACCTTGAAATCGACAAGGGGAGGATCCGTGCCGTCGTCACGGCGCAAGGGCGCATCGAATGCGAGCGTGTCGTTGTCTGCGCCGGCCAATGGACGCGCGCTTTCGCCGCCCGATTTGGCGTCAACGTGCCGCTGGTTTCCGTCGAGCATCAATACATCATCACCGAATCCTTCGGCGTGCCCTCCAACCTGCCGACGCTGCGCGATCCCGATCGCCTGACCTACTACAAGGAAGAGGTCGGCGGCATCGTCATGGGCGGCTACGAGCCGAATCCCATTCCCTGGGCGAAGGACGGCATCCCCGACGGTTTTCACTACACGCTGTTGGACAGCAATTTCGATCATTTCGAGCAGATCATGGAACAGGCGCTCGGCCGGGTCCCGGCGCTGGAAAATGTCGGCGTCAAGCAGCTGCTGAACGGCCCGGAAAGCTTTACGCCGGATGGCAACTTCATTCTCGGCGAGGCCCCGGAGCTGAGAAATTTCTTCGTCGGCGCCGGTTTCAACGCCTTCGGCATCGCCTCTGCCGGCGGCGCCGGCATGGCGCTTGCCGAATGGGTGACGAAGGGCGAGCCGCCCTATGATCTCTGGCCGGTCGATATCCGCCGTTTCGGCCGGCCGCATTTCGAAACCGACTGGGTGCGGACACGCACGCTCGAAGCCTACGGCAAACATTACACCATGGCCTGGCCGTTCGAAGAGCATGCGAGCGGCCGCCCCTGCCGCAAATCGCCGCTCTATGACCGGCTGAAGGCGCAGGGCGCCTGTTTCGGCGAAAAGCTAGGCTGGGAACGGCCGAACTGGTTTGCCGATCTCTTCGCCAACGAGGAGCCGAAGGATGTCTACAGCTACACCAGGCAGAACTGGTTCGACGCGGTCGGTCGTGAGCACAAGGCCGTGCGCGAAGCGGCGGTCATCTTCGACCAGACGTCCTTTGCCAAATTCGTGCTGAAGGGCAGGGATGCCGAGGCAGCTCTGTCCTGGATCGCCTCCAACGATGTCGCAAGGCCGGTGGGATCGCTCATCTACACGCAGATGCTGAACGATAAGGGCGGCATCGAATGCGACGTGACGGTCGCCCGCATCGCCGAGAACGAATATTACGTCGTTACCGGTACCGGCTTCGCCACCCATGACTTCGACTGGATCGCACGCAATATCCCGGCGGAGATGCATGCCGAGCTGGTCGACGTCACATCCGCCTATTCCGTGCTGTCGCTGATGGGACCGAATTCCCGCGCCGTGCTGGAAAAGGTGACGGGCAGCGACGTCTCGAATGCGGCCTTCCCCTTCGGCAAGGTCAGCACCATCGGCATTGCAGGCTGCCCGGTGCGGGCGCTGCGCATCACCTATGTCGGTGAGCTTGGCTACGAACTGCATATTCCCGTTGAATATGCGACCACGGTCTATGACGTGCTGATGGCAGCAGGCGGCGAGCTCGGCCTCGTCAATGCCGGCTACCGCGCCATTGAGAGCTGCCGCCTGGAAAAGGGTTATCGTGCCTGGGGCTCGGATATCGGTCCCGACCATACGCCTGTCGAGGCCGGTCTCGGCTGGGCGGTGAAGATGCGGAAGAATATTCCGTTCCGCGGCCGTGAGGCGATCGAGCGGCAGCTTTCGGGAGGCGTCAAGAAGCGCCTCGCCTGCTTCGTTCTCGAGAATGCCGATGCCGTGCTGCTCGGCCGTGAAACGATCTATCGCGACGGCAAGCGCGTCGGCTGGCTGTCGAGCGGCGGCTTCGGTTATACGCTGGGCAAGCCGATCGGCTATGGCTACGTCCGCAATCCCGACGGCGTGACCGAGGATTTCGTCCTCTCCGGCACCTATGAGCTTGACGTCGCGCGGGAACGCATCCCCTGCAGCGTGTCGCTGTCGCCACTCTACGATCCCGATATGGCGCGGGTGAAGGTCTGACCATCCCGTATGGTTGAGAAGAGCCTGTAACCCCGAACTCCCTCATTCCTGTGCCCGTCACAGGAATCCAGCCACGCGCGTCGGCGCAGTGAAAGACTCTACGATCTGGATAGAGTTTCTCGCGCCCAAGGACTTAGGCGCACTGGGTCCCTGTGACGAGCACAGGGATGACGGGGGGAGAGGGCCATGCCGTGCGGCGCCCCCTCTGCCCTGCCGGGCATCTCCCCCACAGGTGGGGAGATTACAAGTGGCTTGGCATTCTCACCCCTCTACCGTTTCGCCGGGCTGCGACACCAGTTGCTTGGGAAGCCATTGCGCCCAGCCGATCTCCCCCCTTGTGGGGGAGATGCCCGGCAGGGCAGAGGGGGGTGCCACACCGCAAACCCTCGCTACACCAGAGAAGTCCCAAGCCTCAGAACAGCGGCAGCCGGTCGTCCTGGATCAGGATCTCCAGCTTGTCAGCCACATCCTGCGTCCAGGCCCGGTGGCCTGTCAAAGCTGCCGGGAAGAGTCCCGGAAGGGTGAAGAGAGCCGCTGAGATCGCCAGGCCAGTGCGCGGGATATCGGCAATGAGAGCGGCAATTTCCGCAGCCCTGGGATCGCGCAGTTCGTAGCGCTCACCGTTGCCGTGCTCGCCGATCGCATAGCGCATCCACGCTGCAACGGCGATCGCATAGGTCTCCGCCCTGTCGCCATGCGCCAGCGCCTCGCTTGCCGGCTCCAGCAGCCGCTGCGGCAGTTTCTGCGTGCCGTCCATGGCGATCTGATAGGTGCGATGTGCGATCGCCTTGTTTGCAAAGCGTGCTATCAATTCGCTGGCATAGGCATCGAGATCGATGCCCGGCACCGGATCGAGCGTACGCGCGGCCGCATGCATGTGGCGGTAGGCAAGTGCTGCCAGGGCTGCATCGTCCATCACGTCGCGAATGAATTCATAGCCGCCGATGTAACCGAGATAGGCGAGCAGCGAATGGGCGCCGTTCAGCATCCGCAGCTTCATTTTTTCGTAGGCCGAGACTTCCTCGACCATCAGCGCGCCGCGGACCTTTTCCCAGGCCGGCCGGCCATTGGCGAAATGATCTTCTATGACCCATTGCGTAAAAGGCTCTGTCTCGACCGCCGCCATGTCGGTGCGGCCGGTGAGCCGCTCGGCATCGGCATAGGTCGCTTCGGTGCTTGCCGGCGTGATGCGGTCGACCATCGTCGAAGGGAAGGGCACATTCGCTTCGATCCAGCGATGCAGGTCGGGATCGATACGGGAGGTGAATTCGAGCACGAGGCGTTTCAGAACGGCGCCGTTGCTCGGCAGGTTGTCGCAGCTGAGCGGCGTAAAGGGCACGATCCCCTTCTGCCGGCGGCGCGCAAGGCCTTCGACGAGGTAACCGATGACGCCGCGCGGCGCATGCCGGCTGGCGAGATCGGCGACGATATCGGGGTGCTTCAGGTCGAGGCCGCCGGTTGCCGGATCGAAACCATAGGCCTTTTCCGTCACCGTCATGCTGACGATGCGGATAGCGGGATCTTCGAGCCGCGCCAGCAGGCCAGCCGGATCGCGCGGCGCCACATGCGCCTTCAGGATCGAACCGATCACCTCAGCCGTCGTGCCCGAGCTGTCGCGGATCAGCGTCGTATAAAGCCCGTTCTGAGCGCTCAGATTGTCAGCGACATCGGGCGTGCGCAGGCTTGCTATCTCGATGCCCCAGTCGCCGCCTGCGGCTGCGAGCGCAGCATCCGTAAACGGCGCGAAATGCGCGCGGAAAAAGGCGCCCGGCCCAAGATGCAGGATGCCGCTTTTCAGCTGGTTGCGGTCATAGGTGGGAAGCTTCGCCGTCGAGGCGAGGCCGGAAAGGGTCTGCAGTCGTTCGGTCACAGCTTGTAGGCCTTCTTTGCATTGCCATAGGAGAGCTCGCCTGCGACGATCTCGGCTTCCCGCTTGGAAAGCCGGTGCTCGGCGGCGAGCTGCGCAAGGAAGCGGCAGACTTCGCGGCGCCAGACGTCATGCCGGGCCGGGATCGATAGCAGCGCGCGCGTATCGTCGTTGAAACCCGCCATATTGGCAAAACCCGCCGTCTCCACAACCTGGTCGAGATAGCGCCGGATGCCGAGCGGGCTGTCGTGAAACCACCACGGCGGGCCGATCATCAGGCAAGGCCAATGACCTACCATCGGCGCCAGCTCGCGTGCATAGGTCGTCTCGTCGAGCGTGAAGAGCAGCACGCGCAAATCCGGCGCGTGGCCATATTTCGATAGCAGCGCATTCAAGCCGCCAACCCAGTCGGTGGGTGTCGGGATATCGGCGCCCATATTCGCGCCTCGGGTCGAGAAAAGGCCGCGGTCGGTATTGCGTCTCGAGCCGGCATGGATCTGCATCACCATGCCGTCCTCGGCCGAAAGTCCGGCCATCTCGGTCATCATCTGGCCGCGGAAGAGCTCGGCATCCTCGGCCGAAAGCGGACCCTTCAGCGCCTTGTCGAGCAGCGCCTGTTTTTCCGCCAGCGGCAGATCGGCGGTGAAGGCCGTGGGCACGCCGTGATCGGTCGCGGTGGCGCCGAACTGGCGGAAATAGGCGCGCCGGCGCCGATGCGCCTCGATCAGGCCGTCCCAACGCGTGACCTCAGTGCCGGTGATCTCTCCGAACTTGATGAGATTGTCGCGGAAGCCGACGGCATCGGGATCGGTAACGCTGTCCGGCCTGTAGGTGGTGCGCACCTTGCCGATCCAGCCGTCGGCCGCCATCTTCTGGTGATGCGCCAGCGGATCGAGCGCTCCATCCGTCGTCGCGATCGTTTCGATGCCGAATCGCTGATGCAGCGCCCGCGGGCGGAATTCTGGAAGGGCAAGCCGGGCATTGATATGGTCGTAGAGCGCATCGGCATTGTCTGGTGTCAGCGGTTCGGTGCAGCCGAGCACGGCCGACATGGCGTGGTCGACCCAGAGGCTTGAAGGCGTTCCGCGGAAGAGATGATAATGCGCGGCAAAGGTCCGCCAGATCGCCCGCCCCTCAGCCACCGGTTTGCCGTCAAGCCGCGGCACGCCGAGCTCATCCAAAGTGACACCGACGCTGTGCAGCATGCGGAAGAGATAGTGATCGGGAATGACCAGCAGCGAGGCCGCATCTTCGAAGGGCTTGTCGTCGGCAAACCAGGAGGGTTCGGTATGCCCGTGCGGGCTGACGATCGGAAGATTGCGCACCGTCTCGTAGAGGTCTCGCGCGATGGTCCGTGTTGCCGGATCAGCCGGAAAAAGCCGGTCCGGATGAAGAAAGCCGTTTCCTGCATCCATCAGTATTCCTCCCTGATGGATAACGGCCTACCCCACAACATCAGGCACGGCAAGGTCTTTTAGTAACCAAACGGTACAGTTTTGCGCGTGGCCGCGCCGGGCATGGAAAGCATTGACGAGGCGGCCTATTTCCGCTTTGGGAGAACCATCTGTGCCGGTTTCGGCAAAGGAGCATCGATGTCCGACGAGACGAACCGCATCACCCGGCTGGAAGAAATGCTGGCCCACCAGGCAAAGACGATCGAAGAGCTTTCCGATCAGCTCGCCGAGCAATGGAAGACCGTCGAGCAGATGCGCACCAAGCTCGACCGGCTGACAGAACGCTTCCTGTCGCTGGAGGAGCAGTCGCTGGACGCGCCAGCGATCACCCGCCCGCCGCATTATTGACGACACGCGGCGCAATGCCGCGTGCCCTCTCATTAGGATGATGAATCAGACGCCGCCGATGCAGAGATATTTCATTTCCAGATAGTCGTCGGCGCCGTGCCGCGAGCCTTCGCGGCCGAGGCCGGATTGCTTGATACCGCCGAAGGGCGCCGTCTCGGATGACATCAAGCCGGTATTGATGCCGATCATGCCGTATTCCAGCGCTTCCGCCACCCGCCAGACCTTCTTCAGATCGCCGGCGTAGAAATAGGCGGCGAGGCCGAACTCCGTGTCGTTGGCTTGGTTGATGACATCCTCGACCGTGTCGAAGCAAAAGAGCGGCGCCACCGGCCCGAAGGTCTCCTCGCGCGCCACCTTCATGCCGCGCGCAACGCCTGTCAGCACCGTCGGTGTGAAGAAGGTGCCGGCGCCGTCGATGCGCTTGCCGCCGGTCAGCACCTTGGCGCCCTTGGCAAGCGCATCGCTGACATGGTCTTCCACCTTGGCAAGGCCCTGTTCATCGATCAGCGGCCCGATCACGACACCCGGCTTGAAGCCGTCGCCGACCGACATCTCGGCGACCTTGGCAGCAAGCTTGGCGGCAAAGGCGTCATAGACGTTCGACTGGACGTAGAGGCGGTTGGCGCAGACGCAGGTCTGGCCGGCATTGCGGTATTTGGAGGCGATCGCGCCTTCGACGGCAGCGTCGAGATCGGCATCGTCGAAGACGATGAAGGGCGCGTTGCCGCCGAGCTCCAGGCTCACCTTCTTGATCTGGTCGGCGCACTGCCGCATCAGGATGCGGCCGACCTCCGTCGAGCCGGTGAAGCTGATCTTGCGCACCTTTTCATTGCCGCAGAGCTCGCGGCCGATTGCCGGACCATCCACCCCGACGATGACGTTGAAGACGCCGGCCGGAATGCCGGCCTGCTCGGCGAGCACGGCAAGCGCGATCGCCGTCAGTGGCGTCTGTTCGGCGGGCTTCGAGACCACGGTGCAGCCAACGGCAAGCGCCGGGGCGATCTTGCGGGTGATCATCGCCGCCGGGAAATTCCACGGCGTGATCGTGCCGACGACGCCGACCGGCTGCCGGATGACGATCATCCGCTTGTCGTCGGAAGGCGCGGGGATTGTCTCGCCGTAGATGCGCTTGGCTTCTTCCGCATACCATTCGATATAGGCCGCTGCATAAAGGATTTCGCCGCGCGCTTCCGGGAACGGCTTGCCCATTTCGGCAGTCAGGACCGCGGCGAGTTCGTCGGCATTGGCGACCATCAGATCGAACCATTTGCGCAGGATCGCGCTGCGTTCCTTGGCTGGGCGGGCCGCCCAGCCCGGCTGGGCGGCATGGGCCGCATCGATCGCCTTCCGTGTCTCGGCCGCACCCATATCGGGCAGCGAGGCGAGCAGCTCGCCGGTTGCCGGGTTGAGCACGTCGAAAGTCTTTGTGGCATCGCCTGATGTCCAGACGCCGTCGATATAGCCGGCATCGCGCAGCAAGGGCGAGGAGAAGGGAACGTGCTTGGTCAGTGCGCTGGTGAAAGCCATGTCATATCCTCCTTGGGAGTGCGGCTGCCGGTTGCCGGCAGCCATTGAAATCCGGCTAGAGCAATTCCAGGAAAAGTGCGCAGCGGTTTTCCGTCCGGAATTGCGTAAAACAAAAAGTTAGAGCGGTTCTGCGCTTCCTTGAAAAGCTGAACCGCTCTAGGGTGCGCCTAACGGCCCGCGCTTGCTTCGAGCATCGAAGCTTCGAGAATATCGAGGGCTTCGCCGAGGATCTCGTCCTGGATGGTGATCGGTGCAAGAAAGCGGATGACGTTTCCATGGACGCCGCAGGTGAGCAGGATCAGGCCCTTGTCGAGCGCGATCAGCCGCACCCGGTTGGCGAATTCCGCGCTCGGCAGTCCCGTCGTCCGGTCATTGAATTCGACGGCGTTCATGAAGCCCGGCCCGCGGATATCGACGATCTCGGGCACCGTCTCACGCAGCGATTCCAGCCGCTGCTTCAGCCGTCCGCCAAGCTGGTTGGCGCGGTTGCAGAGATCTTCGTCGGCAATGACGTCGAGCACGGCGTGGGCGGCCGCGATCCCGAGCGGATTGCCGCCATAGGTGCCGCCGAGCCCGCCCGGTCCCGGCGCATCCATGATCGCGGCGCGGCCGGTGACGGCGGCGAGCGGAAAGCCGCCGGCTAGGCTCTTTGCCATCGTCGTCAGGTCGGGCGCCACCTCGTGATGATCCATCGCGAACATCCTGCCGGTGCGGGCAAAACCGGTCTGCACCTCGTCGGCGATCAGCAGGATGCCGTGCTGGTCGCAGAGCTCGCGCAGCGCCTTCATGAAGGCGGCGGGTGCGGAGTAGAAGCCGCCTTCGCCCTGTACCGGCTCGATGATGATGGCCGCGACGCGCTGCGGATCGACATCGGCGGCGAAGAGCTTCTTCAGCGCCGCCAGCGACTGGTCGGCGGTAACGCCGTGCAGCTCGACCGGGAAGGGAATATGAAACACGTCGCCCGGCATGGCGCCGAAGCCGACCTTGTAGGGCACGACCTTGCCGGTCAGCGCCATGCCCATGAAGGTGCGGCCATGGAAGCCGCCGCCAAAGGCGATGACGGCCGAGCGGCCGGTTGCCGCACGCGCGATCTTGACGGCGTTCTCGACCGCTTCGGCGCCTGTCGTGACGAAGATCGTCTTCTTCTCGAAATCACCAGGCAGCAGCGCGTTCAGCCGTTCGGCAAGGTGCACGTAGCTTTCATAGGGCACCACCTGATGGCAGGTATGGGTGAAGCGGTCGAGCTGATCCTTGACCGCTGCGATGACCCGGGGATGGCGGTGGCCGGTGTTGAGAACGGCGATGCCGGCGGCGAAGTCGATGTAACGCTGGCCTTCCTTGTCCCAGATCTCCGCATTCTCTGCGCGATCGGCATAGATCTGGGTGGTCATTCCGACGCCGCGTGAAATAGCGGCGTTCTTCCGGTCGGTAAGGCTTGTCGCGGTCATCGATGGCTCCTGCGCTGAGAGGGGTGGAAAGCTATCTTGTATAATTTCTGCAAGATGTTTATAAAACTCCTACATTTTTCCTGCAAGAAAACAAGCGGCATTTTTCGCTTCAAACATCAGGCTTTTTGATGGAGGTTCTGGGGCGATTGGAATCGGGGATATTGACGGATGAACGATAATGGGCCTGTACGCTACAAGGTGGCGGAAGCCGCGCGGCTGGCGGGCGTTTCGGCCTCGACGCTACGCCTCTGGGAAAGCCAGGGTCTGGTGGTTCCCGGTCGTTCCGAAACCGGCCATCGGCAATACAGCGCCGACGATGTGGCGCGGCTGAAGCGCATCTCCTGGTATCGTGTCGAGCGCGGCCTCAATCCCGCAGCGATCCGCGAGGCGTTGGAAAGCGAGGAACCTTCCGCCGATGGCGCCGAGGCAAGCCAGGATACCGGCCTCGGCCGCAAGCTGCGCAGCCTGCGCCATGCGAGCGGCAAGACGCTCGATCAGGTGGCCGGCGACATCGGCGTCACCTCGTCGACGCTCTCGACACTGGAGCGCACCTCGCAGGGCGTCAGCTTCAAGACGCTGCACGATCTGGCAGAGTATTACGGCACCACCGTCTCGCGCCTCTCCGGTGAGGAAAGCGGGGAGGTGCCGGCGCTGGTGCGCGCCGGTGAATGTCGCGCCTGGCCGGAAACGACGCCGGGTGTCACCGTACAGCTCCTCGCCGAAGGCCGCCGGATGATGGATTGCCATCGTTTCGTGTTGGCGCCCGGTGCTGCCAGCGAGGGCGCCTATCGCCACGAGGGCGAGGAATTCATGCATGTTCTGTCCGGCCGGCTCGAACTGGTGCTCGACGGCGATCAGTTCTTCAATCTCGGCCCCGGCGATTCACTTTATTTCGAAAGCCGCCGCGATCATTCCTGGCGCAACCGCCACGATGGCGAAACCGTGCTTCTTTGGATCAACACGCCGCCGACATTCTGAACTGCAGCGCATCGGCCCGAAAATCGGAATAGATTTCCTGAAAGCGCGATGCGGAGATTAAAAAAGGTAGAGCGTCCTTGTGCATCCAGAGGACACATGGCGCTCTACCGCAGCAAAGCGGTTTCGCACTCTGCGCCTTTGCGCTATAGCCCAAAGAGATGCATTCGTACGAAAGACAGTCTCATGGCGGCCACCATACGTTACCACGAAGGCGATATTTCCGCGGCCGATGCCGCTCGCTACACCGGCGCGATTGCGATCGACACCGAAACGCTCGGCCTGGTGCCGCGCCGCGATCGGCTCTGCGTCGTCCAGCTTTCCCCGGGTAACGGCACCGCCGATATCATCCGTATCGCCGCCGGTCAGAAAGAGGCGCCCAATCTCGTCGCCCTGCTTGAAGACCCCACCCATCAGAAGATCTTTCACTACGGCCGCTTCGATATTGCCGTGCTCTTCCACACCTTCGGCGTCACGACGACCCCGGTCTTCTGCACCAAGATCGCCTCGCGCCTGATCCGGACCTATACGGATCGCCACGGCCTCAAGGACAATCTCAAGGAGATGCTCGACGTCGATGTCTCCAAGGCGCAGCAATCCTCCGATTGGGCAGCCGAGACGCTGTCTCCGGCCCAGCTCGAATATGCCGCCTCCGACGTGCTTTATCTGCATGCGTTGCGCGACAAGCTGACGGAGCGGCTGATCCGCGACGGCCGTTACGATCATGCGACGGCCTGCTTCGAATTCCTGCCGACCCGCGCCAAGCTCGATCTGCTCGGCTGGGAAGAGGCGGATATCTTCGCCCATAGCTGAGCGAATTGCCTTCATTCTGCGTTTGCCAATAGCCGTACGGCAGGCTTGCCGGCGGCCGTTAGCGATTCATTAACGCCTGTTCATTAATATTCCTGTTAATTTTTATGCATTTCGATGACGCCGGAACTGCGTCATGCGGACAGGAGGATCTGCTGGGATGCAAGGGGACCGGATGAGCGCGGTCCTTTTCTAGAGCCTGCTTTCATCGTCACTTTACGAAAGGAGCATGCCATGTTGACTCCCGTTCGTGCAGCGTCCAATGCAAGCTTTTCGTCCCAGGGTCAGACAGCGGCGATCGTCGCCAGCGGTCTCGGCCAATCGGTGATTGCCCCCGCGCCTGTCAACGCCGTCGAAGCCGCAGACCTCAATTCCGCCATTGCCGGCAAGCTCAATATTCTGCTCCTTGCGGCGCGCGAGCGCATGGTCGAAGCCCTTCTCGATGTCATCGATGCGGCAGGCCGCTCGATTTCGCTCGATCGTGGAGATGATGAGAGCAATCTTGCCTTCGCCTCCCGGCTTGCCGATGCGATCCGGCGGCTGCCGGCCGCGAGAATCGACGAGGTCGAGCGCCAGCTGACCGCGCAAGGCCACGGTCTGCCGCTGCGGACCATTGCCGAAGCTCTGAAAAACCCGACAGGCACGGAAGCCGCCCGCATCGTCGCCTATCTGGAAATCGTCCGCTACAAGGATCGCGATCTCGCAGCCCGCGCCGTTATGCGCTCCTATCGCCAGAACGACGCTTCGCCGATGCGCGCCGAAGCCCGCCCCGAAATCCAGCTGCATGAGGACAACAGGCCGACTGCCGCGACGCGCCAGCTGGCGGAAAAGGTGCCGATACTGGTCGCTCCGCTGACCGAGGCTGCAGCGCTCGTGACTGCCGAAGAGCCGCTTATCGCCGAAACTGTCGAGGCCGCCGATCCGGAAACGCCACAGCCTGAAGAAGCCCCGGCCCAGCTTGCCCCGGTGGCGGCAGCGGAAGTCGCCGCGGAAGAATCCCTGCCGCAGGAGATCGAAGCCCAGCAATTATTGTCAACGGATCTGGACAAAATCGAGGATACGCAGGAAGCGGTGGAGCAATCGGCCGTTCAGCCCCGCATAGTGTCCGACAAGGCCGATCCCGTCATTCCCAGGAACTGGGCAGGGATCGTCGCCTCCATGACCGAAGAAGCCTCGGAGATGATCGCCACCCTCATCCGCGAGCAGGACATCGAAACCGTGCTGGAGGATGTTCCCGTCGAGGCGGCGGTGGAAATCGATACGATCCTCGATGAGGCCGTCATCAGCGAGGCGACCGGGAGCTTGACCAAGCAGCCGGTGGAACTTGCCGCGCCGGACGTCCGCCAGATCACAGCGCTCCGCCCGTCGCAGCCGGATATCCCGCCCTTGGTTGTCGAGACCCGCCAGCCGAGGGAAGTCTCCGCCCAAGCGGAAATGATACCGGTCCCGGAGACGATCGAATCCCCCTATGTGCCGCTGGCGGCAAGAATGCCGGAGGGACTTGCCTACACCCAGCTGCCCTATCAGTTCGCCAAGGATATCCTGTCGAACGAAAAGGCAGGCGAAACCCACCACCAGCACCAGCACCATCGCGACGGCGCCCCACAGGATCAGAATCAGGACGAGCAGCAGGCGCAGTCCGGCGGCGAGGATGCCGAGCCCGACGGCGAAGAGACCGACGCAGCACCCGCGCGGAGGACCCCGAGGATGATCGATACCGAACCGGTGGCTCATCAGCCGGCAGGCGCGGCCGCCGATCCGGTCTATGCTCTCTATCAGCGCATGGTCGGCTGGGAATAAAGCAATTCCAGGAAAAGTGTGAAGCGGTTTTCCGTCCGGAATTGCGGAGAAACAAAAGGATAGAGCGGTTCTGCGCTCCATGAAAAGCAGAACTGCTCTTTTTTAAGCCTGAAAATGAAGAACCCGCCGGATCGCTCCGGCGGGTTCTTCAATTCAAAGGCGGATGCGAGGCTTATTCGCCGCCGCGGTTTTTCAGAGCTGCGCCGAGAATGTCGCCGAGCGAAGCGCCGCTGTCGGACGAACCGAACTGGGCGACGGCTTCCTTCTCTTCCGCAATCTCCAGAGCCTTGATGGACAGCATGATCTTGCGGTCCTTCTTGGAGAAGTTGGTGACGCGGGCGTCGAACACCTGACCGACCGAGAAGCGCTCAGGGCGCTGCTCGTCGCGATCGCGGGCGAGGTCGGCGCGACGGATGAAGGAAGTGATGTCCTCGTGGTTGACGAGCTTCACTTCGACACCGCCGTCGTTGACCGCGATGACTTCGCAGGAGACGACTGCATTCTTGCGCAGGTCGCCAGAAGCAGCGGCATCGCCGACTGCATCCTTGCCGAGCTGCTTGATGCCGAGCGAGATGCGTTCCTTCTCGACATCGACGTCGAGAACGACGGCCTTGACGACGTCACCCTTGTTGAACTCCTCGATGACCTGTTCGCCTGGACGGTTCCAGTCGAGGTCGGAGAGGTGCACCATGCCGTCGACATCGCCGTCGAGGCCGATGAACAGGCCGAATTCGGTCTTGTTCTTGACTTCGCCTTCGACTTCAGTGCCGGCCGGATGGCTGCGGGCGAATGCTGCCCACGGATTTTCCAGCGTCTGCTTGAGGCCGAGCGAGATACGACGCTTGGACGGATCGACTTCGAGAACGACGACTTCGACTTCCTGGCTTGTGGACAGGATCTTGCCGGGGTGAACGTTCTTCTTGGTCCAGGACATTTCCGAGATGTGGATCAGGCCTTCGATGCCCGGCTCCAGCTCGACGAATGCACCGTAATCGGTGATATTCGTGACAGTACCGGAAATCTTCTTGCCTTCCGGATACTTGGCCTGGATGCCATCCCACGGATCGGACTCGAGCTGCTTCATGCCGAGCGAGATACGGTGGGTTTCCTGGTTGATGCGGATGATCTGAACCTTGACCTGCTGGCCGATGTTCAGGATTTCCGACGGATGGTTCACACGGCGCCATGCCATGTCGGTGACGTGCAGCAGGCCGTCGATGCCGCCGAGGTCAACGAACGCACCGTAATCGGTGATGTTCTTGACGACGCCGTCAACAACCTGGCCTTCTTCGAGGTTCTGAACGATTTCAGAACGCTGCTCGGCACGGGATTCTTCCAGAACCGTACGGCGCGAAACCACGATGTTGCCGCGGCGCTTGTCCATCTTGAGGATTTCGAAGGGCTGCGGGTTGTGCATCAGCGGGGTCACGTCGCGGATCGGACGAATATCGACCTGAGAACGCGGCAGGAAGGCGATCGCACCGTCGAGGTCGACCGTGAAGCCGCCCTTGACCTGGTTGAAGATCACGCCTTCGACGCGCTCGCCAGCTTCGAACTTGGCTTCGAGCTTGACCCAGCTTTCTTCGCGGCGAGCCTTCTCGCGCGACAGAACGGCTTCGCCAAGCGCGTTTTCGATGCGCTCGACGTAAACTTCGACTTCGTCGCCGACCTTCAACAGGCCGTCCTTGGCGCGCGCGCCGAATTCCTTGAGCGCGATGCGGCCTTCAACCTTCAGACCGACGTCGACAACGGCGACGTCCTTCTCGATGCCCGTGACGATGCCCTTGGTGACATAGCCTTCGGCCAGGTCGTTCTTGGCAAAGGACTCTTCGAGAAGAGCCGCGAAATCCTCGCGGGAGGGGGTAGCTACTGACATAAAATCTCCTGCGTGTCCTGAAACGGAGCGGACACGTACGCGCCGGTTGGTTTGCGTTGAACGGGCCTGAACCCAGTCCGCCTTCTCTTACGAAGGCAATCCGGCGCTTGGACGGAATTTCAGGCTTGCTGTATTAGAAGCGATCCATGCTCAGAGCACGCAAAATCGCTTGAATTTAGGCATTTCGGCTCAAGACCGCATCGATGATCGATTGAGCAGCTTGAAACGCGGCCTCTATACTCATTTCCGACGTATCAAGCAAGTGCGCATCATCAGCTGGTTTCAAAGGGCTGTCGGCCCGTCCCATGTCGCGTTCGTCGCGCCGCTTGACGTCCTCGAGGATCGCATCGAAATCCGCGGTCAGGCCTTTGCCGAGGATCTCGTCATAACGGCGTCTTGCGCGGACTTCCGGCGACGCCGTTACATAGAATTTCACCGCCGCATTCGGACAGACAACCGTGCCGATATCGCGTCCATCGAGCACCGTTCCCGGCGCTTTCGTCGAAAACCGCCGCTGCGCCTCGACCAGCGCCCGGCGCACTGCCGGCATGACGGCAATCTTCGATGCGGCTTCGCCGATCTCATGTTTGGAAAGTATATCGCGATCCAATCCGGCGAGTTCAACCTCTCTTGCGATCTTTTCCGCTACCGCCTCGTCGTCGAGCGGCAGGCCGGCATCGAGCAGCGCCTTGGCCGTGGCGCGATAGGTCAGGCCGGTATCCAGATGATAGAAGCCGTAGTGCTCTGCGATGAGGCGCGAGAGCGTGCCCTTGCCCGCTGCTGCCGGGCCATCGATGGCGATGGTGAAGGTCTCGTTCGTCATGCGATCAATCCTGCGGCAGCGAGCCGAAACGGTAAATGAGTTTGGCTTCGCGGAATGGTGGCTGGCACATCATTCCGGCACCGCCTCGATCTTTGCTCCAAGGCCGGTCATCAGCTGCATGAATTCCGGAAAGCTGGTCGCGATCATCGCCGCGTCGTCGATCGTCACAGCATGCTCAGAGGCAAGCCCCATGACAAGGAAGCTCATGGCGATGCGATGGTCGAGATGTGTGCTGACCCTGCCGCCGGCAGCATTGCCGAGCCCCTTGCCGTCTGGCCGGCCGCGCACGACGAGAAAATCCTCGCCCTCGTCGCAGTCGATGCCATTGAGTTTCAGGCCATCGGCGACGGCGGAAAGGCGGTCGGACTCCTTGACGCGCAGTTCCTCCAGCCCCTTCATGATAGTCGCGCCCTCGGCGAAACAGGCGGCGACGGCGAGGATAGGATATTCGTCGATCATTGACGGCGCACGCTCTTCGGGAACGGTGACGCCCTTGAGCTCGGAATGGCGCACACGCAGATCCGCCACGTCCTCGCCGCCGGCAAGACGCGTGTTCAGCACCTCGATATTGGCCCCCATCTCCTGCAGCGTCAGGATCAGCCCGGTGCGGGTCGGGTTCATCAGCACGTTGACGATGGTGATGTCGGAGCCGGGGACAAGCAGCGCCGCAACCAGCGGGAAAGCGGTGGAGGAGGGATCGCCTGGAATGTCGATCACCTGGCCTTTGAGCTTACCGCGGCCTTCGAGCCGGATCGTGCGGACGCCATCCCCGTCCGTCTCGACGGAAAGGGCGGCGCCAAAACCCTGCAGCATCTTTTCGGTATGGTCGCGCGTCATCACGGGCTCGATGACCGTGGTGACACCCGGCGTATTGAGGCCGGCAAGCAGCACGGCCGATTTCACCTGGGCGGATGCCATCGGCACGCGATAACGGATCGGGCTCGGCGTTCCCGGGCCTCTGAGCGTCACCGGCAGCCTGTCGCCCTCGGAGGCGCTGACCTGCACGCCCATTTCGCGCAGCGGATTGAGCACCCGGCCCATCGGCCGTTTCGAAAGCGAGGCGTCGCCTGTGAAGGTGGAGCGAAAATCGTAGGTGCCGACAAGGCCCATGGTCAGCCGCACGCCGGTGCCGGCATTGCCGAAGTCGAGCGGCGCGTCGGGCGCAAGCAGCGCGCCGTTGCCGGTGCCGTCGATCACCCATTGCGCGCCATCCTTGCGAATTCGGGCGCCCATCGCCTGCATCGCCCGGCCGGTATTGATCACGTCCTCGCCTTCGAGCAGGCCGGTGATCCGCGTTTCGCCAGAGGCGAGCCCGCCGAACATGAAGGAACGATGCGAGATCGACTTGTCGCCCGGAATACGGACGCTGCCCGCAAGACCGGCGGATTTGCGGGCGGTGGCGGGTCTGGGCGCAGAGCCGTGCAGCATGTGTAATCCTTTGCAAACGCAGTCTATTTTTGCCGCAAGACAGGCTTGGCCGGTCGCAATTCCCGTCCGCTTCCGCAGCTGTTGCGGCTCGTTAACATAAACGCGCCGGGCGGTCATCCGTCGGCTTGCCAAAAACCCGGCGCCCGGATCGCAAAGTTTGGCTTTGACATGGGAAGCCACAGCGATTAAGGGGACCGGCTTATAAATTCCGATGGAACGCCGGCTTGAACGGCATCTGCCGAATCTCATATTCGGCTATTCACACGAGGCTTATAGTGGCGAAAGCGGAACTTGGAACCAAGCGTACCGATCCGGAAACCGGCAAGAAGTTTTATGATCTGAACCGGGATCCGATCGTCTCTCCTTATACCGGCAAGTCCTACCCTCTGTCCTTCTTCGAAGAAACCTCGGCGATCGCCGAAGTTGCCGAGGAAGAGGAGGTCGCGGAAGTCGATACTGAAAACACCGAAGTCGAATTGGTTTCGCTGGAAGATGCCGATGACGCCGCCAGCGGTGACGACATCCCCGATATCGGCGATGACGATGTCGAAATCGAAGGCGACGACGACGACGATACCTTCCTTACACCCGACGAAGATGACGATGATGACGACATGAGCGATATCATCGGCGTGACCGGCGACGACGACGAAGTCTGAGACCGCATTTCGGCCCGGCGAGGAAAAAATTCTCCGGGCCAGATTTTTTAGGCTTGCTATCTCCGGAATCCGGAAGTAATAAGCCGCCACTCCGAAGGCGCCAGCCTTAAGGAGCATCCCAGGACCGGCCTTAAGCCGGACCACCTTGATGGGGCTATAGCTCAGCTGGGAGAGCGCTTGCATGGCATGCAAGAGGTCAGCGGTTCGATCCCGCTTAGCTCCACCAGCCTACGCTCTTCGAGCTTCGGCTCGGCAGGCCGGCAGGCTTGACGGGACGAGGGCGAGAAGGAAGCGGAGGCTGCCGCGCCGAAGTTGCGAAGCAACGTAGGCGGGCTATGATCCTTCATGAAGTACGTCTACATTCTCCATAGCACTGAATTTCCGGATCGCTATTATGTTGGCGTGACGAGTGACCTGAAGTCGCGCTTGGCAAAACACAACGCCGGCGAGGTTTCTCACACCTCGAAATATCTTCCTTGGTCTCTCAAGACCTATCTCGCTTTCTCCGATGAAGCGCAGGCCTTCGCTTTCGAGAAATATCTGAAGTCGGCTTCAGGCAGAGCATTCGCAAAGAAAAGACTGTAGCCGTCTCGCGTCAAATCGAGCAGGCCGCTTGCGCCCCCCCACATGGCGACGATGGCCGCAGTTCAATCGCGCTTCATCATCGACGGTGCCCTCGCTAGGCTTTTTGCCGTGTCCGTTCCGGGCCGATTTGTCCACAGGCGCCTCAGCCTCTCCGGTCGAACGGAACAAACCGCCGGTCTTCGTAGACGCGCAGATAATCCGAGTGAACGGGCTTAGCGAGCTGCCGCGATTTCATGTATGCCAGCGCTGTGCGTATTGGCCCGCCGGCGACCGGTTCCACGTCTATCGCCACGCGCAGATTGCCGGGGATGCCGAGGGATTCCAGCTGGTCCAGCCTTGCTATCGTATCGTCGCCGGACTCATAAAGTTCACCGACGACGTGATAGCCGTTGCCCGGTTCGTTGAACATCATCGGGGCGAACCAGGGACCGGCAATAAGCATCGGATAACATTCCAGAGTCCTGAAAATTCCGAGAAACCTTGCGCGGGACAGTCCCCGCTCATGCAGAGCGAAACCTCTCTTCAGCGTTCCAAAAACGAATACGTCCTGTGTCATCGCGCTCAGCCTTACGCGTTATCGGCTACCATTACGCGGTGTTCGATTCGACGGACGACGACGGTCGTGGTCAATCGCGCTTCATCGCCGGTGGTGCCGTCGCCAGGCTTTTTGCCGCGTCTGTTTCGGGCAATCCTTCTACCCTTTGATTGTCCGCTTGGCCGCGGCGCGTCGCCGGTGATCCCTTCGGGCGACCGCCGGCTTGCGCTTTGCCGCGCTTGCCGGCAGCGTCACCCGGGTCTTCACCTTCTGGCGGGATGGGCTCGAGCTCCATCTCCGGTGGGCGCAGCTTATGTCGGTCTTCGATAGGATCGTTGGATTCCTTCTGCATGATCGGACCTTTCCTCAATGCCGGCGATAATCCCAAGGCGCCAGTGGTTAGCTTTATGGCGCCAATCCTGCTTGCCTTGACCGCAGTCGACTTCTCTACGGCTTGAGAACAACCTTGATGCAGCCGTCCTTCTTGTCGCGGAAAGTCTTGTAGAGATCGGGGCCTTCTTCGAGGGGCGCGCGATGGGTGATGACGAAGGACGGATCAATCTCGTCCTTCTGGATGCGTTCCATCAGCAGCGGCAGGTAATGCTGCACCGGCGTCTGCGCCATTCGGAAGGTCAGGCCGCGGTTGATCGCCGAACCCATCGGGATCTTGTCGAGGAAACCGCCATAGACGCCGACGATCGAAACCGTGCCGAAGTTGCGGCAACAATGGATTGCCTGGCGAAGGACGTGCGGTCGGTCGGTTCCCATGAAGGTGGCGACCTTGATGCGGTCAAGCCGTGAGTCCCAGCTCGCCGAAGGATCGGCTTCGGTGCCGACCGCATCGATGCAAGCGTCGGCGCCGCGCCCATTGGTCAGCTCCATCAGCTTGTCGTAGATATCGTCGTCCATGAAATCGAGCGTGATTGCTCCCGACGCCTCGGCAAGAGCAAGCCGCTCGGGCACGGTATCGATTGCAATGACACGCTCGGCGCCGAGGATGAAGGCCGACTTGATCGCCATTTGTCCGACCGGACCGCAGCCCCAGATCGCGATCGTGTCGCCGGGCTGGATATTGCAGAAATCTGCGGCCATGTACCCCGTCGGAAAGATGTCGGAGAGAAAGAGCACCTGCTCATCCGTCAGTCCGTCCGGCACCTTTATCGGTCCGACATCCGCAAAGGGCACGCGCAGGTACTCCGCCTGGCCTCCACTGTAACCGCCGAGAAGATGCGTGTAGCCGAATAGGCCTGCAGGCGAATTTCCCCACATCTTCTTGACCTTCGACGGATCGGGATTGCTGCGTTCGCATCCGGAATAAAAGCCGCGCTGGCAGAAGAAGCATTCGCCGCAGGAGATGGTAAAGGGCACGACGACGCGGTCGCCGACCTTGAGCTTTTTATTGTCCTTGCCGACTTCGACGACCTCTCCCATGGTCTCATGGCCCATGATGTCGCCGCTATGCATGTCCGGCATCACACCGTTGAAGAGATGAAGATCCGACCCGCAGATCGCGCACGCCGTCACCTTGATGATGGCATCGCGGCCTTCCTGGATTTGAGGATCGGGAACGCTCTCGCATCGGATGTCGTGTTTGCCGTACCAGGTGAGTGCCTTCATGTCTTCGCCTGCCTTTTTGAACTAACCCGCAATGCCGACGCGTTGCCCCTGCAGCTCTTCGGGTTTGGAACATGCGGTGCACGAAAACGATCTTCATCGTTTCGGCCTCCCGAGAAGACGACCAAACCATGATCCGCGAAAGTTGTTCCATCGGAAACGAGCAGATCCATAGTCGCCGGAACAAACCTTCCTCAGCGCTCGCGCCATCACCCGGTGATTTGCCAGGGTCCCAGACGGCGGCGCGGCGCCGTAGGGGCAACGCCGATAGCAGTAAGCCCCGGCGCCGATCGTGGCCTTTCGCATATCCGCTTGACACACAGATCTTTTGGTATTCGCACCACGGGCTAGACGAAAATTTATCCGCGCGCGGGAACAGTTTCGCGCTTTCAAAGTTCTGACGCCTCCAACCAGGAGATCAGAAACCATGAAGAAGATCATCATCGCCTCTCTTGCCGTTTCGCTTGCCGGACCTGTGATGGCTCAGTCCGCCGCCGAAAAGACCGGTGTCAATTCGCTGATGGGAACCGCACCGAAGACCGAGGATTTCGTGCTGGAGGCTGCCACCAGCGACATGTTCGAGATCGAATCCAGCAAGTTGGCACTCCAGCGCGGTGATGCTGCAACCAAGACCTTTGCGCAGCAGATGGTGACGGACCATCAAAAGACCAGCAGCGAACTCAAGGCGTTGATCTCCGCCGGCAAGGTGCAGGCGCAGCTGCCGAGCGCCATGACCAGCGCGCAGCAGGACATGCTCGACAAGCTGAAGGGCCTTCAAGGCGATGATTTCCTCAAGCAATATCATTCCGATCAGGAGGCCGCGCACGAGGATGCGGTCGATCTCTTCAAACGCTATGGCGAAGGCGGCGACAATGCTGAGCTGAAAGCTTGGGCGGCAAGCACGAGGCCTGCGCTTGAACACCATCTGCAGATGGCAGAGGAGCTTAACAAATAGCCGTCTGCGGTTGCGCCGAAGTTGTAACAAAGAGATGGAGCATTTCCGTGATCTGGAGAGAACGGAAATGCTCCAGGAACATTCCGCCCTCCTCAGGGTTAGGCGGCCGGACATTGGGAGCCTCTGCGGATGAATTACCTCTGGCTGTTTGCAGTGGCAGGAGGAGCGGCCCTTCTCGGCATTGCTCTTGCTTTCGGAATGATCAAGCAGGACGGACAGCGGTCCGTCCTCGCCATATCGGGTGCATTTGTCGTTGCCATCGGCGCGCTGGTGCTGGGCCTCTATGTCGCCAGTGCGCCGACGGCTCCGATGCGGGCGTCGGACAGGGAAGGGTCGCAGCAAAAGCTTCCGGCGGCTGCGACGACCGAGAAGGACCTGCCAGGGCAATGACGCCTAAGAAATCGCTGATCGGTAGGCCAAAACGCAGCCATCGGCAGGAGGTGCATCGTGACGGATTTTGCGGATGTCTCGGAGCGTGAGTTCGCCTCGGCTCTGGAGTCGATGACGGATGAAGAGCTTTTCGAACTGATGGCTGATCTGGAGATGCGCAGCGAAGCGTTGAATCGATCCTCGACAGACGAGGTCTTCGCAAAAATCCTTCTCACCGAGAGCGCGATCGAAAGACGGTTTCCCGGCCAGCTGCTGCAGCCGTACAAGGAATGGAAGAACAGGCCCGACCGGTTGACGCCGCAATAGCGCCCGCGTCTTGCAGAAGGCTACTGGACCGCAACCAGTGAGAGCTGACCGAGGTCGGGCCAGCTGCGGCCCGATACTCCCGGAGCATCGTAGGCATCAGCCGCAAACGCTTCCAGGGATGTGCGATTGCGAACGATGACAAGTCCCCGGTGAGAATAGATGAAGTGCTCGCCTTCGAGGATGTGCAGCGCTTCGGTAACGCTGGAGCGGCGCACGCCGAGCATGGTCGCCATATATTCATGCGTCAGCGCGATCTCCTCGCCATCTATACGATCGTGACACATCAATATCCACTTTGCCAATCGAACGTCGATCTTGTGAACGGCATTGGAAAGCGCGGTGTTGGCGACCTGCGCGAAAAAGCCATGCAGAAAGCGCGCAAGCAGTTGGCGGACGGCGGGCTGGTCGGACAGAAACCCTGCCAAAGCCCGTGCTTCCACACGACGTCCCGCGCCGCCGACCTGCATCATTACGTCAAAGGAAAATTTCTCCGCCTCCATCGTTAGAACCGGCGGCGATATGCCATCTCTGCCGACCAAGCCGATTTCGGCTTTCTTGCCTTCAGGCGAAGTCGCCACCATGGAGGCGATGCCGCTTTCCAGGAAGTAATAGTGGCTGACGGGGAGGCCGATGGAGGCGAGTTCGAAATCGCGCGGCAGAGCAAGCGGCTCGAGAATTCTCTCGAAGACCAAAATCTGCGGCGTCGTCAGATGGAGCAGGAAGAGATTTTTGCTTTCGAAAGGACGCATCACCTTGCCCTCTTGTGTGGCAAGAGCGGATCGTCTCCCAGCCGTCGGCGCCAAAAATTCAGCCAACGATGGTCGAATTATGGGCCGCAACAGACCCCATTGCAAGCCGTTTGTCGGTGGTCGTGCACCCCGAACGGGGTATCGGTCGCTCTGTCGCGCTTGCATCGGTTCCTTCACGTCGCGGCGATGTTCGATCGTGACTTTGTACGCAAACGCACTCGCGGAGAAATCGCCGTCGGAGGTGCTAATGTAAGACGATGCTAATCTTGAGGAGCCCATTGGCGTGGATCAATATGCCTTTCCGGGTGAAAATGCTGACGTCTATCGGCATATCGTCGAGAGCGCCTTGGACTATGCTATTTTCACCATGGACATCGACGGCACGGTCGCCACTTGGAGCACGGGTGCGAAAAATCTCTTCGGCTATTCCCCATATGAGATGATCGGCCAGAACAGCGAGTTGATCTTCTCCTTCGAGGATCAACTCGCTGGCGTGCCGCTTAAGGAGAGGCGGGTGGCGCTCGCCGAAGGCCATGCCGACGACAATCGGTGGCACGTTAGAAAAGACGGCAGCATGTTTTGGGCTTCCGGGCTGATGATGCCGCTTCGCAACGACGCCGGCGGGGTCTATGGCCTCATGAAGGTCGTTCGCGACCGTACACGAACGCTTCAGCAGGACGAAACGTTGCGTTCGAGCCAGGAGCGCCTGCAGCTCATTCTCCAAAGCGCCACCGACTATGCGATCTTCACCTTTGATCGCGACGGACTGATCATCAGCTGGAACACCGGGGCCTGCCGCATTTTCGGTTATGAGGAACGGGATATCCTCGATCGCGACGCACGTATCCTGTTCCTGCCGGGGGACCGCAAAGAGGGTGCTTTGGAACGCGAAATGAGAACGGCTTTCGAATGCGGTCGTGCCGAGAACGAACGGTTTCACCTGCGCAAGGACGGCACGACGTTCTGGGGCAGCGGCTTGACCATGCCGCTCCGCGCCCATCACGATAGAGCGGGCTACCTGAAGGTGCTGCGCGACGACACAGAACGTCATTTTGCCGATGAGCATCAGCAAGTCATGATGCGCGAGATCAGCCATCGCGTCAAAAACAGCCTAATGTTGGTAGCAGGCATGCTGGCAATGCAGGCTCGCCTGGCGCAGCAGCCGGAAGTCGGCCGGGCGCTCAGCGATGCCGAGGCGCGCGTCGGCACCATTGCCCAGGCGCATGATCAATTGTGGCGCCAGCCGCATATCGAAACGGTGGATCTCGCGGATTTCCTGTCGAGCCTGTGCCAACGCCTGCAGCAATCGGCCGCGCAGCACAACGTCTCAGTCGACGTAGAGCCATGCACCGTCGATGCCGACCGGGCGATCCAGATCGCCCTCCTCGTCAACGAGCTGGTGACGAATGCCTTCAAACACGCTTATCCTGATGTCTCCGGCACAGTCACTGTCAGGGCGCAAAATACCGAAGACGCGATCCTCCTTGAAATCGCCGATGGCGGAAAAGGTCTTCCGCCGGAATTTTCATCCTTTGAAAACGACGGTAAAAGCCTGGGAATGAGGGTCGTCCGTGGTCTCGTGCAGCAGCTGAAGGCCGAGCTTCAGATCGAGGATCAACGGCCAGGCGCGCGATTTTTAATCCGTCTGCCTCAAAACCCGTAACCATTTATTCCCAGTGATAAATCGGCTCCTGTACCTGTCGCCGGAATTGTCAAAAACGCACAAAGTCCTTTGCGAATATGGCTATGACTGCCTTTTTGACGCACAAGCTGATCATTGCCACCATCGCAACGGCTGCTGGTATGAGCGCGGGCTCCCTCCCGAAGGAGACGTGCATGCCCGCACCCGATCAGCGTAATGTTCGCAACCTGCTGCTGAAGGCTTTGCCCACCGATGTCTTCGACTTGCTCATGGCCGATGCCGAAATGGTCCAGCTGCCGGCTAAACATGTCTTGGTCGAATCCGATCAGCCGAACGAACACGTCTGTTTCATGGAGGAGGGTCTGGCGTCGATGGTGGCGACCAGCGCCGAAGACGAAGCTGTCGAGGTCGGACATGTCGGATATGAGGGCCTGGTGGGAGCCCATGTCGTCCTGAAGACGGATACGACGCCGAATCGGACTTTCCTTCAGGTTAGCGGCTCCGGTCTGCTGGTCTCCGTCACCACCTTCAGGCGGATATTGGCGGAGTTTCCGGCGGTCAACGACATGTTCCTCAACTACGTGCATTGTTGTGACATACAGCTTGCCCAATCGGCGCTCGCCAACGGGCGCTACAATATGCACGAGCGGCTCGCGCGCTGGCTGCTGATGTGCCATGACCGTCTGATTGGCAACGATCTGCCGCTCACCCATGAATTCCTGTCGCTTATGCTTGGCGTGCGCCGCTCCGGCGTCACCAACGAGCTGCATGTCATCGAGGGAATGAGGATCATCAAGGCCACCCGCGGCAATGTCAGGGTCATCGATAGAGCGAAGCTGGAAGAGATCGCCGGCGGAAGTTACGGCATACCCGAGCGGGAATATGAACGACTGATCGGCCTGCCGGTTCGGCGATCGGTCAGTCGAAAGGCCTGATCGTTTCGGTGAAAGGCACGATCAGGAGAATGCCGCCCTGTTCGTCGCAAATATGAACTCTTCTGGCGGAAATATCTTTTCCCGAAAGGACCGCCTGGCTCATCAGCGCTCTCGCGTCGCGTATGGCCTCGCGCCTGGCGTCCTCGAGCGTCGCCAGCTCGGTCCCTTCGAAGTCGGCGATCGTCCCTGCAGCGGAAACGATGTTGAAGTAAAATCTTGGCATCGCCCGCCCCATCGTTGCGGAATCAATGCCTTAAATTGCGGGTTAGTTCCTCAGAAAAATGTCGACGGTCGGCTAAGCTCGAAATAACCGGCGGCGATGAAGGAGGTCCTGCATCACGATTTTCTCGGGCATCAGTGGGAGATCCTGGTGCCCTGACTCGCCCTGAGATCAACCATCGTCGTGCGAAGCTGGAGAAGCTCGTCTATGATACCTTCCCAGCAACTGTCGTCGGCTTTGGCGATAGATATGATGGAGGCGCGGATCGTTTGGAGCAGACGATTGAGCGCCGGGTACCGGTCGATGCCGCCGCTTCCAGCCTCCCTATCGCAGATCTCTTGAAGCTCATCGACGATCTGCCTGACCACAATCTGCCGATCGACGGCATTGAGAGCGGTCGGGTCCGCGGTGACCCATTTGAAATAACCGAGCCTGTCCATCATAGCACATTGGTTTCGCTGATATTGGCGGCCGATCGCACGGACTCCCGACGCGGCGCTTCCGTGGAAACCGGCAAACTTTTGAAATCGAAGTGCATATATCGCATCAGATCGCTGAGTTTACGCTGATCTCGAATGCCGCACTCAAACCAGGAGACAAGTTCCCTGGCAACATGTTGCGCCGCCGGACTGGCAATCCCGCATGATTTTTCCTGGCACCATCCCCGCAAGACAGCCTGCAACATAGCGACGTCAGCAGGCTGCAAAGCCGGCTTCGTAATTCCCGAATGCTGTGTCATCGTGTTCCTCCCCAGGAATGTAAGACGATCCTAAAATTCCGGATTTTTGATTTCAACCGCTCGTGCGGAACCGTACGAATTCGGTTTCCCGCTGGCCTCGCCGCCGGCCGGGGAACCAACACAAGGCGATGCGGTTTGGTGAACCAAATGAAGGTCGCATGGCAGGCATGAATATGCTACGCACGGCGCAGACAGTGACGGCCTGAGGTGCCATCCAAGGGCACAATCGCAGTCAGAACAACCATTGCAGGCGTCCGCTATGAAATCGCTCAGTCCGGTCGCCGGCAAGACGATCGTCATCATCGGGGAGCCAGGCTTCCTGTCGGACGGCGCCAGGGAGGCATTGGTCGCGCATCAAGCCGTGGTCGTCGATCGGCGCGTCGATGCGATTGCGATGCATTGCTTGGATGAAAGCCTGGTATGCGATGCGGCGATAATCGATGTCACCATTTCCGACGAGGCGATGCTTGCAATAAACGATTGGCTGGAGACGCGACGGATACCCTTCGTCTTCGCTCAGGACCATCGGTCCGAAGCGCGCTCAGCCGGCTTTGTCCTCAGCCATCGTCCCGCCGACATCAACGCGATCGTCGCGGCGTTGTTCGGGCCTGATGCCGGTTACTATCATTAGATCAGTGCGCTTGCGTACGGTTTTCAAAGGGGCGTTGCGCTGACCGTGTCTGCGCTCCATTATGGGTATCTGCATAATCCGAAGCCTTCGTATCGGGAAAGGCGCTATGCTCGATTCCCAGTCTGCTCATTTGAAAGCGCTCGATTCAGCTGACCTCAGTCAGCTGCAGGCGATTTTGAATGCCATCTGTTGCGAGACGGGCAGACCGTTGCGAGCGCCGGAGACTGAGGAGATCGCAGCGTTGCTGATCAGCCTTTATCGTCATGGAGTGGCAGACCAGGACAAATTGCTGTCGGTGGGTCGCTTGGCATCGACACGGAAGCGCCGCCTGTCACCGCAGGTCACTGCCAACTCTGATTGAAAAGATTGTTCAACGCGCAAGATGGCTGCCGATCAGCCGTCGATATTCCTCCTCCGCCGCCCCGTAGGAGCCGTGCGCCTCTTCGATCAATCCGCGCCGGTTGAGGATGACGATCTGCCTTCGGGTGGACCGGATCAGACCTTTGCCTTCGAGCAGATGCAGCGCAACCGTCACGCCGGCGCGGCGGACACCGAGCATCACCGCGAGAAATTCATGGGTCAGCGATATCGTCATGCCGTCCGTCCGGTCATGGACCATCAGCAGCCACCGCGCGAGCCGCTCCTCGAGTTTGGCATGACCATTAGCAAGCACGGTCGATGTCGTCTGCGCCAGCAGCGCCTGGACATAGGCCAGAAGCAGACTGCGCAAGGCGCGGCTCTCCTCCATGGCGGCAGAAAGAATGGCTGCTGGCAATTTGAACCCATGGCCTGAGATCTGCATGAATGTCCGGTTGGCGGATTGATCACCGCCAAGGATCACGGCGGCGCCGGTCATGCCCTCCCTGCCGACGATGCCCACTTCGATGTCGCGCCCGCCTGGAAACCGCGCGACGATCGATGCTAGTCCCGATTCGAGAATATACACATCGCCGACCGGCGTATCTTCCATCTCGAGGATCAAAGGCACGTCAAGATCGACAGGCACCAGATGAGGCACAAGAAGTTCACGCTCCTGCGGCGCCATGGCGCGCAGAAGTTCATTTCGAAAATTCAATTGTTCATCGTCCATGGCTTGATCCGTGCATCGATCGTCGATCGCTGCTGCAGCGAACCTAACCATATAGAATCGTTGAGCAATAGTTTGTGCACTAACGTACAGACCGCAGTGCTTCGCCTTTCTGGTTTTGAAAATCGCCCGGACTGAAAAAGACAATGGCCTGGCCGGCGACAAAGCGCCTGCAGGCGCGGCCGCACGGCAGGAATGGTGCTGTTATAGCAAGCGTGAGCTTTTTCGCGCGTCACGGCCGCGAACCAGGCTCAGAGCTTGCCGCCGGCCTCGCCGCCGCCAGTATCCTCCGCGAGCATGGCGATGACAGCACGACCATCTCGCGCGGCGAATATCATCCGGTCATTTACGGCTGACGAATTTGTTGAATCGGCTTGTCCCATCCTCGGTCTTGTCCTGATAAAGAAAGGCAAGTTCGTTTTCATCGAAAATGGCGAAGAATTCGTCCCAGGAGATCTTTTCCAGGTTCTCTTCCGGCTCTCCGAAGTCTATCCGCAATATGCCTCCTTGCTTGGCACCCTTGACGCGGGAGGGTTGCCCTTTACGGGCTTCCACCCATTTGCGAATGGCAGAATGATCGGTCGTCGTATTTGCGGTCGTCATGGAAACCTCCGTTCGATGTCGGCCCCACACACTCTCTCGGGCCACCGCCGAACCGATCGCGCGGGGGAAAGTTCCAGCCGATAGCGCGCTCGATCAATGACACGGAGGGTAGCGGCGTGGCCGTCGTGACAGACATGCCGGAGCAAAGAAACGCGCTCGTAACAGGACCGTGCGATAGCGCACGATCCCTGCATTTTGGCCGGAAAGGTCTATGATATCAGTTCTGCGTTTTAGGGGTTGGGCCATGAACGTTGCAAAGACGACATCCATTCTTCTGATGGAGGATGAGATTATCATCGCAATGGACGTGGAGGACACGCTTCATCGCGCCGGCTTCCACCAGATAGAGACAGTCTCGTCTTGCCGGGCAGCTGAAGAGTGGCTGACGGCCAACGATCCCGATCTGGTGGTGATGGATGTCGAACTGAAAGACGGGATCGCCGGAGCGATCGCCAGATCTTTGCGCGACCGCCATATCCCATTTATCGTTTACACCGGCGCCCAGCAGAAGGTGCACCCGGATGCTGCAGCATTTTCCGAGGGTGTGTGGTTGGAAAAACCATGCGAGCCGGCGGCATTGTTGACGGAAATCAGGCGCTGCATACGTCAGGGGCCGACATCGATCGTGGTCGATGGCTGCACGCAAGGCAGAAATACGCGGTAAGATCATCTGCCGGGAACATTGGACTTGCCCCGCGGTTTGAGGAGCAGGGAAGGGGCGGATGAACCAGAAGACGGACCGTCGAGCTTCGTAATCTACATCGTAGCCGTGATGTTGGTCGGGCTTTTGATCGTTTTCGGTGCAATCATCTCATTTGAGGCAGGCAGCGAGGTGATGAGCCGGCGCCGGTCTCGACGGAAGCGAGGTCCTGATGGACAAGCCAGAAAAAGATCCGATTCAGGCAACCCGCCCCACTGCCAAACAGCAGCGAAACAGCCTGAAAGGCGGGCGGATCGCCGTCATCCTGATCGTGACCGTGGCCGCCATCGCCTTCCTGCTTTACGTCACCATCCTCGTCTACGGCCTGGCGCATAGGATTTGAACGCAGCCGAGCCTGCGATATAGGCTTGCTGCCGTGTCAGCTCCAAGGATTGAGCTCGGAACCTTTGATAGCGACGCAGGTTTGCGGTCTTTGACAAGCAAAGGACGAGTTCGATGCTCAATGCCGCCGACATATTGATTGACACGCTGATTGAATGGGACGTCAAGTTCGTCTTCGGCCTTCCCGGAGATGGAATCAACGGTGTCATGGAAGCGCTGCGCATGCGCCAGGACCGGATCCGGTTCATCCAGGTTCGGCATGAGGAATCGGCCGCCTTCATGGCGTGTGCCTATGCCAAGTTCACCGGAAAGCTCGGCGTCTGTCTCGCAACGTCCGGACCCGGCGGCACGCATCTGCTGACGGGCCTCTACGATGCCAAGCTCGACCAGATGCCGGTGCTTGCCATCACCGGAACGCAGTATCACGACCTGATCGAGACCTTTACCCAGCAGGACGTCGACCTGACCCGCGTGTTCGACAATGTCGCGATCTATAATGCGCATGTCAGTGACGCATCGCACATGGAAAACGTCGCCAGCCTTGCCTGCCGCTCGGCGCTCTCACGCCGCGGCGTGGCACATCTCTCCATCGCCAATGACGTTCAGGAGATGGACGCGAAATCGCGCTCGAAACGAAACCGTCCCAAACACGTGCCGAACCGCTATTTCCGGGGCCGCCAGATCCCCGAGGAAATCGAGCTCGATCGTGCGGCCCAGATACTCAATGATGCCCGCAAGGTGGCGATCCTCGCCGGCCGGGGCGCCGTCGGCGCCCAGGTGGAATTACGCGAGATTGCCGACCTCCTCGCGGCGCCGGTGGCCAAAGCCCTGCTCGGCAAGACCGCTCTCGCCGACGACGATCCCTTGACGACCGGCGGCATCGGAATTCTCGGCACCAGCCCGTCGCAGCAGATCATGGAGCAATGCGACGCGGTGCTGATCGTCGGTTCCTCCTTTCCCTATATCGAATATTACCCGCGGCCCGAAGGCGCCCGCGGCGTGCAGATCGACAGCGATCCTCAGCGAATTGGCCTGCGCTTCCCCGTCGATGCCGGTCTGGTGGGCGACGCACGGGAAACGTTACGGCTCCTTGGGCCCAGGCTGATCAAGAAAACGGATCGGTCATTTCTGGAGCAGGCGCAAACGGCGATGTCCGACTGGCGCCGAATGATGGAGATGATGGAGACGGACCTGAGCGCTCCCTTGAAGCCACAGGCCGTGGTGCGAGCCTTCGGCAGGCGTATCGCGGCCGACGGCGTGTTGGTGGCCGATTCCGGCCAAAACACCGAACTCGCAGCGCGCCACATCGACCTCGGCCCGGCAAACCAGTTCGCCGTCTCCGGCGCGCTCGCTTCGATGGCCTCCGGCCTGCCTTATGCGATAGCGGCGGGCGCTGCCGATCCGAAACGGCCAATCTATGCGGTCATCGGCGATGGCGGATTCGGCATGCAGCTCGGTGAGTTCTCGACCGCCGTTCGGATGGCTCTGCCGTTGAAAATTCTGGTGATCTGCAACGGCATGCTCAACCAGATTGCCTGGGAGCAGATGATGTTCCTCGGCAACCCGCAATTTGCCTGCGAGCTGGCGCCGATCGATTTTGCCAAGGCGGCAGAGGCAATGGGAGGCCACGGCTTCACGATCAGCGGCTTCGATCAGATCGAGCCGACTTTGGAGGAAGCTTTTTCCATGGCCGGTCCTGTGGTCATTCAAGCCCTGGTGGATCAATACGAGCCGATGATGCCGCCGAAGATGCCGAAAAACTACGCCAAAAATTTCCGCGAGGCGCTTGCCGATACGCCGGGTCATGAGGCGATCGAGGCAAATGTGTCGCGTTCGCCGCTGCGCGAAATGATGGCCGCCGGAGAGCAGGAAAAGGAGCTATCCGAAAACTCGACCGATTTGCCGGGCACTCCTTGAACGATCGAAGGAGGTGCGACGAACAGCTTGTCTTCAGCCGGTGGCGACTTTCGCGCCGCAGCTCATTGCCTGCGCCGGTTCTTATCGTCCGCTCCAGTAGGTCCGGTCTCGCTCTCGCCTCGGCATCGGGCATGTTCAGGCCGCCGAATATCTCGCGGGATCCCGTCGACGGCATCCGGAACATGGTCGGTCGCCGAGCTCGCTAATGCTTCGAAAAAAGCGCGGTTTGCCCGTTGTTCGTCATCTTCCATATAGTTGCCTTGGCGAGGTTTTCGCACGATTCCACTAAATGCGTTTTTGCCGATTGAGTCCAGGTTCCGCGACTGGGCCGCTTTACGCCAGCGGCGTGTTGGTTCCCCGACGTCGCATTTTCTGTTCGATTTCGTCCAGTACCTCTTCCGGAGTCACCTGCTCTTTCAGTTCCTCGAGCTCCTCCCTCGTCTCGATTTCGACGCCGAGTTTCTCGGCGATGGCCGAAACCAGTGTCAACACCTCCGTCGCCTCATGCTCTGCCAGAAGACAGATCTGCAAGTTGAGATCGGCGCGCTTGTCGTCGGCCTCCGCCATACGGTTTTGGCTGATCAGCACGAATGTCGAGATGAAAATCGCTTCGACGGACGCGACCATCGCCAGAATGACGAATGACGGGTCGAAGGCGGGTATCAGCGGAAGCAGGCCGGTATTGACGACGATCCAGAGCGTGACGACCAGCAGGTGCAGGTAGACGAACATCATCGATCCCGCAAAACGGGTAATGGCATCGGCCGCCCGCTCCTGCCGGCTCGATTGCCGCGCCTCTTGCTCCCGCCGCTTCAGCAGAGCCTCGATGTTGCGGTCGAGACGTCTGGATATCGTGCTCTGCTGCTGCTCGGATCTCGGTGCCGACATTGAATG
The DNA here is from genome assembly GCF_019778565.1 of Rhizobium laguerreae. NCBI lineage: Bacteria > Pseudomonadati > Pseudomonadota > Alphaproteobacteria > Hyphomicrobiales > Rhizobiaceae > Rhizobium > Rhizobium laguerreae. The sequence goes on along the minus strand of NZ_JAAXQT010000006.1, from coordinate 359,662 downwards.
CTTCCATGTTTAAGCAAATCCAACCTCTGTGAAGGCGGAGAGTTTCGCGTTTGACCAGCGCCGCTCATTTCATCGACGAACAGGCAATCCCCGAGCCTGGCTCCCGCCGCTTTCGCGGGCGCTCTGAAATGATCGGATCAGTTCGATCGCCCGCTTGCCGATGCCGGGAAGCGCCAGCAGTTCGTCGTCGGTCATCGAAGACAATTTACTGACACGCTTTATGCCGCTGGACAGAAGCGCCTTGACGATCCAGACAGGGATTTTGCTGCGGGCGAGCATATCGCTCGAGGCTGCCCGCGGCTTCGACGTCTTCCCTGCTGGTCGAGAGGCCATGTCCATCCCGCAGATGATTTGCGACCGCCAAAACCGGCGAGAGGCTCGGCGGTTCCAGCCGATTCACCGATGACTGCAAAGATTTTGTCCGGCCGGGCCGACGCCGCCGCTTCATGCGTGCCGATAGATGTCGTCGATAATTGCAGCGACCTCGACAAGCCGTTCGCAGGACGGATCATAAGCCTGACCACTGGCGAGCCGGGCCGCCCAGTCCGCCGCCGCCCGGCCGCCCCAGTCGTCGGGAGGCCGAACAAGTTCTTCGGTCGATGTCCCGCGGAAGCGATAGGCCGCAAAGTCATAGAACGACCCGCCGACATTCCTGAAAGATGCACCCCCGGATGTTCCGAAAAAGTCGGCGCCGATGACCGCATCGCATCCTGCCTGCAGCCGCCAGGAGCAGGCGAGACGGATAACCGCGCCATTTGCCAACGTCAGAGTGGCGATGGCGAAATCTTCGACATCCCCCGCTGCGCTGATCGGCTCGCCGCCTTTCATTAGTGTACTCGTGACGTCGGTGACCTGCGGAAAGTCGAGGCACCAGAGCGCCATGTCGATGAGGTGGACGCCGAGGTCGATGACGCATCCTCCACCCGACAGCGACTTGTCGTAAAACCAGGATTTGTCGGGGCCAAACGCATTGTGGAAGACCAGATCGGCGGCGAAGACAGTGCCGAGCTCGCCATTTCTGATCAGATCGCGAATGCGCTGCATGCCTTGCGTATAACGATAGGAGAGATCGACGCCCAACAGCCTGTCGGCTAATCTGGCGGCGGCCACGACCGCTTCCGCCTCCGCCGCGGATCGGCCGAGCGGTTTCTGGCAAAATACGGCAACACCGGCCTGCAGCGCCCGGATCGACTGCTCGGCGTGCAGAGCACTCGGCGTGGCGATGACGACGCCGTCGAGGTCGAGCGACAGGAGCGCATCGAGACCGCCGACGATTTCCGCATCGGGCGCAAGGCGCAGGGCTTCTGTTATCATTTCCTCGCAGGGATCGGCGATGGCAACGGCTTCGGCCATCCGCGTGCGAAGAATTGCCTCCATTCGGTTCCTGCCGATCCAGCCGATACCGAGGAAGCCGAGTCTCACGGGCTTGACCCGCGTCTGCAGGGAGCGATCTACCATCCTGTTCATCAGCACGTCACCATCGCCTTGAGGAAACCATCTGGCCTGTCCCGGGTGGCGTCGAGCGCTTCGCCCAGGCCTTCCAGCGGATAGACATGGGTATAGAGCGATGACGGATCGAGCCTGCCGGAAACGACCGCTTCGATCGCCTCGCGCATGCCACTGATATAAATCAGGGGATCGCGTTCGTGAGCATTGATGACGTCGAGGCCACGCCAGTTCCAGAGCTGCATATTGACTTGCCTCGGACCGTCCTGATGGTATCCGGCCACCACCAGCCGGCCGCGCTCGGCAGTCAGTTCGCCGGCCAGGTCGAGCGGCCACTGCTTGCCGACCGCCTCTATGACGCGGTGGCAGAAAGCACCGTCGGTCGACTCTCTTACAGCTTCGATGATCCGCCAGTGGTCGTCCATCGCCAGCGTCTCGGCGGCGCCCATGCGCTTGGCGATTTCGAGGGAAAACGGACGGCGCGAGACGGCGATGACGCGCGCGCCGGCGCCGCTAACAAGCTGCGTCAGCAAGGCGCCGAGAAATCCGATCCCGATGATGGCGACGGTCTGGCCCGCCTCGATGCGGCTGCGCCGGAATATGTTCATCGCGCAGCCGAGCGGCTCGCCAGGGAAAGGCTGGCCGTCGAGCGCCGGCGGCAGCGGCACGACCATGTCGGCATCCGCGATGTCGTGGGTGGAGTAGGCATGATATGAGAGCGCAGCGACCCGGTCTCCCGGATTGAGGCCAGACACCCCGTCGCCCAGCGCATCGATCCTGCCCCAGCCCTCGTGACCGAGACCGCCCGGCTCAGTCGGAAAGGTCATCCATTCCGGGCCGGCCCAAGGGCCAAGATTGGAAGCGCACACGCCCGAGCCTTCGAGCCTGATCCTGACCTGGCCCGGTCCCGGCTGGGGAAGAGGTCTCTCTTCGACGGACACTTCTCCGGGGCCGGTGATGATCGCCGCCCGGATTGCTCCCTCGGCCGCTCTTGCCAACATGTTCATGAATTGCTCCTTCGTTTGGCATGGCCGGTCTGCTTGCCGGCAGACGCCGGTGGCCGCTTCTCAATCTTCGAGGAATATTTCGCTCATGGATTGGCCGCCGAACCAGCGACGCCGCCAGATGTTCCGGATGATGTCAAAGAACATGTCAAAGAAGATGACATTGAAGCCGGAACAATCTTCGCCGCGCTTGGTTCGGCAGGTCATCTTCAACTTGAGCGGACGGAAATCAGATGGCGATGATCCTTGTAACCGGCGGCTGCGGCTTCATCGGAAGGCATGTCGTCGAGGAACTTCTCGACAACGGCTATGAGGTGCGGGTCCTCGATGCGTTGATCGATCAGGTTCACGGCGATGCTGAAACGGCGCTGCCCGAGGCTGCCGAAATAATGCGCGGCGACGTCAGGGATAAGACTGCGGTCGAACGGGCTTTGTTGGGTGCCGATGGCGTCATCCATCTCGCTGCGGAGGTCGGCGTCGGACAGTCGATGTACGAGATCGCCCGATATGTCGGCGGCAATGATCTCGGCACGGCGGTCCTTCTGGAGGCGATGATCGGTCGCCGGCCCAAACGCGTTGTCGTCGCCTCGTCCATGAGTGTCTATGGCGAGGGCCGCTATGAAACCGCCGACGGTGCGCAGCTCGATCTGGTCAGGCGACGCGGCGACCAGATCAAGGCCGGCCAATGGAACCTGCGCGGCGCTGACGGCAAAGTCCTGAGGCCGGTTGCAACGGATGAAGAAAAGCCCGTCGATCTCGCCTCGATCTATGCGCTTACCAAATATGCGCAGGAAAAACAGGTCCTGATTTTTGGCGAAGCCTATGGCGTCGAGGCGGTGGCGCTCCGTCTCTTCAACGTATTCGGCGCCGGCCAGGCCTTGTCCAACCCCTATACCGGCGTCTTGGCAAACTTCGCCTCCAGGCTCGCCAATGGCCAGCCGCCGATGATCTTCGAAGATGGCGAGCAGCGGCGGGATTTCGTGCATGTGCGCGACGTGGCGCGCGCCTTCCGCCTGGCGCTCGAAAAACCCAATGCGCCGGGACATGTCATCAATATCGGCAGCGGCCAGGCCTATACGATCGCTGAGGTCGCAACGCTTCTCGCCGACGCTATGGGCGTGCCGGAAATACGGCCCGAGATCATGAACAAGGCGCGCTCCGGCGATATCCGCAACTGCTTTGCCGACATCGCAAAGGCGCGCGAACTGCTCGGCTTCGAGCCGCGCTTCAAGCTGGAAAACGCGCTCGGGCCTTTCGCCGATTGGGTGAGACATACCGGAGCGATCGATCGCGGCGCAGAGATGAAACGGCAGTTGGAGGAAAGAGGGCTGGTATCATGACCATATCCGCATTGTCCGCCGGAACCGGCGCGTCCTCGAGATCCTATGGCTTCGTCGAGTGGTTTCGCCCGGGCGAATACGAGCGGACGTCGCAGACGATCGCAGATGTCGGTATAAGCGGCGCCAGCTATTTGCGCACGCATCTGTCATGGGCCGAATACCTCGCTCCGGGTGGCGAAGCGTGGTTTGATTGGCTGATCCCGAAGCTTGGGCGCGAGATCGATCTTCTGCCGTGCATTCACTACACGCCGCCGTCCTTATCCCGGACAGGACGGTCTTCCGGCGCACCGGCCGATCTCAAATCCTATGCCGACTTCGTCGACCACGTGCTCACCCGATACGGTCGGTATTTCAGTCACATCGAATTGTGGAACGAGCCCAACAATCTGCTCGACTGGGACTGGCGCGAAGACAAGGACTTTCTGCTGTTTTGCGAGATGGTCGGCGCCGCCGCCTATTGGGCCAAACATCGCGGCTGGCAGCCGGTGCTCGGCGGGCCATGCCCCTTTGATCCCTATTGGCTCAACCTGATGGGCGAGCGCGGCGTGCTCGGCGTCGTCGATGCCGTCGGCTTCCACGGCTTCCCCGGCACGTGGGACAGTGAGGAAGGCACCTGGGGCGGCTGGGACATGCATCTCGGCGAGATGCGAAAAATTATCGGCCGCTTCAACGACAGGGCCGAGATCTGGATCACCGAAACCGGTTATTCGACCTGGCGCAACGACGAGATGGAACAGGCACGGCGTTTCGTGAAGGCTCTGACCGTGCCGGCCGACCGGATGTATTGGTATTCCTGGCGGGATGTGCCGCCGGATGTGCCGGTGCAGGAAGGCCTCTGGTTCGACCCCCGGCACTACCATCTCGGTGCCGTCACCCATGAGAACCAGCCGAAGCTGCTCGCGCGCCTGCTGATGGAAGGCGGCGTCGAACGGCTCGAGCAGGTCGCCCGGCTCGCCACCCCCAACGTCGCCAAGGGAGCCGCCCCGATCGTCATCACCGGAGGCTGCGGCTTCATCGGCTCCAACCTTGCCGACAGCTACCTTCAGGACGGTGAAGACGTTGTCGTGCTCGACAATCTCGGCCGGCCGGGCGTCGATCAGAATCTCGGCTGGCTGACCGAAAGACATGGCTCAAACGTACATCCGGTGCTTGCCGACGTGCGCGACGCGAGAAGCATCGAAGCAGCCTTTGCCGACGCTAAGGCGGTCTTTCATTTCGCCGCCCAGACAGCGGTCACGACGAGCCTCATCCATCCGATCGACGACTTCGAGGCCAATGCGCGCGGCACGATCAACGTGCTGGAATCGGTGCGCAAGGCCGGCCGCCAGGCTCCGGTGATCTTTGCCAGCACCAACAAAGTCTATGGCGGGCTCGATGACATTGCCATGCGTGAGGCCGAGGATCGCTACCTGCCGGTCGACGCGACCATCCGGTCATACGGAATCGGCGAAGACAGGCCGCTCGATTTCTGCACCCCCTATGGCTGCTCGAAAGGCGTGGCCGACCAATATGTGCTGGATTATGCGAAATCCTTCGGCATCCCGACGGCCGTGCTGCGCATGAGCTGCATCTATGGCCCACGCCAGTTCGGCACCGAGGACCAGGGCTGGGTGGCGCATTTCCTGATCCGGGCGCTCGCCGGAGAGCCCGTGTCGATCTACGGCGACGGCAAGCAGGTCCGGGATGTTCTGCACGTCGCGGATGCGATTGCCGCCTATCGCAGCGTCCTCGATGGCATTGACGGGATCAAGGGCCGCGTCTTCAACCTCGGAGGCGGTCCGGCGAATGCCGTCAGCGTGCTCGCAGTCCTGCGCGAGATCGGCAAGCTGATTGGGCGCCCGGTCGAGACCTCCTTCGACGACTGGCGAGCCGGCGACCAGTATTTCTTCGTCGCAGACACCCGCGCGCTCCAGCACACGCTTGGCTGGAGCGCGCGTGTCGGCTGGGAAAGCGGACTGCAGCATCTGGCCGAGTGGCTCATCGAAAACCGTTTCGGCGGCCGGCCGATCCCGCGCCGCGATCGAAAGGTCTCGGCATGATTCGTCGACGAAACCGGATATTGATGACCCTCGATGCGGTTGGCGGCGTCTGGCGTTATGCGATGGATCTCGCCGCCGGGTTTCGGTACCAGGGGATGGAAATCGTCTTTGCAGGCCTCGGACCCGCACCGTCGGCAACGCAGACCGCAGAGGCGAAAGCGCTGGGACAGCTGGTGTGGCTCGATGCCCCTCTCGACTGGATGGCGGCGAGCAGCGCCGAAATATCAGCCGCGCCCGCCGAAATCTCCCGGATCGCCAGAGACTATCGCGTCGATCTGCTGCATCTCAACCTGCCGTCCCACGCCGCCGGCATCGATACGCCGCTGCCCGTTGTCGCGGTTTCCCATTCCTGCGTCGTCACGTGGTTTGCCGCGGTGCGCGGGACGCCGGTGCCGCCGGACTGGGTCTGGCAGCGCGAGGCAAACCGTGAGGGCTTCGACCGCGCCGATGCGGTACTATCGCCGAGCCTGAGCCATGCGGATGCACTGCAAGCCGCCTACGGTCCACTCTCCGGACTGAAGGTGGTCCACAACGCCAGCCGCGTCGGATCCGATCCGCGTCCGAAGAAGATTTTCGTCTTCGCGGCCGGGCGCTGGTGGGACGAGGGCAAAAACGGCGCGGTGCTCGACAGGGCGGCAGCGGCGATGCCTCTGCCCGTCGTCATGGCAGGTTCTTGCGCAGGTCCCAACGGACAGCGACTGCAGCTCAATGACGCCGACGATCGCGGACCGCTGTCCTATCCGAAGACCATCGCCCTGATGCAGCGCGCGCAAATCGTCGTATCGCCATCCGTTTACGAGCCTTTCGGCCTGACCGCCCTGGAGGCGGCGCGATGCGGCGCGGCTCTGGTGCTGTCCGATATCCCGACCTATCGCGAGTTATGGGACGGATGCGCGCTGTTCTTCGATCCGCATGATCCCCAGTCCCTGGCAGCAGTGTGCATGCGCCTCAGCGAAGACGAGCAATTGCGCGGCGAACTCGTGGTGCGATCGCTGGAGCGCTCGCGAGCCTTCAGTTTGGAACGGCAGGCGGCAGCGGTGCTCGAAACCTATGCGCAGCTGCTGAACGACAAATTTACCCCGGTAGCGGCGGAGCAATCATGAAATTCCTATTTTACACCCATTCGCTGGTTTCCGACTGGAACCATGGCAACGCCCACTTCCTGCGCGGCATCATGCGCGAGCTGACCCGCCGCCATCACGAGGCGCTGGCGCTCGAACCCGAGGAATCCTGGAGCCGCAGCAACCTGCTCAGCGATCAAGGGCCGAGGGCGGTCGAGAAATTTCACGACCTGTTCCCGCAGCTCCGTTCGCAAATTTACGGACCGCATTTCGATCACGAAGCGGCGATCGCCGAGGCCGACGTCGTTGTCGTCCACGAATGGACGGAACCGGCGCTGGTGGAACGGATCGGCCGAGCCCGGCGCAGCGGCGCCGATTTCACCCTGTTGTTCCACGACACACATCACCGGGCCGTGTCGGCAAAAGGCGATATCGCCGGACTGACGCTTGAAGATTATGACGGCGTGCTCGCCTTCGGCGAGACGCTACGGCAGCGCTATCTGCAGGCCGGTTGGGGCAGATCGGTCTTTACCTGGCATGAGGCGGCCGACGACGCGCTGTTTTATCCGAGGCCGGAGATCGAAAAGACCGGCGATCTCATCTGGATCGGCAATTGGGGTGACGACGAGCGCTCCACCGAGCTGATGGAATTCCTCGTCCGCCCCGCGCGTGAGCTCCGGTTGAAGACGACCGTTCGCGGTGTGCGTTACCCTCAACAGGCGCTCGATGCTCTCGAAGATGCAGACATCGTCTATGGCGGCTGGATCGCCAATGCAGAGGCGCCGCTCGCTTTCGCAGGCCACAAAGCGACCGTGCATATCCCGCGGCGCCCCTATGTCGAAAACCTACCCGGCATTCCGACGATCCGTGTCTTCGAAGCGTTGGCCTGCGGCATCCCGCTGATCTCAGCACCCTGGCACGATGCCGAGGCGCTTTTCAGGCCGGGCAAGGATTATCTCGTCGCCGAGAATGGCCGGGAGATGACGCGCCTGCTGCGCGAGGTGATGACGGACGATGCTCTCGCGGCTGCGCTGATCAAATCGGGTCTCGAGACGATCCGCGCGCGGCATACCTGCCGGCATCGCGTCGATGAACTCTTCTCGATTCTGGAGCAATGCGGCACGGCGGGCGTCGTCGGGCAGCTGCCAGCCAAGGAGGCTGCCGAATGAAAATCGCCTTTTACGGATCAAGCCTGGTTTCCGCCTATTGGAACGGTGCCGCTACTTATTATCGCGGCCTGCTGCGCGCTCTGGCGCAGAAGGGCTATGACATCACCTTCTACGAGCCCGACGTCTACGACCGGCAGAAGAACCGCGATATCGATCCGCCGGAATGGTGCAAGGTCGTCGTCTACCAAGGCACAATCGAGGCGCTGAAGGAGGTGACGGCGGCTGCGGCCGAGGCCGATATCGTCGTCAAAGCCAGCGGCGTCGGTTTCGAGGACGATCTCCTGCTGCAGGAAGTTCTTCGCCACGCCAGACAACGGGCTCTGAAAATCTTTTGGGATGTGGATGCGCCGGCAACGCTCTCAGAGCTGCGGCAGAGCCCTGAGCACCCGCTTCGCAAATCCTTGAGCCGGATAGACCTCATCCTCACCTATGGCGGCGGCAATCCCGTGGTCGACGCCTATCGCAGCCTCGGTGCAGCCGACTGTGTGCCGATCTATAACGCGCTCGATCCTGAAACCCATCATCCGGTGCAGGAAGAGGCGCGGTTCACCGCAGATCTTGCCTTTCTCGGCAACCGTCTGCCCGATCGTGAAGCGCGGGTCGAGCAATTTTTCCTCGAACCGGCTGCACGCCTGCCGCAGCAAAAGTTTCTGCTCGGCGGGTCCGGCTGGAGTGACAAAGCGTTGTCGTCGAACATCGTTCACATCGGGCATGTCCCGACCCGCGACCACAACGCTTTCAACGCGACGCCGAAAGCGGTGCTCAATATCTCGCGTGCAAGCATGGCGGAAAATGGCTTTTCGCCGGCAACCCGCGTTTTCGAAGCGGCCGGCGCAGGCGCCTGCCTGATCACCGACTATTGGCAGGGCATCGACCTGTTTCTCAAGCCCGGCGACGAAATCCTGGTGGCGCGCGACGGCCAGGATGTCGCCGATCTTTTGGCCGGTCTGACATGGCAGCAGGCCAGGGCGATCGGACAGCGGGCGCTGAGACGCGTGCTTGCCGAACATACCTATAGCAATCGCGCCGAGACCGCCAATGCCATCTTCCGCGCCCGGGCCACGCGAGCGGAGGCTGCCGAATGACCAGTCCGCTCGATATCGTCATCCTCGGCCTCTCCTTGTCGTCGTCCTGGGGCAATGGTCACGCAACGACCTATCGCGCCCTCATCGGCGGCTTGCAAGCTGAGGGGCACCGGGTGCTGTTCCTGGAGCGCGACGTGCCCTGGTATGCAGCGCATCGAGATCTTCCGGATCCCGAATTCTGCCAGCTCGTCCACTACAGCGACATCGATGAGATGATCGAAAACCATGCCGATCGGATCAAGGCGGCGGACGCCGTGATCATAGGGTCATATGTCCCATCCGGCGTCACCGTTATCGACAGGATCGCCGCCCTTAAGCCACGACGGCTGTGCTTTTACGACATCGACACCCCGGTCACACTGGCGAAACTCGACCGTGGCGACGAGGAATATCTGGCGCGCCGACAGCTTGCGACCTTCGACGCCTGCTTCTCGTTTTCGGGCGGAGAGGTGTTGGCGCGGCTCGAACGTCGATACGGCGCGCGCAAGGCGATCGCTCTCTACTGCTCCGTCGATGCGAGCCGATATCAGGCAACGGGCGAGCCGTTCCGCTGGGATTTCGGCTATCTCGGCACCTACAGTTCCGACCGGCAGCCAACGCTGGAGCGGCTGCTGGTCGAGCCTGCCAGGCAGCTGCCGCATCTGAGCTTCGTAGTTGCCGGTCCTCAATATCCCGGGGATATCGACTGGCCGGCAAATGTCGAGCGGATCGAGCACCTGCCACCTGCCGATCATCCGAGCTTCTACAGCCGGCAGCGTTTTACGCTCAACGTCACGCGAAGCGACATGATTGCCGCGGGCTGGTCACCGAGCGTGCGGCTGTTCGAGGCCGCTGCCTGCGGCACGCCGATCATCAGCGACGACTGGCGCGGGCTGGAAGAACTCTTTGCCGACGGTCAGGCGATCATCATCGCCAAAGGATCGGATCATGTGATCGACGCCCTGACGAAAATCTCTCCCGAGGGGCGTCGCGCGCTGGCATCGGCCGCCAGGGCGACGGTGCTTGAGCGCCATACCGGCGAGGTGCGGGCTCGTGAACTCGCCGCCGCCTTGCGAGAACTGCCAGAAGATGGGGTGAACGACAGTCGCCCCCAGCCTCAATCCATTTCAGCCTAGGAGACGCATGATGCTGCAGAGGACGCGAAACGGAAGAGTGAAGACTGTGCTTGTCGCCGGAGGAGCCGGTTTCGTCGGTTCGCATTTATGCGATGCGCTGCTGGCCCGCGGCGACCGGGTGATCTGTGTCGACAGCTATATCACCGGATCGGAGGACAATGTCCGGCCGTTGATCAACCATCCGAAGTTCCGTTTGATCGAAAAGGACATCTGCCATCTCTTCAGCCTCGAAGAGCCTTTGGACCAGATCTACAACCTCGCCTGTGCGGCATCTCCCCCACAATATCAGGCAGACCCGGTGCATACGATGATGACCTGCGTTGCCGGCACCGGCAATCTGCTTTCGTTGGCCGAACAGCATCGCGCCTCGCTCCTGCAGGCGTCGACGAGCGAGGTCTATGGCGATCCGGTCGAGCATCCGCAGACGGAGGACTACCGTGGCAATGTCAGCTGCACAGGTCCGCGCGCCTGTTACGACGAAGGCAAGCGGGCGGCGGAAGCGCTTTGCTTCGATATGCTGCGGGCCGGCAAGGTGGACGCACGTGTTGCCCGCATCTTCAACACCTATGGGCCGCGTATGCAGCCGAGCGACGGGCGGATCATCTCCAATCTGCTGGTGCAAGCCATATCAGGCGCGCCGCTGACGATTTTTGGAAGCGGCGACCAGACGCGTTCCTTCTGCTTCGTCAGCGACCTCGTCGCAGGATTGATAGCGCTGATGGATGTCGATCCCAATCCGGGCGTCCCGGTCAATCTCGGCAATCCCGGCGAATTCACGATCAACCAGCTGGTCGACATGGTGCTGGCCATGATGCCGTCGACATCGGTCGTCGTCCACAGGCCGCTGCCGCAAGACGACCCGCAGCGCAGACGGCCCGACATTTCGCGGGCAAAAGACCTTCTCGGCTGGCAGCCGACGATCCCGCTTGCCGAAGGTCTGCGCCTGACCGCCGATTGGTTCATCGCCGCGGCCCGTCCTGACGGCGGCTTCGACGGCGCGAAGGTCACGCGGCGCTCGAACTGGAGGCAAGGTGCAAAAGCCGGACGCACTGCGATCGGCGTCTGACATGTGAGCGATGAACGACGAAGGAGAGCCAGATGGATGCAGCACAGCCGACAAGGGATCAGGACCTGCAAAAGCGGATTCAGGAACTCGGGCCGTGGTTTCAGAATTTGAACATCGGCGGCCACATGACAGCGGCCGATCATTTCCTCGGAGACTATCCCACCTTCAAGTGGAAAGGGTTTCAGCATGTGCTGCCGGCCGATCTCAGCGGCCTCAGCGTGCTCGACGTCGGCTGCAACGCCGGCTTCTATGCCCTTGAGATGAAACGCCGCAACGCCGCCCGTGTCGTCGGCATCGATTCCGACCCGCGCTACCTGGCGCAGGCCCGCTTCGCGGCGGAACAATTGCAAGCCGAAATCGAGTTCCGGCAGATGTCGGTCTATGACGTCGCTCGACTAGGCGAGAAATTCGATCTGGTGATCTTCATGGGCGTGCTCTATCACCTGCGCCACCCCCTGCTGGCGCTGGATCTTCTTTATGAACACGCTGTCGGCGACATGATGCTGTTCCAGTGCCTCCAGCGCGGCGACGAGCGCATTCCCGACCTCAGGGAAGATTACGACTTTTCCGAATGGAGCATCTTCGACCAGCCGGAATATCCGAAGCTTTTCTTTGTCGAGGAACGCTACGCGTCCGATCCGACAAACTGGTTCATTCCCAACCAGGCGGCGGTCGAGGCGATGCTGCGCAGCGCCGGCTTTCGAATCGACGATCATCCGGAACGCGAGGTCTATCTGTGCCGACGAGGCCAACGCCATTATGCAGTTGAGCCGCCGCCGGCAGCTAAGACCTAAAGACTATCGCTTCTGCGGATCGCCACTGCGACAAAGAATGGATTTCAATGAGGCGGAAAGCCTGCCGCAGCATGCGGCGCACCGGCTCCAACCCGCTGCCTGCTTAGCCGTAGCCGAATATCGAAGTGGTTGAGGGTGCCGGGCAGGTCGCCGACTGTCAGAGACGGTTGAAGCAGCGTGATATCTGCCTGCGACAACAGCGCGCCGATGGCGAAGCTTGCAATCGCCGGTACGAGATTGTGGGCTGGACAAATGGCAGCACCAGCGCTGAAAGGTACGAATCCGACTGTCGGCAAGGTGTCGTTGGGCCCCCAGATACTTGGTTCCATCCGGTTTGCATAAGCCAGCTCGGGATCACGGTGAAAGAAGGGCGCGAAGATGATGACGCCCGTGCCGCGCGCCACGGTCCTGTCGCCGGATCTGATATCCTCGGTCAGCTCTCTGAGAATGACGGGTGTCGTCGGCCAGAGACGCAGAGCCTCGAGCAGGCAATTGCGTGTGAAGGGACGCTCAAGTTCGGGATCTTTAACCTCGTCAACGGCTTTGGCCCAGTAGCTCGGATGGCAAGCAAGCAGCGCAAGCGTCCGGAAAACAGCAATCCCGCCGGCGTCGAAGGCAAACAGCCATTGGGCCACCTGGCTTTCCAAATCGAAATCGCTGCCTTTCGGCAGCCGACCAATCAGGCTGCCCTCCTCCGGCTGGCGCAGATATTGACCCAGCTGCTGCTGAAACTGCCGAAGCTTGTGCCGATCGATGGAAGCTGCAAAAGCCCAATTCGCCCGGCTTCGAAGGTCGTTCAAGGTCTTCGTCAAAGTGACGTCGTTGCGCGCGCGATCGCCGAGTACGGTGCGGCGGACAATCCGGAACCAGGCTAGCGAGAACGCAGACCAATCGAGTTCGTTCGGCCCGCCGGAACCGATGCCGTCCAAAATCTCCAGGAGTTCGGAATCGACGATCGTCTTGAAGCGGGCCGAAGAGGGATGCAGCCGGTCCGCGCTTGCCAAAGTGTGTTCATGGATCGGCCGAAGCTCGGTCCGCCGCGAGGCAGGTGAGATCAGCACGTTTTTCGGTTCGAAATGCGCAAGAGCGGCGCGTTTCTCCCAGGTTGCCGTGGCAAATGGCTGGGGTGAACACTCGAGCACCGTCGAGACGTCGGCAGGGTCGAGCACCAGCAACTGCGGCCGGAACGGGATAGGCAACAGCAGAGGCGCCCTGCCATATTTCTTCACCAGCCGCTGCATCTGCCTGACAGCACCGGTGTCCAGATCCTGCCGCTGTGCCAGGCGTTCCATGATCGGGCGGCGAATGATGACACCTTTGGCAGCCGTCGGAACCATGACAGCCGCAACCACACGCAATGTGTCGATCCAGCTGGCACGATTTATCCGGACGAAGCCAGTGGCTCTTGCGTTCGAAAAGACGGCTTGGTTGCGAGAATTCATGATCCCAAAGCCCCTTGCTGCATGGGATATCCGATCAGCTTTATTTCCGAACCGGGACAACGGCCGATTGTTCCGGCCTGAACACAGATCCTCGATAGACGATGCAACTTGGAGGCAGCGGAACAGAAGCCGGCTCACCGCGTTGTGTCGAGCGCATAGATGCGTGGAGGTCCCATGCCTGACGAACCAGCCGCAACCGCACCTGACCTTGAACCGCGAAAAGGCAGCCCGAGCCCTCGCCTCGACGAGCGCGAATTCAAGGAGCGTTTCCTGAGCCAGTTCAAGGATCAAGTGTACGAAACCCTGGAAGACGAACTCGGCAAAGTCGCCGCGGCTGCTTGGGATGCTTACGCCCATTCGCGAAAGAGCCCGATAACCAGAAAGGCCGGACCAGAATTTGCCGACCCGGACTATGATCTTGGCGTCGACTGGCTCGCGGCGAGAGATCAAATCCGCGCTGCGCAAGCGCGCTTCGAGGAAAAGAACGCGCCGTCGCGCGTCCTCCTCATCAACGGTTCGTCGCGAAGTGAACATAGCTGTCCGGGCGAGCTTTCGAAAAGTTTTCGGATGGTCGAAATCGCCAGGGAGGTGTTTGCCGCCGCCGGCGTCATCGTCACCGTCCTCGACCTCAGTCGCATCGCGTCCGAGTATGGCCGACAGATTCACCCATGCAAGGCGTGCTTCTCGACATCGGCCGCACTCTGTCACTGGCCGTGCTCCTGCTATCCGAACTATTCGCTCGGACAGATCCACGATTGGATGAACGACATCTATCCGATGTGGGTCGAGGCCCATGGCATCATGATCGTCAGCCCGGTGAACTGGTACCAGACGCCCTCGCCGCTGAAACTGATGATCGACCGGCTTGTCTGCGCCGACGGCGGCAATCCGGATCCGACGAGCACGCATGGCAAACATGCCAAGGAGGCCAAGGAGCTCGAGATGCGGGGATGGGGCTATCCGCGCCATCTTTCCGGCCGCCTGTTTTCAGTCGTCGTCCACGGCGATACCGAAGGGGTCGAGAATGTCCGGCGCAGCGTCTCGAATTGGCTGACGTCGATGGACCTCATCCCGGCCGGAGCCTCGGCCGAGGTTGAACGTTACATCGGTTATTGGGAGCCCTACGCCACCAGCCACAATGCTTTTGAAAGAGACAAAGCCTTTCAGGAGGAGGTGCGCAATGCCGCTCGAACGCTTTTGGAGGGCATCACGTTACGCCGCGACGGCAAGATGGTGGCGGCCGGAAGACGATTGAAGCAGCCGCGTGAGAAGTAGACGGGATTGCCGATCTCGTCTGGATCGACGCGTCAGGGTAATCTACTCCTTGCCTGAACCTGGTTCAGCCATTTTGGCATGCTGATGAGCAAGAATGCTTGCCGGCGTCACATTGGCGACGGCCGCCTGCAGTTTATTCTTCCAGCCGCTGACGATATCCCCTTCACCGTCCATCATGGCATCGAAGCCGATCTTGGCGACGTCAGCCGGATCATCCTTCTTGGCCTGCCCGACGGAGGTATCCATGAGATCGGCGCGCTCGAAAAATTTGGTATCGGTCGCGCCGGGCATCAGGCAGCTGACGGTCACGCCAGTCTCTTTCAATTCCTCGCGCAGGGCGAAGGAGAAGCTGTTGATGAAGGCCTTCGTTCCATTGTAGACGGCCTGGTAGGAGCCGGGCATGAAGCCGGCGATGGAACCGGTCAGCAGAATCCGACCCTCGCCGCGGCTGCGCATCAGGTTGCCGACCTGCTGGACGAGATAGATGGTGCCGACGATGTTCGTATCGACGACTTTTCGCGCTTCCGCAAAATCCTGGTCGAGGAAACCCTTGCCAAGGCCGCGCCCGGCATTGGCCATCAGCAAATCGACCGAACGCCCGGAAGCTTCGATGGCTTCCATCAGCCGGTCGACGCCGTCTTCGGTGGAGAGGTCGGTTTCGATCGCCTGGACCGACGTGCCAAACTCCTTCAGGCTCGCCGCTGCCTGCTGGATGCGTGTCTCGTCGGCGGCGATAATCAGATCATAGCCTTCCTGCGCCGCGCATTTGGCAAGTTCATAGCCAATGCCCGTCGAGGCGCCGGTGATCACCGCGAGACCTTTTCCAAGTTCATTCCTATCCATGTTTTGTCTC
The DNA here is from genome assembly GCF_019778565.1 of Rhizobium laguerreae. Classification (NCBI taxonomy): domain Bacteria; kingdom Pseudomonadati; phylum Pseudomonadota; class Alphaproteobacteria; order Hyphomicrobiales; family Rhizobiaceae; genus Rhizobium; species Rhizobium laguerreae. Next base: position 343,973 of record NZ_JAAXQT010000006.1, on the reverse strand, counting down.
CTAGAGTTCGGAAAAAGCTGAAGCCACCGAACCTGAAAAGAGAGGATATGTTCCGGCGGGCGGCGTCTCGGCGTGCGGTGCGGGAGCCTCGGCGGATGCGCCATGTGGCTCCCGACGTTCAGCCTCACAAAGGACGGCTGTGTGATGATTGCTGATTGGCGGCGACGGAAACAGAAGCGCGATTAGTCGATGAGTTGGTTACCCAGCAGCGACTGCAGGGTCTCGCGGGCGCGGCTGACGCGGCTTTTCAAGGTGCCAACCCGGCAGCCGCAGATCTTGGCGGCATCTTCATAGCTCGTTCCGGCCGCCACCAGCGTTAGCGCACGGCGTCTGTCGTCGGAGAGGCGGGTCAGCGCCTGTTGCAGCTCGCGCTCGCGAAGCGCCCATTCCTGGCTCGGGGCAATTGCGACTTGCTCCATTGTCACGTCCATTCCGACCGGCTCACGCTGCCGCCGGCGATAGTTGCTGCAGAACGTATTTCGAAGGATTGTGAAGAGCCAGGATTTGAGAGAGGTGCCGGGATGGTAGAGATGAATTGAATTGAACGCCTTCAGCAGCGTTTCCTGCACGAGATCATCGATGTCGTCCTCACTTCGCAGGAATCTTCGGGCGAAGGCGCGCAACGCCGGAGTGAGTGCGACAATCTCCAACTCGACGGAGGATGTTTTTTCACAATGTGACGCAGGACGTGGTGAAGATAGAGACGTCATTTTTCTCTCCTGGGATTGAAAGGAAAGTCCCGAACATCCTAATCGTTGCCGTGCGGTATCGGACAAACATGTCGTTTCGCTCATCGGCGGACCTCTCCCCAAGCGACGGAAACACAACGATGCCGGGAGGCTGCGGCGGACCGCGCGCACTAGCGTTGCCGGAAGGGATTTCGCGGCTCGATTCGACTTTGGAACGGCAATCCGAGCAGATCGTTCCAGTGCGATGTCGCACAGTATTGATAACCTTCGCATTATCCGCCGTGCATCAGAGAGCTGCGCGCGAATCCGGTAAAAAATGGCGGCAGGCCGGGAACAACAGGTGTTGGCAACTGTTGGAACTGTCGGCGGCGACAGGCCAGCGATAGACGATTGTCTTCCTGCCTCAGTGTTAAATGAGTTCAAATATGAGCGTAATCAGTTTCAACAAACTTCGCGACACCCGCGAAAGGCCCGACGCTCAGTTCGTCCGAATGGACGAACACGGTCGGGCAATCTATCTGTTCGCCCTTGAATACAAGATGGGCCTCTCGACTTGGTCTGCCAAAATCTGGGCCTATTCATTCGAAGATGCCGAGATGCGCGTGAAGGCAATGCGCGAAAGCCTTACGGTCTGCGGCCAGCTTCATGCGTCAATACGCGCTTAGCCGGCCTAAGAGGCTTGACTTGCGAGTGATCTGAAGTCGCGCCTGGCAAAACACAAGGCTGGGGCTCTCAGACATCGAAAATGTCTTGCCGTTCAAGTCCGCCTCCAATCCCCTTCCGATCGCCTTTGCCATTTCCTCAATAGGACGATGTATGCTTGTTGCCGCAATCTCAGCGATTCGGCTCCAGGACCTTCAGCCAATGACCAGAGCAAGACGCCGCCGCATCATCCGGACCCGACGAACCCTGACCGGGCTTGCCCTCGTCGGCTCGATTTCGTTTCTGGCCGGCATGACCGATGCGACCGGTCTTCTGCTGACCGGCGATTTCGTCTCCTTCATGACGGGGAACACGACTCGGGCGGCACTGGCCTTGAGCGACGGCAATCTTTATCACGCCGCGGTGCTGATCTCCGCCATCGTCGTTTTCGTGCTCGGCAATGCGGCAGGCATCGTCATCTCTCATGTCTCGCAACGCCGCATTTTCGTGGTGCTTGGCTGCGTCGGGCTGGTTCTGGCGCTCGCCTCGATGATGACGGTGCAGAACATGCTCTTCGCACGGTTCTACATGATCGTTTTTTCCATGGGCATGGTGAATGCTGCCGTCGAACACATCGAAGGCCTGCCGATCGGGCTGACCTACGTGACCGGCGCCCTGTCGCGTTTCGGCCGCGGCATCGGCCGCTGGATCATCGGCGATCGTCGTGTCGAATGGACGATCCAGATCGTGCCCTGGGGCGGTATGGTGCTCGGCGCGATCGCCGGCGCCGTCCTGACACGGCTGACGGGCGCACATGCGCTGTGGCTGGTCTCCCTCTTCGCCATGGTGCTTGCGCTTGCCGCCATGCTCATCCCGCGGCCGCTTCAGCGCCGCTTCAACCAGAAGATCGCACCGAGCGGATCGGCCATCACGCGCGCGAAATAAAACCGTCGCATTCCTGTTGCCGTCGAATCGGATAGGAAGGATCGCCGCCAATCCTCAAGGAGTGGGTCTTGTTCCTGATTTCGAAGCTTGTCTGGATTTTCGCTCAGCCGCTGTCGCTGGCATTCTTCCTCGTCTTCCTTGCCCTGCTTGCCGGCCTTCTGCGCTGGCGTATCTTAAGTATCCTCGGCGCAGCCGGTTCGGCCCTCATCCTCTTCGTTACGCTCTACACCACGGCCGGCAACCTGCTGATGCAGGGTCTCGAGCAGCGCTTCGCAAAGCCCGCCGCCGATCCCGATAGCCTGCAATGCATGATCGTGCTCGGCGGCGCCTTCGAAAATGAGGTGAACACGGCGCGCCACGGCATAGAATTCAATGGTGGAGCCGATCGCTTCATCGAAGCCCTGCGGCTGGCGCAGAAATTTCCCCAGTCGCGCATTCTGGTGTCGGGCGGCGACGGCTCCATCTCCGGCATCTATGAAGGCGATGCGGCCGCGTCCGAGCGTTTCTTCCCGCTCTTCGGCGTCGGCAGGGATCGCCTGATCGAGGAGAGGCAATCGCGCACGACCTTCGAAAACGCCGTCAACACCAAGGAATTCCTGGCAAGCCAGGGGCTTTCCAATTGCCTGCTGATCACGTCGGGTTTTCACATGCCGCGCTCCGTCGGCATCTTCCGCAAGCTCGGCATCGATATCGTGCCCTGGCCGACCGATTATCGCACCGACGGCCAGGTGAGACTTGGGTTTGATTTCACCCAGCCGAACCTCAATGCGCAGAACATGGCGACGGCGATCCGCGAATGGTACGGCCTGGTCGGCTATTATCTCGCCGGCCGCACGTCGGAACTTTATCCGCAATAGAGCAATTCCAGGAAAAGTGCGAAGCGGTTTTCCCAGGCAAAGCGCGAAGCTCTTTTGCCGGGAATTGCGTCAAAACAAAAGGCTAGAGCGGTTCCGCGCTTCCAGGAAACCCGGAACGGCTCTAGGATTTACTTCTTCGAGATGGTGACGAATTTCGTGCCGCGGACGCGTGCCGTCACGGTGCAGGGATCACCTTCGGTGCGGTCGCAGAAGCGCGGATGCATCTTCATCGCCAGCACCATGTTGCCGAAGCGCTGGACGAAATCGTAGCCATAGATCTGTGCCGTCGCGATCATGAAATAACCGCCTTCGGCAACCTGCAGGTAGAAATTATAGGTGCAGCCGTCGTCATTGCATTGCGGCCCCTTCTGCCCGTCGCAGGTCAGCTGGCCCTCGTTGACCACCGCGTCGATCAGGCCGTCATTGTTGATGTCCTGCCGGATGATGAAGCCGTCGGCAAACTCGGCCGTCTTGCACTGCTCCTGGAAATGTTTCTTCTCGTAGATCTCAGGGTCGGAGATCAGCGATTGCTGACTGAAGGCGACAGCCGGCATGGCAAGCAGCAGGACGATATTCAGAACGGCGAGCACCAGCGTTTTCACGGCTTTCCTCTTTGGATAAAGGCTCCTAATGCATGTCGCCCAAAACTGTGTAGCGGTTTTGGGACAACGACATGCATTAAATCAAAGACTTCAGCTTTATGGCCGCGCCGCCTTGCGCCGCCCTTGCCGCCGTGATTGATTCCCGAGAACAGGATGATTTTAGGCCTAGTTGGCCTAAAATCTGAATCCTGTTCTCAATTCAAGAGTAAGAGCATGATGTCGTCCGAAAACCGCTCACACTTTTCGGCGTCATGCTCTGAACTTCCGCCGGTTCCGGGGCTCGCATGTCTCTGCTCGTCTATCTCGATTATGCCGGCATTGCGCTGTTTGCCGCGACAGGCGCGCTCGCCGCCTCGCGCAAGCAACTGGACCTGATCGGTTTTTTGTTTTTTGCCATGGTGACGGGAACCGGCGGCGGCACCGTGCGCGATATCGTGCTCGGCCGCGTACCGGTCTTCTGGGTGCTGAACCCTGCCTATATCCTCGTCTGCTGCATCGTGGGCGTCATCGTTTTCTTCACCGCCCACCTGCTGGAATCGCGCTATCGCCTGCTGATCTGGCTGGATGCGATCGGCCTTGCCGCCTATTGCGTGATCGGTGCTGCCAAGGGCCTCGCCGCCACCGGTTCGCCGACAATTGCGATCGTCACCGGCACGCTGACGGCGACCTTCGGCGGCATCCTGCGCGATCTGATGGCAAACGAGCCTTCGGTGCTGTTGAGGCCGGAAATCTACGTAACCGCAGCCCTTATCGGCGCCAGTGTGTTCACGCTCGCCAATGCGCTTGGAATGCAGCTCTATCTGGCGTCTGCCTGCGGCGTCGTGGCGGCCTTTGGTGTGCGCGGTGGAGCCTTGTGGTTCGGCTGGACCTTTCCGACCTACAGGCACAAGCCCGGCCGGCATCCCGACGATGTCATGTGAAGCCTAATTTAGAGACGTCGTCAGCCCTGCTTCGCTCGCAGGCGGATCACCACGTCGACATGGGCGATCTCCATGCCCTCAGGCGGTTCCGGCAGATTGGCGATCGTCAGGTTGCTGACGGGAATGTCGAGCACCTCGTTCTCGCCTTCGACGAAGAAATGGTGATGGTCTGAAACATTGGTGTCGAAATAGGTCTTGGCGCTCTCGACGGCGAGAACGCGGATGAGACCGGCTTCGGTGAACTGGTGCAGCGTGTTGTAGACGGTTGCCAAAGACACCGGCACGCCGGCGGCAACCGCCTCCTCGTGCAGTTCCTCGACAGTCAAATGCCGGTCGCCCTTGGCAAACAGGAGGTCGCCGAGCGCGACGCGCTGGCGGGTGGGGCGCAGGCCTGCACCGCGCAGCCTTACCTCTATTGCGATCGGGAGTGCACCCGTCATCAGAACCAACTCCGGTTATTCTGGCATAAAGCAATCATGTTTCTTTAAGCGGTATAACTTTTGCATCGGAGCCTTTCAATAGTTCAATGGGGACGGGAGCCTGATAAACGCGGCAAAAACGGGCTTTTGACGCAAATAGGTCTGGTCCCAGCCCTAGCCTTCCTGTATGCGACCACCAAATAATGGCGCAAGCCTGGTCCGGGGCGATGAATGAAGCTGCCTTGCTTGTGCTTCATTTTCTGAAGAACTTGGACTACACGTTCACATCCATCGGCTTGACGCGGGGGGAAGAAGAAACTTTATGACGACCAGACAGTCCAGCTTCTCGTATGAAGAACTCATCGCTTGCGCGCACGGCGAGCTGTTCGGCCCCGGCAATGCGCAGCTGCCCCTGCCGCCCATGCTGATGGTTCACCGCATCACGGAGATTTCCGAAACGGGCGGCACCTTCGATAAGGGCTACCTCAGGGCGGAATACGACGTACGCCCGGACGACTGGTATTTTCCATGCCATTTCGAAGGCAATCCGATCATGCCGGGCTGCCTCGGTCTCGACGGCATGTGGCAACTGACCGGTTTCTTTCTGGGTTGGCTCGGCGAAGAAGGCCGCGGCATGGCGCTTTCGACCGGCGAAGTGAAATTCAAGGGCATGGTCCGGCCACAGACGAAGCTGATCGAATATGGCATCGACTTCAAGCGTGTCATGCGCGGCCGTCTGGTCCTCGGCACCGCCGACGGCTGGCTAAAGGCGGACGGCGAGACCATATATCAGGCGGCCGATCTTCGCGTCGGTCTATCGAAAGACAAGACGGCCTGAAACCGCATTTCGAGCGGCTGACGAAAACAACAAAGGTTTGATCAGATGAGACGGGTAGTTGTCACAGGTCTGGGTGTCGTGTCCTCGATCGGAAACGACGCGGCCGAAGTCACCGAAGCCTTGCGGCAGGCAAAGTCGGGTATCTCCTTTTCGAGCGATTTCGCCGAACATGGATTCAAGTGCCAGGTCTGGGGCAGTCCCAAGCTCGGTTCGGCGGAACTTGCCGAACTGGTCGACCGCCGCGCCATGCGTTTCCTGTCGCAGGGCGGCGCCTGGAACCATGTCGCCATGAAACAGGCGATTGCCGATTCCGGCCTGGAAGAGAAAGACTACGCTCAGAATGAGCGCACCGGTATCATCATGGGCTCCGGCGGCCCGTCCACCCGCACCTTGATCGAGGCTGCCGAGATCACCGTGAAGAACAACAGCCCGAAGCGCATCGGCCCCTTCGCCGTGCCGAAGGCGATGTCCTCGACTGCATCGGCCACGCTCGCCACCTGGTTCAAGATCCACGGCGTCAATTATTCGATCTCGTCGGCCTGCTCGACGTCGGCGCATTGCATCGGCAACGCCGCCGAGATGATCCAGTGGGGCAAGCAGGACGTGATGTTCGCCGGCGGTCACGAGGATCTCGACTGGACGATGTCCAACCTCTTCGACGCCATGGGCGCCATGTCCTCCAAATATAACGACACGCCGGACAGCGCCTCGCGCGCTTATGACGTCAACCGCGATGGTTTCGTCATTGCCGGCGGCGCCGGCGTGCTGGTGCTCGAGGAGCTGGAACGCGCCAAGGCCCGCGGCGCCAAGATCTACGCCGAAATCGTCGGCTACGGCGCAACCTCTGATGGATACGACATGGTCGCGCCCTCGGGCGAAGGCGCTATTCGCTGCATGCGCCAGGCGCTCGCCACCGTCAAAGGCGACGTCGACTACGTCAACACCCACGGCACGTCGACGCCGGTCGGCGACAGCAAGGAAATCGGCGCCATCCGCGAAGTATTCGGCTCGAAGATCCCGCATATCCAGTCGACCAAGTCGCTGACCGGCCATTCGCTCGGCGCTGCCGGTGTGCAGGAATCGATCTATTCCCTGCTGATGATGCAGCAAGGCTTCATCGGCGAAAGCGCCCATATCACCGAGCTCGATCCTGAATTCGAAGGCGTCCCGATCGTGCGCAAGCGTATCGACGACGCGAAAATCGACATTGCCCTCTCCAATTCCTTCGGCTTCGGCGGCACCAACGCTACGCTCGTCTTCCAGCGCTATAACGGATAATAATGATATGACGGGAATCATGCAGGGTAAGCGCGGGCTCGTCATGGGCGTCGCCAACAACCACTCGATCGCCTGGGGAATTTCAAAAGCTCTCGCCGCACAGGGTTCGGAACTCGCCTTCACCTATCAGGGCGATGCGCTCGGCAAGCGCGTCAGGCCGCTGGCCGCCGAAGTGGGCTCGGATTTCGTCCTGCCCTGCGACGTCGAGGACATCGCCTCGGTCGATGCCGTCGTCGACGCGATAAGCGAGCGCTGGGGCAAGCTCGATTTCATCGTCCATGCCATCGGCTTTTCCGACAAGAACGAGCTGAAGGGTCTCTACGCCGACACGACGCGTGAGAATTTCAGCCGCACCATGGTCATTTCCTGTTTCTCCTTCACCGAGATCGCCAAGCGCTGCGCTCCGCTGATGGAAGATGGTGGTGCGATGCTGACGCTGACCTATAATGGCTCGACGCGCGTCATCCCGAATTACAACGTCATGGGCGTCGCCAAGGCAGCGCTCGAGGCTTCGGTGCGCTATCTCGCCGCCGACTACGGCCCGCGCGGCATCCGCGTCAATGCCATTTCCGCCGGCCCGATCCGCACGCTTGCCGGCGCCGGCATCTCCGATGCGCGCGCGATCCTCTCCTGGAACCAGCGCAATGCGCCGCTGCGCAAGACCGTGACCATCGATCAGGTCGGCAGTTCGGCTCTCTACCTGCTTTCCGACCTTTCCTCCGGCGTCACCGGCGAAATCCACTTCGTCGACGCCGGCTTCAACGTCACCTCCATGCCGACGCTGGAAACGCTACGCAAAGCGGACGTCGAATAAACACTTATTCGATTGAAACTCAAAGGCCGTGCGCAGATGATGCGCACGGCCTTTTTGTTGTTCGATGATGGGATCAGCGTCGAAGCCGCGTAGGCTTATTTCTTCGCCCACAGCACCTTGAACCGGGCGTTACGGCAGGTTTCGCCGCTTTCTCTAAAATTCGCCGCCAGCACCGGCTCGTAAGGCAGGCCGCGATTGGCGACGAGCATCAGGCGGCCGCCGCCGCGAAGGGCGGATGCGGCAGTCTTGATCATTGCCTGGCCGAGCGCCGGCTCGGCCGCGTGCCCCTCATGGAAGGGCGGGTTCATGATGACGAGATCGTATTTATCTTTGACCTGCTCACCCGCCAGATCGTGCCAGAAGAAGCGCACAGGCGCGTTCGGGCAGTTCTTAGCCAGATTATCCCTGGCAGCCTCCAGAGCCGCGTGATCGGCCTCGTAGAGGTCGAGACGCGTCAGTCCACGCGACTTCCGCGCCATCTCGACGGAGAGATAGCCCCATCCGGCACCGAAATCCGCAACGTCGCCGGTGAAATCCTCAGGCAGGCGCGAGGCCAGCAGCTCCGATCCGGCATCGATGCGGTCATGCGAGAACATGCCGGCGGTTGCATTGAAACGGCCGTCGACGCGCACCGGCGCCTTTGCCAGCTTGGAGACAATCTCGTCTGCCTCCGCCGGCCGGCCGAACCAGAAGGCGACGCCGTGATATTTCGGCATATGATCGACGGCAAGATTGAAACCTTCCATCCGCTTGCGCAGCGGCTGGATACCGTCTTCCTTGGCGCCGGCAACGACGATCAGGCCGCCGAGCCGCGTACGGGCGATCGCAGCGGCGAGATTGGCCTCGTTCTCGCCCTTGTGCTTAGTGCAGAGCACCAGAGCTGCATCGTAGTCCTCGCCGTCGATCTCCGGCTTCGCTTCGATCCGCTGCGCCAGCAGCTGCCGGTAGAGCGGCCGGAAGCCCTGAACGGCGCTGAGCGAGGCGGCAAAGCCTTCAGGCAGCGCAAAGCCTGCCTCGGCGCCGAGGAAGAGCACGCGCTCGCCCTCGCCGGGCGCCGCGACTGTGCCGCTGGCAAAGGGATGGAACAGGGTCTTCAGCGTCTCGCTGCTCATGGTCTCGTCTCGTCTTCTCATACAAAAAAGGGCGCGGAAGCATTCCCGCGCCCGGTAGCAAATCTGGAAGGCGGCTTATTCGGCCGCTTCTTCCTTCTTTTTCTCGTTCGGGATTTCCTGGCCGGTGGCCTGGTCGACGACCTTCATCGACAGGCGAACCTTGCCGCGTTCGTCGAAGCCGAGCAGCTTGACCCAGACCTTGTCGCCTTCCTTGACGACGTCCTGGGTCTTGGCAACACGCTCGGAAGCAAGCTGCGAGATGTGGACGAGGCCGTCGCGGGCGCCGAAGAAGTTCACGAAGGCGCCGAAGTCGGCGGTCTTGACGACCGTGCCTTCGTAGACCTGGCCGATCTCAGGTTCGGCAACGATCGAGTGGATCCACTTGCGGGCCGCTTCGATCTCCTTGCCGGAGGAGGAGGCGATCTTGACGGTGCCGTCATCCTCGATGTTGATCTTCGCGCCGGTCTTTTCGACGATTTCGCGAATGACCTTGCCGCCGGAGCCGATGACTTCGCGGATCTTGTCGACCGGGATGTTCATGACTTCGATGCGCGGAGCGAATTCGCCGAGCTGGCCGCGGCTTTCGGTGATGGCCTTGGACATTTCACCGAGGATATGGACGCGACCGCCTTGGGCCTGGCCAAGGGCGACCTTCATAATCTCTTCGGTGATACCGGTGATCTTGATGTCCATCTGCAGCGAGGTGATGCCGTCGGCGGTACCGGCGACCTTGAAGTCCATATCGCCGAGGTGGTCTTCGTCACCGAGAATGTCGGACAGGACAGCGAAACGATCGCCTTCCAGGATCAGACCCATGGCGATACCGGCCACCGGCTTTGCCAGCGGAACGCCGGCATCCATCAGAGCGAGCGAGGTACCGCAGACGGTCGCCATCGAGGACGAGCCATTCGACTCGGTGATCTCGGAGACGACGCGTAGCGTGTAGGGGAACTGCTCAGGCGTCGGCAGCATCGGACGGATCGCACGCCATGCGAGCTTGCCGTGGCCGATTTCACGGCGGCCCGGGGAGCCCATGCGGCCGGTCTCGCCAACCGAGTAGGGAGGGAAGTTGTAATGGAGCAGGAAGCGCTCCTTGTACATGCCCGTCAGGCTGTCGACATACTGCTCGTCTTCGCCGGTGCCGAGGGTGGCAACCACGATCGCCTGGGTTTCGCCGCGGGTGAAGAGCGCCGAACCGTGGGTGCGCGGCAGAAGACCGACTTCCGAAACGATCGGACGGACGGTTTCGAGGTTGCGGCCGTCGATGCGGCTCTTGGTGTCGAGGATATTCCAGCGGACGATCTTCGCCTGCAGATGCTTGAAGATCGCGCCGACTTCTTCGGCCGTGTACCGGGCTTCGCCTTCCTCGGGGAGGAAGTGCGCCTTCACCTTCGCCTTGACGGCGTCGACGGCGGCGTAGCGGTCGGCCTTCTGGGTGATCTTGTAGGCTTCGCGAAGTTCAACTTCGGCAAGGCCGAGCATTTCGGTTTCGAGAGCGGAGTAGTCTGCCGGCTGGAAGTCGCGCGGCTCCTTGGCGGCCACTTCGGCGAGCTTGATGATCGCGTCGAGGACCGGCTGGAAGCCCCTGTGGCCGAACATGACGGCGCCGAGCATGACGTCTTCGTTAAGTTCCTTGGCTTCGGATTCCACCATCAGCACGGCGTCGTAGGTGCCGGCGACGACGAGGTCGAGGCTCGATTCGTCCATCTCGTCGAGATGCGGGTTGAGAACGTATTCGCCGTTGATGTAGCCGACGCGTGCACCGCCGACCGGGCCCATGAAGGGAACGCCGGACAGCGTCAGCGCTGCCGAGGTAGCGACCATCGACAAGATGTCCGGGTCGTTTTCGAGGTCATGCTGGATAACGGTGACGACAACCTGCGTGTCGTTCTTGTAGCCCTCAGGGAAAAGCGGGCGGATCGGGCGGTCGATCAGGCGGGAAACGAGGGTTTCCTTTTCGCTCGGACGGCCTTCGCGCTTGAAATAGCCGCCGGGAATCTTGCCGGCCGCATAGGTCTTTTCCTGGTAGTTGACGGTGAGCGGAAAGAAGTCCTGGCCGGCCTTCGGCGCCTTGGCCGAGACGACGGTGGCGAGAACGACGGTTTCGCCGTAGGTGGCGAGAACCGCGCCGTCGGCCTGACGGGCGATCTTGCCGGTTTCGAGCTTCAGCGGGCGGCCCGCCCACTCGATTTCGACTGTGTGTGTATCAAACATGTCTTGTCCTTCAATGCGGGAGCACGCGCCATCGCCGATATCAAGGCGCAGCGCACAGTCGACCGCAATCAATGTGACGTATCACGGGCAAGACAACGGGAGGCTTTTCATCCTCGGTTTCCTCAGGCGTTCCTGAGAAACCGGGCCAAAGCTCATTGACAAGCCTTGGCCGAAAGCATCCGGCAATCCTGCCCCATGACAGGTCAACGGTTGGTTTGGCAGAACCGGCCCATCCGGGTCTGCCGGTCTTTCCACCGCTAAAAGATAGGGCGCGGCTGGAACATTTCATCGGGAGCCGTGTCCCGAAACACATCCGGCGGGCGCTCGAAAAGCGCCCGCCGGACAATCTTAGCGGCGGATACCCAGGCTGGTGATCAGCTTGGAATAGCGGCCCTCATCCTTCTTCTTGAGATAATCAAGAAGCGAGCGGCGGCTCGAAACCATCGTCAACAGGCCACGGCGGGAATGGTTATCCTTCTTGTGGTCCTTGAAGTGTTCGGTCAGGTTGTTGATGCGTTCGGTCAGGATCGCGACCTGGACTTCCGGAGAACCGGTATCGCCTTCAACGGTCGCATATTCCTTGATCAGCGCAGACTTGCGCTCAGCAGTGATCGACATCGGGTGATCCTTTCTAAGAGGAGGAGATAAAGTCGCCAAAAGCCGGGATGTCGTCCAGCTTTGGCCGTGAATGCGAGCAGGCAAACCTGACGCTGGCGCTGCCTATAAACCAAATAAGCAGCAATGGAAAGAGGGGAGCTCCAGCAGCGGTTTTCAGCGGCCCGCCATGGCGTCCCGGATCATCGCATCGTAACCCGTCGGATCCTGCAGCATGGCGAAATGGCTGGCGTCTTTCAGGATCACGAGCTTGGCGCCCGGAATGTCTTTTGCCATCATCTCCGTATGGTCGAGCTTCACCGCCTCGTCATGGTCGCCGATGGCGAGCGTGACCGGCACCGCGATCTTTCCAAGATCCGCTGCCGTCCAGGCCGGCTGGGTCTCCCACATGTGGGAAATCTGTTTGACGAAGGCGTCGTACTCGTTCGGCGTCGGCGACAGTTTCCGGTAATAGTCGCCGGCGACGTTGATGTAGTCGTTGAAGGTCTTGTTGTTCATCACGTCGGCCTTGACGCCGTCGGTCGTGACGTTGGCGGCCTGGGCAATGACGCGCGTCAGCTTCTCCGGATTTTTCATCGCCATGTCGATGCCGATGATGCCGCCGTCCGACCATCCCACAAGTGTCACCTTGTCGATCTTCAGATAGTCGAGAAGGGCGACGTAGTCAGACGTCATCAGATCGTAACCGAAGGGCTGCTGGCTGCGCGTCGAGCGCCCATGTCCGCGGCTGTCGGCAACGATGACCCGATGATCCCTCGCAAAATCGGCGACCTGGTGACCCCAGACCTCGGCATTTCCAAGACCGCCATGAATGAACAGGATGGGGTCGCCTTCGCCATATTCGGCGTAATACATCCTGATGTCGTTCACATCGGCCATGCCGCTCGTTTTTGCCGCCGGCATCGAAGGAAAGGCCGGAAGCTCGGCCCAGCGCTCGGCGGATCGAGCGCCGGCGGCGGCGAGAAACATCGAAAAGAACGTCAGGATTCCGATAGCAGTTCCGCGCATGATCTTTCCCTCTGTCAGGCCCCCATGGCCCAACAGGGAAGATATCGCATCGCGACCGGCTGACAATCGCTGTCGTTGTCAGAAACCCAGATAGGCTCAGGCGAAAACCCGCTTCGGGCGGAACTCGCCCTGGCCGATCTCGCCGATCGCGATCAGCTTGCCGCGGGCCGTCGCATAAGCTTCGCTTTCGGCAACCGGCGCATCGCGGCCACGCACCAGGATCGGGTTGCCCATCTTCAACCGGTGCGCCTGGTCATCGTTGATGACGAGACGGGGCAGGGAGGACAGCGCTTCGCAGGTGTTGATCAGCAGCGCGTCGAGGGCCGCCAGCCGCTCGTCCATATCCTCGATCGCTTCCAGTGCCACGAGATCCGCGAGCGGCACCATGGCCTCTTCCGCGAAAGGCGCGACGAAGGTGCGCCGCAGCCCGGACACATGGCCGTAGCAGCCGAGCTCGCGGCCGAAATCACGCGCCAGCGCCCTGACATAGGTGCCCTTGCCGCATTCCACTTCGAAATGCGCGCTATCGGCGTCCGGGCAGGCGAGCAAGGTCAGCCGGAAGATATCGACCTCACGCGAGGGGATTTCGACGGTTTCGCCTTCGCGCGCCAGATCATAGGCGCGTTCACCTGCGATCTTGATCGCGGAAAACTGCGGCGGCACCTGGCTGATCGTGCCGATATATCCAGACAGGATATCGCGGATCTGCTGTTCGCTCGGGCGTTTGTCCGAACTCTTGGTCACCGCGCCCTCAAGATCGTCGGTCGCGCGCTCCTCGCCCCAGCTCACCGTGAATTCATAGATCTTGCGGCCATCCATCACGTAGGGGACGGTCTTCGTCGCGTCACCGAGCGCGATCGGCAGCATGCCGGAGGCGAGCGGATCGAGCGTGCCGGCATGGCCGGCCTTCTCGGCCTTGTAGAGCCACTTGATCTTGGAGACGGCTTCCGTCGAGCCGAAATCCACCGGCTTGTCGAGGATCAGCCAGCCGGAAATCGGCCGGCCTTTGGGTTTGCGTGGTTTGGACATGCGTCTCTTCTGTTTATTGTTCGTCATTATCGCCGTCGAGGTCGCGGCTCACCTCGGGCGAACGCAGCAGCTCGTCGATCTTCTTGTAGTTGTCGAAGCTGGTATCGTCGCGGAAGCGCACCTCCGGCATGTATTTCATCTGCCGAAGCTGCGGCCCGAGCCGGCCACGGATGAACCTTGCATGACGGTTCAACGCCTCGATGACAATGCTGTGGTCGGAAACGCCGAGCGGCGTCACATAGGCGGTGGCGATCTTGAGGTCCGGCGACATGCGCACTTCCGAGATCGAGATCACGGTCGCTTCGATGACGTCGTCACGCACTTCGCCGCGCTGCAGCACCTGGGTGATCGCGGCGCGAACCTGTTCGCCAATGCGCAGCATGCGCTGCGAAGGCGCGGAAGAAGTTGGTCTGGTCATTGTTATCTCTATTTGCCGATGCGGCTGGGAATCGAACCCGTCAAAGGAGAGCGTCCATGACTCTTTTGGTCGAAAAGGTCAAGTCGCCAGATGCCCGAAAGCCATCCGCCGGCTGGCGGATGGCTTTCGGAAAAGTTCAGGCGCAGCAGCTTAGAGCGTGCGCGTGATATGCTCGACGCGGAAGCACTCGATGACGTCGCCGGCGCGCATGTCCTCGTAGTTTTCGAAGGCCATGCCGCATTCCTGACCCATCGGCACTTCGGACACTTCGTCCTTGAAGCGCTTGAGTGTCTTGAGTTTGCCTTCGTGAACGACGACGTCGTTGCGGATGAGGCGGACGCCGGCACCACGTTCGACCTTGCCTTCGACGACACGGCAACCCGCGACCTTGCCGACCTTGGTGATGTTGAACACCTCGAGGATTTCGGCATTGCCGATGAAGGTTTCGCGCCGCTCCGGAGACAAGAGGCCCGACATCGCTGCCTTCACGTCATCCACGAGATCGTAGATGATGTTGTAGTAGCGGATTTCGATGCCTTCGCGTTCGGCGAACTGGCGTGCCTGCGTATTCGCACGAACGTTGAAGCCGATGATGGCCGCGTTCGAGGCTTCGGCGAGCGAGATATCCGACTCGGTGATGCCGCCGGCGCCCGAATGGACGATGCGGGCGCGAACTTCGTCGGTGCCGAGCTTCTCCAGTGCGCCGGCAATCGCTTCGATCGAGCCCTGCACGTCACCCTTGATAACCAGCGGGAACTCCTTGATGCCGACGCTTTGGCGCTGCATCATCATCTGTTCCAGCGAACCGCGCTGTCCCGACTGGCGGGCAGCCGCCTTGTCGCGGGCCAGACGCTGACGATATTCCGAGATTTCGCGGGCGCGGCTTTCGCTTTCGACGACGGCGAACTTGTCGCCGGCCTGCGGCGTGCCGGAAAGACCGAGAACCTCGACCGGCGTTGCCGGACCTGCTTCTTTCACATGGTCGCCCTTGTCGGTGACGAGAGCGCGCACGCGGCCCCAGACATCGCCGGCGACGATGATCTGGCCTGGACGCAGCGTACCTTTCTGGACGAGCACGGTCGCGACGGAACCACGGCCACGATCGAGCTGGGCTTCGATGACAGTGCCTTCGGCGGTCCGGTTCGCATTCGCCTTGAGATCGAGAATTTCCGCCTGTAGCAGGATCGCCTCGAGCAGCTTGTCGAGGTTTTTGCCGGTCTTGGCCGAAACCTCGACGTCAAGCACTTCACCGCCCATGGATTCCACGAAGACTTCGTGCTGCAGCAGCTGGTTGCGGACCTTCTGCGGATCAGCCTCGTGCTTGTCGACCTTGTTGATCGCCACGATGATCGGAACACCGGCCGCCTTGGCGTGGTTGATCGATTCGATCGTCTGCGGCATCACGCTGTCGTCGGCTGCGACGACCAGGATCGCGATATCGGTCGCCTGCGCACCGCGGGCACGCATTGCCGTGAAGGCGGCGTGGCCGGGCGTATCGATGAAGGTGATCTTCTGACCGTTCTGCTCCACCTGATAGGCGCCGATATGCTGGGTGATGCCACCGGCTTCGCCGGAGACCACGTTGGCATGGCGGATGGCGTCGAGCAGCGAGGTCTTGCCGTGGTCGACATGGCCCATGATGGTAACGACGGGCGGACGGGAAACCAGTTCGCCATCGTCGTCGGACACGTTGAAGATCCCGAGTTCGACGTCGGATTCCGACACGCGCCTGACCGTATGGCCGAATTCGCCGGCGATGATTTCGGCGAGGTCGGCGTCGATTACGTCGCCCGGCTTCATCATCTGACCTTCCTTCATCAGGTACTTGATGACGTCGACGGCGCGTTCGGACATGCGCTGCGACAGTTCCTGAATGGTGATGGTCTCGGGCAGAACCACTTCGCGGGAGATCTTCTCGCGGGTTTCCTGCATCTGACCGCGGCGGAACTTCTCCTGCCGGCGACGCATCGCCGAGAGAGAACGACCGCGGGCATTGTCCTCGCCGTCGACGTTGGCAGTGGTGATCGTCAACTTGCCGCGACGGCGCTCTTCATCCGTCTTCGGACGAGTCGTGACCGGCTTTGCGGGTTCCGGGCGAACGACGCGGCCACGGACGGGACCGCCGCGCGCTGCGCCACGATCGTCTTCTTCCTTTTCGTCACGACGGCCGCGAACGGCGCCGGGGACGGCAGCGCCGGGTGCCGGACGGGCAGCAGGTGCTCCAGCCGCATCGGGACGGCGTGCGGCCGGTGCCGACGATGCAGGCTGCTGCGGCCGTGCCGCATCGGTGCGTGCTTCGGCCGGAGCCGGTTCTGCGGCTGCGGATTCAGCAACAGCGGGTGCCTCAGCCTGCCGGATAGCCTCTTCAGCGGCCCTGCGGGCAGCGTCTTCCGCTTCGGCTGCCTTGCGGACAACCTCTTCGGCGGCACGGCGCTTTTCTTCCTCGGCGCGGCGGATCGCATCCTGGGCGTCACGCGCCTGGGAGTCGGCAAGCGCGCGGCGGCGGGCATCCATCTCTTCCGGCGACAGATGGTTCAGCACCACCGGGCGCGGACGATCGTTCTGGCGCGGCGGCTGGTGAGACTGCTGCGGCGGACGCTGGTTCGTCTGGTTGTTGTTGCCCTGCTGGACCCGCGGAGCCGGCGTCGGCTGTTGCGGACGCGCCTGCACGGGTGCGGGCGCCGGTTCGGCTGCGCGCACGGGGGCCGCCGGAGCGACGGCCGTGATCGGCTTTTCGTCTTCCGGGCGCATCGGACGCCGCTTACGGGTCTCGACGACGACCGCCTTGGTGCGACCTCGACCCATATCCTGGCGAACGGTGCCCTGGCTCATCCCCGATGGTTTCAGGGTGAGTGTCTTTTTGCCCGCTACGCTGATTGTCTTGTCGTCGTTACTATCAGTCATTCGTTCCCGTTCCTTCGGACAGGGAGCGATAACTAGATCAGACCCTGTCGTTCAATACTGTCGATCAATGAGTATGGGACCGGCCGATGCCGGTGACCGCCTCATTGTTTTTGCCGGCCAGCGCCGCCCGCTGCCCGGGACTGACCGCCATTACGGTACTGTTCGAGCATCTTTGCGCGCTTCACTACACCTTCACCCGCCTGCCCTGCAAGCACTGCGGCATGGATAAAAGCATTCTGGCCCATCAGGCCTTCCATTTCGCTCTCCGAGAAGAGACGGAAGGAAGGTATCTCCTCCTCGGTCTCCATTCCGAGGTGCCAGGCCTTGCGGGCCTGGTCGATTTTCCGGACGCCGTCGTCCGCTGCGCCAGTCGAGTGGAACACCGCAAGGGCTGCTCCGCTTCTGACCGCGGCATCCACTTTCGAGGACCCGCTGACAAACTGGCCGGCTTTCCGCGCCATGTTCATCATCTGCATCAATTGCGCCGCGAGCAGCCGATCGACACTCGCGCCGAGATCGTCCGCCGCCTTCACATCCGTCTTCAGCGCGCGGGCGAAGAGCTTCTTCGCCACCGCCCTGTCGACCAGCGACCGGTCGATCTTCACCCAGCATCCGCGTCCCGGAAGCTCGCGCTTCAGATCGGCGACAACTGTTCCATCGGGAGCGGCGACGAAGCGGATCAGCTCTTCCGGCGATCCGCTTTCGCGCGTCACGATGCACATGCGTCCGTTCACGTCATAACCTGCAAGATCGTCGTCCTCGAGAGGAGCGTCCGGTTCATGCGCGGTCATCATGCTTCTTGTTCGGCTTCGGTGACCTCTTCTTCGGTCCCCTTCGCCAGGTCCTCTTGCGTGATCCAGCCGGCCGAAAGGCGGGCCTGGACGATCATCTGTTCTGCTTCGACGCGCGAGACGTCGAACTTCGAGAACAGGCCCTCGAACTTCTTCGTTTCGCCGTTCTTGCGTTCCGACCAGCCGACGAGATCGTCGGCGGCGCAGCCGGCAAAGTCCTCGATCGTCTTGATGCCGTCTTCGCCGAGCGCCACCATCATCTGGGCGGTCATGCCGTTGATTTCACGCAGTTCGTCCTGAACACCGAGCGCCTTGCGCTTCTCGTCCATCTCGGCTTCGAGACGCTCGAGGAATTCGCGGGCGCGCTGCTGGATTTCCTGCGCCGTCTCCTCGTCGAAACCGTCGATCGACGAGATTTCGTCGAGATCGACATAAGCCAGTTCTTCAACCGCGGCAAAACCTTCCGAAGCCAGAACCTGGCCGACCATCTCGTCGACATCAAGCGAATCCATGAACAGGTTGGTGCGCTCGTTGAATTCCTTCTGGCGGCGTTCCGATTCCTCGGCCTCCGTCATGATGTCGATATCCCAGCCGGTGAGCTGCGAAGCGAGGCGGACGTTCTGGCCGCGGCGGCCGATCGCAAGCGACAGCTGCTCGTCGGGAACAACGACTTCGATACGCTCGGCATCCTCGTCGAGAACGACCTTGGCGACCTCGGCCGGCTGCAGGGCGTTGACGACGAAGGTCGCAGGATCCTGCGACCACGGAATGATGTCGATCTTTTCGCCCTGAAGCTCGCCGACGACGGCCTGAACGCGTGAGCCGCGCATACCGACGCAGGCGCCGACCGGATCGATCGAACTGTCGTTCGAGATCACCGCGATCTTGGCGCGAGAACCCGGGTCGCGGGCGACCGACTTCACCTGGATGATGCCGTCGTAGATCTCCGGCACTTCCATGGTGAAGAGCTTCACCATGAATTGCGGATGCGTGCGCGACAGGAAGATCTGCGGGCCGCGCTGCTCGCGACGGACATCATAGACATAGGCACGGACGCGATCGCCATAGCGGACGTTTTCGCGCGGGATCATTTCGTCGCGGCGGATAATGCCTTCGCCACGGCCGAGATCGACGATGACGTTGCCGTATTCGACGCGCTTGACGGTACCGTTGACGATTTCGCCGACGCGATCCTTGAATTCGTCGAACTGGCGGTCGCGCTCGGCTTCACGCACCTTCTGCACGATCACCTGCTTGGCCGACTGTGCGGCGATGCGGCCGAAATCCATCGGCGGCAGCGGATCGGCGATGAAATCGCCGAGTGCGGCGTCCGGGTTGCGGTCGCGGGCCAGCTCCAGCGGGATCTGCGTCGAATAATCCTCGGCCTTCTCGACGACTTCGAGCAGGCGCTGCAGGCGGATTTCGCCGGTCTTCGGATTGATGTCGGCCCGGATGTTGGACTCGGTGCCGTAACGGGAGCGTGCCGCCTTCTGGATGGCATCGGCCATTGCGGCCAGCACGATCTCGCGGTCGATGACTTTTTCGCGCGCCACTGCATCTGCGATCTGCAGAAGTTCGAGCCGGTTCGCACTGACTGCCATTGTCTTGTTTCTCCGTCTTTACTCCAGGGTTCCCGTCCCTGGAGCGGTCTGTTGATCGGTTATTCTTCGTCGTCGGCTTCGTTCTGGTTGGCGGCCTGGGCTTTCGCCAGCTTGTCGGCGCGCAACGCGTCGCGGATCAGGTCGTCGGTCAGAATGAGCTTCGCATCGCTAAGCGCCGTGAAGGGTATAGTGACCTTCTGCTCTTCCCCATAGGCGACCTGGTCACGCTCGAGCGTGAAACCATCTGTGCCTGCTTCGACGATCTTGCCGCGGAAGCGCTTGCGATTGTCGATCAAGATCGACGTCTCGCATTTCACAAGGTGGCCCTGCCAGCGGACGAAATCGGATTTCCGTACCATCGGACGGTCGATGCCGGGCGAAGACACTTCCAGATGATACTCTTTATCGACCGGATCTTCCACATCGAGGACGGGAGAAATCGCCATCGAGACTTCTTCGCAATCCTGAACCGTCATCGTGCCGTCGTTGCGCTCGGCCATGACCTGCATCGTCGCACCGTTCTGGTTCATTATGCGGACGCGGATAAGGCGGAAGCCCAGATCGACGAGAACGGGTTCGATGATATCGGCAAGACGCTGGTCGAGCCCGGTTTCGGTAATCAGCCGCGGCTCACGTTCATTGTCTGCGTTTGTCAGATCCGACAAGCGGTGCGCTCCTCGCAATTTCATGCTTTTTCGGCGATCGCGCTAATAAAAAAGAGCGGGTCCTTGCGGCCCACTCTTCATCAAGCGATCAAGAATTTGAGAGGCATATAGTCGGGTTTTTCCGAAATTGCAAGGTCCCCGACCGATTCGGCCAATTCGCTTGCCGCGCGTGATGAGGCCTATGGCCGGCGCCGGTGTTGCGCATATATTGCCGTTGGCGCGCAATAACAAAAGCGGGAGAAATCGTGGCCTACACTTCGTCGACATTGGCGCCTTTGCGGCACGATACCTACCGCACCATCTGGTTCGCGAGCCTTTCTTCGAATTTCGGCGGCCTGATCCAGGCAGTCGGCGCCGCCTGGATGATGACGACGATCACCGCCTCGGAGGACATGGTGGCGCTGGTGCAGACCTCGACGGCGCTGCCGATCATGCTGTTTTCGCTGATATCGGGTGCGCTGGCCGACAATTATGACCGCCGCCGGGTCATGCTGACGGCGCAGTGCATGATGCTCACCGTCTCGGCGCTGCTGACGGCCTCAGCCCTGCTCGGCTGGATCACGCCTTGGCTGCTGCTCTTCTTCACCTTCCTAATCGGCTGCGGCACCGCGCTCAACAATCCCTCCTGGCAGGCCTCGGTCGGCGATATGGTGCCACGTGCCGATCTGCCGGCAGCGGTCACGCTGAACAGCATGGGTTTCAACATCACCCGCAGCGTCGGCCCGGCGATCGGCGGCGTCATCGTCGCGGCTGCCGGCGCGGCCGCGGCCTTCGCGGTGAACACGCTGAGTTACTTCGCCCTGATTTATGCCCTGCTGCGCTGGCGGCCAGCCGCGCCTGTCTCGACCCTGCCGCGAGAGGCACTCGGCAGCGCCATCTTTGCCGGCCTGCGTTATGTCTCGATGTCGCCCAATCTCGAAAAGGTCCTCGTCAGGGGGCTGCTCTTCGGCATCGGCGCCAGCTCGATCCTGGCGCTGCTGCCGGTCGTCGCCCTCGATCTCGTCGCCGGCGGCCCGCTGACCTATGGTTTCATGCTCGGCGCCTTCGGCATCGGCGCGATTGGCGGTGCGGTGCTGAATGCGAGGCTTCGCCAGGTGCTTTCCAGCGAGGTGATCATCCGCCTGTCCTTTGCCGGCTTCGCATTGAGCGCGGTTATTGCAGCCGTGAGCCCGAACGCCGTCTTGACCTCCGCCGGGCTGCTCGTTTCCGGCGCCTGCTGGGTCTCCGCACTTTCGCTGTTCAACACCATCGTCCAGCTTTCGACGCCGCGCTGGGTGGTCGGCCGGGCGCTGTCGCTTTATCAGACCGTCACCTTCGGCGGCATTGCCGGCGGCAGTTGGCTGTGGGGCGTTGCTGCGGATCGCTACGGCGTCGCCGATGCGCTGCTGATGTCATCCGTCGTCATGCTGCTCGGCATCGCGATCGGCCTGCGTTTTTCGATGCCGGCCTTCGCCTCGCTCAACCTCGATCCGCTGAACCGCTTCACCGAACCGGCCCTCAGTCTCGACATCACGCCGCGCAGCGGCCCGATCGTCATCCAGGTCGATTACGAGATTGCCGATGAGGACCTTGCGGAATTCATGGCGCTGATGGGCGAGCGCCGCCGCATTCGCATCCGCGACGGCGCCCGCAATTGGGCGCTGATGCGCGATCTTGAAAATCCGGGGCTGTGGACGGAGACCTATCATACGCCGACATGGGTCGAATATATAAGACACAACCAGCGGCGTACGCAGGCCGATGCCGAAAATATCGACAGGCTGCGCGCGCTCCATCGCGGCGAAGGTCCGCCTCATGTTCACCGCATGATCGAGCGCCAGGCCATTGCGCCAGGTGACGATGTCTTCCACAAAGCGCCGATCGACCTGCATCATTGAGAACAGTCAATGCATAATTTCAGGCTCGCCCGCCTATCCGATCTTGCCGCCATCGTCCAGCTTCTTGGCGATGACGATCTCGGCGGCGCCAGAGAAATCGTCTCCGATCCCGTCGATGCACGTTATCTCTCGGCCTTCGCCGCGATCGAGGCGGATGCCAACCAGTTGTTGGCTGTCGCGACCGATGCGGCCGACCAGGTCGTGGGCAGTCTGCAACTGAGCTTTCTTCCCGGCCTCTCGAGGACGGGCATGTGGCGCGGCCAGATCGAAAGCGTGCGTGTGGCAAGGGATCTTCGCGGCTCGGGCCTCGGCGCGCAATTCATCGAATGGGCGATTGCTCAGTGCGCCGAGCGCGGCTGCGGCTTGGTGCAGCTGACATCGGACAAGGCGCGACAGGATGCGATTCGCTTCTATGAGAGGCTCGGTTTCGTTGCAAGCCATGAAGGGCTGAAACGCACTCTCTAGAGCAATTCCAGGAAAGGTGCGAAGCGGTTTTCCGTCCGGAATTGCGTCAAAACAAAAGGTTAGAGCGGTTCGGCGTGTCCATGAAAAGCTGAACCGCTCTAAAGCCGATTACTTCAGCTTGCCCTTCATCGTCGCCTCGGGAAAACATGTCGGCTTCATGCCGTTCTTTGCCTGCCACTGGCCGATCGAGCGCCGGGTCTTGTAGCCCGGCAGACCGTCGGAACCGCCGACATCATAGCCCTGCCGTTCCAACGCCTTCTGCATGGCGGCGACGTCCGAGCGCAGCATCTTGCCGACATCGCCCCACCGGCCCTCAAAGGCGCCGCCATTATAGGCGATCCGGTCGGCAAGATTGCCGATATAGAGCGCGTAGAGATCGGAATTATTGTATTCCTTGATGATGTAGAAATTCGGCGTGACGATGAATTCCGGACCGTCTCGGCCGGCCGGAACCAGCATCATGCCCTCAGCCTTCATTTCGCCGGAGGGAAAGCCCTTGCCGGAGATGCGGTCGATGCCGAGCGAGGCCCAGTGCCACAGCGGCTTTGCCAGATCGGGTCCCTCCTGCGCGCAGGAGACCGCCTCCGGTATCGACACCTCGAAGCCCCAGTCGCGGTTGCGCTGCCAGCCTTTCTTGAGCAGGTAATTGGCGATCGAGGCGAGCGTATCGGGCACCGAGGTCCAGATATTGCGGTGACCGTCACCATCGAAATCCACCGCATATTTCAGATAGCTCGTCGGCATGAACTGCGGCTGGCCGAGCGCGCCCGCCCACGAACCCTTGAACTCGGCAGGTGTGACGTCGCCGCCGTCGAGAATATGGAGTGCGGCCACCAGCTCGGTGCGGAACATCTCCTTGCGCGTCGACATGAAGGCCTTGGTCGCCAGCACCTCGATCGCGGAATTCGGGATCTTCGCCGCACCGAAGCCGGTCTCACGGCCCCAAATGGCCAGCACGATCGAGCCCGGCACGCCATAGGTCTTTTCGATCCGCTTCAGCGTCGAGCCATATTGGGCGGCAAAGCCGCGTCCCGTTGCGGCAAGCTTCTTCAGCTGGTCCTCGTTGAAATAGGGAGCGGGCGAGGAAAATTCGGCCTGCGTCTGCTTCTGCTCCTTCGGTGGCGGGAAACCGGGCGGGGCGAGATCGGGCAGGTTCCAGTTCAGCGTGATGCCGGAGAAAGCGGCTTGAAAGACCTTCTCCGAAATGCCGTTCGCCTTCGCCTCCGGCCAGAGGTCGGCCTGCACCCATTTTTCGAACAGCACCTCGACATCGGCTTTCGAAGGGGCCGCGTAACAGGAGAGGGGCAGGAGAGCTGCCGTTAAAGCGAATGCGAATATCCGCAGCCGCCGTGGAACACCCCCCTCTGCCCTGCCGGGCATCTCCCCCACCGGTGGGGAGATTGGCTGGGCGCAGAAGTTTCCGCCGACAATCGACGTTTCTGCGCGGCAAACTGACAATGAAGCGGGAAACCAAAGCCGCTTGTGATCTCCCCCCTTGTGGGAGAGATGCCCGGCAGGGCAGAGGGGGGTGTGATGCAACATACGCAAGCCTCCCTATATCACCGTCCGCGCCCGAAGTGCCGCCGCAAGCGTGCCCTCGTCGAGATAGTCGAGCTCGCCGCCGACAGGCACGCCATGCGCCAGCCGCGTGATCTTCACGTCGAGCCCCTGCAATTGGTCGGTGATATAATGCGCCGTCGTCTGTCCCTCGACCGTGGCATTGACCGCGATGATCAGTTCCCGGATGCCGCCTTCGCCGACCCGGTCGATCAGGCCGCGAATGTTGAGATCGTCAGGACCGACCCCGTCGAGCGGCGACAGCGTGCCGCCGAGCACGTGATAGGCGGCGTTCATCGCGCCTGCCCGCTCCAGCGCCCAGAGATCCGATACGTCCTCGACGACAATGATGACGGATTGATCGCGTTGGACGTCGGTGCAGACAATGCAGGGGTCGACCGTATCGACATTGCCGCAGCGCGAGCAGATCTTCACCTTGTCATAGGCCTCGCCCATCGCATTCGACAGCGGGCCGAGCAGCTGGTCCTTCTTCTTGATCAGATGCAGTGCCGCCCGGCGCGCCGAGCGCGGCCCGAGGCCCGGCACCTTCGCCAGAAGCTGGATGAGTTTTTCGATTTCGGGTCCGGTGACTCGTTTTGCCATGCGCCGTTCTTAACTGATATGGAACGAAAACGGAATCGCGGAAGGATCGGCCATCCCATGAAAATCCTGGCCCTGTGCACCGGCAATCCGGAAAGACTACCGGGCAAGAGCTACAAGACCGGCATCTTCAAACACGCCGTCAATGGCCCGGTGATGATCGACGCCGAAGGTCTGGTCGGCGATGCGATCTGCAACCGCAAGCACCATGGCGGCGTCGACCAGGCGGTCTATGTGGAGGGATCGCTGACGCTCGACTGGTGGAGCAGCGAGCTCGGCAGGCCTTATGAGGCCGGTACTTTCGGCGAGAACATGGTTATATCAGATCTGGACAATCGCGACGTCGCCGTCGGCGATCGCTTCGCCGCTGGCGATCTCATTCTAGAGGTCACGGCATGCCGTATGCCCTGCGCCACCTTCGCCGCCAGGATGGCCGATCCGAAATTCGTCAAGCGTTACACCGCCGCCGCCCGTCCCGGCATCTATTGCCGCGTCATCCGGGGCGGCGTGGTCGAGCCCGGGATGCCGATGGAATACGCGTCTTTTTCGGGAGACAAGATTACGATGCCCGAGCTAATGGAGACCTTCGGCCGAAGGCTTAAGGGCGCAGATCGGGCGCGATATCTCGCGGCCCCAATTCACTACAAGCTTCGGGCCACGCTGGAATCCCAAGCCGACGAAGCGCGCTAGATCACACACCTTGATATGTGGGCCGCCTCAGAACGGCAGCTTGAAGCCTGGCGGGATCGGCAGGCCTGCCGTCAGCGCCTTGGTCTTTTCGGCGGCCAGCGCCTCGGCCTTGTCCTTTGCGTCCTTGTGGGCGGCGACGATCAGGTCCTCGAGGATCTCGACATCGTCTTCCTTGAACAGCGACGGATCGATCTTCAGGCTCTTCAGCTCGCCTTTGCCCGTGATGACCACGGCGACGAGACCGCCGCCCGCTTTGCCTTCGGCCGTGAGCTCGGCGATTTCCGCCTGCATCTGCTCCATCTTGGCCTGCATTTCCTTGACTTTGCCCATCATGCCCATGATGTCGCGCATCGTCTCGCTCCTTGTTGAAACCTCAGAATTCTATGTCGTCGCCCGGCAGGATATCACCTTCCTCGGATTCGGCGGCGGCCGGCGGTGTCGCCTCGCCTTCCTCCTCCGGTTCGGGCGCCCGTACGCGCACGTCGATGATCTTGGCACCGGGAAAATGTGCAAGGATTGCCGCCACGTCAGGGTCCTGGCGCGCGTCGATCACATGCTGTTCCCGGGTCCTGGCCTCCGCTTCGACAAGCGTCGGCTGGCCCTCGTCGCGGCTGAGGCTGACGATCCAATGGATGCCGGTCCATTCCTTCAGCTTGACGGCAAGCTCGTTGAGCAGCGTCGTCGGCGCACCGGGAGCCAGGCTGACGTCGAGCCGGCCGGCTTCGATACGGACCGGGCGCAGGAAGGTACGCACCATCGCCTTCAGCTTCGGATCGCGTTTCTCGGTGGCGAGGTTGACGATATCGTTGACCGAATTGACCGAGACGAGCGGCTTTAATGCTTCCGCCGGTTTTGGCTCGATCCGCCCGACAGGCATGGTCTCCGGCTGGCTGCTCGGCACGGCCCGCAGCATCGCCACCGGCGCCGAAGGCTGTGGCTGGCTCGGTGCGGTTTCCGCCGCGCGCGCCGTGACACTGTTCTGATAGGAAACCCGTGTCCCGTTGCCGCCGCTATTGCCGGACGGCGGAACCGCGGGTCGCGGGCCGGCATTGTCGCCGGAAAATTCGGCAAGCCGCCGCGCCGCGTCCTCGGGCGCCGGCAGATGCGCGGCATGCGCAAGCCGGATCAGCACCATCTCGGCGGCCCCTGCCGTCCGCGACGAGCCTTCCGTTTCCGGGATACCTTTGAGCAGCATCTGCCAGATGCGCGACAGCGTCGTCACTGCAACGCTCTTCCCAAATTCCGCCGCCTTGGTGCGCTCGACCTCGCTCAGCGAAGGGTCGTTTGCCGCATCCGGCACATATTTCAGCCGCGTCACCAGATGGGTAAAATCGGCAAGATCGGTCAGCACCACGACAGGATTGGCGCCGGCTTCGTACTGGTTCTGGAACTCGCCGAGGGCGGCGGCCACATCGCCTTTGACGATATGCTGGAAGAGATCGACGATCCGGGCACGATCGGCAAGGCCGAGCATGCCGCGCACGGCTTCCGCCTGCACGACGCCCGCGCCATGAGCGATCGCCTGGTCGAGCAGCGACAGGCCGTCGCGCGCCGAGCCTTCGGCCGCACGCGCGATCATCGCCAGCGCGTCGGCTTCAGCCTCGATGCCTTCCTTGGCCGCGATCGTCGTGAACAGCCCGACGAGATCGGAGGCGCTGATGCGGCGCAGGTCGAAGCGCTGGCAGCGCGACAGCACGGTGATCGGCACCTTGCGGATCTCGGTGGTGGCGAAGATGAACTTCACATGCTCCGGCGGCTCTTCCAATGTCTTCAACAGGCCGTTGAAAGCCTGTGTCGACAGCATGTGCACTTCGTCGATGATATAGACCTTGTAGCGCGCCGAAACCGGCCGGTAGCGCACCTGCTCGATAATCTCGCGGATATCGTCGATACCGGTATGGGAGGCGGCATCCATCTCGATCACGTCGACATGCCGGCCTTCCATGATCGCCTGGCAGTGCTCGCCCGGCGTGCGAAGGTCGATCGTCGGCTTGTCAATTTCCGATGTTTTGTAGTTCAGCGCCCGCGCCAGGATGCGCGCCGTCGTCGTCTTGCCGACGCCGCGCACGCCGGTCAGCATGTAGGCTTGCGCGATGCGGCCGGTCTCGAAGGCGTTGGTGAGGGTACGGACCATCGGCTCCTGGCCGACCATCAGGTCCGTGAAATCCTTGGGGCGGTATTTGCGAGCCAGCACTCGGTATCCGGTGCCCGTCGAGGCGGCATCTTTTGATTGTCGCTCGGTGTCGCTCATCGCCCTGCTTGTCGCCCGGATCGTCGGGCACTTCGTGGAGAGAAGGTGGGAGGCTGGCACGATGACCCGTGCCGGGCTCGTTAGGGCTGCTTCCTTCCGGACCTGACCCGGTTGGCGAGTGGCTCGTCCACCACCAACCTCCCGGATGCACATATCGGCAATATCGTCATCAAAAGCAAGCCAACATGCGAAAAAACTGCTAGTCGTAGGAAAAGACAGGAGGAATGCCCTTTGAACGGTTTCGTGCTCGACCCCAGGCTGGAAAATGACAGCGTCAGCATCATGGTCACCGGCCTCTGCGATCTGAGATTGTCGAAGGACGCCCGCTGGCCCTGGCTTATTCTCGTGCCGCGCCGGGCTGATATCACCGAAATCTTTGAGCTGACGCCGCTCGACCAGGTGCTGCTTGCCTTCGAGACGGAACTGGTCGCCAAGGCGCTGAAGAAGATCACCGGCGCGACAAAAATCAATATCGGGGCTCTTGGCAATATCGTCCGCCAGCTTCATGTTCATGTCATTGCCCGCTTCGAAGGCGATGCCAACTGGCCGGGTCCCGTCTGGGGCTTCGGGCGCGCGGAGCCCTACGAGGACGGAAAGAGAGACGAATTTACAGCGAAGCTGCGGGAAGCCCTGTCATCATGAGTCATTCGCTTTTCGATTCGAATGTGCCGCATCCGGAACCCAGCAATCTCACGGCCTTTGCCGCCAACGACCTCAACCGCGATTCCGAGCATCGCGACGAACAATCCGTCGAAAAGGCGCTGGCCAAGGAAGGCACCCATATCTTCGCCTTCACCAGGGATAAGCTGGTGCTGAAGCATGACGGCCAGGTGCTCGACCCGCTCTTTGCCCGCTACGAGCTGCAGGAATTGCAGCCGGATTGGGACGAGACCGTGCTTCTCGGTTACCGCAAGACCGGCGAGCCGCGCCTTGCCGTTCCCGTCGGCATCGACGTCGACGACCTCACCAGCCACTACAAGCCTGCCGACGGCCGCACGCTGTTTCGCGAAATGCTGATCGACGAGGTGTTGCTCGGCGAATTCGCCCAGGCCGCAAGCCTCATCCGCTGGAATGGCGACAATCGCTTCTGCGGCCGCTGCGGCTCGGCGATGGAGATCCACATCGGCGGCTACAAGCGTGTCTGCGCCGCCTGCGAACACGTGATCTTCCCCCGCACCGACCCCGTCGTCATCATGCTGACGGTCGACGAGCAGCGCGACCTCTGCCTGCTCGGCCGCAGCCCGCATTTCGCGCCGGGCATGTATTCCTGTCTCGCCGGCTTCCTCGAACCCGGCGAGACCATCGAGAACGCCGTGCGCCGCGAAACGCTGGAGGAATCGGGCATCCGCACCGGCCGTATCCGTTACCACGCCTCACAGCCCTGGCCGATGCCGCATTCGCTGATGATCGGCTGTTACGCCGAGGCGAAATCCACCGAAATCAGCCGCGACGAGACCGAGCTGGAGGATTGCCGCTGGTTCACCCGCGAGGAAACGATCGAGATGCTGGAACGCCCGAGCGCGACAGGCAAGGCCTCTCCGCCGAAAGGGGCGATCGCCCACCGCCTGATGCGCGACTGGGTGGAGTGGAAGCGCTAGCGTCATGCCCGTCGCCCGCTCCGAACGGCTGCTGACGCTGCTCCAGACGCTCCGGCGTTACCGGCGGCCGGTGACCGGCACGGTGCTGGCACAAGAGACCGGCGTCAGCCTGCGGACGCTCTATCGCGATATTGCCAGCCTCCAGGCCCAGGGCGCGATGATCGAAGGTGAAGCCGGCATCGGCTACGTGCTGAAGCCCGGCTTCATGCTGCCGCCGATGATGTTTTCCGAAGAAGAGCTGGAGGCTTTGGTACTCGGCTCGCGCTGGGTAGCCCGCGCCGCCGAGCCGCGCCTTGCCGGCGCCGGCGCCGATGCACTGGCCAAGATTGCCGCCGTGCTGCCGGCCGATATGCGCGAGATGATCGATTCGGCAGCGCTTTTCGTCGGTCCCAAACGCAGGGACGAGGACAAGGCTGACGTTTCGGCCATCCGCAGGGCGATCCGCCTGGAGCGTATTCTCGAACTGCATTATGGCGACGAGCAGGGCCGTATCTCGCGCCGCCGCGTCTGGCCTTTCGGGCTCGGCTATTACGAGCATGTGCGCGTCCTCATGGCCTGGTGCGAACTGCGCCAGGATTTTCGCCATTTCCGCACCGATCGCATCATCGATATGGCCTTGCACGAGGTGCGTTATCCGCGCCGCCGCACGGTGCTCCTCAAGGAATGGCGCGAGACGCAGGACGTGCAGATGGAGAACTGAACGCTGCTGCCATAAACTGTCAGCAGATGGAGTTATTATCAGTCTCAATCCACCAGGAAGGAGTACTGATCATGGTAATGCCTCCAGCCATTCATTTTACTAACGACCGTTTTGCGGCCGAGTCCTTTGCCGATGTCATTTCGGCCGAGACTTTTGCCGATGTCCACCAGTCAGCGCGCTCCGGCCTGCTGCACCTGGTCATGAACATTTTCCGATTTCGCAGAGGAGACCGCACCGGCCTCGACCTTGAAGCGACACCGGATTACCGGAAGCGCGACCTCGGCTTCATCGACGGACGCGATCCGCGCCGCGAGGACCGTTTTCCGCTCTAAAGCATACCGCACAAAAGTGTGCAGCGGTTTTGCGACAACGACATGCGCGACCACTTTAGGCCGCCCATCCTTATCAACATTCTGTCCGACGAATACGGGGCGTTGCGATCGCAACGCCCCGGTAGTCTGCTGCCATTCATTGTCAGCAGACGAGACCTCTCGCGGGGCAATTCGTAAACAACGGGAGAACCGAAATGACCAGCCCCAATCTCATCATTCTTTACGTCAAGGACCCGGCTGAAAGCGCCAGCTTCTACCGGAATCTGCTGAACCGCGAACCGGCCGTGGAAGCGCCGAATTTCGTCGCCTTTCCGCTTGAGGGCGGCTTCACGCTCGGCCTTTGGCGGCGCAGCAAGGTCGAGCCGCAGCCCTCCGCCATCGGCAATCGAGGCGAAGTGGCGTTCATGGTCGAAGGAGAAAATGCAGTCGCCAGGCATTATGAAGACTGGCGCCAGCGCGGTCTGCCGATCGCCCAGGAACTGACCGAACTGGATTTCGGCCCGACCTTCGTCGTGCTCGATCCCGATGGCCATCGGCTGCGTGTCTGTGAGCCGGATAAATGAATTTTGGCGCTCTGATTGTGGGGGCTTTGTCTCACAATCTCGTCGTGCCACATCCGCCCCCTCTGCCCTGCCGGGCATCTCCCCCACAGGTGGGGAGATTGGCTGGGCGCACCGGCTTCCCAAGCAATCAGCGTTGCAGCATGGCGAAACGGTAGATGAGCAGGAAGGCCAACCCACTTGTGATCTCCCTCCTTGTGGGGGAGATGCCCGGCAGGGCAGAGGGGGGTCTACTTGCACCCCTGGACCCGCTGTTTAAAGCAGGCCTCGCATCGCATGCCCCTTGTAGACGCCGAGGATGCGGACTTTCTCGGAAAAGAACCGCAGCTCCTCCAACGCCCGGCGCACGTTCGGATCGTTCGGATGGCCTTCGATATCGGCGTAAAACTGCGTCGCCACGAATTTTCCGCCGAGCTGGTAGCTTTCCAGCTTGGTCATGTTGATGTTGTTGGTGGCAAAGCCGCCGAGCGCCTTGTAGAGCGCGGCTGGAATGTTGCGGACGTTGAAGACGAAGGTGGTGACGACCTTTTCTTCCGCCGAATTCCGTTGCGCCCATTCCTCGTCGCGGGACAGGACGACGAAACGGGTCACATTGTTTTCCGTATCCTCGACATTTTCGGCGATGATCTCAAGCCCGTAGAGATCGGCGGCAAGGCGTGGCGCCAAGGCGGCCATCGAGCGGTCGCCGGTTTCCTGTACGAGTTTCGCCGCCCCCGCCGTATCGCCGGCGATCACCGGCTTCCAGCCATTGGCGCGAACGATCTTGCGGCACTGGCCGAGCGCGTGGATATGGCTGTGCACCGTGCGGATCTCGTCCTTGGTAACACCGGGCAGCACCATCAGCTGGAAGCGGATCGGCATGAAATATTCGCCGATGATGTGCAGCCGCGACTCCGGCAGCAAATGGTGGATATCGGCGACGCGCCCGGCAATCGTGTTCTCGATCGGGATCATCCCGATATCGGCGTCGCCGTTGTCGACTGCCGTAAAGGCATCTTCGAAGGTCTGGCAGGGCAACGGCTCCATGGTCGGAAACATGTCGCGGCTGGCCATATCGGAATTGGCGCCGAATTCGCCCTGGAAGGCGATCCTGTTGGTCTTGATGTTCATGATGGTTCCGTCAGTTCGACTTTGCGGAGAGGATGCGCCGCGCTTTTTCGAGGTCGGCGGGAGTATCGACACCGAGCGGAACCGTGTCAACGATCTCGGCGTCGATGCGCATGCCGGCTTCCAGCGCCCGCAGCTGCTCCAGCGATTCGCGCTTTTCGAGCGTCGAGGGGCCGAGCGAGACGAAGCGTTCGAGCGCCGCGCGCCGATAGGCATAAAGACCGATATGGTGGTAGAGCGGCCCCTGGCCGTAAGGCGCGGTCGCGCGGGTGAAGTAGAGCGCGTGCAGCCGGTTGCCGGAAATCGGCGAGCCGACGATCTTGACGATGTGCGGCGCCGCCTTGTCCTCCTCATTGTCGATTTCGGTCGTCAGCGTGCCGATATCGACCGCTTCGTTCTCGAGCGGGCGCAAGGCTGCGCGCACCGTTTCCGGATCGATCGTCGGCAGATCGCCCTGGACGTTGACGATGATTTTCGCCCTTCCCTCCGGATCGACTTTCGTCAGCGCCTCAAAGATCCGATCGGAACCCGATTGATGGTCTGCACGGGTCATGACGACTTCGAAGCCGGCGGCGGCCACGGCATCGAACACTCTTGTGTCGTCGACGGCGACGACGACGCGGCCGATGGCTGCCTCCCTGGCGCGCATCGCCACCTGCACGATCATCGGCAGACCGCAAATATCGGCCAGCGGCTTGCCCGGAAGCCGGGTGGAGGCCATGCGCGCCGGGATCAATACGAGCACGCCATCTAAATTTGAATCACTCATGGTTCAGGCCTTCTATTCCGGGCTGGAAAGTGTCAAAAAGTCTCATGCGCAAGACCATTTAGACAGTTGCAACGAACAGCCAAAAGACATAGGTTCCGCGCGATTTCAAGATGGTCCGGTTTATGATCTGCCGGCTGCAAGGGGAGCATTGCAGATGAATTCATACGTCAATACGGCCGTGGGGGCGCTGCTCGGAACGATTTTCGTTCTGATGTCTGTCTCCATCGCGTCCGAAGGGATCTTCCATTCCGAAGCACCGGAAAAGGAAGGTTTCGCGATCGTTGCCGAAGAGGCGCCTGCCGCCGGCGGTGAGGCTGCGCCTGCCGTTGCCGTTCCGATCGCGCAATTGCTCGCTTCTGCAGATGCCAAGGCCGGTGAAACTGTCTTCAAGAAGTGTCAGTCCTGTCATGACGCCACCAAAGGGGGACCGAATAAGGTCGGTCCCAACCTCTTTGGTGCCGTAGATCGCCCGATCGCCTCGCATGAAGGCTTTGCCTATTCCGCTGCCATGAAGGATTTCTCCAAGGGCGGCAGCGAGAAGTGGACCTTCGAAAACCTCAACAAGTTCCTGCTGGCGCCAAAGAAGGACATTCCAGGCACCGCGATGGGCTTCGCCGGTCTGGCGAAGGATCAGGAGCGCGCCAACGTTATCCTCTACCTGCACACGCTCGCCGATTCGCCGGTGCCGCTGCCGGATCCGAACGCCGCGACGCAGTAGCACGGCAGACAATCGCAGGACATTGAAGCCCCGGCCCGCAAGCCGGGCTTTTTCGTTGTGCGGTAACGACATGCGTAAAGCAAAGACCTCAGGCGCCGAGGAAATAGGCCCAGAGCGAGACCGTGATGGCGCCGAGCGCCGTCGTCACCGTGATCGTCGAGGCGGCGAGGCTGTGACCGACGCCGAAGCGGTTGGCGATCAGCCAGGCGTTGACGCCGGTTGGGACGGAGGAGGTCAGCACGATCGCTGCCGTCCATTCGGGGCTGAGACCGAGCAGATGGCTCGCCGCCCACACGCAGCCGGGCAGCAGCAGCAACTTCAGGCTCGAGGTGACGCTGGCGATGCCGAGATTGCCGGAGACGCCGTATCTCTCCAGCGCCATGCCGAGCGATATCAGCGCCGCCGGGCCGGCAATGCCGGCGATCTGCCCGACGACCGTTGCCAGCGTCGTCGGCATGGTGAGACCGGAAAGGTGCATGGCCATGCCGGCCGCAAGGCCGATCACCAGCGGGTTGCGCACGAGGTTGACTGCGATCTGGCGAAGCACGAGCACCATGCTGCGATCGCTTTTGCCGGCGATCTTGCGCTCTGCATGCTCCATCAGCACTGTGCCGGCGACCATCATCACGGGCAGATGCACCGCAAGCAGGATCGACAGCGCCACCAGCCCTTCGTCGCCGACGGTCCGCTCGACCAGCGGCAGACCGATGAAGATATTGTTGGCGAAGGCCGAGGAAACGCCGGCCAGCACGCCGATCCGTTCGTCGCGGCCGAAGAGGCGTGTGGCGGCGATATGGCCGGCCGTCCACGTGATGGCGACGCCCGAAAAATAGACGATCCAGAGCCGGAAGGGCGAGGCGCCATGAAAATCCGCCTCGGCGATGGTGCGGAAGAGCAGAAGCGGCACGGCGATCTTGAAGACGAATTCGCTGAGCGCTTCGCCAACATTCGACGCCATCAATCCGCTGCGCACGATCACCCAGCCGATGAGAATCAGAATGAAGACGGGAAGGACGTCGAAAATGATGGCTGACATAGGGGAGGCTGCTCTGCGCGGGGGAGTATTCGACGTCTAGCAGCAAACTGCTTGGTTTGAAAAGGCAATCGCCGTCCAATCAAGCACATCGGCAAAACAAAAAAAGCGGGCATAGCCCGCTTTTCCGCTCCGGTCTTGCCGGAAACCCGGATCACGAAGCTGCCAGTTCATCCGTGGTCAGCATCGCGCCGGTAAGATCGAAGGGGTCATCCCTCGTGCGCCCGGCTGCAACTGAAAGCTGCTCATGCCGGTCTTCTTGCGAGTATTTCTAGATATTGAAAATGACAGGGACATGACGAATAGGCGGCACTTTTGCGAAGAAATAGACAGGCCATCCACCATTTATCCTTCCAAACCGCGGAAATTTCGCTAAGACCAAACCCCGGCTATCACAAACTCCGGGACCCCTCATTTCATGACAAGATTCGATGTTCTGACAGTCGGCAACGCAATCGTGGATATCATTGCCCGTTGCGACGACCAGTTCCTCATTGACAACCAGATCACCAAAGCGGCGATGAACCTTATCGATGCCGAACGCGCCGAACTCTTGTATTCGCGCATGGGACCGGCGCTCGAAGCTTCCGGCGGCAGCGCCGGCAACACGGCGGCGGGCGTGGCGAGCCTTGGCGGCAAGGCTGCCTATTTCGGCAATGTCGCCCAAGATCAGCTCGGTGACATCTTCACACACGACATCCGCGCCCAGGGCGTCCACTACGAGACCCGGCCGAAGGGCACCTTCCCGCCGACGGCGCGTTCGATGATCTTCGTCACCGAGGACGGCGAGCGTTCGATGAACACCTATCTCGGCGCCTGCGTCGAGCTCGGCCCGGAAGACGTCGAGACCGACGTCGTGGCCGACGCCAAGGTTACCTATTTCGAAGGTTATCTCTGGGATCCGCCACGCGCCAAGGAAGCGATCCTCGATTGTGCCCGCATCGCCCATGAAAACGGCCGCGAAATGTCGATGACGCTGTCCGACAGCTTCTGTGTCGACCGTTATCGCGGCGAATTCCTCGATCTGATGCGCACCGGCAAGGTCGATATCGTCTTCGCCAATCGCCAGGAAGCGCTGTCGCTCTACGAGACCGACGATTTCGAGGAGGCGCTGAACAGGATCGCCGCCGATTGCAAGATCGCCGCCGTGACGATGAGCGAGGATGGCGCCGTCATCCTGAAGGGCCGCGAGCGTTTTTACGTCGATGCGATCAGGATCAGGGAAGTGGTCGATACGACCGGTGCCGGCGATCTTTTCGCCTCCGGCTTCCTCTATGGCTACACGCAGGGACGGTCTCTCGAGGATTGTGGCAAGCTCGGCTGCCTGGCTGCCGGCATCGTCATCCAGCAGATCGGCCCGCGCCCGATGACCTCGCTTTCCGAGGCCGCCAAACGGGCAGGGCTTATTTGAAGGCTTCGCCGGGATAGGCGCCCCAAATCTCCGACTGCGCCACCCAGCCCGAAGCGCCGTCGGATTCGGCACGGCACCAGTCGCCGTTGCATTCGCCGATCGTCAGCATCACGCCGGGTTCGAGCTTCGCGACGATCGAGGCGGAGGGCTGCGCCTCGCGGCGCAGATTGACATAAATGCCCTTGCCCTTGGTCTTCATCCACGGGGCGGCGATCGCTGCGCGCTGGCCTGACAGCAGCGACTGGTTGACCCAGCCTTCGGTGCCGTCGGCATCGCGGATGCGGCGCCAATTGTCGTATTCCTGGATGATCTCCACCGGCAGGCCGGATTTCAGGTACATCCAAGACACGGCGTAATCCGTTCCCGGACCGATGCGCAGGTTGACGCGCTTGGATTTCAGCGTGACGAAACGCGGCAATGGCAGTCCGCTTGGCCCCTTGGCCGCCTGCGCATGGGCGAACTCGACGCTTCCCATGGATGCAGCCAGAGCGATGGCAAGGGCGAGGCAGGACTTCAGGACTTTGCTGCGCATGGAAGTTTCCGTTTGCTCGAATTCGCGGGCAGGCCCGGCCTGCTCGCGCTCCGGGCTCTGACATTCCCCGGCTGCACCACGAGTTTTGTTTGTCTTCGCGTGCGGGTCTGGTAGAAAATGCCCGGAATGGGAAAATTATCACCCCTCTTGGTTAAAGACCTCTGAACAAGGCACCACAGGCAGCCATGACAGCGAAGAAAAAACCGAAGGTCTACATCACCCGCAAGCTGCCGGATGCCGTCGAAACCCGCATGCGCGAACTCTTCGACGCTGAGCTGAACATCGACGACGCGCCGCGCTCCGTTCCCGAGCTGATCGCCGCGGTCAAGACCGCCGATGTGCTGGTGCCGACCGTCACCGATCGCATCGACGCGGCGCTGATCGAACAGGCGGGACCGCAGATGAAGCTGATTGCGAGCTTCTCCAACGGCACCGATCACATCGACGTCGAGGCGGCGGCGCGCAAGGGCATCACCGTCACCAACACGCCGAACGTCCTGACCGAGGACACCGCCGATATGACCATGGCGCTGATTCTCGCTGTTCCGAGAAGGCTCGGCGAAGGTGCGCGCGTGCTGACCGACAAGCCGGGCGAATGGGCAGGCTGGTCTCCGACCTGGATGCTCGGCCGGCGCATTCACGGCAAGCGAATCGGCATCGTCGGCATGGGCCGCATCGGCACGGCGGTGGCCCGCCGCGCCAAGGCTTTCGGCCTGTCGATCCACTATCACAACCGCAAGCGCGTCAATCCGGCCGTCGAGGACGAGTTGGAGGCGACCTATTGGGAAAGTCTCGACCAGATGCTCGCCCGCGTCGACATCGTTTCGGTCAATTGTCCGTCGACGCCGGCGACCTTCCACCTGATCTCGGCCCGCCGTCTGGCGCTGCTGCAGCCGACGGCCTATCTCGTCAACACCGCGCGCGGCGACGTGGTCGATGAAGCTGCTCTGATCAAATGCCTGAGGGAGGGCCGGATTGCCGGCGCCGGCCTCGACGTCTTCGAGAACGAGCCCGCCGTCAACCCGAGGCTCATCAAGCTCGCCAATGAGGGCAAGGTCGTGCTGCTGCCGCATATGAGTTCGGCGACGATCGAAGGCCGCATCGACATGGGCGACAAGGTCATCATCAACATCCGTACTTTCATCGATGGCCATAGGCCGCCGAACCGCGTGCTGCCCGGCCGCTAAGCGCATTTAAGGATCGAATCACGCGTGGCGCATCAAGACGCAAGGACCTTGCGCATCTCGATGAACGTCGTCCTGTCAAAGCCGGGATGCGCCTTTTCGGCGGTTCTCGCAAATCCCCAGGCGGCAAAGACGGCGTGGTTGTCGGTGAGTTCGATCCGCGTTTCCAGCCGCAAAGCGGGAAGACCGAGCGCCGCAGCGGTCTCCTCGGCAATCCCCAGCAGCCGCTTGCCGAGGCCCTTGCCTTGTACCTCAGGCAGGACGGCGAGCTTGCCGACATAGAGACAATCGGCCTCTGGCCGCAGGAAGAGGCAGCCGACCAGCTTTTCGCCGTCGATGGCGACATGGCCGATCTCGGTCCCGGCCTTTTCGGCCAGTGATGCCGTCGTCAGCTTGAGCGCCGAAGATGGCGGGTCGATCCTGCCAT
The DNA here is from genome assembly GCF_019778565.1 of Rhizobium laguerreae. Classification (NCBI taxonomy): domain Bacteria; kingdom Pseudomonadati; phylum Pseudomonadota; class Alphaproteobacteria; order Hyphomicrobiales; family Rhizobiaceae; genus Rhizobium; species Rhizobium laguerreae. Next base: position 305,801 of record NZ_JAAXQT010000006.1, on the reverse strand, counting down.
TCATGGCGGCGAAGGCGGAAAGGATCAGCGCCAGCAGTTCATCCCAGCGCGTGAAAGTCTGATCAAGCGGAACAATCCTCATCCCACCTGTCTCTCTGTTGTACGGCGTCGTTTGTAGCGGATGGTGTCGAAGCGGGCCGAGAGCGCGTCGTAGAGCAGCAACCGTCCGACCAGTGGTTCGCCGGTGCCAGTGACGAGCTTGATCGCCTCCATCGCCATCATCGTGCCGATGACGCCGGTCAGCGCGCCGATGATGCCGGCCTCGGCGCAGGCGGGAATCAGCCCCGCTGGCGGCGCTTCCGGAAACAGGTCGCGATATCTGGGGTTGGACGTTCCATCCTCAGCCGTCTCATAGGGCTTGAGAACCGTCAGCGAGCCGTCGAACCGCCCGACGGCGCCGCTGACGAGCGGGATGCGCGCTTCTTCCGCCGCATCGGCGGCGGCATAACGCGTGTCGAAATTGTCGGAGCCGTCGATCAGCAGGTCGAAGCCGGAGAGCTGACGGCGGGCGGCCTCCGGGGAAAAGCGTTCCTCGAAGCGGATCAGTCGGACATGCGGATTGAGCCTGGCGATGGCGAAGGCGGCACTCTCCGTCTTCAATTCGCCGATCGTGCCGGAATCATGGATCACCTGGCGCTGCAGGTTCGACAACGACACCCGGTCGTCGTCGACGATACCGAGCGTGCCGATACCGGCTGCGGCCAGATATTGCAGGACCGGCGCACCGAGGCCACCGGCGCCGATCACCAGCACGCGGGCGGCTTTCAGTTTCTGCTGGCCGGCGCCGCCGATCTCGGGCAGCAGGATGTGGCGGTGATAGCGCGCGATTTCTTCCGGGCTGAGCGGTTCCATGGCGCCGATGTTATCATGACGCCCGACGCCGGGAAAAGCCGCCTCGGTCATTCGAACACCCTTCCGTCGGCCACCGTGAAAAACTGCGCCCTGTCGCCGAGTGCCGAAAACATCGCGCGATCCGTTCCGGTCATGAAGGCCTGGCCGCCGAGCCCGTCGATAAGGTCGAACAACGCGGCGCGGCGGCCCTCGTCGAGATGGGCTGCGATCTCGTCGAGCAGCAGGATTGGCGCATGGCCGGTGAGATTGCCGACGAGCCGGGCATGCGCAAGCACCAGACCGACAAGCAGCGCTTTCTGCTCGCCGGTGGAGCAACGCTCCGCCTCCATCGCCTTTTCGCGGTGATGCACGATGAGATCGGCCCGGTGCGGCCCCTCAAGCGTGCGCCCTGCGCCGGCATCGCGGTAGCGGCTCTCCGCCAGCATCGCCGCGTAGTCGTCCTCAAGGTCGACCGAGGGGCGCGAGAACTGACCGTCCATGAAGCCCGAAAGCTGCAGCGATGCCGAAGGGAAGGGCGAGCTTTCGCGGGTTTCCTCGATCAACCGGGTCAGCAGGCCGAGCATCTCCTGCCGGGCGAGCGCCATGGCGATGCCGAGGCTTGCCATCTGCTCCTCGATGCCGGCAAGCCAGGAGGGATCGAAGCGCCCTTCATCCAGCAATTTGTTGCGGCTGCGCATGGCGCGCTCGAAATCGCTGGCGCGGCGGCCATGAGCGGGATCGAGCGACAGCACCAGCCGGTCAAGAAAGCGCCGCCGGTCGGAAGAGGCGCCGGTAAAGAGGCCGTCCATCGCCGGTGTCAGCCAGAGAAGGCGCAGATGGTCGGTCAGTTCGTCGGCAGTCTTTGCCGTCGTGCCATTGATGCGCAGCCTGCGGGCGGTGGTCTCCTCGCCCGTTTCGATGCCGGTGCCGATCTCGACGTCGCCCTCCATGCCGTCGAGCGCGGCGAAGACCGAAAAGCCGCCGGCCGCGCCGACGCGGGTAATGTCGCCATAAGCCGCACGGCGCAGACCGCGGCCGGGCGATAGCAACGAGACGGCCTCCATGAGATTGGTCTTGCCGGCACCGTTGTCTCCCGTCAGCACGGCATGCCGACCATCAAGGGTAAGGGCCGCCGCCACATAGTTGCGGAAGTCTGTCAGTTTCAGACGGGAAAGAGAAACCTTGTGCGGCATAGAGTGTCCGGAATCGTAAAGCGTGACAGCTAAGCCGAAGCGGCGCTGATGGCAAGGCTGGCAGCTATTTGGCCGCGGATCGCGTACCGCCGCTGCCGCCACGCAGGACATATATTCCAGATGATCCCGTGACCGAAGTCCTTGTGTCCGACATCCTCCCCATGGCACCTTTGAAATTCTGTTAAAAATACAACCATCGGAGATGGCCTGACATCGCCAAACCCATCCGTCGACAGTCATTGCCAATGTCTTCCAGCGCCGGATATTCAAGGTTTGCTGCCATCCTCTAAGGCTACTGACGTAACGTAAAGCCCAAAAAAGTTGGTTGAATTTTGCAACTGTCGGGTTGAGTTATCCGGTGCAACCGATATGGTAAACGGACCGTTTATGTATAAGAGAGTGATGAAGTGCCAGATCCGGTTGATATTATCGTCGGTCGCAACGTCAGACAGTTTCGCGCCCTTCGCCGTGTTTCTCAGCTCGAGCTTGGCGAAGCACTCGGACTGACTTTCCAGCAGATCCAGAAATACGAAAAGGGGGCGAACCGCGTTTCCGCCAGCAAGCTGCATCAGATCGCGGTTTTTCTCGACGTCGAGATCTCTGCTCTCTTCGAGGGTGCCGGCATGTCGCCATTCGGCAGCCGCGTCGAACTCAGCCCCGACGCCTATGCGCTTGCGCTGAGCTACGACAAGCTGAACTCACCGGCAGGCAAGGAAGCGGTCAAGACCATCGTCACCCTCATGACGGGCGAAGCGGCCGAAACCGCCGCCTGATTCCACTGCAGCAGGGATCACGGTTCGCACGGAAAAGCACGACCTATTCAAGGTCTGGATGATTTCCGGACACATGCGGGTGTGCAGCAATATTGGGAGGATGACCTGCATCAGGACAAAGACCGGAAGCAGACCGCCTGATTGAGGTTCGATGCCGCGCGCTTTAGTGAATCTCGCATTCGTGCAGCGCCGTCAGCAGATCGTCCTGCGTCTGGTGGCCGGCATGATAGAGGTCGATCGCGATGCTGGCGATGGAAAGGCCTTGCTGGCTGCGAAGCTTGATGTTGCGCTCGGCGCACCATGTGTAGATGGCGCCGGCTAGAACGTCGACATCTTCGGACTGAGAGGAAAAGGCTGGCGCCATGGCTGATACCCTTGCTTTGTTTGTTCCCGCTAGCGCTAAGGACGCTCTATCACTTTGATTTGGTGAATGACCCCGAAATCGATTTCCGGCTCCCAGGGTCATGCACTGACGGCAGAGACTGAATTCATTTGGAAAACTTGCAAGCGGCATTATCTGGCTGCGTTAACGCAAGTCATCGTCCCGCCCGCCGCCGTATCGATCCGGGACAGATTCGCCGGCATGGACGGCGAATGTCGCAAATCGAGATTCCGGGAACAAAAAAACCGGAGACGTTTCCGTCCCCGGCTTCTGACATCAGCATGTCGATCGCGGCTCAGCCTTCGAAGAATTCCTTCATCCGGGCAAAGAAGCCCGTCGATTCGGGATTATTCTCCTTGGAGGAAAGCTGCTCGAATTCCTGAAGCAGTTCGCGCTGGCGCTTGGTGAGCTTTTGTGGCGTCTCGATCTGGATCTGGATGTAGAGATCGCCCGTCTGCACCGAACGCAGCACCGGCATGCCTTTGCCCTTGAGGCGGAACTGTTTGCCGACCTGGGTGCCTTCGGGCACGGTGACGCGCGACTTGGTGCCGTCGAGCGTCGCCACGTCGAAGGTGCCGCCGAGCGCGGCCGTCGTCATCGAGATCGGAACGGCGCAATAGAGATCGGCTCCGTCGCGCTGATAGAATTCATGCGGCTTCACCGACAGGAAGATATAGAGGTCGCCTGCCGGTCCACCGCGGGCCCCGGCCTCGCCTTCGCCCTGCAGCCGGATGCGGGTGCCGTCCTCGATGCCGGCGGGAATATTGACCGAGAGCGAACGCTCTTCCGTCACCCGGCCCTGGCCGTGGCACTTCGGGCACGGATCGGGAATGATCTGGCCGCGGCCGTGGCAGGTCGGGCAGGTCCGTTCGATCGAGAAGAAGCCCTGTGCCGCGCGCACGCGCCCCGTTCCCTGGCAGGTGCCGCAATTCTTCGGCTGCGTGCCGGGCTTGGCGCCCGAACCCGAACAGACGTCGCAGGTGATCGACGTCGGAACGCGGATCTGCGCCGTCTTGCCGGAGAAAGACTCCTCCAGCGTTATTTCCATGTTGTAGCGAAGATCGGCGCCGCGTTCGCGGCCGCCCGACGAGCGCTGGCGCGCGCGCCCTCCACCCATCATCTCGCCGAAGATATCCTCGAAAATGTCGGAGAAACCGCCGCCGGCAAATCCGCCGCCACCGCCGCCCATGCCGCCATGCTCGAAGGCCGCATGACCATACCGGTCATAGGCCGCCCGCTTCTGCGGGTCCTTGAGCATCTCGTAGGCTTCGTTGATTTCCTTGAACTTCCGTTCGGCGTCCTTGTCATCCGGGTTCTTGTCCGGATGGTATTTCATCGCCAGTTTGCGAAAGGCGCTCTTCAGCTCTTTCTCGTCCGCCGACTTGGCTACACCCAGAGTTTCGTAAAAGTCCGCTTTTGCCATTAAGGATTAAACCCCGGAAATGGATTTCCGGCTGCCATGGTGAGCAGCCGGATCAGATGTTGAAGCATAACCACGCCGTCGCGGATTACGCGGACTTCTTGCGGTCGTCGTCCTTGATTTCCTCGTAGTCGGCATCGACGACATTGTCGCCGCTTTCCGCGGAGGCATCGCCAGCAGCGCCGCTTTCGGCCTGCTGTGCTTCATAGATCGCCTGGCCGAGCTTCATCGACACTTCCATCAACGTCTGGGTCTTGGCCTTGATGTCGTCGGCATCGGGCTCGGACGCTTCCGACGCCGTCTTCAGCGCAGCGATCGCATCCGAGATCGCGGTGCGGTCGGCCTCGGAAACCTTGTCGCCGTAATCCTTCAGCGACTTTTCCGAGGAATGGATCAGGCTTTCGGCCTGGTTCCGGGCTTCGACGGCCTCGCGGCGTTTCTTGTCCTCGGTGGCATGGGCTTCGGCATCCTTCACCATCTTCTCGATGTCGGCGTCGGAAAGACCGCCGGACGCCTGGATGCGGATCTGCTGTTCCTTGCCGGTGCCCTTGTCCTTGGCCGAAACCTGGACGATGCCGTTGGCGTCGATGTCGAAGGTGACTTCGATCTGCGGCATGCCGCGCGGCGACGGCGGCAGACCGACGAGGTCGAACTGGCCGAGCAGCTTGTTGTCGGCAGCCATTTCACGCTCGCCCTGCGAGACGCGGATGGTCACGGCCTGCTGGTTGTCTTCGGCGGTCGAAAACGTCTGGCTCTTCTTCGTCGGGATCGTCGTGTTGCGTTCGATCAGGCGGGTGAAGACACCACCGAGCGTCTCGATGCCGAGCGACAGCGGCGTCACGTCGAGGAGCAGGACGTCCTTGACGTCGCCCTGCAGAACGCCGGCCTGGATGGCGGCGCCAAGCGCTACCACTTCATCAGGGTTGACGCCCTTGTGCGGCTCCTTGCCGAACAGCTGCTTGACGACTTCCTGTACCTTCGGCATGCGGCTCATGCCGCCGACGAGAACCACTTCGTCGATTTCGGCAGCAGTGACGCCGGCATCCTTGAGCGCTGCCTTGCACGGCGCGATCGTGCGCTGGACGAGATCGTCGACCAGGCTTTCGAGCTTGGCGCGAGTCAGCTTCAGCGTCAGATGCTTCGGGCCGGAGGCGTCGGCCGTGATGAACGGCAGGTTGATTTCGGTCTGCTGCGAGGACGAAAGCTCGATCTTTGCCTTTTCCGCAGCTTCCTTGAGGCGCTGCAGGGCAAGCTTGTCGTTCTTCAGGTCAATGCCGTTGTCTCTCTTGAACTCGGCAACGAGATATTCGACGAGACGCATGTCGAAGTCTTCACCGCCGAGGAAGGTATCGCCGTTGGTGGACTTCACTTCGAAGACGCCATCACCGATCTCGAGGATCGAAATATCGAAGGTGCCGCCGCCAAGGTCGTAGACGGCAATCGTCTTGCCTTCTTTCTTGTCGAGACCGTAGGCGAGGGCCGCAGCAGTCGGCTCGTTGATGATGCGCAGGACTTCAAGACCGGCTATGCGGCCGGCATCCTTGGTAGCCTGGCGCTGCGCGTCGTTGAAGTAGGCGGGAACGGTGATGACGGCCTTCTCGACCTTCTCGCCGAGATAGGATTCGGCAGTTTCCTTCATCTTCTGAAGGATCATCGCGGAAATCTGTGCGGGCGAGTAGCCCTTGCCATTGGCTTCGACCCAGGCGTCGCCATTGTCGCCCTTGACGATGGTGAAGGGAACGAGGTGCTTGTCCTTCTCGACGGTCGGATCTTCGTAGCGGCGGCCGATCAGGCGCTTGACAGCAAAGAGCGTATTCGTCGGGTTGGTGACTGCCTGGCGCTTGGCCGGCTGGCCGACGAGGCGTTCGCCATCATCGGAAAATGCCACCATGGAAGGGGTCGTACGCGCACCTTCTGCGTTCTCGATGACCTTCGCGTCCTTGCCGTCCATAACTGCGACGCAGGAATTCGTCGTTCCGAGGTCGATACCAATTACTTTTGCCATGTCATTCTCTCCTTGAAGCAAGCTGTGGGAACCCCGAGAAGGCATTTCCCTGACAGCCCCTTACGGGATGGGTCTACTTAAGATTACGCAATCGTGATTGCGGTGATGCGGCGTATATAAGGAGCGGTTTTCTGGACTGCAAGGCGAGAAATGGCCCGGAATCCAGCAAAACGAATGTGTTGCATTCAATTTTGACAGTAGCCGGGAAAGAGGTCGCCCTATGTCCGGAAACCGGCCGATGTCTGAAGCATGTCGCGCAAAACCGCGTAGCGTTTTTGCGACAACGACATGCGTAAAACAAGGACCTCAAGCGCGAGGCGCGAATCCGAAAAATTATGGCGCGCTTTAGAGCATCGGGCGTGCGCCGGGCATGTAGCAAAGATCTCACTGGCCCATGATCAGATCGAGCAGCGTCGTGCGCCGCGGCTGGACGGAAGAGGTCGTCTGCGCGCCCCCGACATCCCCAGGCGGAACCATGCCCTCATAGTTCGAACCCCCGCCTTCGGCAATGTCTGCAGGAGGAACCGGGCCATTGCCGGAGCTCGCCGCCTGCTGCCGGGCAGGCGCTTGCGGATAGCGGTTTGCATCGTCGTCACCGCCGAAGACGCCGGAAATGATGCCGCCGATCGTCGACGGCGGCGCCTCGGCCGTCATCGGTTGTCCGCTGCCCAGCTGCCCATCGGCCGGTGCCTGCGCCATCGGCTGACCATTGTTCGGATCGGCGATCAACTGGCCGTTGCCGAAGAGCGGGGCCGGCGAAAGACCCTTGTGGGCGGCGATCATGAATTCCTTCCAGGCCTTGGCCGGCAAGCCGCCGCCGGTCACTTTCTTCATCGGCTTGCCGTCGTCATTGCCGAACCAGACCCCGGTGGTGAGATTGCTGGTGAAGCCGACGAAGAGCGCGTCGCGCGAATTCTGGGTGGTGCCGGTCTTTCCCGCTGCCTGCCAGCCGGGGATCTTGGCGCTCTTGCCGGTGCCGTTGTCGATGACACCCATCATCATCGCATCCATCTGGGCGACGATCTGCTCGGACAGCACGCGCGGCGGGCTGTCATAGGTATTTTCGTAGAGAACCTTGCCCTCGGCGGTCGTCACCCGGCGAATGACGTGCGGCGTCGCCTTGTAGCCGCCGTTCATGAAGGCGGCATAGGAGGCGGTGAGTTCCATCAGCGACACCTCGGACGTGCCGAGGGCGATCGAGGCGTTCGGCTGCAGCTCGCTTTCGATGCCGAGCCGGTGGGCAAGCTTGATCACCTGATCCGGCCCGTCATACATCACCAGCTGGGCGGCCACCGTGTTCAGCGACTTGGCAAGCGCGGTCGCCAGCGTCACTTCGCCATTGTATTTTTTCTCGTAATTTTCGGGCGTCCAGTCGCCGATCCGGATTGGCGCGTCGTTAAACACCGAATAGGGTGTCAGCCCCTTCTCGAGTGCTGCGGCATAGACGAAGGGCTTGAACGAGGAACCCGGCTGGCGTTTGGCCTTGACGGCGCGGTTGAACTGGCTCGTCGCATAGTCCCTGCCGCCGACCAGCGCCCGGATCGCACCGGTGCCGTCGATCGAGACCAGGGCCGCCTGCGAGGCGTCGAGCTTGCCGCCCTCCTTGTCGAGTACGTCGACCAGCGATTGCTCGGCCTTCTTTTCCAGCGACTTGTCGATGGTCGTATCGACGATGACGTCTTCCTTGACGTCGCCGATCAGACCCGGCAGCGCGTCCATCACCATGTCGGCGACATAGTGCCCGGCGCCCGACCAGTAGCTCTTGGCCGAAGCCGGGGTCTGCGACATCGCCGTCTTGACCTCGGAATCGGTGAGGAAGCCCTGTTCGCGCATCGCCGCGAGCACGAGTTGGGCGCGTGCATTCGCAGCTTCCGCATCGCGGGCCGGCGAAAGCCGCGACGGCGCCTTGAGCAGGCCGGCGAGCACCGCGGCCTCGCCGAGGTTTACGTCACGCGCCGATTTGTTGAAGTAGCGGCGCGAGGCTGCCTCGACGCCATAGGCGTTCGATCCAAAGAATACCCGGTTGAGATACATCGCCAGGATCTGGTCCTTGGTGTATTTCTGTTCCAGCCAGAGCGAGAGCAGCACCTCCTGCACCTTGCGTTCCAGCGTTCTTTCAGGCGAGAGGAAGAGGTTCTTGGCAAGCTGCTGGGTCAGCGTCGAGCCACCCTGGACCATGTGGCCAGCGGTGAGGTTGGTCACGATCGCCCGGCCGAGGCCGAGCGGGTCAACGCCGAAATGCGAATAGAAACGCCGATCCTCGATGGCGATGACGGCTTCCGGAACATAGGGCGACATGTTTTCGAGCGACAGCGCCTCGCCGCCGGTGGCACCGCGATTGGCGATGACGCTGCCGTCGACAGCGGTGATCTTGACGTTCGGCGGCCGCTCCGGGATCGCCCATGTGCTGGCGCTCGGCATGCGCGAGCCATAATAGACCACGAGCCCGGCAACGCCGATGCCGGCCCAGATGAAAAGCACGACGCACCAGTAGATCATGCGGCGCATGAAGCCGAACAACCCGCCGCCTTCACGCTCCCGCGGCTCGCGCCGCCGCCGTGGGGCGGGACGCTGCGGCGGGGGTTTCGAGTTGCCGCGGCGCGGAGATCGGCCTCCGGCGATGCGATCGTCGGCATCCAGCGAGAATTCGTCATCGTCGCGTGCCGGGCGGCCGCTGAAGGAGGGTTCTATTCTGTCGCCTGATCTGCCTCTGCCTGCCATCGGACCGGTCACACCCCATGTTCGATCGCGAAGCCAACTTCGCATAACGGCGCTCTTCTCCAGCGCCGCGCGTCTTTTCAGGCGCGCAAAGGACGCTGGAGCACTTTGAGTGCCGCCGTGATCATCCGACTGAACTGTAAATGCGGCGATTTAACGGGGTGTTAATAATGGAAAGCAAAGGAGATCGCGCCGCTTGTCAAAACTGGCGGGCTTCGTAGTCGTCGAGCGTTTCCGGGTCCTGCTTATATTCCCACTCGCCCAGGTGAAAGCGGCGCCAGATCTGGCCGGAAGGGTTGAGGTTAGCCCCATCGGTGAGGCGCACAGGTAGGATAGGGTTGTGTTTATGCCAAACGGTAACATCTGTGGCGGCCGCCCGAGGGGCGAAAAGCCCGAAGAAAGCCAGGTAGTCTTGCGTCATTAGGGTCCAGCCTCGAACGGATCAAGATTGATCCGCAACTTCACAAAAATGCAATAAACAATCCCGCAAAACAAGAGCATCGCGGTGGCCTCACATCAAATTGTCGGTGACCGCATTCTAGGGTCGATGCTTCCCCTGTCTAGCGCTCGCCGGCGAAGCAGCATGCGTCATGAAAACAAAAACCTGAGGTGCGTCACGTGAATCACGTGCGATACGACGCCATTACCAAGCCATGCGCCTTTTCGAGAGGCGTAAATGACGCTGTAACACTTTGAATTACTGCACAATTCTTTCCTTAAGTCGATTCCGATTCAAGGAATTATGCAGAAGGTGGAACCAATAGGCTTCGCGATTGTTTATGAAGAAGCGGGACAACCCCTCACGTCCCGCGAATGATCGGCCGTCTCCCCTCAACGCGTGCCGATCGACATCAGGCCCGGTGCATCCCCCCAAGGGAGCGCCGGGCTTTTTCTTGGGTGTTTGCCCTTGGCAAACCTCGGAAGAGGACGGCGCTGCCGTCCCCCTTCTCATTCGTCGCAGGAGGGATCGCCGGGGCGGCAATCAAAATCCCTACGGTCTGGCCTGCGGTCATCGCCCCTGCGGTCGTCCCCTTGCCGGTCACCTCTTTGGAGATCGCCCCTTTGCAGATCGCCCCGTTGCCGATCGCCCCGTTGATTGTCGTCGCGCCAGTCACGATCTCGGTCGCGCCCATCTCGGTCGCGATCCCGCTCACGCCAGCTCCGGTCGCGATCCCGGTTATCCCGATCGCGGTCGCGATCTCGATTGTCGCGGTCGCGGTAGTAATAGTCCGGGCCGCGGCTCCAGCGGTCACGTTCGCGATAGAAATCGCGGTTGCGGTAGTAGCGGTCCCAATAATTGTCGACGCTGAAGCGAATCATCGGAATGCCGAGCGGGCGGTAATATTGCGGGCCGACATAGACGCGGCGCTGCTGATAGAGGGCCTGCACGTACTGGCCGGAAACCCAGCCGCGGCCGCCGTAGAACTCGACGTCGCACCAGTTGACGTCGGAAAGGCATCCGCGAATCTCGATGGAAGAACCGGCCGGGATGACCGCGACGGCAGGATAACGGGTACTTGGACCCGCACGCATGTTGACGTTCGCCGTCGAGTAGCCCTCGGCAGCCTCCGCTATGGCAGGCGCCAGCATAAGCAGGCCGGCGGCTGCGATTTTAACAAAGAGATTTTTCACGCTTCTCAGTCCTTGTTGGCACGTTTTTCAGGCAGCGTTTGGCGGCGTTTCAATGGCATATGCCACTGAAACAAAAGATAGAGCGATCGCCCGCAGGTGTTTAGGGCGGTGTCATTCATCTTATCTTTCAATGGCTTATATGTTGCTCGCGATGAACGCAGCTTGAACGGCGAAATGTCAGTCAGCGCTCGGAGCCGCGAGTGGTGCTTCCGACAAGGGCGGCACTGTTAACGGCCCGTTAACCTTTCGGCGGCAGTCTCATTGCAATACCTGCTTGCTCCTTGACCACGGATGAACTGGCACTGAGGTGAGCGGATGACGAAAGGCCGGGTCGAACCGGCCTTTTTGTTTTTTGCGATTTTGCTTGGCACGCCGGCATGGCAGGCCGTTCAGGCAGCGAGCGCCTGAAGGATCCGCACCCAGGAGCGGATGCCCTTGTGGTAGGAGATAAGCTCGTATTTCTCGTTCGGCGAGTGGATGCGATCGTCGCTGAGGCCGAAGCCGACGAGCAGCGATTCCATGCCGAGCATCTTCTGGAAATCGCCGACGATGGGGATCGACCCACCCATGCCGATGACGATGGCGGGTTTCGGCCACTCGTCGGAAAGCGCGTTCTTCGCCTTGGTGAGAACAGGCGAATCATAGGAAAGATGAATCGCCGGCGAGCCGCCATGCGGATGGAACTCGACCGAGCAATCGGCGGGAATCTTCGCGCTGATATAGCTGCGGAAAGCCTCGCGGATGGCGGCCGGATCCTGCGTGCCGACGAGGCGGAACGAAACCTTCGCCGAAGCCTTGGCGGCGATCACCGTCTTGAAGCCTTCGCCGGTATAGCCACCCCAGATACCGTTGATTTCGGCGGTCGGCCGTGCCCAGGTGAGTTCCAGCACCGAGCGGCCTTTTTCACCCGATGGAATGGAAAGGCCGACTTCGCCGAGGAAGCTCTCCGCGGTCTTGCCGAGCGTCTCCCATGACGCCTTGATGTTGTCGGGCGTTTCCTCGACGCCGTCATAAAAGCCGTCAAGCGTGATGCGCCCCGTCTCGTCGTGCAGTCCGGCAAGAGCCTCGACGAGAATATGGATCGGATTGGCGGCCGCGCCGCCGAAAAGACCGGAATGCAGGTCGCGGTCGGCGGCCGTCACGACCACTTCCTCGCCGACGAGGCCGCGCAGCGCTGCGGCGATTGCCGGCGTGTCGCGGTCCCACATGCCGGTATCGCAGACCAGCGCATAATCGGCCTTGAGCTCGGCGGCATTGGCTTCGAGGAAGGGCTTCAGGGAGGGCGAGCCGGACTCCTCCTCGCCCTCGAAGAGGATGGTGACGCGGCAGGGAAGCGCGCCGTTGATCTCCTTATAGGCGCGGCAAGCCTCGACAAAGGTCATCAACTGGCCTTTGTCGTCGGAGGTGCCGCGGCCGGTCAGGATCTTGCGGCCCTCGCCGACATCCTTGATCGATGGCTCGAAGGGGTCGTTTTCCCAGAGCTCGATCGGGTCGACCGGCTGAACGTCGTAATGGCCGTAGAAGAGAACATGCGGCGCATCGGCGGAAGCGCCGGCATGGTGGGCGACCACCATCGGATGGCCAGGCGTATCGCGCACGGAGGCCGCAAAGCCGAGCGTCCCGAGATAGCTGACGAGCCATTCGGCGGCCTTTCGGCATTCGGCTTTATAGGCGGGGTCGGTGGAAATCGACTGGATGCGCAGAAGCTCGAACAGGCTTTCGAGACTCGTGGAAAGGTTCTGATCCGCGCGCGCAAGCACCTGTTGTACATCCGTCATTTTCGACTCCTTTTTGAAATTCGGCCGGACGATAGACCAAACCCGAAAGGCAGGCGAGGCGGAAAAAACGAAAATCGGCGGTGCGAAAGACGCCCAGGTCAGTATCGGGGTCAAGAATATCGCCGAACATTATAGAAGAAGTTTCTAATTCAATTTACGGTTATTTAGTACAACCTCGATAGCCTGATCGAATTCAGCTGTTCGGGGGGACGGATGTTTTCGGTCATCACATGTATTCGGGACGATCACGATTGGCGCCTGGTGCTTGTGGCGGCCGCGGTTTGCCTGATCGGCGCTATGGCAGCGATGCTGCCGCTTTCCCGCGCCCAAGGATGCGATGCCGGGCGGTGCAAGCTCTGGATCGGGGCCTCGGCCTTCGCCTTCGGCACCGGCGTTTGGGCAACCCACTTCATCGCGATGCTGGCCTATGACGGCGGCATGCCGATCAGTTATCAGTTGGGCCTGACGGCGCTATCCTTCCTCCTGTCGGTTGTCGGCTCGTGGGCCGCGATCCTCGTCGCTTCGCAAAGCCGCGGCAGATTTTCGCGCTTACGCGGCGGCGTCCTGATGGCGCTCGGCATCGCCGCGACGCATCTGACCGGCATGCAGGCGATCGAGACCCAGGCGGTAATCGTCTACGAACCCTATATGACGCTGAGTGCGGTTCTCGCCGGAGCGCTGTTGTCAAGCGCCGCCTTCCACGCCTTTTTCGAATTGAAGGGACCGAGGCGGCTCGTCGCTTCGTCGATCACTTTCGTCCTCGCGATCTGCGCGCTCCATTTTATCTCGATGGCTAGCATCACGCTCGTGCCGGATCCCGGCAAAGAGCTTCCGGCAGCGGTGCTCGACGCCAGCCTGCTTGCTGCGATCGTCGTGGTGGCGGCGACGACGCTCATTCTGATGGCGCTCGCGGTGGTCTATATCGACAGCCACTTGACGGATCTGAGGGGGCTCGCAAATGCCTCGCAGGAAGGGCTGCTGATTCTGCGGGAAGGCAGGATCATCGACGCCAACGAACGTTTCCAGGAACTCTCCGGCTGGAAGCTTGCCGATCTTGCCGGCAAGGCGCCCTCTGCTGTTTTTGGCGCCGTCCAGGGACAGAACAGGCTCGGCGAGACGCTGCTCAACACCAGGAACGGCAAGGAGACCGCCGTCGAAGTGAACACAAGCAGGATCGTCTATCGCGGGCACAATTGCGACGTTCTGGCGGTGCGCGATCTCAGCGAGCGCAGACGGGCCGAGGAAATGATCGAACATCTCGCCCACCACGATGTTCTCACCGATCTTCCGAACCGATCATTGTTCGACACGCGCATCCGCCAAGCGCTGCAGATGGCCGAACGAAAGAACGGCGAGGTTGCCCTCCTCTATATCGATCTCGATCGCTTCAAGACCGTCAACGACGTTTTCGGCCACGCCGAGGGTGACCGAATTCTCTGCAAGGTCGCCTCTATCCTGCGTCGCGTGACTGATGAAAGCGATACGATCGCCCGCCTCGGCGGCGATGAATTTGCCATCATCCAGCCCGCCGGACAGCAACCGGCGGCCGCGCAGAAGCTCGCGGCCGCGATCCTCGACGAATTCGCCGTCGAGATGGATACGGCACGCGACCCTACCGCCGTCGGCGTCAGCCTTGGCATCGCACTTTATCCGGCCGACGGCAGCGATGCAGACGAGATCTGCAACAACGCCGATATTGCGCTCTACCGGGTCAAGCACGGTGGCCGCGGCAAGGCCTGTTTTTTCGATGCGGAAATGGACGAGGCCACACGAGCCCGCCGCCAGATCGAAAGCGAACTGCGCCACGCCATCACTCGCCATCAGATCCATGTCAGCTATCAGCCAATTCTCGATGCACAGAGCGGCGTGATCAGCGGTTACGAGGCCTTGATGCGCTGGAACCGGCCGGGCCACGGCATATGCGAGCCGGATGTCTTCATTCCGATCGCCGAGGAAAGCGGGTCGATAGTCCAACTTGGGGAATGGGTGCTGCAGCAGGCTTGCACGGAGGCCGCGCGCTGGCCGCATCCGCTGACGATTGCCGTCAACGTCTCGCCGGTGCAGTTCATGCTGCCGAACCTGGCCGAGCGAATCGAATCAATCCTCGAGGAAACGCGGCTCGCGCCAGATCGGCTGGAAATTGAGATCACCGAGGCAGCTCTTATCCGTGATCGCGATCGTGTGATGACCACGCTGCAGCGACTGCGCGGTCTGGGAGTCCACATCGTCATGGACGACTTCGGCACCGGTTATTCCTCGCTTTCCAACCTGCGAACCTTCCCTTTCGACAAGATCAAGGTCGACCGCAGCTTCACCGGCATGCTGGAGCATGACGTGGCGGCGCGTTCGATCGTGCGCGCGATCATCGGCCTCGGTCACAGTCTCGGCATGCCTGTTGTGACGGAGGGCGTCGAAACCGAGACGCAGCGCCAGATCGTCCTCGAAGAAGGCTGCGCGCAGGTACAAGGCTTTTTGCTCGGCAAGCCGGATATCGAGCCGAGCATCAAGTTCGCCGCCCGCAAAAGCTTCCTGGCTCCGACGGCCGACGCCGACGCGCTGCAGATACCGCGGTGGCGACCTACGCGTCTTGCCTGCGAGTAATCCGGGTCAGAGCGCCTTGGCGTTTTCCAGAAGCCGGCGGATATATTCGAGTGTCAGCTCGCGCTCGAAGACCCGAAACCCTTTGAACAGCGCAAGGTCGGCCTCCCGCGCGGTCTCGATCGCCTCGGCCTCCATGGCGCGCGCTCTCGGCGTCAGGAAGAGCAGTTGCGCCCGCTTGTCGGACGGATGCGGCCGGCGCTCGATCAGCCCGTCGCGGACCATGCGCGAAAGCGTGTTGGCCATGGTCGCCTGCTCGATATCGACCCGCTCGAGAAGCTGCTTCTGGGTCAGCCCGTCCTCGGCCCAGAGTTCCAGCAGAATGGGGAACTGGCCCGGAGAAAAGCCGAGCCCGACCGCGCGCTGGTGCAGCGAGCGGGCAAAACCCTTCGCCAGCTGGCTGGCAAGGTAGGCTCCCGAATCCATGCGGTTAAATCCCATGATTGCAAGTTAGGCTCAAAACCATGCCGGAGACAATGCAGCAAATCGCATACGATGCTCCTAAACATGCAAGCGGCGAGCAGAATTTCGAGTGCCTGGAAAAAACAAAAGTCGCCATGGCCTGGAGGTTGGCCATGGCGACTTTAAAGTGGGGACAAAGGCCCGGAGAGGGGGATAAGGCCTTTGTCCAAGCCTGACGCGGCGGGGGACAAGCCGGTAATCAGACCCGCGACGCAATCAAGCGCCGGTGACATGGATTTGTGGCTCAGAATGTGGTTTTTCAAGGGAGAGCGAACGTTACAAATCGGTAACAGTTTGGTGAGCCGGAATCGCTGCCGCACAATTCCTGAGATCGGAATCGATGGAAGGATAAAATTATGCAGCAACGCCAAGTGCTCAGCCTCCTTTGCGCGTCCAAAAATAAGCGCGGGCGCCGTAGCGCTCCGAACGCCATAATCCTTTTCGCGCGCTGAATTTTATGCCGAACTCTATATGGACCTCGTCCCATGCCCGCGCTATCCATGCACGCATGAAAAAAGGCGATCACCTCTTCCTAGTCGATGGTTCCGGATTCATCTTCCGGGCGTTTCATGCACTGCCGCCGCTGACCCGCAAGTCCGACGGCTTGCCGATCGGCGCCGTGTCCGGTTTCTGCAACATGCTGTGGAAGCTGCTGAGGGATGCGCGCAATACCGATGTCGGCGTGACGCCGACGCATCTTGCCGTCATCTTCGATTATTCCGCCAAGACGTTTCGCAAGGATCTCTACGACGCCTATAAGGCGAACCGCTCCGCTCCGCCGGAAGAGCTCATCCCGCAATTCGGCCTTATAAGAGAGGCGACCCGCGCCTTCAATTTGCCCTGCATCGAGACAGAAGGCTTCGAGGCCGACGACATCATCGCCACCTATGCCCGCCAGGCAGAGGCGACCGGCGCCGATGTCACCATCGTCTCCTCCGACAAGGATCTGATGCAGCTCGTCAGCCCCAATGTCCATATGTATGACAGCATGAAGGACAAGCAGATCGGCATTCCCGATGTCATCGAGAAATGGGGCGTGCCGCCGGAAAAGATGATCGACCTGCAGGCGATGACCGGCGATTCGGTCGACAATGTTCCCGGCATTCCCGGCATCGGCCCGAAAACCGCCGCCCAACTTCTCGAGGAATACGGCGATCTCGATACGCTGCTCGAACGCGCCACCGAGATCAAGCAGGTCAAGCGCCGCGAGACGATCCTCGCCAATATCGACATGGCCAGGCTCTCGCGCGATCTCGTGCGGCTGCGCACCGATGTGCCGCTCGATCTCGATCTCGACGGGCTGGTGCTTGAACCGCAGAACGGTCCGAAGCTGATCGGCTTCCTGAAGACGATGGAATTCACCACGCTGACGCGCCGCGTCGCCGAAGCCTGCGATTGCGATGCGAGCGCCATCGAACCGGCGATCGTCCGCATCGAATGGGGTGAGACGGCCCGCGGCCCGGATCTCGATGCGGCCGAGCCCGAGCCCGTTGCCGGCGGCATCCCCGATGTTTCCGGCGAATCCGTGCCGGTGCCGCCGCGTGCAAAGGCGAAGACCGCGGTCGAAGGCGCCTTTTCGCCCGCCGATCTTGCCAAGGCGCGGGCCGAGGCCTTCGCGACGCTGCCCTTCGATCATTCGACCTATGTCACGATCCGCGATCTGCCGACGCTCGACCGCTGGATTGCCGATGCGCGCGCCACCGGCCTCGTTGCTTTCGATACCGAGACCACGTCGCTGGATGCGATGCAGGCCGAGCTTGTCGGCATTTCGCTGGCGATCGCGGACAATACGGCCGATCCCACCGGCACGAAGATCCGTGCCGCCTATGTGCCGCTCGTCCATAAGAACGGCGTTGGCGATCTACTCGGCGGCGGCCTTGCCGAAAACCAGATCCCGATGGGCGATGCCCTGCCACGGCTGAAGGCATTGCTGGAAGACGAATCGGTTCTCAAGGTCGCCCAGAACCTGAAATACGATTACCTGCTGATGAAGCGCTACGGCATCGAGACCAGGAGTTTCGACGACACGATGCTGATCTCCTACGTGCTCGATGCCGGCACCGGCGCGCATGGCATGGACCCGCTCTCGGAAAAATTCCTCGGCCATACGCCGATCCCCTACAAGAACGTGGCGGGCAGCGGTAAGGCGAACGTCACCTTCGATCTGGTCGATATCGACCGCGCCACCCACTATGCCGCCGAAGATGCCGAGGTGACGCTGCGCCTCTGGCTGGTGCTGAAGCCGCGGCTGGCGGCGGCGGGATTGACCAGCGTCTATGAACGGCTGGAGCGGCCGCTATTGCCTGTACTGGCGCGCATGGAAGCGCGCGGCATCACCGTCGACCGGCAGATCCTGTCGCGGCTCTCCGGCGAGCTGGCCCAGAGTGCTGCAAGGCTGGAGGACGAGATCTACGTGCTGGCCGGCGAACGGTTCAACATCGGCTCGCCGAAGCAGCTGGGCGATATCCTGTTCGGCAAGATGGGCCTTGCCGGCGGCAACAAGACGAAGACAGGCCAATGGTCCACCTCCGCGCAGGTGCTCGAGGATCTGGCCGCCGCCGGTTTCGAATTGCCGCGCAAGATCGTCGACTGGCGCCAGGTCACCAAGCTGAAATCCACCTATACCGACGCGCTTCCGGGTTACGTTCACCCCGAGACAAAGCGGGTCCACACCTCCTACTCGCTGGCGTCGACGACCACGGGGCGCCTGTCCTCGTCCGAGCCGAACCTGCAGAACATTCCGGTGCGCACCGCAGAAGGCCGCAAGATCCGCACCGCCTTCATCTCGACGCCTGGCCACAAGCTGATCTCCGCCGACTACAGCCAGATCGAACTGCGCGTGCTTGCCCATGTGGCCGAGATCCCGCAACTGACCAAGGCCTTCGAAGATGGCGTCGACATCCACGCCATGACGGCGTCGGAAATGTTCGGCGTGCCGGTGGAAGGCATGCCGGGCGAGGTGCGCCGCCGCGCCAAGGCGATCAATTTCGGCATCATCTACGGCATCTCGGCCTTCGGGCTTGCCAATCAGCTTTCGATCGAGCGTTCGGAAGCCGGCGACTACATCAAGAAGTATTTCGAGCGTTTCCCCGGCATCCGCGACTATATGGAAAGCCGAAAGGCCATGGCGCGCGACAAGGGTTACGTCGAAACGATCTTCAGCCGCCGCATCAACTATCCCGAAATCCGCTCGTCCAATCCATCCGTGCGCGCCTTCAACGAGCGTGCGGCGATCAACGCGCCGATCCAGGGCTCGGCTGCCGACGTCATCCGCCGGGCAATGATCAAGATAGAGCCGGCGCTTGTTGAAGTCGGCCTTGCCGATCGCGTCCGCATGCTGCTGCAGGTGCATGACGAACTCGTCTTCGAGGTCGAGGACGAGGATGTCGAAAAGGCGATGCCGGTCATCGTCTCTGTCATGGAAAACGCCACCATGCCGGCGCTGGAAATGCGTGTGCCGCTGAGGGTCGATGCACGCGCCGCCACTAATTGGGACGAGGCGCACTAACGGCTTCCCCAAAAATCGCAAAGATTTTTCTCGCCACCAGAACTCATTGAAAGTGCAGCGTTTTACCCAAAGGGGTCGGACCGGGACGATACAGCAGGAAGGAACTTATTAACCTTCCTTTTCTATCCCGGTAGGGTCGTAATTTGCAAAGCATGAGTGAGTAGCGGACGCATGCGTTTTCCCAGAACCAATTTGACGGATGCCGGAGATTTTTCCAGCGAGATTGAAACGGACCTTCCGGAGGAAAACCCACGGGAGAAGCCGGCGGCGCCCATCTGGCAGAGCAACTTTTCCCTCGCGCCGAATGTCCGTTTCACCCGCACGCCGGAAACGCTGATCAGCAGGCGGCGCGCGCCGAATGAGCCGGTTCGCGATGATTCGCAGTTTGGACAGCAGGCGATACGGATAGAGCCGGTTGCCGTCGACGTGCCGTTCGATATCTATCTGCCGGAGCCGGACGACATTTCCGCAGCACCGCATAGTATCGAACTGCAGCAAGCACCTTTGCTTGACGAGCCCGGCGCGCCCGCCTTCCGCGCCAGCGCCGAGCTTTCCTCCATTTCGGATTTCGCATTCTGGGAAGTCATGGCCTTCGAAGAGGCCGAGCCAGTTCGCGCGCCGCCGTTGATATCGTTCCCGAAGACCGAGACTTCGCCCGAATCGATCACGTCGCTGTTCCGGATCATGGAATGGCGCCCCGGCCGGCCGGCCCCCGCTCCCGTCGTCTCCCGCCCTGCCCCGCAGCCGGCCGCGGTCTCCGCGAAGGTCGCCGTGCGCCCTGCGGCCGCCATATCCCTCGAAAAGCCCAGGCGCATTCCTGTCGAGGCACCGGTCATGCTCGCACCTCAGGTGGCGGCGACCTCTCAGCTCGCGC
This sequence comes from Rhizobium laguerreae, assembly GCF_019778565.1. Classification (NCBI taxonomy): domain Bacteria; kingdom Pseudomonadati; phylum Pseudomonadota; class Alphaproteobacteria; order Hyphomicrobiales; family Rhizobiaceae; genus Rhizobium; species Rhizobium laguerreae. The sequence continues at coordinate 285,627 of NZ_JAAXQT010000006.1, read as the reverse complement.
CAGCCCCTCAGGTCGCGCCGGCACCACAGCGCACGCCGCCCGTCGCCGCGGTCCTGCCGTCGCCACGCCGGGCCGTGAGGCCCGAAAAGATCGACGCATCCGGCTATGAATTCCCGCCGCGTGCCCTTCTGCAGGAGCCTCCGGAACGCCTCGGCGAGATCATGTCGCAGGAGACGCTGGAGCAGAATGCCGGGCTTCTGGAAAGCGTGCTGGAAGATTTCGGCATCAAGGGCGAGATCATCCATGTCCGTCCCGGCCCCGTCGTCACCCTCTATGAATTCGAGCCGGCGCCGGGTGTGAAATCGTCGCGCGTCATCGGCCTTGCCGATGATATCGCCCGCTCTATGTCGGCGCTCTCGGCCCGCGTTGCCGTGGTCCCTGGCCGCAACGTCATCGGCATCGAATTGCCGAATGTCACACGCGAAACCGTTTACTTCCGCGAGATGATCGAGAGCCAGGATTTCGAGAAGAGTGGCTACAAGCTGGCGCTCGGCCTCGGCAAGACCATCGGCGGCGAACCTGTCATTGCTGAGCTCGCCAAGATGCCGCATCTGCTCGTCGCCGGCACCACCGGCTCCGGCAAATCGGTCGCCATCAATACGATGATCCTGTCGCTGCTCTACCGCATGACGCCGGAACAGTGCCGGCTGATTATGGTCGACCCGAAGATGCTCGAACTCTCCGTTTATGACGGCATCCCGCATCTGCTGACGCCCGTCGTCACCGATCCGAAGAAGGCGGTCATGGCGCTGAAATGGGCCGTGCGCGAAATGGAGGAGCGCTATCGCAAGATGTCGCGCCTTGGTGTCCGCAACATCGACGGTTACAACGACCGCGTCGCCCAGGCCCGCGAAAAGGGCGAGACCATCCATGTCATGGTCCAGGTCGGCTTCGACAAGGGCACCGGCACTCCGATCGAGGAAAGCCAGGCGCTGGACCTGACGCCGATGCCTTATATCGTCGTCATCGTCGACGAGATGGCCGACTTGATGATGGTCGCCGGCAAGGACATCGAAGGGGCAATTCAACGCCTCGCCCAGATGGCGCGAGCCGCCGGCATCCATCTGATCATGGCGACACAGCGTCCGTCGGTCGACGTCATCACCGGCACGATCAAGGCAAATTTCCCGACCCGCATCTCCTTCCAGGTGACCTCGAAGATCGACAGCCGCACCATTCTCGGCGAACAGGGCGCCGAGCAATTGCTCGGTCAGGGAGATATGCTGCATATGCAGGGCGGCGGGCGGATTTCCCGTGTCCACGGTCCCTTCGTCTCGGATGTCGAAGTGGAAAAGGTCGTTGCCCATCTGAAGACCCAGGGCCGCCCGGAATATCTCGACACCGTCACCGCCGATGAGGAGGAAGAGGCGGACGAAGAAGAAACCGGCGCCGTTTTCGATAAGAGCGCGATGGCCTCGGAAGATGGCAACGAGCTTTACGAACAGGCGGTCAAGGTCGTCTTGCGCGACAAGAAATGCTCGACCTCCTATATCCAGCGCCGCCTCGGCATCGGCTACAACCGCGCCGCCTCATTGGTGGAACGCATGGAAAAGGAAGGCCTCGTCGGCCCCGCCAACCATGTCGGCAAGCGCGAGATCGTATCGGGACGGGGCGACGGCGAGTAATTCTGGCGAAGGCGCGGATGGGATGCCTCTTGCTCAACATCCCCTCTCCTCGGGGAGCGGGCAGGGTGAGGGGGCTCTTGGCACCTCGTGAATATCTGTAGCCGCTCGTCAGTGCGTCTTGGTCAGCAACCCGTCCAGGATCTCGATCATCTTCTGCTCGGCCTCTTCGAGCGAGCCGCTATTGTCGAGCTCCACCACGTCGTATTCGCCGCGCACCGTCAGCGGTCCGCGAGCAAGCCGGGCCATGATATCCTCATGCGTCTCGCGTCCGCGCGCCTCCAGCCGGCCGGCGAGCACTTCGGGGCGGGCGGTGACGTTGATGACCTTCAGCCGCGGGAATGCGGCCTGGAAACGATGAAGCGCCGAGCGTGAACCGTTGGCGACGACGACATGACCTCGCGACAGCGCTACCGAAACTTCGGCCGGAATGCCGTATTTCAGGCCGTGCGCTTCCCACCAGACAGCGAAGGAGCCTGATTGCTCCATGGCGGCAAAACCTTGGAGGGAGACGGAAAGATGATCCTCGCCGCCCGCGTCACGGTGACGGGTGATGACGCGGCGGACGAAATGCACATCGTCGCGGCCCTTGAAACGCCGGGCCGCGAGGTTCATCAGCGTGTCCTTGCCGGCCCCGCTTGGTCCGACGACGACGACCATGATGCCGCGCTCGGCTCCGGCTCCTGCGTGGGGTTCGTGCGACATCATGCGACACGCCGTCCCTGGCGCCAGACGGAGCGTGTCACCGGCACGCCGTGCGAACGGTGGACGCGGACAAGATCGGCGCGCAGCCCCGTCGCGATCCGTCCGCGATCATCGAGGCTGACGGTGCGGGCGGGCGTCGACGTGACCATGGCGATCGCTTTCGGCAGGCTGATGCTTTCGACCTCGTCGGCGAGGATGAACGGCGCATGCAGCAGGCTGAGCGGCACGTAGTCGGAGGAAAGCACGTCGAGCACCCCCATCTCGGCAAGGTCGCGGGCGGCGATATTGCCGGAATGCGACTTGCCGCGCACGATGTTCGGCGCGCCCATCAGCACGCTCATGCCATGTCCGTGCGATGCCCGGGCGGCATCGAAACTGGTCGGGAATTCGGCCAGGCGCACGCCGTTGTCGATCGCCTCGTCGACATGCGAGAGCGTCGCATCGTCATGGCTTGCCACGGTGATGCCGCGCTCGGCGCAGACCTTGGCGATGGCGTTGCGGTGCGGCGTCGAATTGCGCGCGGATTCTGCTTGGCGCTTGGCGACGAAACGCGCGAAGGCTTCGTCGCTGAGCCCCCGCTTCTTCTGGTAGTAGAAAATATACTGATCCATCGTCTGAAACTGACGCTGGCCGGGCGCATGATCCATCAGCGAGACGAGCCGCACATGCCGGTCGTTTTCGAAATCGGCGAAATGTTCGAGCACATTGTCGGCCGAGACCTCGCAGCGCAAATGAAGCAGGTGCTCGGCACGCAGCCTGCCTTCCGTCTCTGCCGACTGAATGGCATCGGCCATCTCGCGCATCTCGCCATGTTCGAAGCCGCCGTCCTCGTCCGCCCCCATACGCAGGCAGTCGAACACCGTGGTGATGCCTGATGTGACGATCTGGGCGTCATGCGCCTGGATGGCGGCGGTCTTGTTCCAGCGAATGCCGGGGCGCGGCTGATAATGCCCTTCGAGATGGTCGGTGTGCAGCTCCACAAGGCCGGGAATGATGTAGTCGCCTTCAAAATCTTCGCCGGCTATCGAGTTGCCCTCGGTGATATCGGCGATCTTCCCGTCGCGAATGAGGATCGAGCCCGAGAGGATGTCGTCCTCGAGAACGATGCGGGCGTTGGAAAACACGGTCTCTTTGCTCATGGCGTCAGGTCTTTCAGCGTTTGGCGCCGGCAAGCGGCAGCCAGGAATGAACTTTGAATGGGGCACCGCGCGTCTCCTCGATGAAGACGGCAAGGCCGGAAATCGAAAGCGGCCGGCCGGTGAAATCGGCAAAACGCTCGGTCAGGATCGCTTTCATCACCTCGGCGCGTGTTTCGGGCACCTGGCCGCTCAGCGTCATGTGAAAGCCGAAATCCTCCATGACGTAGGGATAACCCCAGCGCTGCAGATGGGCACGTTGGCTGCCGCTGAGCTTCTCCGGGTTGCGCCGCGCCATATCGGCCTCGGAAAGCGCTGCGCGGAACGGTTCGAATGACCTTACCACCTTCGCGGCGAAATCCTGAAGCGGTTGATGATGAGAACCGGGAACGAGGGCAAAAAAACGGCCGAGCTGGCCAAGCACGAGTTCAGGAATCTCGAAGGCTTGCGTGCGCTGGGCAAAATCCTCGGCAACGGTCATGAGATCCTTCTCGGTGACGGAGGAGGCGAGCGAAAACGGCGCCTTGATCGTGGCGTGAAAGCCGTAGCGGCGGGGGTCGGCGGTCAGCTCGAACTGTTCTGCAGCACCCAGCTGCTCATGTTCCGGTGCAGGATAGGTCTCGCCGGTGAAGGCATTGCGGCCGAGCCAGAGCGAGGCCGCGCCGGTCAGGGGATCATCCTTCGGCGGCGAGAAATAGAGAGCGTAGCGCAAGGCTTTTATCCTGGGGATCGTCCAAATGGGGGTCGCACTGTGCAGTGATTTGGCGGCGAACCGCAAGCAGGCTCCCGGCTAAAAGATTTCCGTGACAGAATGATGATGGCGTCAGTTCGTCAGTGGCCCTTTTTTCCCATCACGCGCGAACGCAGCGCATTCGAGAGGTTGTCGAAGGCGAAGACCACGAGGAGGATCAGCAGGACCATATAGGCGACTTTGTCCCAGTCCGAATTGGTCTTCATGGATTCGAGCAGCTTGAGGCCGATGCCGCCCGCACCGACGGCGCCGATGACGGTCGCCGAGCGGGTATTCGATTCCCAGAAATAGAGCGATTGCGAGATGAACACCGGCAGGACCTGGGGGATGACGCCGTAGCGTTGGACGGCCACCGGTGTCGCACCGACCGATCTCACGCCCTCACGCTGTTTGTCGTCAATGTTCTCGAGCGCTTCGGCATATACCTTTCCGAGCGCGCCCGTATCGGTGAAGAAGATCGCCGCGATGCCCGGAAGCGGCCCTGGGCCGAAGGCACGGGTGAAGAACAACGCCCAGATCAGCATGTCGATCGAGCGCAGGAAATCGAAGAGCCGCTTCGTGCCCCAGTTCGCAGCGCGGCTCCGCGTGATGTTGCGCGCGGCGATGAAGGCAAGCGGGAAAGCGACCAGCGTGCCGAACAGCGTACCGACAAAGGCCATGACCAGCGTCTGCATCAACTTCGACAGGATGTCGCCATGCTGCCAGCTTGCGTTGTTCAGGAAGTTGTCCAACGCCAGCGAGGCATTGGACTGGTTGGGATCGAGCCGTTCGCCGGAGAACATCAGGCCGACCACCTCAGGCAGGTTCCGGCCCCAGAAGGGCGACTGCGTATCGAAGAAGAAGTTCGCCCAGCCGAGAAAGCGGCGCTGGACATAGACCTGGCTGGTACGGATTTCCGCCTGTCCCGCGAAGCCGTAATAGACGATCACCTTGTTGTCGTCCTGCTCCATCTGGGAAGGCGCATCGGCCGGCAGGGAGGCACGATCGCGGGTGACGGTCACGGGATAGAGCTTGCCGCCGATATAGACGTCGACGCGGCTCGGCGTCACTTCCATGCGGTCGTCGCCGCTGCCGAAGGTGACGGTGTATTGGCTGCCATCGGCATTGGGCTTCAGCCAGTTGATATCGGCGCCCTCGGGATACTGGCGGCGGCTCGTCCATTGGGGGACGACCTGATCGTTCTGGAAACGCAGGCGCGGCTGGGCGCGCCAGGAATACCAGTCCTGGACATAAATCGCCGCACGGTCCCAGTTGCCGTTCATGAAGGTGGGGATGACGTTGAAGAAGGCGAAGCAGAAGGCAAGGTAAACGAAGACCGCAGCTGAAATGAGGAGCAGACCCCAGCGCTGCATGAAGCTGCGATGGAAGACGTCCGGATAGGCGGAAAGCAGTCGTTCACGCTCGGCGGCGTTGATCGTCGGAACAGAAGACATCAGGCTGCTCCCTGGCCGAATTCGAAGGACTGCTTGCCGATCAGCCGGCGGCGCAGCCAGGCGGAGAACTGGTCGACGCAAATGACGGTGATCAGCAGCAGGATGATGATCGCGTAGGTCTTGGCAGCATGGTCGCGTCCGATCGACAGACTGAAGACCTCACCTATGCCGCCGCCGCCGACGGCGCCGATAATAGTCGAGGCGCGCACGTTGATCTCGGTCCGCAGCAGCGTGTAGGAGACGAAGTTCGGCAGCACCTGCGGCAGGATCGCGAAGCGCACGCGCTCCAGCCAGCTGGCGCCGGCGGCGCGCAGGCCTTCATCCGGCTTCATGTCGGCATTCTCGACGACTTCGAAGAACAGCTTCCCAAGCGCGCCGACAGTATGGACCCATACCGCGATGATCGCCGAAATCGGACCGATCGACAGGATCGCGGCGAGAAGACCGGCGACGACGATTTCCGGGAAGGCGCGCATGATTTCCATGATGCGCCGCACGACCCAGCGCGTCACGCCTGCACCGACCAGATTGGTGGAAGCGAAAAAGCAGAGCAAGAACGCGCCGCTCGCACCGAGAATGGTGGAGACGATGGCGATGTTGAGCGTGATCGCGAGCTGGTAGAAGAAATTCGGGATGTAGAAACTATCGGTGATCCAGACGCGGTCGCTTGTATAGTCGTATTTGATCGAACCGTCAGAGAAGGGCGACGGTAGGTCGAACATGGCGCGGAAGATCTCCAGCGGACTGTCCGGCACGAAGCTCTTCATGAAGTCGAAGAAATAGGGAAGGCGCTCGAAGAACTTGCCCGAGTTCGCGCCGTTGGCGAAGTCGAGCGAGGCGCAGAGGATGATCAGGAAGACCACGATTGAAACGACGGTATAGATCCGTCGCGTTCGAACCTGGCTCTGATAATGATCGAGGATGGTGCGGGAGCCCTCCTGCAATCCGCTCAGAGAGTCCGCGCCGGCCGAGTGCGCCATATATGGCTTCCTTCTTGGAAAACGGCGGCATCATCATGATGCCGCCGCAAGACTGTTCAGACTTGAGGATCAGCCGCCGATAACGGCCTTACGGGCATCGATGATCGTCTGGTAGAAGCTCTGGTCGACCGGCGCCCAGTCAACGTAGCCGCCGCCCGTGAACGATTCGAAGCAGCTCTTGTCTGTCTTCGGCAGTTCGGCGAAGTAGGCGGTAACCTTCTTCTGGAGGTCGGCAGGCAGCTTCTGGGAAACCATCAGCGGACCGTTCGGGATGAGCGGCGACTTCCAGACTTCGACGATATCGTCCATGTCGAGCAGGCCCTTGGTGACCATCTGGTGCAGGTTGCCGGAGGTGTAGCCCTGCGCCCAGTCGCCCTGACCGGAACCGAAGGTGGTACCGACATCGAACTTTTTGTCGAGAACGCCGAGAACGAGATTCTCGTGGCCGCCGCCGAAGCCGGTTTCAGCGAAGTACTGCTTGACTGGTGCGCCGGTGGCCTTCGGAAGGGCAACGTTAGGAACAAGGTAGCCGGAGGTAGAGTCCGGATCGGCGAAGCCGAGCTTCTTGCCCTTGGCGTCGGCAAGCGTCTTGATGCCGGAGTCCTTGCGGGCAACCATGATCGAGTAGTAGCCGGTCGAACCGTCTGCCTGCTTGGTAGTCAGAACCGGGGTGACGGCGTTCGGATCCTTGATATAGACCGCGGCGTAAGAGGCGGCGCCCATGACGGCGAGGTCAATCGTGCCACCAAGGAGACCCTGGATGACGCCGTTGTAGTTCGGCGACGGGAAGAGCTGAACTTCAGAAACGCCAGTGGCAGCGATCAGGCCGGGCTTGACGCATTCGGTGCGGCGAACCTGGTCGGCTTCGTTTTCACCGCCATCGAGACCGATGCGGAGGACCTTGACGTCCTGGGCAGCGGCATTGCCGGCGAGGGCGGCGACGGCGATGGTTGCCATCATGATCTTGCGGAATGCAGACATGGAAGTCTCCTTTTGTGACATGGTTTGTTTGTCAGTTATTTTTCCGACCGTTGTCCCGTCGGCCGGAAACGGTCAGTGCACGGCAGCGGCTTTGGCCACCCTGCCGGATGAGAGATCCGCGGCGCGCCGCTTGGATTCGAGGCTGGTCGAGGTCAGCGTTTCGTCGATGCCGGCGCCATCCTTGTCGGTCCCGTAGATTTCCTTCACCGCTTCGGCGGTCAGCTCCGAGGGCTGGCCGTCGAAGACGACGCGGCCGCCGGCCATGCCGACGATGCGCTCACAATAGTTGCGGGCGGTATCGAGCGTGTGAAGGTTGGTGATGACGGTGATGCCCTCGCGCTCGTTGATATCGCGTAGCGCATCCATGACGATCTTGGCATTCAGCGGATCGAGCGAGGCGATCGGCTCGTCGGCGAGAACCATTTTCGGGTTCTGCATCAGCGCGCGGGCGATTGCCACGCGCTGCTGCTGGCCACCGGAAAGCGTGCCGGCTGCCTGCAGCGCCGTCTGCTCGATGCCGAGGCGTTCGAGTGCCGCGATGGCATGCACGCGTTCCTCGCGGGTGAAGATGTTGAGCAGGCTCAGAAGCGTCGAGCGGTGGTTGAGGCGGCCGAGCATAACATTGGTGAGAACGTCGAGGCGCGGCACCAGGTTGAACTGCTGGAAGATCATCGCGCAGTCGCGCTGCCAGTTGCGCAACGCCTGGCCGCGAAGCCCGGAGACCTCGACGCCGGCGAAATGAACGGAGCCGGAGCTCGGCTCCTGAAGGCGGTTGATCATGCGCAGCAGCGTCGACTTGCCGGCGCCGGAGCGGCCGATGATGCCGACCATCTGGCCTTGGGGAATGGCGAGCGTGACGGAATCGACAGCGAGCTTTTTTCCGAAACGACGTGTGACATTCTTCAGCTCGAACATCATGCTCTTCCCTTGCAATCCATGCCTTGATCAGCATCGCATTAGTCCCGCTTGATGAACCTCGCATGTCATATTTGTGTAAGTCCTGTCACAATTCTTCGCCCCCTATATCGGGGGTTTTAACCGCCGTAGCGGGATAGGAAATCTTCCGCGTTCAGGTTGCGAAAATCCTCGAGCGCCTGGTGCAGTCGGGCATGCTCCCAATCCCACCAGGAAAGCCTGTCCATCCGTTCGCCGACCTCTCTTGGAAAGCGCTCTCGGATGAGCTTTGCCGGCACGCCGCCGACGATCGTATAGGGCGCGACGTCCTTCGAGACGACGGCGCCGGCTCCGATCACCGCGCCATTGCCGATGTTGACGCCCGGCAGAATGGTCGCCCCGTGGCCGATCCAGACATCGTTGCCGATCGTCACGCGGTTTGCGCGACGCCAGGCGAAGAAGTCCGTCTCCATGTCGCCGTCCGGCCAGTAGTCGGCGGCGCGATAGGTGAAATGATGCAGCGTCGCGCGCCAGGTCGGATGGTTGGTGGCGTTGATGCGCACAGCAGCGGCGATATTGACGAACTTGCCGATCGTCGCACACCAGACGGAGCCGTCCTGCATGATGTAGGAATAGTCGCCGAAGGTGGCCTCGCTGATGCGGCAGCGTTCGGAAACCTCGGTATAGCGCCCGAAGGTGGAATCGCTGACGGATGCCGTTTCGTGAAAGTAGGGCTCGATGCCCAGCTTGCGGCTCATGCAACGATCTTTCTGGGTGAAAACTGCTGGACGTCGAGAATGCGGTCGGCGACGGCTTCGCGCACTTCTTCGTCGTGGAAGATGCTGAGAAGGGCCACACCCGCCTTCTTCTTTTCCGCGATCATGCCGACGACGACGGCACGGTTCCTGGCATCGAGCGAGGCTGTGGGCTCGTCGAGAAGCAGGATCGTGTGCTCGGTGATGAAGCCGCGCGCGATATTGACGCGTTGCTGCTCGCCGCCGGAGAAGGTGGCGGGCGGAAGCTGCCAGAGCGTTTCCGGCAGGTTGAGTCTGGCAAGCAGGGCGCCCGCCTTTTCCCGTGCCGTGACGGCGTCCTCGCCGCGTGCCACCAGCGGTTCGGCAACCACGTCGATCGCCGCGACGCGCGGCACGGTGCGCAGGAACTGGCTGACATAACCGAGTGTATTGCGGCGGACGTTGAGCACGGTGCGCGGATCGGTGGAGGCGAGATCGACGATACGTCCGTCGTGGCGGATGAGGATCTGGCCGGTGTCGACGGCGTAATTGCCGTAGATCATCTTGAGCAGCGAGCTCTTGCCGATGCCCGATGGGCCACCGAGCACGACGCATTCGCCCGATGCGACGGAGAAGGCGACATCGGAGACGACAGGTAGCTCGATGCCGTCGCGCAGATGCATGGTGAAGCTCTTCGAGACTTCGGAAACGACGAGGGGCGTTGCCATTTTTTTCTTCCTTGGTTTCGAGCCGTGCGTTCAGACCTGCAGGATCGAGGAGACGAGCAGCTGCGTATAGGGTTCGCGCGGGTCGTCGAGCACGCGGTCGGTGAGCCCGTGTTCAATGACGTAGCCGTCCTTCATCACCATCATCCGGTGCGAGAGCAGGCGGGCGACGGCGAGATCGTGGGTGACGATGATGGCCGAGAGACCGAGATCGTTGACGAGGCCGCGCACGAGATCGAGCAGGCGCGCCTGCACCGAGACGTCGAGGCCGCCGGTCGGCTCGTCCATGAAGACGAGCCGCGGGCCGGTGACGAGGTTGCGGGCGATCTGCAGGCGCTGACGCATGCCGCCGGAAAAGGCCCGCGGCTGGTCGTCGATGCGGTCGGCGTCGATCTCGACGCGTTCGAGCCAGTCAATCGCTGAGGCGCGGATCTTGCCATAGTGCCGGTCGCCGATCGCCATCAGCCGTTCGCCGACATTGGCGCCGGCAGAGACGGTCATGCGCAGGCCGTCGGCCGGGTTCTGGTGCACGAAGCCCCAGTCGGTGCGCATTAGGAAACGCCGCTCGGCCTCGTTCATGCGATAGAGGTCGCGGTAGCTGCCGTCGCGCATGTGATATTCGACGCTGCCGGTGCTCGGCAGCAGCCGGGTGGAGAGGCAGTTGAGCAGCGTCGTCTTGCCGGAGCCGGATTCACCGACGATGGCGAGCACTTCGCCGGGCCAGAGTTCGAAGGAGACGTCGCGGCAGCCGATGCGGTTGCCGTAGAATTTCGAAACGTCATGGACTTTGAGAAGCGGGGTCTCGCTCATTCTGCAGCCTCCCGGGCCAGCATCTCGCCGGCATGTCCGTGTGCGCGGCGGTCTTCGCAATGATCGGTGTCGGAGCAGACGAACATGCGCCCGCCCTTGTCGTCGAGAACGACTTCGTCGAGATAGACATCCTCGGCGCCGCAAAGGGCGCAGGGCTTGTCGAAGCGCTGGATATCGAAGGGATAGTCCTCGAAATCCAGGCTGACGACGTCGGTATAGGGCGGAACCGCATAAATGCGCTTCTCGCGTCCGGCGCCGAAGAGCTGCAGCGCGTCCGACATATGCATCTTCGGATTGTCGAATTTCGGCGTCGGCGACGGGTCCATGACATAGCGGCCGTGGACCTTCACCGGATAGGCGTAAGTCCGCGAGATACGGCCGTTATGGGCGATGTCCTCGTAGAGCTTCACATGCATGAGGCCGTATTCTTCGAGCGCATGCATCTTGCGCGTTTCGGTCTCGCGCGGCTCGAGGAAGCGCAGCGGCTCGGGGATCGGCACCTGGTAGACGAGCACCTGTCCCACCCTAAGCTTTTCCTCGGGAATGCGGTGGCGCGTCTGGATGATCGTCGCATCCTTGGTATGCGTCGTCACCGCGACATTGGCGACCTTCTGGAAGAAGGCGCGGATGGAAACGGCGTTGGTCGTGTCGTCGGCGCCCTGGTCGATGACCTTCAGCACGTCATCCGGTCCGATGATCGAGGCCGTCACCTGCACGCCGCCGGTGCCCCAGCCATAGGGCATCGGCATTTCGCGCGAGGCGAAGGGCACCTGGTAACCCGGAATGGCGATCGCCTTCAGGATGGCGCGGCGGATCATCCGCTTGGTCTGTTCGTCGAGATAGGCGAAGTTGTAGCTGGCCAGATCGGTCATTCGGCGGCTTCCTTCATGTCTTCGCCACCGTTGCGGGCGGCTTCGAATTCGCGGCGCATGCGGCGGACGAGATCGAGTTCGGCCTGGAAGTCCACATAATGCGGAAGCTTCAGGTGCTCGACGAAGCCCGTCGCCTGGACGTTGTCGGAGTGCGAGATGACGAATTCCTCGTCCTGTGCCGGCGCGGTAATATCCTCGCCGAGCTCTTCGGCGCGAAGCGCCCGGTCGACCAGCGACATCGCCATCGCCTTGCGCTCACTCTGGCCGAAGACGAGGCCGTAGCCGCGGGTAAATTGCGGCGGCGCCTTGGCCGAACCCTTGAACTGGTTGACCATCTGGCATTCGGTGATCTGGATGGTGCCGAGCGAGACGGCAAAACCGAGTTCCGGCACGTCGAATTCCACCTCGACGTCGCCGATGCGGATTTCACCGGTGAAGGGGTGATTGCGGCCATAGCCGCGCTGGGTAGAATAACCGAGCGCCAGCAGGAAGCCCTCGTCGCCGCGGGCAAGCGCCTGCAGGCGGAGATCCCGGGTCATCGGGAATTCCATCGGCTCGCGGGTCAGGTCGCCGATCTTATGATCTTCCGGCATGTCGCCGTCAGCCTCGATCAGGCCTTCTTCGCCGAGGATTTCGGAGACGCGCATGACGCGGCCGGTCTCGGCGGCGCGCTGAGCGGGCGTCTCGACCGCCTCGTCCGAAAGCAGCGAGGGATCGAGCAGGCGGTGGGTATAGTCGAAGGTGGGCCCAAGAAGCTGGCCGCCCGGCAGATCCTTGTAGGTCGCCGAGATGCGGCGTTCGATCGTCATGTCAGCCGTGTCGAGCGGCTTTGAATAGCCGAAACGCGGCAGCGTCGTGCGGTAGGCGCGCAGCAGGAAAATCGCCTCGATCATGTCGCCGCGCGATTGGCGGATGGCAAGGGCTGCGAGCGTGCGGTCGAAAAGCGAGGCTTCGGCCATAACGCGGTCGACGGCGAGTGCCAGCTGCGCCACGATCTGTTCGATGCCGATCGCCGGCAGCGAACGGTCGCCGCGGCGGCGGTCGGCGAGCAGGCGATGGGCATTGGCGATGGCGGCCTCGCCACCCTTGACGGCAACATACATCAGCTCAGATCTCCGTTGCTGTGATCTTGGTGGTGCGCGGCAGGCAGAGGAAACGCTTGCCCGCCGTCAGCACGATGTCGACGCCGCGCGGAAAGAGTGCGCGGTTCTCGGTCCAGAGCCGCATGAAGGTCTCCGGCAGGCCGATTGGCGCGATCTCCGTCACGCTCTGGATGCCCGGACCCATCAGCGCCAGCCGGCGGCCACCCTCGAGTTCGGCGAGCTCGATGATGAGGGTCGTCGAGCGGTCGGGATATTCCTGCGTGCCGGATGCAAAGAGGCCGAAGGAGGAAAGCGCGGTGCCGGCCTCGGTGAAGGCAAAGCGCGCTTCGGCCTTTTCGGTGGTCAACGGCGCGCCGGTATGGAAGCCGAGCCACTCCGGCACGGCGGATCTCGCCAGTCCCTGGGAAAGCCAGACGGGCGTGTCGTGGTCGCAAAGCGTCAACGCGATCGTACCGGCGGCGATGCCGAGCGGGACCGGCGGAGCGACATCCGGCTGAACGGTCTGGATCGTGCCGGGGCGGGCCATGCCGTCCATCAGCATCTTGAAGCCGCTCTGGGCATGGAAGACCGGCTCGGCAAAACCGCCGGTCAGAGCTTCTGTCTTCAGGCCCATCAGTTATCTCCCCGCACCATGGTGAAGAAATCGACGCGGGTTGCCGCCGTCTCGTCCGCCTTGCGGCGTTCGGCTTCGGCGATCCGCTCAGTGATCGGTAAAAGCAGGGCCTGTTCGACGAAACCCTTCGTCGCTTCCTCCTGCCAGAGCGCGTCGAAGATCGCCGCAAGCCTGGCTTTTTCACGGTCGGTGCCGAGCGCCTGGGCATGGCCGACCACGCCCGAGTCGAGCCGCACCGTCGCCCGCGTCACGGTCACTTCTCCGAGATTGAAGGGAGCGCCGCCGCCGCCGATGCGTCCGCGCACCATCACCAGCCCGGTTTCCGGTCCGCGCACCGGATGGGCAACGGGCTTTTCCGGCAATGCATCAAAGACCGCCAAGAGTTCGCCGCGTTCCGCCAGCGCCAGCAGATCGGCGGCGCGTTTGCGCCCGGATGCCGTCTGTGACGCAGCGTCTGTCCTGTCCGCTGATATCATCGCCGCCTCCCCTAAAATGTCTATTGATATAGACAACCATACAAGATACACTTAGCTCTAAATCGATGTCGTGACAAGCGTGTGACATTCTACAGCGCCGCGCGTCTTCAGACGCGCAAAGGACGCTGTAGCACTCGGAATTCCTGCATAATTCGCTCCATAAATCGAAGTCGATTGATGGAGCGAATTATGCAGAAGGAATTAAATGGACGGCAGGGGCGGAATGGCGGGATTGAAGCAGGTGCAAAGGCAAACCGGCGTGGCGCTCTGGCGCCAGATCGCCGATCGGATTCGCGAGGCGATCAGCACCGGAGCCTATGACGAAACGGGCATGGTGCCGCCGGAAACGGTCCTGGCGCTGCAATTCGGCGTCAACCGACATACGGTGCGCAGTGCGCTGGCGGCACTGGCGCAGGAAGGGATCGTCCGTGCGGTTCAAGGTCGCGGCACGCTGATCGAGCGCAAGGAGCGGCTGAATTTCCCAATCACCAGGCGCACGCGCTTTACCGCCGGCATTGGCGATCAGGCGCGTGAGATGCGCGGCCTTCTGCTCGATGAGGCGAAGGAGGAGGCGAGTGCCGAGATCGCCGGCTGGCTGGGCCTGAAGCAGGGAGAACAGGTGATCCGGCTGGAAACATTGCGCCATGCCGACAGGCGGCCGGTTTCAAAGGCGACGAGCTGGTTTCCCGCCGAACGTTTTGCCGGGATTGGCGAAGCCTACCGCAGACACGAATCGATCACCAAGGCTTTCGCCGAACTCGGCCTACCGGATTATGTCCGCGCGACCACCGAAGTGACCGCCGCCCATGCGAGTGCGGCCGATATGGCCGACCTCGAACTCACCCCCGGCGCAATCCTGCTGATCGCCAAGGCGATGAATACCGATCTTGAGGGTGTGCCGGTGCAATATTCGATCAGCCGCTTCGCGGCCGACCGGGTACAGTTCACCATCGAGAACTGAGCGCCTTTCCCCGCCGAAGCGGGGAAAGATCAGCTGAGATCAATGTGCGCCCGACATGTCGCCGAGCACTTCCTTGGACGCGACGGTGGAATCCGCCTTCAGCGTGTAGACCATCGGCACGCCGGTCGCGAGGTTGAGGGCGAGCACACCTTCTTTGCTCAGCTTGTCGAGCACCATGACAAGCGAGCGCAGCGAATTGCCGTGCGCGGCAACCAGCACCTTCTCGCCCCTGAGCACGCGCGGCAGGATCTCCGTGAGGTAGTAGGGCCAGACCCGGGCGCCGGTGTCACGCAGGCTTTCACCGCCGGGAGGCGGCACGTCATAGGAGCGGCGCCAGATATGCACCTGTTCCTCGCCCCATTTGGCGCGCGCGTCGTCCTTGTTGAGACCGGAGAGATCGCCGTAGTCGCGCTCGTTCAGCGCCTGGTCGCGGATCGTCAGGAGATCGGGCTGGCCGACCTTGTCGAGGATGAGCTTCAGCGTGTGCTGCGCACGCACCAGCACCGAGGTATAGGCGACGTCGAATTTGATCCCGTATTCGGCGAGCGCCGCACCGCCCGTATTGGCTTCCTGGATGCCGAGTTCCGTCAGATCGGGATCCTTCCAGCCGGTGAAGAGATTCTTCAGGTTCCAGTCACTCTGGCCGTGGCGAACGAGGACGAGGGTACCGCTCATGAATATGCCTCCGTAGTATCGTTATGAGGAAGAAAGCCCGAGCACGTCGAGCATGGAATAGAGACCCGGCTTCTTGTCGCGCGCCCAAAGGGCCGCCTTGATGGCGCCGCGCGCAAAGATCGAGCGGTCGGCCGCACTGTGCGACAGGGTGACGATTTCGCCTTCTCCGGCAAAAAGCACGGAATGTTCGCCGATGACGGAGCCGCCGCGCAGCGTCGCAAAGCCGATCGTGCCCGCCTCGCGGGCGCCCGTATAGCCGTCACGCACCCGGACCGATTGCGAGGCAAGATCGATGCCGCGCCCTTTTGCTGCGGCCTCGCCGAGGAGAAGGGCTGTGCCGGAAGGCGCGTCCACCTTGTGCTTGTGGTGCATTTCCAGGATCTCGATATCCCAGTCGATAGGATCAAGCGCACGCGCTGCCTGTTCCGCGAGCACGCCGAGCAGATTGACCCCGAGGCTCATATTGCCCGACTTGACGATGCGCGCATGGCGGGCCGCCGCGGCGATCCTGGCATTGTCATCGTCCGAACAGCCGGTCGTGCCGACGACATGGACGATGCGCGCCTGTGCGGCAAGGCCTGAAAATTCCACCGTTGCGGCAGGCGAGGTGAAGTCGAGCACGCCTTCGGCATCGAGAAAAGCGTTGAGCGGATCGTCGCCGATAACGACACCGGTCGGGCCGAGACCGGCGATCTCGCCGGCATCCTTGCCGACGAAGGGCGAGCCAGCGCGCTCGACCGCGGCATGCAGCGTGACAGCTTCGATGGAATGGATGAGCCGGATCAGCGTCTGCCCCATGCGTCCGGCTGCGCCAACCACCACCAGTTTCATCGCAGCATCGCTCATCTCAGTCTCACCAGGTCAGTTTGAATCGGAGGCTGAAGGCCTCTGCAGGTTGTTGAGGCGAGCGTAAAGACCGTCGCTGACCTTCGCAAGCGTCTCGTGATTGCCTTCCTCGACGACACGGCCCTGCTGCATGACGACGATCTTGTCGGCGCGCACCACGGTCGAAAGCCGGTGGGCGATGACGACGACGGTGCGTCCGCTCATCGCTTCGTCAAGCGCTTTCTGCACGGCCGCCTCGGATTCGGTGTCGAGGGCCGAGGTCGCCTCGTCGAGAAGCAGGATCGGCGCATTGCGCACCAGGGCGCGGGCAATCGACAGCCGCTGGCGCTGGCCGCCCGAAAGCGTCACGCCGTTTTCGCCGACCGGCGTCTCGTAACCCTGCGGCTGTGCCGAGATGAAGTCATGCGCATAGGCAAGCCGGGCGGCCTCCTCCACCTCGGCATCGGTCGCTTCCGGCCGGCCATAGCGTATATTGTCGCGGATCGTGCCCTCGAACAGATAGGGCTGCTGCGAGACATAGGCGAGCTGCTGACGCAGCGACTTCTTGGTGATGTGGGCGATGTCCTGTCCGTCGATCAGGATTTCGCCCTCGCGCGGATCGTAGAAGCGCGGAATGAGGCTGATGACGGTGGACTTGCCGGCGCCGGAGGGACCGACCAGCGCTGTGGTCGCGCCGCCCTCGGCGGTGAAGCTGACGCCGCTGAGCACGCTCTCATTGCCGTAGGCGAAGGAAACATTGCGGAATTCGATCCTTGCCTGCGTCACCGTCAGCGGCCGGGCATCCGGCAGGTCCCGTTGGCGCGGTTCCATGTCGAGCAGTTCATAGATCATCCGCGCATTGACGACGGCACGCTCCATCTGAACCTGCAGGCGGGCAAGCCGGCGGGCCGGGTCATAGGCAAGCAGCAGCGCCGTGACGAAGGAGAAGAAGGCGCCCGGCGGCACATTGAAGTAGATCGAGCGGTAGGCGGCATAGGCAAGCACGCTGGCGACGGCAAAACCTGCGAAGCTTTCCGTCAGCGGAGAGGTGCGTTCGGAAAGCCGGGCAATCCGGTTCGCCCGGCTTTCGGCGCCCTTGATGAGCTTGTTGACCTTGCGTTCCAGTTCTTCTTCCATCGTGAAGGCTTTCACGATGGCGATGCCCTGGATCGTCTCCTGCATGGCGCCGAGAACATGGCTGTTCAGATGCACGGCCTCGCGGGTCGCCGAGCGCAGCCGCTTGGAAACATAGCGCAATGCATAAAGCAGCGGCGGCGCCATGATGAACACGGCAAGGCTGAGCAGCGGATCCTGGATGATCATCACGGCGAGCAGCGAAACGAAGGTCAGCAGGTCGCGCACCGTCGAGGTGATCGTCAGGTTGAGCACGTCGCGGATGCCGCTGACATTCTGACTCACCTGCGCGGCGATATGGGCCGAGCGCGCCTCGCTGAAGAAGCCGACCGAAAGCGTCATCAGATGCGCATAGAGCCGGCGCTGGTAACGGGCGACGATATCGTTGCCGACCCTGGAAAGCGCCACCGCCTGGCCATAGCTCGCAAAACCGCGCAGCACGAAGGCGATGAAGATTGAAAGACAGATGATCCAGACGACGTCGGCGCGCCGATTGGCGAAGGCCTCGTCGATGATTGCCCGCATGATCCAGGCGGTAAACGCCGTCGAAAGCGCCACCACGATGAGGCAGGCGATCGCAAAGACATAGCCCCACAGATGGTCGCGGCCGTTTTCAGCGATGATGCGCTTCAGGATGCCGGTTACGGTATCGCTGCTGACGCTCTGCGTTCTGCTTTCCGCCGCTTCCAAATAGGGTTTCCTGTCTCGGGCCAAGCGCCCCGCGAGGGCGACACGCACTTTTGCCGGGGTCTATAAAGAGTTGGGACCGGTTTGGCTAGAGCGCCGCGCGTCCGGATGGGACGCGCCAAGAACGCTCTATTGCCTTGCATGCCGAGCTTAGCGCCGCCAGCGGCGGCCTTCCGTCGAGACGCCGAAATTCGCCGGCATGCGCGCATAGGAGGAAAGCCCGGCAAGCGCCGCCAGCGGGTGCGTCACCACATAGGTCGGGATGGTGCGAAGCAGCGCCGTATGCGGCGCCTTGTCCTCGAAGGCGATGCGGAATTCCGGTCTCTTCAGTGCCGGGATGATTTTCTGCGAAATGCCGCCTGAGAGATAGACGCCGCCGCGCGCCATGAACACCATCGCCATGTCGCCCGCCACGCGGCCGAGATAGGTGGCAAACAGCGAGACGGTCTCTACCGCCGCCTTGTCGCTGCCGGCAAGCGCGTGCGAGGTAATATCGGCTGGATCCTTCATCGTCGGCTCGACGCCGTCGACCACGCAGATGGCATGATAGAGGTTGACGAGGCCGCGGCCGCAGAGAATCTGTTCGGCCGAAACGCGGCCTTCGATCGTCTCGATATGCGGGAAGATTTCATAGTCGCGCTTGCTGCGCGGCCCGAGATCGACATGGCCGCCTTCGCCGGGAACCGGGATCCAGCTGTGCTGGGCATGCACGAGCCCGCCGACGCCGAGGCCGGTGCCCGGTCCGAGCACGACGCGGGAGGCGATCATGTCGCCGGTGGCGTCGCCGATGCATTCGCGGTTTTCATCCGAAAGCGCGGCGATTGCCAGCGCCTGCGCCTCGAAATCGTTGACGACGAGCACATCCTCCATGCCGAGGCCCTCGATCATCGTCTTCGGCCGCACCACCCAGTCGCAATTGGTCAGCGGGATCTCGTCGTCGTTGATCGGGCCGGCGACGGCGAGGATCGCCGAGCGCGGCTGCACGACAGTCTTGTCGAGCACGCCTTGCTGGATCGCTTCGTCTATCGTGGCGAAATCCGCCGTGCGCACGTTCGGAAACTGCTTCGGCTCGGCATAGGCATCGGCCAGGATGGAGAAGCGGGCATTCGTGCCGCCGATATCGCCGATCAGGATCGGGAAAGGCAGCGGAGCGGTGCTGTTGTTCGGTTTTGGCATGGCCGGTTCCGTGCTGATCAGGCTTCGAGTGTGGGAAGAAGTTTTACAGCGGTCGCGTGGTTGAGCGCCATCGGAATATCATAGACGATCGCCAGCCGCATCAGCGCCTTCACGTCGACATCGTGCGGCATCGGCGTCAAAGGGTCGACGAAAAATATCAGGGCGTCGACCTCGCCGGTCGAAATCAGCGCGCCGATCTGCTGGTCGCCGCCGAGCGGGCCGCTTTTCAGCCTGACGACGTCAAGATCGGGAGCGGCGTCGAGCACCCGCCCGCCGGTCGTGCCGGTGGCGACGATCTTCCAGCGCGAGAGAAGATCCTGGTTGGCGCGGGCGAACGCCGCCATGTCGTCCTTCTTCTGGTCATGCGCGATCAGCGCAAGGCATTTTCCGCCGGCCATGAAGTGAATCTCCGCCCCAACAATTCAATCGATTTGACCGCTGTATACCAAGAATTTGCGATTTGAAAGACAGAGCATCCGCCCCTTCATTGGATCGCCGGCTTGTCGTTCGGAACAGGGCCGACATCCGGCAACGCGCCATCGGTGCCGTCAGCCGACGCGGCTGCCGGAGCGGCGGCGAGCGCGCTTGCGGCGGAGGCTCCGCCATAGGTGGCGGCCTGCATCGAAGCGACGGAAGCGGCGTTGAGCGCGGCGGCGCAAGCGTTGGGCAGATCGGTGACCATCATCTCACGCGGCGGCTTGGGCGGCTTGGCGCCGGGCTTGGGCGGTTTCGGCGCCCAAGGCGCCGGCGTGAACCAATAAGCGAGCGACTTATCGCAGCCGTCGCCGGCGGGGACAGGAGCTTGCGGCGTGCAACCGGCAGCGCCCGGCGGGCATTTGATGCGGATGTGGAAATGCGAGTCATGGCCGTATATCGGCCGGAGTTTACCAAGGTTGGTGCGGTCGCCGGCCCAGGTGTCGCACATCTTCTTCTTGATCGCCGGATTGACGAAGATACGCTCCACCTCGGGATAGCTTGCCGCCAGCATCAGCAGCCGCGCGTGCGATTGCGTCCACACCTTGGGGTCGACGGTCAGGAACTTGCCCTTCTGCAGCATGGTGGTGAAGGGCAGATCCTGGCGCTCCTCGGCCGTCATGCGGCGCGTGGGCATCGGCGTAAACCAGATGTCGGCGTCGAGGCCAATCTGGTGCGAGGAATGGCCGTTGAGCATCGGCCCGCCGCGTGGTTGCGCGATATCGCCGACAAGGATGCCCGGCCAGCCGGCATATTTGACCCCATCCTGCGAAAACCGCTCCAAGAGCGCGATCATGGCCGGATTGCCCCAGCGGCGATTGCGCGAAAGCCGCATCGCCTGCCAGGTCGGCCCGTCGGTCGGCAGCGCCACCGCACCCGTCATGCAGCCCTTTGCGTAAAAGCCGATCGGCTGTGCCGGCCCCTGCGTCGGCAGGCCGACGGCGCCGAACTGCCCCTTGGCGCTGCCCGGGCTCGGCGTCTTCTGTTCAGCGCCGACGTCGCCAACGGCAAGGCCTGCGCCGATCGCGCCGGCGAGCGCCAGTGTGCCTAATGTCCTGAAAGCCTGGGCGAAGCCGAAAGCCATGCTGTTCCCTTAATTCGATGTCGAAGTGATTTGCACTCGAATCTATCCTGAAAAGCGATTTTGGTGAATCGATGATTTGCCGGACGGGCGCAGGAGGGGGCGGTGACGGAATGCCGCAGCGCCTCAGGCATTGACAGGAGCTGATCTTTGACAGGAGCTGGCGGCTCAAAATATCGCGAGCCCGGCAAAAACCAGACTCTCTCCTGTTTTTCGCCCCTATTTCTCGTATTGTCGTATCCATCAATATTCAGGGGAAATGGGAATGGCGGCTTTGTGGTCGAAAATCGGTCTGTTTCTATCGCTTGCGGGTGCTCTGGCGCCGCGGACGGCATTGGCTGAGGGCCAGCCGTTTCAGATCGGAAGCTCGGTCATCAGCGAGATGAAGTACAAGCCGGGCTTTACTCATTTCGACTATGTGAACCCTAATGCCCCGAAGGGTGGAGACCTGCGCCTCTCCGCGAGCGGGGCCTTCGACACCTTCAACCCGGTACTTGCCAAAGGCCAGGTGGGAGTAGGCCTGACGCTCGTATACGACACCTTGATGAAGGCGGCAGATGACGAGCTGCTTGTCTCCTACGGCTTGCTCGCCGAAGGGCTGTCCTTCCCCGCAGATGTCTCGAGCACGACCTTCCGCCTGCGTAAGGAGGCAAAATGGGCAGATGGTCAGCCGGTCACGCCCGAGGATGTCATCTTCAGCCTGGATAAGACCAAGGAATTAAATCCCCTCACGGCGAACTATTACCGCCACGTGGTGAAAGCCGAAAAGACCGGCGATCGCGACGTCACCTTCACCTTCGACGAGAAGAACAACCGAGAGCTCCCGAATATTCTCGGTCAGTTGGTGGTCGTGCCGAAACATTGGTGGGAGGGGCAGGGACCAGACGGCAAGCCACGCGATATCTCAAAGACGACGCTGGAGCCCGTGATGGGTTCGGGACCTTACAAGATTGCTTCCTTCTCCCCCGGCGCGACGATCCGCTACGAATTGCGCGATGACTATTGGGGCAAGGACCTCAATGTGAATGTCGGCCAGAACAATTTCCGCAATGTCATCTACACCTATTTTGGTGATCGGGACGTCGAGTTCGAAGCCTTTCGCGCCGGCAATAGCGACTACTGGCAGGAAACCACGGCTGCCCGCTGGGCGACGGGATATGATTTCCCCGCGGTGAAGGAAGGACGTGTCAAGAAAGAGGAGGTTGCAAACCCGCTGCGCGCCACCGCCATCATGCAGGCTCTCGTGCCCAACATGCGACGTGACCTCTTCAAGGACACCAAGGTCCGCGAGGCGCTGAACTATGGACTGGATTTTGAGGAGCTGAACCGAACGGTTGCCTTTAACAGTTACAAACGCATCGACAGTTATTTCTGGAATACCGAACTCGCCTCGTCCGGCCTTCCACAAGGTAGAGAACTGGAAATTCTGCAGGGCATGAAGGATAAGGTTCCGGCAGAAATCTTCACCACGCCCTATGCCAATCCCGTCGGCGGCGACCCGCAGAAAAGCCGCGACAATCTCCGCAAGGCGATTGCGCTTCTGAAGGAAGCGGGGTGGGAGCTCAAGGACAATCGCATGGTCAATACCAAGACTGGCCAGCCAATGAGTTTCGAGATCCTGTTGTCGAGCCCCATGCTGGAGCGCTGGGCGGTGCCCTATGCCAGCAATCTCAAGAAAATCGGCATAGATGCGCGCGTGCGGACGGTTGACGCCTCGCAGGCCGTCAATCGCGAACGCAGCTTCGATTACGACATGATCTGGAATGTCTGGGCGCAGACGATGAACCCTGGCAACGAACAGTCCGACTATTGGGGCTCCGGTTCGGTCAATCAGCAGGGGTCTCAAAATTTCGCAGGCATCGCCAATCCGGCTGTCGATGAGCTCATCCGCATGATCATCTTCGCGCCGAACCGCGATGAACAGGTCGCGGCGATCAAGGCGATGGACAGGGTACTGCTTGCAAACCATTACGTCATCCCGCTGTTCTACCGCGGTACCCAGAACATCGTCTATTGGAATACGATCACTCATCCTGCCGAATTCCCGGCCTATAGCCTGGGCTTCCCGGATGCGTGGTGGTCGACCTCGGCGAAATGAGCAGGCTTGCATTGAAGGCGGCCTCGGCTCCAAATGGGGCAAGCGAATCACGACAAGCCGGTACGGCCGGCAAGGGAAGGCTGGCGGATTGAGCAGCATCGGACTGGACAGCAGGCAGACAAGAAGAAGATTTCCGGAGGCTGAAGGCTGATGGGCGCCTATGTCATTCGCCGCCTGCTTCTGATGATCCCGACCATCGTCGGCATCATGGCGATTTCCTTCATCGTCATTCAATTCGCACCGGGTGGCCCGGTCGAGCAGGTGATCGCCCAATTGACCGGCCAGGCCGATGGCGCCGATCAGCGCCTGTCCGGGGGCGGTGACCTGATGGGTGACGGAGGAGGGGACGAAGGCTCCAGATATCGCGGCGCCCAGGGGCTCGATCCGGAACTGATCGCCAAGCTCGAAAAACAGTTCGGCTTCGACAAGCCGCCGCTGACGCGTTTCGGCGAGATGATGTGGAATTACATCCGCTTCGATTTCGGCGAGAGTTTCTTCCGCAACACCTCCGTGCTCGACCTCATCAAGGAGAAGCTGCCGGTGTCGATCTCGCTCGGCATCTGGATCCTGATCTTCTCCTATGCGATCTCCATCCCGCTCGGCATTCGCAAGGCGGTCAAGGACGGATCGACCTTCGACGTCTGGACCTCGGGTGTCATCGTCGTCGGCTACGCAGTGCCGAGCTTCCTCTTTGGCATTCTGCTGATCGTGCTTTTCGCCGGCGGCTCCTTCTACGACTGGTTTCCGCTGCGCGGCCTGGTTTCCGACAATTTCGATCAGCTCGCCTGGTGGCAGAAGCCACTCGATTATTTCTGGCACCTCACCCTGCCGCTGATCTCGCTTTCGCTTGCAGCCTTCGCGACGACAACCTTGCTGACCAAGAATTCCTTCATCGAGGAAATCAAGAAGCAGTATGTCGTCACCGCCCGCGCCAAGGGTCTGAATGAGCGGCAGGTGCTTTACGGCCATATTTTCCGCAATGCCATGCTGATCATCATCGCCGGCTTCCCCGGTGCCTTCATCTCCGCCTTCTTCACCGGATCGCTGCTGATCGAAAATATCTTCTCGCTCGATGGCCTCGGCCGTCTCGGCTATCTCTCTGTGGTCAACCGGGATTATCCGATCGTCTTCGCCACACTCTACATCTTCTCGCTGCTCGGTCTGTTCGTCAGCTTGATTTCGGACCTGATCTACACCTGGATCGATCCGCGCATCGATTTCGAGCGGAGGGATGTCTGATGGACGCCGCCGCAAATCCTGTCACTGCAACCCCCGTCAAGCCGCCGCGCAAGGGGCTGCTGTCGCCGACCAACATCCGTCGCTGGAAGAATTTCCGGGCGAACGGCCGCGGCTACTGGTCGCTGTGGCTGTTCCTGCTGCTGTTCGGGCTAAGCCTGTTTGCAGAATTCCTTGCCAACGACCGCCCTGTCATCGCCTCCTACAAGGGCGAAATCCTGTTTCCCGTGCTGATCGACTATCCCGAGGAGAAGTTCGGCGGCTTCCTCGCAGAAACCGACTACCGCTCCTCCGTCATTGCCGACGAGATCAACGCCAATGGCTGGATGATCTGGCCGCCGATCCGTTATTCCTACCGCTCGGTCAATTCGAACATTCCGCATTCGGCGCCCACCGCCCCGTTCTGGCTGATGACGAAGGAGGAGCGCTGCGCCGGCTATCCGCAAGGGATGAACGATCCCGTCTGCACCCTCGGCAATCTCAACTGGCTCGGCACCGATGACCAGGCTCGAGACGTGCTCGCCCGCGTCATCTATGGTTTCCGCATATCGGTGCTCTTTGGCCTGGCGCTCACCATCTGCTCGGCGATCATCGGCGTCACGGCAGGTGCGGTGCAGGGCTATTTCGGCGGCTGGACCGACCTCCTGCTGCAGCGTCTCATCGAAATCTGGTCGTCGATGCCGGTGCTTTACATCCTGCTGATCATCGCCGCCATTCTGCCGCCAGGCTTCTTCGTGCTGCTCGGCATCATGCTGCTCTTTTCCTGGGTCGGTTTCGTCGGCATCGTGCGCGCCGAATTCCTGCGCGCCCGCAATTTCGAATATGTCCGCGCCGCCCGCGCGCTCGGCGTCAACAACCGCACCATCATGTGGCGGCACATGCTGCCGAACGCCATGGTCGCGACGCTGACCTTCCTGCCCTTCATCCTGTCCGGCTCGATCACGACGCTGACCTCGCTCGATTTCCTCGGCTTCGGCATGCCGCCAGGCTCCCCCTCGCTCGGTGAGATGATCGCTCAGGGCAAGACCAATCTGCAGGCGCCGTGGCTCGGGCTGACGGCCTTCTTCACCATGTCGATCATGCTTTCCCTGCTGATTTTCATCGGCGAAGCCGTGCGCGATGCCTTCGATCCGAGGAAGACGTTTCAATGAGTGACATGACAGAACCGTTGCTTTCCGTCCGCGATCTCTCTGTTGCCTTTCATCAGGGCGGCGAAACCTCGCTTGCCGTTGATCACATTTCTTTCGATATCGCCAAAGGCGAGGTCGTTGCGCTCGTCGGCGAATCCGGCTCCGGCAAATCGGTCTCGGCCAATTCGATCCTGCGGCTTTTGCCCTATCCCTCCGCAAGCCATCCCTCCGGCGAAATCCTCTTCAAGGGCAAGGACCTTCTGAAGGCGTCGGAGCGGGCGCTGCGGGAAGTGCGCGGCAACGACATCACCATGATCTTCCAGGAGCCGATGACCTCGCTCAATCCGCTTCATACGATCGAGAAGCAGATCGCCGAGATCCTAGCCCTGCACCAGGGCCTTACCGGCCAGCCGGCGCGTGAGCGCGTGCTGGAATTGCTGAACCAGGTCGGCATCCGCGAACCGGAAAAGCGGTTGAAGGCCTATCCGCACGAACTGTCAGGTGGCCAGCGCCAGCGCGTCATGATCGCCATGGCGCTCGCCAACCGGCCAGAATTACTGATCGCCGACGAGCCCACCACGGCGCTTGACGTCACCGTGCAGGCGCAGATCCTCGAATTGCTCCGGCAGTTGAAGGCCGTCCACGGCATGTCGCTGCTGTTCATCACCCATGATCTCGGCATCGTCCGCAAATTCGCCGATCGGGTCTGCGTCATGACCAAGGGCAAGATCGTCGAAACCGGGACGGTCGCGGAGGTCTTCGCCAATCCCAAGCACGACTATACCCGCCACCTTCTCGCTTCCGAACCGCGCGGCGAGCCGCCGCTTGCCGATCCGTCGAAACCATTGGTGATGGAAGGTTCGGATATCCGCGTCTGGTTCCCGATCAAAGCGGGGCTGATGCGCCGCGTTGTCGATCACGTGAAGGCCGTCGATGGCATCGATCTTTCGCTGCGCGCCGGCCAGACCCTCGGCGTCGTCGGCGAATCCGGTTCCGGCAAGACCACGCTCGGCCTGGCGCTCACACGGCTGATCTCCTCGCAAGGGCGAATTGCCTTTGTCGGCAAGGATATAGCCGGCTATTCATTCAGCGAGATGCGGCCGCTGCGCAACCAGCTGCAGGTCGTCTTTCAGGATCCCTATGGATCGCTCAGCCCCCGCATGTCGGTCGGCGATATCGTCGCCGAAGGGCTGAAGGTGCATGAGCGCTCGCTGACATCAGAAGAACGCGATCAGCGCGTCTGCTGGGCGCTGGAGGAGGTGGGTCTCGATCCCCTGACCCGCTGGCGTTACCCGCACGAATTCTCCGGCGGCCAGCGCCAGCGCATCGCCATTGCCCGGGCCATGGTGCTGAAGCCACGCTTCGTCATGCTTGACGAGCCGACCTCCGCGCTCGACATGAGCGTGCAGGCCCAGGTGGTCGATCTCCTGCGCGATCTGCAGAAGAAGCACGATCTCGCCTATCTCTTCATCAGCCACGACCTGAAGGTAGTGAAGGCGCTCGCCAACGACGTCATCGTCATGCGTTTCGGCAAGGTAGTGGAGCAGGGACCGTCGGCGGAAATCTTCCGCGCGCCGAAGGATGATTACACAAGGGCGCTGATGGCCGCCGCTTTCAACATCGAGGCGGTGCCGACACCCGCCGTACAGCAATAAAAGAAGATCATGCCCGCAACTCCTCCCGTTCTCGTCGATATCAAGTTCAACCCCGAAGGCGTCGCCCGCGTGCTGAAGACTGCCTTTGCCGACCGCGGCAGCATCAATCTCGCCGATCCGGCCAATCGGACACGCGATCTCCGCGCGGTCGAATACGCGCTTCTCTGGAAACCGGATGCCGACCTTTTCGCGCGGGCGCCGAACCTCAAGGCGATCTTCTCGGGAGGCGCTGGCGTCGACCATATCATCGGCTTGGACGGCCTGCCTGAGATCCCGATTGTGCGCTTCGTCGACCGCAGCCTGACGACCCGCATGAGCGAGTGGGTGGTCATGCAATGCCTGATGCATCTGCGCGGGCAATACGCCCATGACAGCCACCAGCGACAGCGTGAATGGGCCAAACTGATCGCGCCGGAGGCGGCAGAAGTGACGGTCGGCGTCATGGGTCTCGGCATTCTCGGGCAAGATGCGGTCGCCAAGCTGAGAGTGATGGGTTTCAACGTCATCGGCTGGTCGCGCAGCCGTAAGCAGATCGCCGGCGCCGAAACCTTCGATGCCAGCGAGTTGGATAATTTCCTCGCAAGGACCGACATCCTCGTCGGCCTGCTGCCGCTGACGCCTGAAACATCAGGCTTTTATGACGCCGGGCTGTTTGCGAGGCTGCGCCGCAACTGCGCGCTTGGGAAGCCGGTCTTCATCAATGCCGGCCGCGGTAAAAGCCAGGTCGAGGCCGATATCGTGTCCGCCATCCGTGACGGCACCCTCGGCGGCGCTTCCCTCGATGTCTTTGAGGCGGAGCCGCTTGCATCAGACAACCCGTTGTGGGAATTGCAGAACGTCTTCATCACGCCGCACGACGCGGCCGTCTCTGAAGAAAACGCGCTGTTCCGTCATGTCGAGACGCAGATCGCCCGCTTCGAGCGCGGCGAGCCGCTGCAATTCGTGGTCGACCGCGCCGCCGGCTATTGAGGTTTCGGAACCTTCCAGACAGCCACCCGTTTCCTTAGCGGAAATTCTTCGCGGCCGGATCGGCCCGTCAAGACAGCGGAAGGAGACGATGATGGCCCATCAGACGGAAACACGCTGGGAAAAGTCGGACGGCAAGCTTCACAAGGAAGAGCAGATCCCGCCGGTGAAGGCAAGGCAGGGACGCATGGGTTATCGCATCCTGACGGTGCTGATCGTCGCGTTGGTGCTTGCTTTCGTGGTTTGGATCCCGGTCGAAATCTGGGGTAATCGCGAGGCAGACGAAGTGGCACCGCAACAGCCGGGTCAGCAGCTTCAGTCGCAGCAGCCTGCTCCGGCTCCCGCGCCGACGCCACAGAACGGTACTGCCGTTCCAACTGAAACGCCGAACACCACGCCGGCCGCTCCGAATGTGGCGCCTGCAACTCCGGCCCAATAATCGTGAGCAAAACCATGTTCACGTCCCGTCGCGACACTGCGGCGGGACGTTCATTGTTTTGTCTGGACTTTAGTCGCCGATTTTTCGATAAGAAGGCGCACGAGCCGGTTTTGTGCGCCGGCTGGGAACTTGGCAGTACCCGGGAATTTGGCAGCACCTGACCGGAGTGGACAGGGGCGGGAGTTTGATGGCCAGGACCGATATCGCAAGACGCGTCTACAATCATGCCTGGAAACTCGATCCGATCATCCGCAGCCTGATCGATACCGACTTCTACAAGCTTTTGATGCTGCAGATGATCTGGAAGCTTTATCCAGACGTGAATGCTTCGTTCACCCTCATCAACCGCACCAAACGGGTGCGTCTGGCCGAGGAGCTCGACGAAGGCGAGCTGCGCGAACAGCTCGATCATGCCCGCACGCTGAGGCTTTCCAAGAAGGAAATGATCTGGCTTGCAGGTAACAGCTTCTATGGTCGCGCGCAGATCTTCGAACCGGAATTCCTTGCCTGGCTTTCCAATTTCCAGCTTCCCGAATACGAGCTGTCGAAGAAGGACGGCCAGTATGTGCTGGATTTCCACGGATCGTGGAAGGAAACCACCATGTGGGAAATCCCGGCGCTCGCCATCGTCAACGAGCTGCGCTCGCGCTCGGCGATGAAGGCGCTCGGTCCATTCACCCTCGATGTGCTCTATGCTCGCGCCAAGGCGAAGATGTGGTCGAAGGTCGAACGGCTGAAGGAATTGCCGGGCCTGCGTATCTCCGATTTCGGCACTCGCCGCCGCCACAGTTTCCTCTGGCAGCGCTGGTGCGTCGAGGCGCTGAAGGAAGGCATCGGCCCGGCCTTTGCCGGTACCAGCAACGTATTGCTGGCTATGGATTCCGATCTCGAGGCCGTCGGCACCAATGCGCACGAGCTGCCGATGGTGGCTGCCGCCCTGGCCGAAACCGACGAGCAGTTGCGCAACGCGCCTTACAAGATCCTGCGCGACTGGAACAAGCTCTATGGCGGCAACCTTCTGATCGTCCTGCCGGATGCCTTCGGTACCGCTGCTTTCCTGCGCGACGCACCGGAATGGGTCGCCGACTGGACCGGCTTCCGCCCGGACAGTGCCCCGCCGATCGAAGGCGGCGAGAAGATTATCGACTGGTGGAAGAAGATGGGCCGCGATCCGCGCCAGAAGCTGCTGATCTTCTCCGACGGTCTCGATGTCGACGCCATCATCGATACCTACCGGCATTTCGAAGGCCGCGTGCGCATGAGCTTCGGCTGGGGCACGAACCTGACGAACGATTTTTCCGGCTGCGCGCCGATCGAGATCTCCGGCCTCAACCCGATCTCCGTCGTCTGCAAGGTCAGCGACGCCAACGGCCGTCCGGCGGTGAAGCTCTCCGACAACCCGCAGAAGGCGACCGGCGACCCGGCCGAGGTCGAACGCTACCTGAAATTCTTCGGCGCCGAGGACAGGATCGATCAGACCGTTCTGGTGTAGGTCTGGGCCAATGTGCCGCCATCCAGGGGCATATTGATGTGCCCCGCCATCGCATCCTCGATCGACCAACCGAAGCGCCAGGCGTCGAACATCGAGTACCATTCCTGGAAATCGGCAATCGGTAGGATATCCGGCTTCGACATCGGATTGTCGGCCAGACTGCGGCCACGCGCACGGTCCCGTGCGCCACGCTCCTGCATCTCAAGCAGATTCTCGAACATCATTACTCCCGTCTTTATTCCGATTTATGCAATCATTCTAATAAAGCGTTGTCGAGTCCGGATACGACAATTCGGGTTTTTCACAGGATTAGCCCCAATTCGCTAGCCCGGGGATGATCAGGTCGCAACCGGCCCGGCGTCATCTCAATCAGACAAGCGGAGCATAGGGACGTCCGAGAGCCGCTCATGCGCTTCGCCATCACGGACACCGATCACCGGTGACGGGGAGGCTCGGCTTCCTGGCTGGGGTCCGCCGCCGAGCCTCCCGGCTGGCCGATCTTCAACAGGCGGCAGCGCCGACACGTTGCCGCTTTCCGACAGCGGCGATCCAACCCCGATGATATTAAGGGCTAACAGCCGGTTAATATCCACCGGCCTCGTCCCGATCTCGCACAGTCCCGCAATGCGAGCGGTGGTATCCGCTCGGGTTTTCAGGCTGCCAATCTGCGAAACCGGGTTCTGATCCGGTCGAGATAATAATGGCCGGGAGACGGCGCCACCGTCATCGCATGCGCTTCCGAGGAGGGAACGCCTTCGAACAGACGTTCCTCGCCATTCTTGAAACAAATCCTGAGCCGTCCGTCTTCCTGGCTGAAATAGACGGATTTGATGATCTTCGACTTGACCGAAAGTTCTACCACCTGTTTTACCTCTGTTTTTTAGTTTGGCAGACGGTAAACCCAAACGTGCAAAGACGCGGTGAAGCCGCATGGTAAAAAATTCAGGAATCTTTCGACGTTTTAAATCTCGTAGCGTCATCGGAGCGACGGGTTCGAGAGCCTCGAACGTACGCTTGCGAGCGGGGCATTTCGTTGCTCCGTCTCGCACGCGTCCGCCACAGCAAAGGCCTGTTTCCGCTATTTGGTCGGGAACTCGAAATAAGATCAAGCCCGATCAGATTTCGCCAATCCGGCAGAGAAGGCCGTCAGCAAGGCCTTTCCTGGGATCCAGTCATCAGGGCCGCTTTGCCCGTTGATATGGCCGAAAGGACCGATCGCGACAAGACCGCTGCCCCACAGATCCGCTCGCGCATGGGCATGGTCGAGCGTGCCGAAGGGATCATCGGCGCTTGCGATAATCAGAGTGGGGAAGCGTATCTTTTGCGATGGCGGATTTGCGAATCCGGCCGCCTCCTCAGGAAATGAATCGGATTGCGGATCTGGAACCGCCACAAGAAATGCTCCGGCAACGGCAAGCGAAGAAACCTGCTGCCAATGAGCAACCAGCAGACAGGCAAGGCTATGGGCGACCAGCAGGGGAGGGGTCGCCGATGCGGCGACGGTGCGTTCCAGAGTTGAAATCCAGTCCGCCAAGTCGGGCTTTTCCCAACTAGCCGGTTGGAAACGCCGCATATCCGGGTTCGACCTTTCCCAACGTGTTTGCCAATGAGTCTCGCCCGAACCGCCAATTCCCGGCAAAATGATGATGTCCTTCATGTCTTTTCCTCTGATGTTCGCGCAGGTGAAAATGATGCATTTTCATTTGCTTCGGAATGAATGATCATCGGAAAACCACGCCCCTCTCCGATGATTTCAAGGTGATCCCATGTCTTTTCAGGAAAACAATCGGGTAGTGCTCGATCCGACCGATATCGCCATTATCGAAGCGATGCAGGAAAATGGACGCATCGCGATTTCCGAACTCGGTCGACGGGTCGGGCTCTCTCAGCCGGCAGCATCGGAACGGGTCAAGCGGCTGGAAGACCGCGGCATCATTGTCGGTTACTCCGCCCGTATCGACCCTGCCGCTTTGGGAATTGGAATGACGGCTGTGCTTCGCCTGCGCACGACGCATGAGCATATCAAACCCTGTCTGAAACAGTTCGCGGAGATGCCGCAAGTCATGGAAGTGTTGCGCCTCACCGGAGAGGACTGTTTTCTCTTAAAGGTGCTGGTTCCGTCGCCTGGAGAACTGGAAACGATCGTCGACACGATTGCGCGATTTGGGGCCGTGACGACATCTCTGGTGTTGCGCAGCGAGATTCCGAAGCCGATCGGACGCGCCCTGCTGCAACGCCCTTAAGAATATGCGGACGACCGGCTTGTTCCAGCGAAGCGTGCCGCCAAAACGCTTCCGCGTCCCGCTCTCGATACGGTTTGAATCAATATTGAAAATGAGGGATATGGCGGACAGGGTGGGATTCGAACCCACGGTACGCTTTCACGTACACACGCGTTCCAGGCGTGCGCCTTAAACCACTCGGCCACCTGTCCTTTTTTGGCGTTCGCGCCCAGGGTAGGAGCAAATCGTCGGAACGGCGCGATATATACCGATGAATTTTTGCCGATCAACCGAAATCTAACAGTTTTTTGACTTCTTCCGATAAAACTCGCCTCGACCACTCCATTGTGCTTCACCTCATCGATGACTATGTAATTCTCTAAGGTGGAGAATGGCGCGGCCGGCCGGAATTGTCCGGCATATCGAGCGTCGGAGGAATTGATGCGTTTCCTGTTGCGTCTGGCGAGTCTTGTCGCGCTTGCGGCGGCCGTGATTGCCGGAACCATCGATTCGATCCAATCGGTTGCGGCGTCCTCCGTGGTGATGACGCCGATCTCCGATGCCTGGCAGGATGTCAGCCCGACAACGCTGACGTCGCTGCAATCCTCCCTTTCCTATTATATCCACCCGCGTTTCTACACGCTCATCTTCCAGTGGCTGATGCTCCAGCCGGCCTTTGCCGTTTTCCTGGTGATCGCGCTGCTTCTGTGGATGATCGGCTACAAGAAGCCGCCGGTGGCCGGGCGCTTCACCGCATAGCAAAGCTGGTTTTGCCGGCACGATCGGGCGAGAAATCCGGGTGGGCGTCGCCCGCTCTTATACCTTTGTATTTGTCGCCGGATTGGCTAGAAAATCCGCATTCCGATGCAAGGAATGTCCAAAAATCAGCCCTGAAGAGCTGATTTTCGGCAATCGCTGCAAATCTTTACCGCCTGAAAAATTTCTGGTGAATTTTTCCGTGAGCCATGCAAGGATGCGCGCAGCCAGGCCTCCGGGGGGAGGTCGGTGGTTCCGCAGACATGCCCGAAAAGGGCTTGCGGGAGGACCCCTAACGAATAGCAACAACAGGGCTGCACAATGAAAAAATCCCTTCTCACTCTCTTTGCCGTGGCTGCCATGTCGACGACGGCGCTTGCCGCCGATGTCAAGCCGGCGCTGGTTTACGGCACCGGCGGGAAGTTCGATAAGTCCTTCAACGAGGCGGCGTATAACGGCGCCGAGAAGTTCAAGACCGAGACCGGCATTGCCTATCGCGACTTCGAGCCGACGGGCGACACCCAAGGCGAACAGGCCATCCGCAACTTCGCAAGCCGCGGGTTCAATCCGGTGGTTGCCGTTTCCTTCGCCTGGACCTCGGCCATCGAGAAGGTTGCAGCCGAATTCCCGGACACCAAGTTCATCATCGTTGACTCCGTCGTCGACAAGCCGAACGTCCGCTCGGTTGTCTACAAGGAAGAAGAAGGTTCCTACCTCGTCGGCGTTCTCGCCGGCATGGCCTCCAAGACCGGCAAGGTCGGCTTCGTCGGCGGCATGGACATCCCGCTGATCCGCAAGTTCGAATGCGGCTACGAGCAGGGCGCACGCTCCGTCAAGGCCGATATCGAAGTGTTCCAGAACATGACCGGCACGACGGGCGCTGCCTGGAACGACCCGGTCCGCGGCGGCGAGTTGGCGAAGAACCAGATCGACCAGGGCGCTGACGTCGTTTATGCGGCAGCCGGCGCCACCGGTCTCGGCGTTCTGCAGACCGCCGCCGACAACAAGAAGCTGTCGATCGGCGTCGACTCCAACCAGAACCATCTGCATCCGGGCTCGGTCCTGACTTCGATGGTCAAGCGCGTCGATCTCGCCGTCTACAATGCCTACAACGACACCAAGAACGACAAGTTCACCGGCGGTGTCCAGGCGCTCGGCGTCAAGGAAGACGGTGTCGGCGCCGCGATCGACGACAACAACAAGTCGCTGATCACACCGGAAATGCAGGCTGCCGTCGACAAGGCCAAGGCCGATATCATCGCGGGAACCGTCAAGGTTCACGATTACACCTCGGACAACGCTTGCCCGAAGTGATCCGCGCCCGTATGTGATCGACGATTGAGATCGGGCGTATGGCGGAGGGGATTTTCGCCATACGCCCTTTTCTTATTTGGAGTCTGCAGTGACAGATAAGCCCGCTATCGAGCTTGTCGGCATCGATAAGAAATTCGGTGCCGTCCACGCCAACAAGGACATCAACCTCACCGTTGCCAAGGGGACGATCCACGGCATCATCGGCGAAAACGGCGCCGGCAAATCGACCTTGATGTCGATCATCTACGGTTTCTACCATGCCGACAGCGGCGAGATCCGCGTCAACGGCAATCCCGTCACCATCCGCGACAGCCAAGCAGCGATCGCCACCGGCATCGGCATGGTGCACCAGCACTTCATGCTGGTCGATAATTTCACGGTTCTCGAGAACATCATGCTTGGCGCCGAAGGTGGCATGCTGCTGGCCAGGGGCGTCGCATCGGCTCGCGCCGAGCTCAAGCGGCTGGAAACGGAATATGGCCTGGAGGTCGATCCGGACGCGCTGATCGAGGAGTTGCCGGTCGGCCTGCAGCAGCGTGTCGAGATCCTGAAAGCCATGTATCGCGGCGCCGAGATCCTGATCCTCGACGAGCCGACGGGCGTGCTGACGCCGGCGGAAGCCGATCATCTCTTCCGTATCCTCAAGGTGCTGCGCGACCAGGGCAAGACGATCATCCTCATCACCCACAAGCTGCGCGAGATCATGGCGATCACCGATACGGTCTCGGTCATGCGCCGCGGCGAGATGGTCGCGACCCGCAAGACGGCGGAGACGACGGTTGAGGAACTCGCGGAGCTGATGGTCGGCCGCCGCGTGCTGCTGCGCGTGCAGAAGGGCGAGGCCAACCCCGGATCTGCCGTGCTGTCCGTCCGCAACCTCACGGTCAAGGACAATCGCGGCGTCACCATGGTCGACAATGTCTCCTTCGACGTGCGCGCCGGTGAGATCGTCGGCATCGCCGGTGTCGCCGGCAATGGCCAGTCCGAATTGCTGGAGGCGATTGCCGGCATCCGCAAGCCGACCTCCGGCGAAATCCTGCTCGATGGCCAGACGATCGACAAGGCTGATCCCGCCCGCCTGCGTGATCTCGGCCTCGCGCATATTCCTGAGGACCGCCACCATATGGGCCTGGTGCTGAAGTTCGAGGAATATGAAAATTCCGTGCTCGGTTATCATCGCCACCCGGCCTACAGCAAAGGCCCGCTGCTCGATCTCGAAGCGATCCGCAAGGATGCGATGGAGAAGATCGAAAAATACGACATCCGCCCGCCGAACCCGCGGCTAAAGACGGCGAATTTCTCCGGCGGCAACCAGCAGAAGATCGTCGTCGCCCGCGAGATCGAACGCGATCCGAAGATGCTGATCATCGGCCAACCGACACGTGGCGTCGATATCGGCGCTATCGAATTCATCCACCGCCGGATCATCGAAATGCGCGACGCGGGCAAGGCGATTCTGCTCGTCTCCGTCGAACTCGATGAAATCCGCTCCCT
Source organism: Rhizobium laguerreae (assembly GCF_019778565.1). NCBI lineage: Bacteria > Pseudomonadati > Pseudomonadota > Alphaproteobacteria > Hyphomicrobiales > Rhizobiaceae > Rhizobium > Rhizobium laguerreae. Next base: position 249,977 of record NZ_JAAXQT010000006.1, on the reverse strand, counting down.
TTCAGACCGTATCCTTGTCATGTTTGCCGGCCATGTCGTCGGCGAGAAGACGCCCGATGCCGGTGAACAGACCCTCGGCCTGATGATGGCCGGCATTGCCGCGTGAGGCCTTTATGAGCACTGCTTCCGTTCCACTACCAAACTGGATCAACTACGGCCTCATCCCGCTTTTGAACCTCACCGTCGCCTTCCTGATCTCCGGCTTCGTCGTCTGGCTGATCGGTGAAAGCCCGCTCGATGCGCTGTCGCTGCTGATCCAGGGCGCGCTCGGCAATGGCGAAGGCATCGGCTTTACGCTGTATTACGCGACGAGCTTCATCTTCACCGGCCTTTCCGTCGCGGTGGCGATCCATGCGGGACTTTTCAACATCGGTTCCGAAGGCCAGGCCTATCTCGGCGGCCTCGGCTGCGCGCTGGTGGCGCTGGCGCTCGACCGCTACGTGCCATGGTATGTAACGATGCCGATCGCGGTGATCGGCGCCGGCCTGTTCGGCGCAGCCTGGGCCTTCATCCCGGCTTTCCTGCAGGCAAAACGCGGCAGCCATATCGTCATCACGACGATCATGTTCAATTATATCGGCGCAGCGCTGATGGTGTACCTCCTTGTGCATGTGCTGATCGTACCGGGCAAGATGGCGCCGGAAACCCGTACCTTCCTGGAAGGCGGCCAATTGCCGAAGCTCGGCTGGGTCATGCAGCTGTTCGGCGCCAAGCTGGGGGCTGCCCCGTTCAACGTCTCCTTTATTATTGCGCTCGTCGTCAGCTACCTCGTCTGGTTGCTCGTCTGGCGCACCAAGCTCGGTTTCGAGATGCGCACGCTGGGCGTCAGCCCGACGGCGGCGGCCTATGCCGGCATCCCCTATGCCCGCACTGTGATCATCGCCATGCTGCTCTCCGGCGCGCTCGCCGGCATGATGGCGCTGAATCCAGTCATGGGCTCGTCTGCCCGTCTGCAGGTGGAATTCGTCGGCGGCGCCGGCTTCGTCGGGATCGCGGTCTCGCTGATGGGCCGCAACCATCCGCTCGGCATCATCATGGCCGCGATCCTCTTCGGTATCCTCTATCAGGGCGGCGACTGGATCTCTTTCGAAATGCCGAATATCACCCGCGAGATGATCCTGGTCATCCAGGGTCTGGTGATCCTCTTTGCCGGCGCGCTGGAATACATGTTCCGGCCTGCGATAGTGCGCCTCTACCAACAGTTCAAGCGCGGTTAAGGAGCGGGCGATGGATTATTACGACATCCTTATCAACGTTCTGAGCTCGACCATCCGCCTGTCGATCCCGCTGATCTTCACCGCCCTTGCCGGTCTGTTTTCGGAACGCGCCGGCATTTTCGATATCGGCCTGGAGGGCAAGATGCTGGGCTCGGCCTTTGCCGCAGCCTGCGTCGCCTATCTCACCGATTCGGCCTGGCTCGGTCTCGGTGCCGGCATCCTCTGCTCGGTGGCGCTGAGCTTGGTGCATGGCTTTGCCTCCATCACCAATCGCGGCAACCAGATTGTGTCAGGTGTGGCGATCAACTTCTTCATCGCCGGCATCACCATCGTGCTCGGCCAGGCCTGGTTCGGCCAGGGCGGGCGCACGCCACAGCTGTCGCCGGATTCGCGCTTCGCACGGATCATCCTGCCAGGCGCCGACGCCGCCCGCGACATTCCGATCGTCGGCCCGCTTTATGCCAATGTCATATCCGGCAACAATATCCTCACCTACCTCGCCTTCCTCGCCGTGCCGTTTTCCTGGTGGGTGCTTTACCGCACACGTTTCGGCCTGCGCCTTCGCGCCGTCGGCGAGAACCCGGGCGCGGTCGATACGGCAGGTATTTCCGTTGCCTGGCTGCGCTACCGCGCCGTCATGTGTGCCGGCATTCTCTGCGGCTTTGCCGGCACCTATCTGGCCATCGCCCAGTCCGCCGCCTTCATCAAGGACATGTCGGCCGGCAAGGGCTACATCGCGCTCGCCGCTCTCGTCTTTGCCAAGTGGAAGCCGGTGCCCGTCATGTTTGCCTGCCTGCTCTTCGGCTTCCTCGATGCGCTCGCAAATTTCATGCAGGGAAAGCAGGTGCCGCTGATCGGCGAAGTGCCGGTTCAGGTCTTCCAGGCGCTGCCCTATGTCCTCACCTGCGTCCTGCTTGCTGGCTTCATCGGCGTCGCGACCCCGCCGAAAGCCGGCGGTGTGCCCTATACGAAGGAGCGTTGATATGTCTCACGATCTGTTCGAAGCCGCCCGTGGCGCTATGGCCTTTGCCCATGCGCCCTATTCGAAATTCCCGGTTGGCGCCGCGATCCGCGCCGAGGACGGCAAGGTCTATACCGGCGCCAACATCGAAAACCTCTCCTTCCCGCAAGGATGGTGTGCCGAGCCGACGGCGATCGGCGCCATGATCATGGGCGGCGCGAAGACGATCGTCGAAATGGCGGTCATTGCCGCAAAGCTGCCGCTTTGCCCGCCCTGTGGCGGCTGCCGCCAGAAGATCTCCGAATTCGCCTCCAAGGAGACGAAGATCTACCTCTGCGATGAGGCGGGCGTGAAGAAGACCATGACGATGGAAGAGCTTCTTCCCTTCAGCTTCGAGACCGAACTCGGATGAAGGCGACGGTCGACCTGCTCGCCGCATTGCTCGGCGCCATCAAACCGCGCCACGGCATCGTGCTCGGCTCCGGCCTCGGTTCCCTTGTTAGCCAGCTGGAGGGCGCCGTCCGTATTCCCTATCGCGACCTGCCGGGCTTTCCCGTCAGCGCCGTCTCCGGCCATGCAGGCGAAGTCGTTGCCGGCCGTCTCGGCGGCGTGCCTGTCGTCATGCTCTCCGGCCGCGTGCATTATTACGAGAAGGGCGATGCCAATGCCATGCGCCTGCCGATCGAGGTGCTGAAGGCGCTCGGCGTCGAAGCGCTGATCCTGACCAATTCGGCCGGATCGCTGCGCGACGACATGCCGCCCGGTTCGGTGATGCAGATCACCGATCACATCAACTATTCCGGCATGAACCCGCTGATCGGCGAGGAAAGCGATCATCGTTTCGTCGGCATGACCAATGCCTATGATGCGGGCCTTGCCGCGGCGATGCGAAGGGCAGCGGCAAAGCTTAAAATCGAGCTGGCGCAGGGTGTCTATATGTGGTTCTCCGGCCCAAGCTTCGAAACGCCGGCCGAAATCCGCATGGCGCGCATCCTTGGCGCCGATGCCGTCGGCATGTCGACGGTGCCCGAGGTCATCATCGCAAGAATGCTGGGCCTGAGGGTTGCAGCCGCCTCCGTTATCACCAACTATGGGGCAGGCATGACCGGCAATGAGCTCAGCCATGAAGAAACCAAGGACATGGCGCCCATCGGCGGCGCCCGTCTCGCCGCGATATTGAAAGACATGATTGCGGCTGGAACAGGATGATTTTAGGCCGGGTCGGCCTAGAATCCGAATCCTGTTCTAAATTAGATAGTGAGAACATGGTGCCGAAACCGCGCACACTTTGCGGCTTCATGCTCTAGAGGAAGCGAAGATGAATAGCCATTCCAACCGGGAGACAGCGGCTGTCGCCCTTTCTCTTCTCGATCTCACCAATTTGAGGGATGATTGCACCGAGGCGCAGATCGACGCGCTCTGCGCCCGTGCGCAGACGCCCTACGGCACCAGCGCTGCGATCTGCATCTGGCCGCGGTTCGTCGCTCAGGCCCGCACTATCCTCGGCACTGGGCACGCCGTGCGTATCGCAACCGTCGTCAACCTCCCTTCCGGCGATATGGAAGTAGCCGATGTCGCTGCCGAAGCCCGTGAGGCGATTGCCGATGGCGCCGATGAGATCGATCTCGTCATCCCCTACCGCAAGCTGCTCGCCGGCAATGAGAAGGCGGTGACCGACATGGTCAAGGCCGTGCGCGCCGAATGCGCCGGCCCCGTCCTGCTGAAGGTCATCATCGAGACTGGCGAGCTGAAGGATGCCGCATTGATCCGCCGTGCCTCCGAACTCGCCATCGAAGCCGGTGCCGATTTCATCAAGACCTCCACCGGCAAGGTCGCCGTCAATGCGACGCTCGAAGCCGCCGACATCATGATCCGCGCCATTCGTGAAAGTGGACGCAAGGTCGGCTTCAAGCCATCAGGCGGCATTGGTTCGGTGACCGATGCCGCACTCTATCTGAGCCTTGCCGAAACCATCATGACACCGGACTGGGCGATGCCGTCGACGTTCCGCTTCGGCGCTTCCGACCTGCTCGACGATATCCTGGCGGTTCTGAGCGGAACACAGTCGGCCCCGGCTGCGGCGTCGGGCTACTGAAATGATTCCGCAGGAGATCATCCGGCGTAAGCGCGACGGCGACGAACTCGACGCCGCCGAGATCAGCTCCTTTATCGCTGCGCTCGCCGCCGGTCGGTTGTCGGAAGGCCAGATCGGCGCATTCGCCATGGCCGTCTGGTTCAAGGGCATGTCGCGGGCCGAAATCGTGGCCCTGACGCTGGCGATGGCCGATTCCGGTGACAGGCTGCAATGGGCCGACATCGATCGCCCGATCGCCGACAAACATTCGACCGGCGGCGTCGGCGACAATGTTTCTCTGATGCTGGCGCCGATCGCCGCCGCCTGCGGCCTCGCCGTACCGATGATCTCCGGACGCGGCCTCGGCCACACGGGTGGCACGCTGGATAAGCTCGAATCCATTCCCGGTTATATGATCACCCCGGATGCGGACCTGTTCCACAAGGTCGTTAGGGAGGCGGGATGCGCCATCATCGGTCAGACCGGCACCTTGGCTCCCGCCGACGGCAGGCTCTATGCCGTGCGCGACGTAACCGCCACCGTCGACTCCATTCCCCTCATCACTGCCTCTATCCTCTCGAAGAAACTTGCGGCGGGGCTCGAGACGCTGGTGCTCGACGTCAAGTTCGGCAACGGCGCCTTCATGGCCGATCGCGGCCAGGCGGAGATCCTGGCGCAGTCACTGGTCGAGGTGGCCAATGGCGCAGGCGTGAAGACCTCGGCCCTGATCACCGACATGAACCAACCGCTTGCCGATAGTGCCGGCAACGCCGTCGAAATGCGCAACTGCCTGGATTTTCTGGCAGGCAGAAAGGCCTACACGCGGCTTGAGACCGTCGTTCTTGCTTTCGCCGCCGAAATGCTGGTGAAATCCGGTATCGCCGCCTCGTCTGATGAAGCCGAGGGAATGGCGCGTCGGGCGCTGTCATCGGGAAAGGCGGCCGAGGTCTTCGCGCGCATGGTGTCGATGCTCGGCGGCCCGGCCGATCTCATCGAAAACCCTGACCGACACCTGGCCCGGGCGCCGGTCGCAAAGCCTGTTCCGGCCGCCCGGTCCGGCTGGCTAGCCGCCTGCGATGCGCGCGGTATCGGCGTCAGTGTCATCGATCTTGGCGGCGGAAGACGCCACCCCGCGGACCGGATCGATCATCGCGTCGGCTTTTCCGAACTCCTGCCGCTCGGCACCCGCGTCAATGCCGGCGAACCGATCGCGCTGGTTCACGCCGCCGACGAAGCCGGGGCGGAAAGGGCAGCTGCGGCACTTGCCGCGCACTATCGCATCACCGAGGACAAGCCGGAGCTGACACCGGTGATTGCGAGCCTGATCTGACGCGGTTTACTGCTTGAGGCTGAGCGAACCGTCGGCGACGGAATAGGAGGCGAGCTTCTGCAAAAAGCTCATGCCGACCAGCGTCGTCGTCAGCGCATTGTCCTTCAGGACGAAGGCTTCGACCTTACGCACGCGAATACCGCCGATCTCAACGCGGTCGAGCGTCACATGCGCGGCCTTCGTCTGGCCGTTCGCGGTGTTCACCCCATAGCGGAAATCGAGCTGGTTGGCGGTGAAGCCCAGCCGGCGGGCGAGCGTCTCGTTGAGCGCTACATAGGTGGCGCCGGTATCGATCAGGCCCTGCACCGGCTTGCCGTTGATCTTGAAGCTGCCGGTATAGTGGCCCTGCGCATCGGCCTGAAGGCGGATCGCATTGCTGCCGTAGACCGGCTCCGGTGCGACCGGCTGCTCGGTTTGGGTCGATACGTAATTGGCGGAGAGAGCGTCAGCAGGCTGCTGGCTGGTGCTTCCGAAGAAGGAAGGCACCTGTGTGGCGAGCACCGCGGCGAAGCTGGCGAATAGGACAGTACGCACGAGCATGAAACAGAAATCCTTCCTGTATAAACCCGGCTTCATGCAGGGCCTCATGCTCCAAGCTTGCTAAACCTCAAGTGCTGACAAGTTGCTAAGATCGACGCCAAAAGGCCCGGATCGAACCTCCGGGCCGTAAAGTCTTTCGATTTGGTAAAGGAAGGCTGAAATTACTTGGTGCCGTACATACGGTCGCCGGCATCGCCGAGGCCGGGCATAATGTAGCCCTTCTCGTTGAGATGACTGTCGATCGATGCGGTGAAGACGGGAACATCGGGATGCGCGGCGCGAAAGTTGCGGATGCCTTCCGGGGCGGCAAGCAGGCAGAGGAAGCGGATATTGTGGGCGCCGCGTTCCTTGAGCTTGTCGATCGCCGCGATCGAGGAATTGCCGGTCGCAAGCATCGGGTCGACGACGATGATCAGCCGCTCGGCTACGTCCTCCGGCGCCTTGAAGTAATATTCGACCGGCTGCAGCGTCTCGTGGTCGCGGTAGACGCCGATATGCGAGACGCGGGCGGACGGCACGAGATCGAGCATGCCTTCGAGCAGCCCGTTGCCGGCGCGCAGGATCGAGGCGAAGACCAGCTTCTTGCCCTCGAGGATCGGCGATTCCATCGTCTGCAGCGGCGTCTCGATCGTTTCCATCGTCAGTTCGAGATCGCGGGTCACCTCGTAGCAGAGCAGCGTCGAGATTTCGCGCAGCAAACGCCGGAAACTTCCCGTCGATGTCTCTTTGCGCCGCATGATGGTGAGCTTGTGCTGCACAAGCGGATGATCGATGACCGTGACGCCGTCCATGGGGAAGCCTTTCATTCTTTCTATCGAATGTTTCTTTCACGGAAATTGGCCCGACCGCAAGAGTGGCGGCCAATTTGCGTCGATCTTCCCCAGTCTCTGGGGTCTTTAAAGCCGGGCGAGCAAGTCCTTGCGCGTCTGCTCGTCGACGAAGGCCGCTTCGATCGCCGTGCGCGTCATCGCATCGATCTCGGCGTCGCTGAAGCCGAAAGCTCCGGCGGCAAGTTCATATTCCCGCTTCAGTGAAGTATAGAAGAATGGCGGATCGTCCGAGCTGATCGTCACCCGCACGCCTGCTTCCTTCAGTCGCCGCAGCGGGTGGGACGCGAAATCGGGAAACACCCCGAGCGCGATATTGGAGCCCGGGCAGATCTCGAGCACGGTGCCGAGGTCGGCAAGCCGCTTCACTAGGTCGAGATTCTCGATAGCGCGCACACCATGGCCAATGCGCGAGGGGCGCACCGCATCGAGCGCGTCGGCGACACTGAAGGCGCCGCAGACCTCGCCGGCATGGATGGTGAGCCCGAGGCCGGCATCGCGGGCGATATCGAAGGCGCGGGCATAGTCGGCCACACGGCCCATGCGCTCTTCGCCGGCAAGGTTGAAGCCGGTAATCAAGGGATTGTCCGCCTTCGCCGCATATTCGGCAGCAGCAATTACGCTTTCCGGACCGAAATGCCGCTCGCCGGTGACGATCAGCCGGGTTTCGATGCCGCTCTTTTCTCTGGCCCGCCGGATGCCTTCGCAGATACCGGATATATAGGCATCGGCGCCCAGCCCGATGCGCTTGCCGTGGTCGGGCGAAACGATGAGCTCGCTGTAGATCGTATCGATGCCGGCGAGTTCGTCGAGATAGGTTTCGGTCAGAAGCGCATAGTCCTCCTCGGTTTTGTAGACCTCGGAAACCTTGTCGTAACATTCGAGGAAGCTTGCGAAATCATGCCAGACATAGGCGCCGTCGCGAAGCTCAGCGCTGATGTCGACGCCATATTTCCGTGCCTGCGCCGCGGTCAGAGCTGGAGGTGCCGCACCCTCCAGATGGCAGTGCTGTTCGACCTTCTTCAAATGCGATGTCACAGAAAACTCCTTCCGTGCGGTCCGGCCGGGATGCCGAGATGCCGGGCGATGCTCTCGCCGATATCGGCATAGCTGCGGCGCACGCCGATCGAACGCGACCGGATGCCGGGGCCATAGGCGATGACAGGCACGCGCTCGCGCGTATGGTCGGTGCCGCGCCAGGTCGGATCGCAGCCATGGTCGGCGGTGAGCACGACGAGATCGCCGGGCTTCAGTTTCTTGTGGACTTCGGGCAAGAGCGCATCGAAGGCTTCGAGTGCCGCGGCATAACCCGGCACGTCGCGGCGATGACCGTAGATCATGTCGAAATCGACGAAATTGGTGAAAACGAGATCGCCGTCCTCAGCCTCGTCGATCGCCGAGAGCGACGCTTTCATCAGCGCCTCGTTGCCATTCGCCTTGATGACTCTGGAAATGCCCTGATGCGCGAAGATGTCGCCGATCTTTCCCACGGCATGCACATGCCGGCCATGTTCGATCAGCCGATCGAGCAGCGTCGGCTCCGGCGGCAGCACGGAGAAGTCGCGCCGGTTTCCGGTGCGCTGGAAAGTAGAGGCGGACTGGCCAATAAAGGGCCGGGCGATGACGCGGCCGATATTGTAAGGATCGAGCAGCCCCCGGGCCAAACCGCAGAAGGCGAGCAGACGATCGAGGCCGAAATGTACCTCATGCGCCGCGACCTGAAAGACGGAATCCGAGGAGGTGTAGCAGATCGGCTTGCCGGTGCGGATATGTTCCTCGCCGAGCCGGGCGATGATCTCCGTTCCCGAGGCATGGCAGTTGCCGAGGATGCCGGGCACGCCAGCCTCTCTGCACAGCGCCTCGATGAATTCCTGAGGAAAGGAGTCTCCCTCCGTTGGGAAATAACCCCAATCGAAACTGACAGGTGTTCCCGCGATCTCCCAATGGCCCGACGGCGTATCCTTGCCGCGGGAAATTTCGGTGGCGGCGCCATAAATGCCGTAGACCTTCTCCGGGACGGGCATGCCGGCCGGAAACCGGCCGGAGGCGGAGCGCGCGATGTGCATCAGCCCGAGTTCCGACATGTTGGGCAGGGAAAGCGGCCCTTCGCGCAATCCGGCGCGGTCTGCGGCTCCGGCCGCGCAGAACTCGGCGATATGGCCAAGCGTATCGGCGCCCTCGTCGCCATAGGCCGCCGCATCCGGCGCTCCGCCGACGCCGAAGGAATCCAGAACAAAAAGAAAGGCACGCGCCATTTTACACCCGAGAGAGCCGATCGCCGGCCTCTGCAATGTCGGAGGCGGCTGAGATCCAGCCATATAATGCTGTGGCCGGCTTGGCAAATTACGGCGCCGCGCGCTTTTTCAGACGCGCAAAGGACACTGTAACACTTCGAATCGCTGCATAACTCCCTAATCGATTTCGATTGAGGGAGTTATGCAGCAGAGAAGAGCGGGAAGGACCGTCAGCAATCGCCGCAGGGGATCGAGTCGCCTTGCCGCTGGCGGTAGAAATAATTGCGGCTGATGGTGATCGTGCGCATGCCGTCCGGCATGAAGTTCGGCGCGAACAGGAACATCGTATAGGGGATGCTGACCTCGGTACGAACAAGGAAGCTGTTCGCCGTCTTCATGTCGGTCGGCACGTCGCTCACCGTGGCGTTCTTGGCATAGGGCACCGTCCCGTCTTGGGCCCAGGACCAGAGCACTTTCGCATTGGCGCCGGCGTCGATGCTAATCCCGGTGATCTTCATGGTCAGCGACGTCGTGTTGTAGGGCAGGAAGATTGCGTTTGCGACCGACGGCATTTGCGCAAGCGCACTCTTGGTGACGGATTGCTGCTGGGTGACGAGGTCGGCCACCGTTCCTGCGGCACGTGTCACGCGCTTGCTGACGCTGAGGCCGATCGTGATCTCGAAAGCGCCGATATAGAGCATGACGAGCACAGGAAAGAGGATCGCGAATTCGATCGCGCCGGCGCCCTTGCGGTCGCGGGCCAGCCGCCGCGCCGTCAGGACCAATCTGGTGAACGGGTTGCGCAACGCCATCATGGATACTGCTCGTTCTGGAAGGCCGCGGTCCCGACGATCAGATATTGGCTCGGCATCGAGCCGCCGGAGGGACGTATCGTGGTGATATAGGGCCGGACCAGATCCGTGATGATTTCCCAGCGATAGTAGGCGCGTAGCATGTTGATCGTGCCGGCGCCGCCCGGCGTATATTTGAAGGCAGCCGGGTTGATGTCGGCATATTTGTCGGTGGAAAGCTTGGGGATCGTCGTCGGAATGGCCGAGAAGGTGCTGAACGTCTGCACATCCAGGTAGAGCTTGCTCGGCGTGGCGACTTCGGTCGCCGAGCAGCGGATCAGGATCGAGATCTCATCGCAGAAAGCCTGGCGGAATTGCGCCTGGTTCATATCGGTCGTGCGGCCGAGATTATAGGTGATCTGCCCGGTTCGCATCCGGCGGCTCATCGTATCGACGGCATTGGAGACGAGTTCCTCGGCGGCGAATGCGACGAAAGTTTCGAGGATTGCGAAAATCACCAGGAAATAGGGAATGGCGAGCAGGGCGAATTCGATCGCCGCAGCACCATCACGCGAGCGGGCGAGAGCGCGAAACCGTAAGAAACGGAATGGCGCAAAAGCGCGCCCCTTATCCGTCTTCTGATCAATTACCGTCATTGCCTGGACCCGAGCGACATTTTCCAGTCGTCAGACTAAGGCCCGTTCGTTGATTTTCCGTTTCAACCTGACACGACGATTTTAACGAATGGTCGAGGAAGTTGAAAAGAGAGCGTTAGGGTGAGCCGGCGGTCGCTTGCTGCGCGTGCTGCTCGCAGTTCGGCGTGCAGGATAGCACGGAGCGCTGGGTCTGCCGGTAGACGCGCACCGTATTGCCCTCGTCGATCGACACCAGGATGCGCTCGTCGAGGATCGCGTTGCCGTCGGCATCGAGGAGGACCAGATTGGTGGTGCCGAAGCTGCGTCCCGTGAGCACGATGGTCTTGGCGTCGGCGACCGTCGCATCGGCGACTGCGGCATTGCCGACAATCACCTTGCTGACAGGGCGATCGAGCTTCAGTACGCGCGCGTGATCCATGTAGACGCGCAGCATGTCATCGTCTGCGGCCGCGGACACCCCCGAAATACCGAAAACGGCGATCATGCCGGCAAAGAAAATGGTTTTGCCGCTCGATGACATTGGGTCCTCTTTCACGATCACAGCTTTCACGATCACAGCGCAATATCCGCATAGAATGGAAAAAATTGGTGAACGAAGCCTTAAGCCTACCACTCTGTTCCGGGATGAAGCGTAATGATCCGATTTGGTACGGCTTTAAGACGGCGCATGCCCCGGTTGGAAGCAGAATATGTGCTATTTCCGGATGAATACAGCGGTTATTCCATGAATATCGTTAAATATTGAGCGAAGTGCGTAAGAAATTACTGACTCTACAAAGGCATGTTGTCTCGTTCACGTGTCGTTAACTCTTTTCCTTAAGCCAATGGAAACGGCCATTCGCTAGGTTGCAGTCATCCGATCAACGGCAAACAGTTGGCGGACGTGCTGAACATCAACTGGAGTTAGGAGTTACCATGACCAAGCTTTTTAGCCGTTTTCTGAAGGACGAATCCGGCGCGACCGCAATCGAATACGGCCTGATCGCCGCCCTCATTTCCGTAGCGCTCATCACCGGCGCAACGACCCTCGGCGGCAAGATCGGCGACACGTTCAACGGCTTGAGCACCAAAATGCAGGGCGCTGTCGATAAGACTGCCACTCCTGCCGCTCCTCCGGCCGCCGGCGGCTAAGAATAGGTGCCGCCTAGCGACATCCGCATAATGCCGGCCGGATTCGATCCGGCCGAAATATCGAGTGGGCTCACAGGCTGAACGGCCGTGGGCCTTTTCGCATCAAGTCACGATCGGGTTTAAGCATGATCGCAGCTGCAGTCTTCGTGATATTGCCACTCTGCCTCGCCATGGCGGCCTTCTCGGATCTGTTTACCATGACGATCCCGAACCGCGTTTCCGTGATCCTCATCGCCTCTTTCCTCGTCCTCGCGCCGCTCTCCGGCCTGAGCTGGGAGATCATCGGTATGCATCTCGCCGCCGCCGCCATCGTTTTCAGCGCCTGCTTTGCTCTTTTCGCCTTCAATGTGATGGGCGGCGGGGACGCCAAGCTGTTGAGCGCCACCGCGCTCTGGTTCGGCCTGAATGAATCCCTCGCTTTCCTGATGGTCGAAGTCGCCATGATCGGCGGCCTCATCACCTTGCTCATCCTGGCGGTGAGAGCGCAATCGAACACCATCCTCGCCATCGGCCTGCCGGTGCCGAACTCGGTCCTGCTTGCCAAGAAGATCCCCTACGGCATCGCGATCGCGATCGGCGGCTTCATGGCCTTCCCTTCCTCACCGCTGTTCTTCGCCGCGCTGGAAAGCCTGAAATAGCGGCATTTTAAATGCCCGTTAACTTAAAATGTAAGCGTTCCATTAACCATAATTATACCAATTGCTGAGCATTCTACAGGGCGAACATATCGTGCCCTGAGGAATGATCGATGAAACCGGCCCGCCTTATAATCCTAGCTGTCGCCGTGGTGGCAGCCGGCCTTGCCGGCCTCCTGGCAATGCGCATGGCGGGCAGTGGCGGTGTCGTTACCCAGGTCCAGTCGGTCATCGAGAAGGAACCGACCGTCAACATCCTCGTGTCGAGCGCCAATCTGTCGGTCGGCGCAAGGCTGGACGACCAGTCGGTGCACTGGATGGCCTGGCCGCAGGGCGGCGTCGTTCCCGGCCTCATCACCGAAGCCGACAGGCCGGATGCGATCAAGGATCTGCAGGGCGCTGTCGTGCGTCTGCCGATCTTCGAAGGTGAACCGATCCGGCCGGAAAAGATCGCCGATTCCAGCAGCCGCATCCTCTCCTCCCTGTTGCCGGCCGGCAAGCGCGCCGTCGCGACCGAGATATCGGTGGCAACCGGCGCCGGCGGTTTCATCCTGCCGAATGATCGCGTCGACGTCATCATGGTCCGCAAGGGCACTGAGGCCGACAAGCTCATCACCGAAACCGTGCTGAGCAATGTCCGCGTCCTCGCGATCGACCAGCAGATCCAGGAAAAGGACGACGGCTCGAAATCGGTGGTCGGCACGACCGCGACGCTCGAGCTCACGCCCGATCAAACGAAGGTTCTTGCCGTCGCCCAGCAGATGGCGGACCGGCTGTCGCTCGCGCTCCGCTCGGTCGCCGATGCGCAGGAGCAGGATACCAGTGCCGCCGACTATCTGCTGAGCGGCGACAACGGCAGCGCGATCATCCAGGTCATCAAATCGGGCGCCATCGTCACGGACGTCGGCGCCGCGCCGAAGGCGGAGTAAGGGACGTGCAAATGGGCAATTCAACGCGGCGCGCCGGACCTCTCCTGACAGGCTGCCTTTCGTTGGCGGTCGGCGTCTCCGGTATAGTGCCGGCCTCTTTCGCCCCGCTTCTCGGCGCAGGCGAGGCGCGCGCCGATTCCGATAGCCTGGTCCGGATCTCGCAGACCGGCTCCAATGCCCATCGCCGGCTGAAGATCGGTCTCAACAAGGCCGTCGTCGTCGATCTGCCGGAGGATGCGCATGATATCCTCGTCTCCGATCCGACCATGGCCGATGCCGTGACCCGCACCTCGCGGCGCATCTACCTGTTCGGCAAGAAGGTCGGCCAGACGAATATCTTCGTCTTCGGCGCCGGCGGACAGGAGATCGTCAATCTCGACATCGAGATCGAGCGCGACGTCTCCGGCCTCGAAGTCAATCTCCGCCGCTTCATTCCCGACTCCAACATCAACGTCGAAATCGTCTCCGACAACATCGTGCTGACCGGCACGGTGCGCACGCCGCAGGATGCCACGCAGGCCGCCGATCTGGCGCAGGTGTTCCTGAAGGGCGGCGAGGCGACGACCAGAACCGAAACGGCATCTGGCACCGGCGGCGACAGCTCGGTCGCGCTCTTTGCCGAAGGTCGCCAGAGCTCGCAGGTCGTCAACCTCCTGCAGATCGAGGGCGAGGACCAGGTCACTCTCAAGGTGACGATCGCCGAGGTCCGCCGCGAGGTGCTGAAGCAGCTCGGCTTCGACAACCTGGTTTCCAATTCCTCCGGCATGACGGTCGCCCAGCTCGGCAGTCCGAACGCCGACAGCGCCGCATCGACGGTCGGCGGCGGCCTGGCGGCGCTTTTCAAGAGCTCGATCGGCAAATACGATATTTCGACCTACCTCAATGCGCTGGAACAGGCCAAGGTCGTCAAGACGCTCGCCGAACCGACGCTGACGGCGATATCGGGCCAGGCCGCGACCTTCAATTCCGGTGGCCAGCAGCTTTATTCGACGACCGACAACGACGGCAACGTCACCGTCGTCCCGTTCAACTACGGCATCAACCTCGCCTTCAAACCGGTCGTGCTGTCATCGGGACGCATCAGCCTGCAGATCAAGACCAATGTCTCCGAACCGGTGGCCGGCAGCGGCAACGCCACCTATCAGCGCCGTTCGGCGGAGACCTCGGTGGAGCTGCCCTCGGGCGGCTCGATCGCGCTCGCCGGCCTGATCCGCGACAATGTTTCCCAGACGATGGGCGGCACACCCGGCGTTTCGAAGATCCCGCTGCTCGGGACGCTCTTTCGCCAGAAGGGTTTCGAGCGCCAGGAAACCGAGCTCGTCATCATCGCAACGCCCTATCTGGTGCGCCCGGTGGCGCGCAACCAGCTCAACCGGCCGGACGACAATTTCAGCCCTGAGAACGATGGTGCGACCTTCTTCCTCAACCGTGTCAACAAGGTCTATGGCCGCCGCGAGGCGCCCGTTGCCGATGCGCAGTTCCACGGCTCGATCGGGTTCATCTACAAATGAGCGGGGCGCGAGCGGCAGCGATGGCAGAAAACAGAGATCAGGCGATGGCCCATATGAATGCGACGACACCCCGCCTCGGAATTTCGAAGGCGCTTTTTGCGATGGTCGCCATGTCGGTGGCGATACTTTCCGGATGCGCCGGCCCGCATGACCAACTGACGACCGGCGGCATTCCGGACGATTACCGCGCCCGCCACCCGATCATCGTCACGGAGGCGGAGCAGACGGTGGATATACCCGTCGCCTCCACCGATCGCCGCCTGACCATCGCCCAGCGCGACCTCATTCGTGGCTTTGCCGCAAACTACATCTCGCGCGCCTCGGGCCCGGTTTACGTGCTGTCGCCGCAAGGCTCGCCCAATTCGGTGGCCGCCTATCAGCTGCGCAATCAGGTTCGTGCCGAGCTGACATCGAGAGGGATTGCAAGCTCGAAAATCGTCAACACCTCCTATGCCGCGATCGGTCCCGGCGATGCGGCGCCGATCCGGCTGAGCTTTACCGGCACCACCGCGGTCACCACGCAATGCGGTCAATGGCCAAAGGACATATCGAACGATTTGACCAACCAGAACTACTATAATTTCGGCTGCGCTTCGCAGAACAACCTCGCCGCCCAGATCGCCAATCCGGAGGATCTGGTGGCGCCCCGCGGCATGACCCCGATCGACGCGCAGCGGCGTAACAATGCCATCCAGGAATACCGGACGACAACGACGACGATCGAAGATGTCGGCAGCGACAGTAGCTTCTGAGGCGGAACGGGACGATGAGCGCGATCGAATACGAAATCAGGAATCCCAGCGAGCTTCGCAATGCCGAGGAGGCGGTGCGCATGGCGGATCTGGAAAACATGCGGCCGCTGCCGCGCATCTCCGTGCATGCTTTCTGCGAGAGCGAGGCCTTGCAGCATGTCATGGAACGCTGCGCCAATGATCGGCGCGTCGCGAAAGTCAGCATGCGCATCACCAGCGGCGGCATCGCCGCTGCCGCCAATATGTTTTCCGGTGCCCCGACGCCGAACCTCATCATCCTCGAGACCAAGGCGAATGCTGCGAACCTGCTCGGCGAACTCGCGCCGCTCGCCGCCGTCTGCGATCCGACGACCAAGGTCGTCATTATCGGCTATTACAACGATATCGGGCTTTATCGCGAGCTCATCCGCAACGGCATTTCCGAATATATGGTCCAGCCCGTCGCCATGCCCGATATCCTTACGGCGATGGCCTCGATCTTTGTCGATCCGGACGCCGAGCCGCTCGGCCGCAGCATCGCCTTCATCGGCTCGAAGGGCGGCACCGGCGCTTCGACCATCGCGCATAATTGCGCCTTCGGCATTTCCAATCTCTTCTCCACCGAGACGATCCTCGCCGATCTCGACCTGCCCTATGGCACGGCGAACATCAATTTCGATCAGGATCCGGCCCAGGGCATCGCCGAAGCGGTCTTCGCACCCGATCGTCTCGACGAGGTCTTCCTCGATCGCCTGCTGACGAAATGCTCCGAGCATCTGTCGCTGCTGGCCGCACCCTCGCTGCTCGACCGTGCCTATGATTTCGACGGCCAGGCCTTCCAGCCGGTGCTCGACGTCCTGCAGCGCAGCGCGCCCGTCACCGTACTCGATGTTCCGCATGCATGGTCGGAATGGACGCGCTCGGTGCTGTCGAGCGTCGACGAGGTGGTCATCGCAGCGGTTCCCGATCTCGCCAACCTGCGCAACGCCAAGAACATGCTGGACGCGCTGCGCAAGATGCGCCCGAACGACAGGCCGCCGCATCTCATCCTCAATCAGGTCGGCATGCCGAAACGGCCGGAGATTTCACCGTCGGATTTCTGTGAGCCGCTGGAGATCGATCCGATCGCGATCATCCCCTTCGACATCAATCTTTTCGGCAACGCCGCCAACAGCGGCCGGATGATTTCCGAAGTCGACCCGAAGTCGCCGACGGCGGAAACCTTTTCGCAGATATCGCACATCGTCACCGGCCGGGTCGCGATCAAGAAGGCGAAGAAAGGCGGCCTGCTGGGCCTCCTGAAGCGCAAGTAGACGATGAGCAATTCCAGCAAAAGTGTGCAGCGGTTTTGCGTCCGGAATTGCGTGAAAACAAAAAGATAGTGCATTTCCTTGACTCGGAGAGATCGGGAAATGCTCTAGAACGAGCAGATTGGATCGAGTGGCATGTTTGGAAAACGCGGAAACGAAGGTTCCGGAAAGGTCGGGGGGGCGATTGCTCCGCCGCCGCCGGTTCCGGCCGCCGCCCCTGCGGCCTCTTCCCCTTCCATTCTGGTCGAACCCTCGCGCGAGTCCGCACGCCAGCAGGTGACGCCACCGCCGATGCAGACGCCGCAGCGCAAGCGCCCGGCCCGCACCGATGAATATTACGACACCAAGGCGCAGGTCTTTTCCGCGCTGATCGACACGATCGATCTCTCGCAGCTCTCCAAGCTCGACGGCGAAAGCGCCCGCGAGGAAATCCGCGACATCGTCAACGACATCATCACCATCAAGAACTTTGCGATGTCGATCTCCGAGCAGGAAGAACTGCTTGAGGATATCTGCAACGACGTCCTCGGCTACGGCCCGCTGGAGCCGTTGCTGGCGCGCGACGACATCGCCGACATCATGGTCAACGGCGCCGGCCAGACTTTCATCGAAGTCGGCGGCAAGACGATCGAATCCGAGATTCGCTTCCGCGACAATGCACAGCTTCTCTCGATCTGCCAGCGCATCGTCAGCCAGGTCGGCCGCCGCGTCGACGAATCGAGCCCGATCTGCGACGCCCGCCTGCCGGACGGTTCGCGCGTCAACGTCATCGCGCCGCCGCTGTCGATCGACGGGCCGGCGCTCACCATCCGCAAGTTCAAGAAGGATAAGCTGACGCTCGATCAGCTCGTCCGTTTCGGTGCGATCACGCCGGAAGGCGCAACCGTGCTGCAGATCATCGGGCGCGTGCGCTGTAATGTCGTCATTTCCGGCGGCACCGGCTCGGGCAAGACCACGCTTCTGAACTGCCTCACCAACTATATCGACAGGGACGAACGCGTCATCACCTGTGAGGATACCGCCGAACTGCAGCTGCAGCAGCCGCATGTCGTTCGTCTCGAAACGCGCCCGCCGAATATCGAAGGCGAGGGCGAGATCACCATGCGCGATCTGGTCAAGAACTGCCTGCGTATGCGTCCCGAGCGCATCATCGTCGGCGAAGTGCGCGGACCGGAGGTTTTCGACCTGCTGCAGGCGATGAACACCGGCCACGACGGCTCGATGGGCACCATCCACGCCAATACGCCGCGCGAATGCCTGAGCCGTATCGAATCGATGATCGCCATGGGCGGTTTTACCTTGCCGGCAAAGACGGTGCGCGAGATCATTTCCAGCTCGGTCGACGTCGTCATTCAGGCGGCGCGCCTTCGCGACGGTTCGCGCCGCATCACCCAGATCACCGAGGTGATCGGCATGGAAGGTGACGTCATCATCACCCAGGACCTGATGCGCTACGAGATCGAAGGCGAGGATGCGAACGGCCGCCTGATTGGCCGGCACATGTCGACCGGCGTCGGCAAGCCGCATTTCTGGGATCGCGCCCGCTACTTCAACGAGGAAAAGCGTCTTGCCGCCGCCCTCGACGCGATGGAAGCGAAAACGAAGGAATAGGCGAGATGTTCGGGTTCGATCCGATAGTGTTGGCAATCGTCGTCCTCGCCGCCGTCTCCGCGGCGGCGGTCGCCTATGCCTTGTTGTTTTCGAAGATCGAGGCCGACAAGAAATCGGCAAGCCGCATCAATCGCGTCAAATCGGCCGAAAGCGACCGGGTCAAGGTCAAGGCCGCCCGTGACCGGGTGCAAGAGCTGTCGAAGCGCCGTAAATCGGTACAGGACAATCTGAAGGATCTGGAAAAGCGCCAGCACGAAAAGACCAAGAAGACCGTGTCAATGAAATCGTGGCTGGTGCAGGCCGGCCTGACGATCACGGCGGCGAAATTCTATCTCGTCAGCGCCGTCTTCGCCTCCGCGCTGCTGCTTGTCGCCTTGGTCGTCGGCGCATCGTGGATGGTCATGGTTGGTATCGTCGTCGTCGCCGGTCTCGGCCTGCCGCGCTGGGTCGTCGGCTTCCTGATCAAACGCCGCCAGACCAAGTTTTTGAACGAACTCCCCAATGCGCTTGACGTCATCACGCGCTCGATCAAATCGGGCCTGCCGCTCAACGATGCGATCCGCCTTATCGCGACCGAAGGCACCGAGCCTGTCAAGAGCGAGTTCCTGCGGGTGATCGAGGCGCAGCAGGTCGGCCTCAGTATCCCCGACGCCTGCGCCCGCATGACGATCCACATGCCGCTCCAGGAAGTCAGCTTCTTCGCCATCGTCATCGCCATCCAGTCGCAGGCCGGCGGCAATCTGTCGGAAGCGATTGGCAATCTCTCCAAGGTGCTGCGCGAGCGCAGGAAGATGAAGGCCAAGGTCCAGGCGCTCTCGATGGAAGCCAAGGCGTCGGCCGTCATCATCGGGGCCCTGCCCTTCATCGTCGCGACCCTCGTCTACATGACGTCGCCGAACTACATGATGATCCTTTTCACCGATCCGCGCGGCCATTTCATCATGGGTGTCTCGGCGATCTGGATGTCGATCGGCATTTTCGTCATGCGCAACATGGTCAATTTTGACATCTAGCCGGAAGGACGCACATGTCGCAGGATCTTGCCGCAACGCTGACCAATCCGAGCATGCTGATCGCCCTTCTCGTCGCAATCGCCGTCTTCGCCACTTTTTACACGATTGCCGTTCCCTTCTTCGAGCGCGGCGATCTGAACAAGCGTATGAAGGCAGTTTCCACAGAGCGCGAGCAGATCCGTGCCCGCGAACGCGCCCGCATGAACACGGAAACCGGCGCCGGCAAGGCCTCGCTCAGGACTCAGAACAACCGCTCGGTCCGTCAGATCGTCGAGCGTTTCAACCTGCGCAAGGCGCTGGTCGACGAAAACACGGTCAACAAGCTGCGTGCCGCCGGTTTCCGTTCGGAGAATGCGCTGAATACCTTCCTGGTGGCGCGTTTCCTGCTGCCTTTCCTTTTCCTGGCGCTTGCTGCTTTCTGGGTCTTCGGTCTCGGCAATCTCGCCGAAAGGGGCATGGCCATCCGCCTCTTCGCCGTCATCGGCGTCGGTTATCTTGGCTTCTACGCACCGAACATCTATATCTCCAACCGCATGGGCAAGCGCCAGCACTCGATCAAGCGCGCCTGGCCGGATGCGTTGGACCTGATGCTGATCTGTGTCGAATCCGGTATCTCGATCGAGGCCGCGATGCGTCGTGTGTCGGAAGAACTCGGCGAGCAGTCGCCGGCGCTCGCCGAGGAGATGGTGCTGACCACGGCCGAACTCTCCTTCCTGCCGGATCGCCGCGTAGCGCTCGAAAATCTTGCCACGCGCACCCAGATCGAGCTGGTGCGCTCGGTGACTCAGGCGCTGATCCAGGCCGATCGCTACGGCACGCCGGTCGCGCAGGCGTTGCGCGTTCTCGCCCAGGAAGGACGCGACGAGCGTATGAACGAGGCGGAAAAGAAGGCATCCGCGCTGCCGCCGAAACTGACGGTGCCGATGATCTTGTTTTTCCTGCCGGTGCTGATCGCCGTCATTCTCGGTCCGGCCGGCATTCAGGTAGCAGACAGGTTCTGACGATTACGCCGCCCCCGGAAAGCGGATGCAGCTTTCGGGAGAAGACGCTGTTGCCTCAAAGGCCGTCGGCCGATCGCGGCCCTTCAAACACGCGTGACCGCCGCCGGCATAGCTGGTAAACGGGATGGACGACCATTGGCAAGCGCGCGGATGCAGCCGCAGTGCGCCTGGCGCTCGTTCAATCCAAGAGAGAGGTTTCCGATGTCTTCTGCCGGCATTTTCATCAGCATCATGGCAGCCTTGGCGGTCGGCGCGATGAGCCCCGGCCCGAGCTTCGTCGTCGTCTCCAGGATCGCCATCTCGCGTTCGAGGCTGGATGGCCTTGCCGCCGCACTCGGCATGGGCGCCGGCGGTGTCGTTTTTGCCGTGCTGGCGCTTGCCGGGCTGACGGCGCTGCTGTCTCAGTTCGAATGGCTCTATGTCCTGCTGAAGGTCGCAGGCGGCGCCTATCTCGTTTATATCGCCGTCAATATCTGGAGGAGCGCCGGTCAGCCGCTCGAAGTCTCTGACGCCGACAATGGCAACCGCGCGCTGAGATTGAGCTTCACGACTGCGCTGCTGACCCAGCTCAGCAACCCGAAGACCATCATTGTCTATGCCAGCCTCTTTGCGGCACTTCTGCCGAGAACGGTGCCGCTCGATCTCATCGTCGCGCTGCCGCTCGGCGTCTTTGCCGTGGAGGCCGGGTGGTATTCGATCGTGGCCTTCGCCTTTTCGGCCCGCCATCCGCGGCGTCTTTATCTTGCCGCCAAGGGCTGGATCGACCGGGCCGCCGGTGCGGTCATGGGTGGCCTCGGTCTTCGGCTCATTCTTTCGGGTTTGAGCGCTCGTTAAGATCAGCATTTCTCCGAAGGTATACGCCTTTCGAAAACCTGATCCGGTCAGTTGGTATTGCTGTTGTCCGCTGCGCCCGGCGTCTTGTCCTTGGCGGCGAGTTTCTGCCAGGAATTTGGCTGCGAGAGCATGCCTCTGAGATAGGCGACATTGGCATCGGCCTGCTGCGGCGAAAGTTCGCGCCGGGCGATCTGCTCGGCTTCCGGGAAGCGCCCCTGCAGACCGACGACGAGGGCAAGGTTCTGCCTGACGCGGCTGTCGGCGGTCGGCTGGCTCGCGGCGGAGCGCAGATAGGTTTCGGCCGTGCGCAGATCGCCGGTCAGCACGTAGGACATGCCGAGGTTGGAAAGGATGGAGGGCTCGTTCGGCTGGATGTCGAGCGCGTCGCGATAGCGCTGCCGGGCATCGCTTGCCCGGCCCATCTGGTCGAGGATCGCGCCTTGGGCCGAGATCAGCTTCCAGTCCGGACGGTCCGGCGTCTGGGCGCGGCCGATCGTATCGAGCGCCTGCTGGAACTGGCCGGCCGCTGCCTGTGCCTTGCCGTAGGCAGCCAGCACGTTGCGGTCGCCGGGATTGGCGATGGCCACCTGCTGCATGACGGCGAGCGCTTGCGTGTCGCGGCCGTTCATGCGCAGTAGATTGGCGTAGTTGACGCCGGTGACGGGATCGCGCGGGTTCTTTTCGTAGGCCTGGCCGAGTCGGTCCGTTGCCGAGCGCAGCTCGGTCGCGTCCATCTCTTCGACCGGCTTGGTCAGTTTCGGCACCGAGCCCGTTGTCATCCGGTCCTTGGTCGTCGAGCAACCGGCAAGTGCCAAGACGAGCAGCGATGCCGCAGCGCCCTGCAGGATACGATTGGTGAATGTGGTGGTGAGCGAGGCAGGCATGACGCGTTCCTGGATTCCGAAATCGGCGCCTGACCTCGAAGCGGAACAGGGAAAGGTTTGACGCGTAATCTTCACTCCAGCAATAGTCTGTTAACCCTAACAGACCGTTAAGGAACGATTCCTTGCGACCGCCGAAGGACAATCATGGCCCCCTATCAGTTCACCGAGAGACCAACCCCTTTCAACACGAAGGGCGGTTCGACGCTGCCGATCTTTGCCGTCACGCCTGCCCATATCGAGACCGGCACGATCGATCCGATCGCACTCGATTGGGCGCGCAAGGCAGGCTACAAGGCTGAAAGCGGGTCGCTGCTGCTGATCCCGACGGCCGAAGGCCATCTCGGCGGCGCGCTTTACGGCCTCGGCACCAATCCATCCGAACAGCCTTACATCACCGGCAGGCTCGCCCGTGCGCTGCCGGCCGGCGACTGGCACATCGAGACCGCGCCGCTGACGGCAAATCGCCTGGCCCTCGGCTTTGGCCTCGGCAGCTACCGTTTCGACCGTTACAAATCCGAAAAATCGCCGGCTGCGACGCTGATGATCCCCCGCGATGCCGACGCCGCCGACATTAAGCGCCAGCTCGCCGGCGTCTTTCTCGCCCGCGACCTCATCAATACGCCGACGAACGACATGGGTCCGAACCAGCTCGAGGCTGTTTTCCGCGGCTTGGCGGGGCATTACAAGGCGGAGATATCGGTTATTACGGGCGACGACCTGCTCAAACAGAATTTCCCGCTGGTCCATACCGTCGGCCGCGCCAGCGCCGATGCGCCGCGCCTTCTCGAGCTGCGCTGGGGCAAGAAGGGCCATCGCAAGGTGACGCTCGTCGGCAAGGGCGTCTGCTTCGATACCGGCGGTCTCGACATCAAGCCCGCCGCTTCCATGCTGCTGATGAAGAAGGACATGGGCGGCGCGGCGAATGTCATGGGGCTTGCCTTGATGATCATGGACGCCAAGCTGAAGGTCGACCTGCGCGTTATCGTTCCGGTCGTCGAAAACGCGATCTCGTCCAATGCCTTCCGGCCCGGCGACATCTACCGGAGCCGCAAGGGCCTGACCGTCCAGATCGACAATACCGACGCCGAAGGCCGTTTGATCCTTGCCGATGCGCTTGCCTATGCCGACGAGGAAGAGCCAGAACTGTTGATCGACATGGCGACGCTGACCGGCGCCGCCCGCGTTGCCCTTGGTCCGGATCTTCCGCCTTTCTTCACCGATGACGCCAATCTGGCGCATGACCTGACCGAAGCGAGCCTGGAAACCGACGATCCGCTCTGGCGCCTGCCACTCTATTCCGGCTACGAAAAGGATATCCGCACCAAATTCGCCGACCTCACCAATGCGCCGGCCGGCGGCATGGCGGGTGCGATCACTGCGGCCCTCTTCCTCAAGCGTTTCGTCAGCAAGGCGAAGAGCTGGGTGCATTTCGATATTTTCGGCTGGGCTCCGTCCGAACGGCCGCATTCGCCGGGCGGTGGCGAAGCTCAGGCGATCCGCGCGCTCTTTCACCACATCCGCGAGAGCCTGCGCTGACGCCATGTTAAGGCGCGTCGCCTCGCTGCCGATCGTTAAAATTTTATTCACCTTGCCGGGCGGCAATTTCTGCCGCCCCTTGCATGTACGTGGCAACTGCCGGAAAATGGAACGTTAGCGTAACGATCTTCCGGAGGGGCCGTGCCGATCGAACTGACCGCCTCGCAGGCGCTGGGGCTCTGGCATGGCGTGGCGCTCGATCAGGTCCGCCACGACGACCGCGATTTGACGTTGCGCCAGATGGCGATCCTGCTGCATATTTATCTGGTGCCGCCGCCGCACACCGTGCGCGGGCTTGCCGCCACGCTTGAAGTCACCAAGCCGGTCATTACCCGTGCCTTGGATACGATGGGCGAGATGGGCCTGGTTGATCGTGTGCGCGACGATGCCGACCGGCGCAATGTGATCATCAAGCGCACTGTCGGCGGTGCGCTTTATCTGGAAAAGCTCGGCGATCTCATCCGAGAGCAGGCCCGCCGGTTGCCGATCTGAAAGGAATGCGAATGACGATGCTCGACCGCCGCCTGCATGCCTATAGGTCTGATCTCGCGGAAGCGGGGCTCGAAGGCAAGGTCGAGGCGTCGCGTTTTACGGAAGGCGCCCCGGCCCGCGTCGCCGTCCCGGTCGTGGCCTTGCGTCCCGAACCGGACCTTGCCCGCGGCATCGATACCGAACTGCTTCTCGGCGAGGACGTGACGGTTTTCGATCGTGCCGGTGGCTGGTGCTGGGTGAAAGCCGCCTCGGACGGCTATGTCGGTTATGTCGCGGCGGACGCGCTCTCGGAAGGTCGGCCGGCGCCGACCCATATCGTCACCGTGCAACGCAGCTTCGTCTATCCGGAACCGGAACTGCGCAAGCCCCACCAGGCAATCCTGTCGATGGGAAGCCGCGTTCATGTCGCCGGTGAGGCGGAAGCGCGCGGTAATCGCTATGTCGTGCTCAAGGACGGAACGGCGATCTTCGCCAAGCACGTCCAGCCGATCGGCGCGCTCGATGGCGCCGATTACGTGGATATCGTCGCCCGTTTCCTGGAAACGCCCTATCTCTGGGGCGGACGTTCCGGCCTCGGCATCGATTGCTCCGGCCTCGTCCAGCTGGCGATGCTGATGACGGGCAGAGCCGCGCCACGCGATACCGACATGCAGGCGGCAGGCCTCGGCCAGCCGATCGACCGATCCGAAATCCGCCGTGGCGACCTGGTATTCTGGAAGGGTCATGTCGCCGTCTTCGAAGATCCGGAAACCATTCTGCATGCCAACGGCCATAGCATGACGGTGGCGCGCGAGAATTTCGAGGCCGCGGTCGAGCGCATCGGCTGGCTCTACGAGCAGCCGACGGGCTATCGCCGCCCGATCAGCTAATCAGCCGATCGGAGGCTCGGCCAGGATCTCACTCCGCCCGTCCTGTCCTCGAAGGTTTTCGACAGTCTCAGCACCCGCATGTCGTCGAAGCGCGGCCCGACGATCTGCAACCCGATCGGCATGCCCGAGCGGGAGAAACCGCAGTTGATCGAGGCGGCCGGCTGCTCCGACATGTTCCACGGCACCGTGAAGCCGATATGTTCGAACGGCAGGGCCGGATCATTGGTCGGAGATGCCCATTCGGCCGGATAGGAGATGATCGGATTGGTCGGCGAAAGCAGGGCGTCGACCTCGGTAAACAGCCGTCCGCAACTCTTGCGCATCTCGATCGTCTGGTTGAAGCCTCTGACCGCATCGACGCCGCGGATGTCGGCGCCGCCCTTCGCCCAATCCCTGATATAGGGCAGGATGCTGTCGCGCCTGTTGTCGTCGAGATCGGCGATATCGCCCCACAGCCGGGACCGCCAGAAATTGTCGAGCCCATCCAGCATCGCGCGTGTCAGCACCGGCTGGACCGATAGAATGGTCGCGCCGGCCCCCTCGAACTGTTTCGCCGCCGTTTCGACTGCGGCCCTGATCTCGTCGTCCACCGCAAGCCCGCAGCCGGCATCGAGCATCAGCCCGATCTTCATGCCTGACAGGTCGATATCGAGATCCATCCAGTTGAAATCGTTCGGCGGCAGGCTGGTGCCGTCGCGCCAGTCCGGGCGTGACAGCGTCGCCATCGAAAAGGCCGCGTCCTCGACGGTGCGCGCCATCGGCCCGACGCAGCGCCCGACATAATAGGGATCGGCTGGAACACGCCCATGGCTCGGTTTGAAGCCGAAGATGCCGGTCCAGCCGGCGGGAAGGCGCACCGAACCGCCGATATCGGTGCCGATATGCAGTGGTCCATAACCGGCCGCCGCCGCTGCGGAAGCCCCAGCGCTCGATCCGCCGGGATTCTGCGTGATGTCCCAGGGATTGCGGCTGAGAGGATGAAAGCTCGAAAGGCCGGAGGACAGCATGCCGTAATCGGGGCAGGTGGTCTTGGCGAAGATCACCGCGCCGTCTTCCCGAAGACGGGCGGCGGCCGGCGCATCCGCGTCCGCGGGTTTGAGTTCCACTGCCCTCGTGCCTGATGGCACCGGCTGGCCCTTTGTGGCGATGAGCTCTTTCAGCGTCACCGGGATGCCGTCGAGGGCACCCAGCGTTTCTCCCTTCGCCCAGCGCTCCGTCGACGCTTTCGCCTGGGCGCGCGCCAATTCCCGATCGTAGAGGTAGAGCGCCGCAATCGACGGTTCCCAGGCGGCGATATGGTCTTCGAGGGCGAGCCAGTATTCGAGGGGGGAGAGGCTTTTATCGGCGAAGTGCTGCCTGAGTTCGCGAATGGTAAGGTCGGTTTCGATCATGGCATGGTCTTTCGGGCGTTTCATCTTGGGAGAACATCAGCGGCTTGCCTCGCGCGGGTCGAGCAGATCGCGCAGACCGTCGCCGAGCATGTTGAAGCCGAAGACGGTGAGCGCGATGGCAAGGCCGGGCAGGATCGCCAGCCAGGGGGCGAGCGCCAGATAGGTTTGCGCATCGGCAAGCATCCGGCCCCAGGTCGGCGCCGGCGGCGCCATGCCGAGCCCGAGGAAGCTGAGACCCGCTTCGGTGAGGATCGCCAGTCCCAGCTGGATCGCGCCGTGCACGATGATCTGGCTGATGATGTTCGGCAGCACATGGCGCAGCGAAATGGTCAGGCGGGTATTGCCGATGGCGCGCGCTGCCGTCACATAGTCGCGGCTCCAGGCCTGCAGCGAGGTCGCGAGTGTGACGCGGGCAAAAACCGGGATCATGAAGACGGCGATCGCGGTGATCGCCGTGAACCGCCCGGGTCCGAGAAAAGCGCCGAGCACCATGGCGGACAGGATCGGCGGCAGCGCGAAGATGACGTCGCAGATGCGCATCAGCAACGCCTCGAAAGGACCGCGGATCGCCGCCGCCGAAATGCCGGCGATCGAGCCGAGCGTCCCGCCGATCGCAACCGCTGTGATGGCGATCGACAGTGAATTCCAGCATCCCGCCATCAGCATCGAAAGCACATCGCGGCCGAACTGATCCGTGCCGAGCAGGCCGAAGGCAAGCGGCGGCTGCAATTTGTGGATGATCTGCATTTTCGCCGGCGGCAGCGGCGTCCAGACGAGCGACAGCAGTGCCACGGCGACCAGCAGGCCGATGATGACGATCCCTGCAATCAGGTTCATTCGCCGGCTAAGTCTAAAGATCCGGCGGCGGCTGATGATGGCGGTGGACACGATCGGTGCCATGCGTCAGGCGGCCTTTCTCATTCTGGGATCGATCGCCAGGTAGGAGAGATCGACAATGAAATTCATCACTATGACCAGGCCTGCGAAGAACAGCACGACATCCTGCATGACGATGATGTCGCGCTGGGAGAGCGCCTGAAGGGCGAGCCGTCCGAGGCCGGGCAGGTTGAAGACGTTTTCCACCAGCACCGCGCCGGCGACGAGAAAGGTGAATTGGAGCCCGATCATCGTCAGGATCGGGATCAGCGCATTCGGCACGATATGGCGCCAAAGCACCGCACTGCGTGACAGCCCCTTGGCGACCGCGGTGCGGGCAAAATCCTCATGCATCGTGTCAAGCACCGCCGAGCGCGCGACCCGCGTCAACACGCCCGCCTGCGGCATCGCCAGCGCGACGGCGGGCATAATCAGCGCCTGCAATGCCGGCGTGAGGCCGGCGTTCCAGCCCGGGAAACCGCCGGCCGGCATCAGCCCGAGCATTGTCGAAAACAGGATGATCAACAGCAGCGCCACCCAGAAGGCGGGCACGGCGATGCTGATCTGCGAAAACAGCGTCGCGATGACGTCGAAGACACCGCCGCGGCGCGAGGCGGCCAGCACGCCGAGCGGCAGGGCAATTGCCACCGAAAGCACGATCGCCATCAGCGCCAGCGGTAGCGTTACCGCCAACCGCTCGACGATCAACCCCGCGACCGGTACGCCATAGGTCAGCGAATTGCCGAGATCGCCGGAGAGCACGCCGGTCAGCCATTGCCCGTAGCGCAGCAGCAGCGGCTGGTCGAGGCCGAGACTGTGGCGCAGCGCTGCAAGCGTTTCCGGTGTTGCCGAGGTGCCGAGCATGATCGAAGCGGGATCGCCGGGCAGAAGGTCCATGACGGCGAAGATCAGCAGCGAGACGACGACGAGCGTGGCGATGAGACCGGCGAAGCGGCGGGCGAGGAGTGGGATCATGCGTGCCGCGCTTTCGATGTGGCGCGGCGGCTGCGACCGGCATTGAGCGTTTCGCTATGCGGATTCCCTTCGCTCATCCCAAGCCTCTCAATCCGCCCGAACCCGCCGCCTACTCGTCCCAGGAAACACCAGACAGCACGTTGGAAGGGATTGGCTCGTTCTCCCACAGGCCCTTCAGTTGTCTGTCCCAGACGCCGAGTTTCGGCATGACGAAGAGGTAGAGCGCTGGCACGTCCTCGGCGAGGATCCTCTGCGCTTTGCCATAGATCGCATTCTGCGCGGCGGGGTCGGCGGTCTCCTGGACCTTCTTCATCAGCGCGTTGAAAGCTGGGTTCTTGTAATTGAAATAATAGGGATCACGGGCATAGATGTCGATGTCGAGCGGTTCGGCATGGGCAACGATCGTCATGTCGAAGTTGCGGTCCTTCATGACGTCCTGGACCCACTTCGCCGGAAATTCGGTCGGCTCGATATTCATCGTCACGCCGATCTCGGCAAACATCGCCTGCATCACCTGGGCGCTGCGCGGCGCATAGGCCATCTGCGGCGATTTGATCGTGAAGGTGAAACCATTGGGGTAGCCGGCTTCGGCAAGCAACGCCTTCGCTTTCTCGACGTCGTAGGGCAGCACGCCTGTCATGTCCTGATAGCCCGGATCGTTCGGCGTGTAGTGGCTGCCGATCGGTGTGCCGAGGCCGGACCATGCGCCGTCGATTACCGTCTTGCGGTCGATCGCCATCATCAGCGCCTGGCGGACGCGTTTGTCGTCGAAAGGCTTCTTGGCAGTGTTCATGCCGGCAACGACCTTGAGCTCGGTATTGCCGATCTTGGTGACGAGCCTCGCATCGCCATCGAAGGAACTCATCAGCTCAGGCGCGGCAAATTCCGGAAAGGCATCAAGATCACCGGATTTCAGCGCAGCTGCCTGCGCCTGCGGATCGGCAATGAAGCGAAAGGTCACCTTGTCGAGCTTGGCGGCCGCACCCTTGTTCCAGTAATCGGCATTCCTGGCGAGCTCGACCTTGTCGCCCTTCGCCCAGCTGGCGAATTTGAAGGGACCGGTGCCAACAGGTGTCGTCTTGCCGTCGGCAGCCGTTTTCGGTGCGACCATCACCGAGGCTGGCCAGCCGAGCCAGTAGATCAGGCTGCCGGTCGGGGCCGAGAGATGCAGCACCAGCGTTTCGGCATCAGGCGTATCGATCGAGGCGATGGAGGCGAAGAAGCGCTTCTGCGGATTGACGGAATCGGCGCCGCGGGCGCGGTCGAGCGAAAACTTGGCGCTCGCGGCATCGAAGGCCTCGCCGTCATGAAATTTAACCCCGGTCTGCAGCTTGAACGTATAGGTCAGACCATCGGGAGAGATCTCCCAGCTTTTTGCCAGCTGCGGCTGAATCTTACCGGTCTGGTCGATCGTCACCAGTCCCTCGAACACGTTCTGCCAGGTCACCTGGCCGATTGCGACGGGTGCCGCGATCGTCGGATCGAGACCGGTCGGCTCGACGCTCATGCCGAGATTGAGGGTGGTCTTCGCCGCTTCCGCCGGCGTCATCGCCATCATCACCAGGCCGGCCGAAAGCGCGGCACCGAGCGAAAGCCGCCGGGCGAAACGCGCTGAAGGCGCAAACGAAAGCTTGATCATCATGTTCCCTTGTCTGGCCGCGCGTCGATGACGAAGGCCTATTTGCGAATAGAGTGACACTATGCCAGTGCACACACAATGACGATTTTGTGTGCTCAGTGTAGCCGAAAAAGCTACACCGTAAATCCGCGGTCGATGCAAGCTCGAAGCGTCAGTCTTTCATACCGGCCCGGCGGTTCGTGCGCTCGCGCATGAACCTCTCGATGAAGTCGAGCAGTTTCGTCGCGGCGAAGGACAGCTGTCGGTCCGGCGCGACGCAGAGATCGACATGGGTGCGGATGCCGGTTTTGCCGGCCAGCGGAATGGCAAGGAGCTGACCCGCTTCGATCTCGCGGCGGACTGTCAGCGCCGGCAGCAGTGTGGCGGCAGCCCCGCTGAGCACCAGTTCCTTCAGCATTTCGAGCGAGCTGGTGACGAAGACGGGATCGAGGCTCAGCCCTTCCTTCTCGAACAGCGCGTCGAAGGCCTGGCGGAAGCCGAAGGATTGGTCCGGCAGCGCCAATGCATAGTCGGCAAGCGTCCTCGGCGAGATCTCGGAAAGTGCTGCCGCCGGATGCTGCGGCGTGGTAATAAGATCATAGGCGATCTCGGAGCGCAGCCGCACCTTGGTGCCGGACATCGGTGGCGCAAAAAGCGTCACCGCAATATCCGCCTCGGCGCTGTTGACGGCATCGACCGCCTGCCGCGCGCTGGTGATCGTCACGTTAAAACGCAGTTTTGGATATTTCAGGCTGAATTCGGCAAGCGCAGGCGCCAACAGATTGGCGACGGTGGCGCCATTGGCATAGATGCTGACACGGCCGCGCTGCAGGCCCTTCAGGTCTTCGATCAACTGCTGCACATGATCGAGCTCGCGCAGCGTCCGGCCGGCGCGGGCGGCAAGCAGCTCGCCGGCGGCCGTCAGCTTGACGCCGCGGGCGCTGCGTTCGACGAGCGGCGCGCCGAAATGATATTCGAGGTTCTCGATCTGCCGACTGATCGCCGTCGGCGCGACATTGAGGTTCTCGGCCGCCTGGCGCATCGAATTGGTCCTGACCAGCTCGTCGAAATACATCAGCGCCCGGATCTGCATTCACGTCTCTCCGCCATTCGGCACGTTGTGGGGTCCGGTTCCGACCCTAATGCATGTCGCCCAAAAGTGCGCAGCGGTTTGGGCGACAGGCATAAAAACAAAGATCTCAATCAACGACCATTCGGATAGCGGTCGCGCCATGCCTTTTGCGCGCCCTCGACCGGAAGGGCGGTCGCCGCGTAGACGCCACGGGCGATCGCCCGCGCCATGACGATGGTGGCAAGGTGGCACAGCTCCATCAGGCTTGCCATGTCGTCTCTTCGATGCTTGGCCGTCGAAGCGGCAAAGACGGTATCGCCGTCGAGCGGCAGGTGCGCCGGCAGCAATGCCCTAGCAAAACCGTCATGGCCGGCAAGCGATAGCCGGTGCGCCTCGGCCTTCGTCAGCTGCGCATCGGTCACCACTGCGCCGATCGTCGTTGCCGGCGTGTTCATGCCCTTGAGCCGCATCCGATGGTCGGCCACCGCAGGCATGCCGAGCCCGCCGAATTCCGCGTCTTTTTCAAAGGGTGCCGCCCAGAAATGCGCCCCGTCGCCGATCGTTGCCGAACCGAGCGCATTGACGGCGACGATCGCCGCGACGCGATGCCCGGCGCTGCTGACGGCGCTGGCAGAGCCGAGCCCGCCCTTGACGGTGGCCGTCGTCGCTCCCGTCCCGGCACCTGTCGTGCCGAGCGCGAATGTGCCCTTGGCCGCAGCCTGCAGTGCCGTATAACCCATGTCGCGATAGGGCGAGTGAAGGCCCCAATCCTTGTCGCCGCCGTTCAGCAGGTCCATCAGGATCGCCTGCGGCACGATCGGAATGCGCACCGACCCGACGGCAAAGCCGCGGCCGAGTTCGCGCAGGCCCGCCTGCACGCCGCCGGCGGCATCCAGCCCGAAAGCCGAGCCGCCGGAAAGCACGAAGGCATCCACGGCATTGACGGTCATCGACGGATCGAGCAGGCCGGTGTCGCGCCCGCCGGGCGCACCGCCGAGCACCGTGCCGGATGCGACGGCCGGTTCGTCGAAAACGATGACCGTGACGCCGGAACCGAGCGCAAGGTCGGTTGCATGGCCGACGGAAACGCCTTCGATGTCGGTGATGAGGTTCAGAAGATCGGGCACGGGCGGATCCTTATCACGGAAAGGCTGCCGATAGGACTGTACTGCATAATTTTATCCTTAAATCGGAATCGATTTAAGGATAAAATTATGCAGCAATTCAAAGTGTTACAGCGTCCTTTGCGCGTCTGATAAAGACCCGCGGCGCTGTAATGCCCTCAAAAAACAAGACCGGCCCCATTTGGCGGGACCGGTCGGACATCGGGAAAAGCCGCGAATGCAGATCGCGGCCTCATGCCCTCAGGCATGAAGCGGCTTCGGATGACGGCGGGTCATCAGGTCATGGATGGCCAGCCGCACCTCGTCCGGCGAGCCGAAACGCTGCTCGTCGAGGTCGTGGACATGAAATTTCACGGCGATGAATTTCAGCCGGTCTTCATCGGGAATGACGATCCCGACGGGAACGCCTGCATATTCGATAACTTGCTTCTTCATAGATAGAACTCCTGCCGCACAATATGCGCAGCCATGGCGAATTGACTTGTCTGGTACCGTTGAAAGGAGGACGAACGTCACATTCGACAGTTCGGGCGGGAGAGGGCGCCCGGACGGTCATTGCCAAGCACAGATCGCCTAAGGAGATCGGCGAGAATATCGATGTCTATCATGCTCGTTCCTTGTGTTGGCGTTGCACTTGAGTGGTCCCGGTTGAGCCCGGGGCCGGTGAAGGTTGCTTTCGATAATCCACTAACTTGGTAGAGATTACCCGGCAGCCTATCAGAAACATATTCCGAAACGTGTCAAAATATCGACGATCCGAAAAAATTCATTCCGTCAAAGCCCGAACTTACAGAAAGAAACATATCAGCTCTTCGTTAAATTCGTATGACAGAATCGGAAGTTCGATTGATCACAGCGGCAGACATAGGAAGCCTTGCTGTATCCGGCAATGGCCGTTTCATTAAAAATCGACATGCCTCGAAATGACCGATTTGGTTAATGTTGGAAGCCCTGTGTCACCAGCCTTCTTCGAGCACTTTCTCCAGCATGTCCGCGAAGAAATCGGCGCTGTCGATGCTGAGGCAGAGCGGTGGTTTGATCTTGAGCACATTTTGGTGATCGCCGGTCGGCTGCATGATGACGCCGAGTTCGAGAAGCCGGTCGCAGATTGCAGCCGTCTCTTCCGTCGCCGGCTCCAGCGTCGTTCTGTCGCGGACGAATTCGAGGCCGAGATAGAGGCCCATGCCGTGCACGGCGCCTGCAATCGGATGGCGGTCGATCAGCGCGGCAAGCCGCGCCTTCAGGTGATCGCCGACCGTCCGGGCATTTTCCTGCAGCTTTTCCTCGGCCATGATGTCGAGCACCGTCATGCCGGCGACGCAACTGACCGGGCTGCCGCCGGTGGAGGAAAAGAAAGTGCCCTCCTTCTCCAGCGATTGCGCGATCTCCCGCGTTGTGATGACGGCGCCGAGCGGATGGCCGTTGCCCATGCCCTTGGCGATAGTGATGATATCGGGCACGACCCCTTGCTGCTCGAAGCCCCAGAAATAATGTCCGAGCCTGGAATAACCGACCTGCACCTCATCGGCGATGCAAAGGCCGCCGCGGGCGCGCGCTTGCGCATAGATTTCCCTGAGATAACCGTCCGGCAGTGGAATGCCACCGGCATTGCCGTAGACCGATTCGGCGATGAAGCCTGCAAGGCCTTCGCCCGCAGCATCAATTGCCTCCAGCACCGGCGTCGCCATGCCGAGATAATCCGCTGCCGTATCGGGACCACGGAAGTCGCCGCGATAGGTATTCGGCGAAACGACGGTATGCACCCAGTCCGGCCGGGTGGTCGGTGCCTGCGGATTGTCGGCGATCGAGGTGGAGACGGCATCGCTCGCCGCCGACCAGCCATGATATGCTTCGAGCAGGCAGAGCATGTTACGCGCGCCGCTATGGGCTTGCGCGAGCCGAAGCGCCAGATCGTTCGCCTCCGAGCCGCTGTTGACCAGGAAGACCGCGTCGAGCCCATCCGGCGCCAGGGCGGCGAGGCGTTCGGAAAATTCGGTGATCGCGGCATAATGGAAGCGCGAATTCGTGTTGAGCCGCAGCCATTGCGCGCCGATCGCCGCCGCGAGCTTGGGATGGCCATGGCCGAGAATGGTGACGTTGTTGACCATGTCGAGATAGGCGCGGCCCTCGACATCGAACAAATGCTCCTTCCAGCCGCGCTCGATCTGCGGCGGCGCCGCATAATAATTCTTCTGCGGTCTTGCGAGATGCGCCTTCCGCCTGGCGAAGAGCGTGGCGGTTTCAGGTTGCGGCGCATCCGCTTGCGGGCTGAGAAGCAACGAAGGCGAAGGGCAGAGCACCGACCAGGCCGCCGCCGCGCGCGGTGAGGCAAAGAGCGGCGGTTCGAGACCGGCGACGCTGCAAAGCTGGACGCGCAGCCCGCCGAGCGACGACGCCTCTCCGAAAACCGTGCCGAGCGAATCGCCGGCGGCAATCTCGGCTCCATCCTCGACCGAGAGGTCGAGCCCATCGAGATGCAGGGTCATGTTGTCGCCGGCGAGCGTCAGATGCTGGTCCTTCCAGCCGATGCGGCCGGCAAAGGGCGCGGCAATCGCGCTGCCTGCGGCAAGGCATATGTCGACATGCAGGGCGCAGGTCGCCTGTCCCTTCGCAGTTCCCGCGCGGGAAAGCCGATATTCGCCGTAGCGCGTCGCTGCCGTACCGTTTTCGGTTGCCATGCGGGCAAGCAACCGCCAGTCCATGTCGGTATTCAGCCAATTGCCGGCGGAAAAAAGCGGGCTCCGCACCCCAAGATCGACATAGGCGATTCCGGCGGGATCGATGTCGGGCAGCAACGGCAGCCATCCCGATGTTTCCGGCGCGGCGACATCTGCGCCGGCTGCCTTGAGGATCGCCGCTTCCATAAGATCGAAGGGAACCGACATCGCCGTATCGAAGATCGCCCGCTCGCGGTCGAGATTGTCGCGGACATAGTCATTGTCGGGATCGACCGAAATCTGCTGTTCGCCGCTGGCGACGAGAATGACCGCGCGGGCGACGATCAGTGGCCAGAGCGCCTTCAGTTCCTCGTCGCTCAGCGGATAGATCGCCTGATAGGCGGTGACAGCGGGCAGGATATGAAAAGGGTCGCCATCTGCCTGATGCAGCAGCGAAGCGCAGGTGACGGCGAGGTCGCCGACCAGCCAGCCGCGGATGATGTCGCCGAAATCGATCACCCCGTCGGGGATGATATGGCCACGGGCGTCACGGTGGCCGACGACATTGTCGCCGGTGACGTCGTGATGGACGGCCTGCAGCCGAAGCGACGGCGCCAACGGCTGAATGCGGCGAACAGCCATCACCATGGTCTTGGCAATCCGGTCGCGCGCGGCGCTGTCGGTGATGGCCGAAAGCAGCTGCACCGCAACGGGACCTGCCCGTCTGAGGTCCCATTGCAGGCTGCGGTCGAGACCGGGATGATCGAAATCGGCAAGCGCCTGCGCCAGCCTGGCGCAGAGCGCGCCGAGGGCTGCAACGGAAGCCGGCGCCACATAGGTCAGCTCCGTCAGCCCCTGGCCTTCCAGATATTCGAGCAGCCGGACCTGATAACCCTGCCCGCGCACGGTAAGGACGACGATCTCCCGCCCGTCATTGGTGGCGATCACCTTCGGACCGCGCGGCGCATCTTGCTTGCTTTTGAGATGATGGATCGCCGCATTCTGTACTTCGAGCTCGCGGGTCTCGTAGGCTGCATGGCAGATCTTCAGGACGTAGCGGCCACGATCGCTATCGACGCGATAGTTCCTATCCTGCTGGCTGCCGAGTTCGACAAGCGTGCCGGAGAGGCTGTAATGAGCAAGGAGGATCTCTTCCGCGTCGCTGGAGGTCACGTCGGGGCGCGGCAGCGCCATGCGATCAACAAGCGCCTCGTCGGTCACGACACCCTCCCGCAGCATGATTCGATTACCTATTGAAGGCGATAATCAAGTACTTGCCGCTGGCAGGCAACGGGGATTGTTCATTTGCCAGCAAAAGAGATGTTGGCGGCGCTTACCCCATGCGTTCGGAGGCGTAGCCGCCGGGGCTGGCCGGGAAGACCACGGTGCGGTTGCCGTTCAGGAAGGTGCGGTGATGGATATGGGCGTGGATGGCGCGCGCCAGCACCTGGCTTTCGACATCGCGGCCGATCGAGACATAGTCGTCGGGCGATTGCGCATGGGTGATGCGCGCCGTGTCCTGCTCGATGATCGGGCCTTCGTCGAGATCGGCGGTGACGTAATGCGCCGTTGCTCCGATCAGCTTCACGCCGCGTTGATAGGCTTGCTTGTAAGGATTGGCGCCCTTGAAGCTCGGCAGGAAGGAATGGTGGATGTTGATGATCTTCCCAGACATCTTCTGGCACATCGCATCCGAAAGCACCTGCATGTAACGGGCCAGCACGATCAGTTCGGTGCCCGTCTGTTCGACGATCTCCATGATCTGGCCTTCGGCCTGCAGCTTGTTCTCCTTCGTCACCTTGATGTGGTGGAAGGGGATGTCATGGTTGACCACGACCTTCTGGTAGTCGAAATGGTTGGAGACGACACCGACGATATCGATCGGCAGCGCGCCGATCTTCCAGCGGTAGAGCAGATCGTTCAGACAATGGCCGAAGCGCGACACCATCAGCAGCACCTTCATGCGGGCATTGCCGTCATGGATCTCGGCATCCATGGCGAAGCGTTTGCAGATCGGCTCGAAACCTTCCTTGAGTTCGGCAAGCGGTACGCCTTCCTCGGAGATGAAGCTGACGCGCGTGAAGAACCTGCCGGTATCGAGATCGTCGAACTGCGAACTATCGACGATGTTGCAGCCCTTGTCGGCCAGATAGCTCGAAATCGCCGCCACGATGCCGCGCGTCGACTTGCAGGATACCGTCAATACGTAACTTGTCATGTCTTTCCCTCTTCCCTCTCCAAGGCCGCCGCTGTGCTTAGATCAAAGCCCGGACCGCGAATAGGCCGGCGCACTTTCATTCATGCGACAAATTGCAAGATAAACCATCACGTTTGTGCAAGTTCTGTCATTGCTCAGTCTGAAGCTTAGGAGAAGTTGCGCGAAAAACTGTACCGTCAGCGCCGCTTGGATGCGTATTCTCGCCTTCGACGCGCTTTAGGCAGGCGGCCGGCTCGCCACCGCAACCTTCCGGCGGCGCGGCGAGGTGATCTCATGGATGATCGCACCGCCGATCGACGAGAGCACCAGCGAGAGGATCACGAAGAGCACCGGCTGCTGCAGGATGCCGATCGGCAGGCGGTCGGCGGCGACCCTGAGAAAAGCCAGCGTGAAGGCGTGGGTGATATAGATGCTATAAGAGCAGTCGCCGAGATAGTTCAGCCATCCGATCAGCGGCAGCCTGGAAAAATCGGTGGAGATCGCGCCGTAGACGATGAAGATCGCCGGGATTCCCCAGGCATAAAACCGGCTTTCCGGTGGCATCAGCGCCTCGTTGATGGAGAGAAACGCAAAGCCCATGGCAAGGGCCGCCCAGGCCCAGCGGTTCGGCAGAAGCACCTTCTGTCCGTAGAGCCAGCCGAGCACGACGCCGGCGAGGAATTCCAGCATGATCGGCTCGCGGTAGAACCGGGTCATAGTCGTTTCCGGCAGCAGCCGGCAAGTGATCAGGATGACGGCAAAGACGGCAAACATCGCCGGGATGCGCCGTACTTCCTGTAGCGGCAATAGCAGCGCGAAGACGAAGTAGAAGAACATTTCGTAATTCAGCGTCCAGCCCGGAACGACCACCGGCGTGATCGTGCTCGGATCGGCAGGATTGGCCCATGGCAGGAAGAACAGCGAGGCGATGAGATGCGGCAGGTCGAACACCGTCGATTTGAGCAATGACGGTGCCACAAGCGCCACCGTCGCTGAAAACAGCGTTGCCAGCCAGTAGAGCGGCACGATTCTCTTGATGCGCCGCCGGGCGAAGTCGATCGGGCTCATCGCGCGTCCGCTCGTCGTCAGCCACATTACGAACCCGCTCAAGACGAAGAAGATGTCGACGCCGGTTTCGCCATAGACGAAGGCGGTGGCGTCGACTGCGGGATTGACCTTGGCAAGCTGCAAGACCGCGTGGAAATAGACGACCATCAGCGCCGCTATGGCGCGCAGATATTGAAGCTGGACAAGCATCGAGCGTCTTGCTCCCTCGGGCTCGCGCGGGCGTCGGTCTCAGCCGCGCCGCTGCGGTCAACTCAGTACATCTGCCGGACGATCCTGCCGGATGCGCGGGCTGTCGTGGAAACGCATATATCCGACGACGAACCAGAGGAGACCGGCGATCTTCATCGAGAAGACCGCGGTTCCTCCGATCATCATATTCAGAAAAATGAAAAGAGAAAGTGAATGGGCGCAGCGCCGCTGCGCTGCCGTGCGCCCGGCGGGAAAGAGGCAGACGAACAGCCACAGGGCGATGACGCCGAAGATCGTCGCCGCGTAGATCAGGTAGACATAGCCGCTGTCGGCGAATTCCGCGACCCGGTCGACCGCAAGCCCAAGGACGGCGAGCGCATCGAGCTCCATGATCTTCTTCATCGTCAGGTTGATGCGGCCGGTGAAATTGTCGCCGGTCGCGTTGGGTTTCAGGACATAGACGAGGAAGCCCGCGGCGACGATCAGCGGCATCAGCGCCAGATTGAAATTCTTCGGGATCTTCGGGAAGATGAAATAGCCGACGATGCAGGCAAAGCAGAAGATCAGCATTGTGCGCGTGTCGTTCGTCACCAGGATCAGCACGGCCGTGCCGATCATCAGCAACCGGTCCCCGCGGCCGAGCTTTTCCCACATGGAAATCAGGTAAACGGCGATCACGCCGCAGAAATTGGCAAGCGACACCTGCTCGAGGAAGATCGAGGAGGAACGGTGGTCGATGATGCCGAAGGAGAAGCGCTCGGGAAAGCCGAGCGCGTTTTGGAAGAGGCCCGTCGTGTTGTAGCTCAGCGGCAGCAGCCCGCGCGTATTGGCGAAATAATCGGACGGATGGACGATGCTGACGTAGAACGGCACGCTGACGATCTCGAAGATCAGGAAGATCATGACGGCAAGGCTTGCCCAGCGAAAGGCGAGCTTCATCGTTTTCTCGTTGCTCCAGCCCCCGAGTCCGGTAAAGCAGAAGATGATCAGCACGTTGCGGAAGTGATCGATGAACAGCATGCGGTTGAGTACGCTGACATAGATGGTCACGATCAGCGTGAACAGCAGGAACAGGAAGGCCGGCAGGTCGGTCTCGTAGATGCCCTTGTGCAGGATATAGATGATGGCGCTCGCCATGATCAGGCCTTCGCTGGCGGCGACATGCGTCATCGAGAGCGGCACGATGTTGTGGTTGATGAAGGCGAGAATGCCGTTGTAGAGCACGGAGAGCAGGCCGAGCCAGAGCACCGTATGATCGGTGCGCGATGCCCTGCCGGCGGCATCGAGCCGGTTACCGGCTACAGTGAATGTCGCTGCCCTGTGATCGACGACCGCCATGCTCATTTCCCCGCAGGCTTAATGGCGGAGCAAGTGCCGGCACCGGCTTTTGCCACCTCGGCAAGAAGCCGCATCTGCGGCCGCTCAGGGCCTTCGCGCGGCTGGACGTTGAACGGCTCGTTCGCCGGCCACCAATCGCCGGCGGCCCAATAGGACCAGCCGAGCCAGACATCGCTATTATCAGACATGGTGGTGTAGATTTCGGTCAACCCGCTCATGCAGTCCTTGTCGGCGGAGGCGCCGAATTCGCCGAGAAAGCCGCGCTTGTGGTTCCGCTTCAGCCAGGCGGTTACCCCAGCGATCGCCTCGACCGCAGCAGTCGAGCCTTCGCAGGTCGGATGGGTGCCGGAGGAGTCGGCGTCGAGATACTGGTGGACCTCATAGGCGTAGAAATCGAGCGGATCGCGCACGCCGAGCATCACCGTGCCATTGGCGCCGCCGATCACATCCTTTTCCCAGCTGCCCGCGCCACTCCATGCCGTGCCCGGCACCAGGATGAGGTTGCGCGCGCCGACGGCGCGGATACTGCGGATCGCGGCATTGGCGGCATCCAGCCAGTCCGTCGCCTTGATGTCGTGCGGTTCGTTCATCAGGCCGAAGAGAACGCCATCCTGATTGGCGAATTCGACGGCGAGCCTTGCCCAGAAATCCCCGAAGGCGGCATCCGTCGCCGGCGCCGTGCCGACCTGGGTCTTGTCGTAATAGCCGAAATTATGCGGGTCGAGCAGAACCGCCATGCCGTGTTTGCGGATCAGGCCGATCGTATCTTTGATCCGCTTGAGCTCATCCTCGTCGAGCCGCCCGCCGAGCGCCGGCTGCAGCCGTTCCCAACGGAAGGGCAGCCGGACGATCGTCATGCCTTTTTCGGCGAAATAGCCAATCGTGGATTCGCTCGGATAGGTGTAGTTGGTGCCGTAGATGCCGCCGCGCTCGCCATATTCGCCGCCGGACAGATTGACGCCGCGATAGCAGGGCGCACCAGTCGCAAGGGCCGGCGACGGGATCAGAGCGGCTGCAAGCAGCAGCGCTGTCAGATGTCGTGTCGTCTGCATGGCCATCCTCGCTATCGCGGCAAATCGCAACATCGGCGTCGCTGAGCTTATTTTAACGGTCCGTTAGCTAAGAATTTCTAAAGTATCGGCACCTCGGCTTCAGTCTTTCACGCTGGGCAGGACACGAGTGCGCGTATGAACCAGTATGACAGGAACAGGGTAAGCCGGCTCCCTGGCTGGCGCAGTTTTGAGCCATCTCAGACTGCGCCGGAAGGCGTGCGCATGCGCAGTCCTGTCATCCGCCCGGATGATTTCGTCCGGCCATCGCCCGAACCCGCCCCGCCCCCCTTCGTGCCGCCGGCAAGCATTGCGGAAACCCGCCAATATGAGCGTCCGGCTCCTCCGCCTGAAAAACAGCCTGTCGTGGACGCGCCGCCGAATGCAGCGTTCGCACCTGCCGCACCGCTTCTCGACCTCCGCTCGAGTATCGCCGCGATCTGGAGCCGGCGGCTGATCGTGTTTGGCCTGGCGCTTCTCGGAGCCCTCGCCGGCGGGGCGATGGCGCCGCTCATCGCCCAGAAATTCACCGCCGTCAGCAGCCTCTATTTCGACCCGCGCCAGATCGGCCTTGCCGATGCGGGAGCGCAATCGTCGGGTCCCTCGCCGGAAATGATCTCGGCGCTGATCGACAGCCAAGTGCAGATCCTGACCTCGGGCAATGTGCTGCGCCGCGTCGCCGAAGCAATGAAGCTCGACCAGGACCCCGAATTCACCGGCGGCCGGACCGATGGTGCCGCCGTGATCGGCACTCTGCAGAAGGCGCTTGTTATCACCCGTGAGGCCAGCACCTATGTCGTCTCGCTGGCTGCCACGACCAACGATCCCGAAAAATCCGCAAGGCTTGCCAATCAGGTCGTCACCTCCTTCACCGAGGAAGAAAACAGCGCCTCGAACGGCATTTACGAAAACACCTCCTCGACGCTCGATGGACGCCTCGACGACCTGCGCCAGAAGGTGCTGGAAGCCGAGCAGGCCGTCGAAACCTTCCGCGCCGACAACGACATGGCCGCGACCGAAGGCAACCTGATCTCCGATCAGCGGCTCGTCTCGCTGAACACGCTGCTGGTGACGGCGCAGGAAAAGACCATCCAGGCAAAGGCGCGCGCCGATGCCGTCGCCAATCTACGCGTCGAGGACATCGTCGCAGGCAACCAGATGGAGGGCGGAGTCACCTCGCCGCTCGTCAGCCTGCGTCAGCAATATGCCACCCAGGCCGCCGCCGTCGGCAGCCTCGAAAGCCAGATGGGCACGCGTCATCCGCGCCTGCAGGCGGCCCGCTCGTCGCTGCAGAGCATATCAGTCGAAATCAAGGGCGAATTGCAGCGTCTCGCCACCTCGGCAAGGGGCGAATACGAGCAGGCCAAGGCCGCCGAGGACAGCATTGCTAAGGAGCTTGCCGTGCAGAAGGCGCTGCACGCGAGTTCGTCCGACAAGCAGGTAGAATTGAACGAATTGCAGCGCAAGGCGACGGCGGCGCGCAATATCTACGAGACGGTGCTGAAGCGCTCCAGCCAGACGAGCGAGGAGCAGAGCCTCAACCAGAGTAACATTCGCGTCATCTCGCCGGCCGAGCCGCCGGTCAAGGCCGACGGTCCGGGAAAGAAAATCCTGCTGGTCGCCGGCATCATCGGCGGTTTTCTCGCCGGTTTCGTCGTCGGCGCCGGCTTTGCGATCCTCGCCGGCCTCTTCAGCCATCCCGTCATCAGAAGTTATTTCAGGAAGTCACCCGCTGCGGCCGCTTGATGACGGTCGTCGGTTTCCCTACATCGGGGAAGCGGCCTATAGAGCAATTCCAGGAAAAGTGCGAAGCGGTTTTCCGTCCGGAATTGGGTAAAACAAAACGTTAGAGCGGTTCTGCGTTTCCGTGAAAAGCTGAACCGCTCTAGCCGGCAGGAGAGTTACCATGCGGCTGTTGATGATGCTTCTGATATCGCTCGTCGCCGTGTCTGGCCTCGCCCCGGCCTCCGCCCTTGCCGTCGACTGGACGAAATCCGTCGATTCGGGCGTTCAACCCCTCTATCCCTACAAGGGTCTTCCCGGCGTCAAGGCGCAGCCGGACAAGAAGGAAGAGGAATCCTACAATTGCCGCACCGAAACCGTCCAGGTCCGCCGCCGTTACGACGAGATCTTCCGCTCGGGCGGCATGCCGACGCTGATGTATGTCTGCGAACGCGACGGCTTCGTTACCAAGGGTGGCAAAGTTCCGCTCCGAGGCCACTATCAGCCGGTGCGGTGAGGGGTAGGACCTGTCAGACGCTGCGGAAGAAGTCGGAAAGAATGTCGCGCCTGCTTTCCCTGAACACCAGCGTGTTTTCCGCTCCCTGATAAACGATCCTTTTTGGCTCCGTGTCACGATTTATGACGCTTACGCCCTGCGCAATGATGCTGCGCTCGCGCACTCGGCTGCCGCCGATCACCGCTGTATTCGGATAGAGGATGACGCCATCCTCAATCACGGGCGCAACGCCATTGTTCTTTCCGACGGTCGAGTTTTGATAGAGCACGAGGTGGTTGCCGTAGGTAGCCTTGGCAAGAACTATTCCCACAGAATGACCGATGAAGAAAATTTCGGGCATTTCGATTTCATAGAACACGTCAATGGCATTCAACTGCTTGTTCAACAGAAACAGCTTGGTGCATATCGCCGTCGCCTTTTCCTGCTTCCAGATCGTATTGGAGAGATAGTAGAGGAAAATGCAGTATTGCGAGGAATGCAGGATATCGAAGCGGCCGGCTTTCCAGATGGCGACGTTCGAGACGCAGTGATCGAGCCTTTGCAGCGCTTCGGGGAGGTGTTTTTCGACGAGCCCGAATTCGGTCTCGTCGCCGAACGGGATAAGCCTGCGGATCTGTTCGCAGCAATAGGCCGCAAGCCTGCCGGCTTCCAGGTTGACGATCTCCATCTTCGCTCCTTCAGTCCAAACCGGAAAGCAGCGGTGAAAGTTTACCGGCCACCGAATCCGGGCGCCAGCCGAATTCGCCGGCCATGCGTGTGACGTCTATGACAGGCGGATCGACCGGTGCATTCCCGGGTTCGAACCGGATGCGCCTTCCGCTTGTTTCTTGTATCAAGGAAGCCAGTGCGCCGTTCCGGAGGTTCTTGCCGGATGCGACATTGTAGATATCGGCTTTGCCTTTGGTTGCAATGTGAACGAGGCCCGCCACGACATCGTCCATATGGACATAGTCCCGCGAGAATGCCGGCGAGGAGGCAAGGCGGATTTCTCCGCCGCGTCGAGTCACGGCAATCTTGTCGAGAAGTTGCGGTAGGAATCCGTCATCGCCGCCGCGGCTGTCATAGACCGAGGCAAGCCGCGCAATCCGCGCACGTCCGGAGCCAAGTGCAAGGCAGGCGGCTTCGCCCATGAGCTTCGAAAGATCGTAAAGATGGCGCGGTTCCCGCGGAGAGACTGGGAAGCATAGATCTTCCGTCGCTTCGACGCCGGCAGGAAGGCCGTCGTAGAGCCTGGTGGACGAGAGATAGACGAGCGAATCATATTTTTCCGATTGCAGTACGCGCGACACGAGGCTCACATGGGCCTCGATCGTATCCGCAGGCCGTCGTGCGAAATCCGCCGTCAGCCCGGCACAGTAGAAGATATGGCCGTGCAAAACGCCACACTGCGGCCAAGCCACGTCGCGCGAGGGCAGGTGGCAGGTCCAGCCCGCGGCCTGCAAATGACGCGTGAGGGCCTGTCCGATGAAGCCGCCCGAGCCTATGATCGTGGCCGTACTGCGCTCGCCCATTTCAATGCCTCCAGCCG
This sequence comes from Rhizobium laguerreae, assembly GCF_019778565.1. Lineage (NCBI taxonomy): Bacteria > Pseudomonadati > Pseudomonadota > Alphaproteobacteria > Hyphomicrobiales > Rhizobiaceae > Rhizobium > Rhizobium laguerreae. The sequence continues at coordinate 205,539 of NZ_JAAXQT010000006.1, read as the reverse complement.
ATCTGCCGCAGCGGCGAACCAATATTGACCGAATACGCTTCGACGTGGCCGCGAATGAGCGACATGGCGCCGATCACGGCTCCATCCTCCACGACGGCGCCGTCAAGAAGAACGCATCCCGCACCGATCCAGACATCCTTGCCGATGACGATACCGCCGCGCGATGGCTTGAATCGCTGGTCGCGGATCAACATGTCGCGCCGGCTGTACTCGTGATTGACAGGTGCAAAGACGCAATTTGCCGCTATCGCGCAGTCATCGCCGATGACGATGCCATTGCCGGTATACAGAACGCAGCCGGAATTTATCACCACGCGCTCGCCGATGAGGAGATCACCGCAGCCGCCGGCAGGCTTGATCTTAACGAAACTGTCGATGATCGAACCCGCGCCGATTGCGTACCGGGTTCCGCGTTGGCTCTCCTCAATGTCGGCGAGAGCCGAAATGCGGCTTGTCGGATCGGCGATTAAAGGCATCGGATATTCCTTGTATACCGCTTGACCGGCAGGCGAGGTTAGATCGCCAGCGGCTGGATGAGGTCTTCTTCACTGAAGACGAGGTTTTGCGGATGGCCCTTCTGTAGATAGATGATTCGATCTGCAGCATTTGGGACGAAGACGGCGGCACGCTCAGGCTCTGAAGGAGACGGTTCGTTTCCCCCGTAAACGACCTCGATGTCGGCTCTCAGCCCCAGTTCCCGGAGTAGCCCCTCGATTGACGCCGGATCTGCCATACCGTGAAGAACGAGCCGATTCACCTCCGCTGCGGAATTCGTCGCCCAGGCAAGCGTCTGCACTGCCGCCATCAGCGGCAATTGGCCCTGTACCCCGGTCACGTCGGGATGATCGCCGAAGCCACCGAAGCAGAGCCGGGAATAGAGCTCATATGATCTGAGATACTCCTTTCTTGCGAACCAGAAGCGCAACGCCACAGCCATTCTGTTCAGCGTAAAGTGCTTGATGAGCGACTCGTACTGAGCGATGAACTGCTGGTCGAAACGCAGCACGCCACGCTTGACGCCGAGATTGACGAAATATTCGAGTCCGCCCCGATAGCGGTCCCACGCTGTCAGCAGTTCGTCGTTGCCAGCCTGCGGCCGATCGCGTGGAATGGTTGACACCGTCACGGCGCGATAGAACGGCTTCTGGCGGAATGTCACTGCCCCTAGGTCCAGATAGTGCGCGAGATGGGAGAATGCCCAATAGGAAAAGTAGCGCGGCACCCAGGCAGACCGCAGGGCGGATGCGCGATAGATGCCGATTTCGGGAAAGACGTGACTTTCGACGAGGAAGGCGAAAACCCCGAGGAAGTCCCGCCGCTCATATTTCCGGTCGGCCTTCACGGTATAGAACAGCGTCTGGTCGACCTTCTGCACTTCGTCATGCAGATACCATGGAGCATAGCAGGCGGTAACATCGGGATTTGCATCGAGATATTTGATCGTGTCGACGATACCGTCAATGATGAGCATGTCGTCGTCTGCGAGATAGACGTTGTACTCTCCGCGGGCGTGACGGAACGCACTGGAAAGGTTTGGTTCATAACCAAGGTTTTCCGTGCGGCGGAAATACCGGATCGGCAACCCCTCGCTGATATAGGCATCCACGATTTCCCGCGTATTGTCTGTCGAGGCGTTGTCCGAGATCACAATCTCATATTCAAATGGAATCTTGTAGTCGGTGACGAAATAGGCAAGCGCCTTGTTGAGGAATACCGCACGGTTGAACGTCGGCAGGCAGATGCTGAGTTTTATGGCGCTCACGATTTTTCTCCGCTGTCGTAGAGGTCGTAGCTGGAATCGCGAGCGTTCATGGTGACGGGCTCGAAAGGCCAGTGGATTGAAAATGAGGGGTCATTCCAACGGAAGCCGCGTGAGAGTTCCGGTGCGTAGACCTCAGACAGCGGCGAAAGTTTCCGCACAGAAGGTTCGCGCAAACAGCCCGCAATCATCGGCGCGTTCCTCGACTTCAACGACCAGGGCTCCCGTAACCGCGGTCGGAATGAACTTGATCCCAGCACCGTCAATTCAGGCACGGCGACGGCGAAGCGACCGCCCCAACTGCCGACACTGCTGTTGCCAAAACTACCTCGTTCTTGGTTTCTTCCATCTTCTCAGGCGTATACATCTGCAGCTTGCAGCCAGGCAGGAAATGGCCCTGCTTGTGCGGGTTGCGGTCGACGACATATTCGATGAGATCGGTGCCCACGCCACAGAAATTTAGCAGCGTGTTGCCCTTGGCGGCCGCGCCATCGGCGGCGACTTTCTTGCCACTGCGTTTGGCTTGTTCGAGGAAGGCGATCAAGCCATCCTTGATCGACGTCACCAGCGAGAATTACGACTTTCATCTCAAGCGGACTCCAGAGTGTCTAGCCAGGTTTACCGACCACTCTCGGAGCCGCCCGGGCTCTTTACAGGCGGAACGGCCGTATGTTCATCCTTGTCCCGGTATCCGATTTCGTTCTTGTGCGAGGCTTACGGGGTGTCGGAACGGGCAGCCGCGCGTTTCGCAGGTCGTACGTTGAGCAATGGAACAGCTTGCCGTTCGGACATTCCGGTTTGGCCGAGGGCACGTCCTTCCAGTTTGCGAGGAGCGCCAAGCCATCCCGTCATCAGAAGCTATTTCAGGAAGTCGCCCGCTACGGCCGCTTGATGATTCGGGCGTTCAACCTCTCTATCCCTATAAGGGTCTTCCCGGCGTCAAGGCGCAGCCGGACAAGAAGGAAGAGGAATCCTACAATTGCCGCACCGAAACCGTCCAGGTCCGCCGCCGCTATGACGAGATCTTCCGCTCGGGCGGCATGCCGACGCTGATGTATGTCTGCGAACGCCACGGCTTCGTTACCACCGGTGGCAAAGTTCCGCTCCGCGGCCACTATCAGCCGGTGCGGTAAGACGCTTCAGGCGATCAGCAAAGCCGCTGGATGCGCCTGCCGGAAACGTTCGATCGGAAGCTCCATCCTCAGATAGTCGAAGCCGGCATTTGCTTCCGATCGATCGACGATCGAATATTTGACCACGCCTTCTTCCTCGGTGCGCCGCAGCGGCAAGTTTGCGGCCACCGCAAAGCCCAGCCGCTTGTAAAGGCCGATCGCTTTTTCATTGTGGGAGAACACATGCAGCTCGGCGGTTTCGACCCCAAGCCCGGAGAACATCCACTCCAGCAGTGCCATGCCGCAATGGAACATCAGATTGCGGATATCGCTCGCCCGCCCGCGGATGACGTTGTCGAATTCGGCCGAGCCGGGCTGGATGTTGCAGATGCCGAAATTGCCGAACCGGTTTCCGCCGGGATCGCAAATGACGAACAGGATTCGGTCGGCGGCGGGCAGTGAGATGGTTTCGAGCCACCGCCGCGTGCGTTCCTCGGTGGCGCTAAACTGGGTGAGGAAAAACGGCATCGACTGGTTGCGCCACGTCGTCAGATCGTCGATCAGGCCGGGCTCGTCGAGCATAGACCTGTCGATGCATTGCAGGTCGCCCACATGCCTGCCGTTATCGTCCCTGATCGGAAGTCGGAGCCGCCTGGCCGGATCCGCATTGTCCTTGAGGCTGACGATGTCGACCTGTGTCATGAACGACTATCCCCGCTTGTTCTCTCACGCCTTTCGGCAGATGCAGTAGCCGCCCGGCGAGGAAGACAGCACGAGCTTGCCGTTCAGAACCGGATCGACTTCGAAGCGGTCGGTTTCCGCCAGATAATCGGTGACTGCCTTCAGCGGCTCGTTGCCGCGCAGCCAGACCTTGGAGCGCTTTGTGAAGGCCTGTTCCTCGGTCAGGTGGCCGATGAGCGTGTCGGCGACGACGAGGTAGCAGCCTTCCGTCACCAGCGGACCGTAGGCGCGGCATTCCGCCAGAACATGCTCGTAGGAATGGTCGCTGTCGAGCACCACCATCACGCGGGCGCCCGGCGGGATCTCGGCCTTCACGGCGGCAAGCACGTCGTCGTCGACGGAACCGCCCTGGATCATCTTGATCCGGCTCGACATCGGATGGGATTCGATCGACTCGCGATTATGGGCGCGGATGTCGATGTCGACACCGACGACCTTGGCCTTGTCGTTGCCCATGGCGGCGAGGATCGACGCCATGAAGATCAGCGAGCCGCCGCGCGCAATGCCGGTTTCGATGATGACATCGGGCTTAGTCGCCCAGATGACCTCCTGGGTCGCCAGGATATCGACCGGAAGCTGGATGATCGGCACGCCCATCCATGACCAGAGATAGAAATAGTCGAACTTGTCGAGCCCGATCAGCGTGTTCAGCGATTGTTGGAAACTTGCCTCGTCCTTGCCGAGTGCAAGCGACATTTCCCGCTTGTGGGCTTCGAATTCGAGACGATCGTCCTTCGTGGTCATGACTGTTCTTTGTCCTTCGCTGTAGGGCTGTCTTAGACCGACTGCCGCAATGCCGTGCTGTTGTGGTAGATCCGCCCGGCCGCCATATCGAGCAGCGTTGCCGCTACCCGGTCGATATCGGCTTCGCTCATGTCGTGATAGCTCGGCAGGTTGATCGCACGGCCCGGAATGCTCCAGGCGTTCACGTTCTCGGGCCGATCTTCGAACATGGAGAGGCTGGAGAGGGGATAGAAGAAGACGCGCGCGTCGATATTGGCGGTCTCGAAGGTCTGCTGCATCATCTCGCGGGTAACGCCCGTCGACGGATGGAAGACGGCGGTCGGCATCCAAGCGCCGTTGATCGTGCCGGTGTATTCCGGGTTCATCGTGATGCCGGGCAGGGCCGAAAGCCGGATCATGTAGGAGGCCAGAATTTCGCGCTTGCGGTTGACGAGTTCCTCGATGCGCTCGAGTTGGGCGCAGCCGATGGCAGCCTGGATGTTGGACATCTTGTATTTGAAGCCGATCGCATCCGGCCAGAACTGCTTCGTCTGTCCGCGAGCCCGGCCGTGATTGCTGAGCGTCAGCACCTTTTCGTAAAGGGCGGCGTCATTGGTGACGAACATGCCGCCTTCGCCTGTCGTCAGCGTCTTGGTGCCATGGAAGGAGAAGGTGCCGAACGCGCCCATCGAGCCGGCGCGGCGGCCGTGCCAGAGGGAGCCGACCGCTTCAGCCGCGTCTTCGATCACCGGAATGCCCGTCCTCTTGCCGATCTCCAGCAGCGCATCCATGTCGCAGAGGTTGCCGTAGAGATGCGTGGCGATAATGGCCTTGGTCTTCGGCGTGATATGGCGCTCGACCTCCTCGGGATCAATGCACCAAGTGTCGGCGCGCACATCGACGAAAACGGGTCTTGCGCCGAGATGGACAATTGGGGAGACGGTCGCAACCCAGTTCGTATCGGCGAGGATCACTTCATCGCCAGCGCCGACGCCGAGCGCTGCAAGCCCCATGTGCATGGCGCCGGTGCAGCTCGAGGTCGCAATCGCAAAGCCGCTGCCGAGGTAGGTCTTGAAGTCGCGTTCGAAGCGGTTGAGATAGTCGTAGCAGCGCGCGCCCCAGCCGGTGGCGGCGGCATCGGCTGCATAATCCGTTTCGAGCTGGGTGATCGAAGGTTTGGTGTAGAAGATCCGGTTTGTCATGCCGCTAATTTCTGTTGAATTGAGATCGAGACCCAGGCGTCCGCAACGATGCTAGTTTTTGAAACTGGCGCGAGGCTCACATGATGATGTGCCGGGCGAGATCGTGCTCGTGGAACACCAGATTGGGCAGGTAGCCGAGTGCCACGAAATATTCTCGGTCGCTGTCGACGCTGACGAAGACGGCGGTGCTTTCCAGTGGACTGTCGCCGAGTTTCACCGTCACCTTGACCTTTTCGTTGAGGCCGAGCTCGCGCATCAGGCCTTCGAGCGCCGCGATATCCGTGAAACCGCCAAGAAGCAGCGTATCGATGCCGATTGCCGCATTCACTTCGCTCACCAGCGTCTGGATGGCGACCATCAGGGGCAGCCCTTCAAGGAACCTGCGGATTTCCGGGTGGTCCTGCATCCCGCCCCACGCGAGGCGGGTATAAAGCTCATAGGCCTTGATGAAATTCTTCCTCTCCGCCCAGAAGCGGAAGGCGACCGCCATACGATTGAGCGTGAAGATCTTGCACATCTCGTCATACTTGAGACGCGTCTCGGGCGTGAGCTTCAGCGCCCCGCGCCTGACGCCCGTATAGAGGAAGTACTCAAGCCCCCCCCGATAGCGATCCCAGCTCGTCATGACGTCGTTGGCGCCTTCCTGCGGGCGGTCGCGGACGATCGCCGAATTGCCGATGGAGCGGTAGAAGGGCCGCTGTAGGAAGGCGACCGCCCCCTGATCGAGGAAATGCGCAAGGAACGGGAACGGGTAGAAGCAGAATTCCCGCGGGATCCAGGCCGACCGCAAGGGTGACGAACGATAGATCGCGATTTCCGGAAAGATGTGGCGTTCGAAAATATACTGGAAGACTTCGCCGAAGCTGCCGTGCGGAAACTTCCGATCCTCCTCGACATCGTAGAATTTCGCGATGTCGGTTTTGGCGACTTCGTCGTAGAAGAACCACGGCGCATGGGCGCAGGTCACCTCCTGATTGTTGTCGAGATATCTGATGGTGTCGGCCACTGCATCGGCGATCAGGATGTCGTCGTCCGCGAGGTAGACGACGTATTCGCCCTTGCCGAGGCGCAGAGCGCTCGTGACGTTTGCCGCGGCGCCGGCATTGCTTTCGCGCTTGTAGTAGCGGATTGGCAGCCCGCGACCGATGAATTCCTCGACCACCTGCTGGGTGCCGTCCGTAGAGGCATTGTCGCAGATGACGATTTCGAAGGGAAAGTCGAACTTGTAGTCGTTCTCGCAGTAGATCAGCGAGTTTCTGAGAAAGGCTTCGCGGTTGTAGGTCGGAATGCAGATGCTGAGTTTGATGCCGCTCAAAGGTTTGTCTCCTGGCTGTAGCTCTCAAGCGCGGCGTCGCGCTCGCTGATGACGCTCGGCGGGAACGGCCAGGCGATGGAAAAGGCGGGATCGTCCCAGCGGACGCCACGAGCAAGTTCCGGTACGTAGGCTTCCGACATCTGGTAGAAGAGCTCGCAGTCGTCGTCGAGCGTCAGGAAGCCGTGCGCGCATCCGGCAGGTATATAGAAGGCGTTGTGACTGATGGCATCGAGCTCGACTGAGGCCCATTTGAGATAGCTCGGCGAATCCCGCCTGAGATCGAGCGCCACGTCGAAGACCTTGCCGCGCGTGGCACGCACCAGCTTGATCTCCGGCCGCGGCTCGGCCTGAAAGTGCATGCCGCGCAAGGTTCCGCGCTTGTGATTCTGCGAGACGTTGCACTGCGGGTAGGAGGGTACGAGACCATGGTCGGCAAAGCTCTTGGCGTCGAAGGTCCGCGCGAACAGTCCGCGCTCGTCTGAGCGGGCCTCGACCTCCACGACAAAAGCACCCGAAACCGCGGTCGGAACGAATTTCATCCGAGCACCGTCAGTTCCGGCACGGCAACGGCGAAGCGTCCGCCCCAGGCGCCGATCCTGCTGTTGGCCGCAACGACCTCGTTCTTGATGTTCCATGGCAGGATCAGAATGTAGTCGGGCCGCGTCTCATCCATCTTTTGCGGCGCGTAGATCGGCAGCTTGCTGCCCGGCAGGAAGTGGCCCTGCTTGTGCGGATTGCGGTCGACCACGTAGTCGATGAGGTCGGTGCCTACACCGCAGAAATTCAGGAGCGTATTGCCCTTGGCGGCAGCGCCATAGGCGGCGACCGTCTTGCCGTTGCGCTTGGCTTCGTTGAGGAAGGCGAGCAGTCCGTCCTTGATTGGCGCGACGCGGCTCTGGAAGACCTCGTAGGTTTCGACCGTGTCGAAGCCGGCGGCTGCCTCGTCGGAGCGCACCTTGGCAAGGCCGCGGCCGGTTGCATGAGCCGTGGATGTTGCTCGGGAGGCGAGCACGCGGAGACTCCCGCCATGGGTCGGCAATTCCTCCACGTCGAAGACTTTGAGGCCGTGCGCCGCGAACACCTTTTCGACGGCCAGCAATGACAGATAGTAGAAATGCTCGTGATAGACGGTGTCGAATTGGATGTTTTCGATTAGCCGCAGCAGATGCGGGAATTCGACGCTGACGACGCCATCAGCCTTCAGCGCGGCCGAGAGCCCGCCGACGAAATCGTTGATGTCAGGGACATGCGCCAGGACGTTGTTGCCGATGACGATGTCGGCGGCAAGGCCGCGCGAGACGAGATCGGCAGCAGTTTCCTTGCCGAAGAAGCGCGCTTCCGTGGGAACGCCGATCTGCCGTGCCACTTCCGCGACGTTCTCAGCCGGCTCGATGCCGAGCACCGGCACGCCGACTTCGACGAAATGCTTCAGCAGATAACCGTCATTGCTCGCCACTTCGATGACCTGCGATGCCTCGCTGAGGCCGAAGCGCTCGCGCGCCATGATGGTAAACTGGCGGGCATGCTCCACCCAGCCGTCGCTGTAGGAGGAGAAATAGGCATAGTGGCTGAAGATATCCTCCGGCGGAACGAAGGCGTCGGCTTGCACCAGCCAGCATTCCGTGCAGACGAAGGCGCGCAGCGGGTAGGAGGGTTCGGGTAGTTTAAGCTGCTCCTCCGTCAGATAGGCATTGGCGAGCGGAGTCGAGCCCAGATCGACAAAACGATGCTTCAGCGGAGTGTTGCAGAACCGGCAATTATGCGCTGTCATGATACTGTTTCCTCATAGGCCGCGATCTGCCCGAGCGAGAAGGCGCGCATGTCGGCTCCCTCGCGGTTGGCCTTGTACCAGGCGGCTGTCCAGTCGATTGTCTGCTTCAGGCCGAGGCGCGGACGCCAGCCGATGGCGGAGAGCGCCAGTGCCGAACTCAAGGTAAGGGCAGGCGCTTCCGGAAGATGTTTTCCGGGCGCCGGCTTCCAGACGTCGTTCACGCCATGAGCCAGGCCGAGCGCCTCGGCAAGTTCGGAGACTGTCGCGAAGCTCTGCGGGTCTGGGCCGAAATTGAGTGCTTCGGGCAGCTCCTGCTCGCCGGCAAGTGTCAAGGCCTCGGCGAAGGCGAGATAGCCGCCGAGCGGCTCCAGCACATGCTGCCAGGGGCGGATCGCTTCGGGATAGCGCAGCAGGATCGGTTGGCTGCTTTCGAAGGCGCGGATGAAGTCCGGAATCAACCGGTCTTTCGACCAGTCGCCGCCGCCAATGACATTGCCAGCACGTACCGTCGCAAGCCTGATATCGCGCCCCTTGAAGAAGCTGTCGCGGTAGCTCTGTACGACCAGTTCGGTGCAGGCCTTGGAGTTGGAGTAGGGGTCCTTGCCGCCCAGCATATCCGTCTCGACGAAGGGTACGCCGCCGCCGTTGTTGGCATAGACCTTGTCGGAGGTGACGACGAGAGCCGTCTTGACCGAGGGCGTTTCCCGCACCGCGTCGAGCACGTTCGCCGTTCCCATCACATTGGTCGCGAAGGTTTCGGTCGGGTTTTCGTAGGAGCGCCGCACCAGCGCCTGCGCTGCCATGTGGATGACGACTTCGGGCTGGAAATCGCTGCAATGTTGCTTGAACGCTGCCGCGTCGCGGATGTCGGCGATGTGATGGCCCTGTCCATTCCAGGGTGCAAGCCGCGCGTAGAGCGAGGGATTGGTCTCGGGTTCGAGCGAGACTGCCGTCACTTCCGCGCCGAGCTTCTCCAGCCACAACGACAGCCAGGATCCCTTGAACCCAGTGTTTCCCGTCAGGAACACGCGCCTGCCATTCCAGAAGTCCGTCAGGCCCATAGCTTCCACGGCGCCTTTCCGGAACTCCAGAGCTCCTCAAGGTGGTTGCGCTCGCGGAGCGTATCCATCGGCTGCCAGAAGCCGTCATGCCTGAAGGCGGCGAGCTGGTTGTTGGCGGCGAGCCATTCCAGCGGCCCGCCTTCCCAGACCGTGTCGTCGTCCGGGATGAGGTCGACCACCGAAGGATCGAGCACGAAGAAGCCGCCGTTGATGCGCTGGCCATCGCCTCTCGGCTTCTCGACGAAGGAGGTGATGTACTGCCCCTCGATATTCGTCGCACCGTAGCGTCCTGGGGGCGTTACCGCGCACATCGTCGCCTTGAGGCCATGGCTGCGATGGAAGGCGACTTCGGCGGCGATATCGACGTTGCCGACGCCGTCCCCATAGGTCAAGCAGAAAGGCTCGCCGGGTGTCAGATGGTCGCGAATGCGCGCAATACGCCCGCCGGTCATCGAATGTATGCCGGTATCGACCACGGTCACGCGCCAGTTCGGCCGCGTGCCGCCGTGATAATTGATGCTGTTGGAGGCGAGATCGACGGTGATGTCGTTGTGGTGCAGAACAAGGTTTACGAAATACTCCTTGATCATATAGCCCTTGTAGCCGGCGCAGATGATGAAATCATTGAGCCCGTGATGAGCATAGATGCTCATGATGTGCCAGAGGATCGGCATGCCGCCGATTTCGACCAGAGGCTTGGGTCGGATACTGGTTTCCTCGGCAAGACGAGAGCCGAGGCCACCGGCGAGAATTACGACTTTCATCCCAAGCAACTCCAGAGTGTCTAGTCAGGTTTCCCGACCACCCTCAGAGCCACCCGGGCTCTTTACAGGCGGAACGGCCGTATATTCATCCTTGCCCCGGTATCCGATTTCGTTCTTGTGCGAGGCTTACGGGAGTGTGGAAACCGACAGCCGCGCGTTTCGCAGGCCGTGCGTTGAGCAATAGAACGTCTGCCGTTTGGATATCGGTTTGGCTGAAGGCACGTCCTTCCAGTTTTGCGAGGAGTGCCAAGCGGGCGTAATTGATCCGACCAGACGCGGCCGATCCTGATAGGAAAGCGTCAGATAGCCGGCCGATTGCCCCCCGGCAAAAGCCCGGCGCGTCGGCCCGAAGAAAAAAATCCCACTTCGGAATCCCGAAATTCCCCCGCTTCGGGATTCCGAAATTCGACGCCTTTCGCGGGCTGTCGCCGCCGAGAAACATCCAATGATTTCAGGCCCGCAACCAATTTCGGGATTCCGAAGTGCTATATAGATTATGGTGGGAGTTCTCTACGCGCCGCCAAACCTTGGCCGGATCGTTGCGTCTAAGCCTCTAGATTAAGCTGGAGTGGAGTATCTGCCTCGGCGACCTTGGGCTTACGTTTGGTTGCCGCACGGCGTGGTGGTTTGGTGGTCTTCTGCAGAGTGTCGGAGCCGAACTCATCTGACTCGCCGCTGGGCAGCAGCGGGTAAGCAGCAAGCGCCGCGCCGGCAGAAGCTACCTCAATGACCGGCTTGGTGCGCGGCATTTCAATGGCCGGCTCGGTGGCCGACACCTCGCGTGCCTTTGATGGCTCGGGTTTGCTGGGTGCGGATGTGGCGAATCGGATCATTGCAAGACTCCATTGCGTTCTCTTTATGTTCGCATTTGGGGGTGAGGGAGTCAATGTAGGCGAGCTATCAAGAGCGGCGGGAATAAGCGTCTAAAAATGAGGATTTCGGAGAGTTCTTGGGAGCTGCTGAGCGAACAAGCCTTTGAGCGCATTGGGGCTGAGCCTTTGTTGCAAGGCACCTGCGCAACTTTAGTTGAAAAGGCTTAACTCCTTGATCTTGGTAGCGATCAAGAATGGAATGGTGCCCAGAAGAGGACTCGAACCTCCACACCCTTTCGGGTACCAGCACCTGAAGCTGGCGCGTCTACCAATTCCGCCATCTGGGCGACGGAGAGCGATGTAAGGGGGTGGCTCCTGACTGTCAACTGGGTTTTTGAAGTTTTTCTGACAGTTGGCGAGAAAGCTGCCGATCAAATGGGCGGGAGTGGCCCAAGGCGACATAGCGTTTCGGCGGTCACGCCCTATATAAAGGAAATATCGAAAGGAATGCCTCATGTCCGTTGCTCGCACGCTTCTGCTCGCCGGCCTTCTCGCCATTCTTGCGCCCGCAATCGCCGGGGCCGATTCGCTGAAGCTGGGCAAGCCGGGGGTCGGGCCGCTGAACACGGGATCGACGCTCTGCGATTTTCGCGGCTGCTTCGGTTTCGGGCCGCAGCAATGGCATCGTCCCGCCTATGTCCAGCCGAACTACCGTCCACGCGGCGCGACCGGGCCGACTTATTACCAGCCGGGGGCTGCCGGCCGGCCGCAGCTGACCTATGATCCGCCGCCGGTGCAAAGGGTGCAGCCGAAGGCGCGCGACATGAACAGCCATGCCGCCTGGTGCAGCAATGAATATCGCTCCTACAATCCGCGTACCGACCGTTTCCTCACCTATGAGGGCATCTACAAGACTTGCCGCTCGCCCTATCGCTGAGCCGTCAGCTTTCGAGCGAGGCGCGGTCGACATGGCCGAGATCGCGGCCGGGCTCGACGATGTCGCGGACCCGCTGTTTCAGCTCCTTTGGCCCGGGAAAACCGCCGTCGCGCTTGCGCTCCCAGATCAGATCGCCATTGACGCGGATCTCGAAATTGCCGCCGGTGGCGGGGATCAGCGCCACTTCGCCAAGACTGTCGGAAAAGGTGTGCAGCAGCTCCTGCGCCATCCAGCTGGCGCGCAGCAGCCAATTGCACTGGGTGCAGTAGAGGATCGTGACGCGTGCTTTCTCGGTCATGGTGATGTCCTTTCGTTTGCTGAGATTTAAGCCCTGTCGCGCGTCGGCGCAATCGCCTTACATAAGCGTCTTGCGCGCCGCCCTCCGCCATGGTCTCTTCCCGTGGTCGGCCATACCAGGAAGAGCCCATGCGCGTCGCAGTCATCGAAAACATGCGGAATACCGGCCTCGGCGCGCTTGCCGCGGCCCTCGACGAGGTAGGCGCGGAGATCGAGTGGTTCCAGGTGTGGCAGGACGGCATCCTGCCGAAAGATATATCCGGCCATGACGCGCTGGTCGTTCTCGGCGGTGAGCAGAGCGCGCTGGATGATGAAACGCACCCCTACCTCCCGGAACTCGTCCGGCTCACGCGCCGCTTCGGCGATGCCGGCAAGGCCGTGCTCGGCATCTGCCTCGGCAGCCAGATCCTCGCCCGCGCTTACGGCGCCGACAATCACTTAGGAATTGCCCGCGAATTCGGCTGGCACGGGATCGGCGTCACCGCCGAGGGCCGGGCCGATCCGCTTCTGTCGGCGCTTGGCGGCGAGTTCACCATCTTCGAATGGCATGCCGATACGTTCTCCCTGCCTGAAGGCGCGGTCCGTCTCGCCTCGAGCTCCGTCGCCGAAAACCAGGCCTTCCGCATCGGCCGCGCCGTCTATGGCACCCAGTTCCATTTCGAGGCCAACTCAGCTGTCGTCGCCCAATGGAAAGCCGAATTTCCCGATACGATCGCGCGCATCGCGCCGGGCTGGCTGGAGAACCATGCCGAGCTGGCCGCAAGACACGCCGGTGCCGCCGATGCCGCAGGCCTTGCCATCGCGCGCGCCTGGGTCGGCCTGATCGAACCGCAAGAGGTCGCGATGCTGTCGCAGGCCTCGGCGTGAGGGGTGAGGCGATGCCGGTGACCGAACGCGAGAAGATGGCGGCAGGCGAATGGTACCGCTGCCTCGATGACGAGCTCGATCTCTTGCGCCGTCAGGCGCGTGCCGCCGTCCATGCGCATAATTCGCTGCCGCCGGATGAGCGCGGCGCCGTCGCGCCGGCCCTCAGGGCACTCTTTGCGCAGGCAGCACTCAATGTCTTCATCGAGGCGCCGTTTCACTGCTCCTACGGCATCAATATCGTTCTCGGCGAACGCGTCTATTTCAATGCCGGCTGCACCATCCTCGATTCCGGCCGGGTGAGCATCGGCGACCGCAGCATGTTCGGCCCCGGCGTGCAGATCTATTGCGCCGAGCATCACAAGGATCCGGCACGTCGCAGCACAGGTATCGAGATCGCCAGGCCGGTCACCGTCGGAAGCGATGTCTGGATCGGCGGCAGCGCCATCATCCTCGGCGGCATCACCATCGGCGACGGCGCGATCGTCGGCGCCGGCGCGGTGGTGACCAGGGATGTGCCGGCCGGCGCAACCGTAGTCGGCAATCCAGCCCGCATCCGCTAACGCCGGCAAGACCGCCATTCCGCGATGATCTGCCATCTCGACAGCAGCGATCATTCCGCTAGATGAGAGGACAAACGGGAGGGAAGCATGAGCGAACTGAATTTACCCATGGAAGGCGGCTGCCGTTGCGGCCGGGTGCGATTGAAGGTCAGCGCCCCGCCGCTGCTCACCATGGCCTGTCATTGCACCGGGTGCCAGAAAATGACCGCGAGCGCCTATTCGCTGAGTGCGGCCATCCCCAGCGAAGGCTTCGAGGTCACACAAGGCGAGCCTGTCATCGGCGGCCTGCATGGCGTCACGAAGCATTATTTCTGCCCGCATTGCATGAGTTGGATGTTCACCCGCCCGGAAGGCATGGACTGGTTCGTCAATCTGCGCGCGACCATGCTCGACGACCCCAACTGGTTCACGCCTTTCATCGAGACGTGGACGGGCGAGAAGCTGTCATTCGCCGAGACTGGCGCGGTGTACAGCTATGAGGCGCTGCCTGCGATGGACGCGTATGAGGGGCTGGTGAAAGAGTATATGGCGCGGAGTTGATCTCAGAAGCCCTGGAAGACAAAATCGACGGCAGCGATAATGCGATCGCTGTCGGCGGTAAGATCCGCCACCGCTTTTCCAATTTCCGCGGTCGGGACCGATGCCATACGCTGGGTGGCCATGACATAGGTTTCACCCTCAATAGGAAAGCGTGGGTTCAGTCGCGAGATCGACCAGCTCAGTTCCTGCACTGGATGCAACGGAACCATGACGCGCGAAGGCAGATCGTCGAGCAGATTGGCCTGAAGATCGATGGCCAGGAGATTGCCGCTTTTAAGGTGATAGACGTGAAAGCGTGCCACTAGAGCATTCCAGGAAAAGTGCGAAGCGGTTTTCCGTCAGGAATTGCGTAAAAGCAAAACTTAGAGCGGTTCTACGCTTCCGTGAACGTTGAACCGCTCTAAAACTGACGGTATTTGTCGAAGGGCAAGCCGTGCTTTTCAACATATTCGTTTTCCAGACGGATAGCCTCGGCGTTCTCGATACGCCAAAGCCGCTCGCGCTCCGCCTTTATGGCCTTTGCAATGCCGTCCTCCGCCGCCCGGGATATGTTGATCTGGAGCTCGCGCGCCTGGGAGACGAGACCTTCGTCAAGAGACAGGTTCGCTGCTTTTCTCGTCTGCTGAGCCATAACGATCTCCTCAATCTTATGCGCAGATGATATGCGCATAAGATGACTTTGAGAAGCGTTATTCGTCGCCCATCTTCAGCGCTGCGATGAAGGCTTCTTGGGGAATCTCCACCTTGCCGAACTGGCGCATGCGCTTCTTGCCGGCCTTCTGCTTGTCGAGCAGCTTGCGCTTGCGGGTGGCGTCGCCGCCGTAGCATTTCGCGGTCACGTCCTTGCGCAGCGCCGAGATCGTCTCGCGGGCAATGACGTTGCCGCCGATCGCCGCCTGGATCGGGATCTTGAACATGTGCTTCGGGATCAGCTCCTTGAGCTTCTCGCACATATCGCGGCCGCGCTTTTCGGCCGCCGTCCGGTGCACCATCATCGACAGCGCGTCGACCGGCTCGCCGTTGACCAGGATCGACATCTTCACGAGGTTGCCCTCGCGGTGGTCGGTGAGCGTATAGTCGAAGGAGGCATAGCCCTTCGAGATCGACTTCAGCCGGTCGTAGAAATCGAACACGACTTCGTTGAGCGGCAAGTCGTAGGTCAGCATCGCGCGCGTGCCGACATAGGTGAGCTCGATCTGGATGCCGCGCCGGTCCTGGCAGAGCTTCAGGATGCCGCCGAGATAATCGTCAGGCGTCAGGATCGTCGCGCGGATCCACGGTTCATGGATTTCCGAGATCTTGACGACATCGGGCATGTCGGCCGGATTGTGCAGCTCACGCTCCGTGCCGTCGGTCATGTACATCTTGTAGACGACGGAGGGTGCGGTGGCGATCAGGTCGAGGTCGAACTCGCGCTCCAACCGTTCCTGGATGATTTCCAGATGCAGCAGGCCGAGGAAGCCGCAGCGGAAACCGAAGCCGAGGGCCGCCGACGATTCCATTTCGAAGGAGAAGGAGGCGTCGTTGAGGCGAAGCTTGCCCATGGCGGCGCGCAGATCCTCGAAATCGGCGGCATCGACCGGGAAGAGGCCGCAGAACACCACCGGCTGGGCCGGCTTGAAGCCCGGCAGCGCTTGCGCTGTCGGCCGCTTATCCTCGGTGATCGTGTCGCCGACGCGGGTATCGGCCACTTCCTTGATCGAGGCCGTGATGAAGCCGATCTCGCCGGGGCCAAGGCGGTCGATATTGACCATCTTCGGCGTCAGCACGCCGACGCGCTCCACCTGGTATTTCGCATCGGTGCCCATCATCCGCACCGTCTGGCCCTTGGTCAGCACGCCGTCGATGACGCGGACGAGAACCATGACGCCGAGATAGGCGTCGTACCAGCTGTCGACCAGCAGCGCCTTCAGCGGCGCCTTTTCGCCGCCGGGGCTCTTCGGTGCCGGCAGCTTGTGGACGATCGCTTCCAGCACGTCGGGAATGCCGAGGCCGGTCTTTGCCGAAATCAGCACGGCCTCCGAAGCGTCGATGCCGATCACTTCCTCGATCTGTTCCTTGATGCGGTCGGGTTCGGCCGCCGGCAGGTCGATTTTGTTGAGGACGGTGACGATCTCGTGATTATTGTCGATCGCCTGATAGACGTTGGCGAGCGTCTGCGCTTCGACGCCCTGGCTGGCATCGACGACGAGCAGCGAACCCTCGCAGGCCGATAGCGACCGTGAGACTTCATAGGCGAAGTCGACGTGGCCGGGCGTGTCGATCAGGTTGAGAATGTATTTCTCGCCGTTGTTCGCCTGGTAATGCAGGCGCACGGTCTGGGCCTTGATGGTGATGCCGCGCTCGCGCTCGATATCCATATTGTCGAGCACCTGCTCGGACATTTCGCGCTCGGCGAGGCCGCCCGTCGTCTGGATCAGGCGGTCGGCCAGCGTCGATTTGCCGTGGTCTATATGGGCCACGATCGAAAAGTTGCGGATATGGGACAGCGGAGTGGTGGAATTGGTGCTCATGCGCGCCATATAGCAGCGCCGCCCCCTGCCGCAAAGCGGTAATTATCCCGCCGTTTACGCTATTTCGTCCTGTATCGGGCGCGTATCAGACCGGCCACGTCTCCAGCCGCCAGGCCGAATCCCAGAACATCCATTCATATTGCGAGGCGCGCACGAAGACATCGGTCATTTGCGCCCGCTCCACCGGTGACGCGGCGCGGGCGGCGATGTCGGTCAGCGCGATCACCTCGCGGGCACCGGCGGCAAATTGTGGATCGCCATAGGTGTTGATCCAGGCCTGGAAGGCATTGCCTTCGATAACAGGCCGGTTCTTGATCGCTTCCCCGACGTGCCAGTAGATCCAGAAGCAGGGAAGGATGGAGGACAGCGCCACCGCGTAGGAACAGTGATAGGCGGTGGCGAGCAGGAAGTTCGTATAGGCAAAGCCGGCAGGCGAGGGCTCGGCGGATGTGACGTCGGCGGAGGTGATGCCGAATTGGGTGAGGAAGCCGGCATGCAGGCCCTGCTCGACAGTGATCGCCTTCTGCGCCGAACCGAGGAAGCGCAGGACCTGCGCATTATCGGGCGCCTTGGCCGCAACGATCGCAAGGCATCGCGCATAATGCTTCAGATAGAGCGCATCCTGCAGGATGTAGTGCCGGAAAATTTCCGGCGGCAGCGTGCCGTCCGAAAGGCGCTGCAGCAATGGCAACGCTTCGATCTCGGCCATGATGGGCGCGATCCTGTCCCAGGCGGCAGCCGTGAAGCTTCCCGTCAGTTCCGTGCTCTGTGTACTGGCGTCCATCACTCTCTCCTCGGATTAGGCCGCCATATAGGGACGGCGCAGCGGCGAAAGCAAGGCGCGTTTGGCCGCTTTTGTTAGCCACTTGATTCCATCATCAGATACTGTATTTCTCTTATAGTGGAATCAGGGGACTGGAAAATGGAACCGGAACTCGAACAGGCGATCGGCATCCGCATCCGCACGCTGCGGCAGGAAAAGGCTCTGACGCTCGATGATCTGGCTGCGGCCTCCGGCGTCAGCCGGGCGATGATCTCGCGCATCGAGCGGGCGGAGGCGAGCCCGACCGCCTCGTTGCTGGCAAGGATCTGCGCCGCGCTCGGCCTGTCGCTGTCGGCCTTCTTTGCGGAAAAGGGGCAGGCCTCGCCGCTCGCCCGTCGGCAGGAACAGCAGGTCTGGCGCGATCCGGAGACGGGATATATGCGTCGGTCTGTTTCGCCCCCGGGCACGGCTTCCGATGTCGATATCGTCGAGGTCGAATTCCCCCCTGGCGCCCGCGTCAGCTTCCCCCCGCATGCGAGCGCCCATAGCATGACGCAGCATATCTGGCTGTTCGACGGCGAGCTGGAGATGACGGCGGCTGAGATCGTCTACCGGCTGCGCCCGGGCGATTGCCTCTTCATGCCGGTCGGCGAGGGTCACGTCTTCCAAAATCCCGGCAACGCGCCGGCGCGTTACTGCGTCGTGCTCGATCGCGGCGGCCGATAGAAGCATTCATTTCAGGAGAACAGCATGCCTGCTATTCGTACCCTTTCCGCCGAGGAGGCCCGCGCCGCCGTTCCGGCCCTTTCGGAGGTGCTCGTCGATTGCGTCGCGGGCGGCGCCTCCGTCGGCTTCATGCAACCCTATCGGCCTGAGGATGCCGAGCCCTATTGGCGTGATGTCGCCGATGCCGTTGCCACCGGCGGCAATCTGCTGCTGATCGCTGAACTCGACGGCAGGATCGTCGGCACGGTGCAGGTGGGTGCCGCGCAGATGCCGAACCAGCCGCATCGCGGCGATCTGAAGAAGTTGCTGGTGCATCGCTCCGCCCGTGGCAAGGGGCTCGCCCGGCTGCTGATGGATGCCGCCGAGCGCGAGGCGGCAAGCCGCGGCAAAACCCTGCTCGTGCTCGATACGGCAACCGGCAGCGATGCTGAGGCGATCTATCCGCGCCTGGGCTGGCAGCGCGTCGGTGTCATTCCGGATTATGCGCTGTGGCCGGAAGGCGGTTTCTGCGCCACCACCCTCTTCTACAAACGGCTCGCCTGATTGCGCCGGCCCCGCTCAAGCCGGCTTGGCGAAGACAGCAAGCGCGCCGCCAAGCGTCGCGCCCGCCGTCCATTGCGCGGCGTTCCAGCCGAACTGTCGAGCCGCTTCGATGTTTGCCGCCATATCGTCGATGAAGGCGATCTCGCCGGGCAGTACGCCGGCCCGCTCGGTCGCCAGCCGGAAGAAATCGAGAGAAGGCTTGCTGTGCCCGAGTGCTGCGGAATAGATGATGTCGTCGAAATGCGCGCTAAGGCCGATCTGCTCCATCAGGTAGCGTGCCCGCCTATGCTCCTGGTTGGTCGCCAGCAGGAGAGTGATGCCGCTTTGCCTAAGAGGCGCGAGTTCTTCCAGCAGATTGAGATCGAGGCGCGAATCGTTCTCGAACCAGTAATCGATCAGTGCTTCGGCGCTGAGGTGGGGCGCGATCTTTGCGAGAACGCCGGCGAGCTTCGGCTCCAGTGCCTCGCGGCCGATGATGATATCGCCCCAGTGCGTCTGGAAGAATTCCTGCTGCAGCAGGTCGAGGCGCAGGCCGAGATCGCGCTCCAGATAGGTGAAGAGAGGCAGGCCATCGGTCGGACGACCATGAATGAGCACGCCGTCGACATCGACCATCAGCACTTTCATGCGGAAAATTTCCTCGTTCTCAAAACACCGGCGAAGGTGGCGTCATTATTCCAGACGATCAAGGGCCCGCGCCGCTTTTTTGTCAGGGCCGAGCCGTGTAAATCTCCATTGTCAATCAAGGACAGG
Organism: Rhizobium laguerreae; assembly: GCF_019778565.1. Taxonomy (NCBI): domain Bacteria; kingdom Pseudomonadati; phylum Pseudomonadota; class Alphaproteobacteria; order Hyphomicrobiales; family Rhizobiaceae; genus Rhizobium; species Rhizobium laguerreae. Next base: position 185,780 of record NZ_JAAXQT010000006.1, on the reverse strand, counting down.
ATCTGAAATGCGCGTCATCTATTCCGAGGATCACAAGCTGCGCGATGCCAGGACGGAGCTGCACGCCGGTCAGCTGGTGACGCCCTTCGAGGCGCCGTTCCGCGCCGAATGGATCCTCGCGGCGGTCAAGGAGGCGGGCTTTACCGACGTGGTGGCACCGGATGCGCACGGGTTGGGAACGGCTCGAAAAGTGCATGATCCCGCCTATCTGGACTTTCTCGCCACCGTCTGGGACCGCTGGGTAGCGGCCGGTTTCACCGGCGAGGCGATCGCCAATTCCTTCGCCGTTCGCCGCACCAGCCAGCGCGTGCCCGACAATATCGTCGGTGCGATCGGCCACTATGCCAATGCCGCCGACACCTCGATCACCAAGGGTTCCTACGAGGCGGCGATCGCTTCCATGCGCTGTGCCGTCAGCGGCGCCGACTGGCTGGCAGAAGGCAATCGTTTCGCCTTCGCGCTCTGCCGCCCGCCCGGCCACCATGCCGGCATCGATCTCTTCGGCGGCTATTGCTTCATCAACAATTCGGGCGTCGCCGCACAGCGGCTGCTCGATCATGGTGCGAGGAAAGTCGCGGTGCTGGATGTCGATTTCCATCATGGCAACGGCACGCAGGATCTCTTCTATCGCCGCGGCGATGTCTTCACCGCCTCGCTGCATGGTGATCCTATGCACGCCTTTCCCTATTTCCTCGGCCATGCTGACGAGGAAGGCGAGGGGGAGGGTGTCGGCGCCAACCGCAATTATCCGATGCCGCCGGGCACACCTTGGCATGTCTGGTCTTCGGCCCTTGCCGATGCGCTCACCCGCATCAAGACCTTCGGCGCCGAGGCGATCGTCGTGGCCCTCGGCGTCGATACCTTCGAGCGCGATCCGATCTCCTTCTTCAGCCTCACCTCCGACGATTTCACCCGCATGGGCGCGATGATATCAACCGCCGGCCTGCCGGTGCTCGCCTGCATGGAGGGCGGCTACGGTGTGCCGGAGATCGGCCTCAACGTTGCCAATGTCCTCAAGGGTCTGGAAGCCTGATCACCACCGATGACCGACGAGACCGTTCCATCCGATATTCCGACATCACGCATGCTGAGCTGGGCGCGCAATTCCGCTATCTATCGCCTGGAGCGGCGGATGATGACGGAAAAGCAGCTCTTTGACGCCATCACCCGCAAGGCGAAGGAGAAATTCGAGGATATCAGCGCGGCGCAACTCAAGGCCATCGCCGATTTCGCGGTCAAATTTGCCTATGACAACAAGGTCCTAGACGATCGCGCCTATGCGGAGATCAGCACGCGCTCGGCCGTGCGTGGCGGTAAATCGAAGCGCGCGATCGCCCAGAAGCTTGCTGCCAAGGGCGTCTCCAGGGACAAGGTCGAGGCGGCGCTTGAAGAGGCTGACGATCTCCATGCAGCGGCGATATTCGCCCGCAAGCGCGCCTTCGGCCCCTTCCGCCGGGTCCAACTTGACGAAAAGCGAAAGGCGAAAGAGCTCTCGGCTTTCGCCCGCAACGGCTTCAGCTTCGATATCGGCAGGAAGGTCTTCGACATGAGCGCCGAAGACGCCGAAGAGATCATCCTTGCCGGCCGATCCTTGGCGCTTGAGCATCAGCGCTCTTGATCCCGGCATGAAAAGATTGAATTTGGTTCTCACACGTCTTCGGCCTAGAACCGAGCCAGGATCGGGGGCCACATGGACATCAAGAACTTCGAGAACACGGACGGCGCAGCCTTGATCGCGCAGCCGGGTGTATCGCCGGCTTCGGGCGGCTTGGCGGCCGGTGTCGCCATGTGCCTGATGTCGATGTCGTCGATCCAGTTCGGCGCGGCACTATCTTCGTCAGCCATTGCGACTTATGGCGTTGCCGGCGCCACCTGGCTGCGGCTTGCTTTCGCGGCGATCATCCTTGCCGCTATCGTCAGGCCTTCGGTGCTGCGTTATAGCGGCGCCCAATGGCGGGCGACATTGCTGCTCGGAACGACGACGGCTGCCATGACGCTGTGTTTCTTCGCGGCGATCCAGCGGCTGCCGCTCGGCCTGGCGATCGCCATCGATTTCCTCGGGCCGCTCTCGGTCGCCGTCTTCGGTTATGGCCTCACCTGGCGGCTCACCTGGCCGTTGATCGCTGCGGCCGGCATTCTCTTCCTCGCCCATGACGGCGAAGGCTGGGTCGGCAATCTCCCTGGGGTCCTCTTCGCTCTCGGCTCGGCTGTGGGATGGGCGGTCTATATCCTGCTGACCAAGAAGGTCGGCGCTGCCTTCAAGGGGCTGGAAGGTCTCTCCATGTCGCTGATCGTTGCCGGCCTCGTCGCGACCCCCTTCGGCCTGGCCGAGACAGGGGGCGCCTTCACGCTGAAGGGACTGGTCGAGGTTCTCGGCCTTGCCATCCTCGTGCCGCTTTTGCCCTATGCGCTGGAGATGGTGGCGCTGCGGCGCATGCAGTCGGCATCCTTCGGCATCCTGATGAGCCTCGAACCGGCGCTCGGCGCTCTCGCCGGCTTTCTGATCCTCGCCCAGCCGATGACCGCGTTGCAGATGCTGGGTACCGCGCTTGTGGTGGCGGCCAGCGCCGGCGCCACCGCCTCGGCGGAAAAGGCCTAAGATTTCTTAGGCGAGTTTCCGCGCGGGATCGTCGAGTGCCGGATTGTAGAAGAGCGACAGTGTCAGGCTTTTGGCGATCCGCTCCGCCGTTGCCATGAACCACGCCTTGGCTTCCGGCGTTGGGGCGATATCGTCGAGTGTTGCGGCAAACAGCGACAGCCACTTCGGAAAGAGATCGGGCGTCAGGTTCTGGACACCCGTGTGCGCCTGCACCGGCTTGCCGCCATAGGCGCCGCTGCGGAAGGCGACGGCCGACCAGAAGCTCTTCATTTTCGCCATATGCTCCGGCCAGCGGCCGGACAGCCGGGCGTCGAACACCGGGCCGAGATCGGGATGCGTCAGCACGCGGCCGTAAAAGGTCTCGACCAGCCTGTCGATGAAGGCCGCGTCGACGCCCATCTCCCGCATCTCGGCCTCCGCCCTTTCGCGGATCGCCGCGACATGGGCAGGGCGGCCCTGAATCTCATTGTCCATTCCAAAACCCCGGCGCCGCGTGATGCGGCGCCCTCCCATATAGGTGTTTATCGCAGCGTGCCAAAGTCCTCCGTGCCGCTTGCGGCAATCTGTCAGTTGGCTTGCACGCGCACTTGACCGCTATCACCACGTTCTTTAGATTTAGAATAATTCTAAATTTGGAGAAAGTCATGCTGGCGCGATTTTTCAGATCCTCGAAACGATCTTTCGAGTCGCTGTCCGAGCAGGAGATCCTCGCCCTGGCGATTGCTTCCGAGGAAGACGATGCCCGCATCTATCTCGCCTATGCCGACAGGCTGCGCCGCGAATTTCCGGCCTCGGCCAAGGTCTTCGAGGATATGGCCGAGGTCGAGGATACGCATCGCAAATCGCTGATCGAGATCCATCGCCAGCGTTTCGGCGAGCGCATCCCGCTGATTCGGCGCGAGCATGTGCAGGGCTTCTATGAGCGCAAGCCCGACTGGCTCAGGGCAAACCTTTCATTGGATGCGATGCGGGAAGAAACCGAGGCGATGGAGGAGCAGGCCTATCGTTTCTATGTCGAGGCGGCAAAACGAACCTCGGACGCCTCGACGCGTGAGCTTCTCGGCGATCTCGCCCTTGCCGAACAGGGGCATGAGGATATCGCCCGCATGCTGGGCGACAAACATACGCCCGAAGACGTCAAGCACGACGAGGACGCGACGGTGCACCGGCAATTCGTGCTGACCTATGTGCAGCCGGGCCTTGCCGGGCTGATGGACGGCTCGGTCTCGACGCTGGCGCCGATCTTCGCCGCCGCCTTCGCCACGCAGGATACCTGGCAGACCTTTCTCGTCGGTCTTTCGGCCTCCGTCGGCGCCGGCATCTCGATGGGTTTCACCGAGGCCGCCCATGACGATGGCAAGATCTCCGGCAGAGGCTCGCCGGTCAAACGCGGCCTTGCCTGCGGCATCATGACGGCGCTCGGCGGCCTCGGCCACGCACTGCCCTATCTGATCCCGCATTTCTGGACGGCGACGATCACCGCCGCCATCGTCGTCTTCTTCGAACTCTGGGCTATCGCCTTCATCCAGAACCGCTACATGGAAACACCCTTCCTGCGCGCCGCCTTCCAGGTGGTTCTCGGCGGCGGCCTGGTTCTCGGCGCCGGTATCCTGATCGGGAATGGGTGAGTTGCGGTCGGGCGCAGCCCGAGCAATCGATCCAGTGAATCGATTGCAGCAACGAACGCCCTGAGCCCGAAGCGAAGGGCCGGGAGACGGTGCGTCATACTCGGCATCAAGCCGGCCCTTGCCCTTCGCTTACGCTCTGTGCACTCGCGGCTTCGCCGCTCACCCCCCCATCTGCCTGCCGGCATCTTCTCCCCGCTGGGGAGAAGCGGAGTCGTGGCAGCGCCTCGGTCTCCTTGAGACCTTCTATCGGAACGACGATCGTACGTCTTGCTCCCCCTTCTCCCCAGCGGGGAGAAGATGCCCGTAGGACAGATGAGGGGGGTGAGGAGCGGTAGCGACGAACGCCTTGAGCGCAAGCGAAAGGCAGGTCGCGAACACCTTTCCTCCAATAACAGACCTGGTGCAAACGGAGAGACCCAAAAACAAAAAGGCCGGCAAAACCGCCGGCCTTTCCACATTCTCTGTTGTAACCCTTACCGCAGCGCGCCGACCAGGACGTCGCCGCCGTTCTCGATGGTGACCCAGCGGCCGGCGTTGTAGCTCGACTGGCGCTTGACGAAGGAATAGGGGGTGCCGAACCACGGCTTGACGTCGGCGGCGAGGTTGTCGAGCACGAAATCGCCCTCGGCGGTGCGCAACGTCAGCACCGCATGGCCTTCACCATCCGGCTTGCGCACGACGGTCATCAGCAGATCGGCAGCCGGAAAGCCGCGCTGGATCAGCATGCGGCGCTTCAACAGCGCGAAATCCTCGCAGTCGCCGGCGGTGGTCGGATAGGCCCAGACCTCATCCTTGCCGTAGATTTCCTTGTCGGTCATCGGCGTGATCGTGCGGTTGACCGTGGCGTTGAGCGAACGCACCAGCGACCACTTCCCCGGGGTCATGGCAACGGGGCCGGCGTTGCGATTTGCGCCGCATTCAATGCGGTGAATCTGACAGAAATCATAGTGCCCGATCGGCTGTGAGGTGGCATTGCCTGTCACCATGGAAGCATTTCTGCTGGGGGCTGGTATGGCGGCCGTCGCCATCGCAAACATGGCCATCATGGCCACAAAGATACCCTTGATCCGCACGCCCGCTCTTTCCTTGCATCGCCCTTATTTATTAACAAAGTGTTAATGGAGAGGGCCGGAAAGAGTCAATCGTTACTTCTTGGGAGGACCTTACGACCCGCCGATATGGTTAAAATGCAACGGGTTGGGGGACCTGCATCAGGCGAATTTATTCGCCTCTGCCGTTCAAGCGGGCATCTGCCTATTTGTTGATGAACGGATGATGCCTTTGACGGCACTCAGGAGAAGCGCGATATCGCCGGGGCGGGAAAGGCGGTGGTCGCCGTCGCGGACGAAGGTCAGCACAACGTCGTCGGCGGGAAGATGTTCGACCAGTTTCATCGCATGCGCATGCGGCACGTCGGCGTCTTTCATGCCCTGGAGAATGTGCACCGGGCAGCCGGTTTCGATGATGCCGTCGAGCACCCGGTTCTTTCGGCCGTCCTCGATCAGCGCCCGCGTATAGATGTTGGGTTCCGGGCTATATTGCGAACGCTCTTCGAAATAGCCGCGCTCGGCCAGCGATTTGCGTTCTTTGGCCCTGAGGTTCGGCTCGATCAGCTCGGAGGTGAAATCGGGTGCCGGCGCGATCAGCACCATCCCTGCGAGTTTTGGGCCTGCGAGCTTTGGGCCGTCGAGCGTCACGCCGCCCTGCCGCGCAAGCTCCTGCGCCAGCCTGAGTGCGATCCAGCCGCCCATCGACGAGCCGACGAGGATCACCCGATCGGGCGCGACATGACGGATGACGGCAAGCGCCTCCTCCAGCCAGCGCGAGATCGTGCCGTCGCGGAAGCTGCCGCCGGAAAGTCCGTGGCCGGAATAGTCGAGGCGGATGCAGGCGAGCCCAAGTTCTGCCGCCAGCCCATCGAGTTCTACCGCCTTGGTGCCGCTCATGTCGGAGCGGTAGCCGGACAGCCAAACAAGCGCCGGAGCGCCATTGCCGGCTTGCGCCGGGCGGACGAGCATGGCGATCTCACGCGCCGCCTCGCCCTCGCCGACCGTCAGGAACTGCGGCGCGGAATCGGGCATCTGATCGGACATCGGCGAAACTCCTGTTGTTTTGGCCTATAAAACAGATTCTTGGCAGGCTGACAGCGGGTGATTTTTCCGCTAAAGGATGATATTGACTCCGTTGCAGCGATGACGCGACACGTTTGTGCCCCTGATCGGGAGCGCGAGGCTGCAACGTTCCGAAAACAACGCGAGGAGAATACGACCATTCGCAGACCTTTTAAAACCGATGCGCCCGTGAAGGACGGACCGCGCTCGAACCGTGAAATCCGCATTCCCAAAGTTCAGCTGATCGGAGCTGATGGACAGAATGTCGGCATCGTGCCCACCGACCAGGCTTTGAAAATGGCGGAAGAAGCCGGCCTCGATCTCGTCGAAATTTCCCCCAATGTCGAACCGCCGGTGTGCAAGATCCTCGATCTGGGCAAGCTGAAATATGCCAACCAGAAGAAGGCTGCCGAGGCGCGCAAGAAGCAGAAGATCGTCGAAGTCAAAGAAATCAAGATGCGCCCGAACATCGACACCCATGATTATGAGGTGAAGATGAAGGCGATGGGTCGCTTTTTCGACGAAGGCGACAAGGTCAAGGTGACGCTGAAGTTCCGCGGCCGTGAAATGGCCCACCAGGAACTCGGCATGAAGCTTCTGCAGCAGGTCAAGGCCGATACGATCGAGTTCGCCAAGGTCGAAGCCGAGCCCAAGCTCGAAGGCCGCCAGATGATGATGGTGCTGGCGCCGAAATAAGCGCCAGGCAGTTTTTCGCCCAGGGCCGTCCGCAAGGGCGGCTTTTGTGCTTTCTGCCACTGTATTTCGGGAGCAGCGAAGATTCCTCCGCCGCCCCGTTGCACTTTCATGACGCTGCGGTTATAAGCGCGCGTCCGAACTGACCGGCAGGGCATGCCGTGGCAGTTTCGAATGCTTGCGGAACGGTTCGTCGCCGATGCCGCAGATCAACAACAAACGCTCCCGCACCTTGTTGCGACGGCCGGAGAACCGGACTTCGCGAGAAGGGCTTTTTTGATGAAGCGCGCAGGGAGGACAGAAGGAGTAGCAAAATGCCCAAGATGAAGACGAAGTCCTCTGCCAAGAAGCGGTTCAAGATCACCGCAACCGGTAAGGTCAAAGCTGCCGCTGCCGGCAAGCGCCATGGCATGATCAAGCGTTCCAACAAGTTCATTCGCGATGCACGTGGCACCATGGTTCTCGCAGAACCGGATGGCCGCAAGGTTATCAAGAATTACCTGCCGAACGGTCTCTGAGACTCGTCCGCGAACGCTAGATTTAAGGAGATCATGATATGGCACGTGTAAAAAGAGGCGTCACCTCTCATGCCAAGCACAAGAAGGTTCTGAAGGCAGCAAAGGGCTTTTACGGCCGCCGTAAGAACACCATCCGTACCGCCAAGGCTGCTGTCGATCGTTCGAAGCAGTACGCCTACCGCGACCGCAAGGTCAACAAGCGCAACTTCCGTGCGCTTTGGATCCAGCGCATCAACGCCGCTGTGCGTGAATTCGGCCTGACCTACGGCCGCTTCATCGACGGCCTGAACAAGGCTGGCATCGAAGTCGACCGCAAGGTTCTCTCCGACATGGCGATCCACGAGCCGGAAGCATTCGGCGCGCTTGTCAGCGCTGCCAAGAAGGCTCTTGAATACCTCAAGGAAGCCGGCACGGCGAACGAGTTTGAAGGCGCGGTCAAGTAACCAGCGCTTCCCAAGCTTTTGAATTTATGATTTGGGAAACCCGCGCTGGTTTGGGCTAGCGCGGGTTTTTCTTTCTTTATATTCCTGGCGCCGGCCGGCGCCGCCTACCTCCCGATCGCCCGCCTGATACTGGACGGAAAGAAGTGACAATGTCAGATATCGACCAGCTCAACGCATCGCTGCTCGCCGAAATCGCCGCCGCCGATGACGAGACGGCGCTCGAAGCCGTGCGCGTTTCCGCCCTTGGCAAGAAGGGCTCCGTCTCCGAACTGTTGAAGACGCTCGGCGCCATGACGTCGGAAGAGCGCCAAAGCAAGGGTGCGGCGATCAACGTCCTGAAGAACGCGGTGACCGAGGCGCTCACCGCCCGCAAGACGACGCTCCGGCAAGCGGCGATCGATGCGCGGCTGAAGGCCGAGACGGTTGATGTCAGCCTGCCGGTGCGCTCTTCGCCGGCCGAGCGCGGCCGTATCCATCCGATCAGCCAGATCGTCGACGAGATCACTGCGATCTTCGCCGACATGGGCTTCTCGATCGCCGAAGGTCCCGACATCGAGACCGATTATTACAATTTCACCGCGCTGAATTTCCCCGAGGGCCATCCGGCCCGCGAGATGCACGACACCTTCTTCTTCAACCCGGATGAGAATGGTGAGCGCAAGGTGCTACGCACCCACACCTCGCCGGTGCAGGTGCGCACCATGGAGGCGCAGACGCCGCCGATCCGTATCATCATTCCCGGCAAGACCTACCGCCAGGACTCGGACGCTACGCATTCGCCGATGTTCCATCAGGTCGAGGGCCTGGTCGTCGACAAGAAGGCCAATGTCGCCAACCTCCGCTGGGTGCTGGAAGAATTCTGCAAGACCTTCTTCGAGGTCGACAGCGTGACGATGCGTTTCCGCCCGTCCTTCTTTCCCTTCACCGAGCCCTCCTTCGAGGTCGATATCCAGTGCGACCGCTCCGGCCCGATCGTCAAGTTCGGTGAAGGCACCGACTGGATGGAGATCCTCGGTTGCGGCATGGTTCACCCGAACGTGTTGCGTTACGGCGGGCTCGATCCGGACGAATATCAGGGTTTTGCCTGGGGCATGGGCCTCGACCGCATCGCCATGCTGAAATACGGCATGCCCGACCTGCGCGACTTCTTCAACGCCGACGTCCGCTGGATGACGCATTACGGCTTCCGCCCGCTCGACATGCCGACGCTGTTCGGCGGCCTCAGCGCTTGAACGGAGAATTGGGACGATGAAATTCACGCTCTCCTGGCTGAAAGAGCATCTGGAAACGGATGCCGGCCTCGATGAAATCTGCACGCGCCTCACCGAGATCGGGCTGGAGGTCGAGGATGTCGACGATAAGGCGGCATTCAAGCCCTTCGTTATCGCCAGGGTCGTCTCGGCCGAAAAACATCCGCAGGCGGATCGCCTGAAGGTGTTGATGGTCGACACCGGTTCCGGAGCACCGGTCCAGGTCGTCTGCGGCGCCCCGAATGCGCGCGCCGGCCTCGTCGGCGCCTTCGCGGCGCCCGGAACATATGTTCCCGGTATCGACGTGACGCTTGCCGTCGGCAATATCCGCGGTGTCGAAAGCCATGGCATGATGTGCTCCGAAAAGGAGCTGCAGATCTCCGACAGCCACGACGGCATCATCGATCTGCCCGAGGATGCGCCGGTCGGCCAGAGTTATGCCGCCTATGCTCATCTTGACGATCCTCTCATCGAGATCAACCTGACGCCCAATCGGCCGGACTGCACCTCGATCCACGGCATCGCCCGCGACCTCGCCGCCTCCGGCCTCGGCACGCTGAAGACGCGGCCCGCCCCGTCCTTCGCCGCCGAAGGCGAGACGCCGGTGAAGCTGACGCTCGGTCTCGACGATCCGAAGCTCTGCCCGGGCTTTGCGTTGCGCCTCGTGCGCGGCGTCAGGAACGGCCCGAGCCCGCGCTGGATGCAGCAGCGGCTGCTCGCCATCGGCCTGCGCCCGATCAATGCGCTCGTCGACATCACCAATTACATGACCTTCGATCAGGGCCGGCCGATGCACGTCTTCGACGCCGCCAAGGTCAAGGGCAACCTGACTGTGCGCCGCGCCAAGGAAGGCGAAACGGTGATGGCGCTCGATCAGCGCGAATATAAGCTCGGCCCGAACAACGTCGTCATCGCCGACGAGAATGGTATCGAATCGATCGGCGGCATTATGGGCGGCGAACATTCCGGCTGCGACGAGAACACCGTCGACGTGCTGATCGAATCCGCCCTCTGGGATCCGATGAACATCGCCAAGTCCGGCCGTGCGCTCGGCATCATCACCGATGCCCGCTACCGCTTCGAACGCGGCGTCGATCCGGAATATATGGTTCCGGGTCTTGAGCGCACGACGGAGCTGGTGCTGGAGCTTTGCGGTGGGACGGCTGCCAGGCCAGAGGTCGTCGGCTACAAGGGTTACGAACCGAAGATCGTCGATTTCCCCTATTCGGAAGTCAAGCGTCTGACCGGCCTCGACGTCTCGAATGAGGAAAGCGCCACGATTCTGACGCGCCTCGGCTTCACTGTCTCCGGTTCCGGCGAGCGCGTCTCCGTCTCTGTCCCCTCCTGGCGTCCCGATATCGACGGCAAGGCCGATCTCGTCGAGGAGGTCATGCGCATTCACGGCGTCGACAATATCAAGCCGGCGCCGCTTGAAAGCCATGCGGCCGTCAACGGCAAGATTCTGACGACGCTGCAGATCCGCAGCCGCCTCGCCAAGCGCGCGCTCGCCGCGCGCGGCATGCTCGAAGCCGTTACCTGGTCCTTCATTCCGGAAGACCAGGCAAAGCTCTTCGGCGGTGGCTCGCCCGCCCTCAAGCTCGCCAACCCGATCGCCGCCGAAATGTCGGATATGCGGCCGTCGCTGCTGCCTGGCCTACTGACCGCTGCCCAGCGCAATGCCGATAAGGGTTATGGCGACGTCGCGCTTTTCGAGGTCTCCGGCACTTATGAGAACGACAGACCGGACGGTCAGCGCCGCGTGGCCGGCGGCATCCGCCGCGGCACGGCCTCGCTTGCCGGCGCCGGTCGCGCCTGGTCGAACGCCGCCAAGGGCGGTGGCAAGCCGGTCGACGTCTTCGACGCCAAGGCCGATGCGCTCGCCGTCATCGAAGCTTGCGGCCTGCCGATGGGCAATATCCAGATCGAGCAGGGTGGACCGGAATGGTATCACCCCGGCCGCTCCGGCACGATCAAGATGGGACCGAAGGTCGTCCTCGGCTATTTCGGCGAATTCCATCCGCTGACGCTGGAATCGCTTGATGTCTCCGGCGCTCTATGCGGCTTCGAGGTCTATGTCGACGCCATGCCGGAGGCCAAGCGCAAGGCGACGCGCACTAAGCCGGCGCTTGAGCTGTCGCCCTTCCAGGTGGTGCGGCGCGACTTCGCCTTCGTCGTCGACAAGACGGTGGAAGCCGGCGCCATCGTCAAGGCCGCCTCCGGTGCCGACCGCAAGCTGGTCACCGGTGTCAATGTCTTCGATATCTTCGAGGGTGCATCGGTTGGCGACGGCAAGAAATCGGTGGCGATCGAGGTGCAGATCCAGCCGGTCGAGCGCACCCTGACGGACGAGGATTTCGAGGCGCTGACGCAGAAGATCGTCGCCAGTGTGATGAAATTCACCGGCGGTGTCCTCAGAAGCTGAGCTTCATCCAACGTCGCCAGATAATGGACCGGTCGCGAATGGTGGCCGGTCTTTTCACCGATGCAGGTGGAAGAGTTTGCTGACGATCGTCCAGCGGCCGTCGATCTTCAGCAGCGAGAGATAATCGGTAAAACGCATGCCGGCGAAATCGTCGGTGACCTTGACGCTTGCCGCTTCGCCCTCGACATCGACACTCTGGATGTCCATGTAGGGCTGCGTGCCGGGCGGGGCCGGCTCCTCCTGCAGGATCGCGGCGATGAATTCGTCCCGCGTCAGCCATTCGACCGCATTTTCGTAATGGCCGATGATCGAGCTTTTCGGATGAAAGGCCTTTTTCAAGGCTGCCTCATTGGCGAAGGCCATGCCTTCGACATAAAGATGAACCGTCTGTTCGACTGCCTGCCTGTCCGACATATTGTCATCCCGTTCTCAGAGATGGCGTTAAATAGTTTCGCCAGCCCCGAAGGCAAGCCCGGCCGGTGGTGACCGACCGGGCTTTCGCTCTTTGTTTCGGTAGGGGGTCAGATGTTCGTCATGGCAAGCGAGGCGTCCGAATAGCGCTTGCCGGCCACCTGTCCGGCGGGGATCGCTTCGCTGAGCTGCTCGAGGTTCGCCGGACTCAGCACGATATCGGCGGCGGCCACATTCTGTTCGAGATGATGAAGCTTGCGGGCGCCGGGGATCGGCACGATGTCGTCGCCCTGGCTCAATACCCAGGCGAGCGCGAGCTGCGCCGCCGTTACGCCCTTCTCGGCAGCAAGCCGCTCGAGCGTTGAGACGAGGGCGGCATTGGCGTCGAAATTTCCCCCCTGGAACCGCGGCACCTGACGGCGGAAATCGTCGGCAGCGAGATCCTCCACTTTGCGGATCGACCCGGTGAGGAAGCCGCGGCCGAGCGGGCTGTAGGGCACGAAGCCGATGCCGAGTTCGCGGCAGGTGGCAAGCACCTCCTCTTCGGGATCGCGCGTCCAGAGCGAATATTCGCTCTGCAGGGCTGCGATCGGATGGACTGCATGGGCGCGGCGAATGGTGGCGCTGCCGGCTTCCGAAAGCCCGAGCGCCCGGACTTTGCCTTCCTTCACCAGTTCCGCCATGGCGCCGACGGTCTCTTCGATCGGCACGTTGGGATCGACCCGGTGCTGGTAGAAGAGGTCGATGGTCTCGATGCCGAGGCGTTTCAGCGAGGCCTCGGCCACGACTCGCACATGTTCGGGGCGGCTGTCGACGCCGGCGATGGCGGCAGCGCCCGGCTTGCTGGCATCGATCTTGAAGCCGAATTTGGTGGCGATTACCACGCGGTCGCGGAACGGCTTCAGCGCTTTGCCGAGAAGAACCTCGTTGGTAAAGGGACCATAGACTTCGGCGGTGTCGAAGAAGGTGACGCCGAGATCGATGGCGCGATGCAGTGTCCTGATCGATTCCGCATCGTCGCTGGCGCCATAGGCAAAGCTCATGCCCATGCAGCCGAGACCGACGGCAGAGACGGTCAGATCGTTTCCGAGTTTCCGGGTTTTCATGATGTGCTCCTCTGAGCTGATTTTGAGCCGCTTGATCGGTTGTTGCGGTTACGGGCAGACTTTATCGCTGCGCTATCCTTCAGAAAATACATGCGGTTTCTAACGGGTTGTTCTATCATTTCGATCAATGAACAGAACCCAGCTTTCGCAACTCGCCGTTCTCGCCGCAGTCTCGGAGCATCGCAGCTTCCGGGCGGCGGCGAAGGAACTCCTCGTCGCGCCCTCGGCCATCAGCCATGCGATATCGAGCCTCGAGGAAAGTCTGGGGGTGCGGCTTCTGGCGCGCACCACCCGCAGCGTCGCGCCGACGGAAGAGGGCCGCCTGCTGCTTGAAAGACTTCGTCCCGCACTCGAGGAGATCGATATCGCCTTGGAGGCCGTCCGCGATACGCGCGCCAGGCCGGCGGGAAACCTGCGCATCACCGCGCCGCGCTTCGCCTCCGATCTGCTGCTTGCTCCGCGGCTCGGCGACTTTCTCAACCTCTATCCCGATATCACCCTGGAGATCGCCAATGAGGATGGGTTCACCGATATCGTCAAGGAGGGTTTCGATGCCGGCATACGGCTGGAAGAGAGCCTCGAGGCCGATATGATCGCCGTCAAGGTCTCGCCCAATCTGACGACGGTGATCGCCGCTTCGCCCAATTATTTCGAGCATCATCCGAAGCCGGAGCATCCGCGCGATCTCGTCCATCACCGTTGCATCAAGCGGCGCTTCACCAATGGCTCGATCTATCGCTGGGAATTCGAAAAGGACGGGCAGGAGCTTGTCGTTTCGGTCGATGGGCCGCTGATCGTCAGCGAGGACCGGCTGGCCCTGCTTGCGGCGCTGAACGGCGCCGGACTTGCCTATCTTTTCGACATGCGGGTCGATGACGAACTGGCGAGCGGCAAGCTTGTGCGGGTATTGGAGGATTGGTGCGCTCCCTATGCCGGACCGTTTCTCTCTTATCCCACCCGGCGGCAGATGCGGCCGGCGCTACGCGCCTTCATCGATTTCTTCAGATACAGCGAAAAGGATACGGGCGGCCGGTAAGGAATGGAAACCGGGCCGCCCGTTCTCGTTAGGGCGCCTTATGCATCAGGCAGCCTTTGCCTTCTGGTTTGCCGCCGTAGTGGCGAGCTGAGAGAGGGTCTTGTCGGTCGCCGTTTCCTCCTGCAGCGTCTGGTCGAGCAGGCTGACGGCATCCTTGAGGCCGAGGGTCGCGGCCCAGGTCTTCAGCGTGCCGTAACGGGCGATTTCATAATGCTCGACGGATTGGGCGGCCGAAATCAGGCCGGCATCGAGAGCCGCCGTGCCCTTGAATTCCTCCATGATTTCCTCGCCCTCGGCGATAATGCCCTGGATCGCCTCGCAAGTCTTGCCCTGGGCGCGTTTGCCGATCAGCTCGAAAACCTGCTGCAGGCGCTCGACATGTCCTTCGGTCTGCTCGCGGTGCTTTTCAAGGCCCGCCTTCAAATCGGGGGATTGGGCAGCACGCGCCATCTTCGGCAGGGCGCGCAAAATCTGCCGTTCGGCGAAGTAGATGTCCTTCAGCGTGTCGTAGAAGAGATCTTCCAACGTCTTTTCCTTGGCCATTTTCTCAATCCTTGTTCTGGGAAAAACCGCGAATGCGGCGACACATTAAGAAGCGAGGATCGCGCCAATTGTTCCCGATCGATTTCGGGTGGACTGAAAATTGGTGCGGGGCGATGATTCTTACCGTCGACATGGGAGGTAAAGTCATGCGAAAGCCGGGTTCGATGAAAGGTCTGGAGGATCTCGGCCGCGTGCGGCTGTCGCAAAACTTCTTCCTCCGCGATTTCCTGCATTCCGAAATCGCCGATTTCCATCGCATCCCCAATATCCCCGAAGATCCCGATCTAGCGATCGAGGCGGGCAAGAGGCTTTGCGAGGAATTGCTGGAGCCACTGGAAGCGACGTTCGGGCGCCTGCACATCCGTTCCGGTTATCGTTCGCCCACGGTCAACAGGTTCGGCAACGAGAACAAGCTGAACTGTTCGACCAATGCCGCCACATCAGCGCATCACATCTGGGATATGAGGGATTTTGACGGCTGCATGGGTGCTGCCGTCTGCATCGCCGTGCCATGGATGATCGACCACTACCACGATGAAAGCGACTGGCAGCGGCTCGCCTGGTGGATTCACGACCACCTGCCTTATGCCTCGCTCTGCTTTTTCCCCAAGCTCTGGGCCTTCAATATTCAGTGGCACGAACGGCCGAAGCGGGTGATCCAGAGCTATATCAGCCCGCGCGGCATACTCACCAAACCGGGTATGGCCAATTGGAAAGGCGATCATTCCGAATGGTATGGGAATTTTCCATCGCTCAAAAGGTGATCCTATAGCGGATATGGCCGTCGCTCTCGACATAGCTGTCATAGAGCGCTCGCGCGGTTCTGTTCTGCTCGCTCGTATGCCAGTAGAGCCGCGACCAGCCCTTGGCTCTGCAGGTCGAAACGAGATCGTCCATCAGCGCCCGCCCGACGCCTTTGCCACGCGCATCGGCATTGACGAACAGGTCTTCGAGATAGCAGTCCCTGCCGTGGATCCACGTGCCCTCATGGGTGAGATAGAGCGCAAATCCCATGATCCTGCCGTCGACGTCGGCGACACGCATCGCGATTGCCGACTCCGGATCGAAGACCCGGCGCCATGTGGAATCCGTGATATCGGCATCGACCGTGACGTCATAAAAGGCGAGATAGGCCGCCCACAGTTCGCGCCAGCGGGCTTCGTCCTCGGGGCGGGCATCACGTATCGTCACGGTCATGGCGTCTCTTTCTTTCAGGCGCCGGCTTCGTCGAGCAGCGCCATCGCCTCATCGGAAAGCGCCAGTGTCGCCGATTTCGCCAGGCTTTCAAGCTGCGAAAGACTGGTCGCGCTGGCGATCGGCGCCGTCACGCCCTTCTTGCGCAGCAGCCAGGCGAGCGAAATTTCTGCCGGCGCTGCACCGGTCTCGCTTGAAACCGTGTCGAGCGCGGCCAGGATGCGCAGGCCTTTGTCGTCGAGATATTGCGAAACTCGGCCCTCGCGTGCGCGGCCCTGCGTATCGGACTTGCTGCGGTATTTGCCGGTGAGGAAGCCGGCGGCGAGGCTGAAATAGGTGATGACGCCGATGTCTTCCTTGACGCAGAGATCGGCAAGCGGCCCCTCGAAGCTTGCGCGCTCATAGAGATTATATTCCGGCTGCAGCACATCGTACCGCGGCAGGCCGGCCTTCTCGGCAGCGGCGAAGGAAGCCTGAAGCAGTGTCGCATCATAGTTTGAGCAGCCGATGGCGCGGATCTTGCCCTGCTGCTTCAGCTTGGCATAGGCGCCGAGCGTTTCCTCGTGCGGCGTATCTTCATCCGGCCAGTGCGAGAGATAGAGGTCGATATAGTCGGTCTGCAGCCGGCTGAGCGAATCCTCGACCGCCTTCAGGATATAGGTCTCCTTCAGCGTCTTTCCCTGCCCCATGTCGGAGCCGACCTTGGTGACGATAACGGCCTTGTCGCGGGAGACCTTGGCTTGGCTCAGCCAGCGCCCGATAATCTCCTCGGAATCGCCGCCCTTGTTGCCCGGAACCCACGAGGAATAGACATCGGCCGTATCGATCGTATTCAGGCCCGCGTCGAAGAAGGCGTCGAGAATGGCGAAGGATGTTTTTTCGTCGGCTGTCCAGCCGAAGACATTGCCACCGATAACGATCGGCGCGACCGAAAGACCTGTTTTTCCAAGCCGGCGCATTTCCATGACGCTCTCCAGAAGTGTGAAGGAATTGAAATCGCGGATACGGCAGAACGCCGCCCTGACCAACTTAGTGCGATCCGCGCATCCGGGAAGGCAAACTTCCGTGATTTCGGGCCGCGCCATTGCGCCGCAGCTAAGGCCTGAATATGGTTTGCGGAAATCAGTTCGGGAGACTTGGATCATGCTGCGTTTCGGTATCATTTCAACGGCGAAGATCGGCCGCGACAATGTCGTTCCGGCGATCCAGGATGCGGAGAATTGCGTCGTCACGGCGGTTGCCAGCCGCGATCTGGCGCGCGCAAGGGAGATGGCCGACCGCTTCTCGGTGCCGCATGCCTTCGGCTCCTACGAGGAGATGCTGGCCTCCGACCTCATCGACGCCGTCTACATCCCGCTGCCGACCTCGCAGCATATCGAATGGTCGATCAAATCAGCCGATGCCGGCAAACACGTGCTCTGTGAAAAGCCGCTGGCGTTGAAATCAGGCGATATCGACGATCTGATCGCCGCCCGCGACCGCAACCGGGTGGTGGTCACCGAAGCCTATATGATCACCTATTCCCCGGTCTGGCAGAAGGTGCGCTCGTTGATCGAGCAGGGCGCGATCGGGTCGCTCCGGCATGTGCAGGGCGCCTTCACGTATTTCAACCGCGACCCTGCCAACATGCGCAACGTCCCCGAGCTCGGCGGCGGCGGCCTTCCCGATATCGGCGTCTATCCCGTCATGGGCACGCGTTTTTCCACCGGCAAGGAGCCGCTCTGGATCCAGGCGATCACCGAGCGCGATCCGGATTTCGGCACGGATATCTATTCGAGCGTCAAGGCCGATTTCGGCGATTTCGAGCTGAGCTTCTATATCTCGACGCAGATGGCCAACCGCCAGGTCATGGTCTTCCACGGCACCGAAGGGTACATTGAGGTCAAGTCGCCGTTCAATGCTAATCGCTGGGGCTCGGAAGAAATCGAGCTTGCCGACCGCAGCCACTCTGAATCGCGCATCTTCCGCTTCCAGGACAGCCGCCAGTACAAGCGGCAGGTCGAGGCCTTCGCCCGGGCGGTGACGAACGGCAAGGAAGAGATCGTCACCCTCGAAAATTCGAAGCTGAACCAGAAGGTGATCGACGCGATCTACCGGGCCAGCGAGAAGGATGGCTGGGAAGCGGTCTGACCAGGAAATACTCTAACTATTCCGCCCGGAAGACGAAGCGCGAATAGCCGAAGAAGCTGAAGATCATCGAGGCGACGCTGGCGATCACCATGGCTGCCAGCGGCTGAAGCGCCGGCAACGACAGCAGAAGCGCGGAATAGAGCCCGTAATTGACCAGCGCTGCCGTCACCCCGACCGAGCCATAACGGAAGCCTTCGGCGGCAAGCGAACGGCCGGAGCGATCGAAGGTGAAGCTCCGGTTGAAAGCCCAGGTTGCGGCCATGGCGAAGGCGATCGCCACGAGCCGCGCCAGAAACGGCCCGAGCGGCGTCAATGCGAGCAGCGCCGACAGGATGCCGGCATCGACGAGAAAGCCGATGCCGCCGGCAATGGTGAAGCGGACAAGCTTCCTCATGCCGCATCCGCCTTGCCGGGACGCGCGCGAGAGACCGGCCCCGCGTCGCTGAGCGGTGCCTTCAACGCGCTCGGCCTTTCCAGGCTCATATAGTGAATACGAAGCTGTTCGGCGCGGGCACGCGCGACGGAATCCAGGATGACGCCAGCGGTGAACAGCATGAAGGAGATCATCATCAGCGCCGTTGACAGCACCCAGGTCGGCATACGGCTGACGAGACCCGTCTCGAAATATTCCGCCAGCACCGGCGCCATGAAGCCGAGGCTCGTCAGCATGAAGGTGGCGCTGATCGCGCTGAAAAAGGCGAAGGGCCGGGTTTCCTTCATCAGCATCGCGAACATCCAGAGGATCCTGGCGCCGTCGCGGAACGTCGAAAGCTTGGAGTGCGAGCCTTCCGGCCGGCGGCCGTAGTCGAGCTCCAGCTCGCTGACCGGCAGCTTCAGCCGCGAGGCATGCACGGACATCTCGGTTTCGATCTCGAAGCCGCCTGATACCGCCGGGAAGCTCTTGACGAAGCGGCGCGAAAACGCGCGGTAGCCGGAAAAGATATCGGTGAAGTCGGGGCCGAAGATCATCCGGTAGAGCAGGTTGAAAAGCCGGTTGCCGAGCGCATGGCCCTGACGGCCGGCATCGGCGTGCACGCCGCGCCTGGTGCCGACCACCATGTCGGCACGCTCGGTGAGCAGCGTGCGCACCAGTTCCTCGGCATCCTCAGGTGCATAGGTGCCGTCGCCGTCGGCGATGATGTAGATGTCGGCGTCGATATCGGCAAACATGCGGCGCACGACATGGCCCTTGCCCTGACGCCGCTCGCGCACGACATGCGCGCCGGCAAGCATCGCCTGCAGCGCGGTGCCGTCGGTGGAATTGTTGTCGTAGACGTGGATCGCAGCATCGGGCAGCGTCGCCCGGAAACCCTGCACGACAGCGCCGATCGTCGCGGCTTCATTATAGCAGGGGAGTAGGACGGCAATATTCAGATTATCGGTACGCGATCGGGCCATGACTCTACTCGTTACACTGAAAGCCGCGCTCAGCCTAAAGCATGCGCCGTTAATAAGACCCTATGACGCGGGCAATATCGGCAGCTGCCACAAACGGCTTTACACTTTCTTGATCGGCGGCGGCTAAAGTTCGGGTATCGAAACGAACCGCTAACCACAATGAACGCTGTGCTGCCGATCCCTCATGCATCCTCCGCGATCGACGCTCCCAGGGGCGGGCTGCCCGCTCCCAGGGGCGGGCTGCGCGAGCTGCTGACGCGTCTCTGGCCAAGCGTCATCGCCTATTGCGTCATCCTTGCTGCCGCCATCCTCATCACCAAGGTTTCCGGCGCCACCGATTACGTCGGCCCCGACAATGATGACGGAATGCGTCTCGTAGAGGTTCGCGATTTTCTGGCTGGGCAGGGTTGGTTCGATCTGATGCAATATCGTCTCGGCCTCGACGGCGGCACGCTGATGCATTGGTCGCGGCTGATCGATATGCCGATCGCCTCGCTAATCTGGTTCTTCGGCCTGTTTGCGCCCCGCGAGACGGCCGAAGCGCTGGCGCTCGCCGCCTGGCCGGTATCGCTCATCCTGCCCGCCATGCTCGCCATGGCGGTCGCCGGCCGGCGCATCGGCGGGGTTGCCGCCATGCATATCAGTCTCGGCTTGACCGGTCTTGCGATCTACACCGGAAATCGTTTCGCGCCGGGCGCCATCGATCATCACAATGCGCAGCTGGCGCTGGTCGCGACGATGGTCGCGATGCTGCTGGATCCAGAACACCGCGCCTGGAGCTATGCGGTCGCCGGCATCGCGGCGGCGGTCGCCATTGCCATCGGCGCCGAGACGACGCCCTTTGTCGCTACCGTCTGCCTGATCGTCGCCCTGCTCTGGGCATGGGAGGGCGAAAATTTCGCCGTCGCCGCGAGGGCCTTCGGGCTGGCGCTGGCGATTGCGATCAGCATCCTTTTCTTCGCAACGGTGCCGCCCCGGCTTTATTCGACGGTCACCTGCGACAATCTCTCGCTCGGTTATTACAGCCTGGCGGCGATCGGCGGCGGGTTGCTGTTGTTTTCGGCGGTCTTTGCCAGCCGTTTGCGCCGGCCCCTGCGCTTTGCCGCACTCGCCGTCGTCGGCGCCGGCGTTCTCGGTTCGGTGGTCGTCATCGCACCGCAATGCCTGAGCGATCCGCTGGCCGGTCTCGACCCGATGCTGGTCGAGCTCTGGCTCAGAAATGTTTCGGAAGCGCAGTCGATTTTCGCTCTCGCACGCACCGATCCCTTCTCGATCGGTGCCTTCTATGCGGCCGGCCTGTTCGGCATCGCCGTCTGCATATTCCGCGTCATCAAGCGTGACCGCGTGCAAATCCACCTGGTCCTGCTCTTCCTGCTGATGACGAGTTGGACAATCGCGCTGGTCCAGGTGCGCGGTTCCACCTTCTCGAACCTGATCTCCATCCTGCCGCTTGCCCTGTTGATTATAGATGTCCGCCGCATCTCCAATGGCGACAGCGAGAATGTCGCAGCCGCCTTCGTCTATATCGTCACCGTGCTCGCCAGTGCTCCGGCCGCCTGGGCCGTCGGCGGTGGATTTGTCTCGCTGCAGATGCAGAATGCTGTACAGAAAAAGGCGGCAGAGCCGGCAAAGAAGATTTCCTGCACATCGCAAGCGGCGCTGGCGCCGCTCGCCGGGCTACCGGCCGGACTGGTCTCGGCGCCGTCGGAAATGGGCGTGCCCATCCTCCGCTTCACCGCGAACCGGGTTCTCTCCGCGCCCTATCATCGCAATCAGGGCGGCATGCTGACGGAGCTGCATATCGGCATGGCCGAGCCGCGGGAGGCGGACGCTTTCCTGAAGGGGACCGGCGTGACGGTGCTTGCCTTCTGCCCCGGCGACCTGCAGACCCGCGAGATCGCCAAACTGAAGCCGGATGGGCTCTATGCTGAGCTCGGCAAGGGCAATATCCCGCCCTATCTGGAACCGCTTCCGAAGGCGGCGGAGGCGGGCGTTCAGTTCTATCGCTATCGGCCGACGACGAATTGACGCCGGCGATCTTCAGGATGGGATAAGCAAGCGCGGGAAGCCGATCTGAAAGGCCGCGACGCACTTGTCAGTTTGAAACGCGCATGGCGCGACGAAGGCGCTGACTGGCGTAGAGCCCGAGCACGAAGAGCATGAGGCCGCCATTATAGCCGAGCACGGCATAGACGAATGCGAGAATAGACACCGGCCCGGGCGAGGTTATCGCTGCCAACACAAATGTCATTCCGATCAGCGCGGCGACCAGCGCGATCACGCCAGCCGAACGCGTTTGCCCGGCGCTGACGCCCAATGCTGCTGCTGTGAGAATAATCATTTCAGCACCTTCCCAGAGAGAACGAGGGGAAGCATAGGAAGCGCCAGCTAACAAAGTTTTACCGACGATCTTCGCCGAAAAGCCTTTGTATTGCGGTGGTTAGCAATCCCTTTCGGGTAAAACGCGCATTCTAACTATCCGTTCCGCAGCAAAACATATTTACACGATTTTGTTGTTTGTTTGCCCGGCTGCAACGAGTGCATGTGCAGCATTCCAGGGGATGAGCGCGCTCGAAGCAATGGCGACGAACCCCGCGCGCGACCTATCTCAATGGCCGGGAAAACCGATCCTAATGCCAGTGCCGATCTTTCCGTTTGCCGCCGTTAGACATAGAAAGAGGGGATGAGCAACGTCTTCGACGGCGATTCGCCGACCAACCTTGCCGAATATTCGGTTTCGGAACTTTCCGGCTCGATCAAGCGCACGGTCGAAACCGCCTTCGACCAGGTTCGCGTGCGCGGCGAGATTTCCGGCTATCGCGGGCCGCATTCCTCGGGCCATGCCTATTTCGCGCTGAAGGATGATCGCGCCCGCATCGACGCCGTCATCTGGAAGGCCACCTTCTCGCGGCTGAAGTTCCGCCCGGAAGAGGGCATGGAAGTCATTGCCACCGGCAAGGTCACCACCTTTCCGGGCTCCTCGAAATATCAGATCGTCATCGAGACGCTGGAGCCCGCCGGCGCCGGCGCGCTGATGGCGCTGATCGAGGAGCGCAAGCGCAAGCTCGGCGCCGAGGGCCTGTTCGATGCCGCCCGCAAGAAGCGGCTGCCCTTCATGCCGAGCGTCATCGGCGTCGTCACCTCGCCGACCGGCGCCGTCATCCGCGATATCCTTCACCGCATCTCCGATCGTTTTTCCGTGCATGTCCTCGTCTGGCCGGTGAAGGTCCAGGGCGAGGGCTCCGGCGAGGAGGTGGCGAACGCCATCCGCGGCTTCAACGCGCTGCAACCTTCAGGCGCCATCCCGCGCCCGGATGTGCTGATCGTCGCACGTGGCGGCGGCAGCCTGGAAGACCTCTGGAGCTTCAACGACGAAATCGTCGTGCGTGCTGCGGCCGAAAGCGCAATACCGCTGATCTCGGCCGTCGGCCATGAGACCGACTGGACGCTGATCGACTATGCCGCCGATGTCCGTGCGCCGACGCCGACGGGGGCCGCGGAAATGGCGGTGCCGGTCAAGGCGGAACTCGAGGCGCAGGCCGCCGCTCTTGCGGCGCGCCTGCAGGGCTGCATGAACCGGCAGATGGATCAGCGCCGCCAGTCGGTGCGTGCCCTGATGCGGGCATTGCCGTCGCTCGATCAGCTTCTCGCCTTGCCGCGCCGCCGTTTCGACGAGGCGGCAATCGGCCTCGGCCGCGGACTGGAGCTCAACACCATCAACAAGCGTCGCGGCTTCGAGCGTGTCGCCGCGCATCTGCGTCCTGATGTGCTGTCCAATCGCATCGCCGAGCGCCGCCAGACGCTGAACGAGCGCATGGCCCGGGCCGAGCGCATGGTCGAACGGCTGATCGACCGCTCGAAATCACGCGTCGACCGCGCCGAAGCCATCCTCGCCTCGCTGCCAGCCCGGCTGAAGACCCAGACCGACCGCGGTCGCGAACGCATCGGCAATCTTTCGCGCCATGCCGATACGGCGGTCCGCCACCAGCTGACCCGCGCGCGCGCCGAGCTTTCCGCGCAGGACCGCGTGCTCCAGTCGCTCTCCTATAAGAATGTGCTGAAGCGCGGTTACGCCGTCATTCGCGATGAGGATAACAGGCCGGTCTCGCAGGCTGCTCACCTCTCCGCCGGCATGGGCATCGCCATCGAATTTGCCGACGGCCGTGTCGGCGCGATGACCACGGAAGGTGGCACACCGCCGGCCGGTGCCAAGAAGCGCAGCGCAAAACCCGCCGAACCGCCGAAGCAGGGAAGCCTGTTCTGACGATGCGAATCCTGCTGGTGCTTGCCCATCCGTTGGAGGACAGTTTCGCCGCCGCCGTGGCAAGGACTGCGCGTGAGGCGCTGGAAGCAGCAGGCCATACGGTCGACCTGCTTGATCTCTATGCCGAAAATTTCGATCCACGCCTTTCGAAGGCCGAGCGCAGCGGTTATTTCGATCAGCCCTACGATACCTCAGCCGTTGCCGATATCGTCGCCCGCCTGAAGGCTGCCGAAGGCCTGATCTTCGTCTTTCCGCAATGGTGGTTCAATTTCCCCGCCATCCTGAAGGGTTTCTTCGACCGTGTTTTCGCTCCCGGCGTTGCATTCAGCCATGACGCCGCCGGCGGCCGTATCGTGCCGCAGCTGACCAATATCAGGCTGCTCCATGCGCTGACGACGACAGGTTCGCCCTGGTGGCTGGTGCGTCTCTATATGGGCGATCCGGTGCGCCGGCTGTTGAAGCGTGGCATCGCCGCCTTCTGCTCGAAGGGACTGAACTTCCGCATGCTCAGCCTGCACGACATGGACCGGGCCACCGATGCCAAGCGCAGGGCGCGTCTCGATCGCGTGCGCAAGCTGCTATCGGCAATTCGATAGGCGCTATTCGAAGTCCGCAAGAAACTTGCGCAGCAGCCTGTCGAGTTCCGCCTTGTCGGCCGAGCTCAGATTTTTCGACAACCGGTGCTGATTGGCGACATGCGCATCGACGGCGGTCTCCACCGTCGCAAGCCCTTTTTCTGTCAGCGCGATGAGCACGCTCCTGCGATCCTCCGGATTGAGGATACGCTCGACGTAACCTGCCTTCTCCAACTGGTCGATGCGGTTCGTCATCGTGCCGGAGCTGACCATAGTCATCTCCAGAAGCTCCCCCGGCGAAAGCCGGTGGGGCGCCCCGGCGCGGCGCAGCGTCGCCAACACGTCGAAGGCGGAGGACGAAAGCCCCTGCTGCATGAGCACGGCCTCCACTTCGCGACCGAGATGGGTACTCAAGCGTTTCAGACGTCCGAGGATGCCCATCGGTTCGACGTCGAGGTCCGGCCTCTCCCGTCGCCATTGCGCCAGGATCTTGTCGACATGGTCCATCTTGCCGTCTTCGCTCATGCTCCATCGATACCATTCATTATCTTGACGTCAAGATAAGAAGGTGTAGGGTGAATTTATCTTGAAATAGAGATTCTTGATATGAAGACAAATTCACGCTATGTCGCCGATCTTATGGCAACCGCGCTCGCGCCCGCCATTTGGGGAAGCACCTATATCGTCACCACCGCTTTCCTGCCGGCCGGATATCCGCTGACAGTTGCGATGCTGCGCGCCCTGCCGGCCGGCCTGCTGCTTCTCTTCCTGGTCAGAAAGCTGCCTGTCGGCATCTGGTGGGGAAGGGCTTTCGTTCTCGGCGCGCTGAACTTCTCGTTCTTCTGGGCGATGCTCTTCGTCTCGGCCTACAGGCTGCCGGGCGGGGTTGCCGCAACGGTCGGCGCGGTGCAGCCGCTGATCGTCATCGCTTTGTCGCGGCTTTTTCTCGGCAACCCGATCCGGCCGCTGGCCGTGCTGGCCGGTCTCGTCGGCATGGCCGGCGTCGGACTTCTGGTGCTGACGCCGAAGGCGGGGCTCGATCCGATAGGTGTCGCTGCCGGTCTGGCCGGCGCAGTCTCGATGGCTTTCGGCACGGTGCTGACGCGCCGCTGGGCGCCGCCGGTCTCAAACCTCACCTTTACCGCCTGGCAATTGACGGCGGGCGGCATGCTGCTGGTGCCTTTTGCCTTTTTCCTGGAACCGGCGCTGCCGATGCCGACCGCCGCAAACATTGCCGGCATTGCCTATCTCGGGCTGATCGGCGCAGCCTTCACCTATCTGCTCTGGTTCCGTGGCCTGTCGCGCATCGAGCCCTCGGCGGTTGCCTCGCTTGGCTTCCTTAGCCCGCTGGTCGCGACCCTGCTCGGCTGGCTGGCGCTCGGCCAGAGCCTGACGCCAGTGCAGATCGGCGGTTTCGCCATGGTGCTTGCCAGCGTCTGGCTCAGTCAGCGCACGATGATGCCACTCAGGCCCATTCGCCCTGCCGTATCACCGGAACCCGTGAACCATCCGGCTTGATGCCGTCGATATCGACCTTGTCGGAGCCGATCATCCAGTCGATATGGATAAGGCTGGAATTGCCGCCCTGTGCCTTGATCTGCTCCTGGCTCAGTGTCGCGCCATCGAGGAAGCATTTGGAATAGCACTGGCCGAGCGCAATGTGGCACGAGGCGTTTTCGTCGAACAGCGTGTTGTAGAACAGGATGCCGCTGGCCGAGATCGGCGAGGAATGCGGCACCAGCGCCACTTCGCCGAGCCGGCGCGCGCCATCGTCGGTATCGAGCACCTTGTTCAACACCTCTTCGCCGCGCGAGGCCTTGGCCTCGACAATGCGCCCGCCCTCGAAGCGCACCTGGATATTGTCGATCAGCGTGCCCTGGTGCGAAAGCGGCTTGGTGCTCGAAACATGGCCTTCGACGCGCAGCGCATGCGGCGTGGTGAACACTTCCTCGGTCGGGATGTTCGGATTGCAGGTGATGCCGTTCTTGGCAGTGGAAGCGCCGCCATGCCATTCATGTCCGTCGGCAAGGCCGACCGTCAGGTCGGTGCCCGGTCCCTGGAAATGCAGCGAGGCGAAGCGCTCGCCGTTCAGCCAGGCGCTGCGCTTGCCAAGATTGGCATTGTGCTCGGCCCAGGCGGCGACCGGATCGCTGACATCGACACGCGAGGCGGCAAAGATCGCCTTGGCGAGCTTGGCGATCGCAATCGGTTCCGGATCGTCGGGGAAGACCACCTTGGCCCAGGAGGGGTTCGGGTAGGAGACGATGTTCCAGTTGATGTCGAAATTCGAGATCTTCTCCAGTGCCGGCTTGTAGGCGGTGGAGTTGGCGCGATTGGCACGGCCGACCTTGCCGGCATCCTGCTCGGAGAGCAGCATCGGATTGTCGCCGGCAACCGCAAGACGGGCCGCCCCGTTGGCATAGGCCTTGGCCATGCCCTCGTAGAGCCAAGCGGAGGCGCGGTCGAAGCTCTCGTCGCTGCCATACTGATAGCGCGCCAGCGTCGTTTCCTCGTCGGAATAGAAGGCGGAGACCAGCCCGGCGCCGGCCAGATAGGCGTGTTTGGTGATCAGTCGAACGAGCGGCAGCGCCACGACAGGCGCGGTGATCACCAGGTCCTGACCCTTCTGCAGCTGTAGCCCAACCTTGACGGCGACTTCCGCAAGCTTTTCCAGCTTGACGGGATCAACGGTGCTCTGGCTCTGGGGCATGAAAGTCATGATTCAACCTGCCTTCTGTCATCGACGGTGGGAGGCTGGAAGACTTAGACCCGTTTGCGGCGAAAATGAAGCGTATTGCCGCCGAATTGCAAGCTTGCCGGATGAGAGGTCCGGCCGCCGGGCGCGCTTCAGGCGGCGGAAGGCAGCCTGAGCAGGATCGAGTTATGTTTTTCGAGGAATTCCATCAGCCACTGCGGGTAGTCTTCGCCAACGGCGGCCTTGACGCTCGCCCGTTCGGAGAGCGCCTTGCGCCAGCGCTTTACACGCTCAAGCCCTTCGAAGATGTCGCCGTCGCCGAGCGTCTCGAAGAGATCGAAATACCGAAAGACCGGCGCGAAGACGGCGTCGACGAGGCTGAAGTCGTTGCCGGCGAAATAGGGGCCGTCCGTCAATACGTTCTCGAGCGTTGCGAATTTGGAGATGAGCGCCGTGCGCTTGGCGTCCAGCTGGTCCGCAACCTGCGCCGTCTCATAGCCCCAGAGATCGGAAAGCACGGATGAGCCGAATTCCATCCAGCCGCGATGGCGGGCACGTGTCAGTGGGTCTTTTGGATGCAGCGCCACACCTGGCTGCGTTTCCTCCAGATATTCGCAGATGACGCTGCTTTCGAACAGCACGGCCTGACTGCCGTCCTCCTCGATCCGCAGCAGCGGCACCTTGCCGAGCGGCGAGATCTTCAGGAACCAGTCCGGCTTGTCGGCAAGATCAATATTGATTCGCTCGAAGGGCACGCCCTTTTCGAGCAGCGCGATCGCGGCGCGCTGCACATAGGGGCAGAGATGATGGCTGACGAGGGTAAGCTTGCTCATGGCGCTCTCCTTGGCAATAAGATAGATGTAAATGCATCTAATATCGGTTGTAACAGAATTCAAGATAGATGTAACTGCATTTATGTCTGAAAAACCGTCGAATCCGAGCGAAGCGGTCACCTCTGCCTGGACGAGCATCATGCGCGCCCGCGAGCGGTTGCTTGGCGTCTTCGAAGCCGACCTGAAGGCGGCCGGCATGCCGCCGCTTGCCTGGTACGACGTGCTGTGGGAATTGGCGCGCTCGCATGACTGCAAGCTGCGCCCTTACGAGATCGAGGAGCGGACGCTGCTGGCCCAGTATAATCTTTCCCGGTTGATCGACCGGCTGGAACGGGAGGGCCTGGTCAGGCGGGAGGTCTTCGCCAAGGATGGACGCGGCCGCTGGGTGGTGATCACAGATGCCGGCCGAAGGCTTCGCGAGCGCATGTGGACCGTCTATGCCAGATCGATCGAGACCCACATCGGCTGCAAGCTCGCCGAGAGCGAGGCGAAGACGATCGCCCGGCTGCTCGAACGCTTCCTCTGATCAGGCAATCAGTGGCGCGGCGACGGCCTTCAGCGCGTTCAATGCATGCTTCGGATCGAGCCGCACCTGCAGCCCGCGCTGCCCGCCATTGATGTAGACCAGCGGTTCGCCAAGCGCGGCCTCCTCGATCGCCGTCGGCACGGTCTTCTTCTGGCCGAAAGGGCTGATGCCGCCGACATGATAACCCGTCAGCCGCTCTGCATCGGCAGGCTTCATCATATTGGCCGATTTACCGTGAAAGGCGCTGGCAAGCATCTTCATGCTGACTTCACGATCCGATGGCACGACGACGCAGACCGGTTTGCCGTCCACCTCCGCCATCAGCGTCTTCAGCACCCGGCGCGGCGCCTCGCCGAGCGCTTCGGCCGCCTGCAGCCCGACGCGCTCGGCGTTGGGGTCGTAGTCATAGGCATGAACGGTGAAGGCGACGCCTGCTTGCGAAAGAAGCTGTGTCGCGCGCGTGGTCTTGGACATCTCTTTCCCTCGTGAGCTCAGCGGGCCGTCTGTCAGCCTCCGAACGTACCGGCGTAAATCTCCGGCTTGAAGCCGACCAGCAGCTTGCCCTTCGCCTCCAGCACCGGCCGCTTGATCATCGACGGCTGGTCGAGCATCAGCTGGATCGCCTTCTCCCGGTTGAGGTTCTCGCGCTCGGCGTCGGGCAATTTGCGGAAGGTGGTGCCGGCGCGGTTGAGGACGGTGTCGAGGCCGGCTTGGTCGATCCAGGTTTCGAGATGGGCGAGGTCGATACCGAGCGCCTTGTAATCGTGAAACTCATAGGCGACGCTATGTTCTTCCAGCCAGCTGCGGGCCTTCTTCATCGTGTCGCAATTCTTGATGCCATAGATGGTGACGGCCATGCCCGATCGATCTCCCTGTGATAGTAGCGAGATAACATGCACGAAGGCCGGCGCAAACGCCGTGCGACGTTTTATCCCCGAGCGCGTCGACGATCGCAGCACGACAAAACCGGCCCCGTTCAATTCTCCAGCGTGCCGGCCTTGCGCGAAGCCTTGCTGGGTTCGTCGCAGGCGATCTTCATCAGGTCGCCGCGCCGCCGCACCAGCCGGTCGGAGGTTCGGGTCAGGATCAGCCCGTCCTGCGGCGCGGTGAGGTCGATGCTGCCGCCCGGCTGCCCTGGCCGGGTGACGATCGTCACTAGGCGGTCGCCTTTCGCAACCCTCTCGCCGATGTCGCGATGAAAAAGCACGGCGCCGCCTTCCGGAGTGCGGATGATCTCGACATTGTCGAGCGGTACGGCCGGACCAGAAAATACCGTTGCCGCCGGCTTTTCGTCGCCGACGATCCCGCGTGTCGCAAGGAAGTGCCAGAGCCCGTCCGCATCCTTTTTCGCCAGCACCGGATCGACGTCGCATTTGCCGCGCAGCTCGACGGTGACGGAGAGTTTGCCGAGCAGACGTGGCCGGCGTTCGCCGGGAACTTCATATTTCCATGCAAAGCCGACGGCCTCCTCGAAGGCCGAGCTTTCGCCATCCGAAAGCAGCACGGCCTCCATCTCGAGTGCAGCGGCGAGATCGGCCGCCTCCGGCCAGAAGGCCTCGTCGATATAGGCATATTGCAAGGATTCATCGTCGCAATGCAGGTCGAGCACCAGATCGGCGCCAAGCGCCATATGCAGCAGCTGCCTCTTCAATCTGTCGGTAGCCGGGTAATCATCGAGATCTTCGATCAGCGTGGCGCGATCGACAATGGAGATCAGCGGGAAATCCCGGTTGAAATTGGTGCGTGAACCCAGGTCGAAACGGCCCTGCAGCTCGCCGAAATGCGATTGCGCCGCACCGATCGGATTGGCCTGCGGCACGATGGTGATGTCGCCGGCGATCCCACCTTGGCTTTCCGCCTGCCGCAGCCTTTCGCAGAGGAAATGCAGCAGCACCGTTCCCGGCAGCTCGCCGGCATGCAGTGCCGCCTGGATATAGATCTTCGGCGCCTTCGGATCGTGGCCCGTAAAATGCAGCACCGGCAGCCGCCATTCCGTTCCCGGCGTATCTCCAGGGATGATAATCTCTGAAACGTCCATGCTGATTTCGCTCCGCACGTAGCGCATTGGGGTGGGAAGTCTTATGCGAATCCTACGCCGCTACGCAAGCGAGCTTCAGTCGAGCAGCGGCCAGCGACCAATTAGCTGGTGCTTGCTGCTGCCATACTCACTATGGATCAGAAGGAATTCTCTCACCTTCCACCGGACGGGACGGTTGAGCCTTTCCGCAGGAACGGTCTTGCGGTCATAGAGAAGCGTCATGTGCGGTGTCAGGTGGCCGCTCCGATCATAGGGGAGGCCTGCCTCGTACATGCCCTCTCGAAGCTGCTTGTAAAGATACATCAGCGCCTCGTTTTCCCAACTGCTGCTGAGAACAGAAGCTTGCGGCTCGTATTGATGCTTGAAGCTCATGGTCTGGTCCAGCGTAAGCTCGAAGGACCGGGCGCGGACGGTTGCGGCCACTTGCGCTGCGCCGAAAATCACATCGTCAGGCAGTCTGCGATAAGCACCGATCCCGTTTAGTGTCAAATGCAACAATTCGCTCGGACGGAGCCTGCCGGTGAGGGAATGAGCGGCTTGGCGAGACTGGGCGATCTCAATCGACTCCGATACCGCTTCCGCAGAAGGGCGAAACCCAAAGAATAGTCGATGACGATACTCTTCATTGCGTGTGGACCTCTTCTCGGGATCTTTCCAGTCGAATGAAAGCTGTGACATTGAACTCCAGACCATTTGGCAGCCTCCTCGTTGCACGAGAAGAAGCTTATCGCATATTCAGGTGGCGTCAAGAACAAAACGAGAACATAATCAGCGGGCGCTAAGGCGGAAACGGCTCGGTTGAAGTGGAGTTCGACCGACATTGCAGGGGTGCACCGCAATATTTCTTGGAAGCGCGGCGCGCGCAAGAAACGGGTTGAAACAGCGGCCGTCCCATACGATTTTGAGGGTTATCGAAAACGCGGAGGCTGTGTCATGGCTGAGACAACGCACCACTATCTCATCTTCGAAACCGCGGGCGGTTTCTGCGGCATCGCCTGGAGCGACGCCGGCATCACCCGCTTCCAGTTGCCGACCAAATCATCGGAAGCGACCGAACGGCTCCTGCTGCGCCGCCTGCCGGATGCCGAAGCCGGCGCGCCGACGCCCGCTGTGCTCGAGACGGTCGCCGCGGTGAAGCGCTACTTCCAAGGTGAGGAAACCGATTTTTCCGGCGTCGAACTCGATCTTGCCGGCCAGGATACCTTCTTCCTGGATATTTATGCGGCGGCAAGGCGTGTCGGCTGGGGCCGCACCACCACTTACGGCGCACTGGCCAAGGAACTTGGTGTCGGGCCGGAAGCCGCCCGCGACGTCGGCCAGGCGATGGCGAAGAACCCGGTCGCTCTGATCATCCCCTGCCATCGGGTGCTTGCGGCCGGCGGCAAGATCGGCGGCTTCTCCGCTCCCGGCGGTTCTTCATCGAAGACCCGCATGCTGGAGCTCGAAGGCGTCAATCTCGCACCGCCGCCGCCCGCCCAGCAGTCGCTGGGTTTTTAGGCGGCGGTGGCTTTTTCGTTTTCCGCAATTCCCGGCAAAATCGCTTCGCGCTTTGCCTGGCAAAACCGCTCTGCACTTTTGCTGGAATTGCTTTGGCAAAATCTCAGCCACTCAATGCGGGCTGGCAGTCGGCCGGATGATGATCTCGCTGACATCGACGTCACCAGGCTGGTTGATGGCGTAGAGGATCGAATTGGCGATCGCCTCGGGGCTGATCGTGATCGCCCTGAAAGCCGTCATGGCGTCCCGCGCCGTCGGATCGGTGATCGTGTCGGCCAGCTCCGATGTCGTCGTGCCGGGAGAGATGACAGTCACCCGGATACGATCGGTCTCCTGCCGCAATCCGTCCGAGATGGCACGCACTGCAAATTTTGTCGCGCAATAGACGGCCGCCGTCGGCGAGACGCTGAGGCCGCCGATCGAAGACAGGTTGATGATCTGCCCTGATCCCTGCGCCTTCATGATCGGGAGCGCCGCCGCAATGCCGTAAAGAACGCCCTTGATGTTGACGTCGACCATCCGTTCCCATTCGTCGACCTTGAGAGCCTCCAGCGGCGACAGCGGCATCACGCCGGCATTGTTGACGATGACATCCAGTCGGCCGAATTCGGAGCAGGCAAAGCCTGCAAAGGCTTCCACCTGGGAACGGTCGGTGACATCAAGCTGTCGCAGGCGCACCGTCCCGCCCTTTGCGGCGATTTCGCCGGCGAGTTCCTCGAGGCGCTCGGTGCGGCGGGCGCCGATCACGATATGGGCGCCTGCGGCAGCCAGCACCTTTGCCGCCGCCTCTCCGATGCCGCTGCTGGCGCCGGTGATGGCAATAATTTTTCCTTTGATATCAGACATTTCAAGCTCCGTTGTACGCCGCTCGCCTGGCGATGCGGCTGAGGGTTTTTGGCGGTCAGCCGGGAAAATCAGCACCGAGCGATGTCTCCGCCCAGGCGTCGAAGTTTGCGCGCAGCGCATCGAGCCGTTCGCGGGCGATCTTCAGGGCAGGTGCGCCGAGCAGCAGGCGCAGCGGCGGTTCATCCGCTTCGAACGCCGATATGATCGCGGTTGCCGCGCGCGCGGGATCGCCCGGCTGGTTGCCGGAGATCGAGCGGGTGGCTCGGCGCCGCTTGCCGGATGTTTCCGCATAGTCTTCGATGATCGTGCTGGATTCGACCATCGACCGGCCGGCCCAATCCGTGCGGAAGGCGCCGGGTTCGAGGATCGTCACATCGATGCCGAGCGGTTTGACCTCATGGAAAAGCGATTCCGACAAGGCTTCGACCGCGAACTTGGTGGCGTGATAGTAGCCGGTTGCGGCAAAAGCGACGAGCCCGCCAAGCGAGGAGACGTTGAAGATATGCCCTTGCCGGCGTCGGCGCATGCCCGGCAGAACCTGCTTGGTGACATCGATCAGTCCGAAGACATTGGTCTCGAACTGGGCGCGTATCTCCGCATCGTCACCCTCTTCGATCGCCGAGAGATAGCCGTAGCCGGCATTGTTGACGAGGACGTCGATCGCACCGAAATGGGTTTCGGCGTCACGAACCGCGCTGGCGATGGAGCGGCTGTTCGTCACGTCCAGTGCAAGGGCAAGCGCGCGGTCTCCGTGCTCTGCCGTGAGATCTGCCAGGGTCTCGGGTCTGCGTGCCGTCATGGCGGCGCGCCAGCCGCGGGAGAGGACGGCTACGGCAAGTGCCCGGCCGAGGCCGGACGATGCGCCTGTGATGAACCAGATGGGGGTTGGGAAAGACATGATCGTCATCCTTTCCGGCCGGCAAACGCGGCCTTCTTCTGTGTGGTGTTGCCTTTCGGGCGGCACGTCATCTGCGCCGAAGCACCATGCCGCCATGATGGAGGGTATTGTCGTCGACGAAATCGCCGTCGGCCGTGAAGCCCGTGTCATCCCAATATTCGATGTGGCTTCCGGTGACTTCGTAGCGTCCCCGGTAGGCGCTTTCCCTGCTGCCGCGGGCCTCGTCGTAGCGGCCGTTGGGCAGAAGTTCGTGGCGGACGCGGCCGTCATCCGTCACCCACATGCCGACATAGGGATGTTGCTGCATTCTGTACTCGCTTGTTTGTTGTTGCTGATTTTCTCGGTCGTTCACGGTATCGGCGCCGAACGAACTGGTCGCCGCGCAAGCCAGGGTGACCGCCGTGAAAAACCGCAGGAGGGGGCTTGTGAAAATCCTTCGCATTGCCTTTGCCTTTCGAAGGCTTCGTTGACCTCGACCTGAAAGATAGTGCGCTAATCCGCGGCGATTAAGTTGCCAATCCAGGATGACTTGGTTAGAAAAACTAACCAATGGTCGATGATCTCGAAGGCATTTCGGTTTTTCTTGCGGTGGCGGAGGCGCGCAACTTCCGGCTCGCCGGCGAACGGCTCGGCGTCACCCGCTCCGCCGTCAGCCAGGCCCTGCAGCGCCTGGAGGATCGGGTTGGCGTCGCCCTGGTCCAGCGCACGACGCGCAGCGTCAGCCTGACCGAAGCCGGCGAAGTGTTCTTCGACGCGGTTCGCCCATCGGTCCGCCAGGTCAAGGATGCGATGCAGACGGTGCGGGAAATGCAGGCGCGCCCGAGCGGCCTGCTGCGGATCACCGTTTCCTCGATCGCCGAGAACTTCCTCTCCGGCACCTTGCTGGCCGGCTTCATGGAAGCCTGCCCTGATATCAAACTCGATATCACCATCACCGATGACGAATTCGATATCGTCGAGGCGGGCTTCGATGCGGGTGTCCGGCTCGGCGAAGTGATCGAAAAGGACATGATCGCGATTTCAGTCTCCGAAGAGCAGCGACAATGCGCGGCAGCTTCCCGCAGCTATCTCGAGCGCCGCGGCTACCCCCGCCATCCCGGCGAGTTGCAGAACCACGCCTGCATCGGATGGCGGCCACGCCCGGATACGGCACCCTATCGCTGGGAGTTCACCGAAAACGACCGCGACTTCGACGTCTCCGTCGATCCCACTGTTACGACCAACGACATGGGCATGATGATCCGCATGGCCTGCGCCGGAGCCGGCATCACCTTCGGCATGGTGGAAACCTTCCAGCCCTATATCGACCGCGGGGAACTCGTACTGCTGCTGGAGGATTTCTGTCCGCCCTTCCCGGGCTTCTATCTCTACTATCCCCGGCGCCAGAGGCAGCCGCTGAAGCTGCGCGCGCTGGTCGACTATGTCAGGAGGTCCGGCAGGCGCTAATGCTGCTTTGGCTCAGGCCTGCCGCTTGTAAGCCATGACGGCGATTTCAGGCCTGTCGGACGGGCTCAAAGCCTGCCGCTTGGGCTGAATGTTGCCGCTGACATTCGGTTTTGATATCCCCGATCATCGAGGCCAGCGAGCCAGGGCGTTCAATAAAGGTCCATCGGTTGCCGCGCGTCCATCCTTTTGCCGGAGAACATATGCTCGACGACGTCTTTCCCGTTCCGGCCAGGGCCTTGATCCGTCAGGGTGGGCGGGCCTGTTTTTATCGTCTGGTCAATACGATCCCCTTGTTAATACAGGTGCAATCGGGAACGAAGATTGTCATGGCCGATGACAAGGCTTTGCGCCTCGAGGCGGGCGCCTACGGCTTGCTGCCAGACTATCGACCGCTGACGATGGAGAACATTCCCAAGGCGCCGCAGAAGTATCAAACCCTGGCGCTGCCCGTTCCGCGACAGCTCTTCGAGGAAGCCTATATCAGGATGGGATCGATTGCCGTTCCATCAAGGCCTGTCCCCGCAGGCACCTCGAAGCTGCCGGAGGAAGCCGCGGCGCTGTTTGACTATTGCTGTCAGCCCGGCAATCTGATGAGGCTTCCCAGCGCCATTGCCAAGGCTCGTTTGATAGAGCTGATCACCTGGTTTGCGCTCTGCGGAGCGGTGCTTGGCCAATGCCAAAGCCGTCGGTTCGAGGACCGGCTGCGGCAGATGATCGAAAGCGATACGGCCTTTGATTGGACGCTGGGGCACGCGGCGCGCTCGTTCAACATGAGCGAAGCGACGCTGAGGCGTAAGCTCGCCGCCGAAAGTACCGGCTTCAGTGAGATCTTGAGCGATACAAGGATGAACCGCGCCTTGGGGCTCATTCAAACCACAACCCTGCCGATGGCGCAGGTTGCGCTTGAAGTCGGTTACGACTCCCCTTCTCAATTCGCGGCGCGGTTCAAGGACCGGTTTGGCGTCAATCCGCGCCATGTGCGGGGCGGCTCCGAGCGTTTTGAGCGGATCGGGGCAGAAGTTGAGCGTAGTGGGCAGATGCGCTTGCGCAGTGACGATAGTTTTCCGGCATTATCAACCGCAGGAAAACAGCATGCGTTTCATCACAGCAGTACTTTTCGCCGCCTCCGTCTTCGGCGCGACGGCCGCACAGGCCGAAATGAAGCTCACCTCGAAGGATCTGGCCGCCGGCAAGTCCATGGCCGACGCGCAGGTCTTCAACAGCTTCGGCTGCGCCGGCGAGAACATCTCGCCGGAACTGACCTGGTCGGGTGCTCCGGAGGCGACCAAGAGCTTCGCCATCATGGCTTACGATCCGGATGCTCCCACAGGCTCGGGCTGGTGGCACTGGTCGGTGTTCAACATTCCCGCGGATGCCTCGAAAGTTGCCACTGGCGCAAGCGGTGACAAAAAGCTTCCCGCAGGCGCTGTCGAAGGTCGCACGGATTTTGGCATGTCTGGATATGGCGGCGCATGCCCGCCGGCGGGTGATCAGCCGCACCACTACCAGTTCACGGTCTACGCGCTCTCGGTGGACAAGTTCCCGCTTCCCGAGACCGCCCCGGCCGCCATGGTTGGCTTCTATGTAAGGGCCAATACGCTTGCCAAGGCCTCCGTCGAGGTCACCTACGGCCGCTGAAGCCGGCTTCAGATCCGCAGTCGTCATTTCCTTCATGACAACGGCCGGCCGAGGTGACTGAACCTCGCCGGCCGTTTCCTGTTTGGGCTCCCTCGCCTGCAACCTAAACGGTCATTGCTTCCCAGCAGATCAACGGACCGTCTTCGGCATCGATACGCTCGCCGATCCGGATAAAGCCATTGCGCTTAAGAACGCGCTGGGACGCGATGTTGTCGACTCCGGTCTCCGCAGAGACCAGGGCGACGCGAGAGTCGTTCCGCGCCCACGCGAGCAACTGCCCTATGGCTCGCGTGGTGCATCCGCGGCTTTGGCGGGTGGGCGCAACCCCATAGCCGATATGCATCCTTCCATCCTGAGGAACCTTGAGGACAGAGCAAAGGCCGACGATCTCGTCATCCTCCACGATCATCCAGGCCGACGGCGAAAATTCCGCGCCGATGTCAGCCGCGAGGCGGTTCAACATCGCCAGCACTTCAGGAGGCGCAATGGCGCTGTCTTGGACAAGGCGCAGATGACGTGGCGCGATGCCTTTCAGCAGCGCTTCAAAATCATGAGACGTTAGTTCGATAATCATAGTCTTCTCGACATTAGACATGCGCCAGCACTGGCGCGCTAAAGGCCGAGCGATAGAGCGAGGATCAGCGCTCGGTCACGATGCCGAGCGCCTTTATCCCTACCGCCGCAGCCGGTGAGTTATGGATCGTTGCGACGGCAAACAAAGGCATTCTCCTCTAAGACGGAAATGCGAATAACAGCGTCGGCCGAGGATCGCAAGATGCGCCGATCGGGCGGCACGCCTGCTGATGCATGCCAAACCGCAAGATCGGTCGAGCGCTGCGTTGCCTGAGGGATCTAGTTTGAGCTGCCACGGAGACCAAGACGAATGACCGCAGCGCTTCGGAACTATCATCAGCGGATGCAGCGAGTGCTGGATTATATCGACCGGCACCTCGATGACGATCTCGATCTCGATGTTTTGAGCAGTGTCGCAGCCTTCTCGAAGTTTCATTTCCACCGGCAGTTCACGGCGACCTTCGGATTGTCCGTGCATCGCTATATCCAGCTTGCCCGCATGAAGCGCGCTTCATACCGGCTGGCTTACAGGGACGAAGAACGCGTCACCGATATAGCGATGGATGCCGGCTACGATGCGCCGGATGCCTTCGCCCGCGCCTTTCGGCAACGGTTCGGTCAATCGCCTTCGTCGTTTCGGAAGTCTCCTGACTGGGAGCCGTGGCTTGCCGCCTTCGGGCCTCTCGACAATGCAAGAAGCAAGCTCATGCAGAAGACTTTTACCACTGACGACGTGATAATTCGCAATGTGCCTACCACGCCGGTGGCGATCATGGAGCATCGGGGCGACCCGGCGACGCTCGGTGCCACCATCCAGCGGTTCATCGCCTGGCGCAAGGCCGCTGGCCTGCACCCCAGGACAAGTCCGACTTTTAACGTCTGGCGTTCCGAGCGGCGTCCTCAGTCGCCTGCCGATTATAGCGTCGACCTTTGTGTCGGGACCGACCAACCGATCCAGGCGAACGGCGAAGAGATCAAAGCCGGCGAGATCCCTGGCGGACGCTGCGCGGTGCTGCGCGTCGTCGGCAACACCGACAATCTGGAGCCCGCCGCGCTCTACCTTTATCGCGACTGGCTTCCGGCCAGCGGCGAGGAAGCACGCGACTTCCCGATCTATTGCCAGCGGCTGAGCTTCTTCCCCGAAGTGCCGGAGCATGAGGCGGTGGCGGAGTTGTTTCTGCCGTTGAAATAGCGCCCTCTGACGATGGCTTGTCCATTTCGGATCGCTGGAAGCGGACAGGCCGTTGTCCACCCAGGCAGCCTTGACAGGCAAGATTAGTCGGCAGCCTGAGCGTGGGCGTTCAGGCTGCTCCAAAAACAAATTGCGATTTAAAACCAGTTGAGTTAAATCGCAACCGATTGCATTCTGCAATCAGATCTGCGGATATGCCGTTTAAGGAAAGGAAGTGAGGATGGCTAAGCTCGTATTCGGAATGAATCAGTCCCTGGACGGCTACGTCGATCATATGGCGTTTGGATCAAGCCCGACGCTCTTCCGCCACTTCATCGAGGAGGCAGAGCGGCAGGCGGGCAGTGTGTACGGTCGCCAGATGTATGAGGTCATGCGTTACTGGGACGACGAACATCCTGAATGGGATGCAGAGCGACGGGCTTTCGCGGCGGCGTGGCGGAACCAGCCGAAATGGGTCGTCTCGCGCTCGTTGAAGTCGGTCGGTCCCAAAGCCAGGCTTGTTGGGGAAGACCTTGAGGCCGCGATCCGCGAGCTTAAGGCGGAACGTGACGGGGAGATCGAAGTTGCCGGCCCCAATTTGGCGCAAAGCCTCACCGAACTTGGCCTGATCGATGAGTATCGCATCTACCTGCACCCCGTCGTGCTCGGTCACGGCAAGCCATATTTCGCCGGACCCCGGCCGCCGCTCCGCCTGATGGCTCATGACCGGATTGGCGAGGATGTGATCAGGTTGACCTACGTTCCGGCTTGATCTCGGGACTCGCCAGATGGAAATCGCCGCGAAAGTCTGGTCTTGGTTTGGGTCAAAGCGACGGAAACAGCCCGTTTGGCGGCGCCGTCGTGCCGTCGACGGAGGTGACGGCGCGCAGCCTACGAATTCATAGGGGCGCCCGTCGCAAAGGTGATGCCTGCGATAGCGGACGGGCGCCTGATCCGGGTGCAGATCATCCTGTTCTAAAAGT
This sequence comes from Rhizobium laguerreae, assembly GCF_019778565.1. Taxonomy (NCBI): domain Bacteria; kingdom Pseudomonadati; phylum Pseudomonadota; class Alphaproteobacteria; order Hyphomicrobiales; family Rhizobiaceae; genus Rhizobium; species Rhizobium laguerreae. The sequence continues at coordinate 146,315 of NZ_JAAXQT010000006.1, read as the reverse complement.
TAGAGCATGATGTCGCCCGAAAACCGCTGACACTTTTCGGCATCATGCTCTAGGCACAGGCGTGTTGAGCAGCTGCTGCTCCCACAGGTACGCGATACCGCTACCGGCGGCGTGCTGCTTGAGAACCTCCGTCAGCTCACCGGCGTGCTCGGTCCGGGCCCAGTCGCGCTGCCATTCGGACGCCAGCGCCAGCCAGGTCATCATGTTCGCGCCAGCCGCGATCATGCGCTGGATGGCGACCTCGTGGGCCTCGACCGAAGTGCCGCCCGACGCGTCGGTGATAACGGTGACATCCCAGCCTTCGCCGAGCGCCTGGATCACCGGCATCGCGACGCATATCTCGGTCCACAGGCCGGCGATGATCAGCTGCTTGCGGCCGGTCGCCTTGACCGCGTCCACGACCTTCCTGTCTTCCCAGGTATTGATGAACGTCCGGTCGATGACCTCCTGGCCGGGAAATACGTCGGTGATTTGCGGGAAGATCAGACCACCCCGATCGGCGATCACGCTCGTCAGGATGGTGGGAACACCGAAAGCCCTCGCGGCCTTTGCCAAGGCCGTCGAGTTGTTGACCACTGCATGCGGATCGTGGCTGTTCAGGTTCGCGAGCTGGTAGGGCTGGTGGTCGATCAGAACGAGTACCGAATCTTCGGGACGAAGAAGCGAAGCAAGGCCATTACGAAAGGTCATTATTACTTCCTTTGCTGCCGCCCATGAGCGGCATTGGTTTTGCGGGAGACATGCGCCAGGGGCGACGTTGCCTGGAAGCAGTATTGCCGTTCCTACTCAAGATGCGGTAGCACCCTTTCATGGCAATCTGTGTCGCGAAAAGGGGAACGCTAATGGACATCGAAGAACTGCAGACCTTCGTGGAAGTGGCTGATGCCGGGGGCGTTTCGTCGGCTGCGCTCCGGCTCGGCGTCTCCAAGTCAATCGTCAGTCGGCGGCTCTTCCGGCTTGAAGCGGAACTTGGTGTCCAGCTTCTTGCACGGACCACTCGAGGCGCCGCTCTCACGGAAGCAGGGGCCACGTTCCGAGATTATGCGGCGAGAGTCTGCGCCGAGATCGACGTGGCCAAGGAAACGATCCTACCCGCCGGTGACCTTCGCGGCCGCTTGCGAGTTGCCGTGCCGCTTTCCTTCGGCCAGACTCACTTCGCTCCCATCCTCGCGGAAATGGCGCGCCGCCACCCCCAGCTCCACATCCACACCTGCTACAGTGATCGCTTCGTCGATCTCATCACAGAGGGTTATGATTGTGCGATCCGGGTTGGCTATCTTCAGGACTCCAACTTGATCGCAAGACGCGTCGGACCGATCTATGGGAAGTTCGTCGCGAGCCCGGACTACATCAAGGCGCATGGGTCGCCCGAGACGCCGGAGGAACTCGTCGCTCACGAGGCCCTCATGCAGGGCACCGAAGCCTGGCAACTCATGGATGGGGACAAGATCATCACGGTTCGTCCGCAGGGGCGCTTTAAAGCCGACAACGGCACCGCTCTAGTCGCCGCTGCGGCAGCAGGATTAGGGATCGCTTACCTGCCCGATTGCCTTACCCATGAATTTATAGCCTCCGGCGCGCTTGTGCCGGTCATGACGCATTATCCACCACCCCCGGCAGGTGCATATGTCATCCGCCCGCCAGGTCAGCATCCCGCACGGAAGATACGGGTCCTCGCCGAATTGCTGATTGAGTATTGCGAACCGGCTCCGCCCTTTGCAGGTGTCGGTCGCTAAAGCGCAAACGGCGCAACATTCGCGGATTGAACAACGTCGCTTCAAGCAATCGCAGCTCGGCTTCCGGCCGGATGACGGTAAGCGTCGCCGGCGACCTACCGAGCGTCAGTCGCGCGATATGGACAGCCCCGCGAGAAGCGGAGCGTACGCGGTGAGCCTTCTTATGACGATCCACCGGATGGGATCGGCGCGCCCGCATGCCACGCGGCCAGTCGATCGCGAGACATGTAGACGCCGCTGAACAGCTCCGGTCCCTTCAGACCGTGAAGATGCGCTATTCCCCTACTCCCACTCTATTATTTTTTCTACACCAAGCATCTGTTTTTATTGACGAAAATTAATTCATGCGCTCCACACACCGTGGACGGGAACGTCAAAAGTTAACATTTTGATTTTAAAGCATTTTTCGACGCAGCTGCAGCACTAAAAATTCTGTGGACTATCGATATCTATCGACCATTTCGCGGCGTGCCGTAGGCGGCGAAGGTCGAATCTAGCCCGCCAACAAAGTACCGTCAAAGGATGACGACGGTTTCTCGCGAACAACTTTACGAACAGGAATAGCCAAAGCTGTCGGCTTGCAATCAGCGGCCCCGTTCCAGACGATTGTTCATAATGAACGCCATCGACTTTCGCCGGACGGATAGGGCCTGGCATTGCAACTGCTTCGTCGCAACTACCACCTTAGAAAGCGTCGGCCTTGCAAAATAGCCCGCAACGGCCACAATGAGTATGGCGATTGGATACCAGGTTGCGACGAACAACGGACTGTCGTCGGGGCAATTGGAGGCGTAAAGCGTAGCGGCAATACCGGCGGAAGCCAATGCCGCGATTGCCCCAGCCTGACCGGGGTGATCCGGCGCACCATGGCGCATCACCAGAAAGAGGAACACGGTCGGCGCTAGCGAGAGGACCGGGATGACTGTCAGGCAATGCAATGCATTGTGACCAACCAGTCTGCTTTCCCAAAGACCGGCCGGGGTGACGACCAACTCGATGGTAGCGGCGGCGATCAACAGCGCTGGTGCCAGCAGCAACAACCAGCGCCGAGCCGTTGTGCCCTCCCCTGGACGGATAAGGCTCTCCATCAGCGATGCCGCCACAAAAAACAGCGCCAAGGTGGCGATGAACTTGAATGCGAAGCGCACAGTCACGATTGCTTGAGCAAAATCAGGTCGAACACCCAGGACCGAAAAGAACACCAATCCCGCCACCAATGCGCCAGCAGCTGTCGCCAGAGCAAGCGCCTTCGAGAGGTTGACGGGCCGCCGTGTGTCCTCTGATATCAGATTGATCAGGTCTTCCGTGTTCACTCAAAGTACTCCGTTTGCGGCTGGCCTGACGAGACCGTCCCGCTTTGTTGGGCAACCTTACCAGGATTGGCTATCTTCGCATCATCAACCATGTTGCCATATCCGCAAGCGGATCTCGACCTCGCGTTCGACAAAACGCCATTCTTCAGTCGCACGCAATCGAAAGAGCATGGCCTCAAATTGAGGGGCACTTTCCTCCGCGAATTCGAACCAGGTGAGAAAATCGAAAGGCTCGCCAAGATCACGGCTGTGATAGAGCCGTCGAGCGACAGCAGGCAAATAGTCCATCCCAATCTGAAAATGCGCCGACCTCTCCTGAATGATGGCCCGGCGTTCGTCCTGCGCAAGAGACCACCAAAGCTCCGACTTGCGGATCGGGATTAAGACCGCGAGGCAGGCCGTTGCGCGGCCCAACGGTGGTTGGCGTTCTCCAAGCTGATCGAGTTCGACACGGGTCGTGTATCGCGCGCTGCCGGCCGTTCCGCGCAGAACCCAGGCCGCCGAATCGGGTAATATGACCTGATCGGTGTCCATGACACTAAGACGAGGCGCAACATCTAGACCCTTGCCAATAATGGCGCGCGTTGCCTCGACCTGCCATTGGCCACTCTCACCAGCCACGAAGTATGTCGGTTTCACCATCGTGACCTACCAGCGCAACAGTCTGTGGCCAAGCAAAGCACCGGTTCCGGCAACTATCGAAATGGCAATCGGATACCATAGCATTACAAAGAGCGGGCTGTCGTCATCGCAATTGGCTGCGTAGAATGTCGCCGCAATCCCTGCCGCTACGAGCCCGGCAACAGCTCCGGCGACCGCGGGTCGGGTGGGGGCAGCGGATCGAAGCGCGTAGAGAAAACAGGCAAGAGGACCCACCGATAAGAAAGGGATAATCGTCAGGCAGAGGCTGGAATTGCGCCCGATCATGCGCGTCACCCATGTCTCCGACGGCATGACCAACAGTTCAAAGATCGCCGCTGCACTCATCAACAGAGCTGGAACCGTTAAGCCCAATGCCGTCAACCGAACCGGGACCCCCGGTCTTCCAATCCGGAACATGACCATCCCACCGGTCAAGCTGAGAGATCCCGTGATCACGAATTTGAACAGGAAGCGGCCGGTCTCGATGGCCGTGCCGAAGTCCGCACGCAAGCCGATGACCGCGAAGAACAAAATGGCGGCGATCAATGTAGCGGCAGTGGCAGCATGCATCAGGGCATGATCAAGATTCAGTCGAACCGGGGTATCCTGCACGAGCAGTTCGATCAACTCATCAGTTTTCATGTCACCCGCCCCGAATAGAGAGCAGCCAACCCCTTCAATGCCCTATGCAGGGAAACACGTACCGCCACCTCTGTCATTTCCAGCCGATCGGCGGTTTCCCGAACACTCGACCCTTCAATCGATATCGATTGAACGATCGTTCGTTGCGGATCCTTGAGCTTGCCCAAAAATCTGTTCGATATCGATGCGATCGGAGGCTGCGATGCGTTCGTCTGCTTTAAGTGTAGCAACGACGTCCTCGAGTGGTACTGACTGACTGCCACGGCGCCGCAGGCTATCGACCACCTTGTTGCGAACGATTGCCGATAGCCATGGCCCCAAAGGCCGTGACGGATCCCATGTCCCCCGCTTGAGATGGATAGTAAGCAGCACTTCCTGAACCACGTCCTCAGCCTCGCTGGCCGGCGCACCGAACTGGTCACAACGCTTCCGCGCCATCACCCGTAAATGTGGTGTGAGGGCCGTCAGAAATTTGTGATAGGCATGGCTGTCGCCCGCAATCGCGGAACGCAGCCAGGATGCCCATTCCTTTTCACGCGCCAGATCTTTCATCCGACATATCCTTCTTCGGCGGTTCTCGTGCAATTGTTACAGAGACCAGCCGCATTTTTTTGCGTGTGGGATATCGGGCCGAAACGTGCAAGCGTTTGAACGTTCATGTCATCGATCATGAGATAAGATTGTCTGACTGTGATTGGGTTCCAGCAGTGCAAAAATGGGCCGGATAAGACCTTCCAGAAGGTCTCTTTCTGGACGCGTGCGCGCTAGCACACGAATACCAAGCAGTGTGCCGAGGAGCGTGCCGGCCATGTCCGATGCTTTTTGGCAACGATTGATCGATCCGTCTTTCTGGCCTCTTTCGACGCAGCGCTTGAAGAAAGCCTCAACCTGCACCAGGACTTGTGCAACCACCCGCTGAAACTCATCATCATGTGGTGCTACCTCGAGCGCGGAATTGACCAACATGCAGCCTTTTCGCTTTGTATCGCTCAACGACCGCTCAATGATCTCGTTGAAGAATGCGCCGATCGCCTCATGCGGCGGCTTCGTCTCAAACCGGCCGACACGGTCGCCGAAGCTCCGTTCGACATAGAATTCGAGTGCTTTGCGATAAAATGCGCGCTTGTCGCCAAAGGCATTGTAGATGCTTGCGGTGGTAAGCCCGATTGCCTGGGCCAGATCACGGATTGACGTTCCCTCATAGCCGTGTTCCCAAAAGCGCTCTACAGCCAGCAGCAATACCCTTTCTTCATCAAATTCTCTGGGTCTGGCCATATATCCTGTCTCCCCGAACATTGATCGGAACGGGCGACTGCCCAAGGCTATTGCCAATCCATTTTAGAACATACGATCTAAAACTCAACCCTATGCGGTTCAACCCTTGACTGCTTTCTACTTCATTAATCTCAGCGTCAGGCTATTAAGGGCGGAGAGCAACCCGACAACGGCAATCCCGAAGATCACGTAGCGCAGCTCCTCGAACGGGGTGCCGCTCAGATAGCCCAGACCATATTGCCATGCGAGGATGATCACGATGGTAGCAATCAGCGCCAGCAAAAGGCCGAAGAGATGGCGCCAGAATCCTCTCACATTCTGGGTCATACTCCCGCATCCTCGCGGAAACTGTCGATCTTGAAAATTAGCAGATCGTCGCGGCGTTCGATATTGCCTTCGAGCACCACCGGCAAACCGGTCTTGTCGAGCAAGGCGGCCGGCATCGGTCCTCCGTCCTTGGAAGCGAGAAGGAAGAAGATGTGGCCGTCCACGGGTGCCGTGGAAACGAAGACCGGTGGAACACCTCCAGAAATACACAGATTGGCGCAGGCCTTGTGCGCGAGGCCGGTTCCCGGCTTCATGGCGCCAGCACTGCATTTTCCATCGCAGATCTCGCCCGTCAAACGCCACCGACCGAGATTCTCCGGCACGGACGTGACCGGCAGGGCCGGCATTTGCGGTTCGGCTGCTTTCAGGTCGTCTTCGCCACCGATCAGCAACATGACCAGGTCTCCACGCTTAACGAAGATGCCACCTGCCTGTGCGGTTTTGCCCGCAAGCGGCAGCGCCCTGTCGTCAACCCCGAACTTGCCCGAGCCCGCCAGCATGACAGCGCGCGCGGGCTTTGTGCCGTCGGCGGGAACACGAAGAATCGGATAGGGTTTCACCTCCAGGGTGCCGATCAGATGCTCTCCGGAGAGCTCATCGGCATAGCTGCCAGCGCCTGGACTTCCGGTATTCAGAGACAGCAACGCCGAAGTCGTCGCCATGGTGGCAATGAAGAACAAGATGAACCCGATCATCAGCACCCTGACATCGGCTGGAACCGTCTTGAAGTAACCGACAAAAAATCCACGTCCTATGGGTCTCAGCATCAAACCGTTCCTTGCTTTTTCGGCGTGGCAGCCGCGGGAAGCAACTCCGCGGGGATCGCCAACGGCTCCAGCTTTGTGCCAAGAGCCAAAGGTTCCGGATCGACCAGAATTCTCGAGCCTTCCATGCGAAGGCGATATTTGCGGATCCGCTCGCGGAACGGCGGTGGTGAACAACCGTCCTCGGGGCGATACTGATAGCCATGCCATGGGCAGGTGATGAAGCCGAGGACGACTTTGCCTTCGCCGATAGGCCCGTTCTGGTGCGAGCAGATATTGGATACGGCTGAAAGACCACCCTTTGAACGGAAGACGGCGATGCGCTCACCGCCCGGTGCCGCCCCGATAATCGCCCTGCCTTCGGCAATCTCGCTGAGGTCACCGATGATCACCCAAGGCGCCTCCGGGGCGTCTTGCGATCCAGCCGCGTCGGCCGATGTCTCCCGCCGACCTGCGACAAGGTGCAGGACGCACAGTGCAGCCAATCCGCCGATCAACAGGAACGCCAGAGCAAGATCCCGGCGATCGATCAGAGCGCCGAGCGCCACATGCAGGATGACTGCAGCATAGGCGACGTAGACGCTCATGTGGATCGCCTTCCACACCGGAGGCGTCAGGAAGGAAAGCCAGAAATCGTGGCTCGTTACTGCAAGTACCGCCAGAATGACGAGCGCGAGGACGCCGAAGAGTTCGAACGGAAAGCCGGCGATACTGGTGAAGCTGGTATTGCTGGTGAAGAGTGCGGTGAGCTGTGGCGACGGACTAAAGGAGAAATACCATCCGAGCACATAGTAGGCGTGCGTGGCTGCAATGATCGTGGTCATCACGCCAAAATGGCGGCGATTGTAAAGGAGCGGAATGAAACGGGCATCGCTCCGCGCCAGTGGCCCGATTGCGAGGACGATGGTCAGCATCAGCAGGGCCAGAGACCCAAAGGCACGCATCCGCTGGATCGGCAGGTCGGTATCCCGGAGCGCAGAGGATATGACTGGGCCGGTCCGCAGGAAAATGAGGATGTAGATGAAGATCCCGGCCAGCATGACCGCGTCATAGATGATCTTGGTCTTGTTCCAGATGACCGGCTTGTAGGATACGCTCACGGGTTGCCATCTCCCTGGGCTGCAATGGCTTCAAGGCGCACAGCCGGTGCATCGACCGGCAGCTTCGGAACGCTCGCGAAGATGACGACAAGCATGATCGGGAGAACGACAGCAATGCCTGTCCATATCACTGCGTGAGCGCGACGATGGCGACGCTGCATACTACGGTTCTCCCCTGGAAAGCCTGATCCACCGCCAGACGACCAGCGGCCAGAGGAGAACGAGCCCGGGGATAAGGAGCGGGCGGACCGCATAAGCGTCACGTGCTCCCGGATCGACCTTGTCGAATCCGAACAGCAGAAAGGCGACGGCGACGGCAAGACCGATGCCGGCCCAAAGCATCAATCCTGCGGAGACGGGATCGGACACAGAAACCATCGGACCCTCAGATGCGGCCGGTTGCCGGTATGGCCGCGCCGGTGACGATGCCTGCTGCAGGCGAAACGAGGAAACCTATGAGCTTGGCGATATCCGTTGGCTGAACCCAGTTGTCCATCTTCGCATTCGGCATCGCCGAGCGGTTTTGCGGCGTGTCGATCGTGCCCGGCAAAATACAGTTGGCCGTAATGCGCTTATCGCGGTTTTCCGCGGCGATCGCTTCGGTAAGCCGGATCACCGCCCCTTTCGATGCTGCATAGGCGGCTTGATTGGCGCCGGCCTTTAGTCCCGGCGCTGCCGCGACAGGGACGATGCGGCCGTAACCTGCGTGCTGCATCGGTTTCAGGACTGCCGCACTAATTGCATAAGCGGTTCTGGCGTTCATGTGAAACAACTGATCCCACTGGTGTACGCCCGTCTCGTCGACCGGTCCTGTCTGGAAGCCGCCGACGGTATTGGCGAGCGCGTCGAGCCGGCCAAATCGCGCCAGCGTTTCTTCGACCGCCTCCTGGCATGACGTCAAATCGGCGAGATCCATGCCACCGATCAGCAGGGTTTCGCTACTCTCGGGCAGGCAATCTGCCAATTTTTCCAAGGCTTCCGAATTGTGCTCGACACAGACGAGCCGCGTACCGTTCGCCGCAAGCTCTCTGACGACGGCGCTTCCAAGGTTTCCTGCTGCGCCCGTAACCATGACAACGGTGCTTGTTCCGGTTGCTTCACTCATGATGGTCCCGCCCTTTCGAGTTGAGGCCGCCTGCAAAGGCTCTCTCGTAATTCGCGGCAGCGCATCGTTTTGTTACTTATGTTTTTAAAAAAACTCCCGCCGCTATGCGCAGCCCAGAAATATTGACGCGGCTGCGAAAAATTCAGGACCGGCTGTAACGAACTACCTGACGCGACCGTAAAGGTCTCTGTCGGACGAAGGGTAATGGGATCTTCAGGGTTCTATTTCGTCCTCCTGATGGAGCAAACGAATGAAGCGCGATGCTTATGGTCTCATGACCAGCACTGACAGCAACGAGGCACAACGGGCATTCGAGAATGCCGTTTTTGGTCTGGCGGCGCATCGGCCAAGTACTGGCGTGGCCATCCAGTCGACATTGGCAGCCGACCCCCATCACGTTGCCGGCCATGCGCTGAAGGGCTTTGCAAATCTGATATTGGCGCGGTCGGAGCTTGACGAACCTGCCGCCAAGGCATTCGTCGATGCGAAGGCAGCGCTGGCGGTGAGAGGCGGAGGAACCGGTGACGAGCGCACCCTTGTGAAAGCATTGGAGGCCGCCGTCGAAGGCTCGTTTTCGCGTGCGGCGGATATTCTCGATGACGGTTTCGAGGATCGGTCGGTGACGTTCTTGCCCTTTAAGATTTCGCAGGCGCTACGTTTCATGCTTGGAGATGCCCGCGGCATGCTGCGGGCAAGCACGCGTGCAGTCGCTCGCCTTGACACCGGCACAACGGCGAGAGGCTTTGTTCTTGGTTGCCACGCGTTTTCGCTTGAAGAGCATGGTCGGTATGCCGAGGCGCTTGCCGCGGGGCAGCTTGCGGTTGCTCTGCAGCCCGATGATTCCTGGGGCCTTCACGCCGTCTCGCATGTCTTCGAGATGCGTGGCAATACGGCAGAAGGTATTGACTGGCTCGAGGCCAGCCGCAAGGCCTGGTCGCGCTGCAACAATTTCTCCTTTCATATGGCCTGGCATCTCGGTCTGCTGCACTTGGAACGCGGCGATCATGATCGGGTGCTGCAGATCTACGACGACGACGTTCGCCCACAGCAAACCGACGATTTCCGAGACATGGCGAATGCCGTCTCGCTTCTGTGGCGGATGGAGCAATCGGGAGTTCACGTCGGTGATCGCTGGACAGATCTGGCAGAGATAGCCCATCGTCGAAAGGCGGACACGACCTTGATTTTTGCAGCTCTGCACAATCTTGCCGCCATGGTTGCCGTTGGTGACCGCGATGGAGCAGTGGAGCTTGTATCGCATATAGAAGCCAAAGCGCTTCGTATGGATGACCAAGGCCGCGTCGCCGCCGAGATCGGTGTACCGATGGCGCACATTCTCACAGGTCTCCATGCTCCGGCGGACCGCCACATGCTCGAACGCATGGTGGCGAACCTGCCGAAGATCGGCGGCAGCAACGCACAGCGCGACTTCTTCGTGCTCGCGCTGGCCAGGGCGATGGCGAGCGATGGCAATAATGTCGGTGTCTCGCGTATCGGCCAGATTCGCCAACAGCTGAAGGCCGACGACCGATTGTTCAAATCGATCGAACATTCGGTTGGCGTGAGTTTGCCTGCCTGATCTCACCTCAAAGAAGGAAAACACGATGTCTATGATGGAAATCCAAAAGACAAGCATCTTCCCTGAAATGCAACCGAGCCTCGGCCGGACGATTATTCTTTCCGGACTTGCCGCGAGTATTACCTGGGAAATCTGGGCGCGGCTGATCACGCCCCTGTGGGTTGGCGGACCGCTGGAGCCGGCCGCTCTCGTTCAATCGGTGTTCGGGTTCAACAATTTGTTGCTGGCCGAAGCCATCCACGCGATCGTGGGTATCGTTTTCTATCCGATCGGCTACCTGTTCATCGCCCGGCCGTTGCAGCGGCTGATCGTCCCCAAGCTGCCGTTGCTATTGACAGGTATCGGCTTCGGCATCGGTCTTTGGATCTTCGCCCTTTACGTCATGGCACACCTGTTTGGCGGCCAACCGGCGTTTCTCGGTTTTGTTACTCTCACCTGGGCATCGCTGATCGGGCACATGCTGTTTGGTATGGTTGTCGCGTTTGTCGTCCGCCGCATGGAACGTTAGACCTGTTGTGGGACTAGGCCTGCCCGGTTCCGCGGGCAGGTTTTCTACCCGTGCAAGGTTTCAGTTACCAGTGAGCGCTGAGCACAGCCCATTTCACCGGATTCGAGAGATTGATAGTGACCGCTGAGAGCTTCGTAACGCCGAGAGTTGCCGACATCGTCGCCAGGACGCTTCATGCCCATGGCGTCCGTCATGCCTTTGGCATGCCGGGCGGAGAAGTGGTCACGCTGATAGACGGCCTGGAGGCCTCAGGCATCGTCTTTCACCTAGCACGCCATGAAACCGCGGCGGCGATCATGGCGGCAGGCGCGAGCGCGATGACGCAAAACCCGGAACTTCTCGTGACGACCGTGGGCCCGGGCCTTGCCAATGCGGTCAACGGCATCGCCGACGCTGCCCAGGAGCGCGTCCCTCTGATCGTCATATCCGGCATTGTCGACCGTCCGACCCGTGCGCGTTACACCCATCAGGTGATCGACCATGCCCAGTTGCTCCGCCCGTTGGTCAAAGCTTCTTTCGAAATCGAGCCCGAGAGCGCTGCTTCCGCGGTCGCTCGTGCCCTTGCGCTTGCCATGACGGAGCCGATGGGTCCCGTCCATCTCGACCTGTCTCCGGCGACTGCTGCCGCGGTGTCGCCAGCCTTGAATGTCATTTCGCCTCCGAAGCTTCTGAAGCCCTCGGTGACAATGACGGATCCGGCCGTTCACACACTGTCTGAAAGGATCGGCCGGGCGCAACGACCGCTTTTTATCGCTGGTCTTGACGCCGTGCGAGATCACGCTGGTCCGGCACTCCAGCACCTGATCCAAAAAATTGGCGCACCGGTTATCACGACCTATAAGGCCAAGGGCATCATTCCCGAGAACCACCCGCTGTCGCTTGGTGCGGCCGGATTGTCACCGCTGGCGGATCAAATTCTTCTGAACCTGGTCCGGGATTCGGATCTGGTCCTGTTGATTGGCTACGACCCAATTGAAATGCGGCTCGGCTGGCTGGATTTCGTCGGAGATCCAGCCAAGCTTGTGGAGATTTCCGATACTGCCCCGGACCACGGCATGCATCATGCCGGAACCAGAATCCACGCTGCACCTCGATCCTATCTACTGGCGCTGGCCGATATTCACGCGGGGGACAAGACCTGGACGGACGGCGAACCCGCCGCCGTGAAAAACGAACTTGCCTGTTTATTCGCAAGCAATGGCAGTTGGGGACCGCACGCAATTATCGAGGCGCTCAATGCCGTCACCGGTCAGGAAGCAATCGTCACAGTCGACAGCGGAGCGCATCGCATTCTCCTGTCGCAAAAATGGGTTGCGCCACGGGCCATGTCATTGCTGCAATCGGCGGGCTTTTGCACCATGAACGCCGCCTTGCCGCTTGCGATCGGTGCCAAGGTCGCCGATCCATCACGTCCGGTTTTCGCCGTGATGGGCGACGGCGGTCTTGAGATGGGAATCGGCGAACTAGCTACGCTACGCGATCTTAATCTGCCGATCACCATCGTGCTTTTTCAGGATCGCAGCCTGGCATTAATTGCTCTGAAGCAGGCATCCGCCGGTCTGAAATCGGCCGGCGTCACGCTCGGCGAAACTGACTTTGCCGCTGTCGCGCGAGGTTTCGGCGGTTATGGTTTCAATGTGGAGAATTGTGATGACTTCCGTAACGAGCTTGAGGCAGCCCGCGAGCGCGAAGGCTTCACCCTCATCGCCTGCAAATTCGATGCAAGCGCCTACGACGGTGCCTTCTGAGGCCAACCAGGCGGCAGGTTCAGCCCCTCAGAAGGTCAAGCGCGCCCGTGATCCGCGGCTCGACTTTTTCCGTGGTGTCGGCATGCTGATCATTCTTTTGGCCCATATCCCAAACAACGGATGGGCGCTGTGGATTCCGGCGCGCTTTGGTTTTTCCGACGCCACGGAAATGTTCGTCTTCCAATCGGGAATGGCCTCGGCCATCGCCTTCGGCTCGACCTTCGACCGCAGCGGCGCACTTGCCCTCATCGCCCGCGTTGCACAGCGGATCTGGCAAATCTTCTGGGCCCACATTGTTGTCTTCATTGTCGTCGCCGCCATCATGGTTGTTGCCGGAACCCGTTATGACGGCGTCACCTATGTCGACAGCCTGAACCTCGTGCCTTTCATGGAGGACCCCGGCAACCTCCTCGTCGGTTTGCTGACGCTGACTTACGTGCCGAATTATTTCGATATCCTGCCGATGTACATCGTCATCCTGGCGCTGATGCCGGTGATGATCTTCGCGTCGAAAATCCAGCGATTCCTGCCGTTTGCGCTCATGACAGCGTTGTGGCTGGCGACGCAGTTCGGCTTTACGGGGCTGCCCGCCGAGCCCTGGTCGGATCGTCCGTGGTTCTTTAACCCCTTCGGATGGCAGTTGCTGTTTTTCACGGGTTTCTTCCTGATGCGCGGCAGCCTTCCAGCGCCCGGCTTCGATCGCAGGTTGATGGCGCTCGCGATTGCCGTCGTGATCCTGACTGTGCCGTTTGCCTGGGTACGGTTCCACGATGCGCATCCAGCCTTCCAAATGGCCGCTACCACGCTTTTCCCCCTCACCGACAAGACCGACTTCGGCCTGTTGCGCTTCGTTCATTTCATGGCGCTCTGCTACATCGCCGTACATCTCGTCGGCAAGAAGGGTTTCCGGCTGCGCGGCCCTGCCGTGCGCGTTCTGACGGTGGTAGGCCAGCAATCGCTCGCCGTCTTCATCACCGGTATCGTGATTGCTCAGCCGATCGGTATTGCGCTTGATCATGCCGGTCGCACCACTTCTGCAGAGGCAGTTGGAAACCTGATTGGCTTCGGCGTGCTCGTAGGAACCGCCTATCTCGTACGCTGGTTCAAGAGTTCCCCCTGGAAATCGTGAGAATCACTAATGTCTGACCATCAAAAACCCGCCAGCCTGGACGGTCTGCGCATCCTCGATCTGTCGCGGATTCTCGCCGGACCGACCTGCACGCAGCTGCTCGCCGATCTCGGGGCCGATGTCATCAAGGTCGAGCGGCCTGATACTGGCGACGACACGCGCAGCTGGGGACCGCCCTTCGTGCCAGGTGCCGATGGCGGCGACAGTGATCTCAGCGCCTATTTCCTGTCCGCCAACCGCAACAAGCGATCGATAGCCATCGATCTCGCCAGCGATGAAGGTGTTGCGCTTGTCGAGCGGCTGGTGGCTATCTCGGACGTGGTGATCGAAAACTACAAGCCGGGCGATCTCGACCGGCGCGGACTGGGCTATGAGGATATTCGCAAGATCAAACCGAATATCGTCTGGTGTGCGATTTCCGGCTTTGGTCAAACCGGACCCTATGCCGAGCGAACCGGCTATGATTTTCTCGTCCAGGCGATGGGCGGCATCATGAGCATCACGGGCGAAAGCGACACGGCCGGTGGCCGGCCCCTCAAGGTCGGCCTCGGTATCGCCGATGTCATGTGCGGCATGTATGCGACCGTCGGCATCCTCGCCGCTCTCCGCCATCGCGACCGCACGGGCGAAGGCCAGTATATCGATCTGGCGCTTTATGACGCGCAAGTTGCCTGGCTTATCAATGCCGCGACGAACCATCTGGTTTCGGGAAAGGTGCCAAATCGGATCGGCAACCGGCATCCCAACATCGCCCCCTACCAGACCTTCGCAACGGCTGCCGGTGAAATCGCCATCGCAGTCGGAAACGATCAGCAGTTCGCCCGCTTCTGTACGGCGATCGGCTGTCCCGATCTGGCGGGCGACGAGCGGTTTCGCCGCAACCGTGATCGCGTTGTCAATGTCGATGCATTGGACCGGCTTGTGAGCGAGGCTCTGCAAGCCGACACCGCCGAAAGCTGGGAGCAGCGCCTTGTCCATGCCGAAATCCCTGCAGGCCGGGTCGCCACGATCGACCAGGTCGTGACCAATCCGCATACCTTGGCGCGTGAAATGATCATGCCCATGGAAACAGTGGACGGACAAACCGTCCGCCTGCTCGGCAACCCGCTCAAAATGTCCGCAACCCCCGTTCGTTTCGATCGGGCGCCGCCGCATGTCGATCAGGATAAGGACGCCATCCTTCGCGAGCTCGCGATGCTCGAACTTACTCGCCGGACTTAAAACTGTCGCTTGATCACGTCGTGCAAGTGGTTTTTGCCAAGGACGCCGGTATGAGTTGTCTTGCCGATGACAAGGGCGACGTAACCGGCAAAGTTGAGGGCCAGAGTTTGATTGTCATCTTGTTTCTGACGCACTGCATTCGCAACCGCGCCGAGCCTGGCGGCAATCAGACATTTTCCGGCGGCCTCTTTGCTCGGCTCGGCAGGCGTCGCCGTCGTCAACTTGAAAAGGGACCTATCCGCAAACGAGCGGATAGGTAATTCATGTCGGCATCGGGATTTACGGATCAGGTTGTACCCTGACCTTATCCCAGTTTGCTTCGGCCTTTTTGATATACCCGCTGACGTCCTGCCTCCACGTCTTGAGGACGCTGTCATTGTAGTTGAGGTAGAGCTTGTTATCGACCACGGTAAAGGCTTGCGGTTCGGTCGACGCCTTGTGGCCCTGCGCCGTTCCAAAGGCGCAATAGCCGCCATACTGCGGAGCAAAGTGCCCGGGGTTGGCGGCGAAAACATCGCGATGTGCGGCGGATGCAAAGTGAAACTTCGCCCCTCGGTAGGTTGCCGTGTATTTGTCCGACCCTTTCACAGGCTTGTGGTCGGTGAAATAGGCGACCGGATCATAGCCGTTTATGGCCACACCATTCGTCGTAAAAATCTCGGCGGCAAAGCCGACAGAGGCGAAGGAAAGGGTAAGAGCCGCTGCAAGTGGCAGAATGGGGCGTAATGAGATCGTCATGGTGTTATCCTTCCGTTGAACGAACGCGACCTGCCTTCTTCGTCACGGGCTGCGTAGACGTTACATCCAGGCTGTTCACACTTTTGTGTGGAGAGGGATAAACCGATTGCAGAACGAAGCGCAGGCCTTACGCGCCAGGGTTTGAAACAGTCTGCGCAACCTTTGCGACAATTCGAATGAGTGATCACTGTCTCGTTCCCACGGCCAGAACCGCAGTCGAGCACAGCACAACCCGGTTGTCCGTTGCAATCCGGTCGACCACCGTTAAGATCGCGCCATCCACCCGGCGACGTTCATTGTCATCGAGCGTGGCATAAGCACCCATGTAGCCGTGCAATTCCCGAACGTCGTCAAAGTAGGACTGGCCAGCAGGCACTTCCCAGACGACCTCGATCTCTTCGATCTCGAGCGCAGAGAGGCCTGCTCCCTTGAGCTCCGCGCCCAGTCGGTCCGGCGTTGTGAACCCTTCGGGCGGCGCTGGCGGCGCCATATTCGGATAAACGGCACGAAGCGCTTCCGCCATAACAAGGAAGGGGCCACCGCCAGGCAGCTTGCGCCACGTCGCGACGCATGCTTTGCCGCCCGTCCGGGTCACGCGAACTTGTTCCGCAAGCCCTCGCCGCCAGTCAGGAAAGATGCTGGCGCCAATCAGCGAGAAAGTCGCGTCAAAACCTTCATCCTCCAAGGCGAGCATCTGCCCGTCCGAGCCGTGACATGACATGAGCCTGGGAACGTGAAGGGGAGAGCGTTGACGACCTTCGTGTCCTCAGTCGCGGTCGACAGGGATCTTGCTGGCCAGCGCCGCGTTCTGGTCGCGATGCGCCCAGGCTACCATCACGCTCAGCGCGAAGAGCACGATCGCGGGGACGGGCGAGCCCGGCAGCACGAAGAGATGGGTCAAGGTGGCGCCGACCATGATCGCGGCGAGCAGAAGCGCACCGAGCGAGGCCACAGCCGGGACGAGTAGCGCGGCCGCGCCGATCAACTCGAGTGTTCCGGTGAAATACCGAAACCACTGCCCGAGCCCGATCTGCTCGAAGTTCTGAACCAACATCGGCAGGCCGTAGAGGTTGGCGCTGCCGGCGGCGATGAAGGTCGCAGCAAGGAGAAGCTTGACGCTCCACAGTCCGATTTGACGCCAGCGCGGTGCGGGCTGCTCTGCCCGGGGGATCCAGGTTGATTCCGCCTCATTCTTTATCGTCGGCCTGTCTGAATTCTGCATGGTAAACTCCCTCCTATGGAACAATCAATTCTACGACTGCGTACGCATCTGGCTGAACATCAGGCTCATTGCGAACACATTGAGAGCGCCGCCTTCTCTTCCAGTTCCCGGATTTTGCGATCTTTCTCGGAAGCTTCCCCGATCATCTGCTCCATGCGGGCGTCAGGTGCGCGCGAGATCTCCCAGAAGGCCACGGTGAAAATCACAGGTACGGTGGCGGCATCTTTATCGTCGGCAGCTAGCAAGTGATCTGACCGCTGCGATGCGACGCGTCCCCAAAGCTTGAGAGTGCATTCGGCGCCTGCATCGCAGCGGATGAAGGCTTCCACCGCCGCTTCGCGTCGAACAACGGTTCGGCGAAACGCCGTGCTTTCGACGTGCGCGCGAAACGTGGATCCATCGATGACATGGGGAAGCATCGCAACACTCGATACGGTCTCGAACACAATCCCGGGGCGTATCCGGGAATAATCGATCGCCAACTCCCGCTGCGCCTGAACCAGATGAGCAATGCTCGGAGTAATCGTCTGCCCCCAGACGGCCGCGCCCTCTCCGAAGTGATGAACGATATCATGGCCGATATTTGGACATGTGATTGACTGCAGCATGAGGGTGTTCCTTTGTAATCCTCGAACGATCCGTTAGCATCGCGTCGGACCAGGTTTTGCGACCTTGCTGCCTGCTAATTCGTGGGAATGCAGGCGGTTGTTACAAAGGATCTTCTTTTTTTGCAGCCCGGCTCACTTGGGAAAACCCATCGCTGTCAGGCCAGCGTCGAGCATATCGGACCGGGCCTCGTGGCCACCGTTGTGGATGCACATGATACTGTCGCCCCGAATGCAGTCCGGTACATCGTCGCACTCGATGCTATCCAGCGTGACTTTCTTCGCAGCCTTCATGTCGCATTTGGCGCGCTCACGCAGAATGGCCAAGCTCTTGAGAGCATCGCCCTGATGGAATTCGGTGCCAATCGCCCGACCGGCGAGCGGAAATGTCTGATCCGCGGTCCCATGAAAATGTGCCATTGGAGGAAGATCGGCAACGCAGTCCTCCGGTTTTGGAAGAGGATTCCAGAACACGCCGGAGAAAGTCACCATCGCCGCGGTTTTCTCCCCCTGCTGGCAGGCGGTGTACCAAGCCATCGATGCGCCGATGGAAAAACCACTGATCACCGTCCGGTCCGGGGTAAAACCGTAACGTTGCCGCAGGTCATCAAAGACATTCGTGATGAACGCCTTTTCATCGCGACCCTGGTTGGGACCGTGGGCAAAAGACCAACTCCCGTCGATGCCATCGACGGCTACATAGGCCAGATGATGCGCGAGCGTCATCTCGACCAGGGAGCGTTGCTGCATCTGCAACCTGGCGGAACTTTTGAAACCATGGAAATAGACAAAGACGCCGCGAATGTCGCCATCTTGCGGCAACTCGATCCGATAGTTTCCGTCCTTGACCGTACAAGCAGTCTGCACTCCGCAGAGCATTGCGGAAGAAACAGTAAGAGGCATGACGGCGATGAGGAGGAGAGGAGCGAGTGGGCATGTGCGCATGAAGGGTATCACCGGTGTTTATAATGAGAAGTCTGCCAGAGTCCTGGTGGGTGGTGAGCAGTTTGCGCAAGGCATATTGCAATAGCGTGCGAGCGCAGCAGACGGGGTCACGTCTGGGAATTTTTTTTGGACGTTGCCGGAAGGGAAATACGCTCCTTTTTGCATAGGGGAGTAAGGACGCTTCGACCTGTCCTGTGGGCGAGCGCAGCGAGATTGGTGCCCATAAGTTATTCCTTCAAGTTGCGGTGAATCTGCGCACGGCCCAAAAAGGTTCCGGCCCCCCGGTGATCGGGAAGGAGGTAGGAAGACCGAGTCACAGCAGATATTTCGCACTCGGGTCTCTGATTGTTACATCGGACCGTAAAAATAATGAGGACGTTCGGGCGGAATTTTGGTCGATGGGCTGAACGGCGACGCCGCGGCCATGCGGTATCGTCGCGTTCGCTCGTTCCTATCGACGCATGCGCTGCTCTGACAACCATATCGAAAATCTGGTGCAACCTGCGCTTCTGCCTTGGCGACGTCCTCCAATCCCTGATGCACGGCATCCTCATGCAGGGAGGGGCCGGCGCAAACCAACGTGAGCTTGAGGCGTTGGTTGAAAGCAGCTTGGCTATGTGGACCGCATCCGCTCAATTACCGGTCAGTAAAGATTAGGCAAGGCTAATCTTCAAAGATCTTTACCGATCGGTATGGCGATCTTCTCTCGGGCGTGCCGTGGTTGGATGTCCTAGACGACGCCTGCCCCTTGAGACCGCCCGTCCGATTTGCACGCTATGATGCGATATTCCCGCACGCAGCGCTGTGGGACCTTCCATCTTCCTCGATCTATTGCTTTCTATCTCGGGCCCCCCGAGCAGCAGGAGGCAAAGCATGGCCAAGGCAAATGCCGACGATGCACTACGCCGGACTATACGGCGCCATCAGCTGCGCGAGATGATCCCACTCGCTGACAGCACCATCTACGAAATGGAGCAGCGTGGTGAATTTCCGCGCCGTTTTGCACTATCGCCTAGATGCATCGTCTGGGACTTAGCTGAAGTTGAGGCCTGGCTGCTGGCGCGCCGCGCCGACGCGCTCAGCAGCCGGACGTTTCAAAGCGTAAAACGCGGCCAGTCAAAGGGCGGGATCAAGCTCCATCAGAGGCATAGCCGGCGGCAAGAGCCCGGGTGTGTGTTTACGTCCCGCCACCCACGCGTCAATGATGTCCGATTATTCCCACTCGATCGTACCGGGCGGTTTCGACGTAACATCGTAGACCACGCGGTTGATGCCGCGCACCTCGTTGATGATGCGGGTGGCGGCGCGGCCGAGGAATTCCATGTCGTAGTGGTAGAAATCGGCCGTCATGCCGTCGACGGAGGTGACAGCGCGCAGCGCGCAGACGAATTCGTAGGTGCGGCCATCACCCATGACGCCGACGGTCTGGACGGGCAGCAGCACGGCGAAGGCCTGCCAGATGGCGTCGTAAAGGCCGGCCTTGCGGATTTCGTCGAGATAGATCGCATCGGCCTCGCGCAGGATCTCCAGCTTTTCGCGGGTGATGCCGCCGGGGCAGCGGATCGCAAGGCCGGGGCCGGGGAAGGGGTGGCGGCCGATGAAGCTGTCGGGTAGGCCGAGTTCGCGGCCGAGCGCGCGCACTTCGTCCTTGAAGAGCTCGCGCAAGGGTTCCACGAGCTGCATCTTCATGCGCTCCGGCAGACCGCCGACATTGTGGTGCGATTTGATCGTCACCGACGGGCCGCCGGTGAAGGAAACGCTCTCGATCACGTCGGGATAGAGCGTGCCCTGGCCGAGGAAGTCGGCGCCGCCGAGCTTTTTTGCCTCTTCCTCGAAGGTCTCGATGAACAGCCGGCCGATGATCTTGCGCTTGGTTTCCGGGTCGCTGACGCCCTCGAGTTCGCCGATGAAGCGATCGGCGGCATCGACGTGCAGCAGGTGCAGATTGTAGTGTTCGCGGAACATGGCGACGACGCCGGCCGCCTCGTCCTTGCGCATCAACCCGTGGTCGACGAGGATGCAGGTCAGCTGATCGCCGACGGCCTCGTGGATCAACAGCGCTGCGACGGAACTGTCGACACCGCCCGAAAGCGCGCAGATGACGCGTTTGTCGCCCACCTGCGCACGGATCTGCTCGACGGCCTTCTGGCGGTAGGCCGACATCGACCAGTCGCCCTTGATGCCAGCAATGTTGTGAATGAAATTGCCGATCAGCTTGGCGCCATCAGGCGTATGCACGACTTCCGGGTGGAACTGCACGCCGTAATATTTGCGCTTCTCGTCAGCGATGAAGGCATAGGGCGCGTTGGAGGAGGTGGCGACCACCTCGAAACCATCCGGCAGCGCGGTGACGCGGTCGCCATGGCTCATCCAGACCTGATGGCGCGAGCCGGAGGACCAGAGGCCCTCGAACAGCTGGCAGTCCCTGTCGACATCGAGGAAGGCGCGGCCGAATTCGCGATGATGGCCGCTCTCGACCTTGCCGCCGAGCTGCATGCACATCGTCTGCTGGCCGTAGCAGATGCCGAACACCGGCAGGCCGCTGTCGAAGATGATCTGAGGCGCTCGCGGCGATCCCTCGTCCACCGTGGAAGCCGGGCTGCCGGACAGGATCACGGCCTTCGGCTGCAGGCGGTGGAAGCCTTCTTCGGCCGATTGGAAGGGGACGATCTCGCAATAGACGCCGGCCTCGCGCACGCGTCGTGCGATGAGCTGGGTCACCTGGCTGCCGAAATCGACGATGAGAACGGAGTCGGGATGTGCTGTCTGGGTCATGGCGAGGCTTTAATGAAAAGCGCTTCGCCTGGCAATCCGGGAAATCGAAGGCATCGGGTTTTTATTGTTCCAATTGTCCCGACCCCACCAACCTGTCACCTGCCATTCAAAAACGGTTATCGGACGCTTCCAAAAGCAAAAAATTCACAAGTAGGATGGGTTTGCGGTTTACTTGAACCAGAATTGCGCGGAATATTAGCAAATGGGAGGATAAGCCTTCGGCCCACTCTCGATACATTGCGCCGGAACGGCTTTCCTCCCTTGGTTTCAAGGGAGGACCAATCATGAGGCGGGTATTGTTCTACGCGGCATCGGCCGCGATACTGTCGCTCGGTGTCTCGCATGCATTTGCGCAGTCGGGCGGCGTCGAGAAAGCGGTTGGCGGCTATAACTTCGAGGAAGCGGCAAAAGAGGCCCCCGGCACGAAGGATTTCCATTCGGCTGACGGTCATTTGACCTTCGCGATCGTGACGCACACGGCAGGCAATGGCTTCTTTGACCCTGTCTATGTCGGCGCGACCGTCGCCGGCAATATGATCGGTGCCAAGATATTGCTGCTCGGTTCGGAATCGCCGGTGGACGACCCCGCCCGCGAGATCGAGATCCTGAACCAGATCGTTCAGGACCCGACGATCGACGGCATCATCATGACGACGCCGCAGGTCGGCGCCTATAACGACATCGTCAAGGCTGCCGAGGCGGCCGGCATCCCGATCGCGACGACCAACTCGTTCGACGGCACCATACTGCACCGGAGCGCGATCAGCCATACCGGCCAGGACGCGTCGGCCGCGGCAATCGGCGGCGAGGCGCTCGCGACTTGCGTGCTTGCCAGTGGCGCGACCAGCGGCTCGATCGTGCTGCCGTCCTCCACCGCGATGGGCAACATCGAGGTGAACAACCGAGTCACCGCCGCCTTCAATGCCATCGTCAAGACGTTGAAGGACGCCGGCAAGCTCGATGCCTTCAAGGTTGACGCCGGTCCGGAGAACGTCGGCATCGACACGAACCCGAACGACCCTGTCAACGCACTTGTTTCGCTCTTCGAGTCCCGTGGAGACGTGGTCGGCGCCTTCACAGCCAACAACGTCTTTACGCCGCCGCTCGTCAAGGCGGTTGCCCAGATGGGGCGGACAGGCAAGTTGTGCGCTTATGGTTTCGATCTCGGCCCGGCGCAGCAGGAAGGCATCGCAGCGGGGAACCTGACCGGCTCGCTCGGCCAGCAGCCCTTCCTGCAGGGCTTCTGGCCCGTCATGCAGCTTTATCTGCAGATCGATCGCGGTATCGCGGCTGCCAATCTCGACACGCGTGCCCAGCTTGTGACGAAGGAAACGGTCGCCAACGTCGGCAAGCGCTTCGAGAACTGACTGCCGTTCGAAACGTCTGAAATCAAGGCGGGAGGGTGCGAGCCATCCCGCCACGCGAAGGCAAGGATCGGTCGGTAGAAACTCATTCGGTAGAAATTCATTTTCGGTAGAAACTGATGGAGCCCGCCACGACGACATCGCTCGGCCGTGCGCCGCCCCAGCTCGTCGGCGGCTGGGAGGCGGGGCTCCTCGTGTTCCTTGCGCTGCTCTATTTCGGCGGGGCAATCGTCAATCCGGCCTTTTTCGGATCGACGGAGGCCCTTCACGCGCTTCTGCGCGATACGTCCCGTGTGGGCATCATCGCGGTCGGGATGACTTTCGTCATCGTCAACAGGGATCTCGATCTTTCGGTCGGTTCGACCTACGGCCTGATCGCGGTGGTCTTCGCCAGGCTTTTTGCCCCGAGCTTTCTCGATTTCGGCGTGATCCAGTCAGCGATCCTCTGCGTGCTGCTGGGCACGGCGATCGGCCTGATCAACGGCGTGCTCGTCACCGTCCTGAAAGTGCCGGCCTTCATCGCGACGCTGACGATCCTCTTCATCGGCCGCGGTTTCGTGCTGGCGCTGACGCATGGCCAGGCAATCTATTACTCCGACAAGGCGAACGACTATCCGCTGTTCTTCCACCTGGGCGAGACGAATATCCTCGGCTTCAACAACCAGATCGCGATCTTCTTCCTCATCGCCATGGTTGGGGCCTATGTGCTTGCCAAGACCCGCTGGGGCTATGAGACTTTCGCCACCGGCGGAAACGAGCAGGCGGCGGCCTATGCCGGCATTCGCACGCGCTGGGTGCGCATTCGCGCCTATCTGCTCTCCTCGCTTTGCGCGACCCTTGCAGCTCTCCTGTCGGCCGCGCAAGACAAGGGCGTCACCCCCCTCTATGGTGTCAGCTGGGAACTCACCGTCATCGCATCGGTCGTCATCGGCGGAGCGTCGATCCTTGGCGGGCGCGGGCGCGTGATCGGGTCTTGCCTGGGGGCTGCGGTCGTCGTGCTGATCGACAAGGTGCTGCGCGAGGGATGGCCGATCACGCGCATCGTGGTGATCGACGGTGAAAGCATCGCAGTCGGCGCCAAGTTCACCCTGCCTGCAGGCGCCGTGCTGGTTTTCCTGGGTCTCCTTCTCGTCATCGCCGTCCTTATCGAGCCCTTCCTCATTCGGCGCCAGATTGCGGCCCGGCTATGGGCATGGCTGCGCGGCCGGCCACCCCCGCCGGCCTATGAGATCGGCGGCGTGGCGATAGAAGGTGTGCAGACCAAGGGGGCGATGGCGGCCGACATGGCGCTGTCTGCCACCGGGCTCGGCAAGTTTCTCGCCCGCCGCGACGCACTGGCCATCATCCTGACCGTCGTGTTGTGGCTGACGGGCCTCGTGCTCAGGCCGGACTACTGGTGGAACCTGCCCAACACCTTTGCCATCCTGCTCAACTATACGGAATTGGCCCTCATCACCGTCGGGCTCACCTATGTCATCGCAGCCGGCGATATCGATCTCTCCGTAGGCGCGGTGCTCGCTCTTGCCGGCAGCACGGCGGCCTATTTCCTGAAGGTGCTCGGCGCCGACCCGCTCACTGCCGTGACGATGGGCCTGTTTGCGGGGATGACCGCCGGGGCCGTCAACGCCATGGTCGTCGTCGGCTTCAAACTGCCTGCCTTCATCGCCACGCTCGGCATGTTCTACATTGCCCGCGGGCTCGCCGCCTGGTTCGTCGCGGGACAGCAGCTGACCGGCTGGCCCGAGGGCTATAACCTGTTCGGACGCAAGGTGAATGACGTTCTCCTGCATTTCGGCCTTGCATTGCCGCCGGGGATCATTCGCTCGGTGGCCGAGGTCGTCAGCGTCCAGACGATCTGGATGTTTTTCGTTGCCGTGATCGCCGGTATCGTGCTTGCCTATACGCCGTTCGGGCTGAAGGTCTGCGCGGCCGGCGGCAACGTGCGCGCCGCCGCTTATGCCGGCATCAACACCAACCGCGTGCGCATCATCGCGCTCATGCTGTCGGCGCTCTGCGCCACCATGGCCGGGATCATCAACGTCGCCTATTTTCGCAGCTTCAACCCGGTTGCCGGCCAGTTTCGCGAGCTCGATGCGATCGCTTCTGTCATCATCGGCGGCGGATCGATCTTCGGCGGTTACGGCACGATGGTCGGCTCGCTTGCGGGCGCCGCCGTCATCACGCTCGTGCGGGCGCTGCTTCAACTCAACGTTCAGGGGTTCAGCATGCCGCAGCACTGGATCAACGTCTTTATCGGCGTCATCCTCATCGTCGCGGTGCTGATCGATATATGGGTGCGCCAGGCCAATATTTTCGGGCGCCTGCGCACCCGGCTGAGAAGAGGTGCGCCAACAGGGGACAGCAGTCATGGCTGACGCGACACCATCCGCGCCGATCGTGGAAATGCGGGGCATCGAAAAAGCCTTCGGGGCCGTGCAGGCGCTTCGCAAGGTCGATCTGACGCTTTATCCCGGCGAGATTCTCGGCCTGGTCGGCGACAACTCGGCCGGCAAATCGACGCTCATGAAGATCCTGACCGGTGCTTATCAGCGCGATGCGGGCGATATCCTCGTTGCCGGGCAACCGGTGCGGTTCAAGAGCCCGCACGAGAGCCGCGACGTCGGCATCGAGATGATCTACCAGGATTTCGCGCTCTGCGGCAACATGGATGTCGGCCAGAATATCTTCCTTGGCCGCTGGCCGCTCAAAGGCCCTTTCGTTAACAGGCGGAAGATGTATGCGGAAGCCGACAGCGTGCTGAAACGGCTCAAGGTCGACGTGAACTCCGTCTATCAGAAGGTCGAAAGCTTGTCGGGCGGCCGCCAGCAATCCGTCGCGATCGCCCGCGCAATCTCGTTCGAGCCCCGCGTCGTGATCCTCGACGAGCCGACCGCCAACCTTTCCGTGATGGCGACGGAACGGCTGCTCGAAACCATGCTGGAACTGAAGAAGCAGGGCGTCGCCCAGATCATCATCTCACACCGCCTTATCGATATTTTTGCCGTGGGCGATCGCGTCATGATCCTCAAGCGCGGCGAATATGTCGGCGATCGCTACATCAGGAATACCGACGAACATGAAGTGCTGGAGATTATCGTTTCCGGCACGCGAGAGAATGCGCTGACAGCCGATGAGGCAAGATCCATTTGAATAGCCACTGTGAATCAGAAGCGAAGGTTGACACCGGTCTGGTAAAACGCATCATATTGATTGTCAATCGTAATTCGACGCGCAGGTGGGGTCACGACCGGCGCCGATGGAGCATCATGTCAGCCCGGAAACGCTCGCGGCCCTGAAGAGGTTCACAGTGCAAAGACGTTCCTGAGCAAGCGCCGGTCAGAAACGGCTTGTTTCGGAGAGGCGTGGCTGGCGAACGCCCAGGGTAACATCGCACCGATCTCAAGCCTTCCTACTGGACTGCAGCGCCACGATGACGCGTTCAGCCATCGATGGCCACCTGCCGGGACACGATCCATTCAGGGGCTCAGAACCAGAAAACCCCGTCCTCCAGCGCCGTGAACAGGCTGTCGACGCCATAGGAGAGCTTGCGGTCGACGATGTGCAGATATTCGGTCCAGCCCGAAATATGCTGCAGCTCGACGGCGCCGTCGGAAATGCCGCGCAGGCCGATCAGCGGCAGCTTGTAGCCCTGGCAGGCGCGCAGCACCGCATAGGTCTCCATGTCGACCATGTCGGCGTCGATATTGGTATAGGCGGCGCCCGAGATGATGTTGCCGCCGGTGGAAAGGCTTGCTTCGGCAATGCCGGGAATGCGCAGCGGCAGCTCGAGCGTTGCCGGCAGGTCGAGAAAGGGTGTCTTGCCCTTTTCGAAGCCGAGCGGCGAGGCGTCCATGTCGCGGTAGGAAACCGAGGTCACCTGATAGATTTCGGTCTGCTCCAGTTTCGCGGAGCCGGCCGAGCCGAGGGAGACGACGAGATCGGGCAGGTCGTCGACGGCATCCAGCCGCGCCAATGTCTTGCTCAGCGCGATGGCTGCTTCGACCGGGCCGACACCGGTCATCAGCGGTTCGATGCGCGAACGCAGGAAGGGACCGTATTCGGCCTCCGCCGCCATGACGAAAAGAATGGATTTCCCCGCGACCGATTTCAGTTCGAACTTCATCCCGTAATGCCCTCTCTACCGCGGATCACCATCATCGTTCCGGTCATGGAGGCGATGAGTTTCGCCGGCCCGTCGCTGATCGCGTAGCCTCGTCCGTCGGCGACGATGATGGTGGAGCCGGGTTTGGTGATTTCCCCGCGAAACAGGAAACGATCGCCGCGCCCGGGCGACATGAGGTTGACCTTGAACTCGATCGTCAGGATCGAGGCTTCCGGGTCGATGACGCTGTAGGCGGCAAAGCCGCAGGCCGAATCGAGCGCTGCGGAAATGATGCCCGCATGCAGGATGCCGTGCTGTTGTGTCAGTTTGACGTCGAAGGGAAGCTCGATCTCGACGACGCCGTGCTCGACGCGCGTCAGCTCCGCGCCGATCGTCTCCATCGCCGCCTGCCGCGCAAAATTGCGGCGGATTCGCGCGCGGAAATCGCCCCTGTCAGTCTCGCTCATGTCTGCCCCTCTTGCAGCCGCGAAAGTGGCATGGCGCGCCGCATTCGACAAGCTGGACATTGCTGAAATCGGTCCGGGCGCCGATGGAAACCCGGGACCGTGTCGCCGCGGCAACCCTTCACCTTTCCGTCGCCGTGCAAGCCGGCACAGCTGGCCGGCACCGCTCGCCAGTACCGCTGGATTGTGGCGTTCCGATGCGAAGACGATTGCAGCTTCGCGCGGTGCGCGTATTCTCCGCACCGGGTCGCGAAATGATGGAGCGCCGGCGGCATGACGACGATATCGCAATCGGTGCGGAATTTCGAGACCTGGCTGGCCGGTGAACTCGGCGACGATCTCGTCAAGGACGATCTCCGGGAGAAGCACGAGAAGATGCGGAGCGACGATTTCGTCTTCCTGCGCGCCACCTATTGGCGCTGGTGCGAGATCATCCTCGATATCTGCCCGGAACTGACGGGCGCGCCTCAGGTACTGGCGATCGGTGACACGCATCTGGAGAATTTCGGCACCTGGCGCGATGTCGAGGGCCGGCTCGTCTGGGGCGTCAATGATTTCGACGACGCGGCGGTGATGCCCTATGCGCTGGATCTCGTTCGCCTTGCGGCAAGCGCCGTGCTGGCCCGCGGCGGCGACGGTCCGTCGGTTCGCATGATCGGCGAACTGATCTTGAGCGGCTATCGCCGGGGCCTTGAAAATCCGCTGCCCGTCATCCTCGAGCGCGACCACAAATGGCTGCGCAAGGCGCTGCTGCTGCCGAATTCCGAGCGCCGGGAATTCTGGGAGAAATACGAAATGCTGCAGCCCGGCAAGAAGCCGCCACCGGCAGCCTATGTCGAGGCGCTCGCAGACGCGCTGCCGTTGGGGGCAGGACCCTTCGCGGCGAAACCGCGCAGCGGCGGCACCGGCAGCCTCGGCCGGCCGCGTTTCGTCGCCTATGCCGAATGGCAGGGTGGGCCGGTGCTGCGCGAGGCAAAGGCGCTGGTGCCGTCCGCCTGGTCGCTTCGCCACAACCCGCGGGACGTGGCGATCCATGCAAGCGAGATCGCCAATGGGCGGGCGCGCTCTGCCGATCCGCATTACCGGGTCTCCGGCCGCACCCTCGTGCGCCGGCTCTCGCCGAACAGCTGCAAGATCGAAATCGACCGGCACCCCGAGATCCTGCTTTCGCCGACGATGCTGGAATTGATGGGATTCGAGATCGCCAATTGCCATTCCGACGATGCAGCGGCGGTTGCAGCGATCCTGAAGGATTTGGCGGCGCGGGGAAACGAATGGCTGCACGAGGTGGCAAGAGCCGCGGCATCAAGCGTCAGCGCCGAGCAGAAAGCCTATGCGCGTTCCGGTTAAGCCCTGCCTTCCCTGATCTAGATCCGCACGATGTGCTGATCCCAGGCGACGTCGCTGCGGGTCGACAGGAAATCGCCGTCATAGGAGGAGACGGCAAAGCCGCTTCTAGCCGGCGCGATGCCCGCCGCATCCGGTACGGAAGTCTCGGCCAGCATCTTGCCCGTCCTAGCGTCGATGGTCACCGAGGCGCCGCCCTTCGGCGAGGTTATGCCGACGAGACCTTCGCTGCGATTGACGGCGATCGCCCCGACGTAATTGGCGAGCCTGCGCGTCGTTTCCTCCGGCAGGTCGATGAAAGTAAGATCCTCCCCCTTAGCGAAATGGCCGACAAGCGGCGGCAAATCCTTGCGGTGGCCTTCATACTGGCAGGCGAACCAGATGCGGCCGGCGCCGTCGAGATCGACGTGGCGAGTGGAGAGTTCTGCCCATTCCGCCGGCAGCACATGTTTTTCGACCAGAGCACCGGTTGCCGCATCGATCAACGCCAGCGACGGCTGCATCTCTCCGAGATTGAGCTTGGTCCGCCCGAAATCCGGATGCGTCTCGATGCCGCCATTGGCGACGATCAGCAGGCGTCCGTCTTCGGAAACGGTCATGTCGTGCGGGCCGATGCCGTAGGTTTCGAATTCGCCGATGCGGGTGAAGCGGTCGGTGGCGTCGTAGAGGCCGATCATGCCGCGATTGCCGTCGAAGTCGTTCTCGCTGGCGTAGAGCAGACGGCCGTCGGGAGAGAAGGCGCCGTGGCCGTAGAAATGCCGGTCTTCCCTGGAGCTGATGACGATCGGCTCGCTTTTGTTCCAGGGATCGAAGATCATCGCATAAGTGCCCGGCCGGCGCGCGAAGGCGACAGTCTTGCCGGTACTGGCGCTGAAGGCCATGCCGTGGGCGCGGGCGGGAAGCGCCACCTGATCGACGATCTCGCCGCGCTCGGTCACGGTCGCAATGGCAAAGGAGCCGTCGGCTGCCCGAATGCCCGAGGCATAGACCACATCAGTCCCCTCCAGCGCCATCAGCGATCTTGGCGTCAAGGTGGCAAGGAAGCCGAGCCCCGCCGCCTTGACGAAGCTGCGTCGGTTGATCGCGGCACTTTGCATCATCGTCTCAGTCTCCGTCCGAAAAGGAAAAGCCGGCCGAAAGGCCGATGGCTGCGCCATATTCGTCGCTGATCCGGGTGATCAGGTCGCGGCTTTCGGCAAGCAGCGTATCGAGCTTGGCCTTCTCCGCATCGCTTGTGGCGACGTCGATGTCGGGGTTGAGCTTCGGCACGCT
The DNA here is from genome assembly GCF_019778565.1 of Rhizobium laguerreae. NCBI lineage: Bacteria > Pseudomonadati > Pseudomonadota > Alphaproteobacteria > Hyphomicrobiales > Rhizobiaceae > Rhizobium > Rhizobium laguerreae. The sequence continues at coordinate 116,392 of NZ_JAAXQT010000006.1, read as the reverse complement.
GTCGAGCAGTGATTTGAAATCCTCGTCGATCGAGGCGGCGATCGGCTGTTTGTCCGGCGGCAGAAGTTCGGCCATGCCGGCCTTCTGCCAGAGCGTGCGCAGGCCTTCCAGATTGGCGGCCATCGATTTCCAGGTGTTCTTGGAACGCCAGTAGATCGCCATGCGCGGCCGCGGCGCGGTGTCCTTGCCCTTGTAGAATTGCTCCAGCCGCTGGTCGCGGACATTCTCCGCGCCATGGACGAGAATGCCGAGCAGCGCGGTCACCGCTTCCTTGTTATCCATGAAATCGTTGCTCTGCGGGCCTGGATGTTTCCAGCTCGCCTGCACGCCGTCGGGCTTTTCCCAGGCGGCGACGACTTCGCCGGCCTCACGCTGGATATTGCCGGCGACCGCCTCGCCGTAAAGGCAACGGAAGCCGTTTTTCTGCCCGACGAGATCGTTGGAGCCATTGCCGTAGAGCACGTATTCCAGCGCCGTCAGGCCTTGCAGCGCAACACTCTTGCCGGCGATCGCATCGACAGTCGCATCCTTTGGATCGGCCTTGGCGATCAGCGCCTGCACCTGCTTGAGGCCGACGCCCTTGCGGTCGGGATAAAACAGGATGTGCTCGAAGAGATTGTCCTGGATGACAGGCCCGGTCTGGACGATCTCGATGATCGACCAATAGCGGATCGTGTCGTCGAAGGTGGACTTCGCTTTGTCGAGCGTCTGCTGCGTGCCGTCGGCGCAAAGATCCTTCATCGCCGTCGTCAGCCGGGCGGCGGATTGCTGCATGTTGCGATAGCCGGGACGGATCACCTCGTCGACGGCGCGCTGCATGACGGCGGGAACGGCATCCTCGTTCAGCCCTGCCGGGGGAGCAACAGTCTGGGCGGCCGCGGATGTGGCGAGGCCGATCAGAGTAAGGCAGAGCAGGGGGTGCCAAAGGCGCATCAAAGTGACTCCAGGAATGTAATCAGGGCCGCCCTGTCGTCTTTCGGCAGGGAGGAGAAAGCGTTGCGGGCCTTTTCAGCTTCGCCGCCATGCCAGAGGATCGCTTCGGTGAGGCTCCGCGCACGGCCGTCATGCAGGAAAAAGCTGTGTCCGCTGACAGTCCGGGTCAGTCCTATACCCCATAGCGGCGGCGTGCGCCATTCACGTCCGCTTGCAAGGCCGACCCGCTGCCCGTCGGCAAGCCCGTCGCCCATGTCGTGCAGAAGAAAGTCGGAATAGGGCCAGATCAGCTGGAAGGACTGCGCTTTTTCTTGCGTATCCCGCCGGGTGACGAATTTCGGCACGTGACAGGAAATGCAGCCGCTTTCGTAAAAAATCCGCTTGCCCTGCAGCGTCTCAGGGAAACTCGCCTTGCGCCGTGCCGGAACGGCAAGATTTCCGGAATAGAAGGTGACGAGGTCGAGAATGGGACCCGGCGCTTCTTCTGCGCCCAGCCGTTTCTGCACGCCGGTCGGCATATCGAGGCATGTCTCTTCCGCCTTGGTGCAATCGCCCTGCGCATCCGGGTGATCGGGCGTCGAGATGCCGATATCGTTGGCGAAGGCATCCGCACTCTGGTCGCGCACCGTGGCGTTCTGCGCCTTCCAGCCGAAGCGGCCGAGCGCGATCTTGCCGCTGCGATGGTCGCGCACAACCGCAGCCTTCCCCGAAATGCCGTCGCCGTCGGCATCGTCAGGATCGGCATGGGCAAGGATATCGGCCTCGGGAATGGCCTCGATCAGTCCGAGGCCGATCATCGCCGAGGCGACACGCGGTGAAATCGTCGTCGCGGGATCGAGCGGCCCATAGCCAAGGTTCGTCACCGCATAACTCGGCCGGCGCAGCGATACGGTCTCGCCGTCGCCAAGCGTCACCCTCTCGTCGCGGTAGCTGATCGCCATCTTCCCTTCGGCGGCAAGCCCGGGAACGGCGAGGTCCTGCAGCTGATGGCCGTAGACTGGATCGGGAAAATTGACGACATCGGCACGCGCGACCGCCGTTTCTTCCTCCGGCGTCGTGGCGGCGCGCGAAAGCCTCAGGAACATCGAGGTGGCGCTCGGACCTCCCTCCGGCGGTCTGCCGCGGCCGTCATTGACATGGCAGCTCATGCAGGAGCGGGCGTTGAAAAGCGGCCCGAGACCATCGGAAGCCTGCGTCGAGGAAGGAGCGGAGACCCAGAGCTTGCGGAAGAGCGCATTGCCGAGCTTGAAATTCTGCTCTTCCTCGAAGGGAATATTGGCCGAAATATGCGAGAAGCTGTCTTCGGTGACGGGATCGATCGAGGTTGTCGCACCCGCCTGCATCGCTTCGTATTGTTCGGCCTTGGAAAAATCCGCTGTCGGCCGCGTCACATCGGCGACGCGTTTCAGATCGGCCTCGGAGAGGTCGGTGCGTTTGCTCGGCAGATCGAAACCGGCGGCGATGCTGACGGAAAAACCGGCAAGCGTTGCGCAGAGCGTTGCGCTGGCAAAAAATCGGCGGGCCGGGGCATGCGACATTTCAGGGTCCGGGCCGCTCCGGCTTTCGAAGCGGCCCGCCTTTTTGCTTATTGGAAGACGGCGTTAGGATTATCCAAGCTGTCGGAACCTTCAAGCTGAACCGTGCCGAGATCGAGTGTGGCAATAACGCGCTGCACCGATTTCGTCTGGTCGATTAGACCGTCGATGGCGGCCTGGACGACGGCGTTGCCTTCCTTGTTGCCTTCGCCGATCATCTGGTCGTACTTTTCGACCGTTTCGCCGCGCTTTGCCATGGCATTCATCGCATCGAGCGTCTTGTTGAGCTTGCCTTCCACTTCGGCATCGAGCGCCTTGTCCTTGGCGGCCACCAGATCGTGCAGCGACGGGCCGCTGAGCTTGGTGCCGTCGACGCGGGTATAGTTGCCGGTATAGGCGGCAGCGATGCCGATCGCGTCGTTGAGATGCGAGTTGTAGGTATTGTCCGAGAAGCAATCATGCTCTTCTTCCGGATCGTGCAACAGCAGGCCGAGCTTCATGCGCTCGCCGGCAAGCTCTCCGTAGGAAAGCGAACCCATGCCCGTCAGGATCGCCACGAGGCCGGCCTTCGGATCGGCTTCGACGTTCTTCGTCGCAGCGCCATCCGGCTTCCAGTTGTCGGTCATTTCCTGCAGGTCGGAAACGAGCAGGGTGGAGGCGGACTTCAGATATTCGGCGCGGCGGTCGCAATTGCCGTGCGTGCAGTTCTTGAGGTCGTAATCGGTTGCCGGACGGTCGCCGGCGCCGGGACCCGTGCCGTTCAGATCCTGACCCCAGAGCAGGAATTCGATGGCATGATAGCCGGTCGCGACATTGGCTTCGATGCCGCCTGCCTCGGCGAGCGTGCCGGAGAGGAATTCCGGCGTCAGCTTGGAGGCGTCGACATCCTTGCCGTCGATCTTGATCGTCTTGTTGGCGATGACATTTGCCACATAGAGAGAATTTTCGTCGCTCTCGGTGCCGTAGGAAGCATCGACATAATCGATCAGGCCTTCATCGAGCGGCCAGGCGTTGACCTTGCCTTCCCAGTCGTCGACGATCGGATTGCCGAAGCGATAGACTTCCGTCTGCTGGTAGGGGACGCGCGCCTTGATCCAGGCGTCTCTGGCGGCCTTGAGCGTCGCGTCGGTCGGCGCCTTCAGGAAGGCGTCGATCGCGGCGTCGAGCGCCTTGGCCGTCGTCAGCGAGTCCTCGTATTTCGCATGCGCCACATCGGCATAGTGTTTCACCACGCTAGCAGCGTCGGTCTCGGCATGCGCGGGAAGGGCGAGCAGGGCTGCGGGGGCGATCGCCAGCACGGCTGCGCGGAATTTGCGGTTGAGCTTCATGATCCTCTCCTCTGACGGGATTTTCCGTCTAATCGGCTTCGTCTCTTCGCGCAAAAGCAAACTGGTGTCAAATTCTCTAGTTTGGAATGATTTTAAGAATAGACAGGCGCGGCTAACCGGTCATTTTGACCGGCATTTGCTTGAAAAACCGGCAGCTGCGCAGGCCTCTGTAAGCCGCGTCAGCCCTTCCGCTGCATGCGGCAGAAGAAGAAGCCGTCGGTATCGGTGGAGGCGGGCGTCAGCGTTACCGTCAGGCCGTCGGACGAATGTGGACGCGGGGCATCCTTGCCGAACAGGGCTTCCCAGGCGGGCAGGGCGCTGACGATCTGAAAATCGGGATTGTCGGCCGTGAAGCGGCGCGCCTGCTCCTCGTTTTCCTGGGGCAGGACCGAGCAGGTCACATAGATCAGATCACCGCCTGATTTGACGAAGCCGCTCGCCTGCGCCAGCGCGTCCTGCTGCTGGGCGGTGCGCTCGTCGAGGTTCTTCGCCGTCAGCCGCCACTTCGTATCGGGGCGGCGGCGCCACGTGCCGGTGCCGGTGCAGGGCGCGTCGACCAGCACCTTGTCGCAGCGTCCGGCAAGGGCGGAGAGCGCCCTGGCGTCGTCATGCACCTGGACATTGCGTGTGCCCGCCCGCTTCAGCCGCTCGATGATCGGCGCCAGTCGTTTGCGGTCGGCGTCATAGGCGTGAACCTGTCCCTTGTTCTGCATGGCCGCCGCCATGGCGAGCGTCTTGCCGCCGCCGCCGGCGCAATAGTCGAGAACCTGTTCGCCGTCGTGGGCGAGCACCAGGTCGGCGACGATCTGCGATCCCTCGTCCTGAACTTCGAACCAGCCTTTCTGGAACGAAAGCTCGGCTGTCACGTTGGGAAGACGCGAGGCGCCTTCGCCAGCGGCAATCCGGATGCCGTAGCGGGCGATCTTCGCTGCATGCGCGTTGGCTCTTTCGAGCGCCTTGACGACCTTGTCGCGGGAGGCCTTGAGGCTGTTGGCGCGCAGATCGAGCGTCGGGCGGGCGGCGAGCGCCTGTGCCTCCGCAAGCCAGGCGGCGCCGAAGGCCTGTTCGAAGGAGGGTTGGACCCATTCGGGAATATCGCCGCGGATATGCGGCGGCGCATCGTCGAGCGAGCGGCTTTGAAAGGCCGCAACAGCGTCGGTCGAAAGCGGTGCCGGCGCAAACTTGTCATCCGCCAGCTCAGTGGCAAGACTGTCAGGTGAAAAACCCCATTGGCGGAACATGACGGCATGGGCAATGGCCGCGGCACTGTCGTCATCCATCAGCCAGGCATGGGAAAGCCGCATGCGCAGTGCGTCATAGACGATGTTGCCGATCGCAGCACGATCGCCGGAGCCGGCGAAGCGGTGCGCGAGGCCCCAGTCCTTCAGCGCGTCGGCGACGGGCCGCTTGCGGGCATCGATGTCCGCGAGCACAGAAATCGCCCCTTCGAGGCGGCCGCCCAGACGCATTCACATGTCTCCTGTTGCCGTAGCGTGTGAACGACCAGCGCAAACGCGAGTGTCACGCAGTCAATTGTTCACAAGTCTCAACCGGGTGGTAACCGCGATTGACGGCAAGAGCAAGCGCCGCTTCCGGCGCAGTCAGTGCCGGCCTCAGCCGATGACCTGGTAGCAGACTTTCGCAGTGCCGGAGCTCACCATGCCGATATTCTGCGCGGCGGCGCGCGACAGGTCGATTACACGACCACGGATGAACGGACCACGATCGTTGATACGAACGACGACGGTGCGGCCATTGTTGCGGTTGGTGACCTTCACCTTGGTGCCGAAAGCAAGCGAACGATGCGCGGCAGTCAAGATGGCAGGATTCATACGTTCCCCGGAAGCAGTTTTGGAGCGAAGTGCGTACCATGAAGCACCGCCACAACCATTGCCAGCAAAACCTTCCGCCGGAAGCATGGAAGAACAGGCTGCAATAGTTACAGCGGCGATAATAGAACGACGTATTTTCTTCAAAACAGAGTATCCCTCAACTATTGAACTCAACGCCCTTGCAGGCGGCGGGGCTTAAATCTGTGAAAAAGTGGCGAAAAAGTGCCGCGTCTGTTCACGGAATATTACAATCGGTAACATTCGTGAGTGTGATGCCGGGATTTCAGGATTGCGCGTCGCGCCCAAGTGTGGAAAAAACCCAATAAAATCAGTTAGAATCCGAACGAATTTTCCAAAGGGATAGTTAACGCAATGGCGTTCACGAAAATCGCGAAAATATTTTTCTGATTTCGCCATATTTGCTGCCACATTTGGGCAAATTCAAAGGCCGTTAACCATAAGATGCGGCGAAAATTGTCCGGCCAAAGCGGGAAAGTAGGAATTTCCTACTCATTATGGGTGAGCGTATCCGTCGCAAACAGGACTGAGTTCTACTCCCCACGCCAGCGGCCATCCTGCCACAATTGCGCAAGCGACATAGGATAGTTCGGGAAGGAGAATTCGAAGCCGGCAGCCTTCAGTTTCGCATTCGAAACCCGCTTGTTCTCGCCGTAGAAAGTGCGCGCCATCGGCGTCAGTTCGGCGGTCTCGAATGCCTGCTCCGGCGGCGGTTCGACGCCCATCAGGCGGGCGGCCTCGACGATCACATCCTGCGGCGGGCCGGGCCGGTCGTCGGTGACATTATAGATGCCACCGAGGCCGCGCTCCGACAGGAAGCGTGTCGACGCGCCGATATCCTCGACGCGGATGCGGTTGAACACCTGGTCCTTCTTGATCAGCCGTCGCGCCGTACCCTTGTCGAGATTGCAGAAGGCGTTGCGGCCCGGCCCATAGATGCCGGAAAGGCGCAGCACCGCCGCCGGCACGCCGCGCTCCCGGCCCATTGCCAGCCAACCCTCTTCCGCCTCGAGCCGCTCCTTTGACCGCCCGGAAACCGGCAGGCACGGCTTTTCCTCGTCCACCCAGGCGCCCTGGTGATCGCCATAGACGCCGACGGTCGAGAGGTAACCGATCCATTCCAGCTTCGGCAGCAGGCTTGCGCCGTCTTTATCAAGCAGCCGCAGCAGAGGGTCGGCCTTTCCAGGGGCGATCGACTGCACCAGATGAGTGACGCCTTCCAAAGCCTGGCGCAACTCCTCTTCCATGGTCTCGCCGTCGAAAAGGAATGCTTCGACGCCGTTCTGGCGGAGCACGTCCATCTTGTCTGGCGAACGCGTAGTGCCGGAAACCCGCACGCCGTCGCCGGCAAAGGCCTTGGCGATTGCCGTGCCGGAATAACCGCAGCCAAATATCATCACATGCATCAGCCGACCCCCGCTAATCGCCATTCGTTCAAAACGTCGTCGTCTCTCTCATCCGTCCTTCGTGCGGCAAAGGCCGCAAATTCGCCAGCCTCCATCAGCCGCGAAAGCGCCCAGACCGCCATGCCGCGCACCACGGGCGAGGGATCGTCCGAAAGCAGGCGACATGGCCCGACGAGCACCTTGTCGCCGGAATTGCCGGCGGCGATCAGCACATTGCGGATGAAACGGTCGCGGCCGATCCGCTTCACCGGCGAGCCGCTGAAGAAAGCACGGAAGGCGGCATCCTCGAGTGTCAGCAGAAAGGCGATCGACGGCTCCTTCAGATCTTCCCGCGCCTTGAGTTTCATCTCGGAGGCGGAGCTTGCGAACTTGTTCCAGGGACAGGCGGCAAGACAGTCGTCGCAGCCATAGATGCGATTGCCGATCAGCACGCGCAAATCGGCGTCGATCGGCCCCTTATGCTCGATGGTGAGATAGGAGATGCAGCGCCGCGCGTCGATCTGGTAAGGCGCCGGAAAAGCAGCCGTCGGGCAGATGTCGAGACAGGCGCGGCAGGAGCCGCAATGATCGGCTTCCGGCGCGTCGACGGCAAGATCGGCGGTGGTGAACATCGTGCCGAGGAACAGCCAGGAGCCATGAACGCGGCTGACGAGATTGGTGTGTTTGCCCTGCCAGCCGAGTCCGGCTGCCTCCGCCAGCGGTTTCTCCATGACCGGCGCCGTATCGACGAAGACCTTCACATCGGCGCCCGCCCGCGCCGCAAAGCGCGTGGCGATCTCCTTCAGCCGGCCCTTGATGACGTCGTGATAATCGCGGTTGCGGGCATAGACCGAAATCGCTGCCTTGTCCGGCTTGTCGAGAATGCTGCGGGGATCTTCATCCGGCGCGTAATTGAGGCCGAAGACGACGACGGAGCGCACCTCGCTCCAGAGTGTGCGGGGATCGCCGCGCCGATCGCGCGTCTCCGCCATCCAGTCCATCGTCCCGTGGCGCCCGCCATCGATGAACTGGCCGAGACGCTCTTTCGCTTGCGGGATCGCGTCCGGGCGCGTGATGCGGCAGAGATCGAAGCCCTTGGCGGCGGATTCCGCCCGGACGAACTCGGTCAAATTGTCGCGGCGGCGGCGCTCTTTGTCGTCATTGCCAGGTTCGGGCATGAAGAGCCCTCGTCAGAAATCCAGATCGGCATAGTGTGAAACCGGTGTCAGTCCGCGCACGCGCTCGGTCAGCATCGGCCGGAAGGACGGACGCGACTTCAGCCGCTGGTACCAGTCCTTGACGACGGGCGAATCCGCCCACTCGATCTCGCCGAGATAATCGAGGATCGAGATCGAGGCCGCAGCGGCAAGGTCAGCATAGCTCATCCGCTCGCCGGCCAGCCACTGACGCGAGCCGGCAAGCCACGTCAGATAGCGCATATGCTGGCGGATATTCGCGCGAGCCGTGCGCAAAACCTTCGAATCCGGCGCTCCGCCGCCCTGATCGGCGCTCATCTGCAACTTATAGACACGCTCGCGCGCGAGCGGCTTGGTCACGTCGTTTTCCATCTTCTGCATGAACCATTCGGTCAGCCGGCGGATTTCCGCCCGCTGGAAAGGGTCTTCGGCGAGCAGCCGCCGGTCGCGCTTCAAGACGCCGTGCGTCTCGTCCAGATATTCGGAAATAACGCTCGCGCCGCAGAGCGCGCGCATGCTGTCGTCGACATAAACAGGCAGCGTACCGGCCGGATTGAGCGCCAGGAAATCCCGGCGTTTCTCCCATGTCTGCTCTTCGATCAGATCCGCCTGATAGCCGTATTCCGCCAGGATCAGCCGGACGAAGCGAGATGCGGATGACATGGGATGATGATAAAGCGTGGGCATCGATACTCGGGCGTTGTGATTGCTGTTACAGGACTGTGTGGCAGCTCGATTATAGCGCCCTAGTCATGACTCATTGGTTGAAGCTATAGGAGCTTGGCCCCGCCAATACAAGCGAATCGGATTTTACCCCGTCTGACGATGGCGAAACACGGTCTAACGAATGATTGGAAACGGCGGCCTGATCGACCCAAGCGCTCAGGCCCGGCCGAACTTTAAACCGGAGACAATGTATGGATTATATAAGTGCTATCATTCTCGGTATCATAGAGGGGATCACCGAGTTTCTGCCGATCTCGAGCACCGGTCATCTCATCATTGCGGAGCAATGGCTCGGCCACCGGTCGGACATGTTCAACATCGTCATCCAGGCAGGCGCCATCCTCGCCGTCACCATCATTTACTGGCGTCGTCTGGTGGATCTGGTGCTCGGCTGGCGCGACCCGGTCAATCGCGATTATGCCGCCAAGCTGATCGTCGCCTTTCTCATCACCGCCATTCTCGGGCTGGTCGTCAAGCGGCTCGGCTTTGAACTGCCGGAGACCGCAACACCGATCGCCTGGGCGCTGATCATCGGCGGTATCTGGATGATCTTTGCCGAGTGGGCCGCCGCCCGCAGACCGCCGCATAAAGAGATCACCTGGCTTGTCGCCATCCTGGTCGGCATCGCCCAGATAGTTGCCGGCGTCTTCCCGGGAACCTCGCGCTCCGGCGCCACCATTTTCGTCGCCATGCTGGCAGGCACGGGCAACCGCGCTGCGGCGACCGAATTCGCCTTTCTCGTCGGCATTCCCACAATGTATGCCGCAAGCGGCTATGAATTGCTGAAGACGTTTAGAGATGGCGGAGCGGCAGGCGAAGACTGGACGGCGCTCGGCATTGCCTTCGTCGTCTCCACAGTCGTCGCCTTCATCGCCGTCAAATGGCTGCTGGCCTATATCAGAAGCAACCGGTTTACGCTGTTTGCCATCTACCGCATCATTCTCGGTGTTTTGCTGCTCGGCATGGCCGCGACCGGCTTGATTGCCTGAGATATCCGTCCTGCATTGCATTCGCGCAACTCCCGGCGCGAATGCAAATGCCCCCGTTGGGCTCTCCGAACAGACACTCTGTTGCCGGCAGAAGCCGCCAATCTTTCAGATAGGCGATATTGAGAGGATAAGTGCCCGCCGCCGCTTGAAGCAGGCAGGGCTGAGCGTTCATTGTGGACGCGCTATTTCAGGCGTTCCGATGACTGCTTGCTGGGAGCAGGATGCCGGCGCAGGGCCGGGCTTTTCGTCAATGGATGATCGAGGCCGTAGAGCAAGGATCGACGCCGTAGGCCGGCGAGCAATCGCCCTTTACCGCCGCGACCGAACCGGGCGCAACGAAAGAGCCTGCAAGGATAACCAGCGCCGCACACGCAAACAGGAGCGCGATTGACTTGCCCATTGAGAATTGCCTTTCACAGTGATTGCCGCGCGCGACCGCAGGCGTTGAGTCCGTTGGGAGACGCGCGGGTTTGGTAGTCAGTGGAATGGCAAATAGCAATAAACGTTCCTGCTAAATTTGGCGTTAATTTCACAAAAAATCCGATGCGTCTTTTATGCAACGCTACTGAATATGCCGAGCACCAAAACACTTCAAACTTGCGCCGGGTTTTGCAGGACACGGCAAGGCCAAAGGGCCGCCCGCGGCATCCGCAGACGGCCAAGTCTCATCGGCTGAGAAAAGCCTCATCGTCTGGAAAAGATGGTCAGGCGGCCTTGCCGGTGCCGGTGTACTGGCCGTGAGGACGATAGTGCACGAGATAGGAGCCGAGTACCGATGCCACCATCGTGGGCGCAATGCCGAGGCCCTTCAGCGTGCGGCCTTCCGCCTCGGCTTCCGGGGAGACGACATTGTCGCGCTTCAGCATGCGCACCTGGTCCGGCGTGATCGGCGGCGTGATAAAGGGGACCAGCGAAGCGATGCTGCCGATCATCGAAGCGATGCCGAAGGGCAGGGATACCAGCGGGTTCTTGCGGCACGTTACCTTCAGCATCGTCTCGAGACATTCGCGGAAGCTCAGCACCTCAGGCCCGCCAAGCTCATAGACCTTGCCGCCGGCGACCTTGCCGTCGACGGCGCGGGCGACAGCCTCGGCGACATCCTCGACATAGACAGGCTGGAATTTCGTCTTGCCGCCGCCGACGAGCGGCAGGATCGGCGACATGCGCGCCATCTCGGCAAACTTGTTGAAGAAGCTGTCCTCCGGTCCGAAGACGATCGACGGACGGAAGATCACCGCATCGGGCTTGACCGAGAGGATGGCCGTTTCGGCACGACCCTTGGTGCGGCCATAGTCGGAATCGGATTTCCCGTCGGCGCCGATCGCCGAAATATGCGTCAGCGTCGCACCTGCGCCGCGCGCCGCCTCGGCAATCGCACGGCCGCCGAATTCCTGCACGGCGTCGAAAGTGTTGCGGCCGGTCTCATGCAGAATGCCGACGCAGTTGACGACGTGGCTCGCACCGTCGACGGCGCGGTCGATCGAGTTGCGATAGCGCAGGTTCGCCTGCACGAAGGAGATCTGGCCGACATTGCCGAGCGGCTGCAGGAAACCGGCGAGATCGGGACGGCGCACGGCGACGCGGATGTTATAGCCGCGCTTGGCCAGCGCCCGAACCACGTGCCTGCCCACGAAGCCGGACCCTCCGAACACGGTGACGAGCGGCGGCAGGTTGGCAAGGGTCATGGCAGGCTCCTCGAAAGGCTTTGCGGGATGCTGAATTGGCTCTCGTCTTAGCCGAATCCCTGCGCGACGGGAAGGCCCATCACGCCGTCAGTTTTTGCGAACGCGAAGTTGCTCAGACGCCTTCGACGACCACCATTTCCGCATCCGCGACTTCCTGGCGGATTTTCGCGGCGATCTGGTATTCCGGCGAATTATAGCAGTCGACCGCATGTTGCATCGAGGGGAATTCGATCACCACATTGCGGACGCGCGCCTTGCCCTCGAGCTCGGTAAAGGCGCCGCCGCGCGCCAGAAAATTCGCGCCGTATTTTTCGAAGGCCGGCTTGGCCGCTGCTACGTAATCCTTGTAGCGCTCGGCATCGCGAACGTCGACGCGGGCGATCCAGTATCCTTTGGCCATGGTCTTCTCCCTTTTGCCGTTGAATCTGGTTAGCGATTTGCCGGCCAGAGCGCGCTCACCATTTCGCTGAGGATCGCGCGGGCGGCATCTCGGGGATCCGGCGCCTTGACGACAGGCCGGCCGACGACGAGATGCGTCGCTCCCGCTTTCAGTGCGTCGAAAGGCGTCATCACCCGCTTCTGGTCGCCCTTGTCGCTACCATCAGGGCGAATGCCGGGGGTGACGATTGCCATGTCGGGTCCGACGATCTCGCGCACCGCAGCCGCTTCCTCCGCCGAGCAGACGATACCGCCCATGCCGGCCGCGCGCGCCTGTTCGGCGCGGCGCAGCACCAGGCTGTGCGGATCCTGGCTGTAGCCGGCCTCGGCAAGGTCATCGGCATCCATCGAGGTCAACACGGTGACGCCGAGGAGGCAGAGGCCGGAGCCGGCCGCGGCCTCGACCGCCGCCTTCATCGCCTTCGGATAGGCGTGCAGCGTCAGCATCGACATGCCCATCTTGGCGATGTTCTCGACGCCGGAGGCAACGGTGTTGTCGATGTCCAGCAGCTTCATGTCGAGAAAGATCTTCTTGCCGCTAGCGGCAAGATCGCGGGCGAATTCCAGGCCGCCGGCAAAGACCAGCTGATAGCCGATCTTGTAGAAGAGAATGTCGTCGCCGAGCGTGGAAACCAGTCTTTCCGCCTCGCCGATCGTTGGAACATCCAGGCCGACGATCAACCGCTCGCGTGCGTCCATCTGAGGTCACCCCTGCCAGTCTTCGATGGGTGTCCAGTCGCATGATAAGCGGCGATCCGCAAGGCCGAAAGCATAGAGATTGCCGCCGCCGCCCGGCTGGTCGCGGTCGCGGGAGATCGGCCGGCCCGCCAGATGGCATTTGAGCAGCGTGCCGACGCCGCCATGGCCGACAAAGGCGATCGGCGCCGTCGCATCATGCGTGGCAAGAACGGCGTTCACGGCTTCGACGATGCGGGCCTGCGCATCGACGGCGCGCTCCCAGCCTTTGAAGCTCTGTTCCGGATGGGCAAAAAACCGGTTTGCTGCTTCTTCGAATTGCGGCGGCGGCAGGAAGCCGGTGGCCGAGCGGTCGTTTTCGTGCATGGCACGGACGATCTCGACGGTCACGCCGGAAGCTTCCGCCAGGATTTCGGCCGTTTCGATCGCCTTCGTCTCGTCGCTGGAGACGATGCGCTGCAATTGCTTCGCCCAGCCGCTGTCGGCTGCTTTGCGGGCGCGCGCCGCGCCGACATCGGAAAGCCCCCATTTCGGCACGGGCACGTTGGCGTCGATCCTGACCTGCGGATGGGTGATGTAGATCCCGAACATCTCAGCCGCGCTTATAGATCCAGAGCTGCGCCGGCGGAATATTGCGCATGACGAAGTCGAAATGCTGGATATGGTAGCGGTCGGGATTGGCGGCGATCGGCGAGATCGCGCCATAGGAAATCTGCACCATCGGCCGGCCGGCCGGCAGTCGATCGAGCAGGCTTTCCAGCAGCGAGATCCGCTTCGCCATCGGGAAATTCAGCAGCGGAATGCCCGAGACGACGGAATCGAAGGTGAGGCGGCTGAAATTGCCAAGGGTGGCCTGAATATCGAAGGCATCGCCGTTGATGAAGTGCACGCCGGGATATGTCCGCTGCAGATGTTTATGAAAATCCGTCGAATATTCGATTGCGACGAGATTTTCCGGACGGACGCCGCGGCCGAGAATGGCCTTGGTGATGGCGCCCGTGCCCGGTCCTAATTCAAGCACCGGCAGCCCGGAATGGATGTCGACGACGCTTGCCATGCGCTTGGCCGTGATCGAGGACGTCGGCACGATCGAGCCCACCGTCTTCGGCCCCTGCATCATGCCCCGGAAGAAGCGGATCTCGTCGTCGAACCTCTTGCCCAGCCGTTCCTTCACCTTGACCCGTAAGCTCATTCTCCACCCATCCGCATGTTGATCGAATGCCTTAATATGCCGCTTGTCGCTTAAGGGACAAGGATTTTCGCAACAAGGACATCGGCATCAACAGTTCATGCGGCTTTCGGCGCCGAACCCGGCATGAGATCGGCGAGCCTATCCGCCAAGTGATCGGCGTCGACAGGTGCGCGCAGTTTCACATCGGTATTGTCGAAGTAGAGATAGACGTCGCGGCCCTTGCTGCGCACCGGTAGGGGCGCCAGCACTCGCGTCGCATTCTCAGGTTCTCCACCCGTGGCCCAGGCGCGGATGCGTTGCGCCCATAGGTCGAGTGCTTCATCCTCGTAGCCGCTGACATAGAGCTTTTCGGAGCCATGCAGGCGGCAGTAGATGAAATCGGCGGTGATATCCATCAGCAGCGGCCATTTCACCGTGTCGGCGCAGACGAGAGCGACCTTGTGCCGCCTGAGCATCTCGATAAAGGCGGGTGAGCGGAAGCTCTCGTGACGAATTTCCAGCGCATGCCGGATCGGCTGATGCCCGTCGCATGTAAGCCAGGCCGGTCCCTTGATATGCCAGTCGTGCCGTTTCGCCAGCGCTATTGCCGCGTCGCGGGTGTGCGGCAGCAGCGACAAAAAGCTTTCGAAAAGGGATGGGTCGAAGACCATGTTCGGCGGGAATTGCCAGAGGATTGGTCCGAGCTTGGGGCCGAGCCGCAAAACGCCGGAAGCGAGGAAATTGGCGAGCGCCGTCTGGATATCCTGCAGCCGCAGCATATGGGTAATGAAGCGCGGTCCCTTGACCGCGAAGACGAAATCCTCCGGCGTTTCCTCCCGCCAGCGGCCGAAGCTTTCGGGCCGCTGCAATCCGTAGAAGGTGCCGTTGATCTCGATCGACCGGAAGTGCCGGGCGGCATAGGAAAGTTCCTGCTTCTGCGGCAGGTCGTTCGGGTAGAATTGGCCGCGCCAGGGCGCATACGTCCAGCCGGATATGCCGATGCGCACCGCTCCCGTCTTTTTGGTCATGGGATCCTCCGTTTTGACAGGAGGAAAAACGGCAATGGGCGGCCTTCGTTCCGCTCAGACGCGCATCGGCATCAGCACGTAGAGCGCATCGTCGCCCGCCGTGTCGCGGATCAGCGTCGGCGAGCCGGCATCGGCAAGCAGGAAGATCGCTTCCTCGCCGGAAAGCTGGGCGGTGATGTCGAGCAAGTACTTGGCGTTGAAGCCGATTTCCATCGCATCCGTGTCGTAGCCGACGGCGACTTCTTCCGTCGCGCTGCCGGAGTCTGGATTGTTGACGGTCAGCATCAGCTGCCCCTCGGAAAGCGCCAGCTTGACGGCGCGGCCGCGCTCGGAGGAGATGGTCGAGACGCGGTCGACGGCCTGTGCGAAGCTCGTGCAATCGACGCGCATTTCCTTGTCGTTGCCTGTCGGGATAACGCGCTGATAATCCGGGAAGGTGCCGTCGATCAGTTTCGAGGTCATGACGATCGAACCGATCGTCAGCCGGATCTTGGCGTCGGACACCTCGACGGTCACCATCACCTCGGGATTGTCGACCAGCTTCTGCAGTTCGCCGACCGTCTTGCGCGGAATGATGATGCCGGGCATGCCCTCGGAGCCGGAGGGCGCATCGACATCGGCGCGCGCCAGCCGGTGGCCATCGGTCGCAACCGCCCTGAGTTTCAGCTGGCCGTTGCTCTCGATCGTGTGGAAGAAGATGCCGTTCAGATAATAACGCGTCTCTTCCGTCGAGATCGCAAACTGCGTGCGGTCGATCAGCATCTTCAGATCGGTCGCCTTCAGCTTGAAGGAATGCGTGAAGGTGCCGGCCGTGAGATCCGGAAAGTCCGATTCCGGCAGGCACTGCAGCGAGAATTTCGAGCGGCCGGACTGCACGGTCATCGAACCGCCATCGGTGCTGGTGGCAAGCAGCACTTCCGAGCCGTCGGAAAGCTTGCGCACGATATCGTAGAGAAGATGGGCGGGAACGGTGGTGGCGCCGGGCTGCTCGACGTTAGCAGGGGTCGCCTCGGTGATTTCGAGGTCGAGGTCGGTCGCCTTCATGTCGAGCTTCTGGCCGTCGGCCTTCAGCAATACGTTGGACAGGATCGGGATCGTGTTGCGACGTTCGACCACGCGGTGGACGTGGTTCAGCGATTTCAACAGGTTTGACCGCTCAATAGTAATACGCATGGGATGCTACCGCTTTCGACCGTGACTGTCCGGGCGCGTCGAGCACCCGAAGAATGCTGTCCCGGCTTGAGGCCGGGGGAGTGGACGGGCAAAATGGCAGACTTCAGCATTGCTTTGCAAGAGGCATGGACGCCGGCACCCCTGCATTTGCGGTTTTCCAGAGCAATGCTCACAGAAATCCGAACCCTTGCCGAAGCGGTGCGGCTCGCCCATAAAGGCTTCGATGCCGGCGACGAGCTGGCGGGACGAAAGCAAATGGCATGAATGAGGAAACCACAGCGGACGCCGCCAGCCGGCGAAGCTTCCGCCTGCACAATATGGCGGTGCCGGCGCGGCCGCTGGAGCCGGCGCTCTATCTTGTCGCCACCCCGATCGGCAATCTCGGCGACATCACCCTGCGCGCGCTCGAAACGCTGGCCGGCGCCGACGTGCTTGCCTGCGAGGATACGCGCGTCACCCGCGTGCTGCTCGACCGCTACGGCATCCAGAACCGCCCCTTCGCCTATCACGAGCACAATGCCGATGAGGCCGGGCCAAGGCTGCTGCAGGCGCTCGAAGCCGGCCGCTCGGTGGCGCTGGTTTCCGATGCCGGCACGCCGCTGGTCTCCGATCCCGGCTATCGGCTGGCGCAACAGGCGATAACGGCAGGTTACCGCGTCATTCCCATTCCCGGGGCGTCGGCGCCGCTCGCAGCCCTTGTCGGCTCCGGCCTGCCGAACGATGCGTTTCTTTTCGCCGGTTTCCTGCCGGCCAAGGACAAGGCCCGCCGCGACCGTCTCGGTGAACTTGCTAAGGCTCCCGCGACGCTGATCTTCTTTGAATCGCCGCATCGCATCGGCGCAACGCTTCTGGCCGCCGCCGATGTGCTGGGCGGCGCTCGGCCCGCCTCCGTTTGCCGCGAGCTGACCAAGACCTATGAAGAGTTCCGTCGCGGCTCGCTTGCCGACCTCGCAGCCCATTATCAGCAGGTGGAAAACGTCAAGGGCGAGATCGTCCTGGTGATCGGTCCGCCGGAGCCGGCCGAGACGGATGAGGCCGATGTCGAAGCCATGCTGGCCGACCTGTCGAAGACCATGCCGACGGCCGGCGCCGCGACCGAGGCCGCCCGCCTCACCGGCCTGCCGCGCAAGGTGCTCTATCAGCGCCTGCTGGAGATCAAGAACGCCGATGGGCGATAATGATCTCACCACGATCAGAAGGAAGGCGCTGCGCCGGGGCCGCATGTCGGAATATGTCGCGGCCGCCTTCCTGATGCTGAAGGGTTATCGCATCCTGGCTCTGCGCCACCGCACCAAGCTTGGCGAGATCGACATCATCGCCCGCAAGGGCGATCTCGCCGTCTTCGTCGAGGTCAAGGCCCGCCATGGCGAGGCCGCGGCGGTCGATGCCGTCTCTGTCATCGCGCAGAAGCGCATACGGGCGGCAAGTGATCTCTGGCTCGCCCGCCAGAGGGATCAGGCCCGCCTTTCCCAGCGTTATGATATCGTCGCGATCATGCCGGGCCGGCTGCCGCGGCATTTTATTGATGCTTTCTGACCTCCCTTCGCCCCATCGGATTTCCGGATCGTTAAACTTTTAGTCCCCACTTGAACCAGGTCCTTACGACTCTCTGCTATCGACTCGGTGGGGATAACAATTGGGGGTTGTTTCATGGCCTGGAAGCTGATGTTTGCAAGTGCGGTCGCCATGGCCGCGCGCTCGGTGCCGTATGCGGTGGCGAAGCCGGCCGGAAAGTCCTTCGTCGCGCATGCGAGCGATCTGCTGCCGCTGAAATCCACGCCGATCAATCCGGACTGGATCGTCAGCGGCAATCCGCAGGCCCGCACCGCCGAACATTCGCGCGGCCATGACGAGGCCTCGCTGACGGCGATCTGGGATTGCACGGCGGGCGAATTCCGCTGGTATTTCGGCTGGGACGAGACGGTGATGATCCTCGAAGGCGAGGTCCATATCACTGCCGAGGACGGCACCGAACGAACGCTCTGCGCCGGCGATGTCGCCTTTTTCGCCGGTGGAACCTGGGCGAGCTGGCGGGTCGACAATTACGTCCGCAAGGTCGCCTTCCTGCGCAAGCCCTTCCCTAAGCCGTTGGCGATCGCCTACCGTCTCCGCAACATGCTGCGCAACAACGGCAGCCAGGGCATCGCTGCCTGAAAACTGCGACCGGAAGCCCTTGATTGACCGTTGCGTTTGATATCTGGCCGACCTACATCTGTCCGGCATTCAGCGAGGGATGGAAATGGCCAAGATCACCAATGTAGCGGTCCAGATGGACCATGTCGCAGGCATCAATATCGCAGGCGATTCTACCTTCGCCATGAGCCTGGAGGCGCAGGCGCGCGGCTACAAGCTTTTCCATTATACCCCCGAGCGCCTGAGCTTCCGCGACGGCAAGCTCTATGCCAACGTCGAGCCGATGGTGCTGCGCGACGTCAAGGGCGATCACTTCGAGCTTGGCGCGCCGGAGCGCGTTGATGTCGCGACCATGGACGTCGTGCTGCTGCGCCAGGACCCGCCCTTCGACATGGCCTATATCACCTCGACGCATCTGCTCGAGCGCATCCATCCAAAGACGCTCGTCGTCAACGATCCGGCCTGGGTGCGCAATTCCCCGGAAAAAATCTTCGTCACCGAATTCTCCGACCTGATGCCGAAGACGCTGATCACCAAGGATGCCTCCGAGATCCGCCGCTTCCGCGACGAGATGGGCGACATCATCCTGAAGCCGCTCTACGGCAATGGCGGCGCCGGCGTCTTCCATTCGACCCGCGACGACCGCAACCTCTCTTCGCTGCTCGAAATGTTCGGCCAGCTTTTCCGCGAGCCCTTCATCGCCCAGCAATATCTGCCCGACGTGCGCAAGGGCGACAAACGCATCATTCTGGTCGACGGCGAATTCGCCGGCGCCATCAACCGCGTGCCGGCCGAGCACGACAGCCGCTCCAACATGCATGTCGGCGGCCGCGCCGAGGCGACCGAGCTGACGGCGCGCGAACAGGAAATCTGCGCCCGCATCGGCCCAGCGCTGAGGGAACGCGGCTTCCTGCTCGTCGGCATCGATGTGATCGGTGATTACATGACCGAGATCAACGTCACATCGCCAACAGGCATCCGCGAGGTCAAGAAGTTCGGCGGCGCCGATATCGCGAGCCTGCTTTGGGATGCGATCGAGCGCAAGCGCGGCTGAGCCTGCTGTCCATGACCGTTTTGGTCCCGCGACCGAGCACAACCAAGGTCACAGCGGATGCCTGACTACGTTCTTTGATTGTTCTTGTTTTATTCCGGCTTCCATGCCAGATTGCAACCGCTGGCCTAGCCTTCAAGGGTCGGAGGGCGGTACGGTGGAGTTTGCGGGACAGAGGATGGGCATATGGTCGCGCGTGTCAGTACGGTGGCATTTCAGGGCATCGAAGGTGTGCCGGTCGAGGTCCAGGTCATGGTCGCACCCGGCAAGGTCGGCATGCAGATCGTCGGCCTGCCCGACAAGGCGGTTGCCGAAAGCCGCGAGCGCGTGCAGGCCGCCCTGCACGCCTCCGGCCTAGCGCTGCCGGCCAAGCGCGTGACGGTCAATCTGGCGCCGGCCGACCTGCCGAAGGAAGGCTCGCATTTCGACCTGCCGATCGCCCTTGCCCTGATGGCCGCCCTCGGCGCCATTCCCGCCGATGCGCTGTCGGACTTTGTCGTCGTCGGCGAGCTCAACCTCGACGGAACGATCGCCGCCATATCGGGCGCACTGCCGGCTGCGATCGGCGCCAATGCGCTCGGCAAGGGGCTGATCTGCCCGGCCGAAAGCGGCGCCGAAGCCGCCTGGGCGGGCGCCGAGGTCGATATTCTCGCCCCGCGCAGCCTGATCGCCCTTGCCAATCATTTCCGCGGCACGCAGGTCTTGTCCAGGCCGGAAGCGTCGATCCGCGCCAATGCCGCAAACCTGCCGGATCTCGCCGAGATCAAGGGCCAGGAAAGCGCCAAGCGGGCGCTCGAGGTCGCAGCCGCCGGCGGCCATAACCTTTTGATGGTCGGTCCTCCGGGCTCCGGCAAGTCGATGCTGGCGGCCAGGCTGCCATCGATCCTGCCGCCGCTTTCGGCCGCCGAGCTGCTGGAGGTGTCGATGGTCCATTCGATCGCCGGCCAGCTCTCCGGCGGCAAGCTTTCCGATCGCCGGCCCTTTCGCACCCCGCATCATTCCGCCACCATGGCCGCCCTCGTCGGCGGCGGCCTGCGCGCCCGTCCGGGCGAAGCCTCGCTTGCCCATCATGGCGTGCTCTTCCTCGACGAGTTTCCCGAATTCACGCCGCAGGCGCTCGATGCGCTGCGCCAGCCGCTCGAAGGCGGCGAATGCGTCATTGCCCGTGCCAATCACCGCGTCTCCTATCCGGCGAAATTCCAGCTGATCGCGGCGATGAACCCCTGCCGCTGCGGCATGGCGGGAGAGCCTGGCCATACCTGTGCCCGTGGCCCGCGCTGCATGAGCGATTACCAGGCCCGCATCTCCGGCCCGCTGATGGATCGCATCGATATCCGCATCGATGTGCCGGCCGTCTCCGCCGCCGATCTGATCCGGCCGATGGCGGCCGAAACCAGCGCCGACGTCGCCCGCCGCGTCGCCCGCGCCCGCGAGATCCAGCAGGAGCGCTTCGAAAGCACCGGCGCAAAGGGCATCGGCACCAATGCCCGCTGCTCCACCGCGATGATCGAGAAATTGGCCGAGCCCGATGCCAGCGGCCTGCAGCTGCTGCGCGACGCCGCCGAGAAGATGAAATTCTCCGCCCGCGGTTACCACCGCGTGCTGAAGGTCGCCCGCACCCTGGCCGATCTCGACGGCAAGCCGACGGTCGGCCGCATCCATCTCGCCGAAGCGATCTCCTACAGGATCGCGGGTGAGAGGTTGACGGCGGCGGCGTAAGAAAAGGGGCAATTGTCGGACTGTTTGACAAGGCGGTTGCCGAAAGCCGCGAGCGCGTGCAGGCGGCCCTCCACGCCTCCGGCCTGGCGCTGCCGGCGAAGCGGGTGACGGTCAAGCTGGCGCCTGCCGACCTGCCGAAGGAAGGCTCGCATTTCGACCTGCCGATCGTCCTTGCCCTGATGGCTGCCCTCGGCGCCATTCCCGCCGATGCGCTGTCGGATTTTGTCGTCGTCGGCGAGCTCAACCTCGACGGAACGATCGCCGCCATATCAGGCGCGCTGCCGGCTGCGATCGGCGCCAATGCGCTCGTGGTTAGTTAGCCCAGGACGTGCAGGTCGCCGATCTATCAAATGGAGGGTTCAGAATTTATGGATGTGGGTCGCCGCCACCGGTCGTTTCGCGGCGAGATGATTTGCATGCGGAGATTCAGCGTGGAACCCGAGGAATATGAACTGCTCAAAGCGGCATGCGAAGCCACGGCAGCAAGTCACCCTGATTTACAAAGGAGCCAACGAGAATCCCCAGACGAGAGTGCAAAATCAATTGAGGATGAGATATCGGGTTTCCTCGGAGCGATATGGCAGAATCGTAAAACCGTCTATGATTCCGCTGAACAAGCGCTACAGCCCCTGTGCCTCCTATATGATTTGGCGCTGTTGCAGGTCTGCGACCTGTCACACTTTGGGCTGAAGAATGCACATCATCGAAGCCGAGTGATATGGCCAGAAGCCCAATTACCAGTCCAGCCATCTCCTAATGCGGTTTTCTATGTTTTGGCCTCTAACCTAGCCCAATCCATGCAGGCCTTTCGTCTACTGGTTCTTCATGGATTCGAAGGGCAGGCCCGAGCAACCTTCAGAGGAGTGATCGAGACTGCGGACTTGCTGATTATGGTCTTGGCAAGTGAAGCGACGTATCGAGAATTCATAAAATCCTTTGAAGACCCTAACGAGAGCTACAAACACTGGAGAAGCCATCTATCTCCATCGAAAATTAGGGCTGCCGTTTCGCTGCTGGAAGACGACGATCCGCTTTCCATCCCAATCGATCAGACGCCGAACGAAGTCAGAAAGGATATGTATCAGTGGCTTTCCAACTTCGTTCATGTGAATTTTGTTGCTCACATTGTTGCAGCTCATCCAGAAGATTTTGCTGGAAACTCTCGACCGCTCGCGATGCTCGGAGACGTAGGTGAGGCGTCGAGGGCGACACTTGCCCACGGCCTGCTATACCTTTGGATTGCCTTGCTGAGGATTGAGAAATTGCTTTGGGAACAGCATCGCTGGAAAGGTTTCCGGGGAAAGCGCTCCCGAAAATGGTTCAAATATCGCTGCCGTGCATTGGACGAACTGTTCCTGTCCTATCTGCCGACGTATTGGGAAAAGAACCCTGTAGCTGGCACGCAGTCCAAATAGGCGGCCCCTTGAATGTGGGGCCCGGTGTTAGTGATAGTGACCGATTACTGCTAACTTCGTAAGCATCGGTCACTCCATGCGGGACGATTTCATCGAGAACCCTCCTCCGGTGGACCCCTCCATGATCGGGGAGGCCAAACGCGGATGAGCTATGCAGCCATCCGCTTAAAGGAAATGCGCGGCGACGAGGCGAAAGATGTCAGCGAGGAAAAGGTCCTCGCGATCGAATATCTGTTTATCGAGCAGCATCGCCGGCGAGAGAGACTGACGGCTGCGGCGTAGCAAATAGGGGCGCCAAAGCGCCCCTAGACTCTGCGAAGATGAACGTCCGGGAACCCCCCGGTCAAAGCCCTACCTCAGCTCCCAAGCCCTTCAAACAACGCCGTCGAAAGATAACGCTCGGCGAAGGAGGGGATGATGATGACGATGTTCTTGCCGGCATTCTCGGGACGGACGCCGACCTTGATTGCGGCCGTCAGGGCAGCACCCGAGGAGATGCCGACCGGCACGCCTTCGAGCCGGGCGACCAGGCGCGCCTGTTCGAAGGCCTCGTCATTGGTCACGGTGACGACCTCGTCATAGATGCCGGTATCGAGGATCTTCGGCGCGAAGCCGGCGCCGATGCCCTGGATCTTGTGCGGGCCGGGGTTGCCGCCGGAGAGGATCGGCGAATCGGCCGGCTCGACGGCGATGATCTTGATCTCGGGCTTGCGGCTTTTCAGCACCTGGCCGACGCCGGTGATCGTGCCGCCGGTGCCGATGCCGGAGACGACGATGTCGACCGTGCCGTCGGTATCGTTCCAGATTTCCTCGGCCGTCGTCTTGCGGTGGATTTCGGGATTATCAGGATTTTCGAACTGCTGCGGAATGACGGCATCGTCAAGTGATGACGCCAGTTCCTCGGCCTTGGCGATGGCGCCCTTCATGCCCTTCGGTCCCTCAGTCAGCACCAGCTCGGCGCCGAGCAGCGCCAGCATCTTGCGGCGCTCGACCGACATTGTTTCCGGCATGGTGAGGATCAGCCGATAACCCTTGGCGGCGGCGGCAAAGGCGAGCGCGATGCCTGTGTTGCCGGAGGTCGGTTCGATCAGCACCGTCTTGCCGGGAGTGATCTTGCCTTGCGCTTCGAGGCCCTCGATCATCGCGACGCCGATGCGGTCCTTCACCGAGGCGATCGGGTTGAAGAATTCGAGCTTGCCGATCAGGTTCGCCACGACGCCCTTTTCCCGCGCCAGCTTGTCGAAGCGCACGAGCGGCGTGTCGCCGATGGTCTCGGTGATCGAGGAATAGATACGGCCGCGGCCGGGCTTGTGCGACATGGGTGCTCTCCCTTTGAAATCCTGCTCCTGAAATCGAGGGGAGAATAGGGTCAAAGGCCCGTCTAGGCCAGACCGCGTTCGACCTGGAGGAGCGATCAGGAGAGAAAAAAACCTTTGAAAACCGTTTCTTGCCGAATGTTTATTTCAGGCCGCCCGCGTGGCGATGAAGGCTGCGGTGCCGGCGAGGATGCCTGATGCAACCCGGTTCAGCGCCTGCAAGGCCCGCGGCTGCTTCAGCATCGTGCGGGCCCGCGAGGCAAGCAGCATATAGGGCACGAGCACGACGATCAGCACCACGAAGGTGGTGGTCAGCAGGAGTGCATAGTCTCGCAGGCCGATATTGCCGATATCGATCAGCGTCGGCACCAGGGCGACATAGAAGAGCATGGTCTTCGGATTACCAAGCGTCACCAGCAGGCCGGAGAGGAAGGACAGGCCGATATTGGTGGATTTCCGCGCCGCGATATCCTGCGGCAACAATCCCGCCGTCCAGAGTTTCCAGGCGATGTAGCCGAGATAGAGGACGCCGGCGATCTTGATTGATATGAACACTTCGGTGAAGGTTTGCGCCACGAAGGCCAGGCCGAGAATGACCGCTGTCAGATAGGCCATGTCGCCGAGCACAAGGCCGAGACCCATGAAGAAGGTCTCGCGGAAATTCGAGCCGAGCGCGCGTGCGACAATCGCGGTGATCCCCGGTCCCGGAATGGCCGCGGCGATAAACAGCGCTCCGGCATAGGTCAGCAAGGCGGCAAGGCTCATGATGCGCTCCCTTCTTTTTCCTCGCTGTTTTATATCCGGGGCCTGCAACCATCAATCCGCCGGCGTTGATGGTTGCATCACCGGCAGGAATGCTTGGCCCTACCGGAAACAATGCTTGCTCGCCGGCTGCCCACGACCTTGAAGAACCGCGAGCCTCCCGTATTTGTTGCGGTGAAGAACTCCGCCGGGCACTCATTGTCACGGCCGTCTTCATCAACATGTCATCGTCGCCCTATCAGGTCCCCCATATCGCTTCGTCACCCCAAGGAGAAAACGGATGTCCGCCACACAGGCCGAGAAGACCAGACTTGCGCCCCTGAAGACCCCTTCGGATCTGCCGACCAATGCCATCACCGATATTTCGGCAGCGCTGACGGCGCTGCTCGCCGATGTCTTTGCGCTCTATCTCAAGACCAAGAATTTCCACTGGCACATGTCCGGCCCGCATTTTCGCGATTATCATCTGCTGCTCGACGAACAGGCCGAGCAGATCTTCGCCATGACCGACGACATTGCCGAGCGTGCCCGTAAGATCGGCGGCACGACGTTGCGCTCCATCGGCCAGATTGCTCGCCAGCAGCGCATTTCGGACAATGACGCGGATTTCGTCACGCCCGAGGACATGTTGTCGGAACTGCGCGAGGATAACGCTCAGCTCGTTTCGCTGCTGCGCGAGGTGCATGACCTCTGCGACGAGCATAATGATGTCGCAAGCGCCAGCCTGATCGAAAACTGGATCGACGAGGCCGAGCGCCGTACCTGGTTCCTGTTCGAAACGACGCGCGGGCAGAAATAATATCGGCATATCCCCGGGCATGCTTGCCATGCCCAGGCATGCTTGCCATGCCCGGGCGTGCTTGCCATGCGCGGGACAGGTGTCCGGTTCTCAGCTCTCGAGCGCCCGCGGCCGTAGCCACCGCGGCGTCCAGCCGAGATTCATGCCGGCGGCGGCAAGCAGAATGATCGCCGCACCCAATATCTGCATCGGCTGCAGCGCGTGGCCGAAGGCCAGCCGGTCGACGACGATCGCCGCGATCGGATAGATGAAGGACAGGGCGCCGGTGAGATGCGTCGGCAGCCGCTGGATCGCGCCGTAGAGCAGCACATACATCAGCCCGGTATGGACGACGCCGACGGTAGCTAGGATCGCCCAGCCCCTGACATCGCCTGGCGGATGGGAAAAATCGGTCATCGGCGCCAGCATCAGCATGCCGGTTGCGACCTGGATGAGCGCGATCAGATGCGGCGGCGTGCCCTTCAGCCATTTCGCGGCAAGGGCTGCGAGCGCGTAGAAGAAGGCAGCACCGAGCGCCATCAGGATGCCGAGGCCGTAGCCGTCGAACGCAGCGCCGCCCGCACCGGGTTTCCCTTGGACGATCGCCACCATGCCGGCGAAGGCGAGCGCCAGCCAGAACAGCTTGGTTGCGGTGATCTTCTCACGGAGAAAGAGCGCCCCGAGCACCAGCAGCATGAAAGGCTGGGTGTTATAGACAGTCGTCGCGATCGAGATCGTCGCATGCGAATAGGAGGCAAACAGCAGCAGCCAGTTCAAGACGATGGCGATCCCGCCGAAAATGGCGATGCCGAAGGCGCGTAGCGTGATGATGCCGGGCCGCAGCAGCCCGAGCGCGCCGCAGATGACAAGCAAAGTCAGCGCGCCGAACAGGCAGCGCCAGAAGACCACGCCGCTGACTGGCTGGCCCGACATGACGACGAACCAGCCGATCGTCCCCGAGATCAGCATCGCTGCCGTCATTTCCGCCGTGCCTCTTTTGATATCGCTGCTCATGATTGCCTCCATTTCGATGACATAAGAATATTGCGGCGAGAGGCGATTTTATATAAAGATAAGAAGGAGAATTATCGGTATCGCCTAATCATAAGAGGAAAAGAGATCGCCGTGGCTAATGATGTGCAATCGCTCGATGAAATCGATCAGGCCATTCTGGAGGCGCTGGCCGGCAATGCGCGGATCTCGCTGAAGGAACTGGCCCAGCAGGTCGGCCTCTCTTCGCCGAGTGCTGCCGAGCGCCTGCGCCGGCTGGAGGAGCGCGGCGTCATCAAGGCCTTCACCATCGACCTCGATCCTGCCGCCGTCGGTTATCCCCTGCAGGCGATCGTGCGCGTGCGTCCGCTGCCCGGGCAGTTGCACATCGTCGAGCGCATTATCCAGGAAATTCCCGAAATCATCGAATGCGACAAGGTGACGGGCGAGGATTGCTTCATTGCCCGTCTGGTCATCCGCTCCATGGCGGACCTCGATGGCATCCTGGACCGCGTTGCCGAAAGGGCGGAGACCAACACCGCGATGATCAAAGCCTCACCCGTCAAGCGCCGCCTGCCGCCGCTTTCCCGGAAAAGGTAGGTATTGGCTGAGCAGGAGCCCTAGAAATTCGCCATCGACGGCGTCTCGCGCGGGAACTCGAGGCTGTATCGGCCAATCCGCGGTCCTTAGTTCCCTTCCTTGAGAACGCCTCTCAGGCATTTCTCAAGCTGGTCTTTTTTATCGACGACAGATCGGCACTCGCGAATGGCGTATGCTGCCGCCATTTCGGCATTGCGCCTGAAGCCGGGAACGTCCCCGGCGCGATATGTTGCTGCAACCCCGCCGAAGGGTCCCTTAATCCCGACCGACTGCAGCAGGACTGTGTAAAGGCAGCCTACCGGATTGATATCGCGGTCGATGACGACGTTGATAACCGGGTATCCTATTCGGCGCTCATGGTAGCATTCTAATGTGTCCGGCTTGCTTCGAAGCGTGTCTATATCGTGCACTGCTATCTGGCCCAATTTTGCCAGCTTGAGCGCATCACGATCAACGAACACTTCGACGGTCTGGGTGTTTGACGGCTGGTTCTGATCACCGAAAGGGGCATATGGCGCTCCAACTGAGTAATCTATCGACTGGCTGGCGTTGAAATTGAGACGAACGTCTGCGTAAGCCATCAGCCTAAAAAACACGCGGAAAAACTCTAGCTGCAAAGCTTGAATATCGCTCCTCTCCATGCCCTTCACATTGATGACGATGTTCACGTCGATTGGATTGTCGATGTCGAGAATCGGCGCTGTTGATTTCGAAACGGCAAACGCGACGATCTCTTCCAAAGACAATGATGAGCGAATCGACTGAAGCTTTGTTGAATCGATCGCAAGCGTCGGTGTCGCGATCAACGCTGTGGCTAGTCCCGCAATCAAGCGCCATGGCGCTTTCCTAAATGACATAAGCGCCTCCAACAAACACCGCTCCCGCCGTTCATCAACCGAACTGCTCTAGAATTCCGCCATCGGCGACAGCATTGCCGGAAAATCCGGGGTGGTATCGCCGAGCCCGCGCAGCATCAGCCTCGTGCCGCTTTGCAACGATTGTGGAACGCCCTCCCAGCCGAGCTTGTCGGGACGGAAAAGCACCTCGACGGAGGCGGGGGCGATCTGCAGTCCGGCGAGGATCGCTGCAAGCGGCGGGATATCAGCCGCCACGATATCGAGAAGGCTGAAGCGGCCCGCCTCATCGATCTTCCAGGCGATCACCGCCTGTTTGTCTTCGAGGAAGCTGATGCGGATATCGGGATCGAGCTGGGTGTTGATCAGAAACATCGCCGCATTGACTGTGACCGCCAGCGAGGTCGAAACCGGGCTTCTTGCCTTCAGCAGCGATTGCAGTAAGGCAAGGTCATCCGCGTTTGTTGGCAATAGCGGCCGGGCGAGTGCGGCGGAAGCTGAGGGGGCAGGTGCTGCTCCCTCGTATCGGTGCAGCGGTATCGCGCGGAAACCGTAGGGCTCGTAGAGCGACGGCTTGTCGGTATAGAGGATGATGGCTTCAAAGCCCTGCTTCTCGCACCAGTCGAGCGCTTTCACCGTGACGTCTCCATAGAGCCCGCGGCCGCGCCATGGCGGCCGGACAGCACCAGATTGCAGCCCGGCGGCATGGACGATCCTGCCATTGAGGACGAAGGGCAGCGCGAAAGCTGAGATATTGGCCGCAAGTTCGCCTTCGGCATCAAACCAGCCGAAGGGCATGCTGGTGGGATCAGGGCCGCCCAGCTGTTGCAGCGGCCCGACATCGATGCCGAAAATATCCTTGAGCAGGCAGACCAGTGCCGCCCAGCCGGCGGGATCGCCGAAATAGTCCTGCCGGAAGATCAGGCCGGCACTGTCGAGGCGCTCTGTCATCAGGCGCCGGTGGAGCCGAAGCCGCCTGCGCCGCGCACCGTTTCGCTGGCCGCGGTGATCTCGGCCACTTGCGCCTGGGTGACCGGCGCGATCACCATCTGGGCGATGCGCATGCCGCGCGAAATGACGAAGGGCTCCTCGCCGAGATTGATGAGCAGCACCTTCACCTCGCCGCGATAATCGCTGTCGACGGTGCCCGGTGAATTCAGGCAGGTGATGCCGTTTTTGAAGGCGAGGCCGGAGCGCGGCCGCACCTGTCCCTCGAAACCTTCGGGGATCTCGAAGATGAAGCCGGTCGGCACCAGCGTCCGCTTGCCGGGCAGAAGCGTCAGCGGCGCTGCCTCGTCGACGGCGGCACGCAGGTCCATACCGGCAGCTCCCTTGCTTTCATAGGCGGGCAGATCTAGGCCCTCGCCATTGGCTAAGCGGATCAGGTTCAGCGTCGGGCGCGTATCGTGATGAATGGTCATGGCCCATTACTTTGCGCCCGAGGGCCCGAGGTCAATTGCATTGCCGGGCTTTAATCGCTAGATACGCGGCAATTCCACAGGATTTACAAGCATGGCCGAAAGTCTCGCCGAGGCGGTCTCCCGCCGCCGCACATTCGCTATTATCGCCCACCCGGACGCGGGTAAGACGACGCTCACCGAAAAGCTCCTGCTGTTCGGCGGCGCCATTCAGCTTGCCGGCGAAGTCAAGGCGAAGAAGGATCGCATGCAGACGCGCTCCGACTGGATGAAGATCGAGCGCGAACGCGGCATCTCCGTCGTCACCTCGGTGATGACCTTCGAATATAACGATAATGTCTTCAACATCCTCGATACGCCGGGACACGAGGACTTCGCCGACGATACCTATCGCACGCTGACGGCGGTCGATGCCGCCGTCATGGTCATCGATGCCGCCAAGGGTATCGAGCCGCGCACGCTGAAGCTGTTCGAAGTCTGCCGCATGCGCGATATCCCGATCATCACCTTCATCAACAAGATGGACCGCGAAAGCCGCGATCCCTTCGAGATCCTCGACGAGGTGGAAGAGAAGCTGGCGCTGGATACGGCGCCGATCACCTGGCCGATCGGCCGCTCCAAGACCTTTTGCGGCTCCTACAATATCGCCGCCAACACGGTGCGCGGTTCGGATACCGAAATCGAGGGAACGCCGGTCAATGGCCCGCAAAGCGTCGCCGGCAGGCTGCCGGAAAACGAGCGCCAGGTCTTCGTCGAGGAGACCGAGCTGGCGATCGAGGCCTGCCGTCCGTTCGACCGTCAGGCCTTCCTGGAAGGCCATATGACACCTGTCTTTTTCGGCTCGGCGCTGCGCAATTACGGCGTTCGCGACCTCATCAACGCTCTCGGCGATTTTGCGCCGCCGCCGCGTGACCAGATCGCCGATACCAGGACCGTGCATGCGACCGACGACAAGATGACGGCCTTCGTCTTCAAGATCCAGGCGAACATGGACCCCAACCACCGCGACCGCATCGCCTTTGCCCGCATCTGCTCCGGCAAGCTCGAGCGCGGCATGAAGGCAAGGCTTGCCCGCACCGGCAAGCAGCTCGGCCTGACGGCGCCGCAATTCTTCTTCGCCTCGCAGCGCCAACTCGCCGACACGGCCTATGCCGGCGACGTCGTCGGCATTCCGAACCACGGAACGCTCCGGATCGGCGATACGCTGACCGAAGGTGAATCGCTGGTCTTCCAGGGTGTGCCGAACTTCTCGCCGGAGATCCTGCGCCGCGTGCGTCTGGAAGACGCCATGAAGGCGAAGAAGCTCAAGGAAGCCCTGCAGCAGATGGCCGAAGAAGGCGTCGTCCAGCTGTTTTCGCCGGAAGACGGCTCGCCGGCGATCGTCGGCGTCGTCGGCGCCCTGCAGCTCGACGTCTTGAAGGAGCGGCTGATGGCCGAATACGGCCTGCCGGTGTCCTTCGAAATGTCGCGTTTCTCGGTCTGCCGCTGGATCTCGGCCGATCAGCCGGCCGATCTCGAAAAATTCCTCACCGTTAAACGCGGCGATATCGCCCGCGATCTCGACGGTGATCCGGTCTTCCTCGCCCAGGACGGTTTCTCGCTGCGTTACGAGTCAGAGCGCCATCCGGCGATCAAGATGGTCGCCATCAAGGAATATCACGCCGCCAAGGCGGCGTGATAATTAAGCCCCGAATGCTGTGGTGAGGCTCGCTGGTAAGCGGTCGCTGCGGCATTGACATTTGCGCGTCATCGAGCCCAGTCAGGCAGCGAAAAAGCCGTTGGGGGCCTGCGGCTATTTTTCCCGCATCGCTCGGCGGAAGTTCTGGGCGATCGGCTCAGCCAGATATGAAAGCACGGTGCGAGCACCCGTCCGGATCATCGTTTCGCTCGACATGCCGGGCATCAGCTTGCGGCCCTCCAGCTTGGCGAATTCGCTCTTGTCGATCACCACGGTCGCGGCGAAATAAGGTGCACCGCTACGCTCCTCCGTCATCCGGTCAGCCGACACGACCTCCACGACGCCGTCGAGCGGCGGGAGGCTGTAGCGGGCGAAGGCCGGGAAACTGACGCGCGCGAGCTGTCCGGGGGCGATCGTTTCGACGTCCTCCGGCCTGACCATGGCCTCGACCACGAGTTGCTGTCCGAGCGGCACGACGGTCATCAGTGTCTCGCCGGGTTTTACGACACCACCCGCCGTGTGGACCTTCAGGTCCATGACGATGCCGTCAACGGGGGCGACGACATTGGTACGGGCAAGCACGTCCTTGGCGGAACGCTCCTCCTGTCTGAGGTCGAACAACTCCGCCTCGACCTTGCTCAACTCTTCGACAGCCTCGTTGAGCCGCACCGTGCCGAGGTTCAAGATCTGCATGTCGATCTCGGCCATGGCGCTTTTGGCGCGAGCGATGGCCGCAACGTTGGTGGCGCGCTCCCCCTCGATCTCCCGCTGTTGCCGTCTGAGCATCAGGTTCCGCTCGCGCGTGACCAGCCCACGCTTGATCAGGCTTTCAAGGTCTTTGGTTTCGCCCTCGAGTGCTTCGATCTGCTTGTCCTCGGTGACGATAAGCCCCTCCAGTCCCGTTATCTCTTCCTCGGTCTGGTGACGGCGCTGGCTGAGAATTTCCCGCTCGTCCTTCAGGTTGTCGTGCTTCGCGGCGAACACGTCACGCTGTGAGGCCACCGCGTCCTTTGCGGCTTTGTCGCGGTTTGCGAGCAATGCCGGATCAAACTCGATCTCGGCCTTGCCGTCACGCTCAGCCCTGAGACGAGCGGCAAGCGACTCACGCGTTGCTATCCGGTTCTGGATCAGGTCAAGCCTCGCCTTTGCCGGTGTGTTGTCGAGCTGGATGAGGACTTTGCCCGCCTTGACGATATCACCGTTGGCGGCGTGCAGCTCTGCGATGATGCCGCCCTCGAGGTGCTGGATGAGCTTGCGGTCGCCGGCAACCTTGATCACGCCCGGTGCCACGGCGGCGCTATCCAATGGTGCAAGCGTCGCCCAGCCCCCCGCCATGCCGAAGAACAGGAACATGATCGCGAAGCCGGTGAACGTCACGCCGGTGAGACGCAGGGGGACCGGTGCGGCGGGCGGCGAAACGGGTAGCGGAACGACCTTCATATCCTGCATGTCGGTTTTCTTTTCCTGGCTTATTTCGCCACTATGGTCGGCATCTGGCTAACCTTGCGGGCGCGCGCGGCGAGCTCATTGAAGACATAGTCGCGTGGACCGAAGAGGTCCTGTTGGCCCCGGTTGAGGATCAATATCTTGTCAACCGTCTCCATGATGTTCGGTCGGTGCGCGATCAGGATGACAGTCGTGCCTGTCGCCTTGACCGTGCTGAGCGCTGCGATCAATGCCTCCTCACCCTCGCGGTCGAGGTTGGAATTGGGCTCGTCCAGGATAATGAGGGCCGGGTCGCCGTAGAGTGCTCGCGCCAACCCGATGCGTTGGCGCTGTCCGCCTGATAGGACCGCGCCGGATTCGCCGATCTCTGTGAGGTAACCTTTCGGCAGTCCTTTGATCAGTTCGTGAACTCCCGCCAGCTGTGCGGCCTTAACCACCTTGTCGAAGACCACTGGGCTGAGCTTTGCGAAGCGGCAGATGTTTTCGGAGACGGTACCGGCGAAGAGCTCGATGTCTTGCGGCAGGTAACCGACATAATGGCCACGATCTTCCGCCGCCCATTGGGCAACGTCCATGCCATCAAGCAACGCGCGCCCTCCAGATGGACGCCAGGCACCGGCCAGTATTCGCGCCAGACTCGTCTTGCCGGCCGCGCTCTGGCCGATCAGCGCCATCGATTCACCCGGCTCGAGGTGGAAGTCGATCCCTTTCAGGATAGGCTCGCCGCCCTGTCGGGCAAGCACAATATTGTCGGCCTCAAACTTACCTTTCGGTCGTGGGAGTGGCAGAACCGGTGTGGCCTCCGGGTGCTGGCCGGCGACTGCGGCGAGACGCTTGTAAGCGGCACGCGCGCCGACCGTCGCCTTCCACGTGCCGATCGCCTGTTCGACAGGCGACAACGCGCGACCCATGAGGATGGAGGCGGCGACCATGATGCCGGGTGAAGCCTCGTTGCGCAGGACGAGATAGGCCCCAAGGCCGAGTATCCCCATCTGCAGGGCCAGCCGGTGACAGCGGGCGATGGCGGAGATGATGCCGCCGCGGTTGGCGGCAAGCACCTGGCCCCTGTTTGCCTCGTCCTGCTGCGTTTTCCAGCCCTCCATCAAGGGCTTCAACATCCCCATCGCCTGGACGACCTCGGCATTGCGGATTGCGGCCTCAGCCTGGACATAGGCGCGCGACTGTGCGCCTGCCGCCTCGATCAATGGCTTGCGGGTCAGCCATTCGTTGAGCAAGGCCAGCGCAAAGAGCACCGCCCCGCCGCAAAGCGCCAACCAGCCCAGCCACGGATGCATGAAGAATATGGCGGCGAAAAACAGCGGCGCCCAAGGCGCGTCAAGGATCGGGAAGATGCTTGGGCTGGTGAAGAAATTTCGGACTTGATCGAGGTCGCGCAGCGGACGGGCGTTGACCTGGCCGGGCGCTGAGGCGGCATATTCCACCGATGCCGTCAGCAGAACCGGTGCCAGACGCGCGTTCATCCACGATCCGACGGTTGCCAGAAGGCGGCCGCGCACCACCTCCAGCCCCGCCATAGCCGCAAGTGCGCCCGCCGCCATCAGCGACAGCATTGCCAACGTCTCCAGACTGTGGCTGGACAAGACGCGGTGGTAGACCTGCAGCATGTAAAGTGCCCCGGTCAGCATCAGCACATTGATGCCGCCGCTGAACCAGATAAGCGGTCGGATCGCCCGCCTGGCTTCTTTCATCACCACCTGAAGCGCCGGGGGCGGCTGTTTGGTTTTCATCTTTCCAGCTCTGGTACTCGAGATGACACGTCATGCAATGGCAGAACGGGGGCAGCTTTCGCTGCCCCGCTGGTCGTATGTCAGGCGACGTCAACAAGGATGTGCTGCATCGCTGTCTGATCGCCATCGGCGTCCTCCACCTGGAAGGCGAAGTCGAGGTTGGCGTTCGGCGTCTCGGTCACGGTCGAGGTGAAACCGATGTCGGTGATCTTCAGCACGTCATTATCGGTGGCGTCGAAGTTTACCAGACCGCCGGTCGCATTGCTGCCGCCATTGGCGCCGGTCGCCTTCACCAGGTCGATCGCCGTATTGTTGCCGGTGATTCCGTTGCCGGACTGCATGATCTGCGCCCCCTGCAGTACGTAGTCTTCGCCGGCGGCGTTGTAGTCGTTCTGCTCGACGATCACGAGGCCGTCATTTTGGTCGAGCGTGAACTCGCTGCTGTAGGCGGTCGGCACCTGGCCTGTCTTGTAGATGTCATCATTCGACACGTACATGGCCCGGGTGATGGTCGTGTTGTCGTCCGCGGTGCCGGCGATATTGTCGGCGCCGTTCTTGTCGATCAGGTTGAGGATCAGCATCAGGTCCTCGCTGTTGCCGATGCCGTCGAACTTGATGGCCATCGTGCCGGCGGTCGCCGTCGGGGTCGTGGCCTCGTTGGCAATGCCGACATTGCTGTTGAAGAACCGCAGCGTCAGCAGTTCGTCTTTCTGGATCGTATCGCCGGCGACACCGTTGGTGCTCTGTGTCGCAGACACCCACGTTGGATTGTTGTTGCTGACCATCTCGTGACCACCGATGGTGAAGGTGGAGTCGGCGGATGACCCCTGCCCATTGTTCGTCAAGCTGAACGGGTTGCCTCTGTTGATCGCGTTGCCCGTGAATTGCACGTAGAAGTCTTCATCGTCAGGTGTGTTCGCGTCATCCGCCTGCAACCGTTCCAGCACGATCTGCGGGTGGCCGGTATTGCCGGTGGGCTCCTTGGACAAGAGCTGGCTGGTGTGGAGAACGTCGAAGCTGAAGCCTTCGAGCGGGTCGGTGAGGTTGACCGTATAGGTATCGCCGGCCTTGTCGATGACGAGGGTGCCGCCCGCCGTGCCCGCCTGGACGCCGGCTGCCGGATCCTTGTCATAGGTGAAGGTGAAGTTGAACGTCGCAGAGGTGAGGCTCTCTGACGCCAGCGTCACATTCGAGGTGACGAGATTGCCGCCGCCACCGCCGGTAATCGTGCCGGTCAGTCCGATCTGGACACTGGCCGTCCCGCCATCCTGGTCGATAAAGTCGGATCCGCCACCGGTATAGAAAGCCGCCGCGTGGACATCCGCCCCGATATTGTAGCCGAAGGCGCCGCTGGCCGAGGCGTTGAGCACGTTGGCCAGGGTTTCGTGTTGGATGCCTGCGAGAGCCGGGTTGCCGTCAAACGGCACTGTGATCGTCGGCCCGTCATCCTTGAAGTAGAGGCTCTGGCCGATAGAGCTGGTGGAGGTTGCCTGATCGCCGTCGCCGTCGGTGATGGTCGCGGTCAGCGTGACGAGGTCGGCGGCCGCCAGGGTCCTGCTGTCATCTGGGTTGGTTGCGTCGGCATGGACGACCGCCCGCGCCTGGTCGAGGGTGATGACGCCGGCAGCGCTGACGCTGACGGTGAAGACGACCGGACCGCCGGCTCCGGCGCGGCCGACGACATTGCCGCCTTCGAGGAAGAGCAGCACGGACTCGCCGGTTTCGGTGTCGGTGAGGCCGCTGACATTGGTGATCTGGTTGATGCCGAGCGCATAGGTGATTCCGTTGCCAACGCCATCGGCCCCGGGGAAGGCGACGAAGGCGGCCCCGAGGGCGCTGACATTGGTCGTCAGGTCGGTCTCGTCGACGATCAGTGGAAGCGGGCCGCCTTTAATCCCGATTATCGGCGCGTCATCCTCGAAGTTGAAATTCTGAGCGATATTGTGGGTGGCTGCGGCGTGATCGCCGTCGCCGTCGGTGATGGTCGCGGTCAGGGTGACGAGGTCGGCGGCGGCCAGAGTGATGCTGTCGTCCGGGTTGGTTGCGTCGGCATGGACCACGGCCCGCGCCTGGTCGAGGCTGACGAGGCCGGCAGCGCTGACGCTGACGGTGAAGACGACCGGGCCGCCGGCTCCGGCGCGGCCGACGACATTGCCGCCTTCGACGAAGAGCAGCACGGACTGGCCGGTTGCGGTGTCGGTGAGGCCGCTGACATTGGTGATCTGGCTGATGCCGAGCGCATAGGTGATGGCGCCGCCGTCGGCCCCTGCATTCGAGGTGAAGAAGGTCGCGAAGTCTCCGCTGGCATCGGTGGTCAGGTTGGTCTCGTCGACCGTCAGTACCGGCGGGGTGCCGGTTGCCGTGATCGTCGGCCCGTCGTCGTCGAAGTTGATGAAGGAGCCAACCTCTTCGTTGTAGGCGTTGCTCACCTCACCACCATAATGCACCTCTTTGACATCGAAAAAGTCTTTCTCGGTGTCGATATTCCTGATGGTGAAGCGATCGAATGTTCCGCCAACTCCGCCTGCGGTCGTGAAGTCGATCGTCACGCCCTCGCCGACATCCTCGAGGATCAGTCCGGTGCCGGCCAGATTGACCGTGATGCCGAGCTCAGCGGCTGTTTTTGTCACGCCGTTCAGCTTGAACGTCACGCCGGTGATATTGATCTCGGCATCGTTGTCGTCAGTGGGGAAGTCAGCGCCTTCAACATTGTCGTCATTATTATAGGCGTGGATCTCGATGTCGGCGACGGTGCTGGTCGGCGTCGACTGCGAGATCGAGAAGCCGGCGGTGGAGACGTTCTCGAGGTGGGTGCCGTAGTCGGGCGCGGTTGGCGTGTTGGTGAAATCCTTGCCGGCGCTCTGGGTGCCGCCGGTGATTAGGTCAATCTGGAGCTCGCGGCCGAAGCGCACGTCTTGCGATGCGACACCCAGGCCTTGGGTGCTGACGTTGACTTCCGCCTGCACGCCATTGTCGTGAGCTGTGACGAGGATCTTCTGGGGGCTGGCTGCGTCGGCGTCGAGAATATACCAGTTGTTATGTCCGGACGGTGCGTCGCCAAGCTGGCTGAAATTGACCACCGAGGTTCCACTGACCGACGCGAACACCTTGTTCGTCAGATCGATGCGGTCGTCGGCATTGGTCGCATCCGTATGGAACAACGGCACGTACTGGACCGTGTACAGGTCCGCAGCGGCGCCACTGCCGATCAGCGCCAGCGAGAAGGCGAGCGGCCCGGTTTCAACGGGCTCGGTGAGCGGGTTAGAGGTACCGATGACGCCGATCACCACGTTTGGACGTGTCGGATCTTGGAACAGCCAGACGTAATCGCCGTCAACGGTGCGAATGCCGCTGTTGACGCCGACCGTGGTGGAAAACGGAGTCCCGGAGGCGCTCTGGGTGAGAACGACCGAGGTGATGGTTTCCCCGGCGCTCGCCGAGGCCACGACGAAATTGCTCTGGTAGGCGACCTCCGGTGAGGTCAGCCCGCCGGTAACGTCAAGACCTAACAAATATTGCAGCGTGGTATTGGCGTTGTGCGGCGGTGTGGCAGGGTTGATATCGTCGTCGGTCAGACCGGTGGTCTCGTCGATGATGATGTCCTGGGTCGTGATGTCGAGTGCCATGGAGTTTCTCCCTCGGTTTCAATCGCATTGAGAGAAGGGACCAAGTCCGGATGCCGGAATGCACCCGCTTAGTCTACCTCCTTGCGCATTGATTTTAAGGCGCTCAATGACGACTATTGATTCGCCGATCGAGAGCGCTGGTCCATTCTCAGTTGGAAGGTATTAGGACTAAAGTCCGTAACTACGCTAAGACTAAAGTCCATACGCATAGCTGAATAATAACAACTCTGAAGTTAATTACGCAAATGCGCAAGACAGAGTTGGTAAAATTCAGAAAAGGCCGTTGAATACTATATCGACCTATCGCGTCCGTGACGCGAATCTCTCCCCAACTCTATCTATACTGCAAATTAACCTAATATGCACTTAGCCAGTTTGAGCTACAGACCGAAGCTGTATCAAACTACATTGGACCCTTCTATTTGTTCGTAGAGGAATACATCGCATTTCATGTTTTACTGAGTGCTGGTGGGAGACCCGGGGGCGGGGCGGATAGTCGAACAAACGAGGCGATGGTTGGGATAGGAAGAGGCGAAAGTGGGATTTGAAGCACGAGCGAGCGACGACTTGCAGTCTCGCCGGAAGACGCCTCGCCGGCGATCGTTGGTGCCCTGCAGCTCGAAGTGCGGCTGATGGCCGAATACGGCCTGTCTCCTTCGAAATGTCGCGTTTCTCCGTCTGCTGCTCATGGGCGGAGCGTTATCCGCCAAACCGCTCCGCCAGGAAGTCGACGACGGCGCGCACTGCCGGCAGCTGGCCGCGCCGGTGCGGCATCAGGATCGTCGTTTCGATGCTGCCGGCCGTCCATTCCGGCAGCACCCTCACCAGCCGCCCGTCGGCCAGCGCCTTGCGGCAGACGGATGCCGGCAGGCAGGTAATGCCGAGCCCCGAGATGGCCATTTCCATCAAGACATAGGGCTCATCCGCCGCCATGACCGAATGCAGCGTGACAAGAGCCTCGTCGCCACCCGAATAGAGCCGCCACTGGTCCTCCGTCAGGCTGGTCATGATCGTCGCATGCTGTGCCAGCTCCTCCGGCCGGCGCGGTTGGCCATGGGCACTCACATAATCCGGCGAGGCGAGGATGAAGAAGGGGTGACTGGCGAGCTTCCTCTGCACGAGCGCCGAATCCGGCAGTGGCCCGCGGTGGCTGCGCAGCGCGATGTCGAACCCTTCCTGGACGATATCGACGAAACGGTCCGTCACATGCACGGAGAGCCTGAGCTTCGGATAGCGCACAGCCAGCGCCGGCAGATGCTCCGTCAAGGTAAACTGCGCCGTCGGCACCGAGGCGGTCAGGCGAACGCTGCCGGCGGGTTCGGCCAGATGCCGCCGCACGATGCCCTCGGCCATCTCCGCCTCGATGATCGAGGCCTGGGCATGCTGAAAGAATTCCCGGCCGAGCTCGGTCAGCGCGAAGCTTCGCGACGTGCGCTGGATCAGCCGCACGCCAAGCCGTGCCTCCAGTTCTGCAACCCGCTTGCTCACCGTCGATTTCGGAATGCCGAGATGTCTTGCGGCGGCGGTAAAGCTGCCGCTGTCGACGGCCTGCACGAAAAGATGGAGGTCATTGAGGTTGAAAAGCGCCATCGTCAGCTTCCAGATATGTGGACATTGCGATGCATTTATAGCCTCTACCGCAAGATCGTCCACATCCTCACATTGATCGTGTCCAAACGGGTTCAATTCTGAAAGGAACGATTGATGTCACCCATATTGTTTTACGGCGTGCCGGAAGGCTGCTCCTTCGGCTCGATCGTCGCGCTGGAATGGTCCGGCCTGCCATATCGGCTCTGCCGCGTCGAGATGCCGGAAATAGTCTCCAGCGAAGACTATAAGCGGATCAACATGGTCGGCGAAACGCCGTCGCTGCTGCTCGAAGATGGCAGGACGATCAGTGAAAGCATGGCGATCTTGCACCATATCGGCGCCCGCACGATCGGTAACGGTCTGGGCTTTGCGCCGGGCTCAGCGGATTTCGATCGGCTGAACCAGATGCTCGCCTTTCTCAATACCACCTTCTTCCAGGCCTTCGGCCCGCTCTGGTATGCGATCGAGCATCCGCTGGAGCCGCAGCAGAAGCAGGCACTCACGGCCTATGGCACCGCCGCGGTCGAAAAGGCGCATCATACGCTGGAGCGTCTGCTCGATGGCCGCGAATGGCTTCTCGGCAATGGCCCGAGCCTGGCGGACGCCTATTTCGTCGGCATCGCCCGTTGGAACGATTTCCACAAGGTCGTCGACCGCCGGCAGTTTC
This sequence comes from Rhizobium laguerreae, assembly GCF_019778565.1. Taxonomy (NCBI): domain Bacteria; kingdom Pseudomonadati; phylum Pseudomonadota; class Alphaproteobacteria; order Hyphomicrobiales; family Rhizobiaceae; genus Rhizobium; species Rhizobium laguerreae. The sequence continues at coordinate 76,468 of NZ_JAAXQT010000006.1, read as the reverse complement.
CCGGCCTGCATCGCCTCTATGAGCGCATGCAGCAGGAGCCGGCCGTGCGTTTTGCCCATGCGATCGAGCATCGGCAGGAGGCGAAGAGCAGCGGCGGTTTCCGCGGCGAGGTCGATCTGGCCGAGGCGCTCGGCCTGTTGAAACAGGCGGCCTGATTGCCGCAGCCGTCGCACCTTTGCGGTGCGACGGCCAATCTGCCGTCAGCCGGCGGCGATGATCTCGATCTCAACGAGCCAGTCGTCGCGCAGCGTTTCGACGATGATCGCCGTGGTCGGCACGGCGCGGCCGCCAAGCGCCCGAAGACGGGCATTCTGGTTCGCTTCCATAAAGGCGCCTTTGCGCAGATAGCTCGTCAGCCGCACGATATGGTCGACCGTCATATCAGCGGAGGTGAGGATGGCGCGCAGATTGGACCAGATGAGGTCCAGCTGTCCTTCCAGATCGGCCGCCGCCATTCCCTGTTGATCGAGACCCATCGTACCGCTGACGAAGAGCAGCCGGGACGTTTGCCTGACCTCCAGCGCATGGATGTAATCAGGGCTGGCTGCATAGATCCCGTTTGCCGGATTGTGCGCGATCATCTCCATGAAATTTCTCCCATTCCGAATATTTTGTTGAATAACGCGAGTATCGGCGATTATTCTTCGGCAGAAAGGGGAGTTTGCGGAATGGTCAAAAATACAGAGGATCTTCGGCACGGACGCGGGCTGCAGGCTGGCATCGATGCATTCGACCGAAGAATATTAGCCGCGCTCGCCGCCGACAGCAGCCAAAGCTATGCCAGGCTTGGCGAAACGGTTGGTCTGTCGGCGCCGGCCGTGCATGAGCGTGTGCGCCGCTTAAGACAATCCGGCGCCATCAAGGGCGTGCATGCCGCACTCGATGGCGCGGCCCTCGGCAAACCGCTGCTTGCCTTCGTGCATGTGGAGGCGGCCGGCTGGGGCAAGAGCGAACGGCTGATGCAGGTCCTGCAGTTTCCCGAGGTCGAGGAGATGCATTCGGTCGCCGGCGACGCCAGCATTCTCTTCAAGGTCCGCACCGCCAGCCCGCAGGCATTGGAAGCTTTTCTCGCCCAGATCCACGCCGTTCCCGGTGTCACCGGCACCCGCAGCTATATTGCGCTTTCCACCTATCTGGAGCGTCCGGTACAGGCCGGCGTCACCGATAGCTGGCCGGACATGCCTCTGCCGGAATAGAGGCGGGATGTTAAGCCGCGGCCAGCCTAATCCTCACCCTCGAAGCGCGGAAGCGTTTCGATATTCTCCACCCCGGGCAAGGCTGAGCGGCACCATATCTGTTTCTTCGGCACCAGTTCCTGCCGCTGGTCGATGCTGCCGACGCGGATGCCGAACCCGCCGCCGTCGCCGTCCGTGCGGTAGAGCGGCGATCCGCAATTCGGGCAGAAGAATTGCCGGCTGAGGCCACCGCTGTCGCCATATTTTGCGTAGCCTCTCGGCTCGCCTGAAGTGAGCGTGAAACGTCCCGGCCTCGCAGGCGCGGTGATGCGATAGGCCGAGCCCGTCAACCGCTGGCAATCGGTGCAATGGCAGATCGACACCCGCTCCGGGTCGATCTCCGCCTGATAGCGGATCGCGCCGCAGTGGCATCCTCCGGTAATATGCATCGGCAAGTCCCCAAAGCATGTTGCGCAAAACTGTAGAGCGGTTAGCGACAAAGACATCGCCACGCTTTAGTCCGCTGGCTGAGCGGCCAAATGTGTGGCGTAGAAGGCCTTTGCATCGGCCGTAAAGGCGGCCCGCTGATCAGCTCTTGTATAGAACATATGGCCGCCGCGATAAAGCTTCAGTCCGACACGGCCGCCGGCGAGCGAGGGCGGCAGACGGTCGACCACATAGCGGCTGACGCCATAAGGCGTCACCAGGTCGCTGTAGCCATGTGCGATCAGCAGATGGAAGGCGGGGTTCGCGGCGAGCAGCTGCCGGATGTCGTCGGTGGCACTGGCCTGGAAGCGCGATCCGCCGCCACGCCCGCCGCCCCATTCCCAACGCCGGCTGATATCGCCGTCGAGTAGCGAATAGGTCATCTCGGTCCTGAAACCGAGTTCGTTGCGGGCGTAATCGGCAAAGGCGCCGCCATAGGCGCGGGTGAAACCGTCGAGGATGGCGTCGTCGCCGCGATCGTAATCCGATTCCGGATAGGGATCGGGAGCTGCAAAGGAGGCGTCGTAAGAGCTCATCACCTCGTCGCTGCCCCCATCTGAATGTTTGACGAAGGAACTGCCGAGGAAGCCGCGGTTGCGCGTGACGATATCCTCGGGAATGCCGGTCAATGTGGCGATCCTGCCATAGAAGGCGGCGGCCTCGGCGCCCGTCGGCGGCGGCCCGGCGAGCGTCGTCAGATAGTCGCCGAGCGCGAAGGCCTCGGCTGCCTTCTGCTTCTCTTCGTCAAATGCGTTATGCCGGTCGAGTTCGGCGGCGGCCAGCGACGGCAGCTCTAGTGCTGCGCCGAGCGGGAACTGATCGGCATTGAACATCAGCTGGCCTTCGAGCAAGGGAGAAAGCATCACCGCACCGGCGACGATGATGCCCTGGCTTTCCTGCAGTGCCGTGGCGACCTTGGCGGCGCGGAAGCCGCCATAACTTTCGCCGAGAAGATATTTCGGCGAGTTGGAACGGTTGTTGTGCGCGACATAGAGCGCGATCGCCTTGGCGATGCTCTGGGCATCTGAGTTGACGTTATAATAGTTGGAGGCGTCGTCCGCCTTTGCCGTCCGGCTCCAGCCGGTGCCGATCGGATCGATCAGCACGAGATCGGTGAAATCGAGCCAGCTTTGCGGGTTGTCGACGAGTTTCGCATTGGCGCCGTCGCGTCCATCCGGCCCGAAATCGAGCACCTTCGGCCCGACCAGCCCGAGATGCAGGAAGGCGGAAGCAGCACCCGGCCCGCCGTTGAAGGCAAAGGTCAGAGGCCGGTTCGCCCCGTCATCCCTTGCAACATAGGCGGTGTAGAAGATCGCGCCGGTCCGCGCCCCGTCCTGGCCGAAGAGATCCAGTGTGCCGGCAGTGGCGGTATAGGCGATCTTCCGGCCACCGATCGTCAGCGCGTGTTCGGTGATGGAATCGGCCGGCAGCAGCTTCAGCACGCCGCCGCGCGCGCCGCTCTGGACATTCGCCCTCGGTGGATCGCTTTCCTGCGCATGAGAAAGGGCAGGTGCCAGCGACGCCATAAACGCGGCGAGCAGAAACAGGGTTCGTATGCGCAAGATGTTTCCTCCGGCGGTCGGGAATGCGAGGCTGAGATAGCGTAGCATCCGCGGCCGACGACCGGCATCAAGAGATGGTGATGGATAGGTGAGCGAGCTTCAGCTGACCTTTTCGACCGCGTGAACGTTGATCTCGACCGCCCGCCCGGCCTTCCAGCCGTTGATTGCCGCACCCAGTCCGAGTGCGACGAAGAGGGCGGCGCACCAGGAAAAGCTGCCGGTCCAGCCACGGATGAGGCCGACGATGAGCGGGCCGATGGCGGCAAGCAGATAACCGACGCATTGCGCCATGCCGGAAAGATGGGCGGCGACATCCGGATCGCGCGAGCGCAGCACAATCGTCGTCATCGCCGCTGCGATCAGCCCGCCCTGGCCGATGCCCTGCAGCACCGCCCACAGCCAGACCGTCGAAAGCGGCGCGAAGAGCAGGCCGAGCAGGGCGATGACGGCGACGCCGCAGAGGCTCGCATTGATCAGCCGCTGGTCCCGGCCGCGCACGGCGATATGCGGCACGATCAGGCAGGATGCCGCCTGCACCATCACCGACAGCGAAACGATCGCCCCGGCGGTGACGCCGTCGAGCCCGCGTTCGCGTAGGATCGGAACCAGCCAGCCGAAGACGCAATAGGCAAGGGCCGATTGCAAACCCATGAACAGTGTGACCTGCCAGGCGAGCCGGTCGCGCCAGAGGCCTTCGACGCGAATGCCGTTTCGTCTTGCCTGTTTGCCGCTGCGAAGAACCTCAGGCAGCCAGAGCAGGCTGACCGCGAGCGCCGGCAGCGCCCAGACGGCAAGCGCGCCCTCCAGAGAGCCGCCGAGTGCGTGCTCGATCGGCAGCGTCAGCCCGGCGGCACTTGCCGCGCCGGCGCAAAGCGCCATCGTGTAGAAGCCGGTCATCAGCGCCGCGCGCCCGGCGAAATCCCGCTTCACCAGCCCCGGCAGCAGCACATTGCCGACAGCGATGCAGGCGCCCGCAAGGGCGGTGCCGATGAAGAGCAGCGGTATGGAGGAAAGCCCGCGCAAACCAGTACCGAGGGCCAGAAGCAGGAGAACACCGAGCAGCGTGCGTTCAGTCCCGAAGCGCTGGGCAAGACGAGGCGCAAGCGGCGAGAAGGCGCCGAGGCAGACGACCGGAAGCGTCGTCAGCAGGCTGGCGCCAAGCGCGCTGAGGCCGAGTTCGGAGCGGATTTCCGGCAGCAGCGCCGAGGCGCTCGAGAAGACCGGGCGCAGGTTGAAGGCGATCAGCACCAGGCTCGCGCCCAGCAGAAAACGATCCGCCGCCCCCCGCACCGACGTTGCCTGCGGCGGCGGAAGGCTGCCGGCCTCGGCGTCTACAAGCAGTTCGTCGGCCGCCTCAAGCGTGCTGACGGCATGGTTGGCAGGCGTGTTCATGACAGGATCATCCGCTCGAGTGCGGCAAGAACCGGCGCCATGAAGCGGCGCACCGCCGCATCCGCCTTGTTGGGATCGCCGGTTTCGATGGCGTCGACGATATCGGCATGCGCCTGCATATCGGGTTCCGGAATGTCCTTGCCGAGCGTCACCGCGATGGTGTCGGCGATCGAGGCCGAGAAGAAATCATAGATCTCGATCATCGCCCGGTTGCCGGAGGCGGCGATGACGGCCTTGTGGAAGGCGAGATCGCGCTCGATGAAGGCGGCCTGATTGCCGCCGTCGAAATTGCCGCGTTCGGCAAGCAGCCGGCGAAGCCCGGCAACCGTCTCCGGCGTCTTGCGGATAGCCGTCAGCCGGGCGGCCTCGACGTCGAGCGCCAGGCGTGCTTCGAACTGGTCGCGCAGGCTGGCGCGCCGCGCCATCGTCAGCGGCCGGCCGGCATCGCTGGTCGAGCGGACATAGGTACCCGAACCCTGCCTTGTTTCGAGGTAACCCTGGGAGACAAGAACGCGCACCGCCTCGCGCACCGTGCCGCGGCTGACGGAAAGCATGGCAGACAGCGAGGCTTCATTCGGCAATTTCTCGCCGACCGCCCAGCGTTTGCCGAGAATGTCGCCGCGGATCGCCTCGATCGCCTCATCGGCGAGATTGGTCTTGCTGAGCGCTCGCATCCCACTACTCATAAGGTCATCCGATGACTTTATGAGTAGTGGGATTTCGATCTTCCGTCAACGCCTGGCATCAAGACAATGAAGCATCAAGACAATAAAAAAGGGCCGCCTCGGCGACCCTTTCCATGAGTTTGGCCTCAAACTGGCCTGGACTGTCTATGCAGCCCCAGGAAGGCGGGGATTAGAGCGAGGGCTGCCTCGCCTTCGTCACCTCTTCCATGCCCGTTACGAGGTCCGAAATCTCATTAGACATTGGATCACCTTCCTTTCGTTCTGTTGCTGATGGCTTAAAGTTAGGCTGATTCTTCTGAGATGCAAGCAGAAATGCACGCATGCCCTGCTTTCGGGAACACGGGTGTTCACGAGAGAACACAGTGTTTTGCCGAATTTGAAGACGCTATACGTCAAGAAACCGTCATGTTTGGCTTGCAAACCGGCCGCGCGTTAAGCTGTTGTTAGTCGCGTCGTTCGACAATTTCAGCATTCCCGCCGATGCGGCGGCGGGTTCCGGAGCAAAGAGCCATGTGTCGCTGGGCAGCCTATCGCGGAGACCCTCTTTATCTCGAGGAGCTGGTATCCTCGCCCGCCCACTCGCTGATCGAGCAGTCCCATTGCGCCACCCGCGCCAAGACGGCGACGAATGGCGATGGCTTCGGCATCGCCTGGTATGGCGATAGACCCGAGCCCGGCCGCTACCGCGATATCCTGCCCGCATGGTCGGATTGCAATCTGAAGAGCCTGGCGCGGCAGATCCGTTCGCCGCTTTTCCTCGCCCATGTCCGCGCTGCCACAGGCGGCGGCACGCGCCGCGACAACTGTCACCCCTTCACCCACGGCACCTGGTCCTTCATGCACAATGGCCAGATCTCCGGCTTCGAGCGCCTGCGCCGGCCGATGGAGGCGATGCTCGACGACGAGTTGTTCAATGCCCGCGGCGGCACGACCGATTCCGAGCTGATGTTCCTGCTGGCGCTGCAGTTCGGCCTGCGCGAGGCGCCGGTCGCCGCGATGGCGGAAATGATCGGTGTGATCGAGGATCTGGCCGAAAGTGTCATCGGCTCGATCCTGCTGCGATTCACCGCCGCCTTCTCCGATGGCAGCACGCTCTATGCGATCCGTTATGCCACGGATCGCAAGGCGCCGACGCTCTACGCCTCTCCCGTCGGCGCGGGTTATTGCCTCGTCTCCGAGCCGTTGAATGACGATGTCGATGCCTGGGCCGAAATTCCGGACGGCAGCGCCGTCACCGTCGGCAAAGACGGCATCGACGTCGTCGACTTCCGGCCGGAGAAGCGCAGTGCCGCCAAGCCGCAGCGTCTGGCGATTCCTGCCTGAACCGCTCGCGATCAGCTGAGCCGCTCGCGATCAGCGGAGCCGCTCGCGATCAGCGGAGCTGCTTGGCGATCAGTGCCGCAAGCCTTTCGGCAACCTCTTCCTTCGTCAGATCAGGCCATTGCTCGACGCCGTCACGGCGAATGAGTTTGACGCTGTTGCGGCTGCCGCCCATGATGCCGGTCGCAGGAGAAACGTCATTGGCGACGATCATGTCGGCGCCTTTCCTTTCGAGTTTCGCCTTCGCATTGCTTTCCACGTCCTGCGTCTCGGCGGCAAAGCCGATCACCAGCCTCGGCCGCATCGTGTGATGGCCGACGGTTTTCAGGATGTCCGGATTCTCGGTCAGCGCCAGCGTCGGGATGGATTCGCCCGGATGTTTCTTCAGCTTCTGGTCAGCCGCCGAGGCGACGCGCCAGTCCGCCACCGCCGCGACCATCACGGCGATGTCGGCCGGCAGCGCCGCAAGCACGGCATCACGCATTTCCTCGGCCCGCTCGACATGCACGGTGCTGACGCCGACGGGATCGGCGATCGTCACCGGCCCTGACACCAGCGTCACCTCCGCCCCGAGCTTTGCCAGGGCTGCGGCGATCGCATGCCCCTGCCGGCCGGAGGAGCGGTTGGCGATATAACGCACCGGATCGATCGGCTCGTGCGTCGGTCCTGAGGTGACGATCGCCTTGCGCCCCTTGAGCGGCTTTTCTCCATCGTCGAGCATGGTTTCGGCCGCAGCGACGATCTCCAGCGGCTCCGCCATCCGGCCGAGCCCTGCTTCTCGGCTTTCCGCCATCTCGCCAGCCATCGGCCCGATGAAGCGGATGCCGTCGGCTCTCAGCATCGCCGCGTTGCGCCGCGTCGCCGGATGCGCCCACATGGCCGGGTTCATCGCCGGTGCGGCCAGTACCGGCCTATTCGTCGCCAGAAGCACGGTCGAAGCGAGATCGTCAGCAAGCCCGTTCGCCATCTTCGCCATCAGATCGGCGGAGGCAGGGGCGATCAGCACGAGGTCGCAGTCGCGCGCCAGCCGGATATGGCCGACATCCTGTTCGTCCTGACGCGAAAACAGATCGAGGAAGACATGGTCCGCCGCCAGCGCACCGACGGCAAGCGGCGTGACGAATTCCTGCGCGCCTTTGGTCATGACGGGGCGCACGCTCGCGCCGCGCTCGCGCAGCCGGCGGATCAGATCCAGGCTTTTATAGGCCGCGATGCCGCCCGAGATGATGAGGAGGATGCGTTTGCCGCTGAGAGCCATGGCCTTCTACCCGTCGCCTTTTCTGACCGTCCTCGACCCTAAGCCTTTGGCGGAGAACATGCAATCGCCCGGATCTACGCGACGTCCCCACGGGTCGGGGAAGCCCCCCAACCCGCAGCGAATAATCGCGCCGCGCCGTCTCAGCTGCGGGTGATCGAAGCGCCGCCATCGACCAGCGAGGCCGTGCCGCTAACGAAGCTCGCATCGTCGGAGGCGAGATAGAGAACCGAGCGGGCGAGTTCTTCGGGGGTTGCGACACGCTTCAGCGCATGCAGATTGGTGACGAAGGCCTGCTTCTCAGGCGTGTCGTTCATGTCCCGATACATGTCGGTATCAACAGCACCCGGCAGGATGGCATTGACGCGCACGCCCTGCTGGCCAAATTCGGCGGCAAGCGCCTGCGTCAGGCCGATCAGGCCGGATTTGCTGGCGGCATAGGCGGCAACGCCCGGAAAGGCGAAGCTATAGCCGACGAAGGTCGAGGTGAAGATCACCGAGCCGCCGCCATTCTCCACCATCGCCCCGATCTGGTGCTTGGCGGCGAGGAAGGAGGCCGTCAGATTGATCGCCAGCGCCTCGCTGAAGCCTGCTTCGGAAACGGCGGTGCTCGCACCGGCTTCGCCGAGCGTGCCGGCATTGTTGAAGGCGATGTCGAGCTTGCCGTAATTCGTCACGGCGGCGGCGACTAGCGCCTTGTGATAGGCTTCCGAGCGCACGTCGCCGGCAATGGCGATGGCGTCGCCGCCCTCTGCCTTGATCTCGGCGATGAGGCTGTCGAGTTCGCCCTGGCGGCGGGCGCCGACGACGACTTTGGCGCCTTCGGCGGCGAAGAGCTTTGCCGTGGCGCGGCCGATGCCGGAGCTTGCGCCGGTGACGATCGCGACCTTGTTGTTCAAGCGGTTCATGGTTCCATCTCCTGCGTTTAAGGTGAGGCGGCCCCTGCCGTCCCTTTCGATGAATGGAAGATGGCATTTTCCCTTCGTTCGGATTAGTCTCCAGATCGAGGAACTCGAATTCGGAAAAGCCGAACGATGATCAGGATCGAAGGTATTGCGGCTTTCGTCGCCGTGGTTGAGGCGGGCTCGGTCAGCGAGGCGGCCCGGCGGCTGCGGCTATCCAAATCCGTCGTCAGCGAAAGGCTGGCGGAACTGGAGAAGTCGCTGGGCGGTATGCTGCTGCATCGAACGACCCGCAAGCTTACCTTGACGGAGGATGGCACAGTCTTCCTCGGGCGCGCCGCGCGCATCGTGCGCGAGATCGAGGAAGCCGCCGCCGACATGGCCGAGCGGCGCGGGACGCTATCCGGACCGATCCGCATCGCCGCCCCCGTCACCTTCGGCCGCATGCATCTCGGTCCGGCGCTTTATCCCTTTCTCGCCGATCATCCCGAGATCGAACTGACGCTGGATATCGATGATCGGCGCGTCGATGCCGCCTCGGACGGTTATGATGCCATCATCCGCAACGGCCCAATCGCCGATAGCCGGCTGGTCGCCTGGAAACTCACGCGCAGCCGCCGCCTTCTCTGCGCCTCGCCCGATTATCTCGTTCGCCAGGGAATTCCGTACTCGCTCTCTGATCTCAACAGCCATCGCGGCATTTTCTACACCAATCGCGGCGTTGCCGACTGGCGCTTCCAGACGCCCGACGGTGCGATGGTCGTGCGCGCGAAACTAGCGCTCGGCATCAACAATGGCGATATGCTCCGCGACGCCGCGATTGCCGGCCTCGGCATCGCGCTGCTGCCTGCCTTCATCGCCGGCCCGGCCATCCGTGAGGGCCGGCTTGCCGAAATCGATGTGGGCCATAGGCCGGAGGCCGAATTCATCTATATGGCCCATCCCGAGGGCCGAAATCCCTCCGCCAAGCTCCGCGCCATCGCCGATCATTTGAAGAAGAGTTTTGGCGATCCGCCCTATTGGGATCCGGCGGGTTAACTCATGTACTCAGCAAGCTGATCAGGTTCTCGGTGACCGGCGAGCGATGTGTTTTCAGGATTGCCAGCGCCAGGCGCGCCACGGCCGGCGGCCCCTCGATCGGCCGGTAGGCCACACCTTCGAGCTTGATCTGCGAAATCGAGGCCGGCACGATCGAGACGCCGAGATCGGCCGCCACCAGATTGACGACCGAGGAAATCTGCGGCGCTTCCTGCGCCACGGTCAGCTCGAATCCCGCCTTGCGGCAGGCGAGCACGACATCGTCGTAGAGGCTCAAGCCCACGAGCCGCGGAAAGAGGATGAAGGGCTCGTCCGCCAGCGCCGCAAGCGGTAGCTCGCTGCGCCGTGCCAAGGAGTGGCTGGCGGGCAGGGCAATCACCATCGGCTCATCCGGCAGCCGCCGCAGCCGGATGCCCGTGGGATCGTCGAGGCTGGGGCGCATGAAGGTGGCGTCGAGCTCGCCGCGTTCGAGCTTCTGCATCAGCGCCAGCGTGTTCATTTCCGTCAGCGACAACTGCACCTCCGGCCAGCGCGCCCGAAAGCGGCGGATCGTCGTGCTGACCACGGGATTGAAGGCAGAGGAAGCGGTGAAACCGAGCGACAGCCGGCCGGTCTCGCCGCGATTGGCGCTTTGCGCCGCAAGCTTCGCCTTTTCTGCGGCCGCGACCGACGCCTTTGCCTCGCCGAGAAAGGCCGTACCCGCTGCCGTCAATTCGGCCCCATGCGGGACGCGGTGAAACAGCGCCGCGCCCACTTCCCTTTCCAGGTCGCGGATCTGCTGGCTGAGCGGCGGCTGCCCAATGCCGAGTTTGCCGGCGGCCCGGGTGAAATTGCCTTCCTCCGCCACTGCGAGAAAATATCTCAAATGCCGCAGCTCCATCGCCATCTCCAAAACCTATCGAAATCGCCAGTCTCATATATTGGACAAATGGAGCGGCGTTGACTAGATCGGAGGTCGGAAGGATGAAGAGATGCCGACGTCAGTGCATGCAATGAAGACCGCCGAGCCAGCCGCGATCCCAGGGCAGAAGCACTACCTGACCCGTGGCAGCGGCGCCTATCGCCGCGCCAGCCTGGCGCTCTTCCTGTCCGGCTTCTCCACCTTCTCGCTGCTCTATTGCGTCCAGCCGCTGCTGCCGATCTTCTCGCAGCAATTCTCCGTCAGTCCGGCCGAAAGTTCGCTGTCTCTCTCGCTCTCCACCGGTTTCCTGGCGGTCGCGATCGTCTGCGCCGCTGCCGTCTCGGAAGGCCTTGGTCGCCGCAGCCTGATGTCGATATCGCTGGTCGGCGCGGCATTGCTGACCATCGCCACGGCCTTTGCCCCCAACTGGCACCTTCTGCTCATCATCCGCGCGCTGCAGGGCCTCGTTCTCGGCGGCGTGCCTGCCGTCGCCATGGCCTATCTCGCCGAGGAAATCGACCCGCGCGGCCTTGGCGCCACCATGGGCCTTTATGTCGGCGGCACGGCCTTCGGCGGCATGTCCGGCCGTGTGCTGACCGGTATCTTCGCCGAATATCTCACCTGGCGTCCGGCGCTTATTCTCATCGGCGCCATCGGTCTTGCCGCCGCGATCGGCTTCATCGCCCTCCTGCCGCCGTCACGCAATTTTGTCCGCCGGCCGGGCTTCGATCCGCGCTTTCATGCAAAAGCCTGGTTCGGCCATCTTACCAATCCGGCGCTGCCCTTCATCTTCGCCATCGCCTTCCTGGCGATGGGCTCCTTCGTGACGATCTATAACTATGCCGGTTTCCGCCTGGTGGCGCCGCCCTACGGCCTCAACCAGACCGAACTCGGCCTGATCTTCACCGTCTACCTCTTCGGCATCGGCGCCTCCTCGATCGGCGGTCTGCTTGGAGACCGGATCGGGCACTTTTCCGTGCTTCTCTTCGGTCTGGCGCTTACCGCCGCCGGCAGCGCACTGACGCTCGCAGCCTCGCTCCCGGTTATCATCCTCGGTATAACAGTGCTGACGACCGGCTTCTTCATGAGCCATTCTATCGCCAGCGGCCTTGTCGGTAAGCTGGCGCATGGCACCAAGGGCCACGCCTCATCGCTCTATATGCTCGCCTATTATGTCGGCTCCAGCCTCATGGGTTCGGCGGGCGGCTGGTTCTACGATGTTGAAGGCTGGACCGCCGTGGTTATCTTCACGCTTGCCATGCTGGCGCTGGCCTTTATCTCCGCCTGTGTCGCCCAGCACCTCGCGAGGAGAAAAGCATGATCCGCATAGACCGCCTCGACCATCTCGTGCTGACCGTCGCCGATATCGCCATCACCTGCGATTTTTATTCCCGCATCCTCGGCATGTCGGTCGAAACCTTCGCGGAAGGCCGCAAGGCGCTGAAATTCGGCGGGCAGAAGATCAACCTGCACCAGGCCGGCCACGAATTCGATCCCAAGGCGAGACACCCCACGCCCGGCTCCGGCGACCTCTGCTTCATCGCCGAGACGCCGCTTGCCGATGTCATCGCTGATCTACAGGCCGCGGGCGTTGCGATCGAAGAGGGCCCGGTCGAACGCACCGGTGCGACGGGGCGTTTGCGCTCCGTCTATTTCAGAGACCCCGACGGCAACCTCATCGAAGTCTCCAATGTAATCGCCTGACGCGCTGCCCGGCTCCAACCGATCCATCGAAGACCTGCGGGTGTTTGCCCAGTTTTGCGACGAGACGATCGTTGCCCTTCATCGTTGGAATGACGGCACTCACGTCAACCAGCTACTTCATTTTGAAGAAGTCGAGTTCGGATCACTCCTGCCCAGCAGGCTGTTCTTCCACCGCTGTTGCAAAATCGGCATCGACCGGACCGGCCACGTCGGCAAGCCAGTCCCAATCATCGGAAATAGGCTCAAGAATGATCGCACGCCCCTGCCGTCGAATGGCGACGCTGTCGCCGTCGAGACGGAATTCCTTGGGCAGCAGGACGGCTTGAGAGTGCCCCGACCAGAAGATCTTTGCTGTTTCCATGTCATGGCTCCCGATGAGATGTGACAACGATATACAGCAATTTTTGATCAACCAAGCCGGATATAAGGCACGTCCTTCTTCGCCACCTCGTCGAGCGCCTCCTCGTAACCCGCATCGGCGTAACGCATGACGCCAAGCGCGGTATCGTTGGTCAGCGCGTGGTCGAGCCGTTCGTCGGCGGCGTCCGTGCCGTCGGCGATAACGGTGACGCCGCAGCTCGTCATGTAGCCGGCATAGCCGCCGCCGCCGGAATGGACGACGACGAGATCGGCCATCGAGGAGCAGAGCATCATCGCATCGATCAGCGGCCAGTCGGCGATCGCGTCGGATCCGTCCTTCATCCCCTCAGTCATGATGTTCGGATGCGCCATGGCGCCGGCATCGAGATGGTCGCGCGAGAATGCGACCGGGCCTTTGAGTTCGCCGCTCGCAACGAGCGCATTGACGCGGCGGGCGAGTGCAGTGCGTTCGCCATGGCCGAGCCAGGCGATGCGGGCCGGCAGCCCCTCGAAGGGCACGTGCTCGCGCGCCAGCCGGATCCAGTTGGTGATGATCTTGTTGTCGGGGAACATCTCAAGCAGCAGGTCGTCGATGCGAGCGATATCGCTCTCCTCGCCCGAAAGCGCCATCCAGCGGAATGGGCCGATCGCCCGGGCAAACAACGGCCTTAGATAGGCTTCGGTGAAGATCGGAATGTCGAAGGCGTGGGCGACGCCGCCCTCTTTGGCCTGCGTGCGGATCAGATTGCCGTTGTCGAAGACTTCCGAGCCACGCTTCTGGAATTCCAGCATCGCCGTCACGTGCTCGACGATCGAGGCCCGGCTTGCCGCCATCAATTGCCCTTGGCCATCGTCACGCAGGCCCTTGACCTGCTCGAGGCTCATGCCCTTCGGCACGTAGCCATAGACGAGGTCATGCGCCGAGGTCTGGTCGGTGACGATGTCGGGCACGATGCCGCGCCGGGCGATTTCCGGATAGACCTCCGCCGCGTTGCCGACGAGGCCGACGGAAAGCGCCCGCTTGTCCTTCACCGCCGCATAGATCATCTGAAGGGCGGTGTCGAGATCGGGCGCGATTTCCTGGAGATAACCGATCTGCTGGCGCTTGCGGGCCCGCTCCGGATCGATGTCGACGCAGAGGATCGCAGCGCCTGCCATGCGGCCGGCAAGCGGCTGCGCTCCGCCCATGCCGCCGAGGCCGGCCGTCAGCACGAACCGGCCGAGAAGGTCGCCGCCGAAGCGCCGCTCGGCGATGCGCATGAAGATCTCATACGTGCCCTGGATGACGCCCTGGCTGCCGATATATTGCCAGGCGCCGGCCGTCAGCCCGCCCCAGCAGATCAGCCCCTTGCGCTGCAGCTCGTAGAACACTTCGGCCTTTGCCCATTGCCCGACGATATTGCAGTTCGCCATGATAACCAGCGGTGCCTTGGCATGCGTTCGAACAAGTCCGATCGGCTTGCCGGACTGGATGAGCAGCGTCTGGTCCTCTTCCATCTCGGTCAGCGCCGTGACGATGCCCCTGTGCGCCGCCCAGTTGCGGGCCGCCTTGCCGAGAGCGGCATAGACAATCAGGTTGTCGGGGTCCTCGCCGACGCAGAGCACGTTTTCGAGTAGCCGCAGCAGCGCTTCCTGCCGCCAGCCCTTGGCGCGCAGTTCCGGCCCGCCGGGAATCGGAAATTTCGGATGACGTGGATTGGCCTTCGGCATCGTAGGTTCCTCGTTTTGCTCTGCCTTCGTTCGTTATTTGCTGGGCAGTGATTCCACATAGGCGAGTGCCGCATCGAGCAAACGCCGTCTCAGAGCATCGTCGCCATAAACCTCGGCATTGCCTCGCACCCAGCCATGCATGACACGTTCGCCCGACAGCATCTGGATCACGCCCGGCAGGGCCAGCGCCCAGCCGTCATTGCCCTTGCCGAGACGGATCAACATGCCGTCATGGCGCGCGCAGCAAAGAAGATTGCCGTTCAGCATGAAGGCCCAGCCGCCGAACATGGTTTTTTCGGCAAGGCCCGGCCGGCCTCCGAGTTCCTCACGCATAAGTTCTTCGAGACCGGGATCGCGCGCCATGGCTCAGGCCTTCGTTGCCAGTGCATAACGTGCGATCTCAATTCCCATCGCCTTTTCGACGACGGGGTAGACTGTCGGATCGAGAACGCTTGCCGACAGCGGAATGATATCCATCGGCACATGCAGGATGAAGACATGCATGCCCTGCTTGAGCTGGCCGACGCTGAGCGGCTCGCCCTCCGGGGAAAGCGTTGTGATGACGGCGGGAAAGGTCGCAAGCCGCCCGCCATCCGCATCGTCCACCGCCATATATTCGTTCATCACATGCAGCGTCACCGACTTTTCGCTCGCGCCGACGGTGATCGTGCCGATGTCGAAGGCTTCCTTGGTATAGGCGACGTCTTTCTGGGTGATGACGCCCTCGGCAAGGATATGTCCGCTCGTCGTCTTGCAGATCGCATCGATGATGGCAGATCCGCCGCGCTTCTCCGCCGCGATGATCGCCTCGCCGAGCGCAAGCGCCATCGAGATGCCGCCGAGCGCTGCATGGGTGCGGACATAGGCGGCCCGGAGCGGATTGCGGCAGCTGGCGATGAAGCCGCCGGATTGGTCGGCAGCGGCGCGCAGCACCGGCGAGATCTTCGCCGTCGCTCCCTTCACCACCAGTTCTATATAACGGTTCTCGGCGCGATTGCCGCCGACGGCGGTCTGGATCATCGGCTCGGGCGAACCGGCCATGCCGATCGAGCCCATGTCGCCCGTCGGATGGGCGCGGATATCGCCGACGGCGTCGACCACCTTGGTGCCGAGGATGGCCGACGGCAGCCAGCCGTTCAGCGTCGAGGATTTGCCGTTCTGGCCGATGATCAGCCCGGAGAGCTTTTCGCCGAGCGCCTCCTGCAGCAATTGCACGGATTTCACATAGTCGATGCCCTGCATTTCCCAGGGGGTGGTGGAGGCCGGTGCGCCGATCGCGGCTGCGGTGGCGATCCACTCCTCGTCCCGCAATTCGTCGATCGAGACCAGCTCCGGCTTGCCGACATTGACAGCGGCAAGCCCGAGCATCCGCCCGTGATCGGCCCAGCCGCCGCCGCCGGCGGCATAGACGGAGCCGCCCTTGACGGCAGCTTCCACGTCCTTCTCAACGAGTATGCGTCCCATTCGCCTTCTCCTCTTTCGAGTTCTTGTCCATCTCGCGCACCGCCTCGAACAGCACGGCGGCGCCGAGTGCGATATCGTCGTTTTCAGCCCACTCGTCGGCCGAATGGCTGCGGCCGTCGCGGCAAGGCACGAAGATCATCGCCGCCGGCGCCACCTTGGCGATCCAGGCGGTATCGTGTCCTGCGCCGGAGGCCATGCGCCGATGTTTTGCGCCGACCTGTTCGCAGGCAGCCTCCAAGATCGACAGCAGTCCGGCATCGCCAGGCGTCGGCTGATTGTCGGAAACCCGGTTCGGCGTCTTGATCGTCACGCCGTAGGCGCCTGCCAGCTTTTCGACATGGCCGTCGAGCCAGCGGCAGAATGCCTCCATGTCGGCGCGGATTTCGGCACGGCCATCGATCAGCAGCACCACCTTCGACGGCACGACATTGGCGGCATTCGGCTCGATCCTGAATTCGCCGACGGTGGCGGCGAAGTGCCCCGGCGTTCTGGCAAGCTCGGCGGCGGCATTGCGGATGTCGAGCACCAGCTGCGCCGCCGCCACCAGCGCATCCGCCCGCCGGTCCATCGGCGTCGTGCCGGCATGGTCGGCCCGCCCTTCGACGGTGATCTCGATGCGGGTGATGCCCGAGATCGCAGTAACGATGCCGATATCCTCCTTTTCAGCTTCGAGCACCGGGCCTTGTTCGATATGAAGCTCCAGAAAGCCTGCTATATCGGGCCTGTTCTGCTGCATCAGCACATCGGGTCTGCCACCGACCTGGACGATGCCCTCGGCCAGGTCGCGCCCGTCGCTGACGCGCGAAAGCCAAGCTTCCGGCAGTTGGCCGGTCATGCCGCGACTGCCGATGCAGGAGACGCCGAAGATGCTCACTTCCTCGGCAAGGAAATCGACGATTTCGAGATCGTGATCGAGTTCGATATTCTGATCGCGCAGCGCCCGCGCCACCTCCAGCGCCGAGATTACGCCGGCGATGCCGTCAAAGCGGCCGCCATCCGGCACCGTGTCGGAATGCGAGCCGACCATGATCGTGCCGAGCCACGGTTTTCGGCCTGTCCGCCTTCCGATCAGATTGCCGGCTGCATCGATCCGCGTTTCCAGCCCCGCCGCCTTCATCCGCGCTTCGATATAGGCCCGGCCATCGAGAAAGAGCGGCGAGAAGGCCCGCCGCGTCCAGGGATGCCCCGGCTCGGTGATCCCGGCCAGCGTATCGATATCGTCAGCGATCCGGCTGGCATTGACGGGAAGATTGCGGCTCATGTTTCAGCTCCCGCAATGACCTGGCGCGGCAGCGGCCCTACGAAGCGGCCGGCGCCGGGCTCGGCCAGCACCTTCGCGCCCTCGGCAATCTTTTCGCCGCGCAGATAGGTGGCCGAGACGGTCCAGGGCAGGCGGATGCCGTTATAGGGGCTCCAGCCGACGACGTTGTTGCCGCTCACGGCGGCGTCATAGACACTGTCGCGCGGCTCCAGCACGACGATATCGGCATCCTTGCCCGGGGTCAGCGCGCCCTTGATATGGTCGAGCCGGAAATGCTTCGCCGGGTTCTCCGCCATCAGCCTGGCTGCCCATGTCAGCGGAATGCCGCGTTCGACGGCGCCTTTGACAAAAAGCGGCACCATCACCTCGAGACCGGGAACGCCGGAGGCATTGGCAAGCATGTCCGGATTAGTCTTGCGGTTTTCCGACCAGCTGACGTGATCGGTCGAGACCAGCCAGACATCGCCCTCGGCCACCTTCCGCCAGAGCGTCTCCACCTCGGCGCGCGACCGCACGGGCGGATTGATCTTCGCCTTGCCGCCGAGGCGCTTCACGTCGTTTTCCTCGTCGAGCGTCAGGTAGTGGATGCAGCATTCCACCGTCGCCGCAAAGCCGTCGCGGCGGTAGGAACGCGCGATATCGTAGCCACGCCCGAGCGAGCAATGCACCACATGCGCCGGGCAGCCGGTATTGGCGCCGGTCTCGAAGATCGTATGCATCGCCAGCAGTTCGGTGATCGGCGGCCGCGACAGGCCGTGCGCCCGCCAGTCGGTGATGCCGCTCGTCTTCACCTGTTCCATGTAAGTGCGCACCGCCTCGTCGTCTTCATTGTGTACGCCCGCCGTCAGCCCCGTCGGCGCGATTGCCGCAAAGCAGGCGTCGAGCAGGGCAGGCGGAATGCGCGGAAAGCGCTTCGGATCGGTACCGAATGTCGAGAATTTGAAGGCCGCAACGCCTGCCTCCACCATTTCGCGGATCCGTGCCGGGCCTTCTTCCGGATCGACGGTGCCGTAAAGCGCGAAATCGACGCGCGCCTGCGGACCGGCATGGTCGATCTTCCGCTTCACCGCCGCCGCCGAGCAGACGAGATTGCCTTCATCATAAGGCATGTCGACAATGACAGTCACGCCGCCGGCCGCTGCCGATCGTGTCGACCAGAGGAAATCCTCCTGGTCCTTCTGGGAAAGCGAATGCACCTGCGCGTCGATCGCACCGGGCAGGATGAGCGCTTTTCCGAGCAGATGCCGTTCGCGCGCGCCAGGCGGCACGCCGAGGCCGACCTCGGCGATTTTGCCGTCGCGCACGGCGACATATCCCTCGTCGAGAATGCGGTCCGGCAGCACCACCGTGCCCTGCAGAACGAGATCGAAGTCCATGCTGCTTCCTCCGTAACTGGCAATCAGACCGCTGCCGGCTCGTGACGGGTTAGCCGTTCCTCGATGCGTTCCAGCGAGCCGAGGGCGAAGAAATCGTCGAAGGAGGCGATCGGAACCTGCTCGGTCAGCTTCGTAACGAATTCGTCCGAACCAAGTTCCTCCTCGATCGCCTCCACCTCGGCCGAAAGCGGCCGGTCGACGATATAGAAATCCGCATGTTTGCGCACGACCTCGTAGAGCATGCCCGCGACGCCCTTCGGTTCGTCGCCGAGAATGTCGATCGCCTGGGCAGACAGCAGCGCCTCGAGCGCCGCAAGGCGCTTCAGTGCTTGCATCTGCCGTTCGAAGCGCTCGATGACGAGCGGCAGGAAGGCTGCCTCGTCCTCCAGCCCGGCTGCGACGACCAGCGACTGGGCCGACACGGGATTGGACATCGACAGCACGCGCGAGAAAATCTCGCCGGCAAGCTTGATGATCGGCCCGAAACCGGTGGCGATCCGCCCCGGCGGCACGAGGTTGACCGGCAGGTCGCGCCGTTGGCCGTTGCCGAGAATGACGCAGCGGTTGAAGGCGTTGCGCGCCGCATGCGCCATGCAGAGTGCTGCCGATTCGAGCAGGATCGTCACATCGAGCGGAAGCGAACCCCCGGACGTCATCACCCGGCCTTCGACGACGACGGGATTGTCGTCCGAGCGGCCGGTGGCGGCAAGGATCTTATGGCCGGTCGATAAGAGGTTCTCGATCACCGCGCCGAACACCTGCGCGATCATGCGCAGGCTGAGCGGATCCTGCACATGTGTTGCGACGGGCCAGTTCCATTCGTCGGAGGCATTGCAGAGCCAGGCGCCGATCAGCGCCTCGCGCGCCGTTCCGACATGCCTGACCGCCTTCCACGGGTCGCGGGAAGCGCCGAGCGCGCCAGCGGCCATCATCGCCGTCGCCAGCAGGATGCGGATCGAGGCCGCAGCATTGCGTGTCGTTTCCGCCGCCGAGGCAAAGCTCACCGCATTGATGCTGAGCGAGGCGAGGCTGTCGCGCGGCGCCATCCGCACCGGTTCCAGCCCGGCCGCCCGGAAAGCCTCGGCAGCCTGCATCCGGTTGCCGCGATAGATCGCTTCGCCGACCCCCGTCAGCACCGCGCCGATCTGTCCCATCAGACCGATATCGGCACAGCCGATCGAGCCGGTGCGGCGCACGACCGGGATCAGATCGGCCTCGAGCATCGTCATATAGGCCTGGATCAGCTCCGGCGTGCAGCCGACCTGGCCGGTCAGCGCCGTGTTGATACGGATCGCCATGGCATTGCGCACGACATTGCAGGAAAAGGGGGTGCCGGTGCCGAAATGATGGGCACGCACCAGACCGAGATTGAAGGTGTCGAGTTCGTCGGCCGACCACTCCACATCCTTCATGGCGCCGACGCCTGTCGTCGAGCCGTAGACGGGCATGCCGGAGGCGATCGCGTCCTCGACGACCTCGCGGGCGATCGCGATGCGGGCCATGCCCGTCGCCGAAGCCGAAATCGCAGCCTTGCCCGCCCCGATCGTCACCATCTCGGCAAAACCGAGCGGCCGTCCGGAAAGTTCGATGCCAGGGCGTTCGTGCTTCATGTGCCTATCTCCCTAAAACAGGATTCAGAGCATGATGTCGCCCGAAAACCGCTCACATTTTTCGGCATCATGCTCGGAACGCGAGACTAAGCGAGCCATCCGTCACATGGGATATCCCAAATGCCGAACACAGCATGTTTTTGGCAGGCGGTCAGCTCAGCATCCAGGCAATGTAGAGAAGCGTCAAGGCGATGACCCATAAGGCGATTTTGGCCGAGCGGTTGTGCCGCGCTTCGGCCTTGCCGATCGCTTCCGCCGTCTCAGCGTCGAAACGTAAGCCGTGCTCGCTCATATGCAGCAGCTGGTGGTGGAATTTTTCGGTTTTTGCCGCGATTTCCGGCACGGCTTCGGCGAGCTTGACCGCCGCCTTCAGCCCGTCCTTGAGATCGGTGGCGATCCGCTTCGGACCGAGATTGGTGCGGATCCAGTCGCCGACGACAGGCTCGGAGGCCTTCCACATATTGAAGCGTGGATTGAGCATGCGCGACACGCCTTCGACCACGACCATGGTCTTCTGCAGCATCACCAGCTCGGGCCGTGTCGCCATGTCGAAGAGTTCGGTCACTTCGAACAGCAGCGTCAGCAGCTTGCCCATCGAGATCGTCTCGGCCGGCTGTCCATGGATCGGCTCGCCGATCGCCCGGATCGCCTGGGCGAAGCTTTCGACATTGTGGTGGCCGGGCACATAGCCGGCCTCGAAATGTACCTCGGCGACGCGGATATAGTCGCGGGTGATGAAGCCATAGAGGATTTCGGCGAGGAACCGCCGCTCCTTCTTGCCCAGCCGCCCGACGATGCCCATGTCGACGGCGACGATCATGCCGCCCGCATCGACGAAGAGATTGCCCGGATGCATGTCGGCATGGAAGAAGCCGTCGCGCAGCGTGTGGCGCAGGAACGACTGGATCAGCGTATCGGCAAGCAGGTTGAGGTCGTGGCCCGCCGCGCGCAGGCCCTCGACATCGGACATCCGCGTGCCGTCGATCCACTCCATGGTGATGACGTCGCGCCCGGTGCGTTCCCAGTCGACCTTCGGCACGCGAAAGCCGGGATCCCGTTCCGTATTCTCGGCGATCTCGGAAAGGGCGGCCGCCTCCAGGCGAAGATCCATCTCCACCTTGGTCGTCTGCTCCAGCGTCTTCGTCACCTCGACCGGCCGCAGCCGCCGGCTGGACGGCAGGAAACGCTCCTGCATATGGGCAACGAGATACATCGCCTCGATGTCATGGGCAAAGCGCTGGCGTACGCCGGGCCGCACGATCTTGACGGCGACCTTCTTCCGGCCCTCGGCGCTATCGACCTCGGCCGGATGCACCTGCGCGATCGAGGCGGCGGCGATCGGATCACCGAAGCTCGCATAAAGCTCGCTGATCGGCCGTCCGAGCGAGCCTTCGATATTGGCCTTGGCGGCGGCCGAGGGAAAGAAGGCCATCCGGTCCTGAAGCTGCGACAGGTCGTTGGCGAATTCGACGCCGACGACATCCGGCCGCGTCGCCAGGAACTGCCCGATCTTCACATAGGAGGGACCGAGCCGCTCGACGGCCTGCGCTAACCGGTCGCTGCGCTTCTGGTGCCGCGCCTTGCTTCGCTCGAAAATCGTGACGAAGGATTTGGCGAGCGCGACCGGAGGCGGCAGCCCTTCGGAAGGAAGGGCTGACACGACACCCTCACGCACGAGCACCCAGCCGACGCGCCAAAGGCGGAAATAGGCGCCGAAAGTGCTCATGCAGGCTGGCCTGCTTGCGAAGGGGCCACGGACAGGAATGAAGGAAAGCGTGTAGCCTGCATCATCCCTCAGAGCTTCCAGCCGGAATGGAGTGCGGCGATGCCGCCGGTATAATTGGTGTAGGTGACGCGTGAGAAGCCGGCCTGGCGGATCATCGCCGCGAAATTCTCCTGGTTCGGGAATTTGCGGATCGATTCCACCAGATATTGGTAGGGTTCGGCATCGCCGGTGATCGCCTTGCCGAATTGCGGAATGGCGTTGAACGACCAGGCGTCGTAGATCCTGTCGAGAAGCGGCATATCGACTTCGGAAAATTCCAGCACCAGCAGCCGCCCGCCACGCTTCAAGACGCGATAGGCCTCAGACAGCGCGACATCGATCCTCGGCACGTTGCGGATGCCGAAGGCGATCGTATAGGCGTCGAAGCTGCCTGCCTCGAAAGGCAGTTCCTCGGCATTCGCCTCGATGAAGGTGAGATTGCCCGAAAGCTTCCTCTTTTCCGCCCGCTCGGCGCCGACGCCGAGCATCGAACCGTTGATGTCGAGCACCGTGGCATGCGCCTGTCTGCCCGACGCCTCGACGATGCGGAAGGCGATATCACCCGTGCCGCCGGCAACGTCGAGTACCTTGTAGCCAGGCTCCTTGCGCGGGTTCAGCGCCGAGATCATCGCATCCTTCCAGGCGCGGTGCATGCCCATCGACATAACGTCGTTCATGATGTCGTAGCGCTTGGCGACCTTGTGGAACACCTGGTTGACCAGGCCCTGCTTCTGGCCGTCGGGCACCTCGCGGAAGCCGTAGGAGGTCTCCATGCCGCCATCGGCGGAAGTGCGGCTTTCTGACATCAGACTGCTCCGTTCCTGACGATTCGGGCGCGACGGCCATAGCGAAAGACCGCGCGCGACGTTATCTATGGGCCGCGTTTTCCGCGGCACACTGGCGCTATAGCGCACATCGTCGTCGGTTGAAACACGTTACAGATAGATGGGTTAAGATGCCGGAATTGCCAGAAGTCGAAACGGTGAAACGCGGCCTGACGCCGGCGATGGAGGGCACGCGCGTCACCAGGCTGGAGCTGCGCCGCGGCGATCTGCGCTTCCCCTTTCCCGACGCTTTCGCGGACAGGGTTTCCGGCCGCACCATCGTCGGCCTTGGCCGCCGCGCCAAATATCTGCTGGTCGATCTCGACGACGGCAACACGCTGATTTCGCATCTCGGCATGTCCGGTTCCTTTCGCATCGAGGAGGACCGCATCGAGGAGGGTGCGGCCCCCGGCATGCCCGGCGAATTCCACCATGCCCGCTCGAAGGACGAGAAGCACGATCACGTCGTCTTCCATCTGGAGGGCACAAGCGGCCCGCGCCGCGTCGTCTACAACGATCCGCGCCGTTTCGGCTTCATGGATATGGTGGGACGTGCCGATCTCGCCGCCCATCCCTTCTTCCGCGATCTCGGCCCGGAGCCGACGGGAAACGAGCTCAGCGCCGCCTATCTGGCCGAACGCTTTCGCGACAAGGCGCAGCCGCTGAAGAGTGCGCTGCTTGACCAGAAGAACATTGCCGGTCTCGGCAATATATATGTGTGCGAGGCGCTGTGGCGCGCGCATCTTTCGCCGATCCGCGCCGCCGGTACGCTGGTGACGGCGACTGGCCGGCCGAAGGCGCAGCTCGACCTGCTCGTCGCCTCGATCCGCGACGTCATCGCCGATGCGATCGCCGCCGGCGGATCGTCGCTGCGCGACCACATCCAGACCGACGGATCGCTCGGCTATTTCCAACATTCCTTCTCCGCTTATGATCGCGAAAGTCAGGCTTGCCGCACGCCCGGCTGCGGCGGTACGGTCGCCCGCATCGTCCAGGCGGGTCGCTCCACCTTCTATTGCGCCACCTGCCAGAAGTAAGCTTGCCAGAAGCAAGAGTGAGAAACCGGGAGAACAGCATGGCCTATGAGACCCTGATCGTCGAAACCCGAGGCAATGTCGGCCTCGTCACGCTGAACCGCCCGCAGGCGCTGAACGCGCTGAATTCCACCGTCCTGAAGGAACTGAAAGAGGCCTATGCCGCCTTCCACGCCGACGAGACGGTCGGGGCGATCGTGCTGACCGGTTCCGAGCGCGCCTTTGCTGCCGGCGCCGATATCAAGGAGATGCAGCCGCTTGAGTTCGCCGATATCTATAAGAGTGATTTCATCAGCGGCTGGGATGAAGTCGCCAAGGCACGCAAGCCGGTGATCGCTGCCGTCAGCGGTTTTGCGCTCGGCGGCGGCTGTGAGCTCGCCATGATGTGCGATTTCGTCATCGCCTCGGAGACGGCGAAGTTCGGCCAGCCGGAAATCACCCTGGGCGTCATTCCCGGCATGGGCGGCTCGCAGCGGCTGACGCGCGCCGTCGGCAAGGCGAAGGCAATGGATCTCATCCTGACCGGCCGCATGATGGATGCGGCGGAAGCCGAACGATCGGGACTCGTTTCGCGTGTGGTGGCGCCCGAGCGTCTCATCGACGAGGCGTTGGCGGCGGCCGAAAAGATCGCTTCGCTTTCGCGCCCCTCGGTGATGATGGCCAAGGAGGCGGTCAACCGCGCATTCGAGACCACGCTGGAGGAGGGCTTGCGTTTCGAGCGCCGCCTGTTTCACAGTCTCTTTGCCACGGACGACCAGAAAGAAGGCATGGCGGCCTTCGTCGAGAAGCGCAAACCTGCTTTTACGCACCGTTGAATGCTTTTAGGCGCTTGCCGGTGGTAAAGCTTGAAAATCCGCGTTGACGTGGGCCGGCTTTAGAGTTATATGCCCGCCCACGGTTCGGAAAGCCGGTTTGGTTTTCCGCGATTGCTCCCGCATTGCTGGATTTTGTGGCCGCAAGGCCCGCGGTAATGGCGGAGTTTGTTCGAATTCTTGAGAGAGGCATCCATGGCCAATACAACTTCGGCGAAAAAAGCGACCCGCAAGATCGCCCGCCGTACCGACGTCAATAAGGCTCGTCGCTCGCGCGTTCGTACTTTCGTTCGCCAGGTCGAAGAGGCCATCGCATCCGGTGACGCCGCCAAGGCGAAGGAAGCTTTCCTGGCTGCTCAGCCCGAGCTTGCCCGCGCCGCCAGCAAGGGTGTGCTGCATTCCAACACGGCATCGCGCAAGGTCTCGCGCCTGGCTGCTCGTGTGAAGGCTCTTTCGGTCACCACGACCGCGTAATCTTCCGTTAACGACTTCTTCTTTATGATTAGCCCGGTAATTTTACCGGGCTTTTTCGATTCAACCGATCAGCCCCTGCATGGTTAATCTCACGACTGTTTCGTGTCAGCGCCATGACAGGAAAAATTGTTAAAAAACAAAGGCTTGCGGAAGGATGCTTTTGCACTGCGCGACTCTCCCCCGAGCTTCCGGGACCACAGGGGAGTCAAGAGGATTTTATTTTTTTTCTTTCAATGCGTGTCAAAATAGCCCGAACGGGGGAATCTCTTTGATTCAACTGCGATTCTTTTTTGACGCTGGTGTGACGCCCGAAAAGGGCAGGCGGAGTCAATGGCCGCTTGTTAATTTTGCGTAAAATTCATCGTTGATATTGCCCTTTGATCCTGCCTAAATGGCTTCCAACAGAGGGCGCGGACATCACCTGCAGAGGCTCGGTTTTAACTGCCACGTCGGCAGGGCGATGAGTTTGTGCCTTTTGTTACGGAGCCTTGCGCTTCCGTCTTTTCAAGCACTCGACGGATTTGAGCCGTAACGTGGCTGTTACGGAGCGGGGATGTTTTGTGCCTTCAGTGGCCACACGTTTAAGGCGAGGCCGCCGGAGAAGGTAAAGTAATATTGGGTTCGGGCTGGTCGGCCGAAAACGAGGTTCGATCGCCAGCCTGACACGGAAGGCCGATGAAGGTTGCCGCATGAATACGGCCCCTGCAACGGAGTTCTGCGTCGGTCCCGTTGAGGGGCCAGTGTTTTGAGTGAACCGGCAGGCGAGCGGCTCATGAGGATCCGTCAGCCCGCCAAAGCGGGGATTGATCGGGCGGCTGTTTTAGCGGATGCCGCCCGGTGGAATTGAAAGGCGGCATTATGCAGATGAATACGATGACGACGGGCGGGCTCGACAATGGGGATGCGGCACCGCAGACGTTCGGATCCATTCGCCTCGAAGTGGGCGAAGCAAAGGCGGAAATGAAGCAGAGCATTTTGTTTGAGCGCGTCAGCGCGCGCTTGAAGGCCCAGGTCGGTCCTGACGTCTATGCCAGCTGGTTTGCCAGACTGAAGCTGCATTCGGTATCGAAGAGCGTCGTTCGCCTTTCGGTCCCCACGACCTTCCTGAAGTCGTGGATCAACAATCGTTATCTCGACCTCATCACCGGTCTGTTCCAGGCCGAGGATCCGGAAATTCTGAAAATCGAAGTCCTGGTGCGCACGGCAACGCGCCACGGCACCAAGGCGCTCGATGAGGCGGTCGCGCCGGAACCAGCCGCCCCCACGCAGATGCGCCGCCCGACAAGCGCGCAACCGGCCGGTCAGGCCGTCCAGCAGGCGGTTTCGGCTGTTGCCGCCGCAAGGCCAGCAAGCTTTGGCTCGCCGCTCTTCGGTTCGCCGCTCGATAGCCGTTTTACCTTCGACACCTTCGTCGAAGGCAGCTCGAACCGGGTCGCACTTGCGGCTGCTAAGACGATTGCGGAAGCTGGTCAGGGCGCTGTGCGCTTCAACCCGCTCTTCATTCATTCGACTGTCGGCCTCGGCAAGACCCACCTGCTGCAGGCGGTCGCTAATGCGGCAGTACAGAACCCGCGGGCTCTGCGCGTCGTCTATCTGACGGCCGAATATTTCATGTGGCGCTTTGCCACCGCGATCCGCGACAATGATGCGCTGACGCTGAAGGATTCGCTGCGCAACATCGACCTCCTGATCATCGACGACATGCAGTTCCTGCAGGGCAAGATGATCCAGCATGAATTCTGCCATCTCCTGAACATGCTGCTCGACAGCGCCAAGCAGGTCGTCGTTGCAGCCGACCGTGCGCCCTGGGAGCTGGAGTCGCTCGACCCCCGCGTTCGCTCGCGCCTGCAGGGCGGTGTGGCGATCGAATTCGATGCGCCGGATTACGAGATGCGTCTCGAAATCCTCAAGCGTCGCCTGGCTGTCGCCCGGCTCGAAGATCCGTCGCTCGATATTCCGGCCGAACTGCTCCAGCATGTCGCCCGCAACGTCACGGCCAGCGGCCGCGAACTCGAAGGCGCCTTCAACCAGCTGGTCTTCCGGCGCTCCTTCGAGCCGAACCTGTCGATCGAACGCGTCGACGAGCTGCTCGCCCATCTGGTCGGCTCCGGCGAGCCCCGCCGTGTGCGCATCGAGGATATCCAGCGCATCGTCGCAAGGCACTACAACGTCTCGCGCCAGGAACTGGTGTCGAACCGCCGCACCCGCGTCATCGTCAAGCCGCGCCAGATCGCCATGTATCTGTCGAAGACGCTGACGCCGCGCTCCTTCCCGGAGATCGGCCGCCGGTTCGGCGGGCGCGATCACACGACCGTTTTGCATGCCGTGCGCAAGATCGAGGAGCTGATTTCGGGAGACACCAAGCTTTCGCATGAAGTCGAGCTTCTGAAGCGCCTGATCAACGAATAATCGCCTAGTTTTTCCGAAAAATCCACGGCCGGAAGTGATTCCGGCCGTTTTCCTTTATAAGTTTTTTATTCTATACCTCCCGCGCATGACGTGCATGTCAAAGACTGAAGCGCCAAAACGGCGCGTGGGAGGAATGAATGAGTTTCGAAAAGATCGCCGTTCTCGGCCTGGGCAAGGTCGGACGGCTGGCGGCGACGCTTTTGCATGAAGGGGTCTTCGAGGTCATCGGCGTCGACGCGCAATTGCCGCTGAGCGACGTCCCCTTCAAGTGCCGCACCGGCGATATCTCCGATCCGCAAGTGATCGGCGAACTGCTCTCGAATGTCGAGGCGGTGCTCTCCTGTCTGCCCTATCATTTGAACATTGAGCTGGCGCGTGCCGCCCATCTTGCCGGTATTCATTATTTCGATCTGACCGAAGACGTTCCCACAACCAATTTCATTATCGAGCTGTCGAAGACATCACGCGGCCTGATGGCGCCGCAATGTGGCCTGGCGCCGGGTTTCGTCGGCATCGTCGGCGCAAGCCTGGCCGATGGCTTCGATCGCTGCCGGTCGATCCGCATGCGCGTCGGCGCTCTGCCCCAGCATCCGACCGGACTGCTCGGCTACGCCTTCAACTGGTCGCCTGAGGGCGTCGTCAACGAATATCTGAACGACTGTGAGGTCATCGAGGGCGGTGTGCGCAAGCTCGTCTCGCCGATGGAATGGCATGAGACCGTCTATGTCGGCGGCGTCAAGCTCGAAGCCTTCACGACGTCCGGCGGCCTTGGCACCATGTGCGACACCATGCTCGGCAAGATCGACAATCTCGATTACAAGACCATGCGGTATCCCGGCCATATGGAGCTGATGAACTTCTTCTTCCACGAGCTGTTGATGCGCGACAAGCGCAAGCTCGCCGGCGAGATCCTGACCAATGCCAAGCCGCCGGTTGAAGACGATGTCGTCTATGTCCATGTCGCCGCCGAGGGCACCGAGAATGGCGGCCTGCGCCGCAAGGAATTCGTGCGCGCATATTATCCGATCGAGATTGCCGGGGCGCGCCGCACGGCGATCGCCTGGACGACGTCAGCCTCCGTCGTCGCCGTCATCGAGATGGTCCGCGACGGCCTGCTGCCGGCGACCGGCTTCCTGCACCAGGAGCATATTCCGCTGGAGATGTTTTTGAAGACACCGACCGGCAGCCTCTTCAAGGCCGGTGCCACCAGCCACGGCTGAGACTGCCTTCCGGCACGGCAGCAACATCGATGCCGTCGCGCTGCAAATCCATTCGTCTTAGATATCAGCAGGCGAGATCGGCGACGACGGAATCGAGGATCAGCATGCCTGAGGGCGTGCAGCGCAGGCGTGAATTGCCGATCCGCTCGATGAATTTGTGTTCGAGCAGGAATTCCTCGCGTTTCGGGTCGAGGTCACGGCCCGATAGCTGCTGCCAGCGGGCGAGATCGACGCCTTCCCTGAGCCGCAGCCCCATCAGCAGCAGCTCGTCGGACTGTTCCTCGAAGCCGAGTCGCTCCTCGTCGAGAATGCCGTGCCCATCACGCTCGACCATGTCGAGCCAGGTTTCGGGCTTGCGCTCGGTCGCCGTCGCGAGCTTCTCCGGCCCACGCGTCAGCCGGCCGTGGGCGCCCGGGCCGATGCCGGCATAATCGCCGTAGCGCCAGTAGGTCAGGTTATGCCGGCTTTCAGCCCCCGGCCGGGCATGATTGGAAACCTCATAGGCCGGCATGCCCTCGCGCGCCGTGATCTCCTGCGTCGCCTCATAGAGCAATGCCGATTGCTCGCCGTCCGGCACGGTCAACTTGCCGGCCTTGTGCAGACCGTAGAACGGCGTGCCTTCCTCGATGGTCAGCTGATAGAGCGAAAGATGGTCGACCGCATAGGAGATCGCCTCTTTCAGCTCCTTTTCCCATTCCCCGATGGTCTGGTCGGGCCGGGCATAGATCAGATCGAAGGACATGCGCGGAAAGATGTCGCGGGCCAGCCTTATCGCCTTAAGCGCGTCGGCGACATCATGCAGCCGGCCGAGGAATTTCAGATCCCGGTCGTTCAGCGCCTGCACGCCGAGCGAGACGCGATTGACGCCGGCCGCCCGGTAGCCGCGGAAGCGTTCGGCCTCGACGCTCGAAGGGTTGGCCTCCATGGTGATCTCGATGCCATCTGGCACATGCCAGTGCCGCGCAATGCCGTCGAGAATGGCGGAAACCGTTTCCGGCTTCATCAGCGAGGGCGTGCCGCCCCCCAGGAAGATGCTCGTCACCGTCTTCGGGCCGCTGATCGCCCGGACTGCCGCCATCTCCTTCAGGAAGGCTGCTGTAAAGCGCTCCTGATCCACCGGCTGGTGGCGCACATGGCTGTTGAAGTCGCAATAGGGACACTTCGCCGCGCAGAAGGGCCAATGCACATAGACGCCGAAACCCGGCTCGCCGGTATCGGGCAGCAGAGCCGCGTCGCGCGAGCTGCTTGGCGTGTCGAAATTGACCACGGACCGTCCTTATGCCTCCAGGCAGGTTTCAACAAAGAGTTTGAAGGCGCGGGCCCGGTGCGACAGCGCTTGCGGCTTGCCGACGTTCCAGCCGTGTTTTTCCTCGCCGCTCATTTCGCCGAAGGTGATGTCGTAGCCCTCGGGCTGGAAGACCGGATCGTAGCCGAAGCCTTGCGTGCCGCGCGGCGGCCAGACGACGCTGCCTTCCACCTCGCCGCGAAACAGCTCCGTATGCCCATCCGGCCAGGCAAGGCAGAGCACACTGATGAAACGCGCTCTGCGCTGTTCCGGCTGTGTCGCGCCCACATCCTGCAGCGCCTTTTCCACCTTGGCCATCGCCATGTCGAAATCACGCGTGCCGTCGGCCCTCTCCGCCCAATTGGCGGTGTAGACACCGGGATCGCCGCCGAGCGCGTCGACCACCAGCCCGGAATCGTCCGACAGCGCCGGCATGCCGGCGGCATTGGCCGAGGCGATTGCCTTGATCGTCGCATTCTCCTCGAAGCTCGTGCCCGTCTCATCCGGTTCGACGAAATTCAGCTCGGCGGCCGATTTGGCGGTGAAGCCAAGCGGCCCGATCAATTCCTGGATCTCACGGATCTTGCCGGCATTGTGGCTGGCGACGACGATGGTCTTCGTTTCAAGCTTGCGCATTCAGATGTCCTGTTCGATGCCCCAGATTTTAGCCTCCGCGCATTCCAGGCTGTTGCCGGCAGGATCGCGGAAATAGATCGAGCGGCCGCCGTTCGGCCAGCGCACTTCGGATTCGATCGCCACGCCCGCCGCCGTCAGCCGTTCGGCCATGGCATCGATATTGCGGCCAGATACCCGGAAACAGGCATGGCCCTGGCCGGTCGTGCCGTGCGGCGGCACCTGCAGCGCTTCCGGCGCCGGCGGCTTCACCGTTTCCTCGGGATTGAAGATCAGGAGAACGCCTGGCCCGCAGCGGAAGAAGACATGCCGGTTGGCGGCGCGGGCGATCTTTTCAAGCCCGAGAACGTCTTCGTAGAACGTCTCGGCCTTATCCAGATCCCGCGCATAGAGCGCCGTTTCCAACATGCCTTCCAGCATGGGGTTCATCCTTCGACGACTTGCTTCTGCAGCGCCACGAGTTCGCCGATTCCGTTTCTGGCAAGCTGCATCAGCGAGGTGAATTCGCCTTCGCTGAACGGCGTGCCTTCGGCCGTGCCCTGGATCTCGACGATCCCGCCGGTGCCCGTCATGACGAAGTTCGCATCGGTCTCGGCCGAGGAATCCTCGAGGTAATCGAGATCGATCACCGGCTGGCTGGCGAAGATACCGCAGGAAATGGCGGCGACGTGATCCTTCAGGACCCGGTCGACCTTGATCATGTTCCGGCTTTCCATCCATTTCAGGCAGTCGTAAAGCGCGATCCAGCCGCCGGTGATCGAGGCGGTCCGTGTGCCGCCATCGGCCTGGATGACGTCGCAATCGAGCGTGATCTGCCGTTCGCCGAGCGCCTGCAGGTCGACGACGGCGCGCAGCGACCGTCCAATCAGCCGCTGGATTTCCTGGGTGCGGCCGCCCTGCTTGCCGGCGGCGGCCTCGCGCTTCATGCGTTCGCCGGTCGCCCGCGGCAGCATGCCGTATTCGGCCGTGACCCAGCCCTTGCCGGTATTGCGCAGCCATGGTGGCGTCTTTTCTTCGAGGCTCGCCGTGCAGAGCACATGCGTATCGCCGAACTTCACCAGGCAGGAGCCTTCCGCATGCTTGGAAAAATTGCGCTCGAACGAGACCTTGCGCATCTGGTCGATTTTTCTGCCTGAAGGCCGCATTCTTATCTCCTGGGGTTTATTTGACCGCTTCTACGATTGGCGGCGCTCATTTGCAAATTCCCTTTTGCCACGGGTGTTAGTTTGACTATATTTTCGGGAAGTATCATCAGCACGGGTTCGAAAGCTTCATGGGCATCAGGTCGACGTCGGTTTCGGATGCCGTAGCTGCGCTGGACGAGCGCTCCAGGGAAATTTTTCGTCGCATCGTCGAAGGTTATCTGGAAAGCGGCGAGCCGCTCGGTTCGCGCAACCTGTCCCGTATCCTGCCGATGTCGCTGTCGCCGGCCTCGGTGCGCAACGTTATGAGCGATCTCGAAGAGCTCGGCCTGATCTATTCGCCGCATGTCAGCGCCGGCCGGCTGCCGACCCAGATCGGCCTGCGCTTCTTCGTCGATGCCTTCATGCAGGTCGGCGACCTCTCCGCCGAGGAGCGCGCCAGCATCGACCGCCAGGTGCGGGCCGAAAGCGGCGGCAATCCCGTCGAATCGATGATGAACGAGGCAAGCCGCATGTTATCCGGCATTTCGCGCGGCGCCGGCCTCGTCATCACCTCGAAAAGCGATCCAGTGCTGAAACATGTCGAATTCATCCGGCTCGAACCGACAAAGGCGCTGGCCGTGCTCGTCGGCGATCACGATCAGGTGGAAAACCGCATCATCGAACTGCCGGCGGGCGTCACCTCCTCGCAGCTGACGGAAGCGGCGAATTTCCTCAATGCCCATATGTCCGGCCAGACCCTGCCGGAGCTCCGCAAACAATTAAGCCGGTTGAAAGACGACGTCCGTCACGAGCTTGATGCCCTGTCGCGCGATCTGGTCGAGCGCGGCATCGCTGTCTGGGCCGGCAGCCCTGACGAGGGAAAGCCGACGCAGCTGATCATCCGCGGTCGCGCCAACCTGCTCGAAGGGCTCGCCGGCGCCGAGGATCTCGACCGGCTTCGCCTGCTGTTCGACGATCTCGAGAAGAAGGACAGCCTGATCGAGATCCTCAATCTCGCCGAAAGTGGTTCGGGCGTGCGCATCTTCATCGGTTCGGAAAACAAGCTCTTCTCGCTGTCCGGCTCGTCGCTCATCGTCGCGCCCTATCGTGACGACGACGATCGCATTGTCGGTGCCGTCGGCGTCATCGGCCCGACGCGGCTCAATTATTCCCGCATCGTGCCGATGGTGGACTATACGGCCCAGCTCGTCTCCCGCCTTTCGCGCAATCAGCTTTGACGCGCAGCTATCAGTCACGCGGAATTTTCGCTTCTTTGTCACGCAGACTTGATTTTTTTCGGTCGAACCTCGATATCGGGCGCATCTGAAGACACCAACCGGAGACCGTCATGACCGATGACACGACGAAAAACGGACCTGACGCAACTGCGGCCGATGCCGCAGCCGACGCCGCCGCCTACGTCGAGAACGAAACTGCGCAGCAAGAGCCCGCCCAGCCGGACCCGATCGAGCTTCTGAAAGCCGAAAACGGCGAACTGCGTGACCGTTATCTGCGCCTTGCTGCCGAGATGGACAACCTGCGCCGCCGCACCGAGCGCGAGGTGAAGGATGCCAAGTCCTATTCCGTCGCGGGTTTCGCGCGCGACATGCTCGCCGTCTCCGACAATCTGCGCCGCGCCCTTGATGCCATACCTCCGGAGACCAAGGCGGCTGCCGATGCCGGCCTGAGCACGCTGATCGAGGGTGTCGAGATGACCGAGCGCGCCATGCTGTCGGCTCTCGAGCGCCACGGCGTTCGCAAGCTGGAGCCGGTTGGCCAGAAGTTCGATCCGAATTTCCATCAGGCGATGTTCGAGGTGCCGAACCCGGACGTGCCGAATAACACGGTCGTCCAGGTCGTGCAGGCAGGCTTCACCATCGGCGAGCGCGTGCTGCGCCCAGCCATGGTCGGCGTCGCCAAGGGCGGCCCGAAGCCGGCCGAAGCCGAAACCAACTCCGTCTTCGACGAGAAGGACGCTTGAGATCGTTTCCTTCCTCCTCGAGGAAGGGAAACCGAAGCTTTAGATGCGGGCGAAGCGTTCGATCAGCAGATTGAAGAAGCCGTCCGCATCGACATGGCGCATGACCCTGGCATTGCGCTTGCGCTCGGTCACATGCCACCAGTCGACGACGGTCATGCCGACCGTGAGTTCGGACTGGACCTCGATCTCGACATTGCACTCCCGGCCTTTGAAAAGCTCCGGCTTCAGCAGGTAGGCGACGACGGTCGGGTCGTGCAGCGGCCCGCCGTCGGAACCGTATTTCTCGATGTCGAAGCGTTCGAAGAATTCCAGCATCTCGACCATGGCCTTTGCCGGCGCCGTGCCGATCTCGGCCATGTGCTGCACCCGGTCCTTGCGGGTCAGCAACTGATGCGTCACGTCAAGCGGCATCATCACGATCGGAACGCCCGAGCGGAAGACGATATCGGCCGCCTCTGGGTCGACATAGATGTTGAACTCGGCCGCCGGCGTGATGTTGCCGCCCTCGAAAAAGCCGCCGCCCATCATCACCAGTTCGCGGATGCGGGGGACGATGTCGGGCGCCTTCTGGAAGGCCATGCCGATATTGGTGAGCGGCCCGAGCGTACACAGCGTCACCGTGCCTTCCGGCTCGCGGCGCAGCGTCTCTATGATGAAGTCGACGGCATGGCCGGGCTGCAGCGCCATCGTCGGCTCGTCGAGATCCGGACCGTCGAGGCCAGTTTTGCCATGCACATGTTCGGCGGTCACCAGCTTGCGAGCGATCGGCGCGTCGGCGCCGGCGAAAACCTTCGTCTCCGCCCGGCCGCAGAGCTCGCAGACGATGCGCGCATTGCGGCTGGTGAGCGAAAGCGGCACATTGCCGGCGACTGTCGTGATCCCCAGCACCTCCAGCTCATCAGGGCTGCCGAAGGCAAGCATGATGGCGGCCGCGTCGTCCTGGCCGGGATCCGTGTCGATGATGATCTTTCTTGCGCTTGCCATTCCGATCGTTCCATCCTCGCACTGCATGTTGTCGGCATGTACCGATTTCTTCACGTCCCGTCTCAAATCAGCACATTCGGCGCGGGCATGTTTTGATGCGAGGCAGCTGACGCTTTGTCAAGGAAAGAGCCTGACGCCATCACCTTAAAATCGAGAGGTGACGCCGGCACCTCGCGGCCGATGCCTTGCGGCGCCGGGATTCTGTCCCCATATTAGCGGCATCCGGATGCTGCACTTGAGGTCCGGGATGGTCGCTTGCATCAAGGACTTGAAAAAAATGAGCCGCATTACCCCTTTCGCCAGCCCGCTGCTTCTGGGCTTCGATGCCATGGAAAAGACGCTGGAGCGCATTTCCAAGGCGAGTGACGGATATCCGCCTTATAATATCGAACGCATCGCCGCCGACACCGGCGCGCCGGAACGTCTGCGCATCACCCTTGCCGTGGCCGGCTTCAGCGAGGAGGAACTCGATGTCTCCATTGAGGAGAACCAGCTGCTGATCCGCGGCCGCCAGGTCGAACAGGGTGAGCGGGACTATCTTTATCGCGGTATCGCCGCCCGTCAGTTCCAGCGTACTTTCGTTCTTGCCGACGGGATGCAGGTGTTGGGTGCGGCCCTGAAGAACGGTCTGCTCTCCGTCGATCTAATTCGTCCGGAACCCGCGCGCATGGTCAAGAAAATTAACATTTCGGTCTCAGAGTAGCACAACGGTTTGTCGAACCGTTGGTCCCTTCTCCCGGAGGAACAGGAATGTTGATGAAAGAAGCCACGTCTCACTTGACCAAATCCGAGCTTGCCCACATCGGCAACGGCGAGGTCGCCTATATCAGAAAAATGCGGACCGATGAGGTCGCCAAGTGCTTTCCCGAGGCGCCGGATATCGATCCGAACGTCGATCTCTGGGCACTTTTCGGCGCCGACGGCACGCCGATCCTTTTGACGGACAACCGCTCCAGCACCTTTTTCAAGGCTGCCGAGGACGAATTGAAGACGGTCAGCCTGCACTGACCGTCAAGACCACTTGAGCTTGATTGAGATCTCCTGTGCGTGACCGGGTTTCCTTAAGCGAACCGGACCGCCGTTCTCGCGCGCGCCTTTGCCGCTACCTCTTCGCGATCACGAGGAGGTTGAGACGTTTCCAGCGAATCGAGCAGCTCGCGGGCACATGCCGCGATGGAATTGACCGCGTGCTCGAATGCGACCTCATTGCGCTTCGACGGTTTAGTCGTTCCGCTCACCTTGCGCACGAACTGGAGCGCGGCATCGTGGATCTCGTCGTCCGTCGCTGGCGGATCGAAATTGAACAGGGGTTTTATATTTCGGCACATGACTTGCTCCCGGTCATTGTCTCTCTTCCATTGAGAGGAGGGTGGCCAGCACAGAAAATAGCCGCGTGAGCGCTAATGGCAACCGGTCCGACGGCGGAACTCTACGCGTCGCAAGGCAGGGCGCAACTCCTTCAGTTCGGTTTTTTGTCGCTGTCGGGAACCATCAGATCAGCGTCCTACGCGATTGCTCACGTGAGGAACATCATGGGCGCGTTTGCCGACTTGCCGGCTGCCTCAGATCTTCCTGAACGTCAGATAGGCCGAAGACCGGCCCTCGCGGCGCGCCTTGGCCTCGTAACGCGTGCTCGGCCAGCCCTCATAGGGCGTCAGCCAATCGGCTGCATTGTCGGCTATCCAGTCGAAACCGCCATGGTTGCGGCACTTGATCAGCGTCCAGTTTACATAGGTATCGATGTCGGAGGCGAAGCAGAACAGGCCGCCGGATTTCAGCACCCGATGAAAACGGTCGAGATTGGTTTTCGAGACGAAACGCCGCTTCCAGTGCTTCCGCTTCGGCCAGGGATCGGGATAGAGCAGGTCGATCTGATCGAGTGCGCCGTCCGGCAGCCAGTCGAGCAGCTGCGTCGCGTCGTCATTATAGACGCGGATATTGGAGGCACCCGTCTCACCGATGCGCGACAGCAGCTTCTGCATGGAATTGACGAAGGGTTCGACGCCGATGAAGCCGGTCGAAGGCGTCTCCAGCGCGCGGTGGATCAGGTGCTCGCCGCCGCCGAAACCGATCTCCAGCCGTAATTTTTCGACCGGAACCGGGAAGAGGGAAGTCAGCGGCTCCGGCGGAGCCGCCGAGAGATCGATCAGGAATGCCGGCAGGAGACTGTTCAGCGTCTCGGCCTGCTGTTCGCGCAGGGCCTTACCCTTGCGGCGACCGAAGAAGGCTTCGGTCGCCCGCCCCCGGCGTTCCATATCCGTCATGCAGCGGCTTTGGTCTTAACGGATTCCTTGAGCGCCTTCACGAGGTCGGTGCGCTCCCAGGAGAACGAGCCGTCGCGGCCGGCCTTGCGGCCGAAATGGCCATAAGCCGACGTCTTGGCGTAGATCGGCTTGTTGAGGTCGAGATGACGGCGGATACCGGTCGGCGACAGGTCCATGTTCTGGCGGATCGCGGCTTCGACCTGATCCTCGCTGATGCCATTGCCGGTACCGTGCAGGTCGACATAGA
This sequence comes from Rhizobium laguerreae, assembly GCF_019778565.1. NCBI lineage: Bacteria > Pseudomonadati > Pseudomonadota > Alphaproteobacteria > Hyphomicrobiales > Rhizobiaceae > Rhizobium > Rhizobium laguerreae. The sequence continues at coordinate 39,210 of NZ_JAAXQT010000006.1, read as the reverse complement.
TCGACAGCGGCTGAGCAACACCGATGGCGTAAGAGAGCTGGATTGTGCAGCGGTCAGCAAGGCTGGCGGCAACGACGTTCTTGGCAAGATAGCGGGCGGCATAGGCGGCCGAACGGTCGACCTTCGTCGTGTCCTTGCCGGAGAATGCACCGCCGCCATGCGGAGCGGCACCGCCGTAGGTGTCGACGATGATCTTGCGGCCGGTGAGGCCCGCATCGCCGTCCGGTCCGCCGATGACGAACTTGCCGGTCGGGTTGATGTACCACTTGCAATCGTCGGCGATCTTCAGCTCGCCGAGCGCTTCGCGGATATAGGGCTCGACGACAGCGCGGACCTTCTTCGAATCCCAGCTCTCGTCGAGATGCTGGGTCGAAAGCACGATCGAGGTTGCTTCCGACGGCTTGCCGTCGACGTAGCGCACGGTCACCTGGCTCTTGGCGTCGGGGCCGAGCTTGGCGACTTCGCCGTCGCCCTTCTTGCGGGCAACTGCGAGCAGCTGCAGGATCTTGTGGGAATAATAGATCGGCGCCGGCATCAGGTCCGGCGTTTCGCGGCAGGCATAACCGAACATGATGCCCTGGTCGCCGGCGCCCTCGTCGCCCTGCTGGTCGGCGGCGCTGTCGACGCCCTGCGCGATATCCGCCGACTGCGAGTGCAGGAGCACGTCGATCTTTGCCGTCTTCCAGTGGAAGCCGTCCTGCTCGTAGCCGATATCCTTGATGGCGCGGCGGGCGGCGGCCTTGAACTTCGAAGGATTGATGACGTCCTTGCCATCCTTGTCCTTCTTCATCAGGCTCGGCGGCAGGCGGACCTCGCCGGCGATGACAACACGGTTGGTCGTCGCCAGCGTCTCGCAGGCAATGCGCACGCCCCACGGATTGACGCCGGTCTTGGCCGCTTCGCGGTAGACCAGATCGACGATCTCGTCGGAGATGCGGTCACAGACCTTGTCCGGATGACCTTCGGCAACAGATTCGCTGGTAAAGAGATAATTTGCGCGCATTTCGGGATTCCCCTCAAAGAATAAAGCCAGCTAGTAGGTACTCAGTTCGAGGCCTGATGACAAGCGCAGAAGGACATAAATATATCTTTATATCTGCGGCAAAGTGACAAATTTTGCCCCAAAAACGCAAAAAAGGCGGCCTTTCGACCGCCTTTCGAATTCTGCGATGGTGGGTGGTCAGTCGGCGTCGGCTTCAGCGGCCAGGGCTTTCACCAACTCCACGACCTTGCGGCGAACCTTGGGATCGGAAATCTTGACGAAGGCGCGATTGAGCTGCAGTCCTTCCGAGGAGGAGAGGAAATCGACGACGTAATTCGAGCTGGAGGCTTCCATGCCGCCGCCGCCACTGGAATGTTCGCCGGGCGCGTCCTCGAAGAAAAACGACACCGGAACATTGAGGATGTTCGAGATATTCTGCAGGCGGCTTGCGCCGACGCGGTTAGTGCCCTTTTCGTATTTCTGGATCTGCTGGAAGGTGATGCCAAGGCTTTCGCCAAGCTTTTCCTGGCTCATGCCCAGCATCGTACGGCGGAGGCGAATACGGCTGCCAACATGGATGTCGATCGGGTTAGGCTTCTTCTTGTTTTCAATCATGGTCGTGCCCTAGCTAAGAATTTCAACCTGTTTCTAACCGGCATGCCCCTGATCCATCCCAAAACGCCACGTTGCAAGCGGTGAGGAACCCACCTTCAAACATACGTTAAGAACGCCGATTGACATCACTATGCAATTTTAGGGGTTTTTGGTCAATTCAACCCGGAAATAAAACCTCTGCGAGAAATTAGCGCAATCAAAATCAGCAGCGCCTCGATCAACCAGAAGTATGTTTGCCGGGGGAATGTCGTTCCGGCTCCATCGCTGATGCTATCGAGCGTTGCATCGACGAAACCGGTTTCTCCAAGACTGAGGCCCGCAATAATTTCCCCATGTGCATTCACCAGCGCTGAAATGCCGCTATTGGCGTCGCGAATCAGCGGCAGGCCGGTTTCAACAGCCCGTACCCGCGCCTGCTGGAAATGCTGGTAGGGGCCGGGCGTCACGCCAAACCAGGCATCATTGGTGATATTGAGGATCGCGTTGGCGTCTTTTATGTCACCGGTCATTTCGCCGGGAAAAATGATCTCGTAGCAGATCAGCGGATAGAGATTGAGCCCGCCGGGCAGCGCCAGCAGGTGCCGGCTTGCGGCGGCCGAGAAGCCGCCCGGTATCTCGACGACGTTCTGGATGCCGAATTCGGTGAGCACGTCCTCGAAGGGCAGATATTCGCCGAAGGGCACCAGATGCACCTTGTCGGACGCGGCGATGATCTGGCCGCGGCCGTCGATCACGTAGATGGAATTATAGTAGCGCGGCGGCGTGCCTAGTCCCATCTCCTCGGCGCGAACGGCGCCGGCGATCAGGATCTGATTGTCGTCGAGCGTATCGGCAATCCGGGTCAGCGCATCCTGATTGTCGGTCAGGATGAAGGGGATCGACGTTTCCGGCCAGACGATGATATCAGGCTTGCGCCCGCCATTGTCAGGCGCTTCGGCCGACAGCTTCAGATGCGTCTCGAAGATCGCGGCGCGGTCGACGTCGTTATCCATTTTCGCTGTCTGGTCGATCGCCGGCTGCACCAGCCGCACCACCGGCCGCTTGTCCTCAGGCAATGTGTCCGGCCGCGGCGCGAGATGGAGAGCATAGGCGCCATAACCGAGATGGGCGGCAAAGAAGAGGGCGGCGAGTGCGATGCCCGTCCGTGCCCCTTGCCGCGTCCCGGCAAGGGCAGGCGCAGAAAAGACGAAGACGGCAAGGGCCGTTACGCCCATCGCTCCGATCACATGCGCCGATTGCATCATCAGCGGAACCGGCATGATGCCGTAGCCGATGGCGTTCCAGGGAAAGCCGGTGAGGACGAAGCTTCGAAGCCATTCCATCAGCCCGAAGCCTGCCGCAAGCGCGGCGATCCGCCCCATGCCATCAGACCAGACGATGCGGGCAAGGGCGGCCGCCAGGCCGTAGAAGATCGCAAGACAGGCCGGCAACCCGAGGATTGCCAGCGGCAGCGCCCAGGCGAATTCTTCCTGATCGATCAGCAGCGCATGGCCGAGCCACCAGAGGCCGGCGACGAAATAGCCGAAGCCGAATAGCCAGCCGGTGGCAAACGCCGGCCACAGCCTGCCGATCAGACCGCTTTCAGGCGAAGCCGCCGCCCCGTCGATGAGCCAGACGAGCAGGGTGAAGGAAAGGAACATCGCCGCGAAAAAGCCGATGGGCGGCAGCGCCAGAACCGCGAATGCCCCGGCGGCGATAGCCAGCAGCGACCGTTTGAAACCCCAGACGAGGATAACCCTGTCCGCAAGCCGCTCCATGCGCACTCCCATCAAACCGCGAATCAACCCATTCGCAGTCTTTCAAAAAAGCGGCTCTTTGTCCCGTCAGTTGGGTCCTGTCAGTTGGCGGTCGATTCCGCCGGCCGGTCGTCGCCGGCCTCTGAGCCGCCATCCGCCTTGGCGCGGCGGCGGATCGCGTGGCGCTTGCGGGTGATGCGCAGCCGCTTGATGCGGCGCGGATCGGCGTCGAGGATGTGGAATTCGAAGCCCGGCAGCGCCTGGACGACCTCGCCGCGCACCGGGATGCGGCCGAGTGCCGAGAAAATCAGGCCGCCCAGCGTATCGACCTCGTCGACCTGCTCGCTGATGTCGAAATCCGGCCCGATCGCTTGGGCGATCTCTTCCAGCTCGACGCGGGCGTCGGCGATGAACATGTCCTCGGCGACGCGCTTGAACATCACCTCCTCGTCGTCATGTTCGTCGTCGATGTCGCCGACCACCATTTCGACGATGTCTTCATGCGAGGCAAGCCCGTCGGTGCCGCCATATTCGTCGATGACGAGCGCCATTTGCGTGCGGTTCACCTGCATCCGGCGCAACAGGTCGGACGCCAGCATCGACGGCGGCACGAACAGGATCTTGCGGATGATGCCGGCCTCGGCCAGCGTCTTTTGCAGGTCGACGCGGGCGAGATCGAAATTCGGCTTGGCCGAACGCGTGGTCTTCTGGATGTTTTCGGGCGCGACCTCGATCGCCGGCACGGCAACGGACGGCTTCGCCGAGGCGCGGCGCTTGTTGCGCGCCTGCTTGGCGACATAGGAGAGCAGGTCGCGGATATGCACCATGCCGCGCGGATCGTCGAGCGTATCGGCATAGACAGGCATGCGTGAGCGGCCGGATTCCTCGAAGAGGATCATCAGCTCGCCGATGGTGATGTTCTGGTCGACCGCCTCGATATCGGCGCGCGGCACCATCACGTCGGCGACGCGCACCTCGCGAAAGCGCAGGATGTTGTTGAGCATCGCCCGTTCGTCGGGCGAAAAGGCGTCGTCGCCGGCTGCATCTGTCATAAGCGCGTCGGCGAGATCCTCGCGCAATCGCGAGCCCTGCTGCGGGCGAAGGATGCGCGCGGCGCGCGACCAGAAGGATTGCGATCGGCCGGATGGCCGACTACTACTGCCTGCCTCGTCCGAAGAGGAGGATGGCTCGGAGTCCTTGGCGTCTGCCGCCGGCTTCGTCGTAAAGTCGCTCATGGTTCCATTTTAAGGTCTTGACCCTCGTAGGGATCAGATAGGCCGAGCTGCGCCAAAATGCGAGTCTCCAACCCCTCCATAATTTCGGCTTCGGCACTATTCATATGGTCGTAGCCGAGAAGATGCAAGAAACCGTGCACCAGAAGATGGGTCAGGTGGTCGTCGAAACTCTTTTCGAGCTCGGCCGCTTCCCGCTCCAGCGTCTCCCGGGCGATGATGATGTCCCCGAGCATCGGGCCGGGCATCTTGCCGGGCTGAACCGGAAAGGCCGGAAAGGAGAGCACGTTGGTCGCCTTGTCCTTGCCGCGCCATTCGGCGTTGATGTCCTGGATCGAGGCATCGTCGGTAAAAACAAGCGAAACCTCGGGCGGCATCGTCGGGAAAGGCTGCTTCTCGCTGTCGCGTAGATAGATCGTGGCGGCGCCGAGCACACGTTCGCAAAACGACAGCAGCGTCTCCTCGCCGGGCCAGCCGATATCCTCGACGCTGATCTGGATGTCGAGTTCAGCCATTAGCCCTGCCGGCTGACGTCTTCGGCGACGGCATAGGTGGAATCATAGGCCCTGACGATGCGCCCGACCAGCGGGTGGCGGACGACGTCGGTATCCGTGAAGCGCACGATCGAGATGCCCTCGACGCCGTTCAGAAGCTGCAGGGCCTCGACGAGGCCGGATTTGACGCCGCGCGGCAGATCGATCTGGCTCGGGTCGCCGGTGACGATCATGCGCGCATTTTCGCCGAGACGCGTCAGGAACATCTTCATCTGCATCGACGTGGTGTTCTGCGCTTCGTCGAGGATGATGGCGGCATTGGCGAGCGTGCGGCCGCGCATGAAGGCGAGCGGCGCGATTTCGATGACGCCGGCGGTGATCGCCCGGTCGACCTTGTCGGCAGGGATCATGTCGTAGAGCGCATCATAGAGCGGGCGAAGATAGGGATCGACCTTTTCCTTCATATCCCCGGGCAGGAAGCCGAGGCGCTCGCCGGCCTCGACGGCCGGGCGCGACAGGATGATCTTTTCGACCGCGCCGCGCTCCAGCAGCTGGGCGGCATGGGCGACGGCGAGATAGGTCTTGCCGGTGCCGGCCGGGCCGACGCCGAAGACAAGCTCGGCGCGTTCCAGTGCCCTGATATAGGCGTCCTGCATCGGCGTGCGGGCGATGATCGTCTTCTTGCGCGTGGAAACCTGCGCCATCGTCAGCTTGGCCTTGCGCTCCATGGTCGGCAGGCTGAGCTGATCGTCGGCGGCGACCGCCATGCGGATTGCACCCTCGACGTCGGATCTTTCCACGCTGCCGCCTTTCTGAAGTTTTTCATAGAGATAGTCGAGCGTGCGCCGCGCCTGATTGGTGGTCACGATATCGCCTGTGATGACGACCGAATTGCCGCGTGCCCGCGCATCGATGTTCAGCCGTTGCTCGAGCAGCTTGAGGTTTTGGTCGAATTGACCAAAGAGCTCGCTGGCGAACCGGTTGTTCTCGAACGTCAGGACGAAGTGATTGGTATCGCTCGGCGTGCGGGGGTGGCGCGGTGAAGAAGAAACCAATTCTTGTCCGTTCAAGCGGTCGGGCTCCTTGGGTTAGACCGCAGCCTCTGCGCGTTCGGCAAACAGGCTGTTTGTTCCGGTCCCTGTGATTCGCACTTTAATAATGTCACCGATTTGCGATGCTTTTGCATCAACATTCACCGATTGAAGCCAGGGAGAACGTCCGATTAGTTGTTCCGGCATGCGACCGGGCTTTTCAAGCAACAGGTCGATCTCTTTGCCGATGCAGGATTCGGCAAATTCCTGCTGCTGCTTCAGGAGAAGCATTTGCAGGCGTTCCAGCCGTTCTGCCTTGATCTCTTCCGGCACCTGGTCCTTCAGCTCCGCGCCGGGCGTGCCCGGCCGTGTCGAGTATTTGAACGAGAAGGCCTGTGCATAACGAACCTCCTCCACAAGCCTGAGTGTATCCTCAAAATCCTTGTCTGTCTCCCCCGGAAAGCCGGTGATGAAATCGCCCGACAAGGCGATATCCGGCCGCACGGTGCGGATGCGCTCGATCAGCGCCAAATATTCGGCCGCCGTGTGGCGCCGGTTCATCGCTTTCAGGATGCGATCCGAGCCCGATTGCACCGGCAGGTGCAGATAAGGCATCAGGGCCCTGAGGTCCCGATGGGCGTTGATCAGCCGGTCATCCATGTCGCGTGGATGGCTGGTGGTGTAGCGCAGCCGCGCAAGACCGGGGATCTCGGCAAGGCGATAGAGCAGGTCGCCGAGGCTCCATGCCTCGCCTTGGCTCCCGGCGCCGTGCCAGGCATTGACGTTCTGCCCGAGCAGGGTGATCTCGCGCACCCCGCTGTCGGCGAGCTTTTCGGCTTCCTCGACGATCTGGGAAACCGGCCGCGACGCTTCCGAGCCGCGCGTATAGGGCACGACGCAGAAGGTGCAGAACTTGTCGCAGCCCTCCTGCACCGTCAGGAAGGCGGTGACGCCGCGGGCTCGGATCCTTCGGCTCTCGGCGATCGGCAAATGCTCGAACTTGTCCTCGATCGCATATTCCGTATCGACGACGCGCTGGCCCTGTTTGGCCCGGCGCAGCGCCTCCGGCAGACGATGATAGGTCTGCGGGCCGATGACGACGTCGACGGCGGGTGCGCGGCGCAGGATCTCTTCGCCTTCGGCCTGGGCGACGCAGCCGGCAACGCCGATCATCATCTCCCGGCCGTCCGCCGCCTTCTTCTTTTTCATATCGCGCAGCCGTCCGAGCGCCGAATAGACCTTCTCGGCCGCCTTTTCGCGGATATGGCAGGTATTGAGGAGAACGAGGTCCGCCTCTTCCATATCTTCCGTCGGCTCATAGCCGTCGCGGGCGAGCGCATCGCTCATGCGCATGGAATCGTAGACGTTCATCTGGCAGCCATAGGTCTTGATGAAGACCTTGCGGCTGTTGCTGCCATCGCGGGGTGTCGATTCCGGGGCCTGGAGAAGGGCGCTGTCCTGTGTCATGGCGCGCTATTTAGTGGTTTTTGCCGCCGGAGAAAATCGAAATCTTGTTCTAGGGCCTTTCCTGGTCAGATTGCTGCAATTTGACCAGGAAAGGCCCTAGGAGATTTCCCGCCCGCGCAGGCGGCTGTTCAGGAGGTTGCGGATGCGCAGGGCGATCGTCGCGCTCACCTCCTTGCGGCTGGTCTCGGCGCGGTAATCCACCGCCTCGCCGAAGGAAACTTCGGCGTCGATGGCGCCGCAGCGGACGATATCGATGAGATGCGGCAGCAGCTCGATATCACCCGGCCAGGCGGCGAGCGGCCGATGATAGCGCCCCATGGCGATGCCGTGCACCCGGGTATAGGCAACCGCCACCGGCTGCACCACGACCGTTCCCGTCGGCGAATAAGGCACGGCCATCGCGGCAGCGCCGAACAGCGAGGACTTGACCTCCAGCAGCCGGTTGCCGTCCGAGGTCGTGCCTTCGGGGAAGAGCACGACGATCTCGCCGTCGGCCATGCGCCCGGCGATCTCGTTTGCCTGATGGCCGGTCTTGCGCCGCTCCTCGCGCACCACGAAGACGCTCTTCTGCAGCTTGGCGAGCGTGCCGAACATCGGCCAGTCGCGCACCTCGATCTTGGCGATGAAGACGACGTCGGCAACGGCCGACAGCACCATGATATCCAGCCAGGAGGAATGGTTGGAACAGAGCATCAGCGGCCGGCGATCTTCCAGGTTGCCCATGACGCGGACGCGGATGCCGAGGCAATAGCAGACGAGCCGGTGCCAGGCGCGCGGAAGCCGGCGGCGCAGCCGCCAGTCGAACCGCAGCGCCAGGACCTGCAGCGGCATGAGCACGATGCTGACGGCAAGGATGACGACCGCGGCGAAGGCGATGCGCAGCCAGGCGATCAAATGCTGGTCTCCCGGGCTGCCATTGCTTCAGAGATCTTCTTTCTTCAGCGGAACGCCGTAGAGCTCCAGCCGGTGGTCGACCAGCCGGAAGCCGTGCTCGCGGGCGATGCGCTCCTGCAGCGCCTCGATCTCCGGCGAGCGGAATTCGATGACCGTGCCGGTCTTCAGGTCGATGAGATGGTCGTGATGTTCTTCCGGCACCGTTTCGTAGCGCGAGCGCCCGTCGCGGAAGTCGTGGCGGGCGATAATGCCGGCATCCTCGAACAGTTTCACGGTGCGATAGACGGTCGAGATCGAGATCTTCGCATCAACTTTCACCGAGCGGCGGTAGAGTTCTTCGACGTCGGGATGGTCTTCCGAATCTTCCAGGATGCGCGCGATCACGCGGCGCTGCTCGGTCATGCGCATGCCGCGTTCGGTGCAAAGCTCCTCAAGGGTCTTGGCTACATCAGTCATCGCCGGCCTATAGAGATATTCGTGTTTCGACAACGCCGCTGGGGCATTTGCGCCGGCCTGCATGTTATCTCGCTGCCAGGGAACTACCGAAGAACGCGCTTCATGACAAGCGCCGTGGAGAGGGCGCCGTTTTCTTGTCTGTAGTAACCCTGACGTTCGCCGACCTTTTCGAAGCCGAGCTTGCGGTAGAGGCCAAGCGCTGCCGTATTGCCGTTGTCGACCTCGAGAAACATGCTCTCGCCGCCGCGCGACCGCGCTTCCCGCATCGCCGCCTGCATCAGTCGCCAGCCAAGTCCGGCACGGGAGACCTTCGCCTGCACGGCAATCGTCAGGATCTCCGCCTCGCCGGCGACATGGCGGGCGAGAATGAACCCCGGAAGCGGCTTTTTCAGGATGGCATTGGTCTGGCGCGCGACGAAGCCGAAGACGGTATCCTGCATCAGCAGCCCGTGAAATTCACCGTCGCCCCAGGGCCGGGCGAACCGCTCGCCGTGCAGGGCGGCAACATCGCGGCAATCCTCGCGCTCCATGGCGATGATCTCGAATTCCGGTTTCAGCGTCAGATAGCTTTCCAGCATCGTCATACTCGTCGCGCAATCGCGTACCCGGCCTGCGGCTTGGCATCGGGTCCGCGCAGATAAAGGGGCTTCGGCTTTCCGGCATCGGGGGAGGCGGCAGCGCCCAGGCGCGCCACGACGGAGATCGGGAACCTGTTGGTGTGATCGCCGAAGGCGTCGGCCTTGAGGAGCGGCGTCGCCGAACCGGTAATCTCGCCGTCAAAACCGGCGGCAAAAACCTGCGCTTCCGCAACGCTGACTGCCCGTGGCGCGTCGAGGGGCGAACCGTCGGCGGCGAAGGACTGGAGATAGATTTCGTCCCGCTTGGCATCCATCGCCGCCAGCACGGCGCGATGAGGCGTCTTGTCGCGCTGGGCTGATGCCATGACTTCGAGCGTGGTGACGCCGACGGCCGGCACATTGAGGGAAAGCGCAAAACCGCGGGCTGCGGCAACGCCGACGCGGATACCGGTAAAGGAGCCGGGACCGATGGTGACGGCAAGGCGGTCGACATCCGAAAGGGCCAGTCCCGCCTGATCGAGTGCGCGATCGACGATACCAATCAGATGTTCAGCATGCCCCTTGCCGATCATGTCCGATGCCTCCCCCAGCACCGTATCCCTGCCGCTGTCATAGACGGCGGCAGCGCAGTCCACACCTGCCGTGTCGAGCGCCAGAATGATCATGCCATCAATTTCCGAATAAACCAGTGTCGCCTATCGATAAACCCGTTCGGCCGAACCTGAGATGAACGGCTGGACGAATTCAGGATTTTTAAGCGGCAATCACTTCCTGCACTTCCGGAACGAAATGGCGCAGCAGGTTCTGGACGCCGTGCTTCAGCGTTGCCGTCGAAGACGGGCAGCCGGCGCAGGAACCCTTCATGTTCAGATAGACCTTGCCATCCTTGAAGCCGCGGAAGGTGATGTCGCCGCCATCCTGGGCAACGGCCGGGCGTACGCGGGTCTCCAGAAGCTCCTTGATGGTCAGCACGATCGATTCATCGCCTTCGTCGAAGAATTCGTCGCCGGCATCGGCGTCTTCGGAAAGGATGGAGGCATCGCCCATGACCGGCTTGCCGGACATGAAGTGCTCCATGATCGAGCCTAATATAGCCGGCTTAAGATGCTGCCAGTCGGCATTATCCTTGGAGACGGAAATGAAATCATAGCCGAAATAGACGCCGGTGACGCCGGATATTTCGAACAGGCGGGCAGCGAGCGGCGAAGCTTGAGCCTCCTCAGTGCTGCGGAACTCTGCCGTGCCGTTTTCCATCACCACCTTGCCCGGCAGGAACTTCTGCGTGGCGGGGTTCGGCGTGGCTTCGGTCTGAATGAACATCTGATTCTCCATGCGGCCGGCCCGTGGTCTCGGCCGTCTTTAGAATTCTTCAAAAGAAGATAAGCCGATTGATGGCTCTAATCAAGAGACTTGTACTCAAGAAATGCCAGAACAGGATGATTTTAGGCCCGTTAGCATAAAATCTGAATCCTGTTCTACATTATATAGTTAGAGCATGATGTCGTCCGAAAACCGCTTATACTTTTCGGCATCATGCTCTAGCAAAGGGCATCGATTTCCTCGTTGGTCAGCGTATCCGGCAGCACGGTGACCGGGATCGGAAACGCCGCCGCGCGACCGGCAACCGAGGAAACCAGCGGCCCTGGACCTTCCTTCGCCGAACCGGCGGCCAGAACCAGGATCGCTACATCGCGGTCTTCCTCGATCACGGCGTTGATCTGTTCGGCAGCGCCGCCCTCGCGGATGACGACCTCGGGCTCGATGCCGATGGTCTCGCGCACGATCTGGGCGATCTTGGCAACCACCGCCTCGGCCTCCTCACGCGCTTCGGCCCGCATGATCTCTTCGACGCCGAGCCATTGCTGGAAATCCCCGTCGGGGATCACATAGAGCAGCACCAGCCCGCCATTGGAATTCTTCGCGCGCCGGCCGGCATAATGAACGGCGCGTTGGCATTCGGGTGTACCGTCGATCACTGCCATGAATTTGCGGCGGTGACCTTCGAGCCGTGAGAGTCGCTTCGATACCATGGCGCGGACTCTGACACCCGAAGCGGAAAATATGCAAGTCCAGTTTTTGCCGTGATGCCCCAGAAGAAATCCTCTTCTACCGCGACAGGGAGAAGAGGAGATCTATCTCAATAGAGGAAGCCGATGATGTCGCGCACCTGGCGCATGGTCACCTCAGCGCGTGCCCTTGCGCGTTCGCCGCCCTTGCGCAGGATCGCGTCGATATGGCTGGTATCGTCCATCAGCCGGCGCATTTCGCCGGTGATCGGCGCGAGCACGTTGATTGCCAGGTCGACCAGCGCCGGCTTGAAGACGGAGAATTGCTGACCGCCGAATTCGGCGAGCACGTCTGCCTTCGACTTGTCGGCGAGTGCGGCATAGATCGCCACCAGATTGTCGGCTTCCGGACGGCCCTGCAGCCCGTCGATCTCGCTCGGCAAACCGTCCGGATCGGTCTTGGCCTTGCGGATCTTCTTCGAGATCGCGTCCTCATCGTCCATCAGGTTGATGCGCGAGAGATCGGAGGGGTCCGACTTCGACATTTTCTTGGTGCCGTCGCGCAGCGACATGACGCGCGGCGCCGGCCCGCCGATCAACGGCTCGACCATCGGGAAATAGGCATGCACCGGCTCGTTGCCGACGGTGATGTCGACGCCGTAGCCGGTCCTGCTGATATGCTCGGCATAGTCGAGGTTGAACTTCATCGCGATGTCGCGGGCAAGCTCCAGATGCTGCTTCTGGTCCTCACCAACAGGCACATGGGTGGCGCGATAGACGAGAATGTCGGCGGCCATCAGGCTCGGATAGGCGTAGAGCCCGAGCGAGGCCTGCTCGCGGTCCTTGCCGGCCTTGTCCTTGAACTGCGTCATCCGGTTCATCCAACCGATGCGGGCGACGCAGTTGAAGATCCAGGCGAGTTCGGCATGCTGCGGCACGGCCGACTGATTGAAGACGATATGTTTTTCCGGATCGATGCCGGCGGCGATGAAGGCGGCGGCGATCGAGCGCGTCTGGCTCGGCATGTCCTCATGCACGAGCTGGGCGGTGAGCGCATGCATGTCGACGACGCAGTAGATGCAGTCATTGCCTTCCTGCAGCGCCACGAACCGGCGGATCGCGCCGAGATAATTGCCGAGATGCAGATTGCCGGTCGGCTGCACGCCGGAGAATACGAGTTTCTTGAATTCGTTCATGTCGTCCTCAATAGGCTGGTGGAGGGCCCACGCTGTCACAGTTTAAATTGCTGCAGAATGCAGCAGGCCTTTTCGCCCATGTTGTTAACGCCGCGGCTTATGCACGGGCAACCGGTCGCAATCAAGGGGTTCAGGCGGCAGTGTGCTGGATCAGATCGAAAGTGTTGCCGTAGGGATCCGCAAACACCGCCACCGTGCCGTAAACCTCATGACGCGGCTCTTCCAGAAAGCGCACGCCGACTGCCAGCATCGCGGCATGGTCGCGGGCGAAATCGTCGGTCTTCAGAAAGAAGCCGACACGGCCGCCGGTCTGATTGCCAATGGCCGCGCGCTGCGTCTCGTCTGCCGCCTGCGCCAGCAGAAAGGCGGCTCCATCCCCACCCCTTGGCTTCACCACCACCCAGCGCTTGCCCTCCGGCTGTAGCTCGTCCTGCAGGCAGTCGAAACCGAGACCATCGCAGTAAAAAGCCTTGGCGCGGTCGTAATCGTCGACCACGAGGGTGACGAGAAAAAGAGACTGGATCGTCATGTGCTGCCTCGCGTTTGAGATGTTTATTCCAGTTGTGAGCGGCAATTCCCCGGCTTTTAAGCCGAATTGATCAGCCGCCTTACTCATAATTGAGTATAAAATTTCACAAAAAAGCTTTTTTTGAACCGAAAATCCTGCGCCTGGTGCCGGCGCCGTTGGGGTCGCTGGGATAGCCGATCGGAGCGACCATGCAGAACGCAATTTTGCTCGCCATGGCAGGCCTTTTCGCCCTACAATCAGCAACGGCTGCCGTCGGTCAAGACATGAAAAGGCATGCCATTCATCTTCCAAAACCTCAGGCACGTCTCGCCTACACGGTCCAGACCGTCAGCGTTCGTGCCAGCTGTTTTCCAGGGCGCCTGCGAGCGATCCTGTCGCATATCGCCGCGAAGACCGGGCGACGCCCGGTGATAACCTCTGGCCACAGGCCGCATCCCCGCCGCCATGGCTCCCTGCATGGAAAATGCCTGGCGGCCGATTTCAGGATGCCCGGCCTGTCGGAGCGCACGATCATTGCTGCCGCAAGAAGCGCGCCGGGCATCGGCGGCATCGGCAGCTATTGCAACGGCATCATTCATGTCGACGTCGGACCGCAGCGACGATGGGTGGATTGCTGAAGAATCATGCGGTCCGCCTTTTCCCATTCCGGTTTAAGGATCGCCGATTCAGGGGCGGCGAAAAGACCTGCCGCGACCAACTCTATTGGCCGCTCCGTGGCGTCACCGCCACCCGCAAGAGGCGCATGAATAGTTTTGTATCGTCATCGAGGCTGGAACCATTCCATTGCGCGTGTTTGATCCCATCCATTGCAGCCATCATGATATTGGCCAGTTGATGAGGCGAGGCCTGCAGTGGTTCGAGATCGATTTCCGTGGCTTCCGCAGCGGCATTCAGCGTCTGTGTCAGCATAGTCAATAGCCGTGTCCGCGCGTCGAGCGTGATATCCGCAGCCAAGGCCATATTGGCGGCAAACAGTTCTTCTGCATCGGAACTGCCGCCAAAAGGGGCGATTAACTCCCGCTGAAACACTGCTATGGCCATTTCCATGCGGTCAAACGCGTTCCCCTGTCCTGCCAGAGCCGCTCCCACCTCATCCAATGCGCGAGTATGCGCCCGCATCGAGCCGGCTCGGAAAAGCTCTTCCTTGCTGTTGAAACTCAGATAGAGCGATGCTCGCGAAATACCTGCGGCGCGCGCAATGTCGGCCATGGACGTCTTGCGAAAGCCGAAACGCACGAACACCGGCAGGGCGGCATCCAGGATTTGGGCGATTTTTCGATCAGTCTGCGTCATTTGGACAAACTGGCATTTTGTGACCATTCTGTCAAAAGACGAGTAGACAAATAATGTATACCTGTCTAAGTCGATGAAGGCGCATCGGTGCGCAGTCAGGAGATACCCATGAGTATCACGTCAGATAATTCTAATGGCGCCAACGTACTGGTGACCGGCATTGGCGGATTTCTCGCAGGCCACATTGCCTTGCAGTTGCTCAAGCAGGGGTATCGGGTCAGAGGAAGCCTGCGCAGCATCGGTACAAGCGCTGCGACGGTCGGTCTGCTTGGAGCGCACACTGACGGGCAACTGCAAAACCTCAGTCTGGTGCAGGCCGATCTTGATAGCGATGGCGGTTGGGCTGCGGCTGTCGAAGGATGCGACTATGTCATTCACACCGCATCGCCTTTCCCTCCGGGATATCCTGAAAATGAGAATGCACTGATCCAGACAGCCCGCGATGGTGCGTTGCGCGTGCTTCGCGAGGCGCATCGGGCACGGGTCAAACGTGTGGTTCTGACATCCTCTGTAGCTGCCACCAACCATGGCGACGGGCGGGCGCCCTTTACCGAAGAGAATTGGACCGACCCGGAAAGCCCGCGGGCGACGCCCTATTACAAATCCAAGACGCTGACTGAGCGGGCCGCCTGGGCCTTTGCTCATGAAGTCGGGCTCGATCTGGCCGTGATCAATCCAAGCACGATCCTCGGGCCGTTGCTCGGGCCGAATTTCGGGACGTCTGTTGGATTGATCCACCATTTGATGACGGGACGATTCAACGGTATCCCGCGCTTTGGCTTCTCCGTCGTGGATGTGCGCGATACCGCCGATGCCCACATTCGAGCGATGACCAATCCTGCTGCCAGCCGCCAACGGTTCATCATCGGTGGACGGTTTTTCTGGCTCAAGGACCTTGTGGCCATTCTTGCCCATTCCTTTCCCGACCATGCCTCCCGCCTGCCGTCAGGCGAAGTCTCTGACGAGATCGTCAGGGTCATGGCGCAATCCGACCCAGATGCACGAACCATTGTTCATGAGCTCAATCGCGACCTCAGTGTCAGTGCAGCAAAAGCCCACCGCGTCCTCGGGTGGCGCTCACGTCCAGATGAGCAATGCATCCGCGCCAGCGCCCAAAGCCTCATCGACTTGGGATTGGTGCCGACCTCGAATGGAGAACCGGCAACGCGACGGCCAGTGACTGCATCATAGCCGCCGCCTATGCCGAGAGAATTAACCGATCCTTGGAACAGGATGATTTCAGGCCGGTCGATCTTAGATAGAATCCTGTTATAAATCAAATTGTTAGAGCACGATGTCGTCCGAAAGCCGCCGAGGCTTTCGGCATCATGCTCCGGCTTCAATTGGAGAACGGACATGACAATCCCGACCGTCGACGCATCCCCATTGGCCAGAGAGGCCAACCTTCTTCGCGAAACGGAGCGCGCGAGGCTGCGTGCCCTGATCAACGCCGATATGGTTCGGGCACGACAGCTTCACGCTCCGGACTTCCAGCTGATAACGCCAATCGGTGCCGCGCTTTCAAAGGAAGAATATCTAGGTGCGATCGCCTCCGGGCAGATCAAATACCTGACCTGGCAGCCCGCTGACATTGCCGTGCGGCTTTATGACGGTGTCGCCGTTCTTCGGTATCGCGCTCAGCTGGAGGTCGTCTTCGGCGGCCACAAAGTCGCCCTCAACGACTACTGGCACACCGACACTTATGAGCGGCATGACGAACGATGGATAGTTGTCTGGTCGCAAGCCACAGCCATCAAGTAGCCAGAGTGGTACGACTGGCCTCACCCGTCCTTTGCCGGCGCCGGTTTGCGCTTCAGATTGCGTCGGATCATGCCGAGATTAGCCCCGCCGACCAGGAAAGCGGCGGCGAAATAGATCAGCATGGCGATTGCAATCAGCAGCCCGAGGGTGCCGATCTTGGTGAGAAGCGGCGCGCCGGAAGCAAGCCATGGCGCCCAATATTGCTTGAGGAAGACGATGGCCGCACCCATGACGGCCGCAGCGACGATCAGCAGGGCGGTGCGCTTTGCCAGCGCCCATTCCCATGTCAGGTGGCCACGGCGCAAAAGCGTGGCAAACAGCAGCACGGTGCTGATCCAGCCGGCCGTGGCTTCGGCAACGGCGATGCCGGGCGCGCCCATATAGGGAAAAAGAGTCAGCGCCGTAGCGCAATTGGTCGCGACCGCGATGGCCGAAAAACGCATCGGCGTCTTGGTGTCCTCGCGGGCATAGAAACCTGGCTGCAGCGCCTTGATCAGCACGAAGGCCGGCAGGCCGAAGCCGTAAATCGCCAGGATCGAGCCGACGACGGCGGTGTTTTCCTGATGGAAGGCACCGCGCTCGTAGAGCACGCGGATGATCTCGTCTGACAGGATCCAGAGCGCGAAAGCGGCGGGGATCGTCAGGAACAGCACGAATTCGATCGAGCGGTTCTGCAGGTTTCCGGCCTCGCGCAGGTTGCCGCCCTTCAGCGCCCGGGCAAGCTCCGGTAGCAGCACCACTCCGACGGCGACGCCGACGACGCCGAGCGGCAGCTGATAAATGCGGTCGGCATATTGCAGTGCTGCGATCGCGCCGTCGCGGGATGACGCAATCGCCTGGCCGATCAGCTGGTTGATCTGGGTGATGCCGCCGGTCACCGCCGCCGGCACCGCCAGGATCAGCAGCCGCTTGACATTCGCAGTCATCTTCGGGAAGCGGAAGCCGATGCTCATGCCGGCCGCAAGCACGCCGATATAGACGACGGCGAGCTGCAGGACGCCGGCGGCAAGAACGCCCCAGGAGAGGTACCACGCCGTCGCCAGCGGATCGGCGCCGGTATAGAGCGCATAAAACAGCGCCCCGATCATCACCACGTTGAGGAAGACGGGCGCGATGGCGGCCGCGAAGAAATGATGCAGCGAATTCAGCATGCCGCTCATCATTGCCGTCAGCGACATGCACATCAGATAGGGAAACATCACCGCCGCCATGCGGATCGTGATCGAGAATTTTTCGGGATCGTCGGCAAAGCCCGGCGCAATGACGAAGCGCACCAAGAGCGGCATGGCAAGCTCCATCACGATGGTGATGAGGAGCAGCACCGAAAACAGCACGCCGAACACTTCTTCGGAAAAGCGCTTGGCGCCATCCGTGCCGTTCGCCTCGATCTCCTTGGCAAAGAGCGGCACGAAGGCGGCGTTGAAGGCGCCCTCGGCAAACAGCCGGCGGAAGAGATTCGGAAAGCGGAAGGCGGCGTAAAAGACATCGGCCATCGGTCCGGTGCCGAGGGCAGCCGCCATCAGTGTTTCGCGGGCGAAGCCGAAGATGCGGCTGCCGAGGGTGGCGCCGCCGACGGTCGCGAATTTCTTGACGAGGCTCATGCGTTTGGGCTCATGCGTTTAGGCTCATATGGGGGAACCGGCCTTCTTGTCGGCGGCAGCCGGGGTCCGGGCGGTGGCGGCGGGTGCGATGATGCCGGAGGGCATGCGCTCGCGCAGCTCGTCTTCCTCCTCAGCCATGACGGCCTTCATCCGGGCGGTGATGTTGGCGCGCTTGCTGTCGCCTGATATTTTCTGGCCGACCAGATCGGTGACGTAGAAGGTGTCGATCACCTTCTCGCCGAATGTGGTGATGCGGGCCGATTGGATGTCGAGCGACAGATCGGAGAGCACGGCGGTGATCTCGGACAGCAATCCCGGCCGGTCGAGGCATTCGACTTCGATGACCGTGAACTTGTTCGACAGGCTGTTGGTGATGTTGACCGAAGGCGGAATGACGAAGGCCTTGCTCTTCTTGCGATTGCGTGCGCGTGTGGCGATAACCTCGGGCAGGCGCTTGCGGCCGGACAGCACGTCCTCGATCATCCGGCCGATCGTCGCGGCCCGGCGCAGCTCGTCGGCATCGTCGGTAAATTCGCGGCTGACATGGATCGTGTCGAGCGCCCGTCCGTCCGATGTCGTGAAGATCTGCGCGTCGACGATGTTGGCCCCGGCCGCGGCACAGGCGCCGGCAATGACGGCGAGCAGCCGCGGATGGTCGGGCGACAGCACGGTGATCTCGGTGATCGCGTGGAAACTGTCGGTACGCACCGTCGTGGCGAGCGCCTGACCCGCTCTATCCGCCTGGCGGATGAAATGGGCATGGCGGATCTGGTCTTCCAGCGGCACGGAGAGCAGATAGGGCTGGTAGTGCAGCTTGGTATAGATGTTGCGGTCCTTCTGGCTCCAGTCCGCGAGTGCGGCCCGCAGCGCGTCGGCGGCGGCATTGGCCCGCTCCTTGCGGGAGACCTCCGAAAAGCCGCCGGCGAGCAGCAGCTCGGTCTCATAATAGAGCGTGCGCAGCAACTGACCCTTCCAGCCGTTCCACACACCCGGACCGACGGCGCGGATATCGCAGATCGTCAGGATCAAGAGCATCTTCAGCCGGTCGAGAGACTGCACGCGGTCGGCGAAATCGGTGATTGTCTTGCGGTCGGTGAGGTCGCGGGTCTGCGCCACCATCGACATGGTCAGATGTTCTTCGATCAGCCAGACGACGATTTCCGTCTGCTTCTGCGACAGGCCGAAGCGGGCGCAGAGCTTGCGGGCGACGCGGGCCCCGGCGATCGAATGATCCTCCTGGCGGCCCTTGGCAATGTCGTGGAGGAGAACGGCGAGATAAAGCGCCTCGCGGTCTTCGATGCCAGGCATCAGCTTGTTGGCGAGCGGATGCAGGTCCTCGGCGCGCCCCTTGTCGATCTCGGAGAGAGTGTCGACGGTGCGGATCAGATGTTCGTCGACGGTATAGTGGTGATACATGTTGAATTGCATCATCGCGACGATCTTGCCGAAGTCGGGGATGAAACGGCCGAGCACGCCGGCCTCGTTCATCCGGCGCAGGATGAGCGCCGGGTCGCGTTTCGACGTCAGGATCGACAGGAACAGGCGGTTCGCCTCGTCGTTTTCCCGCAGGTCGTTGTCGATCAAGGCGAGGGAACGGGTGACGCGTTTCAGCGCGTCCGGGTGGAATTCCAGCCCATTGATGTCGGCGACGTGGAAGAGCCGAATGATGTTGACGGGATCGCGCTTGAAGACTTCGGGGTCGGCCAGCGCAATACGGCCGCGGTCTTCGACGAATTCGACGCTGCCGGCGATCTTGCGGTTGCGATGGGTGAAGCGGCTGATGACGCCGGTGAGGCCCGGGATCGACTTCGCCTGCTGGTCTTCAAGTGCGGCGCACAGGATGCGCGTGAGATCGCCGACATCCTTGGCGACGAGGAAATAGTGCTTCATGAAGCGCTCGACGGCCGAAAGGCCCGGGCGGGTGTGATAGCCGAAGGCTTCAGCGATCTCGCGCTGGATATCGAAGGACAGTCGCTCCTCGGCCTTGCCGGTCAGGAAGTGCATGTGGCAGCGCACCGCCCAGAGAAAATCGTCGGCTTTTTCAAGCAGGCGGTATTCGTGCTTGGACAGCACGCCGAGCTTGACCAGCTCCGCCTGGTCGCGCACGTGATAATAATATTTCGAGATCCAGAACAGCGTGTGCAGGTCGCGAAGCCCGCCCTTGCCTTCCTTGACGTTCGGTTCGACGAGATAACGCGTGTCGCCCGCCTTACGGTGGCGCTCGTCGCGCTCGGCCAGCTTGGCAGCGATGAATTCCGGCCCGGTGCCGGTGACGATCTCCTTGTCGAAGCGGGTCTCGAGCTCGGTTTCCAGCCGCTGCAGGCCGCAGATGTAGCGCATTTCCAGGATGGCGGTGCGGATCGTCATGTCGGACTTGGAAAGCGCAATGCATTCCTCCACCGTGCGGGTGGCGTGACCGACCTTGAAGCCCATGTCCCAGAGCACGTAGAGCATGAATTCGACCGCTTTGTGCGTCTCTTCCGCCGGCCTCGGCAGGAAGAGGAACAGCAGGTCGATATCCGAACCGGGCGCCAGCGTGTCGCGTCCGTAGCCGCCGACGGCGGTGACCGCGAACTTGTCCTTCTGCTGCGGAAAGATATGGGCGGTGGCGAAATTGTAGAGGACGGTGGTGATCTGATCCTGCAGCCAGGAAATCCGGTAGGCGCAATTGAGCCCGCCGCCATCGGCCATCAGTGCGGCGCGCGCCTTCTGCCGGCCTTCGATGCTCGCCTTCTTCAGCACCGCCAAAAGATCGGCGCGCAGGACGTCGGGCCGGTTCCGGTTGGCCTCGGCAACGGCGTCACACTGCTTCTGCAGGAGCTCGACGTCGAGGATATTGGAGAAATCGAGGTCGCGCATCGCTGTCGCCGGGGCGGTTTCCTGTTCATGCCGGACTGCCGGTTCACGGCCTGCCGCTTGTTTCGTCTGCATGCGCTATAGCCCCTTTGCCCGGCAATTGACACGGGCCTTCATACTGCAAGAACCTTTAAATTTGGCGAAATGGTGTTGCCAAGCGGCAAGAAGCGAGAGCGCTTTGATGCAAGGCGGGGACTGTTCCCGAAATGCTCAGGCTGCGGCCCGCGCATTCAGCAGATGCAGCACCTGCCGTGTCTCGCGCATGATCTCCTCGAGTGCCTGCCTGTCGCATTCGCGATAGCCGGCCTTGGCAATCGAGGTGCCGAGCTCTGAGATCACAGCGCAGCAGCGGGTGATTTTCAGCATGCCGATCGGCGACGTCCAGCCGCGGGCATTGCGGTCCTTATCGGCGCGCCGCATCGTATCGAGCATGGAGCAGATGAGCGAGAGGCGCTCGGTTTCGCGAACCAGTTTTTCCATGAACATGGCGCGCTACTCCTATTTCAGCTTCTTCTTGAGGTCGTAAAGCGCATCCATGGCCTCGCGCGGCGTCATGTCGTCAAGGCTCATCGCCTTCAGCGCCTCCTCAACCTTGGAAGGTCCGCGAGCCGTTTCCTCGCGGCGCACCGCCACCTGGAAGAGCGGCAGGTCGTCGATCAGCTGGCTCGCCGGGTTCTTACGGTCGGCATCTTCCAAGCGCGTCAGTACATCACGAGCCCGCGCCACGACCGAGGCCGGAAGCCCGGCAAGGCGGGCGACCTGGATGCCGTAGGAGCGGTCTGCCGCACCCGGCCCGACCTCGTGCAGGAAGATGACGTCGCCGTCCCATTCCTTGACGCGCATTGTCGCGTTCGATAGCCGGCCAAGCTTTTCCGAAAGCACGGTCAACTCGTGGAAATGCGTGGCGAAGAGGCCGCGGCAGCGATTGGCCTCATGCAGGTGCTCGACGGCGGCCCAGGCGATCGAAAGACCGTCGAAGGTGGCGGTGCCGCGGCCGATCTCGTCGAGAATGACGAGGGAACGGTCGCTCGCCTGGTTGAGGATCGCAGCCGTTTCCACCATCTCGACCATGAAGGTGGAGCGTCCGCGCGCCAGGTCGTCGGAGGCGCCGACACGCGAGAAAAGTCGGTCGACGATACCGATATGGGCTGATGTCGCCGGCACGAAGGAGCCCATTTGCGCCAGGATCGATATCAGCGCGTTCTGGCGCAGGAAGGTCGACTTGCCGCCCATGTTCGGGCCGGTCAGCAGCCAGATCGCCCCGTCCCGGTCGCCGGTCCTCGGCGACAGATCGCAATGATTGGCGACGAAGGGGCCGCCCGCCTGCCGCCGCAGCGCCTGCTCGACGACCGGATGGCGCCCGCCCTCGATGGCAAACATCTTCGAGCCGTCGACCTGCGGGCGGCAATAGGCCTGCTCCTCGGCGAGAAGCGCCAAGCCTGCGGCGACGTCGATGACGGCAAGCGCCCGGGCGCCCGCTTTGATCGCCTCGGCTTCGGCAACGACGGCCGCCGTCATCCTGTCGAAGGCTTCGAGCTCGATCGTCAGCGCCTGGTCGGCGGCATTGGCGATGCGGCTTTCGAGATCGGCAAGTTCGGTCGTGGTGAAGCGCATCGCGTTCGCCATCGTCTGGCGGTGGATGAAGCGGGCCTTCGCGTCGGCCGTCTCCGTCATCGGCGCGGCATTGCCGGCGGTGACTTCGATGAAATAACCAAGGACGTTGTTGTGCTTGATCTTCAGCGACCGGATGCCGGTCTCCTCGGCATATTGCAACTGCAGGCCGGCGATGACGCGACGCGACTGGTCGCGCAGGGCCCGGACCTCGTCGAGCTCGGAGTTGGCGCCGTCGCGCAGGAAGCCGCCATCGCGTTTCAACAGCGGCAATTCGTCGGCGAGCATCTCGGCAAGCAGCTTTTCCAGCGCCGCGGGAAGAGCCTGCAGCCCGGATAGCGCCTGGCCGAGCTCTTCGGGCAGCATCGCCTTGCCGAGCATCGCCGCAACTCCACCGGCCGCGTCAAGGCCCTGGCGGATCGCTGAGAGATCGCGCGGGCCGCCGCGGTCGAGCGCCAGGCGCGACAGGGCGCGCGGCATGTCGGGCACATGTTTCAGCGTGTCGCGCAGATTGCCGCAGAGCAGGGGTTCGTCGATCAGGAAGCCGATCGAATCGAGCCGCGCATTGATGCGGGCGGGGTCGGTCAGCGGCGACATCAGCCGCTCGGCAAGAAGCCTGGCGCCGCCGCCGGTGACGGTGCGGTCGATCGCCTTCAAGAGCGAACCGTTGCGATCGCCCGAAAGCGTGCGGGCAAGTTCGAGATTGGCGCGGGTGGCGGGATCGATGAACAGCGTCGAGGCCGCACTTTCCCGCTCCGGCTTTCCAAGCGGCGGACGCTCGGCAATCTGCGTTTTCTCGACATAGGCGACGGCTGCTGCTGCCGCCGCCAACTCGGCGCGCGAGAAGGTGCCGAAGCCGTCAAGCGTCGCGACGCCGAAATACCGCGCGATCCGGCCTTCGGCGCTGGCGCTGTCGAAGAGCACGGAAGGCTGCGGCACGGCTGTGCGGCCGAGCACGTCGAAGACCGGCTTGAGTTCGGGATCGTGGAAGATCGTGTCGGGCAGGATGAGTTCGCGTGGATCGATGCGCAGGATATCGGCAAGGAGGCGCGAGGCTTCGGTCTCGGCAAGCCGGAAGACGCCTGTGGAAATATCGATCCAGGCAAGCGCCAGCAAGGCCTCGCCGCTGGCGCGAATGCGGGTCAGCGCCATCAGATAGTTGGATTCCGAGGGCGAAAGCAGCTTTTCCTCGGTGATCGTGCCTGGAGTGACGAGGCGCACGACGTCACGCTTGACGACGGATTTCGCGCCGCGTTTCTTCGCTTCCGCCGGATCTTCGATCTGCTCGCAGACGGCGACGCGGAATCCGAGCGAAATCAGCTTCTGCAGATAATCGTCGGCTGCATGCACCGGAACGCCGCACATCGGAATATCCTGGCCCATGTGCTGGCCGCGCTTGGTCAGCGTGATACCGAGCGCGCGTGAGGCTTCCAGCGCATCCTCGAAGAACAGCTCGTAGAAGTCGCCCATGCGATAGAAGAGAAGCGAACCCGGATTGTTCGCCTTGATCTCGATATATTGCTCCATCATCGGCGTCGCCGAGGCACGGCTTTCCGCCGTGGCGAGCTCGGCCGCCGAAAAGGCTTCATTCCCTGTGTCTATTCGTGCGTTCACGGAGGTGCAGTTTTTCCCAAAAAAACAGGTGCCAACCCTATCCGCGCGCCGCTATAGATGACAACAGCATTTGAGGAAGAGCAAAGCGTCGCCCACAGGACGTTGGAGGATTTATGCCCGATATCGATAAGAAGGACCGGCCGGTGACCTCAGTTACCGACCAGGAGGCGCTCGATTTTCACGCAATGGGCCGGCCCGGCAAGCTGGAGATCAACCCGACCAAGCCGATGGCGACGCAACGCGACCTCTCGCTTGCCTATTCGCCGGGTGTTGCCGTGCCCGTGAAGGCAATCGCCGCCGATCCGCAGACAGCCTACGACTATACGGCGCGCGGCAACATGGTCGCCGTCATTTCCAACGGCACGGCGATCCTCGGCCTGGGCAATCTCGGCGCGCTGGCGTCCAAGCCGGTCATGGAAGGCAAGGCGGTGCTGTTCAAGCGCTTCGCCGATGTCGATTCCATCGACCTCGAGATCGATACGGAAAATGTCGACGAGTTCATCAACTGCGTGCGCTTCCTCGGTCCCTCCTTCGGCGGCATCAACCTCGAGGATATCAAGGCGCCGGATTGTTTCGTCATCGAAAGCCGGCTGCGCGAGCTGATGGACATCCCGGTGTTCCATGACGACCAGCATGGCACGGCGATCATCGCCGCCGCCGGCCTGATTAACGCGCTGGAGCTGACCGGCCGCGACCTGAAGACGACGAAACTCGTCTGCAACGGTGCGGGCGCTGCGGCGATCGCCTGCGTCGAACTCATCAAGGCAATGGGTTTTGCGCCTGACAACGTCATCCTCTGCGACACCAAGGGCGTCATCTACCAGGGCCGCACCGAGGGCATGAACCAGTGGAAATCGGCGCATGCGGCAATGACCGACACGCGCACGTTGGAAGAGGCGATGAAGGGCGCCGACGTCGTCTTCGGCCTGTCGCAGAAGGGCGCGTTTTCGGCCAAGATGATCCGCTCGATGGCGGAGCGGCCGATCATCTTCGCCATGGCCAATCCCGATCCCGAGATCACCCCGGAAGAGGTAGCCCGCATCCGCGACGACGCCATCATGGCGACCGGCCGTTCGGACTATCCGAACCAGGTCAACAACGTCCTCGGCTTTCCCTATATCTTCCGCGGCGCTCTCGATGTCCGCGCCTCCACAATCAACGACGCTATGAAGATCGCCGCCGTCAACGCGTTGGCAAATCTTGCCCGCGAGGACGTGCCTGATGACGTCGTTGCCGCCTATCAGGGCAACCGGCCGCGTTTCGGCTCGCAATATATCATCCCCGTTCCCTTCGATCCGCGCCTGATCTCGGCGATCCCGGTCGCGGTCGCGCAAGCCGCGATCGAAAGCGGCGTCGCCCGCAAGGTCATCACCGACATGGCCGGTTATGCCCGCGAGCTTTCGGCGCGCCGCGATCCGATCGCCTCGACGCTAGCCAGCCTTTACGAGCGCGTCCGCCGCCGTCCGAAGCGCATCGTCTTTGCCGAGGCCGAGGAAGAACAGGTCTTGCGTGCGGCCATGTCCTACGCCAACCAGCAGCTCGGCACCGCCATCCTGCTCGGCCGCGAGGACCTGATCCGGGCGACGGCGGAACGTGCCGGCATCGATCTCAACCGGCCGGGCCTCGAAATCGTCAATGCCCGGCTTTCGACCCGGGTCGAGGCCTATATCGACTATCTCTATGCCCGGCTGCAGCGGCACGGTTATCTCCACCGCGACGCCCAGCGACTGATCCATAACGACCGCAACCACTTCGCAGCCACCATGGTGGCGCTCGGCGATGCCGACGGCATGGTGACGGGGATCACCCGCAATTATTCGACGGCACTCGAGGATGTGCGCCGCTGCATCGACGAGAAGCCGGGCCACCGCGTCATCGGCGTGTCGCTGGCGCTTTGCCGCGGCCGCACGGTCTTTGTTGCCGATACCGCGGTGCACGACATGCCGACGGCCGAGGAGCTTGCCGATATCGCCGAAGAGGCCGCCGGTCTGGCGCGGCGCATGGGTTATTCGCCGCGGGTCGCCATGCTGGCCTATTCCACCTTCGGCCATCCCTCGGGCGAACGTTCCGAGCGGGTGCGCGAGGCGGTGAAGATCCTCGACAAGCGCCGCGTCGATTTCGAATATGACGGCGAGATGGCGGCCGACGTCGCTCTGAACCGCAAGGTGATGGAGCAATATCCCTTCTGCCGCCTTTCCGGCCCGGCCAACGTGCTCGTCATGCCGGCTTTCCACTCGGCCTCGATCTCGACCAAGATGCTGCAGGAGCTCGGGGGCTCCACGGTGATCGGCCCGATCCTCGTCGGTCTCGACAAGCCGGTGCAGATCACCTCGATGGGTGCCAAGGACAGCGACATCGTCAATATGGCTGCGATCGCCGCCTACGGGGCGGGCTAGTAGTCTTCTTCGCCTATAACAGAGATATGTGCCCGGCTAGCAGCGCGCCCGCCGGGCACATATTTTGAGACATGAGCCGGAGTTCAATTCGGTCTGGGGACCGTCAAGACCGACCCCTCAACGCTGCATCGTCTGAATTATCCTAACTGGCGAAGCGGCCGGCGTCGGCGCCGTAATAATTCAGATAACGGTCCGAAATGCTGGAGATCGGCAGCACGATCAGCACGTCGGTCGTGTTGAAGGCATGATCGACGACCGCGTCGGAGCCGACCATCGCACCGAGGCGCAGATAGCCCTTGATCAGCGGCGGCAGAGCCATCAGCGCCCGCTTCGGGTTGATAGCCTCGACCGGCATCAGGTCCATGTTGCGGGCCAGATGCGGCAAGGCGCCGACGGCCCATTCGTTCTTCGCCAGCACATTGTGGTAGAGGAAGGACAGCGCCAGCGCGTGGCTTTCGAGATAGACGCCGGGGAAAGACGCGCAGCCGAACATGGCGCTGACGCCGTGCTTCAGCGCGTAGGCCCAGTTGCCCTGCCACAGGAGCTCGACGGTGCGCTTGGTGCGGTATTCCGGCAGCACGCAGGAGCGGCCGAGCTCCATGAAGCGCTTGTCCGGATGTTTGGCGATGAGGCCTTCGATTTCGAATTCGGAAGCCGAGTAAAAACCGCCATTGGCGATGGCGACATCCTGACGCAGCAGACGGTATGTGCCCACGATCTGGTCTTCCGGGTCGCCCTCGATCGAGCGGTCGAGCACGAGAAGATGATCGCAGACAGCGTCATAGGCATCGACATCGCGCTGGCGGCGCATGGCGTCCAGCGGCAGCTGCGCCTTCATTTCGTCGACGAAAACGCGGTAACGCACGGCCTGGGCGGCATCGATCTCGCGTGCCGTGCGGGCAAGGCGGGTCTCCAGATTGCCGATGCGGCCGAGGATATCGCCGTCCTTCTGTACAGCAGCCGTCGAGGGCCGTGCAGCCTCCGCGGTGGTGTCACGATTCAGGATGTCGATGGCGGACATGACGATTCTCCCGTTACCGGCTTATCGACGCCATAAAACACTTCTCTACGACAGGAAAGTGACATTTTGAATTTCCAAGCGCAAGAAGCGTGCCGGTTTCTGAGGCGCTCACCGCGCCTCTGCCCGGCGGGCGGAAAGGGCGGCAACCGCCTGAACTTCGGTCAGCAGCCGCACCGGATCGACCGGCTTTATCATGACGCGATTGGCGCCGTTGAGCAAGACTTGGCGGCGTGATTCGTCGCTCTTGTCGGCGGTCAGTACGATCACCGGCACCGGCGCGAGATCGAGCCGCCGCTCGTGGCCGCGCAGGCGTCCTAGCATGTCGATACCGTTGCCGCCAGGCATCGAGAGATCGCTGATGATGATATCGGGCCGGGCATTGGCGTCGCAGAGCGCACAGTCGAGCAGTGTCTCGAAATCTTCGACATGGCGCACCTTGTGCCCGCCCTTTTCCAGAACGACACGCACCAGCATGGCATTGATCGGATCGTCTTCGCCGAGCAGGATGCTGAGCCCGCTGGCGGCAACCAGCGTCTCCGCCACCGAAAGCCCGAAACCCGGCTGGTTGTCGTTCAGCGCGTCGCGCTTCTCCATGCCGCGCATGCGCCCGCGCAGCACGTCGATCAGCGACTGTTCGCGCAGCGGCCGGATCAGCCAGGCATCGAAGAGGTCAAGCGGATGGGCGCTACGCTCTTCCGGATTGACGAGCAGGACCTTGCGCAAACCGAGTGCTGCGATTTCGGCGCGATCGGCAAGATGAGCGGAAAATTCCGCCGACATCCGATGGTCGATGATGATGTCGGTCGACCGCCGTCCGCCCTTCGCCAGTTCGAGCAGCGTTGCCCGCGCCATCTCGCCGTCGCCGACGAGATGGCAGAGACCGCCGAGCGCAGTGATCGTTTCGGCGATGGCAGTGCGCGCCGCACCTGCCGGCGCCAGCAGTACGACACTGTTGCCGGCAAGCAGCGTGTTTCGTCGGTCGGGGCGCTCGCTGCCGATATCGACAGGGAAGCGGATGGTGAATTCGCTGCCTCTGCCCATTTCGCTGGCAACCGTCAGCGCGCCGTTGAATTCGCGCATGATGCGGGCGGAGATGGCAAGGCCGAGCCCGGTCCCGCTGCTCTTGTCGGCAACGCTCCCGCCCTGCTCGAACTCGCCGAAGACGCGCGCCTGCTCCTCCGCCGTCATGCCGGGACCGCTATCGGTGACGGTGATCAGCAAGTCGCCGGCGTCGAGCGACACGC
Source organism: Rhizobium laguerreae (assembly GCF_019778565.1). Classification (NCBI taxonomy): domain Bacteria; kingdom Pseudomonadati; phylum Pseudomonadota; class Alphaproteobacteria; order Hyphomicrobiales; family Rhizobiaceae; genus Rhizobium; species Rhizobium laguerreae. The sequence continues at coordinate 10,597 of NZ_JAAXQT010000006.1, read as the reverse complement.
GGATGAAGACGCCGCCGACCTGGGTGAACTTCACGGCATTGCCGATGACGTTGAAGAGGACCTGGCGCAGCCGCGCCGGATCGAAGCTCATATTTTCGGGCACGTCGGATGACACGGTGGCGCCGATCTCGATGCCCTTTTCATGCGCCCGGTGGGCGAGCATCTCGACGACGCTTTCCAGCAGCTTGCGCAGCGATTCCGAGCGCGGGTGCAGCGCGAAGCGGCCGACTTCGATGGTGGAGAAGTCGAGCAGATCCTCGACGAGCTGCGTCAAGGCGTGGCCGGACTGGCGGATGTTTGCGAGATAGTTCTGCTGCTCCTGCGTCAGCCGCGTCTCGGCGATCAGATGCGTCATGCCGAGGATGCCGGAAAGCGGCGTGCGCACCTCGTGGCTGACGGTGGCAAGCAGCCTCGATTTGGCGGCGCTGTTATACTCGGCCTTCTGGCGAGCCTCCTCGCGGCCCTGTGCGATCAGCCGCTCGTCGGTCACGTCGCGGGCAATGCTCTGCAGCAGCAGGCGGCCGTTTGCCGGGTCGCGGGTGACGACATCGCGCCAGAGGAAGATGCGCTGACCCTCCGGCGTCGAAATCTCGACGTCGTAGCAATGCGGTACCGGGCCGGGGCGGAAGGCAATCCCGATCTCCTCGCAGGTGCGTCCTTCCGGACGCAGCCGCCCGGTCAGGCGGCTAAAAGTATCGTTGGCGGAGATGATACGCCGGTCCATGGTGCGACTGACCGTGATGTCGCCGAGCACGTCGTGCACGTCGGCGAACAGCTTTACGCCGGCGTTCCAATCCGGCATGGGTTGACCGGGGCGTTGCCCGGCCTTGCGCGAGCGAACCATCAGCAGGGCATAACTGGCGATGACGGCCAGGCCAAGGATGACGAGACCGCCCGAAAGCAGCAGCGGATCGCCGGCATGGGCAAGCAGCATCAGGATCGTTGCGGCAAGAAGGCCGGCGCCGCCAAGCCAATAGAACAGCAGGCGCCGTGTCGGTGCAGGCCCGCCCTGGCGGTCATCGGCGCCCCGGGGGGTCGCTGCGATGGGCCGTTGGGAAACGACCTCCATCCGCTTCTCATGCGGCTTGGCGGCGGGTCCACCGAAGGCGGCGGACAATCTTTCCTGCAACTGTCCCAGGTTCTGCATGCTATCTGACTAACATGAGGCCCGTTCCGAATGCCTTCAGGATTTCGATAAGATTTTAGCGGCTGGCCTTTTTCGGCAGCAGCAGTTCGTCGAGAATGACGCAGCCGGCCCCGATGGTGATGAAACTGTCGGCGAGATTGAAGACCGCGAAGGACCAGCTCTCGGTGTAGAAAAGAATGTAATCGATCACATGCCCATAGGCGAAGCGGTCGACGAGATTGCCGATCGCGCCTGCGATGATCAGCGCATAACCGAGATGAGCGATCCAGCGATCCTTTGCCGTGCGGTACCACAGCCAGATGACGAAGGCGACGATGACGAGCCGCATGCCGACGATGAACCAGCCATCCATGCCTGATAGCATCGAAAAGGCGACGCCGAGATTGTAGGTGCGGTAGAGCGCCAGCATCGGAATAACGGGCACCGCCTCCTGCAGCGGCAGGTAATGATCAACGGCGATCTTGACGGCCTGGTCGATCAGAACGGCGACGACGATGAAGAAGAGGATCGGCGCCGGGCGCGAAAACAGCGCCGGGCGTGCATGCGTCTGTTCGGTCATTTGCCCTCGGCAAGTGAGAGGAGATGGCGGCGTGCCTCGAAAAGCATGACGGCGGTGGCGACGGCGAGGTTCAGTGAATCGGCGCGGCCCTGCTGCGGAATGCGGGCAAGCGCGTCGGCCTCCCTGGCCAACTGCTCGGGCAGGCCGGATTGTTCGTTGCCCATCAACAGCACGACGGGCTTTTTCCGGTAGTCGATCGTCCGGTAATCGACCGCGCCGGCAAGATGCGTCGCGACGACGGAAACGCCGGCCGATTTCCGCCAGGCAATGAATTCCTCAGGCGTCGCCCGCGCCACAGGAACGGCAAAGACCGAGCCCATGGTCGCCCGCACCGTTTCGAGCGAGAAGGGATCGGTCGTTTCTCCGAGAAGTATGATGCCGGAAGCGCCTGCCGCATCGGCCGTGCGGATGATGGTGCCGAGATTGCCGGGGTCGCGTACCCGATCGAGCGCCACCCATGTCTCGCCCTCGCTCGGTCGGATACCCTTCAGCGGCGTCCAGCGCTGTTCAAAGATGCCGACGACCATCTGTGGATTGTCGCGGCGGGTGATCGAGGCGATCACCTTTTCGCTGACCTCGAGCACCAGCCCGCCCGAGGCGACGGTCTTTGCCGCCATCTGCTCGACCAGCGGCTTGCCCTTGGCGCCCTTGGCATAGACCAGCGTGCGGATCGCCCAGCCGAGTTCGATCGCATCGATGACGAGCTTCAGCCCTTCGGCCAGGAAAGTACCGCTTTCCTCGCGAGACTTCTTGTTCGTCAGCGCCTTGATATCCTTGATGATCGGATTGGCGAGCGAAGTGACTTCCTTCACCTGTCCGACCCTGCGCGGTCCCTGATCGTGGAAGTCCTTGCTCATTTCGGTACCCAGCGGGAAAAGAGGGAGGTGGAAAGCGCGCGGCCCTGCGTCTTGCCGTCGGTGCCGGCTTCGCGAATCACCAACTCGCCGGATTCGACCACACCGCCGGCGCCCCGCATCGTCTCGCGCATAAGCTCGTGGATCGAATAGAAGCTGGCGCGGATCGAATAGGCCGTCAGCACCAGGCCCACCGCCTTCGGCGACAGGATCTCGCGGCAGACATCGAGCATCAACGGCAGATGCTCGAAGAGATGCCAGACTTCGCCATTGGGGCCACGGCCGAATTTCGGCGGATCGGTGAGGATGATATCGTACTGGCTGCCGCGGCGTTCCTCGCGCAGGATGAATTTCATCGCATCCTCGCAGATCCAGCGGATCGGCAGCTTCTCCATACGCCCGAGCGCCTGGTTTTCCCGCGCCCAGCCGATCGCCTTCTTCGAGGCGTCGACATGGGTGACCTCGGCGCCGGCTGCGGCGGCAACCAGCGAGGCGACGCCGGTATAACCGAAGAGGTTCAGCACTTTCAGCGGCCGGCCGGCCTTTTCGACCTCATCCTTCATCCAGCTCCAGTGGACGATCTGTTCGGGGAAGACGCCGACATGGCGGAAGGAGGTGAAGCGGCCGAGGAAATCGACGCCGAGCAGATTGAGCGGCCAGGTCTCGCCGAGCGCCTCCTTCGGGAAACGCCAGCGGCCGGTGCCTTCCTCGTCGGTGTCGCCGGTGAAGGCGGCATCGACCTTTTCCCAGACTTGGGACGCCAGAGAAGGCCGCCACAGCGCCTGGGCTTCCGGACGGATGATGCGATAGGGGCCGTATTGCTCGAGCTTTTCGCCGTTGCCGCTGTCGATCAGATGGAAGTCGCCGGCCCCGAGCGATTCGAGGATGACGGGCACGCGCTCGGTCGGGCGCTCGCCGCTGCGTATCATTAGAGGACGCGCGACGGCGGCCGGCACGGCAGCCTCGCGCACCGCCTCACGGGTTGCAGCGGGCCGCGCGACCGGCTTCGGCGGCCGGCCTGCCCGATCGTCCCTGCGGCTTTCACCGGAAGGACCTGATGTTTTCTTCTGGCCCGGCCGGCCTTCTCTCTGTTTCAACGTGCTCTTCCGCGTCTCTGTCGGGGTGTCTTATCGGCTTTACGTCGGCTGCAGGCCCGCGCGTCTTTTGAAACGCGCAAAGCGCGCTGCGGCACTTTGAATATGCAGTAGCCCAGAAAAGCGGGGCGGATCAACTGCGCTGCCGGCCAGCCCGGGCAAGCGGACAGGGTTTTCCCGGCGCGGCGCCTATTTCAAGTCCTCGGAGGCCTGTGTGCGAAGCCAGCTTTCCGCCGCATAGAGGGCTGCCACATGCATAGACTGCATGATGACCGCGCCGGACTGCAGCTCGGCGAGGATGGCAGCAAGATCCGCAAACAGCAGCTCGACCTTCTCGCCGGGGTCGAAAGACGGTTCGCCGGCCCGGCTGAGACCAAGCGCCAGCCAGCTCGTCACCATATTGCTCTGGCTGGCGGCATTCGGATAGGAGGTCAGCAGCTTGACGAAGGTCGAGGCTTCATAGCCGGTCTCTTCCCGGAGTTCGCGCTGGGCAGCCGCCATCGCCGCATCGCCGGTCTTGCTGTCGCCGGGTTCGAGGCTGCCGGCGACCAGACCGAGCACGATCTCGCCGCGGCCGTGCCGATATTCCCGTGTCAGCAGCACGCGCCCGTCAGGCATCACGGGGATGACGTTGATCCAGTCGGGATAGTCGAGCACATGGAAGGGCGCGACGACGGTTCCATCGGCGGTGATGCAATCGTCGCTCCGGACGCGGATCCAGCGATCCTCATAGGTGATGCGGCTTGCCGTCACGCTCCAGGGCTTCAGTTCGTCGTTCATCGGCCCATCCCTATGTGTGTCAGATGTGTGTCAGATCGCAACCCGGCAGATAACATTCCGTGCCGCCTTGGCAAAGCGCTTTCCCGCTGGGATAAGATGAGCGAATCGAAGATGGGGCCATCGAATGGATTTCACCGGCGAAGAACGCATCGCCGCGCCGCGGGACGTCGTCTGGGCAGCGCTCAACGATCCCGAGATCATGCGCGGCTGCATTCCGGGCTGCCAGAGCATCGAGCGGCTGTCGCCGAGTGCTTTCGAGGCGACGATCAAGGTCAAGTTCAGCCTGCTGTCTGCCACCTTCCACGGGCTGCTGACGCTTTCCAATGTCGATGCGCCGAAGAGCTATACGCTATCGGCCGAAGGCAAGGGCGGTCTTGCCGGCTTCGCCAGGGGCAGCGCCGATATCGTGCTTGAGGAAAGGGGCGCCGAGACGATCCTGCACTACCGGTCGAAGGCTGAACTCGGCGGCAGGCTCGCCCAGCTCGGCGCCCGCCTGCTCGATTCGACCTCGCAGAAGCTCGCCGAAGGGTTCTTTTCGGATTTCAATGCCGCCGTCGTCGCGAAAATGGCGGCCGATTAGGCTTGGCGCGGGCGGAGGGTTTGTTTAAATCGGCACCATAATGTGGACCATCAGGCCGCCGCGGGCGGAAGACCAGGACGTGCTTGCGGAGATTTACCTTTCCGTGCGCCGCGAAACATTCGTCTGGGTCGATCCGGGCAAATTCCATCGCGAGGATTTCGCCGCCCATACCAATGGCGAAACGGTCTTCGTCTGCGCGCATGAAAGCGGCAGCGTCGCCGGCTTCCTGTCGCTTTGGCCGGAGGACGATTTCATCCACATGCTCTACCTAAAACCGGAATTCCAGGGTCAGGGCGCAGGCACGGCGCTGCTGCACGCCCTGCCGGAATGGCCGCAGCACCGGTATCGGCTGAAGTGCCTGGTGAAGAACCGGCGGGCAAAGGCGTTCTACCTCGCCCACGGTTTCCGCGTGACCGGCAACGGCGCGTCGCCGGAGGGCGACTATGAGGAACTGAGCTTTTTTCCGGTTTGACGGCCGCCGAACCCGAGCCAATCGAATATTGACCAGTTTTACCGCGCCGGCAGCTGCCCGGCAATTTCTTCTGCGCGGTTCTTGTGGCGGTCGGCCTCGCTTTGCCAACGGATGGCTTCCTTGGCCTCGGTGCGGGCGCGCTTGCGGTGTTTGCCCTGGCTGAACCAGGTGGCGGCCGCCCCGATCAGCATGCCCGTGATCAGCGCGACGACGAGGAAGACGAAGAAGGGCGCGGAAACTGCAAGCACCTGGTCTTCCGGCCGGAACGGATTGAAGGCGAGCGTGACGCTCTGCCGGTTGGCGACGCAGAAGACGATGAGGATGACGCCGAGCGGCAGCAAAATCAACAGGTTGACGATCTTCTTGGCCATTTGAGGTCTCCACGCGGCAGATTGCGCCGGTCTTTTTGAAAGGCGCGTTTCATGCTTGCAGCGCTATGTGTCCTTGTAGGACACGCGAAGCACGATGCGTTACCAGAATAGGAAAACGGCCCTCGAGTTCAAGTGCGGTTTCGCCGCAGGCAGCGACGGCTCAATCCTCTTCGTCGGCCTGGCCGGGATTAAGCCGCTCGCGCAGCTCCTTGCCGGTCTTGAAGAAGGGAACCCACTTCTCCTCGACGAAGACGGTATCGCCGGTCCGCGGGTTGCGGCCGGAGCGCGAAGGGCGGTTCTTGACCGAAAAGGCGCCAAAGCCGCGCAATTCGACTCGGTTACCCGCAGCCAGTGCATCCGTGATCTCGTCGAGAACCGCGTTGACGATATTCTCGACGTCGCGATGATAGAGATGCGGGTTGCGTGCCGCAACAATCTGCACCAATTCGGACTTGATCACTTTCGCCCCCTTAAATTATTGATTTCTTATCAATCGTGGCCAACCTGCCAAACTGAAAGCAGCCCGTCAAGAAGCAACTTTGGGGGCAGGATTCCATTGATATCCTGGGTTTTCATGAGATCACCATAACCGAAGATCGTAATCAACCGCCAAACAGCCCCAGCGAGCAGAAAGGGCGTATTGCTCTTCTTGTCCCAGTCTACCATCGGCAGATCGCTGTCGACGCCGCGTGACGTCAGATAGGCGCGGATCTCAGCCTCGCCGCCGATTGTATCGACGAGTTTCGCCTTCAGCGCCTGGCGCCCGGTGTAGATCGTGCCGTCGGCCAGTTTCAGCACCTCGTCGCGCGGCAGCTTGCGCCGGTCGGCGACCAGGTCGACGAACCAGTTATAGCTGTCGACCACCATGTTGCGGATCATCGCCTTGGCTTCCTCGCTCGCCTCGTGGAAGGGCGAGGGCTCGGCCTTCAGCGGCGAGGACTTGATCTCCTGCAGCGAGACGCCGATTTTGTCGAGCAGCGGCTGGATCTGCGGATACTGGAAGATGACGCCGATCGAACCGGTGATCGAGCTATCACCGGCAATGATCGTATCGCCGGCGGTGGCGATCATGTAGCCGGCGGAGGCGGCGAGCGTGCGCACGTCGGAGACGACAGGCTTCTTGGCTGATATCGCACGGATCGCCTTGAAGACTTTTTCGCCGCCATAGGTCGTGCCGCCGGGCGAGGAGATCGAAATCACCGCTGCCTTCACCTGGTCGCTGGTCTCGACCTTCTTCAGCCGCTCAAGAAGTTCGTCGTCATCGACGATCAGCCCGGATATCGTCACATGGGCGATGTGCGGGCGCTGCGTCCCGGCATCGCCGAGAGCAAAGCGGTAGAAGGCGAAACCAAGTGCCACGATGAGGGCCACCGCGATGAGGCGCCAGAAGCCCAGCTTGCGGCGCAACCGCCGGCGATCCGCGATGATCGAACTGTCCATAGAAACCTCCAGCGCTGGCACCGGCTTCGGCATGCCGCCGATGGATCCGGTGAAATAGAGTGGCAGCGGCCCGTACGAATGCCACTTTTAAATGTTTTTCCGTTTTGTTGCTTGTTGCAGAAAAAATTCCATATTGGCAAGCCAATGTAATAATGCGAAACGAACTGTGATTGGCGGCCGGCTTTGTTATCGAAGCGCGGCGATCACCGCACATGGACGAGGCCTATGCTCGATACCCTGAAGAACAACGGACATGCCGCCTATTCAGGGTCCGGCAGGAGCGCTTATGGCGATGCGTTGTTCCATTCCGCCCGCGTGCGGCGGCTGAAGATATTGCTGCCTGTGGCAGCCCTCATCATCGCGGCGAGCCTCACCACGGTGGCGTTGGTCAGCATCTATCTGCCCGAGAACATCAAGATGGAAGGCGCCAAGATCGAGAACGGCAAGGTCGTGATGGAAAAGCCGGCGATATCAGGCCGCAATTCCGACGGCATCAATTATTCGATGCTGGCCGAAAGGGCGCTGCAGGATATCCGCAATCCCGATCTCATCACCCTCGAGACCATCAAGGCCGCCGTGCCGATGAATGACGGCCTGATCGCCCGCGTCGTCGCCTCTACCGCCGATTACAACCGCGCCACCGACAATCTGCATATGACGGCTCCCTTCACCCTGGTGCTGAGCAGCGGCCTCAATGCGAATTTCCAGTCCGCGCAGCTCGACATCAAGGGCGGAAACATGCGGAGCGACGACCCCGTCACCATCACCAAGGACAATGCCTCCATTGTTGCGAAGACGCTTCAGATAACCGATAAGGGGCGGGTGATCACATTCGAGGGGAATGTTCGCATGAATGTCGATCCATCCACCATCCATAAACAGGGCACTTAACCAGCCGGGTCATCCATGACAAAAGATTGTCGCATTTCCACTTGCAAGACAGGCATGGCATTCATTGCCGGCGCATTTGCCCTTATTCTGACGGCCACGGGCGCCGGCGCGCAGGCGACGGCCACGATGCCGGGCATGAAGCTGTCCAACGACCAGCCGATCCAGATCGAAAGCGACAAGCTGGAGATCCACGACCAGGAACACACCGCGCTCTTCACCGGAAACGTCAAGGTCGTCCAGGGCACGACGACGATGCAGTCCGGCAAGATGACCGTCTATTACAAGGACAAGGCGGCAAAGCCGGCTGCTGACGGCGCGCAGCCTGCAGCGCAGCCGGAACAGTCGGCCTCGCTTGCATCGGGAAGTGCTGATATCGACAAGATCCTGGTGACGGACAAGGTCTTTTTGAGCTCGGGCACGCAGACGGCGACCGCCGATGACGGCAATTTCGACATGGCCTCGCAGACATTCATCCTCACAGCGGATGAGGGGAATAAAGTTATTCTGTCGGACGGGCCGAACGTCTTTACCGGCTGCAAACTGACGGTTCACATGCAGACCGGTCAGGCGCAGCTTGAAAGCTGCGGCGGGCGTGTCCAGATTCAGCTCGATCCGAAATCGCAGCCGAATGCGCAGCAGCAGAAGCAGAACTGAGAAGCCGGCCTCCCACGTGAAATTATCATCGCTATCCACCATGTTCGGCAAGCCCGGGCCACAAGCTGCGGGCGCCGCCGACAAGAGCCGCTATCAGGGAACGCTGATCGCACGGGGTCTGACGAAGACCTATGCGACGCGGCGCGTCGTCAACGGCGTCTCGCTGGTGGTGCGCCGTGGCGAGGCCGTCGGCCTGCTCGGCCCGAACGGCGCCGGCAAGACCACCTGTTTTTACATGATCACCGGCCTGGTGCCCGTCGATGAAGGCACGATCGAGATCGACGGCAACGATGTCACGACCATGCCGATGTACCGCCGCTCGCGTCTCGGCGTCGGTTATCTGCCGCAGGAAGCCTCGATCTTCCGCGGCCTGACGGTGGAGGAGAATATCCGCGCCGTCCTCGAAGTGCATGTGAAGGACAAGGCCGAGCGCGAGCAGAAGCTGAACGAGCTGCTGGAAGAATTCCATATCCAGAAGCTGCGCAAAAGTGCCGCCGTCGCCCTGTCCGGCGGTGAGCGCCGCCGCCTCGAAATCGCGCGTGCGCTTGCGACCGACCCGACCTTCATGCTGCTCGACGAGCCCTTTGCCGGCGTCGACCCGATCTCGGTCGCCGACATCCAGAATCTCGTTCACCACCTGACGGCACGCGGCATCGGCGTTCTCATCACCGACCACAATGTGCGCGAGACGCTGGGCCTTATCGACCGCGCCTACATCATCCATGCCGGTGAGGTGCTGACCCATGGCCGGGCAAACGACATCGTCAACAATCCGGAAGTGCGCCGGCTCTACCTCGGCGACAATTTCAGCCTCTGACCCCGGATCGGGATGATTTTAGGCCGGATCGGCAGAAATTCACCGTGCCGTCATAGTTCCGCTTGACCAAATACAATAAAAAAGCAATTTTTGGGCCAACTTGGATTTCCGTGGCCTGAAGCCTTGATCGGACGCGGTTTCCCGGAGGAATCGAGGGGAGTTTCGCGTCCGTCATGGCACTGTCCGCCAATCTTTTCCTGCGCCAGACCCAGTCCCTGGTGATGACACCGCAACTGATGCAATCCATCCAGTTGCTGCAGATGACTCATTTCGAACTCAACCAGTTCATCGCCCTGGAAGTGGAGAAGAACCCGCTGCTCGAATTTCCGTCGAATGACGGCGAGGCGGGCGGCGAACGCGGCGATGCCGAAGATGGAGAATATGCTCATCAGCCTGAGGATGCCGGCTCCGACGATGGCTATGACAACCGCGCCGAGGCGCTCTCCAGCGACTGGTATGACAATGGCGGCAGCGCCAGCACCAGTCGGCTGAACGACGAACTCGACGCCAATTACACCAATGTCTTTCCTGATGACGGAGCCCCGCAGCGCCTCGATGCGCCGGAACTCGTCAGCCAGTGGAAGTCGATGCCGGGCAGCGGTGAGGGCGCCGACTACGATCTCGACGATTTCGTCGCCGGTCAGGTGTCGCTGCGCGATCATCTCGCCCAGCAGATCCCCTTCGTCCTGCCTGACATGGCCGACCGGTTGATCGCGCAGAATTTCGTCGACCAGCTCGACGACTGCGGTTATCTGCAGGCCGATATCGTCGAGGCGGGCGAGAGGCTGGGCACGAGCCTCGCACAGGCCGAGCGCGTGCTTGCCACCCTGCAGAGCCTTGATCCGCCAGGTGTTTTCGCCCGTAGCCTCGCCGAATGCCTGGCGATCCAGCTCAGGCAGAAGGACCGGTACGACCCGGCCATGCAGGCTCTGGTCGAA
>NZ_JAAXQT010000005.1:0-457973 GCF_019778565.1 Rhizobium laguerreae | reverse complement strand
ACAGCCCGTCCAACATCTTCGTCGCCGACTTCATGGGATCGCCGGCGATGAACCTGCTCAACGCCACCGTCGAAAACGGCGCCGGCGGCCTCGAAGTCTCGCTGGAGCGGCCGAATGCCGCCCCGCTCCGACTGCCGGTCATCTCAGGCAATGACGGCCTGACCGCCTATACCGGCAGACAGGTGATCTTCGGCATCCGGCCGGAAGCGCTGACAGATCCCGATGGCGCCGACCGCAAGGCGCGCTCGCTGACCGAGGGCGATTGCCTGATCGAGGTGGTCGAACCGGCCGGCTCCGACACCTTCGCCGTCACCAAGCTCGGCGGCAAATCCGTCGTCGCCCGCCTGCGCGCCGATACCGGCATCGCGCCAGGACAAAACACCCGCCTGGCCTTCAATCTCGATAAGGCCGTGTTCTTCGATCCCGAAACACAGGCGCGGATCGCGTGAGGGCCAGGTGCTAACATGAGCGGTTCACCTGACATCGTCATCATCGGCTCAGGCGTCGGCGGCGCCACGGTCGCGGCCGGCCTGGCCGTGATCGGTGCGCAGATATTGATCCTCGAAGCCGGTGATCAGATCGCCGACCTTCCGGTCAACCGCGACCAGCGCGCGATCTTCCAGCGGGGACATTTTCGACCGAAGGAAACCTGGTACGAGGCAAGCGGCAAGGGGTTCAATCCCGGCAACTACTACAATGTCGGCGGGAATTCGAAGTTCTACGGCGCCGTGTTGTCACGTTATCGCAAGCAAGATTTCGACGTCATCCAGCACCGGGAGGGCGTGTCGCCGGCATGGCCGTTTCCGTATGAAGCCTTAGAGCCGTGGTACTGCCAGGCCGAACGCATGTATCAGGTCCGCGGCAGCCTTGGCGAAGACCCCACAGAACCGCACCACTCGGCTGCCTACGAGTACCCGCCCGTCCCGGACGAGGCGCCGATTGCCGATATCAGGGCGCGTCTCAAGCGGAAAGGCCTGCATCCGTTTTCCCTACCGCTCGGCCTCGATCTTGACGCCTGGCTCTCCAAAGCACGCACGCCGTGGGATGCGCACCCCAACGCCCGCGACGGCAAGATGGACGCCGAGACCGCAGCCCTTTCAGTGGCGCTGAGCCACGAGAACGTCCGGCTCGAAACCAATGCGCGCGTGACGAGGCTTGACACGGGAGCGGGGAGCCGGATCGACCGGGTGACCTATGTCAAGAACGGGGAGACGCTGACTGTTTCACCTGAGATCGTGATCCTTGCTGCCGGCGCAGTGCAATCGTCCGTTCTTTTGCTGCGCTCGAAAAACGACCGCTTCCCAAAGGGTCTGGCGAATTCTTCCGACCAAGTGGGCCGCAACTTCATGAACCACAATGCCTCCGCGGTCATCGGGGTCTCGCCGCGGTTCAGGAACACCTCCATCTACCAGAAGACTTTTGCCTTCAACGATTTCTATCTCTCCGACGGGGAGGGAGGGCCGCCCCTCGGCAACGTGCAACTCCTCGGTCGCATCTCTGAAAAGGTTCTCAAGGGCTCTCTGCCCCAGGCTCCGGAATGGCTCCTGCGCTTCATCACCGGCCATGCCATCGACTTCTATGCGATGAGCGAGGACGTTCCTAATCCCGAAAGCCGGGTCATGGTGGATGGAGATCGGATTATTCTCCAATGGCAACGAACCAACTGGGACGCTCATCTCGCGCTTGTCGCCAGGCTGAAGGCAATCCTGAAGTCGATCGGGTTTCCGATCGTGCTGGCGAGGCCCTTCGACAAGCGCACGCCCTCGCATCAGTGCGGAACGATCCGCATCGGAAACGATCCCGCGGCTGCGCCGCTCGACGCGTATTGCCGGGCTTATGACCACGACAATCTCTTCGTCGTCGACGCCAGTTTCCTCCCCACATCGGCCGCTGTGAATCCTGCGCTCACTATCGCCGCCCAGGCACTGAGAGTGGCAGATCACATCGCGTCGAAGGACTTGCAGGCACGAGACGCGCTGGCAGACCGAACGGACAAAATAGGAAAGTAAGATGGGTTTCGACTATATCATCACCGGCGCCGGCCCTGCAGGATGCGTGCTTGCAAATCGGCTGAGCGAAGATCCAGATGTCAGCGTACTCCTGATCGAGGCGGGTGGCGGCGACTGGAATCCGCTTTTTCACATGCCCGCGGGCTTCGCCAAGATGACCAAAGGCGTCGCCAGCTGGGGATGGGAAACCGTTCCCCAGAAACACATGAAAGGCCGCGTGCTTCGTTATACGCAGGCGAAAGTCATTGGTGGCGGCTCGTCCATCAACGCACAGCTCTACACGCGTGGAAACGCGGTGGATTATGACCTTTGGGCTCGTGAAGACGGCTGCGAGGGCTGGGACTATCGTTCGATCCTTCCCTATTTCAAACGTGCGGAAGACAATCAGCGCTTCGCCGACGACTATCACTCCTATGGTGGTCCGCTCGGCGTCTCGATGCCTGCTGCGCCGCTGCCGATCTGCGACGCCTATATCCGTGCAGGGCAGGAGCTCGGCATTCCCTACAATCACGACTTCAACGGACGCCAACAGGCGGGTGTGGGATTTTATCAGCTGACGCAGCGGAACCGTCGCCGGTCGTCGGCATCGCTCGCCTATCTCTCGCCGATCAAGGACCGGAAGAACCTGACGGTCAGGACGGGCACGCGCGTCGCGCGTATTATCGTGGAGGGAGCCCGTGCGACAGGCGTCGAGATCGTGACCTCGCACGGCCAGGAGATCGTGCGCGCCGACCGCGAAGTATTGGTTTCCTCCGGCGCCATCGGATCGCCGAAGCTGCTTTTGCAGTCCGGCATAGGACCGGCCGACCATCTCAAGTCGGTGGGCGTCAAGGTGCTCCACGATCTGCCGGGTGTCGGCGGCAACCTCCAGGATCACCTGGATCTTTTCGTCATTGCCGAATGCACGGGCGATCACACCTATGATGGCGTCGCAAAATTCCACCGGACACTTTGGGCCGGGATTCAATACGTGCTGTTCCGCACCGGACCGGTCGCCTCGTCGCTCTTCGAGACCGGCGGCTTCTGGTACGCAGATCCTGAAGCCCGTTCTCCGGATATCCAGTTCCACCTCGGTCTGGGCTCGGGCATCGAAGCGGGTGTCGAACGGCTTAAGAATGCGGGCGTGACGCTCAACTCCGCCTATCTGCATCCGCGGTCGAGGGGGACGGTGCGTCTGTCATCCTCCGACCCGGCTGCGGCTCCACTGATCGACCCCAATTACTGGTCCGATCCTCACGACAGGACGATGTCCCTGGAAGGGCTGAAGCTCGCGCGCGAGATCATGCAGCAGGCGGCGTTGAAGCCCTATGTCATGGCCGAAAGGCTTCCAGGACCGAAGGTCATGACCGATGAGCAGCTTTTTGACTACGGCTGCGCCAACGCGAAGACCGACCATCATCCGGTGGGTACCTGCAAGATGGGGACAGGGCCTGACGCGGTTGTCGGGCTTGATCTCAAGGTTCACGGCTTGCAAGGCCTCAGGGTCTGCGATTCATCCGTCATGCCGCGCGTGCCCTCATGCAATACCAACGCTCCGACGATCATGGTCGGCGAAAAAGGATCGGACCTCATCCGGGGCTTGCCGGCACTTTCCCCCACCATCTTCGCCTACGAACGCAACGATGCGAGGCCTCGGGCCCGCGCCGAAATCCGGTAAGTCCTGTCGAGAGGAGAGACGACAATGTCTGAAGTCAGAGTTGCAGTGCTTGGCGCCTCGGGCTGGATGGGAAAGGTCCATACGATGGCCTATCAGACCTTTCCGCATTTCTTCGGAGTGTCGGACGGAACGGCACGGATTGTGGCTCTCGTCGAAGGCCCCTCGAAGGCAGCCGGCGATCTTGCCCACAGGGCGCCGGGCGCACGGATTCTTCAGGATTGGAATCTGGCGGTCGCTGATCCTGACGTCGATCTGATCGATATCTGCCTGCCCGACCATCTCCACTATGAGGTGGCCAAGGCGGCTTTGCTGGCCGGCAAACATGTCTATTGCGAGAAGCCATTAGCAAACACTGCCGCCGAAGCGCGGGAACTGGCCGACATCGCCAGGGAAAAGGGTGTCATTACTCGAGTCGGACACGCCTTTCCCCGGAATCCCGTGCATGATCTGGCGAAAGACATCATTCAATCCGGCGAAATCGGCGAGATCAAGCTGTTCCGCGGCTGCCAGCACGTCGACATGTATGGCGATCCGAACGCGCCCTTCATGTGGCGCGCCGATGGAAAGCTTGCGCCGACCGGGATCGTCGGTGACACGGGATCGCACATCTTCAGCTTCATGGATTTCCTGGTCGGCCGCGTCAGCTCCCTGATTGCCGACAATCTCATCGTGACGCCGCGCCGGCCCGTCGTTGAGGGCCTTGCCTATGGCGAGCAGGTGAAACTGACAGGCAATGAGACCTGGGCTGATATCACCAATCCCGATGCAACCAATCTGCTGTGCCGGTTCGAGAACGGCGCCGGCGGGATCGTCGATTTCAGCCGTGTCGCGACCGGCCGCAAGTTCATGCAGACCTACGAAATCTATGGAACGAAAGGCAGCATCGCCTATAGCTATGACGAGATAAACCGGCTGCGCTTCTACTCCAACGACGACCGGACTGGACGGCGCGGCTTTCGCGAGATCGACGTGGGTCCTGAGAACCCCACCTTCCGGGCCTTCCTTCCTCTGCCGAATTTCGGCCTGGGCTACAATGAAAGCAAGATCATCGAGGTGGCCGAGGTGATCCGCTCGATCGTTGCAAACAGGCCGATGTGGCCGACATTCGATACAGGTCATCACATCTGCCAGATTGTCGACGCATGCATGGAGTCCTCCCGGCAAAGGCGCTGGGTCGACATCCCGCTGGGTTGAACGCCGATGACCATAGACGTTCCGCAGGAAATTCTTGACGCACTGACCGATGTCGACATGCCGCGGCTCCCAACCGAGCCCGGACCTTCGGACGTGGTCCGGCTCGCCGGCGTCGAGGCGCCGATCTATCGAGCCGGTTGCGTCGTCGTCGGATCCGGCGCGGCAGGTCTGCGTGCGGCGGTGGAAATGAAGCGGCGCGGCGACGACGTCGTCGTTGTCAGCCAAAGCGCGTGGGGTGGAACCTCGGCCTGTTCTGGATCGGACAAGCAGACCCTGCACACGGCAAATACGGCCGATCAGGGCGACAACTACAGGGCAATGGCGCGCGCCATCCGCAGCGGCGGCGCCATGGACGAGGACACGGCCTATGTCGAGGCGGTAGGCTCGTCACGGATGATGGCATCGCTCCAGTTCTTAGGTCTGCCGCTGCCGCAGGATCCGCTTGGCGGGACGCTCAGATATCAGACCGACCATGACGAGGTCGGCCGCGCCACCAGTTGCGGCCCGCGCACCTCGCGCCTGATGGTTAAGGTGTTGGCCGAGGAGGCGATCCGGCTCGGAGTGCCGTTTTACAACCAGACCACCGCGGTAAAGATCCTCACCGAGGGCGCTGGCGCTGACCGCCACGTCGTCGGCATTCTCGCTATGCGCGCTACCGACCGTACGGAGGAGAACCCGCTGGGCATCGCGCTGTTCGTCACCGGCGTGATCGTGCTCGCCGCCGGCGGCCCGGGCGAACTCTATCGCGACAGCGTATATCCCAACGGTTGCTTCGGCTCTCTCGGATTGGCGCTCGAGGCAGGCGTCGAACTCGTCAACCTGACCGAAAGCCAGTTTGGCATCGGAACACGCAGAGAAGGGTTCCCCTGGAACCTGTCCGGCACCTATGTCCAGGCGATCCCGCATATCTACTCGCTCGATTCAGACGGCGCTGAACGCCATTTCCTGGCAGAATACTATCGCAGCACGCAGGAGCTGGCGTCGAACGTCTTCCGCAAGGGCTATCAATGGCCATTTCACGCGACGCGCATGCTCGACTTCGGCTCAAGCCTGGTCGACCTTGCCATCTCCCGCGAAACCGCCGCAGGGCGGCGCGTCTTCATGGACTTCAATCGCAATCCCCTATCCGTGCCGGGCGACCTGCCGTTCAGCCTGGAAAGACTGGATGAAGACGTCCGCGACTATCTCGGCAAGGCCGGCGCCGACCAGGACATGCCGATCGATCGATTGAAGCATATGAACCCGCTCGCGATCGAACTCTATCGCCGCTACAAGATCGACATTGCCGAGGAGCCGCTGGAATTCGCCGTCAACAACCAGCACATGAACGGCGGCATCATGGTCGACACCTGGGGCCGCAGCAGTCTCGGCGGCTGTTACGCGGTCGGAGAGGCAGCGGGCACACACGGCGTGACGAGGCCGGGTGGAGCAGCGCTCAATGCCGGGCAGGTCTTCGGTACCCGCGCGGCAGAGCACATCAGCGCGACCTGCAGGGCAAAGCGGTACTCCACGGGGGACATAACCGGTACAGCAGAGGCAGGTATCGCCGACCTCCTTGCCGTCCTTCGGACCGAGAGCCCGCTCACCGTCAAATCGATCCGTCCGCAAGTGCAGGCACGAATGAGCGACAAGGCCGGCATCCTCTGCAATCAGGAAAGTGTCAGCGGTGCCCTGATTGAAGCACGCAAGCTGAATGCTGAAATTCGCGCTTACGGCGTCGCCTACGGTCGAGCAGCGGAGGCGGTTCGCGGCGTGCAATGGCGGCATATGGCGCTTGCTTCGGAAGCCGTGCTCAGCGCGCTTGATTTCTTCATTCGCAACGGCGGCGGCAGCCGTGGCGCGCGCGCGATATGCCATGCGGAGGGCGAATCTCTTCCGCTGGCGCACTCAGGGCCGTTACAGGACTATCGCTTCCGAAAGGAACGCCAAGCGCACCGGGAACAGCAGATTATCGTTCGGCTCGATGGCAATGAGATCACGCTTTCCACACGTCCGAACCGCAGCTTTGACGAGAGCGCCAGATCCTTTTTCGAGCGGGACTGGCCGGCCTGGTTGACCGGCCGCATCTACGACCGCGGCACGGATGGATAAGGCTCCGCATCGCCCGCGCGGCGTGTGTTGATCAATCGGGATTCGGCACCGGCGGCGGAACACGGATGCGTTCGGTCTCGTCAGAACCTTCGGCGACGGCTTCCTCGCTTTTGCGCACGTTCCGCGGCGGGTCCTTTCCTTCGACCGGCTTCGGCGACAACTGGTCGTCGGCCTGGATTTCGTCGGTGTTCAGGTAGTTCTTGCTTTCGCCCATAGCGGTTACTTCCGGTTGGAGAATTGCGGGGCAGGGATGCGATCCTTCTGATCGGCGCGGCCTGTTTCAGGGTCGGCGTCGGTGACGCCGTCGCCTGCCTGGCGGCTGCTGCCCATGTTGACGGGTGGCTTACGCTGGTCATCGACATTGGCCTCGGGCAATCCGTCGTCCTGAGTGTCCTCATTCAGTGACTTCGGCGGAAGCTTTGCGGAATTGGGGATGGAATTCGTAGGCATTGGACAATCTCCTTTACCAGCTAACTCCGACCGACATTGCAGGTTCCCTGGTTCCTCTGAGATCGACATCGCGGCTTACAGATCTGCTCCAGCTGCGGAAAAGTCGAGCTCGATCATGACGGGCGCGTGGTCGCTCGTATGCGCCCAGCTGCGAGGCTTTCTCCTGACGGTTGCCGATCGAAGCAACGGCGCGACTGCCGGACTGAGCAGGAAGTGGTCGATCCGAAGCCCTGCATCCCGTTCGAAGCTGTTCCGCCAGTATTTCCAGAAGGTGTAGATGTGCTCTCCCGGATGCAGATGTCTGACGGCATCGGTCCAGCCCTGAGCGACGAGATGAGCATAGGCCTTGCGCACTTCCGGCCTGAAGAGGGCGTCGTCCAGCCAACGCTCAGGCTTGTAGACGTCGATCTCCGTCGGCATGACGTTGAAATCGCCGGCCAGGATCGAAGGCACTTCGAGCTCGAGGAGTTCGGCGGCGTAGTCCTGCAGACGGCGGAACCAGCGCAGTTTGTAATCGAACTTTGCTCCTGGAAATGGATTGCCGTTGGGAAGATACAGGCATCCGACCAGGATGCCGTCGACGGCAGCTTCGATATACCGGCTGTGGGTATCGTCAGGATCGCCGGGAAGACCGCGACGCGTCAGTATCGGTGTCTTGCCCTTCGCCAGGATGGCAACCCCGTTCCAGGATCTCTGTCCGTGCCAGATGGCGCCGTAGCCGGCTTGTTCAATCTCCTTCCGCGGAAACCTGGCATCGTCTGTCTTCAGTTCCTGGAGGCAGACCACATCAGGGGCGTCCTCCTTGAGCCAGCGCAGCAAGATTTCCAGCCGTCCGTTGATGCCGTTGACATTGTAGGTTGCGATTTTCATGAGCCCCCCGGAAGCCCCCAAGCGATGCCGGGCAACATCTAAAAGCGCTCCTGAGTTTCCTCTTCAGGGAGTCCCCGTCCGCAATCGGCCCATTTTAGGCGGCTCTCCACACCATAGTGTCCCGCCGGGTTGATTTTCTCCGGGCGGTCGAGCGAGCCGACGGTCACCCGGATCAGTTCGTCGCCATCGTACTGAAGATAGAGTGGTGTTCCGCACTTGCCGCAGAAGCCGCGCGTGGCGATCGGCGACGATCGGTACGATTTGGGCGTACCGGCCGTCCAGGCAAGGTCGTCCATCCTCGCCTGGACCAGGACCGCGAAAGGGCCTCCGGTCGCCTTCTTGCACATGTCACAGTGGCAGTAACCCGAATGCGGCGGATCACCGGCGAATTCGTACCGGCAGGATCCGCAAAGACAGCCGCCAGTCCATCGCGCTGCCATGGCTGGCTCCTCAACGCGTCGCGCCAAAGACGAAGGCGATACCGGCGACGATCGCCGCGGCCGTCAGCGGCTGCCGGCGTATGCGATCCTCGAGATCATGGACGAATGTGCGGGCTTCGGCCTTTGCCAGGCGAGCCGATCCAGACGCCAGTTCCGATGCGGACTCAGCGACGCGGCTTGCTTCTCTCTGAAGAGATCGCATTCCTTGGCGATCGACACCGGAGGCGTCGGAGGAGCGGGCAGTGTCGCCCGTCGAGTTCAGAGCTTGATCGACAAATGGATATTGCTCGTCCAGTCTCGCGGGATCCGGCTCCCGCTTCACACGCTCAGCCGCTTCGACGTCGCTGCGGCCGGCGGGAATAGAAGTGTGAGTGGCAGACACCGGGTCGGACGCAGGAAAAGTATCCTCAATTGCTTTGTCGAGTTCGCCTTTTCGCGCCTGCTTCCGCTGCTCTGCCTGTTCTTTTCGCATGGACTGGACTGCGGGGGATTCGTTCGGGTTTGCCATGGAAGTTTCCTCTGTTGCACCTTGAACAAACAAAGCGGCGAAAAGCGGAGAAGTTCCATAGAATGCTTCCGCGCTTAACAGCGATGCACGAACAGCCCCTCGCCGAGGTGCGCTTGAGGTGCCACCATGCGACATTTTTCCGATGACAAGCATTACAATCGGCGAGCGGCGGACCAAAGTCTTGCCGCACCTACTACCTAGGTCGGTTGCATTCTTTACTCGGAACAGCGAAAAGTCTCATACGTCGTATTGCATGGGAAGCGGCAACGAACGGACGAACGAGGCTATGGCATGAGTATCCGGAAACGCGATTTTCTGAGATTGGGCGGCAGTGCGGCCGTCGCTCTCATCGCTGCTGCATCACCGGTCAGTTTGAATTTCGGCGGTTCCCTTCCTGTTCTGGCGGCGGACTTTGCGCAGGCAAAGGACGGCAACAACGGGAATGGCAACGGTAATGGTGGAGGGAATGGCAACGGCGGCGGTAATGGCAATGGCAACGGGGGAGGGAATGGCAATGGTGGCGGCAGCGGCAATAGTGGTTCCGGGAACGGCAATGGTGGAAATTCCGCCGGTGGTGGATCGTCTTCCTCTAGCACAGGATCGTCAGCAAGATCGGGCGCGAGAGCGACAGCGGCGTCCGATGGCTCCATCGACGTTCGTCATTCGAACGGCATCACTGAAACCCTGCAACGCGGTCGCTACGTTATGAAGGACTCCAAGGGCCGGACGATCATCAGTCGACAAGCAACGGCAAACGATGCCCGTCGGATGAGCCGCTTTCTTCGCTGACGCCTGGTAGGCGGGTGAGAATCCGTCTCAGCGCCGTTCGCGCCACTGTAGAGCCGCTTCGGTCCGGTTTGAGGCGCCGAGCTTGCTCAGGATTTGGGTCATATGGTGTTTCACAGTCTTTTCCTGCAGGTTGAGTCGCAAGCCGATATGCTTGTTTGACAGGCCTTGAGCGACAAGATCCATCACCTCGCGTTCCCGTGGCGTCAGGCTGCTTTTGTCGGAGGTTCCGCCATTCAAGGAATTTTCCATGACCTTCGCCGACATGGTCGCCGAGATATATCGTGAGCCACGCAAAACGGTTTGGATTGCTTCGGCGAGGCCACGTGAACCAACACCTTTGAGAACATAGCCCATCGCGCCCCGTTGCAGAGCTCCCAGTAAGGTGTCCACCTCCTCGGATACCGTCAACATCAGCACTTTCGTTGCGGGGCTCCGCGCAAGGACGTCACTGATCGCAGAAAGCCCGCCGCCGGGCATCGAGACATCGAGGAGCATAATGTCGGGGCGGTTGTCCGAAGCGATCATCGCCGCATCATCGCTGCTGGCCCCCTCGCCAACGACGATAAAGCCGCTGATTTCGGATAGGCTGCGCGTTACACCCTCGCGAAAAAGCGGATGATCATCCACGACGCCGATGGTGATTGATGTCATTCCTACTCTCCCACTTCCATTGGCTCAAAGATCATGGTCACGGTTGTTCCTCCTTCGCCTGTCTTGATATCGAAAGATCCTCCCAGGCTGTCGATGCGCTCGCGCAAACCCACGAGGCCGAGGCTCGTTGGCCTCACCTCGGTCGGATCGAAGCCGTCGCCGTGATCGCTGACCTCGACACGGACATGACCCTTGTGCGAGACGGCTCTGACAGCCTGCTGAACGCCGCCGCCGTGGCGATAGGCGTTGTTCAAGGCTTCCTGAACGAAGCGATAGATACAGATCTTCACGGCGGGGGGAAGTTCCGGTCCGTCCTCGTCGATAACAGTTTCGACAGGTGTTTCGGTCTTATGTTGATGCGCTTCGACGACCCGCGTGACGATCTCGGTGATCGAGGATTTTTCGATGTGTGGAAGCACCAGTCCGCTGCAGATATTGCGGATCTCCGTCATCGCTTCGGCAAGGCTCGAGCGTATCCAGGCAAGTTCCTTCTCACGCGTTTCGGGCTGGGTGGACGCATTGATCAACAGGTCGCTGTCCAGGCGCAATGAGGCATAGGCTATGTGCTGGGCCGGACCGTCATGCAGATCGGCACCGATGCTGCGCAAGTATGTTTCGTTCAGCGCTGCCGCACGCTGGGAGGCGCGCTGCAGGCGCCGCTGAAGTCCGCGGTTTTCCGCCAGCAGCGCAGACAGTTCGGTGACCCGTTCTTTGAGATCCTTGCGCTGCGCCTCGATCGTGCGGCTACCCCGGAACACCAGAACGGAGAGAACAAGGAAAAAGGTCGCCGTGAGGGCGGCGACGGCGCCCCAGCTCCGGAGCCTGGCATGCGCCAGACTATCGCCCAGGCCTTCGGCTGTCTCGTAGAACTCAAGAACGGCGACCGCCTGTCCGGACCACGGCTGAAGCACCGGGTTATAGATCTCCATCAGCGGCTTGCCGAGCGCGCGCTCTGTGTCGCTTTCCGGATCGCTGGCGATTTCATAACGCGCGACGAGAGACCCTGCGAATGCCCTCTGCAGCTTGTCGCTGACCGCAAACTTCCTGCCCACCAGCTCCTTCTCGTTCGAATAGAGGATGGTGCCGTCGCTTCGCCACAGCTTGAACGAAACGAGGCGCCTGCCGAGTGCACCCTGACCGAGTGTTTCGTCCAGAGCCTGAGCACTCGCTTCATCAAGCAACGACTCGGTTTGCATATCGGGAAGGAGCGGCGCGATCACGCTGTCCACATAAAGCGCTGTCGCCGCGCCCGAATTGTGGATGACGGTCTCCTCTATGAGGTGGCTCACGAAAAAGCCCACCACGAACATGGCGGCAATCGAAATGAGGCCACCCGCGATGAAGAACTGGGAGGCGAGTGAGCGGGCATTCCAGCGGCGAAGCCAATTCATTTTGATACCGATAATAGACTTGCCGATGAACCTACCGCGTCTTCAGAGTTTTCCAAACAGCGTCAGGGCAAATTCCTCGTGTCGAACACCTCGGCGCCTCTTATGCTCTGGGTCAACCCGACGGTATCGCCGGACATGGCTGCGCCGAAAACGTAGAGAAGGGCAGCCAGAACGACAACAAGTGCGAAGACGGACGCGTTGCAAGCGTCATTCACTCGGGATCTATGACTCTGGGGCATGTCGGATCTCCTTGGTCTCTTTCGAAACGGAGCGATCCCGATGCGCGTTCCACTCCAGGGACTTCGGTCGGACAGGGCTGGGACCAAGGTCTGACGCCCATAGACATCAACGGATTCAGTCATATTTCACGATCGACAGACCAAGGTTTGGAGGCTTGTACGTGATGATTTCCGCAGATATCGAAGGCGGCATCAACGCCGAATCTGCCGTTTTTCCCGCGCCGTTCGAGGAAGACGTTGCCGACTTTTACGAGGCCTTTCTCGTGCCCATACTCTTCGAGCCTTATGCGTCGGAGATGGCGATCGTCGCTGAACGATTGAAACCATGCAGCGTTCTCGAGGTTGCTGCGGGGACCGGCGCCTTGACACGCGCTTTGCGGGCGACACTCGATCATGCAACGGAACTCGTTGCCACCGACCTCAGCCAGGCGATGATCGACGTCGGCGCACCATCGTTGACGATGTCGCGGACTCACTGGATGCACGCCGACGCGCAAAATCTCCCTTTCGCGCCTTCGATGTTCGATCTCGTCGTCTGCCAGTTCGGGGTGATGTTCTTTCCGGATAAGCTGAAGGCCTATGGTGAGGCTGCAAGAGTGTTGCGGAGCGGCGGTCGTTTCCTGTTTGCGACCTGGGATTCGCTTTCTGCTAACGACTTCGCGAGATATGTGGACGAGTGCCTGGCAGGCCTATTTCGGTCTGACCCGCCGGACTTTCTAAATCGCCTGCCATATTCCTATTTCGACCCTCATACGATCAAGGCGCATATGTCTTCGGCTGGATTTGATTCGGTTTCCTGCGATCGGATCGAGTTGACCTCCGTCGCGGCCGCGCACGACGTCGCTGCAGCCTTCTGTCAAGGCACTCCGCTCAGGGGAGAGATCGAAAAGCGGGCGCCGGGGCGCATTCTGGAGATCGTCGACGAAGTGGCCGAGCAACTGGAATCGCGCCACGGAGTGCGTCCGTGCGGCGGCATGAGTGCATTGGTTGTCGTCGGCCGTGTGTCATAATTCTCGTCAGCGTACGGCGGCAATCATGCGGTTCCTCCATATTTGAATGTCCAAAAGTTCCTGCCCACCGAGATATGACGGCTCACCGCGGTCAGCTTGTGCGTTGCGCGTAGGAAGGCTCCCGCATGGCTCGGATGACGTGCCGTTCTATCTCCGAGCAGGTCTCGTCATATTCCCGCACCAGGTTCGAATCGAACCGATGCCGTCGAACTGCGTCACGCGCTTCGATGGCCATCTGGTAGGCTTCGAAGAGCTCGAGCTGCCACGGGTCGCGGGTTTCCATGATCAGCTTGCGCATCTGCGGCAGGCGCATCGCCAGGCGCCTGCGTCCCGCCTCCCGACGGTTGGATCGTGCCATCTCCTTCAGTCTCCTCAATGCCCGCGACGACAGGGCCTTCGATCCGCAATTAGCGCCGGCGACCGATATTGAAATGGGTTTTAGGACCAAAGGCCGAGGCCATCGGACTGAGGTCCGGGGCGTGGAACGACCCTGCCTCCAGCTAGTTGGTTTTGCAGCGGTCACGAAGGCCGCCTCGAAACAGAAGGAGGAGAAAATGCTCTCCAAGCTTATCGTCGGTGCGGCCACTGCCGCGAGCCTCATGTCGGGCGTCGCATTCGCCCAGTCCTCGACCGTTAATGGTGCGGCGGGTGGCGCGGTTACCGGTGCGATCGTCGGTGGCCCCGTCGGTGCTGCTGTCGGTGGCGTTGCCGGCGCCGTTGTTGGCACGGCGATCGATCCGCCGCCGCAAAAGGTCGTCACCTATGTCCGCGAGGCTCCAGCACCATCGGCGCGCGTGGTCGTGAAGGAGAAGATTGTCGTCGGCCAGCCCCTGCCGGAGACGGTCGTCGTGACGCCTATTCCGGATGACCCGACCTATGCTTATGCGGTGGTCAATGATGAACGTGTCATCGTCGAACCGTCGTCCCGCAAGGTCATCCAGGTCATCAAGTGACCTGATGCGACGCAGCCACTGCCGCGTCATTGCTCCGCAAATCATCTTAAAACCTGAGAAGCGCCGCACGACAGACGGAAGCGCCGTCGTGCGGCCAAAAAAGCAGAGAGATTGTTATGAAGACCAAGACACTCGCAGTGCTGATGACGGCACTCTCGATCGGCGTTTCGCCGGTCGGTATCATGGCCGCCTCGGCGCAGGATGCACCAATCCTTCCCAAGAAGGGTGCTGCCCAAAACAACCAGTCCAGCGGTGGTGCGACCCAGCAACCGGATGCGGGGGGCGCCACCTCCTCGGGTGGCGCAGGAGCATCGAGTAGCCAGGATGCGCAGCAGCAACCTTCCGGCTCCGACGGAAACTCGTCGGGGGCGTCGACCGGAACCTCCACGGATGGCTCCTCAGGTCAGACGACAACTCAGCTCGGTGCCAAGACGCAGTCCGGAAGCTCGACCGAAACCGGCTCCGGTGCCGCAGGCACGGACACCTCCGACGGAAGCCCGGATGCTTCGAAGTCTCCCAAGTCGGGGCAGTCCTCGACGGAAAGCCAGAAGCCTGCCGGCAGCGAGGACACCGGCACATCGACCGGCTCCAGCGAGACCCAGAGGTCTGGCGACGCGAAGTCTTCCAGCGGCTCGACTGAGACCCAGTCGAACAGCAAGACCAACAACACATCCGTCGACAGCAGCACTCAGAAAACCACGAAGACCGAGACGAACAACACGACCAACGTGAACATCTCCGTCGAGCAGCAGACGGAAATCCGTACCGTTGTGAAAGAAGTTCACGTCGAGCCGGTTCGGGAGGTGGACTTCACGGTTTCGGTCGGCACGACCATTCCGAAGAAGATCAGGCTCGAGCCGCTGCCGCCGCGGATCGTGGAGATCGTACCGCAGTACAAGGCCTACCGCTTCTTCCTCCTCGCGGACGGCCGGATCGTCATCGTCGATCCCTCTGCATTCACGATCGTCTACATCATCTCGGCATAACGGCCGGTGCCCGGCGGCGACCGCCGCCGCCGGGGCCGAGGAGAGGGAACATGATCTATTCCGAAGAGAAATCCGCAGGTTTGGCCGTGCCGCTGATCGCCATCCTGCTGGCAATCGCCGGCATTGTCGCCGTGCTTGTCGCCACCGGCGGCCGGCATGATAGCACCGCCGGCCGCGTCTGGGTTCCGCAGGCTCAACAGCAGGGGTCAGGACAATGAAAGCCATCGCATCCGTCGTCTTTGGGATCTTAAGCTCGGTCGGGGCCTGCATGGCTGCCGCATCTGTCGCGTCCTACGTCGTCGCGAACTCGGAACCTCATGCCTTTAAAGACCTGACGTCGCGCGATCTGTGGACGACGGCACCGGTGAAAGTCGATATCCGGCAGCAGCAATACGAGCGAATTCCGCCTCTCTACTCAAGCTACGTCACCGAGGCGCCTGCTATCACCACCTCCAGGGCGAAGCCGGTTTCCGATCGCCCGTCAACAGCCGAACTCCAGACACCGCAGCCAAAGCTTTCTGCCGAGCACCTTGCTTGGTGCGCGCAACGCTACCGTTCCTTCGACCCTGCGACCAATAGCTATCGATCCTATAGCGGCGGGATCCGCGAGTGCTCTTCGCCGTTCCAGAAGATCGTCGCCGAAGCCGATGAGGGCGTCGCCACGAAGGTGAATGCACAGGCGGCTCGGTGCGCTGCTCGCTACAGGTCGTATCGTCCGGAGGACAATACTTATCAACCATGGGAAGGACCAAGGCGCAGCTGCGGCACTTCAGATCTCGTCGCAACGAGCGACTAACCGATCGGCTGTGGTGGCGAAGAAAGTACTGAACCGCACCGATATGGTCACTCAGACCAAAGTCCATGTTGGAAACGCTGTGGTTGTGATAACGGGTTGCATTCGAACGTCGGAGATCGGGGATGGCGACGACGCTGATAACGGAAATCCAGCAGGCGCAGACAAGGCTTCCGTTCTTGAGCAGGGCGGACCGTGGCGCTCTTATCGTTCGCATCCTGCGGGAGCTGAAGACGCATAGGCAGCAGGTCCTCGGTCATGTCCCGGCCGAGCGCTGCGTTTGGATCGACACGCTGATTGAGTCCGTGTCCTCGACGATATCGGAAATCGCCGCCATGCAGGACGCCGAGTTCAATCGAGTCTTGAGCGAGTTCGAAAAGCTTATGGCGACGCTCGATGGAATTTCGCATGCGGAGAAGCGGTCAAAGATAATTCATTGAGAGGGTCACCGATGGGCGTTCAATTTAGCGCCCCACCGAAAGCGATCCCTGCGCGTCAGCGTTCCCTGCTCAAAGGGCGCCCAAGAAAAGCAAGATGGCTATCAAGCTCGATGGCGCAGGGCGTCCACGAGCGCCACGAAAGCCGGAGAGGACTGCCTTCTGCTGGGGTAGTATAGATGGTAGCCATCCCAGTGTGGGGAAAAGGCCTCCAGCACGCGTCTCAGACGGCCTTCCGCAATATGAGGTAGCGCGACGTCTTCCGGTACGTATGCCAGGCCAAGTCCGTCCAGCGCCGCTTCCACACTCTGATAGGAGTTATTGAAGGCAAGCTGTCCCTCCACCCTGATCCTGATCTCTTTCCCGTTGTCTTCGAACTCCCATGCCCAGAAGCCGCCATATGTGGGCAGGCGCTCGTTGATGCAGTTATGGCGGACGAGGTCCTGCGGATGCTCCGGAACCCCATTGCCGTCGAAATATGAGGGCGTGCCGACGACGGCAAAAGGGAAATCAGGCCCGATACGTGTTGAGATCATGTCTTTCGCCACCTGCTCTCCCATCCGGACGCCGCCGTCGAAGCGCTCGGTCACGATGTCAGACAGCCCGTTCTCGCGTATCAGCTCCACCTTGATGTCAGGGTTGTTCGGTAGGAAGCGCTGGAGTTTCGGCCAGATGATCCATTTGATCGCGTGATCGGATGCCGTGATGCGAATGTTCCCCGCGGGCTTGTCCCGGAGCTCTGTGAGAGCGTCGAGTTGAGCATCGATCTCGTCGAAATGCGGTCCCACGCCTTGGAACAACCGCTCCCCGGCCTCGGTGAGCGAAACGGCCCGCGTGGTACGGGTCAGCAGCCGGATTCCAAGCCGCGTCTCGAGCTGGCGGACAACGTGGCTGAGCGCCGATTGAGACACGCCCAATTTCGCAGCCGCTCGCGTAAAGTTCTTCTCTCGGGCGACCGCCAGAAAAGCCAGCAGGTCATTGACGCTCTCGCGCGGCATTCACGAGCTCCTTCGGATCAAATGGCCGTTGTACTGAATTTGCTGAGGCTGGACATTGAAATCATCGTGAACACCCGCCTGGCTCTGTTCGCACTGGAACAAGTTGCGCCGCTGGCCATTTGTCGTCCATGAAAACAGCCCTGCCGATGTCGCTGCTCGCTCTGGCCTTCTCCGTTGGCGGTGCCGCCGCGCGGGAACTCCGACCCGAAGAAATCAATACTGCGTCGATTGCGTCCATCGGGACTGAGAAATCTGGGCCGGGAGATCCAGACCCGGCGATCGTTCGCCTTCAAGTCCTGCTCGACCGTGCAGGCTCATCTCCCGGCGTGATCGATGGCCTCTCGGGCGAAAACGTCGACAAGGCCGTGGCCGGCTTCGAGGCGATGAACAATCTTCCTGTCGATGGGAGGCTGGATCCAGAGGTCGCCTCCCGCCTGGAAGGCAACGCCCCGATCGTTGAGAGTAATGTCGTCTCGGCCGAGGATGCGGCGGGTCTCGTTGAGAAGATCCCTGAAGACTATGGCGAGAAGGCAAAGATGCAGAGCCTGGGGTATACGAGCGTTGCCGAGAAGCTATCAGAGCGGTTCCACATGGGTATTGATCTCGTGCATGCGCTCAACCCGGCTTCGCAGTTTGCTCCTGGCGACACTGTGTGGGTGGTGAACCCGGGTCCTCCAAGGGAAGGAAAGGTCAAGAGGATCGAGGCAGACGGGAAGACGGGGCAGGTGCTCGCCTATGCCGCGGATGGATCGCTGCTCGCAGTCTATCCCGCAACGATCGGAAGCGAAGACAATCCGGCGCCGTCAGGCAAGCACAAGGTCAAGGGCGTCGCGAGAATGCCAGTCTACAGATATGATCCGAAGCGCAACTTCAAGCAGGGAAAGAACAACAAGGTCCTGACGATCCCGAAAGGGCCGAACGGTCCTGTCGGGACGGTCTGGATCGACCTGACCGAACCGACCTATGGAATACATGGGACACCGGAGCCGAAGCTTATCGACAAGGTGGGATCGCATGGCTGCGTGCGGCTGACGAATTGGGATGTCGAAGAGCTGGCTAGCATGGTCAAGCCAGGCGTCATGGTGGACTTCGTCAAAGGCAGTTCCGCGGCTCCGAAGTGAACGGAATATATTTATTCCGATCCCTTCTCGGGTTTGCTGCCGATTGGATGTCGGGCTCTTCCCGGCATCCCGGCCGTCTGTCAGACCACAAACTAATGCAGAGATCCCACGCCGATATCGAGCTTCGCCGCCATGTTCACCAGATGCGGTAACGTTCGGGCGTTCATCTTCCTCATGACCTGACCGCGATGAGCCTTCACTGTGATCTCGCTGATGTTCAATTTGAACGCCACCTGCTTGTTCAGTAGCCCCTCGGCGACGAACTTCATGACTTCCCGCTCTCGCGGCGTAAGCGTCCGGTAGTTTCCCTCGAGGCGACCTATCTCCATGGTGGCTTGAATGGCCGCATCAATCTTTTCCGTGAGAGCGTTCAAGTCGAACGGCTGTGGTATGAAGCTGACATGAAATTTCGTTGCATTCACGGTCATCGCCTGACCGCCATGGCCGGTGAGGACGATCACCGGGCAACGGGTTGCATGCGCACATATTAGATGTGTCAGATCAGACGCGGTGAGGTCAGGCAGCCTCGCGTCAAGAACAACGCAACCTAGAAAGTCCGCCTCTGGGCATGTCAGAAATTCCGTTCTTGATTTATAAAGGTGCGGCCGCCAACCCTGTAAGCAGATGTTTGCGTTCAAAGCCGAAGAGATAGTATCGTCGTCACTCAAGATAACGACGATTGCGTCTTCCGGTGAGAATTTCTGCGCTTTGCGCGTTGTGGCATGCGGGTGGTTACCAGTGTACATTGCCATTCTCCTTTAAATTGTGTCGAGAATCTGTGGGCAAAGATCATTAGAAACGAATTGTACTTGCGTCCGACTGTTGATTGTCGCGATCGCTGCTGAGATTTCTTTTAGTGGATAGCGATTCAAAATGGCACTTAAGTGCTATGAGAGATTCTGAAAAAATCTGAATCGCTGCTTTGGTACGCGGCCCCGTGGCCTTGGAATAAGGGGCGTTTCTATGGTTTTATGGTCCTAAATACCATTGCCTGGAGAGAGTGCTTTGGGACAGATCGAGCTAGGCCTTTTCGAGTTCTGCGGTTGGGAGCTTGACCTCGCTAAGCGAGAGCTGCGTGCCATGGGAGCGCCAGTACCCATCGGCAGTCGGGCCTTTGAAATTCTGGAAACACTCGTGGTTTCGGAAGGCGATATCGTATCCAAAGACGACCTTATGAAGCGCGTTTGGCCCGGACTCGTCGTCGAAGACAATACGATCCAAGTTCACATATCGGCAATTCGTAAGGCGCTCGGAAAAGATAGGAATTTGCTGAAGACCATTTCTGGTCGAGGCTATCGTATCCTCGGCGAGTGGACGTGCCATCGTAAATCAGCACACGCGCCGGCGCCGACGCCTCCCATCCACCCGCGATCAACTCGGAATTCGTTTTTTACAAATATTCCGGCCTCGATGTCTGATTTGGTAGGCCGCGAGACGACGATTACCCAAGTCCTGAACCTGACTTCTGCCTACCGAGTTGTTACGCTGACCGGTCCCGGCGGTATCGGAAAGACCGTGCTTGCGTCAGAAATCGCCCGCCGTTTGCTGCCATCGCTGGATGGCGACGCCTTCTTCGTAGAACTTGTATCCCTGTCGGATCCAAGCCTTGTTCCCACAACGCTAGCTCAAACCCTCGATTTGCATCTTCAGGCAGACGACATTTCCGCAGAGCTGGTGGCGCGCGCCATCGGAACGAGGAAGATGTTGTTGGTGATCGACAACTGCGAACACGTCATCGACGCGGCCGCCTCAATGGTCGAGGCGATCGTGCGCGCTTGCCAAAACGTATCGGTGCTCGCGACAAGCCGAGAGCTTCTCCGTATCGAGGGTGAATTCGCCTACCGCGTGCCCCCGCTCGAGGTTCCGGCGAGCGAGGATCTCGGCAACGCTCTGGAACATAGTGCAGTCCAGCTCTTCATCGCCCGCACCCGGGCCTTGCTATGGGATTTTTCGCCAAGCGAGGAAAGGCTGTCTGCCATCGCGACGATATGTCGGCATCTCGATGGAATTCCGCTCGCCATCGAA
Organism: Rhizobium laguerreae; assembly: GCF_019778565.1. Classification (NCBI taxonomy): domain Bacteria; kingdom Pseudomonadati; phylum Pseudomonadota; class Alphaproteobacteria; order Hyphomicrobiales; family Rhizobiaceae; genus Rhizobium; species Rhizobium laguerreae. The sequence continues at coordinate 437,361 of NZ_JAAXQT010000005.1, read as the reverse complement.
TTTGCCGCCGCCCGCGCTGCGACCCTCGGTCTCCAACAGATCGCCGGCCGACTGGACGATCGCTTTGTCCTGCTGACCGGCGGACGTAGGACAGCTCTGCCTCGTCATCAGACACTCCGCGCGGCGCTGGACTGGAGCTATGAATTGCTGCCGGAAGCCGAACGCCAGCTGCTTTGCAGTTTGGCGATCTTCCCGGCCGGCTTTACGCTAGATGCCGCCGTGGCGGTGAGTGGGGAAACCGAGGCGGAAACGGCTCTCGCTATTTCTAATCTCGTCTCGAAGTCGCTGGTGACATTCGAAGGGGCGGAAACAGGTCCTCGTTGGCGTCTCCTCGAAACCGTGCGCGTCTACGCGCGCGAAAAACTCGGGGTCCGCGACCACTACCAACGCGCCATGCGTCGGCTGGCGAAGTACTTTCTGTCGTTCTTTCGGCCGTTTTCAGAGGAGCGCCATCTTCAGGCTGCGATCGAAGAAATTGGTCGCTATCGCCGGGAGATCGACAATCTGCGTGCCGCGTTGAGATGGGCTCTCTCGCCCGATGGGGACGGAATTCTGGGCGTAAGGCTCGCCGCCACCGCGAGCGACTTCTGGACTGCCATGTCGCTGGTTTCCGAGGCGGGCGACTGGGCGGAAAAGGCGCTCGAACAGATCGGCGAGGAGAGCGGAAGCCGCACGGAGATGGTCTTGCGATGCGCTCTCGGATTCGCGCTGATTTACACCCAAGGCATGAGCCATCGCGGCAGGGACCTGCTGACCGGTGCCTTGTCGCTGGCAAAGGCATTCGATGACTTTGATTACCAGCAGCGCGTGACATGCGCACTTTGGCTGTTCTCCGCCCGATCGATGGAATTGGAAGACGCGCTGGTGTTTGCGCGTGAATACGAGCAAGTCGTCAAGGGACGAGACATACAGTCCCGGGCTACGGCCGCATGGCTCGTGGGAATCCCTCAAACCTATCAGGCGGAGCACCAGGAAGCTGGCGAGCGGCTTGATTGGGCGGCGAGGCATTTCCCCTTCGACAATCGCCGCAAAAATATGCTGAGGCTCGGGGCCGACGTTCGGACGTCCTCCATGGCCCATAACACGGTGAACCTGATCTCACGCGGTCAGTTGGACGCGGCGGTTCGAACGGCTGAGGAGTCGATCCGGGAAGCACGCGAAACAAGGCAGCCATTCGTCTTATGTGTTGCTCTCGCATGGTCGGCTGCCTTCGTTTCACTAAGCCTTGACGAAGTGCATCGAGCCAAGGAATACGGCGAAGAGTTGCTCGACCATGCATTGCAGCATGGCCTGCGCCCTTTTCACGCGGTTGGCCTATGCGTGAAGGGAAGCCTGGCGGTTCGGTCGGGCGATCCAAGGAGTGGCATCGACGCGATTCGATCCGGCATTGGTGAAATGCGTGAAGCCGCGTACCTGCTCTTTTATCCCTTTTTCTTATGCGAGCTTGCGTCTGCGTTGCAGACGGCCGGTCGTTTTAATGAGGCGCTTCAGGAAATCGGAAATGCCCTGCATTTTTCAGAGCAAAAAGGCTACCGGTGGATGGTGCCCGAGATTTTGAGAAGGAAGGGCGAGATATTAGCCGCCCAGAACATCAGCGACGCCTCTGATGTCCAAAACTTGTACCAACAGGCAATGCAGCAGGCCTCCGCGCAAGGCGGAATTTACTGGCAAATTTCGGCAGGCATCAGCCTGGTCGAATTCCTTGATCGCAATGATGGACGCGGATCGGCTCGCAATATCCTCCTTCCGATCTACCAGCAGTTCACGGAAGGATTTTCCAGCGTCAAACTGTCACGAGCAAAGATGCTGATCGACGGTCTGGGCTGAAACGAAGGCCGAAAATCGCTGCACGGCAGTCCCTGCGTCGCAACCGAAATCAAATGTGGCCCACGTCCACGTTCAACACATGGAGCAAGGCCGCCGGAAAACCGGCGACCAGGCACGCGTCTGAAATGCCTTTACGTTCTGACTGAACGGAACGCAGTCCGGAGCTCTTCGCAGAACACCGTCGTCTGCTCCCAAGCTGCGAAGTGCCCGCCCTTCGCGAGCCTGTTGTAGTGAATCAGGTTCGGGTAGGCCCGCTCCGTCCAGCTCCGGGGCGCCGCATAGATTTCGTCGGGAAATACGCTGACCGCCACCGGAATCTTGACATTCTTCACAGCGAAGAATTCAAGCTTGTTCTCCCAGTAAAGGCGTGCCGACGAGACGGCCGTGTTCGTCAGCCAGTAGAGGGTCACATTGTCAAGGATATCCTCTCGTGTCAGGCCTTCCGTCTCGCCGTCGAAGACGCGGGCAATCAGCTCGTAGCTCCGGATGTCGTGATCGATCATCCACGCGGCAAGGCCAACGGGTGAATCCGCAATGCCGACCAAGGTCTGCGGGCGGTTTGCCATCTCGATCGCGTAGCCGAGGCCATGCTTGTAGAAGTCATCGAGCTGGTTGTAGGCGTGTTCCTCGTCGGCCGACAGTCCTGCGGGCTTGGTGCCTCCCGGCCGCAGCGCGGCGGCGATGTCGTCCGGAACGGTGGCCGGCATATTGACGTGGATCCCGACCAGTTCCGGCGGGGCTATCAGTGCCATCTGTTCAGTCACGGCGTCGCCCCAGTCCCCGCCCTGAGCGACATATTTCGAGTAGCCGAGGCGTTTCATGAGTTCGATCCAGGCATGCGCGATCCGGATGGGATCCCAGCCTTTCTCGGTTGGCTTTCCGGAAAAGCCGTAGCCAGGGATCGAAGGAATGACGACGTCGAAAGCATCTGACGCCGAGCCGCCATGTGCCGTCGGATTGGTAAGGGGTTCGATAATCTTCATCTGCTCGATGATCGACCCCGGCCATCCATGTGTCACGATGATGGGCAGGGCGCCGTCGCGCTCAGCCTTCACATGGATGAAGTGGATCTCGACGCCGTCGATTGTCGTCGTAAACTGGGGCAGGGCGTTCAGCCTCGCCTCGACCTTTCGCCAGTCATAGTCCGTGGCCCAATACCTGGCGAGCTTTTCGATGGTCGCGGACTGAACGCCCTGGCTATTGTCATCGACGATCTCGCGCTCAGGAAAGCGTGTCGCCCTGATGCGGCGGCGGAGATCGTCGAGTTGGGCATCGGTCGCCTTGTATTTGAAGGGACGAATTTCCTCGCCACCGGCTTTGGACAGGGCGATCGAGGCTGGAAGGACGCTGAGCGCGCCCGCGGCCGCGACGGTTGCCAAAAGCGTGCGGCGAGTGACTGAGGATGAGATGGATGACATGGGGCTCTCCTGGGTTCAGAATTTCGACGCGCCAAAGCTCTCATGTGCGGAGACGAGGTTCTATTGCACCAAGGTGTCGCCGATACCATTGGATCGGCTCCGCATGTGGATGGCAAAAAGACCCTTAGAGCTTGTCGAGGCCGACATTGGCGAAGCAACGGGGCCGGCTCCATTGAAGCGGCAGGTTCTTTCTTGCTCAAGGTGCGAAGGTCGTGAGGGCGAGATCATTGATGTCGTGGCCAAAGCGGGGATCTCTTGCTCGTTCAGTCGGCTAAAATCCGATCGAACTGGGCGAGGCCGCGGCCGATGTTCCGTTGAAACGGGGGAGTTCGATCATGGCAAAAGAGGAGAAGGCCGCCATCATCGCAGATGGCGGCCCAATCCAGATTCGGTCGTAACACTTGCAGCGGCCTTTCCTGTGCGCAGCGCCGGAAGCTCTCTTCATGGCACATGCCGGCCGTGCAAAATGGAGCCGTCAATCGGGCAGCGGCCGTCCTGAGCGCTCGGCTATCATGTATTGCGCATACCAGTCCGGCCAGTTCTCATCATGATTGCCGCCGGTGCGTTTCTCATGTTCGCCATGGGCGGCAGCGGCGCGGCGCAAGGCGCTCTCAAGATCGCTCTCCGATGAAAATGCCGCGCCCGTGGCGTCGATGCGGCCTGGCAGCCTGGCCGTCACCTCCTGGAAAAGCCAGCCGTTTCCATCGGGATCGCTGAACGATGCGAAAGATGAATAACTGCCGCGGGTTGGATGCGGGCCTGCAAGACGGCCCTCCTCGTCCTGATGATGGAAGACGCCGCCGACATCATGAAAGACACCGCTCATTGCGGCGCCTCGGGCCGCCAGCGCCGCGTGAGCCATCTCGATGTCGGAAACGATGAGATGAAGGCCTTGCGCTGAACCCGGCTTGGCGGAGGTGACGCCGCTGCCGAAGATGACAGAGCACGGGGAGCCGGGCGGCGTCACCTGAACCACCCGGAACCCGTTCGCGCCGGAAACGTCGGCGTCCAGCCTCCAGCCAAGCCCGGTGTAGAAGGCCTTCGCTCGATCGACGTCGGAAACCGGAATAACCACGACTTCGAGCTTCATGTCGATGTCATGCACCTTCTCTGCCGCTGTCCTGTTGCGTTCCTGGATGGACATTTTCAATTCTCCCGTAATGAGCGTGATGGGCATTGCCCTTGACGCTGCGGACGATGCGCCAGCCCAGTGCGGCCGTCCATTGTCCCATGGTGTCGGTCGATCGTTGCGGCGATGATCCGCGATGGTCGATGAAGACCGCGCCGGGCGCCTGTGGCGCCCGCTCGCAAGAAGCGCCTTCGTTTGTCCGACAGAGCAGACCAAGAGCCTTTGTCCACCCTTAAGGCGTGCGCTCGCCCCCGGCGGAGTGTGTCCGCAGAGGGCCGCTTTGGCGCCGCGCGACGTGCTTGTCACGCTGCAAGCGCTTCAACAACATCGCTCGTATTCACGATGGCGCTGGCGTAGTTGGGCATGTTGATTTCCAACGCCGCGTGCATCATCTCGTCCGAGTAGTCCGCCACGGCGTCCCTCACCACCGTGACGTCGTAGCCGAGTTCGGCGGCAAAGCGGACCGTGGCTTCGATGCAGGTGTGAGCGACCAGCCCGATGACGATGATCCTCTCGATGCCGTGTCGCTTCAGCTGCAAATCGAGATCGGTGTTGGCAAATCCGCTTGAACACCAGTGCTCCGAGGCGACGATCTCGCCTTTGGCGGGAACGAACTCGGCACGGAATTCGCCGCCCCAGGTCCCGAATTCGAAACTTTTACGGTGCCACGCAGCGCGCTGGATCGGCGCCACAAATTTCCAATTCTCATAGTCTCCTTCCCGGAACCGATGATGCATGGCAAAAAAAACGCGAAGCTTCGCAGCACGCGCTGCGGACAAGACCTGCTGCATATGTGGCACACAGCTGTTCGCTTCCGCCACTTCCTTGATCCGAGGCCAGATCTTTCCGCCCTCGGAAATGAAGTCATTGTAGGGGTCGACGACCACGAGGCCGGTATTGTTTGGATCGTATGATAGAGGTTTCATGATGTTCTCCGTGCGGCAACTGGACCTAGGTGATCAGTCGTTGTGGAGCGCGGAGCGCTCGATGCTCGCCGCGAAGAGCGGCGTCTCGCCCTTGTTGTGAGCGATGGACATCGGCTGGCGCTGTGTCCGGAAGATGTCGAACGGAATTCCCTGGCGGTCGAGGAAGCCAAGCATTTCGTCGGTGGCGTAGGACCTGACGCGGTTGGTGAACTCGCATCTCGCGTCGTCGAGCCTCTTGGCGGTTAGTTCCCAGGTCACATGGATGGTCGTACGGCCCGACGGTGTGAACACGTCCGAGTCGGAGTCGAGGATCAGATGATCCTTCTCGCCGAGCGTCTCGACGTAATGCTGGACCATCAGGCTGCCGCCGATGGTCTCGACATTGATCGACATCCGTCTGCCGTCCGGCGCCGTGGTGAAGCCGGCGGCGATGTGGGCTGGAGAGCATTCCTGGTAGTCCTTCTCGGGCAATGTGAAGCACCAACGGGGGATGTCGATCTTCTCGATCGGCGCATTGATGATGGCGGAAAAGCTTGAATCGACGATCTGGTTCTCAACGCTGTGCATGTCATCTCTCCATTGTTCATCGTGATGGGCGGGCTGGCACGACAAGGCGTGCAATCCCGCGTAGTGGATTCTGTGTCGTCACAGGGAAACCGTTACCGAATATTGCGGTAGGCGCCGTGCGACTTGCTGGTTCACATGGGGCGCCTCTTCAGCCTACTTATCGGCCAAAGTCTGCGTGTAATGGCCGAGCCTCGACTCGATGTCTGGGTTCGTCTGCAGGCCCATCTCCATCAACCGGCCGATGTTCTTTTGCGCCACGGGACGCTGGACCGAGGAAATGAAGGCGTCCCAGCCGGCACCGATTTCCGGGTCGGTCGGCAGGCTGGCGAAATCGACCAGCCGTTTCGTATCCGCGATGGCTCCCCGGTCAAATCCGGAGATGCGCGCTGCAAGCGAGTCGACGAAGGGATCGAGCTTGTCGTCTGCGAACGAACGGTTCACGTAACCATATTGCTCGGCCAGTTCGCCGTTGATGTCGTCGGATCCGAGCAGGACTTCAAGCGCGCGCCCTCGGCCCATCAGCCTGGGAAGCCGTGCCATAGGACCGCCGCCCGGCACGAAGCCGGCGCCGACCTCCCATTGTGACAGAATGGCCTTTTCCCGGCTCGCAAAACGCATGTCGCTTGCCAGGGCGAGCTCGCTTCCGACCCCGGTGGCGCGCCCACGGATCAAGGCGATCGATACGACCGGCGCCTTGCTCAATCGCACCAGCATGTCGGGAAGCGGATGAAGACCCGTGCGCCCTGAGGGAAGGCTAGTCGACTCCTCCAGAGGCGGCGTGAAATTGTAGTGAGTCAGAAAGAAGCCCGGCACGTTGCTGTCGAACACGACGACCCTGAGGTTCGGATCAGTCTCGATGTCGGCGATAATCTTCTCGAGCTGCGGAATGGTCTCCGGACCGAAAATATTGAACGGAGGGTTGTCGAATGTCACCCGCCAATAGGCCGGCGTCCGCTTGTCCACTTTGATCTGGGATTCGTGTGCCGTTTCGGACCCGGGCTTTGATTGTACCGTGCTGTCCGGCTTGACCGGCGACTGGCCGGAGAGCGCAAGTGCTGGCAGCATCAGGACCGCAGCGGCTGTCAGAAACGTGGATGACGCGGCGACGACGGCGAGAGCAAGCCGGGACCGCAACCTTTTCGATGATGTGGGTGTCATGATTGTCTCCATGTCTGGGCTTGGTCAGCGAAATCCTTCGCTAGGGTTCGATTTCAAGAATGAGTTCGATTTCGACGGGCATTCCGAGCGGGATGCTGGTGACGCCCAGAACGATGCGCGGCGGAATCCTTTCCGCTCCGAACATGTCGAGCAGAAGCTCGGAGGCGCCGTCTGCCACCTTCGGATGTTCGCGGAACGTGTCGGATGTCGCGATATAGACGCCGAGCTTGGAAATGCGACGAACGGAGTTCAACGATCCCAGATGCGACCTCGCGGCCGCGATGCCGCTGAGGCAGGCGATGCGCGCGGCATCATAGCCTTCAAGGGTCGAAAGCTCCTCGCCGACCCGTCCGAAGTAGACGGGATCATGGCCAACCACCGGAAGCATGCCGCTCAGGAACAGCAGCGGCCCTGACTGGATCGCCTCGACATAGGCGCCGAAGGGCGTCGGCGGGGGAGGCAGCACGATCCCCAGTTCCTGCAGGCGCCCCTCGGGGTCGCGGCCTACCATTTTCCCAAATGTGCGCCGTTGTCGACGTGCAGCACCTCCCCGGTAATATTCGCTGACTCGGTCAGATACACGACGCCGTCGACGATCTCCTGGACGGCCGTGATCGTTCCCATCGGCGAAAGCGACTTGAGATAATCTTTTGGGTTCGTCGCATGTAGCGGCGTATCGACCACACCTGGCGACACCGCATTGACCCGGATGTTATCCCTGGCGAATTCCAGCGCCAGGCTCTTGGTGATGGCATTGAGGCCGCCTTTCGTGATCATAGGCACGGACGCCGTCACACCGGCGATGGGATGATCCGTCAGCGACGACGTGATGGTGACGACGCTTCCTCCCGACCTCTGACGAAGCATTTGCCTGACAGCGCACTTGGTGAAGTGAAGGAAGCCTTCGACATTGGTGGCTGTGAGGCGCCGAAAGTCATCGATCGTGTAGTCGAGGAAAGGCTTGGTGACGAAGATGCCGGCGTTGTTGACCAGTGCGTCGATCGACCCGAACCGCTCGACGGCCCGCTGCGCCGCACGCTCGGCGGTCTCCGGATCGGCGACGTCGCCGTCGATCAACGCCAGCCTGTCATTGCGCTCGAACGCGGTCGTCTCGCGGATGCGTCTCGATGTCCCGACTACATTGTATCCCTTGTCGAGGAAGGTCTTCACGAGGCCGGCGCCGATCCCTTGGGATGCGCCGGTGATCACCACTGTCTTGTGCAGGCTCATTTCCGCCTCCGTTATTGGTACGCACCGACCAGCCGCCCACCACCAATGGCCGGGCGCTGCCTCGATCGCGAATTGTGTGTTGATCCGGCCTTCAGCCGGGAACGGTTTCGACATCTCCGTTGCCGTTCTGTCAGGAACATCTCGCCAAAAACGGTTGCCGCCTATTGTACGAAGGTGTCGCCGATACCTTTGGGTCGGATGGCGGGACCGAGCGTTGATCACCGGAGGAAGCCGAATCCGCGCGTTGGCGACACCATCGTCTAATGGAATCCGCTTTTTCCTTTCCGCATCCTCAGCAAGCCGGCTCGAGCCGGCGCTTCTTTAAAACCAAGCGGAAAGAGGTTCTGACATGCAGACGCATCTCCGAGAGATAACGGGAAACGAGGCGAAGACCGGCGACGGTCCTCTAGACGCGTTGATAGAGTTCTACAGGGCGTTCAACGCTGCCGACATGACGGGGCTGGAAGCCGTCTGGGTCGAGGGCGAAGCTCCGAGCATGGACAATCCCATCGGCGGAATCCGACGCGGCTGGGGCGCGATTGCAGAGGGGTATTCCAGGCTTTTCGAAGGTCAGGCGAAGGTGCAGGTGGTGTTCCACGACTTCACCAGCCAGGGCGGAGAAGACTGGCACCTCTTTGTCGGCCGCGAAAGAGGCCGATGCGAGACACCCGAGGAGAGGCTCGATGTCGCCTTTCGTACGACACGCTGGTTCGTTCGAATGAACGACACCTGGCGCCAACTTCACCACCACGGTTCCGTCGAAGATCCCAAGATGCTCGCTGACTACCAACGTTTGATTTTTGGGGGCAGGGCGAAAGGCAGCCAATACCAAGGTATCGCCGATACTAAGGTGTAGCTGTGGTGCAAGCGGAAACTTGCCATACTTCTCTTCACGCAGCCGGTTCTGACTGCGGTCGAACAAGAAGGAGTCGACAGATGAAGATCCTGATGGTGTTTACGTCCCATGACATTCTTGGCAGCACCGGCCGAAAGACGGGCTTTTGGCTCGAAGAAGGAGCTGCACCCTACTATGTCTTTCGCGATGCCGGCGTTGAACTCGTCCTCGCCTCGCCCAAAGGCGGTCAGCCGCCGGTCGACCCGAAGAGCGATCTGCCGGAAAACCAGACGGAGGCGATGACGCGCTTCAAACAAGACGCAGGGGCGCAGAAGGATTTCGCCAGCACCTTGAAGCTGGCGGACATGCGCTCGGAGGATTGCGACGCGGTGTTCTATCCGGGCGGCCACGGACCGATGTGGGATCTGGTCGACAACCCGGATTCAATCTCCCTGATCGAATCCTTCTACAATTCCGGCAAGCCCGTTGCCGCCGTCTGCCATGCACCTGCCGTGCTGCATCGGGTGACATATAAGGGCGCGCCGATCGTCAAGGGAAAACGCGTCACAGGGTTCGCGAACAGCGAAGAGGAAGAGGTTCAACTCACCGACGTCGTGCCGTTCCTGGTCGAAGATGAATTGAAGCGTCTCGGCGGACTTTATGAAAAAGCGCCGAACTGGCAGAGCTTTACCATCACGGACGGCCGGTTGATCACCGGACAGAACCCGGCCTCTTCGACTGCCGGTGCGAAAGCCCTGGTCAAACTGCTTGCCCAGCCGTCTGCTGTCGGTTCGAGCGCCGCATAAGTCACAGCCGGGTGGCCAGCTGACAAACTCAGCATGCGTGGTCGCAAACGGGACTTCCTGCTCAGCGCCTGCGCATAGGCCGTGCCGCCTGCATGATCAGTTCACTTGAGTCTTGTATGCGGCATCTTGCCGAACTGAAGCGACTCCCTTTACCGCGCGAAGCGCATCGAGCGCGTCAGGATTGACACTGCCGTTGACAATCATGAAGCGCTCGTGGCTTTGCACCTGTTCGAGGCCTTGCGACTTCAAGTCGCCGACGACCTCTCCCAAACTGCGGGCCTCGTTTTTGTCGATCCGAATGGTAACTTCAATCTTATCGGTCGTCATACCTCGCCGCATCCTCTTGCCTGGAGCAGGCCCTTGCCAACATCCCTAGCAGGGGAAGATAGAGGCTTTGTAAGCTGAATCAAGCGCGCCCATAGCGCCCATCCGCGAAACTTCGGATCAGACTGAGCAATAAGAGCCGCGACGCCGGCGACATGTGGGGTCGCCATGCTGGTACCATCCCATCGGTCATACTTGTCATCGGGTAAGCTCGAAAATATATCGACGCCAGGAGCGGCAATGTCCACTTCCTGACCAGGATTCAAACCGCCGCACGAGAACGACGCCGGCGCGAAGGAGCGATCCACGGCGCCAACTCCGAGGATCGTGGACGCGTTCGCCGGAGAACCAACTGGGTTAATCTGTTGAGGACGGGAACTTTCGTTCCCGGCAGCGGCAACAACTAAGGTTCCTGCGTCTAAACATACCTGCCCAATTTGCTCGTAGTCGTCACTCGGCGCATCTCCAATTTGCGTTGCAGCGCCTAACGACATCGAAATAACATGGCAACCTTCATCCAGCGCCCATTCCATGCCGGCAATGATCGACCGGTCAGTGCCGAAGCCATCGTCGCCCAGCACCTTCCCAGCGTAGATTTCCGCCTCATGGGCGATGCCGTAACGTGGGCCGCTGGTCGGTCGCAACGGACCGCATGCCGTCCCAATGCAATGCGTTCCGTGACCGTGAACATCGCCATCGGAACTACGTGTCGCAAAGAGCTTCTTGGTGACCGAACGGCCGACAAAATCCTGATGAGTTTCGTCAAATCCGGTATCCAGTACTGCTACCTTGATGCCGGCCCCGCTCAGCTCACCTTCGATAGCCCTGACAGCCTGCAGTCCCCAGGTGTTGCTGGTCTCCTCAAAGGCAGCCCGGGCGACAAGCCCCTCTGCCGCCTTTTTGCCCAATAAGCGATCGACCAGTTCGTTCACAGCGTCACGATAGCCGAGCAGGTAGTCACGGTCCAAGGAGGTTGCAACGCCGCCCACCGTTGCCTGTGCGACGTCTAGCCGCTTCGTCAGCGGGCCGCCGAGGGCACGATAGGATCGCTCCGGTCGAGCCGCGCTAACGACCTTTTGCTGCATGGCGTTTTGCAACATGGGCTTCAGTCTCTCGCCGTCCCGGCGCACAATTGCGATTCCGAAACGTTCAAAGTACTGAACATCAGCGCCATCGAAATCATTTGGCACCGCCACGGCGCTGCGAAAATCTTTGGACGACGCGACGCGGAAGCCGCCTTTTTCGAGTTGCTGTACACCCTCGTTCCTTGCTTTGGGTGTAAATCGCACCACCATGCCAAGACCCGATGTGCCGTCGCCTGGTGCGTTGACCCTGCCTCGTGTTGATTTCGCCATGATACCAACTCTCCCCCATCTTTCACGGTTTGAAAGCAATACAAAAGCCGCAAGCTCGGTGCGGCTGCCCGTTAATCGAACCGAAACTCGCGTTCGGGACAGCGGCTGAGCTGCTGGTGGATCGATGCGGATTGGCCAGATGTGTTTCCGCTGACTTGCCGCCAGAACTCAAGGCTTCGCCAACCGAAAACTGGAGCATTCGTCAAGCAAGCATAATAAATTGTACCTTGTAGGTCGATTTCGGGATGTACTTCCCCTGGCCGAAATCTCGGCGGCAAATATACATCTTATTGTTGAGTTAGCAAATGAAAATTCTAGCGGTCGTTCGCCGGCGTTTCGTTGCTTTTCAGGTAGCCTATACTTCTACATCTCCTCCCCATTGTATTTCCTCGCTATTTTTGTGCCTGAGGTAGCTCTGTCCGATTATCGATACTGCCTTGCAATAACGGACTTGCGGCGAAAAGCGCCAGCGATACCGGCAATGGCACCGCTTACAACGAGGCGCCAACCGCGGGGCAGGGAATACGATGCGCACAAAACGAGTGCGCTGAATCCGCACAGACGTCGACTGAGCTTTACCGGTAATTTACCAACTTTAAGATGAATAATAGCCCAATATGATTAGTTGACTTCGCGTTCTAGGTGTATGAATTATCCCGCGGGCTGGAAAACGGAGGGTGTTGCCAATGGCAATCGTTTTTCAATCGCACGGGGGTGCGGAGAAAGAGCGCGCAGTTCCAGGGCCGAGCGTTCGGGCCGGGCGGCCAGCGACGGGTGACGTCGCGGTCGATGAAGAAGCTGACTTCGGTTATTTCGTTCCGCCATTAGATGCGCCGGAGAATTACCTTCCCAACACGGCGGAAACGCTTGGGGAGCTCGATGAACTCGGCGAAATGATGATCGATGTTGTCGCGACGCCGACGAGCGAGGATCCGACGGAAGATTCCACGCTCCCGCCTGTGTTCACATATTGGGGACAATTCCTGGATCACGAGCTGACGGCCCGAACTGATCGCGAAGGGGCGATCTCGAGCATGGTCAACGCACACCCGCCTGTCGCCTCGTCGACAGTGGAGAGCCAGTTCAGGAATGCTCGCTCGCCCCGCTTCGATCTGGATAGTGTCTACGGCGGATCTGCCGTCGGTGAGGGGATCGATGCAGATGTTGTCAAAGTGATCTCCGGCCTTCGCCACCCCACGCTGAAAAACAAAATGCGTGTCGGGACAGCCGTCGATCCTGGGCCGCTTCCAGACAACCTCGACGAACATCGCGACCTTCCTCGTTATGGCCAGGTCCAGTCGTCTGTCCGGGAGGCGGCTTTACGTCTGGCTGAGGCCGCGATGACTCCCGAGGCGTTTCAGAAATTCTCTGATACCTTGCCCCAGCGGGCGATAATCGGGGACAATCGCAACGATGAAAATCTCGTCGTCGCGCAGTTCCATCTGAGCTTTCTCCGGTTTCATAACAAGGCCGTCGACTATCTCGCATCGCATGACACCGGCTGGATCGCCGATTTCAGCTCAGCGCAGGCTCTGACAAGACTTCACTATCAATGGTTGATTGTAGAAGGATACCTCAAAGGCGTTTGCGATCCGGTTGTGGTGGACCGCGTCGTCCAGGATCGGGCATCTCATTTCTTCAAATTCAGAGCCGAGTTCGATGCCCGGAGGCAGAATACCCGGCTCGGCAATGCTCTGCCGTTGGAGTTCTCCACCGCAGCCTATCGGTTCGGTCATTCCATGGTCAGAGCCTTCTATGACTACAACAAGAACTTTGGGCGGCCGGGCACCGGTTTTCTGAAGCGCGCCACCTTGCAGTTGCTATTCGAATTCACTGGCGGCGGCGGCAGGCTGGATGACGAGAAGAAGCTGCCCAAGAACTGGATAATCGACTGGACGCGCTTTACGGGAGCCGATCCCCATGATGCGAGCGATGGGGAGCCCGCCCGTCTTGCCAGGAGGATCGATACGGAACTTGCTCCGCCATTGCATACGCTGTTCAAGGAGGGGGAGGACCAGGCCGACCAACAGCTTAAGGAGTTGTTCAAGAACCTGGCAAGGCGGAACCTTCGTCGGGGCTACAATCTCAGGCTCCCGACGGGTCAGGCTTTGCACAAGCATCTCAAGCAAATTGGCGCGGTGCAGTCCTCGCCGATCCAAGATGTCTCAGCGCTGTTTGCCGCGAAGCCCGATCTGAAGAACTTCCTCGCCGGTACTGCATCGCGTTTCCACGAACGTACGCCGCTCTGGTTCTACATTCTGGCCGAAGCCGAGGCTGCAGGCGGAAATCGATTGGGCGAAGTCGGGAGCTGTCTCGTGGCGTCGACCTTCGTGGGCGTGCTGCTGGCGGATCCGGACTCGGCTCTATCGCGTGGGTTCACGCCCAGTCAGAGCCCTCTCAAGATGCCGGACAACACGCCGATCGACTCGATCGTCAAGTGGATGCGGTTCGCGGCGGTCATGCAGTAGTGCTCGCAAGACTGTTGCCTCGCCGCACCGCGGCGAGGCAAATCGCCTATCATCCGCGATTCACGAAGCTTTGGCTTCGAAAGCGGGGGCGAAATCGCCCAGCGATTTTGCCTTGAGGATCGTGGCCTCGATATCCTGCTCCACGATCGCTTCCAGATCGGCGAAGCTGTCGATGACATAGTAGATCGGCTGGAGGATATCGATCCGGTAGGGCGTCCGGAGCACGCTCAGCAGATTGAACGGCCGGAATTCGCACGCCTTGCCTTCCATTGCCGCCTTCGCTTCGCTGGGCGATGAGACGATGCCTGCGCCGAAGCAGCGGCGTCCCTGCGGCGTATTGATCAGCCCGAATTCGACGGTGAACCAGAAGATCCGGAACAGATGCCATGAATAACCCTTGCCGAGGCGGACGGCCGTTTCGCCGAAATGCCGGACGAAATTGGCATAGCTCTGGTTGGTGAGCATGGGGCAATGGCCGAAAACCTCGTGGAACAGGTCCGGTTCCTCGATATAGTCGATATGTTCGCGACGGCGCAGGAAGGTTGCGAGCGGGAATTTGCCTTGCGAGAGAAGTTCATAAAAGCGCGACGGCGGAATGAGCGCCGGCACGCCTTCGACACCGAAGCCGGTGGTCTCGTTCAGGCGTCTGTTGACGTCGAGAAGCTGAGGAACCTTATCCGGCTTCAGCCCCAGCATTTTGACGCCGTCCAGATATTCGCGGCAGGCGGTATCGGCGAGCAGTTTCATCTGACGCCGGTAGAGTTCACCCCATATCGCATCTTCATCCGGGGTGTAGTCATAGAGACCATCCGGGCCGGGCAGTTTGGCGGTGTAGCTGCTTTCCTTGGTCATAGGCTGATCCTCCCGAGAACGGCGCTTTTGCTGCCATTATGATCCGAGATTGGAGGATTTTCTTTTCTTTCATGCTGGCTATCGCCATAATGGTGGCAAATATTCCCGAAAGTGGCACCAAAAATGAAAGAACCTGGGAATTTTCGCCGCAAGCTTCTGCAACTCGTCCAGGCCGACGGCAGCCTTTCGCTGGCCGACCTGGCGGAAAAGGCCGGCATGTCGCAGAGCTCTGCATGGCGGAAGATCCAGGAGCTGGAAGCCGACGGCGTCATCCGCAAGCGTGTGACGCTGCTCGATCCTGGCAAACTCGATCTCAAGCTCTGCGTCATCGCGCATGTGACGCTGGAGGATCACCACGAAGAGGCGGTCGCTTCTTTCGCTTCGGTGGTGCTGGAGCGGCCGGAAATCATGGAATGCTACGCCCTATCAGGCGCCTTCGACTACATGCTGAAGATAAGGGCAAGCGACGTGGAAAGCTACGAAGCCTTCATGACCCGCTATCTCATGCGCAACCCCCATGTGCGCACGGTCGTCTCGAGCTTTGTGCTGCGCGAGCTGAAATTCTCAACCGAACTGCCGCTCTGACTGACGCTTACAGCCCGGATTACCGCGTGCTGTCGCCATGCCAGTGACCCGGCATCAGCACCGGAAAGCCTTCGAATGTCTTCAGCGTGTCGAGGACGATCGACGTCTTCACGTGCTGCACCGACTCGTGGGGCAACAGAACGTCGTTGACGAACTTCGAGAGGTCGGCGAGCCCGCGGGTCGCGACCGTCAGGTGATAGTCCATTTCACCGGTCAAGGCATAGGCTTCGAGAACTTCCGGCAGTCCGTTGATCAGCTGCGAAAAGCGGCGGGCATTGTCTCTGTTGTGGGTGGCAAGTGTCACGGAAATGACCACCAGCATATCGAGGCCCAGCTTCTGCCGATCGAGGTAAGCCCGGTAGCTGCGGATATATCCTTCAGCCTCCAGTCTTGTGCGCCGGCGCGAGCATTGCGACGGTGAAAGCGCAATCCGCTCGCCCAATTCGTTGTTCGTCAACCTGCCATCCTTTTGAAGTTCCTGGAGCAGGCGCAAATCCAATTTGTCGAGCGGCTCATCCATTGCACGAAATCTCCAATACACTCACGGATCGTGCATAATCTCTTCCCGGAGCATGAAGAATGCAAGAACTTTGCACGCGTTTTGGGCCACACTTTGCATATCAAATGCAATCTCCCCTGGAGGAAAGAAAATGGGTCCTTTCCCGCATGATGCGCCGCCTTCGGAAATTACCGCCGACAATCCGGCTGGCACCGACGGCTTCGAATTCGTCGAGTTCGCCCATCCTGAGCCCGAGACGCTGCGCGAACTCTTCACGCGCATGGGCTATGTTGCGGTCGCCAGGCACAAGACGAAAGACATCACCGTCTGGCGCCAAGGCGATATCAACTATGTGCTCAACGCCGAACCCGGCAGTCATGCCGCGCGTTTCGTCGCAAATCATGGTCCCTGCGCCCCATCGATGGCCTGGCGCGTCGTCGACGCCAAGCACGCGTTCGACCACGCGGTGTCAAAGGGTGCTGTTCCCTATGAAGGGGACGACAAGATGCTCGATGTCCCGGCGATTGTCGGCATCGGCGGCTCGCTGCTCTATTTCATCGAGACCTATGGTGCCAAGGGATCGGCTTACGAAGCCGAGTTCGATTGGCTCGGCGAGCGCAACCCGCATCCCCAGGGCATCGGCTTCTATTATCTCGACCACCTGACGCACAACGTCTTCCGCGGCAACATGGACAAGTGGTGGGATTTTTACCGCAACCTGTTCAATTTCAAGCAGATCCACTTCTTCGATATCGATGGGCGCATCACCGGTCTGGTGAGCCGCGCCATCACCTCGCCCTGTGGCAAAATCCGCATTCCGCTGAATGAATCGAAGGACGACACCAGCCAGATCGAGGAATATCTGAAGAAGTATAAGGGCGAGGGCATCCAGCATATCGCCGTTGGAACGGAGGATATTTACGACGCCACCGACAGGCTTGCCGATAACGGCCTGCGCTTCATGCCGGGTCCTCCGGAGACCTACTACGACATGTCCTATGAACGCGTGAACGGCCATAGTGAACCCGTCGAACGCATGAAGAAGCACGGCATCCTCATCGATGGCGAAGGTGTGGTGAATGGCGGCATGACGAAAATCCTGCTGCAGATCTTCTCCAAGACCGTCATCGGCCCGATCTTCTTCGAATTCATCCAGCGCAAGGGCGACGAAGGCTTCGGCGAAGGCAATTTCCGGGCGCTTTTCGAGTCGATCGAGGCCGATCAGATCAAGCGTGGTGTCATCGGGACTGCAGCGGAGTAAACTCTAAAGCGTCGCGCATCTGTCAGACGCGCGACGCTGGAGTTTTCGGGGAGGAGTGAGCATGGACCAGACATCGATCCAGGCGTCGGATGGTGAAGCCGCAACGGCAAACACGCTGAAATATATGCCGGGGTTCGGCAACGACTTCGAAACCGAGTCGCTTCCCGGCGCCTTGCCGCAGGGCCAGAACAGCCCGCAGAAATGCAACTATGGTCTTTATGCGGAGCAGCTTTCCGGCTCGCCGTTCACCGCGCCGCGCGGGACCAACGAAAGGTCCTGGCTTTACCGCATCCGCCCGAGCGTGCGTCACACCCGCCGCTTCTCCAACGCGTCCTATCCGCTCTGGAAAACCGCGCCGTGCCTCGACGAACATTCGCTTCCGCTCGGCCAGCTTCGCTGGGATCCGATCCCCGCACCCGCGGAGAGGCTGACATTCCTCGAAGGGGTTCGGACCGTCACCACGGCAGGCGATGCTACCACCCAGGTGGGCATGTCCGCCCATGCCTATGTCTTCAATGAGGACATGGTCGACGATTACTTCTTCAATGCCGATGGTGAACTGCTGATCGTGCCGCAGCTCGGCGCCATCAGAGTGTTCACCGAAATGGGCATCATGGACGTCGAGCCCCTGGAAATATGCCTCATCCCGCGCGGCATGATGTTCAAGATTCTAAAGGGCGGCGAGCAGACGGTCTGGCGTGGCTATATATGCGAGAACTACGGCGCGAAATTTACGCTGCCGGACCGCGGACCGATCGGCGCCAACTGCCTGGCAAACCCGCGCGATTTCAAGACACCTGTCGCCGCATTCGAGGACAAGGAAACGCCCTGCCGCGTGCATGTGAAGTGGTGCGGAAAATTCTATGTCACAGATATCGGCCATTCGCCGCTGGATGTGGTGGCCTGGCACGGCAACTACGCCCCGTTCAAATACGACTTGCGGACGTTTTCTCCCGTTGGTGCCATCCGCTTCGATCATCCCGATCCATCGATTTTTTCGGTGCTGACCGCGCCGACCGAAGATGCGGGCACGGCGAATGTCGATTTCGTGATTTTTCCGCCGCGCTGGCTGGTCGCCGAGCACACCTTCCGTCCGCCCTGGTACCATCGCAACATCATGAGCGAATTCATGGGCCTGATCCACGGCCAGTATGACGCCAAGGAGGAGGGCTTCGTGCCGGGCGGCATGAGCCTGCACAACATGATGCTTCCCCACGGGCCGGACGCGCTCGCCTTCGAAAAGGCATCCAATACCGAGCTCAAACCCGTGAAGCTCGATCACACCATGGCCTTCATGTTCGAGACCCGGTACCCGCAGCAACTGACGAAATACGCAGCCGAGCTTGAAACGCTGCAGGATGACTACCTCGAATGCTGGGACGGCCTGGAACGCAAGTTCGACGGAACCCCTGGTATCAAGTGATGCATCAAGCAAAGACATCCTCCGGCAGTGGAATTCGGACATGAAACTTGCGACGTTAAAAGACTCCACGCGGGACGGCCGGCTTGTCGTCGTTTCCCGCGACCTGACCCGCTGTTCCGAGGTCGGTCATATCGCCCGCACATTGCAGGCAGCGCTCGACGATTGGGAGCATGTGGCTCCGAGGCTTGCACTCATCGCCGAAGGCGTCGAGACCGGCGCCCAGCCGACGATCCGGTTTCACGAACATGACGCAACGTCACCTTTGCCGCGGGCCTACCAATGGGCCGACGGTTCCGCTTACGTCAACCATGTCGAACTGGTGCGCAAGGCGCGCGGCGCCGAAATGCCGGCAAGTTTCTGGACCGATCCGCTGATCTATCAAGGCGGTTCGGACGCTTTTCTCGCGCCGCGCGATCCGATCGTGGCGGCTGACGAGGCTTATGGGATTGACATGGAGGGCGAGGTCGCCGTTATCACCGGCGACGTCGCCATGGGTTCCAGCCCGGAAGCGGCACGCGGCGCCGTCCGCCTGGTGATGCTCGTCAACGACGTGTCGCTGCGCGGTCTGATTCCGGACGAGTTGGCGAAAGGACTTGGTTTTTTCCAGTCCAAGCCGGCATCGGCATTTTCCCCGGTCGCCGTGACGCCGGACGAGCTCGGAGAGGCCTGGGATGGCGGCAAGCTGCATCTTCAGCTGCTGGTGAGCTTGAACGGCAAGCCATTCGGCAAGGCGAACGCCGGGATCGACATGACGTTCGATTTTGGCCAACTGATCGCCCATGCCGCCAAAACCCGCAATCTCGCAGCCGGAACGATCATCGGCTCGGGAACGGTTTCCAACAAGCTGGACGGCGGCCCGGGCAAGCCGGTGGAAGAGGGAGGGGACGGCTACTCCTGCATCGCCGAAATCAGGATGATCGAGACGATCGAGGCCGGCTCGCCGAGAACCCCCTTCATGAAGTTCGGGGATCAGGTCCGCATCGAGATGAAGGATAAGGCCGGCCATTCGATCTTCGGGGCGATCGAGCAGACGGTCGAAAAATACCGGGGAGCCGACCCGCGATGAACGAGGTCGTTCTTTACGACTACTGGAGATCATCGGCGAGCTATCGCGTCCGCATCGCGCTCAATCTCCTGGGCATCGATTATAAGACCGTGCCCATCAACCTGTTGGATGGCGCGCACAAGACGCCGGAATATCTGGCCCTCAACCCGCAGGGGCTGGTACCGACATTGGTGATCGATGGAAAAACACTGACGCAGTCGCTGGCAATCATTGAATATCTGGCCGAGACCCGGCCGGAATGCGGATTGCTGCCGTCGGATATTGCTGATCGCCAGAAAGTCCGCGCCCTTGCCTATGCGGTCGCCATGGACATCCATCCGATCTGCAACCTGCATGTCGTGTCGCATCTCATGATCATGACCAAGAAGGCCGATGCTCGCGAGGAATG
Organism: Rhizobium laguerreae; assembly: GCF_019778565.1. Taxonomy (NCBI): domain Bacteria; kingdom Pseudomonadati; phylum Pseudomonadota; class Alphaproteobacteria; order Hyphomicrobiales; family Rhizobiaceae; genus Rhizobium; species Rhizobium laguerreae. Next base: position 417,244 of record NZ_JAAXQT010000005.1, on the reverse strand, counting down.
GATGAAACATTTCATCACAGACGGACTGGGCAAACTGGAAGCCATGATCGGCGAAGCCGATGGCGCGTTCAGCTTTGGGGATGTGCCGACGATGGCCGACCTCTGTATCGTTCCCCAGGTCTATAACGCCCGCCGCTGGGGCGTTGATATGACCGCTTTCAAGCGCATCGTCGATATCGACGCCAGATGCGCAGACCTGCCGGCCTTCCAGGCGGCGCATCCCGACCGCGTGAAACCCTAACGGCGGATCGGGACCCGGGACGAAATCCGAAGAAGCGTTCCCTTCTTCCTGCTGCTCTCGCATCAAATTGCCGGCACGCATCGGATCGCGTGGACTGGGATTTCCCGATCGCGGCGAGCAATGGGCGTTTACCTTGTATCAACACTTCTGATTGTGCCGCTTGCCAGAAGATTGCCCTTTGTGCATTGATTGGATGCTTAGGGTAGGTCTGAAATGTTCTCGTCAAAGCTGTTGATCGTCGGGCCCGTGATTGCCACGGGCTTGGTCGCATTGAAGGCTCACGAACTCATCGCACAGGATTCGATGATCAGCCCCAACAATGTGCGCAAGATATGCTGCGAGTGACGACAGGAGAAGTACACGTGCTCGAAGGCTGGAGAAGAATGCGGAAATCCGTCTCGTTCATATCGATGCTGCTGGCGTTCGTCGCCCTTGCCGCCGAGGCACATGCGGCCATTTCCTACCAACGTCTGGACGGCGCGCCGGGAGAGCGCGCCCTGGCGATAAAAGGCGTGTTCGAGAGTTCCGACGATCCGATGACGCTTGTCGACGAATATACGCAGTACCAGCCGAACTATGTCACCTTTGACTCGCCCGGCGGAAACGTGGTCGCCGCGATCAGGTTCGGCCGGGCCCTCCGCCTGCTGAATGCAAGAACGTTCCAGATCAGAGCCGCCGAGTGCGCATCGGCTTGCGCCTTCGCCTTCGTCGGTGGCGTTGAAAGGTTTGCCGAGCCGGGCTCCATCGGCGTGCATCGGGTTTCGCTATCCGACGATGCCGGCATGGACAATAAATTGGTAGTCTCGTCGGTTCAATCGCTGACCGGCGAGATCATCGGATATCTCACCGATATGGGGGTAAGCCCCAATCTGCTGCAGCTCAGCCTGTCGATCGACAGTGACGATATACGATATCTTACCTCTGCCGAAATGCGGGACTGGAACATCATCACGCCCGAGAACATGCCCTCGCCACCGGCAAGCACGTCGCCACAGCTGGACGCCGCGCCAGAGCTGAGCGCAACACCCGCCGTCATGCCATCGGACCCAAGCGCTTCCGAGGAGGCCACCGCATCCGCACCCGGCGACCTGACCACGGAGGCGCTTGATTTCGCCAACCGATACAATGACGAATGGTCGAAAGACAGTGCCTCGGCGTTGGCCTTTATGAAGGGCGTCTATGCCGACGAGGTCTCCTTCTTCGGAAACTCGGTCGACAAAGACGCCGTCCTGAAGGAAAAGGCAGCCTTTGCCCAACGCTGGCCGGAGCGCATCTACAGCGTCAAGCCGGGCTCCGTGACTGCCAGCTGTGCCGGAAAATGCGAAATGTCGGGAATTGTCGAGTGGTTTGCCGGAAACAGGGACACGGGTAAGACGTCCGCCGGGATGGCGGAATTCTCTTTCGTGTGGAACACGGCCTCTCTGCAGATCGAGTCCGAGACCGGAAAGGTGCTCGCCACGGACAAGGGGGCCAAAGCACCGGATCGGTTGATCCATCAGTGGATAGCACTGGACGATATCTGCCGCGGCAGCACCGATCGCTACGGCATAGAGACGGAGCGAGCCTGCAAACGACGCGATCAGATCGGTCCGCTGCTCAATCGCGTCGACTGGTGTTATGGCCATGAGGATGAAGCCGGAATGGACATGAAATGGCACAAATGCGATGCCAATTCCCGTCGGTATGGAGATTAAGGATCACCGGTCCCGGCAAGATATGTGAGACACCTCAACATGGGCGGTTCCGGATCGCGTCGCTGGTGATTTCCTCGATCACCTCTTCGGCGATCTCTTCCGCCAATTCCTTAGCGCGTTCCTCGTAATCGCGCGTGAAGGCGACGATTTCGGAGGTGGAGATAGCGGTGATGACGAGGCGGCGGATGTGGGGATTGTTTTCGTCATGCGCAAATTTGACTGGATTCGCTGCCGAGCTCAATCTCTGTCGGAGACTTCAGCTTCTGTATAATATCAGCTGCCCACTACAGTAAAATAATTATATATTATTAAGATCGGACAGAATATTTGACACGACTCTATCTGATCCATATGCGTTTCTTTTGGCCATAGAGAACAGCTCTCGGAGCAAGGTGAAGGCGGTCGAGTATCCAGCAGCTGAAAATTCAGGATCGGCAACTTCCTCGACAATTTCTCCGTCAGAATTGAATAGCTGTATTATGTAGTCATCTTTAATTTCTCGAACAGATATCGCGTTTTCGCCAATTTTGACATAAAAACTATTAGAAGTTGGGCCGACTTCCCAATTTAATTTCTCCTCAACCGTTTTTTGATGGACCGCCTTTATTAATTCAATTCGACTTTCCAAGGTCATAACGCTACCTCCATGTTTCTTGTCTTTATAAGAATCGTCGCGACATTGTCTGAAATCTCAAGCAAAGTTTTTACAAACTTAGCATGTTGCTGTTTCAGCGTTGAGCTATCAAGCGTTCGAACATCTATTTCCAGCGATTTCAGAAACGATAAGGCTTTTTGTATTGATCGACGCTGATCATCTGTCAGTCCTGGATGGTTCTCTCTTGCATCGATTAGCGCTTTTCTAGCTTTATCAAAAAGGCCAGCAAGCAGCACATAATCTTCCTTAATAAGCGTGTCTTTCATCTCACTCAAGGCCTTGGACACGGTGGCAAAACTGATTACGCTGTCAAGTTTTCTTACACTTTCGGTGGCTAGCGTCGCAGCATCTCGGGCACTTTCCGCCGCATTCTTCGTTTTCCGAATTTGTGTCAATGATACACCAAAACCTACTAGGGATAGGATTATCCCTAGTAGGCCTAGCCAGTCCGACAAGGAAAGTTGTTGTTGTGATATCATCTATTATCAGCTGCACCCACTCGTCGCACCACACGTGTCGCACTTCTCGCAAGTGCCATTCCGCACCATCGTGAAGTTCTGGCACTCCGAGCACATGTTGCCGGTATAGCCCTGCATGATCGAGCGCTGGCGGCGTTCGGCTTCGCGCTTCTTGGCTTCCGATTTCGCCGATGCCGCGTCTGCTGCCGCCTTGTCGGAGAACAGGGCTGTCGCGTCGCTGGTGAGTTCCTCGGTCACCTCTTCGGCGATCTCTTCCGCCAGTTCCTTGGCGCGCTCTTCGTAGTCGCGCTTGAAGGCGACGATTTCGGAGGTGGCGATGGCAACCGTCGGCTCCAGCTTCCGGGCAGCCGCGCCTGCAAAGGCGGTCACGGTGCCGGTGGAGGCAGCGCGGGCAGGGGCGGCGGTGGCCGCACCCTTGGGTTCGCCCGCCTGGCGTTCGCCACCGGTGCCGGACACCAGCGTCGGCTTGTAGCCGCGGGTCCAGCCGGTGGAGAGCAGGTTGGTCTTGCCTTCCTGGATGCCCTTGCCGAGTGCCGTGTTCGAGAAGTCAGACGTATCGACATGCGCGAGGTCATGGCGGCCGAGATAAGAGACGGCAAGCTCGCGGAAGACATAGTCGAGGATCGAGGTGGCGTTCTTGATCGCGTCATTGCCGATGACCATGCCGGCCGGCTCGAACTTGGTGAAGGTGAAGGCCTCGACATATTCCTCGAGCGGCACGCCATATTGCAGGCCGAGCGAGATGGCGATGGCGAAATTGTTCATCATCGCACGGAAGGCGGCACCTTCCTTGTGCATGTCGATGAAGATCTCGCCGATGCGGCCGTCGCCGAATTCGCCGGTGCGCAGATAGACCTTATGTCCGCCGACGGCGGCCTTCTGGGTATAGCCCTGGCGGCGGTTCGGCAGCTTCTCACGTTCGCGCGAAACTCGTTCGACCACCCGCTCGATGATCTTTTCGGTGATGGTGACGGCCTGGGCGGCCAGCGGCGCCTGCAGCAGTTCCTCCAGCGCATCCTCATCGTCTTCGTCCTCGATCAGCGAGGAGTTGAGCGGCTGTGACAGTTTCGAGCCGTCGCGATAGAGCGCGTTGGCCTTGAGGCCAAGCTTCCAGGAGAGCATGTAGGCGTTCTTGCAATCCTCGACGGTCGCCTCGTTCGGCATGTTGATCGTCTTGGAAATCGCGCCCGAGATGAACGGCTGGGCCGCCGCCATCATGCGGATATGGCTTTCCACAGAGAGGTAGCGCTTGCCGATCTTGCCGCAGGGATTGGCGCAATCGAAGACCGGCAGGTGTTCGTTCTTGAGGAAGGGTGCGCCTTCCAGCGTCATCGCGCCGCAGACATGGATGTTGGCGGCTTCGATGTCCTTCTTGGAGAAGCCGATATGGTCGAGCAGGCTGAAGCTCATGTCGGCGAGCTGTTCGTCCGAAACCTTCAGCGTCTCCTTCAGGAAGTCGGCGCCGAGCGTCCACTGGTTGAAGACGAACTTGATGTCGAAGGCGCTCTTCAGCGCGGCGTTGACGGCCTCGATCTTCTCGTCGGTGAAGCCCTTGGTCTTCAGCGTCGACGGATTGATGGCCGGTGCCTGGTTAAGGTTGCCGTGGCCGACGGCATAGGCCTCGATCTCGGCGATCTGGCTTTCCGAATAGCCGAGCGTGCGCAGCGCGTCGGGCACGGCGCGGTTGATGATCTTGAAGTAGCCGCCGCCGGCGAGCTTCTTGAACTTGACGAGGGCGAAGTCGGGCTCGATGCCCGTCGTGTCGCAATCCATGACGAGACCGATCGTGCCCGTGGGCGCGATGACCGAAACCTGTGCATTGCGGTAGCCATGCTGTTCACCAAGCTCGAGCGCCTTGTCCCAGGCCGATTTGGCATGGGCGACAAGATCCTGGTCCGGGTTTTCCGAATGGGTCAGTGCGACCGGGTTGATCGACAGCGCTTCATAGCCGGAGCTCTCGCCATGCGCCGCACGGCGATGGTTGCGAATGACCTTGAGCATGCTCTCGCGGTTCGGCGCGAAGTTCGGGAAGGGCCCAAGCTCGGCGGCCATTTCGGCCGAGGTCGCATAGCAGATGCCGGTCATGATCGCGGTCAGCGAGCCTGCGATGGCGCGGGCTTCAGCGGAGTCGTAGGGAATGCCTGTTGACATCAGCAGGCCGCCGATATTGGCGTAGCCGAGGCCGAGCGTGCGGTATTCGTAGGAGAGTTCGGCAATGCGCTTCGACGGGAACTGCGCCATCATCACCGAGACTTCGAGCACGACGGTCCAGAGGCGAACAGCATGTTCGTAATCGGCGATGTTGATACGCTTGGTGGCCTTGTCCTTGAACTGCAGCAGGTTCAGCGAGGCAAGGTTGCAGGCGGTGTCGTCGAGGAACATGTATTCCGAGCACGGGTTCGAGCCGCGGATCGGGCCGCCGGCCGGCGAAGTGTGCCAGTCGTTCATCGTCGTGTTGAAGTGAATGCCGGGATCGGCCGAAGCCCAGGCAGCGTAGGAAATCGTTTCCCAGAGATCGCGGGCCTTCAGCGTCTTCATCACCCGGCCGTCCTTGCGGGCGGTCAGGTTCCATTCGCCATCATTCTCGACGGCGCGCAGGAAGTCGTCCTTGATCGAGACGGAGTTGTTGGAGTTCTGGCCGGATACCGTGAGGTAGGCTTCCGAATCCCAATCCGTGTCGTAAGTCTTGAATTGGAGATCCTTGTAGCCCTGGCGGGCGAACTGGATGACGCGCTGGACGTAGTTCTCGGGAACCTGGTCCTTCTTGGCGGCGCGGATTTCGCGCTTCAGGGCAGGGTTCTTTGTGGGATCGAAGCAATCGCCGTTGTCGCCGCCTTCGCAATTGAAGCAGGCCTTCATGATCGCCTTGAGATGCTTGGCGACAACCTTCGAGCCGGTGACGAGAGCCGCGACCTTCTGCTCTTCCTTGACCTTCCAGTTGATGTACTCCTCGATATCCGGATGGTCGATGTCGACGACCACCATCTTGGCGGCGCGGCGTGTTGTGCCGCCCGATTTGATGGCGCCGGCGGCGCGGTCGCCGATCTTCAGGAAGCTCATCAGGCCGGAGGAGCGGCCGCCGCCGGAAAGCTTTTCGCCTTCGCCGCGCAGCATCGAGAAGTTGGAGCCGGTGCCGGAGCCGTATTTGAACAGGCGCGCTTCACGCACCCAGAGGTCCATGATGCCGCCTTCGTTGACGAGATCGTCCTCGACGGACTGGATGAAGCAGGCATGCGGCTGCGGGTGTTCGTAGGCCGACTTGGATTTTGTCAGCTTGCCGGTGAACGGGTCGACGTAGAAATGGCCCTGGCCGGGGCCGTCAATGCCATAGGCCCAGTGCAGGCCGGTGTTGAACCACTGCGGCGAGTTCGGGGCGACGCGCTGGGTGGCGAGCATATAGGCAAGCTCGTCCTTGAAGGCCGAGGCATCTTCCTCGGAGGAGAAATAGCCGCCCTTCCAGCCCCAATAGGTCCAGGTGCCGGCAAGACGGTCGAAGACCTGGCGCGCATCGATTTCGGAGCCGGTCTGCTCGTCCTTCGGCAGGTTCTTCAGCGCAGCATCGTCGGGGACGGAGCGCCAGAGGAACGAAGGAACATCGTTTTCCTCGACCTTCTTCAGCCGTGTGGGAACGCCGGCCTTGCGGAAATACTTCTGCGCCAGAACGTCGGTGGCGACCTGGGAGAACTGCGCGGGAACGTCGATATTCTCGAGGCGGAACACGACCGAACCATCGGGGTTCTTGATCTCGCTCGTCGCCTTACGGAATTCGATATCCGCATAGGCGCCCTGGCCGGCCTTCGTGAAACGACGTTCGATGCGCATAGTCTTGACCTCGCGTTGGCGCCCGGTCCCCACGACCTCAGGCGCAAAATTTCTATCCGGCGGCACTTTGTCGTCGTGCAGCCAGTCTCGTTTCCGTATTGTGACAGGGGTGTCATCCGGAGATGTCCTTCCTGTATCTTGTGGTGATGGTGGCTGCAAACACTAAATATAGTATTAACAGCTTATTATCGCCAGCCCCGATGTCACTTTTTTTGGAGGCTGAAAATCGCGCAGAAATCCTGTCTGGCCTGAACCGTTTTCGGTCCATCGCCCTGATTCCGCGTCCTAATTTTCAAAAGGGAACCGGGCTCGTTACCTCCGGTCCTGTCGCCGCCGCAACATCAGGATCAGTAAAGTTTGAAACAGCTGATTCCGTCAAGGGCTGGCTTTTAATTGATTGCTAACCACAACATGTTGTGGATGCGCCTGTGGAGATTGGGGAAAGCCGGGGAGCGCTGAAATTACAATGGCTTGCAGGCGTTGCCGGCTAAGGAAAACCTTAGAATGGCAAAAAAGCGTCCTGCGACAAATCTTATGATGGCATTTCCGGCGCAAATGCGCATGCCGATTCGCCGGTGAAATCAACGCTCCTAAAGCGCGTCGTTATCGCAAAACCGCAAACTTTTGCGCGACATGCTATTAGAGCGCATCGATGGCGATGGTGACGATGGCGACGCCGATCGGCCTGTTCTCTTTGTCCTTGACGACGAAGCTCGCCTGCGTCTCGAGATTTTGGCTGGATTCATTGCGTTCCGCCCGGTCGATGAAGATCTCGCGGGAGCCGTTGGCGAAGGTTCTAAGGTATTTCTCCTCATCGCCCTGCCAGTAGTCGGCGGTGATGGTGCTCTGCCCGACATTCAGCCCATGCGAGTCCGTGACGAAAAATTCGAGAACCGCGCCCTGCGAGGCGTCTTGTTTTTCCCTGAGGTATTGCGACACGGATTTGTCGAGCAGCAGCTTGACCATCTGCAGGTGGTGCTGATCGACCTCCGACCGGTAGGTCTCGTCGAGCACTCGCATATCCATTTCGCTGACATTGCCGAATTTTGCGTTCTGCTCGGCAATGGCTTTCAGCACCAAGGGCGTTTCCACTATTGGCCGGATCCGCTTCTCGACATAGTCGCGCACGAGGGGAATATAGGCAGGTTCAGCGCGGACAGGTGCCAGCGGCAACAGAAAGGCCGCCAGCCCGACGGTCACAACCGCTCTTATATGCCCCCACCGCGCCATCTTGTTTCCTTGTACCGTATCGGATTATCGCACGCTTTAAGCGCAATTTGACACGATTCGCACGCCCTGCAGCGCCGCGCGTCTTTTCGAGAGCCGCAAAGGACGCTGTATCACTTTGAATTGCTGCATAATTTCATCCTTAAATCGATTCCGATTGAAGGAATTAGACAGCAGTGTATGAGCAAAAGATAAAATAGATGTGCAGATGCCGATAGCGGATTCAGGAAACCTCGCCGACAAAATCTGGAACAATTTCAAGTGGTAAATACGAGGGTGGCGCGCTTTGATTGGTGGCGATCAGCCGGCACCCTTGGCGATCGGCTCCTGGTAGGTGAAGCCCATGTCCCAGGGGAAGTAGATCCAGGTATCCTGGCTGACCTCGGTGATGAAGGTATCGACGGTCGGCACGCCCTTCGGCTTGGCATAGACGCAGGCGAAATGTGCTCTCGGCAGCATGGTGCGCACCTGTGCGGCGGTCTTGCCGGTATCGGTCAGATCGTCGACGACCAGCACGGTTTCGCCGCCATTCTCCATAAGTTCGGGCGCTATTCCCTTGAGCAGCACCATGTCGCCCTGGTTCACATAGTCATGATAGGAAGCGACGCAGACGGTCTCGATCAGCCGGATGTTCAGCTCGCGCGAGATGATCGCAGCCGGAACGAGGCCGCCGCGGGTGATGCAGACGATCGCCTTGAACGTCTGATTCAAGCCGGCAAGCCGCCAGGCAAGGGCGCGCGCATCGCGGTGGAACTGATCCCAGGAAACGGGAAAGGCTTTATCGGGAAGGGACATCGGGCTGCTCCGCGGCATGAAAAAACGACACGCCGTTTGCCGGCGACCGGATGGGCTTGAAGCGGCGATTGGCAAAACGCAAATCGCGCAGCCGGAACTGCGCGAGATGGGGCCGAGGCTCGAAGCTGTCATCGGTCGCCGCAATTAGCGGGATTTGCCGGCAAAAGGCAAGAGCAGCCAATCAACGCGACAACAGCGTCAGCGCCGTCATCGATTGCAGCAGGGTCTTCGTCGTGCCGCCAAAGATCATCTGCCAGAGCCAGGAATGCGTATAGGCGCCCATGACGAGAAGATCGATGCTGCTGTCCGAAAGCCGGTTCTCGATGACATGCGATGCGCTCTTATTCACACTCTGGGCCGTCGAAAGCGTCGCCTTCACGCCATGACGCGCAAGCGTCGCGGCGATGTCGGCGCCTGATGTCAGCGGCGATTGCAGCGCCGTGTCGGCCGGATCGACCGAAAAGATCTCCACCTCGTCGGCGGCTTTGAGGATCGGCAGCGCGTCGAAGGTCGCGCGCGCCGCCTCCTTCGAGCCGTTCCAGGCGATCAGCACGCGCTTGATCGGCTTCGGCTGGCGGATCATATAGGGGATCATCAGCACCGGCCGGCCGGTTTCGAAAAGGAAACTGTCGACGTCGACGTGGCTGTCGGAAGGTTTGGCCGGGTCGGCCTGCGAGGCGATGAGGAGGTCGGCGCTGCGCGCACTTTCGATCAGCGGAGCGGAGCCGTATCCGGTTGATGTGGCAAAGCTGCGCCATTCGAAGGAGGCGCCGGATGCCTCCGCTTTCGCCCTGAAGATGCGCTCGACGGCAATCGTTTCGCTATGCGCCATATCCTGCAGCGCCTGCACGGCAACGGGATCGGGGATTTCCATCGGCGCCACCAGCGGCACGGCGGAAATGATTTCGGCATGCAGGCCGATTACATGGGCGCCGCTTTCAGCAGCGATGGCAAAGGCGAAATCGGCAACCGCGGTACTATTGTCTGATGTATCGAGAATGGCGAGAATGGTTTTGTAAGACATATCAATTCTCCTTGCGCTGAAATGGCTTGCGCGAGGGAAGGAGTGCGCCGGACCGTTCTCCTGTTCCTTGATCGGGATCAAGGATGGCCTTTGAGTCCGGCGTTGCCCTCAAGCCTCGGCGGAATGGTTTTCGGCGATGTCCTTCCTTTGGCGGATGGCGTCGATCATCGCCTGCACCTCGGCGCCGGCCGCATCGATCGCTGCCTGGGAGCGGCCTCGTACGACGATCTCGGTAGAAAATTTCTGGCCGATGTAGCGCGGGTAGGAACCGATGCTGGTTTCCGGATGTGCCTTCTGGATCGCGGTCAGCGGCGTGCCGATCTCGCCTTCGCCGTAAGGGCAGGCGATGGCGAGCGAGAGCACCGGTGTGCCGGTTCGAAGCGTCGGCAGCACATTGTCGACCATCGCCTGGAACACCTGCGGCACGCCGGCCATCACATGGACATTGCCGATGATGAAGCCGGGCGCCGTCGAGACCGGGTTGGCGATATGCGCAGCGCCCCGCGGCATGCGCGCCATGCGCTGGCGCGCCTCGGTGAATTCCATCTCGCGGCGGCGGTACATCTCGGCAAGCAGCGTCATTGCTGTTTCGTCATATTCGCAGGGCACGCCGAAAGCCTTGGAGATGGCATCGGCGGTGATGTCGTCATGCGTCGGCCCGATGCCGCCTGAGGTGAAGACGTAGTCATACTTGCCGCGAAGCGCGTTCAGCGCCTCGACGATCGCCTCCTCGTCGTCGGCGACGATGCGCACCTCCTTGAGATCGATGCCGGAAAGCGTCAGCAAATCGGCGAGATGGCCGATATTTTTATCCTTGGTGCGGCCGGAGAGAAGTTCGTCGCCGATGGCGAGCATGGCGGCGGTGACGACGATGTCTTGGCTCATGGGATGTTCCGTGATGTGAGGCTGGGGAATAGGTAGCGCCGTTCGCTCGCTTTGCAAACACCAGAGCATGATGCCGAAAAGTCCAGGCGGTTTTCGGACGACATCATGCGCTAACTCTTTAACTCGGGCGATGCGTCATTTTTGCCGAAATGAAAACCGCAAGCGAATTTTCGTCTCCGGGTGGTGAACACTGAGTTCTTGAGCGCGGGGCTGTGTTCGCCCAGGCGCGCTGATAGAAATCGCGTCGGGCACGAAATTCAACCCGATGTTTCAAGGAAGATAGAAGATGGCGAAGGTTCTCGTCCTTTATTATTCGGCTTACGGCCATATCGAAACCATGGCCTATTCGGTCGCCGAAGGCGCGAAGTCGGCCGGCGCCGAGGTCACCGTCAAGCGCGTTCCGGAACTGGTTCCGGAAGACGTCGCCAAGGCTTCCTATTACAAGGTCGACCAGGCGGCTCCGATCGCCACCGTCGACGAACTGGCGGACTATGACGCGATCATCGTCGGCGCCGGCACCCGCTTCGGCACGGTCGCCTCGCAGATGCGCAATTTCTGGGATCAGACGGGCGGCCTCTGGTTCGCCGGCAAACTCGTCGGCAAGCTCGGTTCGGTCTTCACCTCTTCGGCCACCCAGCACGGCGGCCAGGAATCGACCATCCTCGGCTTCATCCCGACCTTCCTGCACCAGGGCATGGTCGTTGCCGGCCTGCCTTATGCCTTCCAGGGCCAGATGGGCACCGAGGAAGTCAAGGGCGGCTCGCCTTACGGCGCTTCCACCATCACCAACGGCGACGGCTCGCGCCAGCCTTCCGAGATCGAGCTGGAAGGCGCGAAATACCAGGGCGCCCACGTCGCCAAGCTGGCTGCCAAGCTCGCCTGATCTTTGACGCTGAAATCATGAAGGCGCGGCGGGTATGGGGCTCGCCGCGCCTTTTCTTGCCGCCCGACTGGCCGGGCGACTGGCTGCTCTCTTCGGCTCGCCGAGTCGAAGCTCACAGATCGAAGGCTGGTGCGGACGGCGGGGGTCGAACCCGCATAGCCTAAGCCGAGGGATTTTCTTACCGCTACGGCTTTCGCCGCCGCCTTTCGGCGTTTGTGGTCTGGACTATACCTTCACCCTAGCGTTTGCCTTAGGTGCTGCCCGTCTAGTCTCTACACCTTCCCCTGGCGGGGCTTGGCTCGGGATTGCCATCTGACAGGTTTCCCCGACTTTGAGCAGTTCTACAGCCAGCGTTTCCGCCGGTGCACTCAATTTTGTTTAAGTCCCTTGTGTCTACCGATTCCACCACGTCCGCGTGGTTCCCTCTGCTAACAAAGAGAGACGGTATTCTCAACTGCTATCCACCGGTTGTTGAAGGTATTTGCAGCATGATCAGGGAAATAAGGCCATCCAACGATCTCGGCACAGCCCATCACGCAAATTGCCGTAGATCCCGAGAGTTGTTCGTCACCATCGCTTTTGATGCGGATGGCATCGCAATTTTTCTGGTATAAAATATGATTTTATCATACTTTATAAGAAGCCAAGGAAAGTGGATGACGATGCGAAACGCGGAAAAGGTGACCATTACCCTCACGGCCGATATGCTGCGGAGCGTTCGCGATACGGTCGAGGCCGGTGAATTTGCGACCACGAGTGAGGCGATGCGGGATGCGGTGCGGGTGTGGCAACGCCTGCGGCTCGAGGATGCCGAACGCCTCAACGCGATGCGAGCTCGTATTCGCCGTTCCCTTGATGATCCGCGCCCGAGTTTGACAGCAGAAGAGGCGGAAGTGGAAATGGACCGCTTCATGAAAGGTCAGGAAAAAGCGTCCCGCAATGCGGCGCGCTAAGGTCATCTATCGGCCTGAGGCACTGAGCGACCTTTGCCAAATTTATATCGACGTTGCCGATATGAGTCGAAGCCACGTCATTGCCAATGGCTTCGTGAAGCGCCTCATGGCGAGGTGCCACAAAATCGGCGATGCACCGAACGGCGGTCGTCCTCGGGATGATCTGGCGCCCGGCTTGCGAACGGTACCGTTTGAGCATTCCGCCGTGATCGCCTATCACGTCACCGACGCGGTTGAGATCGTCAATGTGTTCTACGGCGGCAGAGACTATGAGGCCCTGTTTCGGGCGCGCGATGACGAGGATGAATCCTAACGGGCTTTGGAACGGTCTCGGCTCGAGCCATTCTTCCAGCGCCTTGGCGTCGGTATCCGAGAAGTCGAAGGGTTGCCCCTGCTCGATGCGGTAGTGGCGGTGGCTTTAAAATTTCGGCCTTGGCTGTACCGGTTCGCCTCCGTCGCCCGCACCACTTTCATAATCCTGTTCGAATATGCCCGTATTGAATCTGCTTGTATATTGTGCATAAAAGCAAGTTATCGCTTGACAAAGGAATTTCCGGCGTAACGATTGCGCCGCGACAGTTGAGTAAGGGTTGTCTTGTGGGAGTAAGACGATGGTTTACGATTGGAGTGGGACTAAGGTTCGGCGCATCCGCATCTTCAAGACCAGTGTCGCACTTGTTCTGGGGACTGCGATAGCCGCGATACCGCTGTTCTTCTGGGCAATGCATTTGCGCGGTTTCTAGAGCGTCCTTAGCGCGTCTAAGAAGACGCGCTAAGGACGCTCTATTACTTTCGATCCCTGGGCAGATCCCGAATTCGATTTTCGGGATTATGTACGGTTCCTGATAGTGATCATCGCTCCGTGAGCGGAAGCGTGTCTGGCGCTTTGGTCTCGCGCCACCTGTTGATCAGCCAGCCAGCCAGCAGCCCGAGGGCTGCGCCGGCGGCCTTGATGCCGGCATCGTGCAGGCGTGGATGGCGTGTTGGTGTGAGATACTGCAGATATTCGATGGCGACTGCACCGGCAATCAGCAGCACCGCCACCATCTTCCACTGTTTGGGATAGGCGAGAGCGAAGGCGAGGCCAACGAGAACATAGGCGCCCCCGCGGTCGGTGTCGACCGTCGTGACCGTTTCCGGCCTCAGCCCGATTGGCGAAATCGTGACGAAGAGGATGAGGGCGAGCAGCAGCCAGGCGAGCGGCCTTGCAAATTTGAAGATCATCATGGCTTGATATTAGTGGCCTGCATTTTCATTGACAGTAAAAATCAGTTTATCTGCCGTCAATTTTACGATTGGCTTAAGAAAGACTTTCCCGGTCGGGAACCGGAAATGGCCGAAACGGGCTTTCTTTTGCCGGTCGGCCTATGCCATAGCGGCGATGGCTAATCATGAGAATGGACCACGCCCGTGACGAGACTTGATGTCGAAAGCGCCGAAGAGGCAATGCGCAGCCTGTTTCCGGCAACGCCGCTACAGCTCAACGATCATCTGTCGGCCCGCTACGAGGCCGATATCTGGCTGAAGCGCGAGGATCTGTCGCCGGTGCGCTCCTACAAGATCCGCGGCGCCTTCAATTTCTTCCGCAAGGCGATCGGGCAGGGTGCCGCCGGCAAGACCTTCGTCTGCGCCTCGGCCGGCAACCACGCCCAGGGCTTTGCCTTCGTCTGCCGCCATTTCGGCGTTCCGGGCGTCGTCTTCATGCCGGTGACGACACCGCAGCAGAAGATCGACAAGACCCGCATGTTCGGCGCCGAATTCATCACCATCCGGCTGTTCGGTGACTTCTTCGACCAGTGCTACCAGGCCGCCCGCGAACATGTGGAGGCGGTCGGCGGCGTCATGGTGCCGCCCTTCGACCATGCCGACATCATCGAAGGCCAGGCAACCGTCGCCGCCGAAATCATGCAGCAGCTGCCGGAAGGAACGGTGCCCGACATGGTCGTCCTGCCGGTTGGCGGTGGCGGACTGGCCGCCGGCATCACCGGCTATCTCGACGGCACCGTGCCGAAATCGGCTTTCGTCTTCACCGAGCCCGCCGGCGCGCCGAGTCTCAAGCGCAGCATCGAGGCGGGCAAGGTGACGACGCTTGCCAAGGTCGACAATTTCGTCGATGGCGCTGCGGTCGCCCGCATCGGCGACCTGAATTTCGCCGCTCTTCGTGAGTTCCCGGCAAGCCAAGTGCAACTCATGCCGGAGAACGCCATCTGCGTTACCATTCAGGAAATGCTGAATGTCGAGGGCGTGGTGCTGGAGCCGGCCGGCGCCCTGTCGCTGACGGCGATCGCCGCCATGGACCGTCAAGCGCTCCGCGGCAAGACCATCGTTGCTGTCGTCTCCGGCGGCAATTTCGATTTCGAGCGTCTGCCTGACGTAAAGGAAAGAGCCATGCGTTACGCAGGGCTGAAGAAATACTTCATCCTGCGGCTCGCCCAGCGCCCCGGTGCGCTCCGGGATTTCCTCAATCTGCTCGGCCCCGACGACGATATCGCCCGCTTCGAATATTTGAAGAAATCGGCGCGCAACTTCGGCTCGATCCTGATTGGCATCGAAACCAAGGCGCCGGAGAATTTCGCCCGGCTGATCGGAAATTTCGAAGCAGCCGGCATGGGTTACGAGGATATCACCGAAAACGAGATCCTCGCCAATCTGATCATTTGACTTGGCGACAGCGATATCGCCGTGCTAAAGGCGGAGCATGGCTTCGTTCATTTCAAATATCTTTTCGATGTTCTCCGGTGGCGGCAAACCGGCTTCGGAGGCGGCAGGCCCTTCCGGCGAGCCGCAGCTTTACGGCGACTGCACGATCTATGCCGAGCCGCGCAAGGAGGGCGGCCAGTATCGCCTTGCCGGCCGGATCGAAAAGAAGGTTGGCGACGAGGTGCTGGTGCGCAATTTCATCCGCGCCGATCTGTTTTCCTCCTCCGATGACGCGATCGAATGCACCGTGCGCAAGGCCCAGCAGATCATCGATCAGCATGGTTCGTCGCTCTTTGGCGACGGCGAGAAGCTTCGTCAGGTCTGAATCGGGATCGGGGCATAGGTCCTTGATACCGGCTGCAACTATTCCTGTGTGTGACCCGTGTGCCCTCCGGTGCGAGCCTTCTCACTCACGCAATCTTAAAGGATTGCGGTAAATGGTATCGCCTGCAGGATTTGCGGGACGCCCTCGTGTTTGATTTTTTCCAACGATCGACCAAAGGATCCGCTGTCGCGATCGTCGCGCCAGCGGGGTGCTGGGGGCGCTGGCCCGAAGCCGAGATGTTGTGATGGAGACGCTCAACCTCCTTCTCTTCGTCGTCGAAGCCATCGCCTATTTCGTGCTGATGGTGACGCTTCTGCATTTCCGTCACCGCCTCGGTCTCGGGGTTTTTCTGACGGCGCTCGGCGTCATGCATTTCATGGAGACCTATCTGGCGGCGGTCTTCTATGTCTCGCTGCCGTTTGGGGATGTGTCGCCGGGCTCATCCGTCTTCTTCTCCGGCAAGCTGATGATGATCCTGATGCTCTACCTGCAGGAGGATGCGGCGACTGTGCGCCAGCCGATCTACGGCCTCTTCCTCGGCAACCTGCTCACCGTCGGTATCGCCTGGGTGCTGCAGCTGCACCAGCCGCTGCAGATGTCGACCAACCACACGCCCGACGTCGATTTCCTCAAGGAGATGGGCTGGCTGATGGTCTGGGGCACGGCGCTGCTCTACGTCGATTCGCTCGGCATCATCCTGCTTTACGAAAAACTCGGCGATTTCTTCCGCCGCCGCGTCGTCCTGCGTTTCCTGATTTCGGGCTTCGTGCTGCTGACCTTCGACCAGATCGGCTTCTTCGCCGCGCTGCATTACTTCCTGGATGTGCCGATCGCCGCATTCTGGGGCGGATGGAAGGCGAAAATGCTTGCCGTCTGCCTCTACTCGGCGATGTTCGCATTCTATGAGTATCGTATTCGCCGCGGCGCAGCCGGGTCCGCACGCTCCATCAGCGACGTGTTCGGCGACCTGACGTTCCGCGAGCGGTATAACGATCTTCTGGAGCGCACCGGCCGCGATATGCTCACCGGCGTCTACGATCGGACGCGCATGGAGGTTGAAGCGCCGCTGATGCTGCGCGAGGCACTGAGGCAGGGGTTATACGCCACCATCCTCATTCTCGACGCCGATCACTTCAAGGATGTCAATGACGGCTACGGTCATCTCCAGGGCGACGAGGTGCTGAAGGCGATCGCCGCCCGATTGGGCACGACGTTGCGCTCGAGCGATCGTGTCTTCCGCTTCGGCGGCGAGGAGTTCGTTGCCGTCTGTCCGGGCACCGACCACGAGGAAGGTCTGCGGCTTGCCGAGCGCCTGCGCTGGACGATCGCGACCAGCGTCAAGACGCCGGATGACAGGCCGATCACCGTCAGCATCGGTGTTGCGACTGCCGACGAGGACGGCGTCGATTTCACCGCCGTGCTGACGGCTGCCGACGGCAGGCTCTACGCAGCCAAGAAGAGCGGCCGCAACTGCGTCGTCGGCCGCTCCGGTGTTGTCAAGCTCAGCTGAAACTCACTCAGGCAGCGCGGAAGATCTTGGCGCCGGATGGGGCGCTCGTCATGCCGCCGTCGACTGTGATCTCGATGCCGGTGACATTTGCCGAATCATCCGAGGCCAGATAGAGCGCCGCCTTGGCGATTTCGTCGGCTTCGCTCATGCGGCCGAGCGGGCTCATGCCGCCGATGCGGGCTTCGAGCGCCGACATGGCGTCCTCCGTCTGGGCCATCGGCGACCAGATCGGCGTCTTGGTGCCGCCGGGCGTTACCTGATTGACGCGGATGCCGCGCGGCGCGAGCTCGGATGCCATATTGCGCGTCATTGCGCGGACCGCCGCCTTGGTCGCCGCATAGGCCGACCAGCCGGGAGCGCCGAGCACGGCATGCACAGAACCGTTGAGGATCACCGAAGCGCCGTCATTGAGATGCGGCAGGGCCGATTGCACCGTGAAGAAAACTGCCGTGAGATTGGTGCTGATGATCTGGTTGAACTGCGCCAGTGATGTCTCGCCGAGCGGCGTCGCGCCGCCGATGCCGGCATTGGCGAAGACGATGTCGAACTTGCCGACCTTTCCGGCGGCTTCCGCAAAGGCCCTCTCGGTTGCGGCGGCATCGGTGACATCGACCTTCAGCGCCAGCACGCCGGCACCGAGCGCCTTTTCGGCAGCCGCCAGCGTGTCCGGGTTGCGGCCGGTGATCACCACCTTGGCACCCTCGTCGATGAAGACCTTGGCGGTGGCAAGACCGATGCCGCTGTTTCCGCCGGTGATCAGGGCGACCTTGTTTCTTAGACGCATGATTCATGCTCCTCTTGGAATTGGCAACGATCTGGATTATGATCGTTATCCATAAGGATTATGATGATAATCCATTTAAGTCAAGAGAAGCATGATTCCGAAAAGTGTAAGCGGTTTTCGGCCGACATCATGCTCATTCGATTGGTGCCGGGGAGATGTCCGATGGGGCGTTCGCAGTTGGAAAAACAGAAGACGCACGAGAAGATTGTCGAGATCGCGTCGAAGCGGCTGCGCGAGGAGGGGCTCGACGGTATTGGCGTCGCCGATCTGATGAAGGAGGCCGGACTGACCGTCGGCGGCTTCTACAAGCATTTCGCCTCCCGTGACGATCTGGTTGCCGAAGCGATCCAGTCCGCTTTCGATTCATGGGGACGCAAGCTGGAGGCCGAGGGGGTGAACCCGGCGGAGATGACGGCTGCCGATGTCGCCGATCGTTATGTCAGCGCCTATCACCGCGACCATCCTGGCGAGGGCTGCCCTTTCGCAGCGCTGACCTCCGACATATCCCGCAGCGGCGAGAAGACGCGGGCGATCGCGACGGACGGGCTCAGGCGCAATGTCGCGTCATTGGCGAGCAAGGCTGCGGGAGCGGACGAAGGGGAAAGGCGGCGCAAGGCGATCATGGCCTTCGCGATGATGGCCGGTGGCGTCGGCCTTGCCAGGATTTCGTCCGATGAGGAACTCTCCGCCGAAATCCTGGCGACGGTCCGGGATTTTGTCGCCGATATCGATAAATGAAAAACGGCCGGCAAAGGCCGGCCGTTCCGCAAAGCATTTGGGAGCCGATCAGGCCGCCAGCGCGATTTTCTGGACGCGCGACTTGGCGGCGTCGATGGCCTTTTCGGCAGCTTCCGGACCAAACGCCAGGCCTTCGACATAGATGGTCTCGATATCGCTGATGCCGAGGAAGCCGAGAACCGACTTCAGATACGGCACGGCATGGTTCAAGGCGGCGGCCGGTCCCTGCGAGTAGACGCCACCCGAGGCGAGCACGACATAGACCTTCTTGCCGGTTGCCAGGCCGACCGGGCCGCTTTCCGTGTACTTGAAGGTCAGGCCGGCGCGGGCGACGTTGTCGATCCATGTCTTCAGCGACGAATAGATGTTGAAATTGATGAGGCCGGTGCTGATGACGATCGTGTCGGCTGCGAGCAGCTCGTTGACAAGCTCGTCGGAGGTTTTGACGGCTGCCGTTTCCTCAGCGGTGCGGGCTTCGGCCGGCTTGCGGATCGCGCCGGTGAAGAGGTCATCGATATGCGGCAGCGGGTTGGCGGCCAGGTCGCGGCGAACGACGACGCTGCCCGGATTCTGGCTCTTCAGCTTTTCGGCGAGATCGACGGCAATCGGCGTCGAGAGCGATTCGGCACGCGGGCTGGACGTCAGAAGAAGGATGGACGACATGGTGCATTTCCTTTCGAATGGGATTTGACGGCCCGTTGCTGGGAGGTGAGCCGCAGTCTCGATGAGGAAAATAGGTCTGGCCTGCTATCGAAAAAACGGTGATAATGTAGATCGAAACTATCGATGGAATGGATAGAAGATGCTGCCCAATCCCACTCTGGACCAATTGCAGGTGTTTCTGACCGTTGCCGAGACCGGCAGCTTCTCGGCCGCTTCGCGGGCGCTGAACCGTGCGCAGTCGGTCGTCAGCTATACGATCGCCAATCTGGAAGCACAGCTCGAAGTGCCGCTTTTCGAGCGCTCCGGCGCGCGTCAGCCGAAGCTGACGGAGGCGGGCAAGGCGATGCTGGAGGATGCGCGGCGCATTCTGGGCGATCTGCAAGTCATGCGCGCGCGCGTCAAGAGCCTGAGGGAAGGGCTCGAAGCGGAGGTTTCCGTCGCCATCAGTGTCATGGTGCCTTCGCGAGCCCTGGTGGACGTCCTCCGCGAATTCCGCGAGATGTTTCCATCCGTTTCGTTAAGCCTCAATGTCGGTGAGCTCGGAATGGTCATGGATCTCGTCCTCAGCGGCAAGGCGACGATCGGGATTGGCGGCGCGGTCGTCAAGCAGGACGATTCGATCGTCACGGAGCGTATCGGTCATTCCTTCATGTTGCCGGTCGCCGCGCATAACCACCCGCTTGCCGGAATCGGCCGGCCGCTGACGCTCGGCGACGTGCGCGAGGAAGTGCAACTCGTCGTCACCGATGCGTCGGGACGGACGAAGGGGCGCGATTTCAACGTTCTCTCCTACAAGACATGGCGCGTCAGCGATATTGCGACGAAGCACCAGCTCATCACGGCCGGCCTTGGCTGGGGCGGCCTTCCGGCTTCCGTGATTCATGACGATCTGACGAGCGGCAGGCTCGTTCATCTCGATCTGGATGCCTACGAACAGGGGGAGTATCCGATATATTCGGTCCGTCAGCTCGCCAACCCGCCCGGACCTGCCGCCACCTGGATGATCGACGCGTTCCGCACGCGGCTTTCCGCATGCCCGAGCCAAGCCGATTTCCATGCTCAGATAGCGGAACTGCAGGACGCTGGTACGCCGCTCGCGGCCGAATGACGAAGGCGCGGGTGCCGCGCCTTCGCTGATATTGTCTTCCGTCTAAAGAACCAGCCTGAACTTCGAGAAACCGTCGGCCCCTTCGCCGGCATCCTCGATCTTGACGCTCTTGACCTCGGCGAGGAACTGTTTCGCCTTCGGGCCGCTTTCGAAGGTCGCGGTCGTGCCCGGGAGCGGCTTGAAGGTCCAGTTTGCGTCGGTCGACGGATTGATCGTGCCCTGATCATGGATATAGCGGACGATGACGTCGCGGTTGGTATCCGGCGCCTGGAAGATCACCTTGTCCGCGGTGATCTCAGGGAAATTGCCGCCGCCGCCGGCGCGGTAGTTGTTCGAGACGACGACGAACTTCTGGGCCGGGTCGATCGGCTTGCCGTTGAAGGCGAGGTTCTGGATGCGGTTGGCGTCCGGATTGATCGGCTTGCCGGACGAATCATATTTCGGCGGCTGCGACAGGTCGATCTGGTAGGTGACGCCGTCGATCACGTCGAAATTGTAGGACGGAAAATCATTGTTGAGCAGCGCCCCATCCTTCGAGCCGGCCTCGATGTGATTGAACATGCCTGCCGACATTTCGAGCCAGTTCTTCACCTGGGCGCCGGTGATGGCGACAGCCTGCACCGTGTTCGGGTAGAGATAGAGGTCGGCGACGTTCTTGATGGCGATATCGCCGGCCGGAACATCGGTATAGTAGTCGGCACCGCCGCGACCGCCGGCCTTAAAGGGAGCAGCCGCCGAAAGCACCGGCAGGTCCTTGAACTCGGTGTCGGCGAGCATCTGCTTGATGTACCAGGTCTGGGCTTGGCTGACGACCTGCACCGAGGGATCGTCGGCAACCAGCGCGAAGTAGGAATAGAGCGGTGCGGAGGTCTTGCCGACCGGGGTGCGGACATAGGCAAGCGTTGCCTCGTGCTCGGCCTTGGCCGCCTCGACCACTTCCTTCTTATCGGCGTAGTCGGCAACAACTTTCTTCTTGTCGTCGCGATGGAAGATCGGCCGTGCTTCCGAGGTGAAATCGACGATCTTCCAGCTATTGCCGTCCTTTTCGAGCAGCAGGTCGATAAGGCCGAGATGTGAGCCCCAGAAGCCGGCCATCACGGCGGGCTTGCCTTGCAGCGTGCCCTTGACGGGGTCGGCATTGGCCACACCGTCCCAGCTCTTCGGGCCGGGGAAGACGAGATGCTGGTGGCCGGTGAAGATCGCGTCGATCCCGTCGACGGCGGCGAGATGCAGCGAGGCGTTTTCCATCTTTTCGGACGGTGCGCTGCCGTCGATGCCGGAATGCGAGAGCGCAATGACGATATCGGCGCCGGCTTCCTTCATGGCGGGAACCCAGGCCTTAGCGGCCTCGACGATGTCGCGCGTCTGCGCCTTGCCTTCGAGGTTCTTGATGTCCCACAGCATGATCTGCGGCGGCACGAAACCGATGAAGCCGATCTTGACGGGGCTCTCATTGCCGACGCCGTCCTTGATCTGCTTTTCGACGATGATGTAGGGCTTGAAGAAGAGATCGTCCTGCTTCGGGTCCGAGGCGAGCTGGCCCTTGGTCAGGTTGGCGCAGACGAAGGGGAAGTTTGCACCTGCCAGGACCTTGAACATGAAGTCGAGGCCGTAGTTGAACTCGTGATTGCCGAGCGTGCCGACCGTATAGCCGAGCGTGTTCATCGCCTTGATCACTGGATGGACGTCGCCGTCCTTCATGCCGTGCTGATAAGCCATGTAATCGCCCATCGGATTGCCCTGCAGCACGTCGCCATTGTCGATCAGCAGCGAGTTGACGGCCTCTGCGCGGATCGCGTCGATAATCGTCCCGGTGCGCGACAGGCCCATCGTGTCGTTCGGCTTGTCGGCATAATAGTCATAGGGGAAGACGTTGACGTGAATGTCGGTCGTTTCCATCAGCCTCAGATGCGCCTGATTGGCGTTGGCGCGCGCGCTGAAAGGGTGCAGCAGCACCAGGGCGGAAGTGGCGGCAAGGCCTCCGAGCAGGGAACGGCGGCTCATTACGCCAACATCGAAAATGGAAGACATGGAAACTCTCCTTCAAAGATCATGCATCGTCCGGCCCGTCAGAATTAGGACGATTTGACGAGGAGTACACTGCGAAAATGACAGGACGTCAAAACAATCCAGCGGGAGAGCGGCATGGTCGTGAAACACAATTTATGGTACAGTAGCGGCGGCTGGAACCATTGGGGAGATGGGATCATGAACAAGGTCGTTATCGCTTTGGTCGGAGGTTTCGGAGGCATCGCACCCAGTCTGGTCGACAAGGCGCAGGCGCTCTACAGCGGCGATGTCGAGAAATGGCTGACGACGACGGCAAACCCTTGGATCTCAGTTGCCTGCGCGCTTGCCGCCATCGTCGTCTTCTTCATTATTGGCGGCGCTATCGCGCTGATCTATCGCGAACAGCAGTTGCAGAAGGCGCTTCTTCTTGGCATCGGCGCACCGGCTCTCATTATGGCCGCTGCACAGGGGAGTGCAGCCAACCCGCGGCCGATCGAGGTCAGCTCGGCCGCCAGCTTGTTCGGCATCGTCGGCGTCGCCCATGCTCAGGACGGCACTCGCTCCCTGCCGCCGCGGGTCGAGTTGAAGGTCAATCCCGGCTGGACGCAGGGCGAATGCCAGACCTGCGATATCAAGTTCCTCGGCGGAGACGGCCAGATCATATCAAGCGAGCCGCTCTCCAGCAGCCAGGCGCCTGGCGCGGTCAACGTGCCGCTCGGCACGGAAACGATCCTGCTGTCCGGCGCCAACGCCAATACCGCCACCGTCGACGTCAGGGACCTCGGCGCCAGGCTGCCGCAGACGCAAGGTTCGGTCACCCTCGACGTCAACGTCAACCGCAGCTACTGGAACGATCTCAGCCGCTCCTTCGGCGCAAAAGCGGTGCAGCCTTACGACTTCAGCGTCGACGTTGCCAAATGAGGCATCCGGTTAGCGCCTGATATGGCCAGCGGGCGGGTCGCCAGCACGGGCCGCACTTCCTTATGGAAAAAGCGGAAATAGGAGGAGATTTGCGCCCGCGCGTTCGAATTCACGTCGAACTGGATGCCGACGCGGCCATTGTGCTTCCAGCGGATGATGCCTTCAAGCAGCCCGAGGTTTTCGGCCTCGATGCGTACCTTGCTGCCGGAAGCGGCATGGAGCGGCCCCTTCATCTCCAGGGCGGCACCGGTCAGCGATAGGTCGAGGAAGCGGGCATCGACCTGGCTGTTCAGGTATTTGACATGGCCGAACACGCGGCAGTTTTTCCGATCAGTCTTCCGGGCCGTGATTTTCAAGTTGCGGGTCATACTGTCTCCTTTGGTATAGCGAGGGAGCATAGCGCCGGAAAATTGAAATGGTTTTAGGGGCTTGGCTAAAATTGCAGTGAAACATCAATTGGCGGCAGTGGCCCTGCTTCCGACCACATGCTCGCGCCAGACCGTGAAAATGCCGGCGGCAACCACAATGATCGAACCGATGATCGTGTTGAGACTGAGCGTTTCGTCATAGACCGCCATGCCGATGACCGAGGCGTAGACAAGTGACAGATAGGTCAGCGGCTGGACGGCGGCGGCATCGAGAACATCATAGGCGCGGATCAGGAAATAATGGCTGGAAATGCTGGTGACGCAGACGAGCGCCATCCAGCCCCAGTCACCCGGCGACATCCAGCTCCAGTAGAACGGTCCGATGAGCGTCATGGTGACGCCGCCGACGACGCCGGTATAGAAGAAGCTGGTCATCGACGAATCGTCGCGGCTGACCAGACGAGTGGCGATAACGTAGAAGGCGAAGTTGAAGCAGGAAATGACGGCGAGAAGCAGTTTCACGTCGAAAAATTCGCCTTCCGGCTTCAGGATCAGCAGCACCCCGAAAAGTCCGGCGCCGATCGCCGCCCACCGCCGCCAGCCGACCCGCTCGCCGAGGATCGGCATCGCCAGCAGCGCGATCAGGATCGGCGTCGCGGAAAAGATCGCCTGTGAACGGGCAAGACCGATCATCGCAAAACAGGTGATGGCCAGTACCACCTGGACCGCAAGCAGCACGCCGCGGGTCACCTGCAGGAGAGGGCGTTTGGTGCGGGCCGTCGCCTTGATGCCGCCGCGCATCTTCGAGGCGAGGATAATCGTGAAAAGCGCAAAGGCCCAGTAGCGGATCATCGTCACGAAGATTGGCGGATAGGCCGTCGCCAGATGTTTCGAGATGGCATCCTGCAGGGAGAATATGGTGATCGCCAGCAGCGCGAAAATATAGCCTTGGGTCTTCGATGTCATGATTTGCCATTACGCAGAAGTCTAAGGTGTTACAGTGTCCTCTGCGCGTCTGAAAAGACGCACGGCGCTGCAGTGGGAAAACGCCTGCGCGCACCAAAAGTCTGGGCAGGCTTTCGGCAAAGATGCAAGGCCTCAAAGGCCGACATTCGGCTTGTCGATGATTTCTCTGAGCGCGAAGCTCGAATTGATCTTGACGACGTGGGGCAGAGCCGACAGCCAGTCGCGATGGATCCGCTCATAGTCCTCGAGATCGCGGGCGGCGACGCGCAAGATATAGTCGTATTCGCCCGACATCAGGTAGCAGACGAGCACGTTCGGGCAGAGCTTCACCGCTGCCTCGAATTCCGCCAGCGTCTTGGCGAACTGGCCGGAGAGTGAGATATGCACGATGGCGATCATCTTGTAGTCGAGCGCCTTGTGTGAAAGCCGCGCATGGTAGCCGCCGATGACGCCGCTTCTTTCCAAGATGTCGAGCCGGCGCGAACAGGCCGAAGGCGACAATCCGATCCTTTCGGCAAGCTCGGCATTGGTGATGCGGGCGTTTGCCTGCAATGCCCGGAGAATCGCAAGATCGATGGTGTCGAGATCGGCCATTCGAAGAACCTTCGAAGAAAGATAGGAGAAGCGCAATAATCGCCGAAAAATTGCGTCTTCGCAAATCGTCTTTGCAAGGACATTTCACCGCCTTGATGGTTGGATTCCTCATCTGAAAAAATCCGCGGCCGCGGAGATAAAATGAGAGGAACGCGCATGCGTGTCGGTTGCCCGAAGGAAATCAAGAATCATGAATATCGCGTCGGCCTGACGCCGGCTTCGGTGCGCGAATATGTAGCCCACGGCCACGAGGTTTGGGTGGAGACCAAGGCGGGCGTCGGCATCGGCGCTGATGATGCCGCCTATGCCGCGGCTGGCGCCAAGATCGCCGCCTCCGCCAAAGATATCTTCGAAAAGTGCGACATGATCGTCAAGGTGAAGGAGCCGCAGCCCGCCGAATGGGCGCAGCTCCGTGACGGCCAGCTTCTCTACACCTATCTGCACTTGGCGCCGGATCCCGAACAGACCAAAGGCCTCATCGCCTCCGGCGTCACCGCGATCGCCTATGAGACGGTGACCGACGAACGCGGTGGCCTGCCGTTGCTGGCGCCGATGTCGGAGGTCGCCGGACGCCTGTCGATCCAGGCAGGAGCGACCGCCCTGCAGAAGGCCAATGGCGGCCTCGGCGTCCTGCTCGGCGGCGTGCCCGGCGTGCTGCCGGCCAAGGTCGCGGTTATCGGCGGCGGCGTCGTCGGCCTGCATGCTGCCAGGATGGCTGCCGGCCTTGGCGCCGATGTCAGCATCCTCGACAAGTCGCTGCCGCGTCTGCGCCAGCTCGACGATATCTTCGCAGGCCGCATCCACACGCGTTATTCCAGCATCCAGGCGCTGGAGGAAGAAGTCTTCTCGGCCGATCTCATTATCGGCGCCGTGCTGATCCCGGGCGCTGCCGCTCCGAAGCTCGTCACCCGCGAGATGCTGTCCGGCATGAAGAAGGGCTCCGTCATCGTCGACGTCGCCATCGACCAGGGCGGCTGCTTCGAGACCTCGCACGCGACGACCCATTCCGATCCGACCTATGAAGTCGACGGCGTCGTGCATTATTGCGTTGCCAACATGCCGGGCGCCGTGCCGGTCACCTCGGCGCACGCGCTGAACAATGCCACATTGGTTCATGGCCTGGCGCTTGCCGATCGCGGCCTGCGCGCCATCGCCGAAGACAGGCATCTGAGGAACGGCCTCAACGTCCACAAGGGTCGCATCACCAGCAAGCCGGTCGCCGACGCGCTGGGCTACGAGGCCTTCGCGCCGGAGAGCGTGCTGAACGTAGCGTGAGAGACCTGACTATAGGTTAGATAGAAGCGCCGGTCTCCGCAAAGGCCGGCGCCTTTACCTTGTCGATCCGGCATTGGAAGCAGTTGTTGCGCGCGGAGCGCACATGCGCATAGGCGATATCAGATCGTCCCAGCAGCTCTTCGCCATAGGCTGGAATATCGCCGATGGCAGTCACCGCGCCGGTGCCGTAGACGATGCGGTCATTTTCGTTATAGCCGCGAACGATGAAGTCACGGCTCGTCGTCAGCACCGGCGGCATGATCTCTTCGGCGGCATAGCGTGCACAAGGCTGCTTGTGCAGGAAGACCGGGCCGGTTTCGGCATAGGGCTGCAGCTCGGGGAAGGGCCGGTAAGCGAAGACCAGCAACGCCTCGCCCGCATCGATATTTTCGAGGCAATGGCGGCAGGGATGACCGGGACCATCGGAAACGATCGTCTCGGGCAGCCTGTCATAGGCGTCGCTGCCGCCGTTCCAGAGGTGTTCGGCGTCGATCGTCGGCATGGCGACAAAACGAATGGCGGTCATGGCAAATCTCCTTTGTGATTGCCATGATTTGCACCTGGACGAACGCGCAAGCCACCCGTTTCTTGCCTGCATCTGGATATGAGATCGCCGAAAAGCGAAAAGCGGCGTATCTTCTGTCCGTACTCTGTAAGGCGAAAGGAAAAACCCTTGGCCGACGTTGATCTCGCGCTGCTGGCGCAACAGAATGTGGAAATACTGGAAGAGCTGAGAGCCCTGCGGCGGGAAGTGGCGGAACTGAAGGAGCAATCGGGGCGCACGCTCGATTTCGAGCGCCGCAACGATCCGCGCCGCCCGAACAGCCTGACGCAGCGTTAATCAGCTCTGCTTACGTCAGGAAGCCTCCGTCAGCTTTTCCGCGCAATCTCCAGAAGCTCCTTGTCGCTGAGCGGCCGGACGATGCCGGTGCCGGTCGAAACGGGGGAGAAGCCGTACATCTGGTAGAGCTGCAGCGCACGCGGATGGTCGAGATTGTTGGTGGTGGTGGTGACTCGTTTGGGATTGAGCGACCAGATAGCATAGAGCGCCTGCAGCAGGAACCATTTGCCGATGCCGAGACCGAGTGCATGTTCGATCAGGCCGAAATGGCTGAGCTCGATCATATCCTCGTCTTCGCAGAAATATTCGTAGAAGCCGGCCGGCGCACCGTTCACGTAGAGAACGCTGATATTGTTGCGCTTGTCGTTCAGCGTTTCGGCAAGCTGCTCGTCGCTCATGCGCAACCGGTCCACCCATTGCCAGCGCGCGCCCACCTGCCGGTAGAGATAGCGGTAGAAGGGCAATGGGATCTCGGGAGCGCGCATGATCGCCGTCTGGATATTGACGGGCACCGGCATGCTCGCCTTCGGCGGCGCCGTCATTTCGAGCCGGGTGATGTGAGCTTTCAGCGAAGCGGGTGCCTTTCCCATGGCGATCAGACTTTGGCCTGCGTCGGCGGACCGGTGACGATGGGCGTATCGTCACGGCTGCCCCATTCGCTCCACGACCCGTCATAAAGCTTATTGTCGTTGTGGCCGAGCGATTCCAGCGCCAGCGTGATGATCGCGGCGGTGATTCCCGAGCCGCAGGAGGTGACGACAGGCTTTGAAAGATCGATACCGGCATCCTCGATCGTCTGCCTGAGTTCCGGCAGCGACTTGAAACGGCCCTGGCTGGCGAAGACGCCGGAGGGCAGGTTGCGGGCGCCAGGCATATGGCCGGAGCGCATGCCGGCACGCGGCTCGGGTTCGACGGCGGCGAAGCGGCCGGCGCTGCGGGCATCGGCGATCTGCATCGCGCCACTGGAGACGATATCGCGCATCGTATCGAACGTCACCACGCGGCTTTCGTCGAAGTCAGGCGTGAAGGTCGCCGGCGCAGGATTGGGCGCTTCGGCTTCAAGCGGACGGCCTTCTGCCTTCCAGCCGTCGAGACCGCCATCGAGCACGAAGACATTTTTCGCGCCCATCACCCGGAACAGCCACCAGACGCGCGGCGAGGCGAACAGGCCGATTCCGTCATAGACGACGATCCGATCATTCTTGCTGATGCCGAGCCGGCCGACTTCGGCGGCGAAATAATCGGGCGAGGGGATCGTGTGCGGCAGCGACGTTGAATGGTCGGCGATCTTGTCTTGGTCGAAGCGGATAGCGCCGGGAATATGGCCGGCTGCATATTCGGCATCGGCATCGCGCTTCTGCGCGGGCAGATAGAAGGAAGCGTCCAGCACGCGCAGGTCAGCTTTGCCGAGCTCGGACTGCAGCCAGTCGGCCGAAACGACGAAACGGCTCTTGGTCTCACTCATTATGGTCTCCCTTGATGGTCAGGCTTCGTCGCCGGGCGTGCCGAAGCGGATGCGGAAGCGCCGGTTCTCTTTGCCCTTCTTCTCGATTTTGGCGATATGGATCCGGCCGACTTCCTGAGTCTCGGAGACATGTGTGCCGCCGCAGGGTTGGCTGTCAATCGAGGAGTTCTTGCCGATGCAGACGAGGCTGACGCGCCCGAGCCCCATCGGCGGGCGCACGTTCTTCGATTTGACGATATCGGGGTTGGCCACAAGCTCTTCGTCGGTGATCCATTGCAGAGTGACCGGATGGTTCTGCTCGACCAGTTCCATCAGCTTGGCCGTCACCTCGTCCTTGTCGATCGTCTCGATCATGTCGAAGTCGACGCGGCTTTCCTCCTCGCCGACCGCAGCCCCGGTGATCGGATAGGAGCAGACGACGGAAAGCAGGTGGCAGGCCGTGTGCATGCGCATCAGCCTGTAGCGGCGCGGCCAGTCGACATGCAGCACCAGCGTCTCTCCGACCACAGGCCGTGGCTCACTTTCGAGTGGCACATGGATGATGACATCCTTGCTTGGACCATGCTTCGTCTGGCCGAGCGCGATCTTGGTGCCGTCGGCGCGTTCGAGCAGCCCGGTGTCACCAGGCTGGCCACCTGATGTCGCATAGAAGCAGGTCTGGTCCAGTTCGATGCCCCCGTCTTCGTGAACGGCGGTGACGACCGCCTCGCATGTCGAGAGATAGAAGTCGTCACGATAGAGGGCATTGACGGGCATGGGGTCTCACACGGGCTCGTAGGGAACGTGGATATCGGGCGACTTGGCCATCCAGCCCGGAACGGGCAGTCCCTTCGACGTCAGGAAATCCGGGTTGAAGAGTTTTGACTGATAGCGGTTGCCGTAATCGCAGAGGATCGTCACCACCGTGTGACCAGGTCCGAGATCCCGGGCGAGGTTGACCGCGCCGGCAATGTTGATCGCCGTCGATCCGCCGAGGCAGAGGCCCTCGGTCTCGACGAGGTCGAAGAGATAAGGAAGCGCTTCGGCATCGGGGATCCGATAGGCATAGTCAGGCGTGAAGCCCTCGAGATTAGCGGTGATACGGCCCTGGCCAATGCCCTCGGTGATCGAGGATCCCTCGGATTTCAGCGCGCCGTTCTGGTAGAATTCATAGAGTGCGGCGCCATCGGGATCGGCGATGCCGATCTTGACGTCTGCGTTGAAGGCCTTGAGGCCGGCAGCCACGCCTGCCAGCGTACCGCCGGAGCCGACCGAGCAGATGAAGCCGTCGACCTTGCCGTCGGTGTCTTGCCATATTTCTTTTGCCGTCGTTTCGACATGCGCCTGGCGGTTGGCGACGTTGTCGAACTGGTTTGCCCAGATCGCCCCGTTCGGCTCGGTCTTCGCCAGCTGTTCTGCCAGCCGCCCGGACACCTTCACGTAGTTGTTCGGGTTCTTGTAGGGAACGGCGGGCACTTCGACGAGTTCGGCGCCGAGCAGCTTCAGCGCGTCTTTCTTTTCCTGGCTCTGCGTTTCCGGGATGACGATGACGGTGCGATAACCGAGCGCCTTGGCGACCAGCGTCAGCCCGATGCCGGTATTGCCGGCCGTACCCTCGACGATGACGCCGCCCGGACGAAGCAACCCCTTCCGCTCTGCGTCGCGGATGATGTAGAGCGCGGCGCGATCCTTAACCGACTGGCCGGGGTTGAGGAACTCCGCCTTGCCGAGAATGGTGCAGCCGGTCATCTCTGAGGCGCCCTTGAGTTTGATCAGGGGCGTGTTGCCGATGGCGTCGAGGACGGAGGGGTGGAAGGTCATGGAATCTGCCTCTATTCGAACTCTTACTTTAGGAACGGTCTTTTCCCTTCACAAGGCTGAGTTGGCAAGAAATGCTATTCCACACCTCTGTCGGCCGCGATAAAATTTGGCTTTCCTCCTCCGAAATGACGCATGGCCCGCAATCCCGCCGTGTGAGGGGTGATCCGAAGATTGACTTTCCCCGTACGGATGACGACAAAGCGAAAACGGAGCGCGGCAACAGGGCGTGACCGAAACCGACATGGTTCATGAGCAGATCGACACGATCGATGCATTGATGGCGCATTATGTCGCCGGCTCCTTGCCCGAGCCGGCGCGTGTGCTGGTGCAGTCTCATCTCGAAATGAAACCGGACAATCGCAGCCTGGTGAACAGCCTCGAGCTGCTGGCCGCGGAGGCCCTGGAAAACGCGCCTGAAGCGGCTATTGCCGATCGCGACGCGCGGCTTGCGGCAATCTTTTCCTCTGCGTCTCCCGTCCCGGCGCCACGGACGGCCGCACGGCCGGAAAACGCGCTGTTTCCGCAAGCGTTGCGCGCCCTCTTGGGCTTCGAGGCCGAAGATGTCCCCTGGCGCCGTCGGTTGCCCGGTTTTAAGGAATATTCGCTCGACATGGACAGCTGCGAGGTCAGCCTGATGTGGATCCGGC
This sequence comes from Rhizobium laguerreae, assembly GCF_019778565.1. NCBI lineage: Bacteria > Pseudomonadati > Pseudomonadota > Alphaproteobacteria > Hyphomicrobiales > Rhizobiaceae > Rhizobium > Rhizobium laguerreae. Next base: position 385,871 of record NZ_JAAXQT010000005.1, on the reverse strand, counting down.
CGGGCCGCGCCTTGCCGGCGCACACCCACAAAGGCATGGAGCTGATTCTCATTCTCGACGGCGCCTTCAACGATGAACGCGGTCGTTTCGGTCCCGGTGATATCTCCATTGCCGACGATACGGTCGACCACCGGCCGGTCGCCGAAAAGGACAGGCCGTGCATCGCCTTTGCCGTCTCGGACGGACCGGTCAAGCTCACCGGATCCTTCCGCCAGATGATCGGCGACCTGATCGGCTGAAAGCAGCCACAATAATGTGATAGAGCCGTAAATCCGGAGGGGTTGAGGAACTTCCGGACCTGTTTTCGCATTTGATCAGGCAGCCCGGAGGAACATGTCATGCGTGATTTCATTGCCCATCCCGAACATGGAATCGTCTGGATTTCGGGTGCGAGCTCGGGCATCGGCCGGGCGCTTGCACTGAGGCTCGCCGGCGAAGGATACAAGGTCGCCGTGACGGCCAGAAGCCACGAAAAGCTGGTCGAACTGCAAGCCGAAGCGAATGGCCTCTCGGGCAGTATCATTGTGCTCGACGGCGACGTCACCGATGCCGAGGACATGGAACATGTCATGGCCTCCATCGAATATGAGCACGGCACGCTCGCCATGGCGATCCTCAATGCCGGCGTCTACCTGCCGGTCCATGCCGAGGATTTGAACCGCACCGATTTCGAGAAGAGCTTTGCCGTCAATCTTTCTGGCGTGGTCAACTGTCTGCTGCCGGCGATCCGCCATATGAAGGCGAAGGGGCAGGGACAGATCGCCATCGTTTCCTCCGTCACCGGCTATGGCGGCCTGCCGACGGGGGCTGCCTATGGCGCTACCAAGGCGGCGCTGATCAATATGGCCGAAAGCCTGAAATTCGATCTCGACAAGATGGGCATCCGCATCCAGCTCGTCTGCCCGGGCTTCGTCGATACGCCGGCAACGAGGAAGAATGCCTTTCCGATGCGGGCTTTGGTGTCGGTCGAGGAGGCCGCTCGGGAGATTGCCGCTGGGTTGAAATCGCAGGCCTTCGAGATCACGTTTCCGAGGCGCTTCACCACCATGCTGAAGCTCGCGCGCCTGCTCCCCTATAGCGTTTATTTCACGCTGGTGAACCGCGTGACCGGCTGGCGGGAGCGGCCGCCGTCGGCTGGTCGCCACCCGGTGACACCGCATGCGGCGGAATGATCAACGGCGCGAGAACACGACCTGGCGCACATCGATATTGCGGGCACGGAAGCCGGCCTCGCAATAGAACAGATAGAATTCCCAAAGCCGCTTGAAGCGCTCGTCGAAGCCCATCGGGCGGATGCGTTCCCAGACCGACCAGAAACGCTCGCGCCATTCGGCGAGCGTGCGGGCGTAGTCGAGCCCAAACCCGAAATCCTTGACCAGCGACAGATCGACCTTGCCGGCAAGTTCGGCGAGATGATTGCGCGTCGGCAGCATGCCGCCGGGAAAGACGTATTTCTGGATGAAGTCGGGGTTGCTGCGATACTGGTCGAAGGATTCCGGCCGGATGGTGATGATCTGCAGGCCAGCCTTGCCGCCCGGCTTCAGACACTGCCGGAGTTTGGAGAAATAGGACGGCCAGTATTTTTCGCCGACCGCTTCGAACATCTCGATCGAGACGATCCGGTCGTAGAGCCCTGCTTCATCGCGGTAGTCCTGGAAACGGAATTCCACGCGGTCATCGAGGCCGGCCTTGTGGATGCGCGCCTCGGCGAAGGCAAGCTGCTCGCGGCTGATCGTCAGCCCCGTCACCTTGCAGTTCAGCTCGCTTGCGGCAAATTCGGCAAAACCACCCCAGCCGCAGCCGATCTCCAGCACATGATCGCCAGGCCCGATGCCGGTCGCCTCGGCAAGCGCGCGGTATTTGGCGTTCTGGGCCGATTGCAGATCGTTGGCGCCTGTGGAATAGAGCGCCGAGGAATAGGTCATGCTCGGATCGAGCCATTCTCTGTAGAAATCGTTGCCGAGATCGTAATGGGCGGAAATGTTGCGCTTCGAGCCCGTCTTGGTATTGGCGTTCATCCAATGGCGGACGCGTTCGAAGAGCCGGCTGACGCCGCCTTTGCCGTGCGCATAGCTGTGCGCGGCCTCGCCGTTGACGAGGAAGAGTTCAAGGAAGGCGGTGATGTCGGGGCTGTCCCAATCGCCGTCCATATAGGTTTCGGCGACCCCGATCGTGCCGCTCGTCAACGCCCGATAGGCAAGGTTCCAATTGTTGAGGCTGAGCGCCGCCTTCGGCCCGGGCTGCTTGCCCTCGATCAGCAGCCTGCGGCCGTCGGGGAGGGTGAGGGCGAGCGAACCGTGCTGCATGCGCAGAAGTCCGCGGAGCGCCAGCTTCGCCTTGAAGGGCAGACCCTTCACCAGACGGGATATGTTTTCCCCCGTCAGCGTCACCGCGTCACGGGCCAGCAGATTCCAGTCCTGCGCCTTGCTCATCTCTCCTCCTCCAGCATTTTTTGCCGGTTCGGGACGACGATACATCCGCGACGATGTACTCGGGCGGCCTCCGGCCATTGCATGAAAGGCTACCGCATAACTCCTGAAATCGGAACCGATTTGAGGATAAGATTTTGCAGCAGTTGAAAGTGCTGCAACATCGCTTTGCGCGTGTGAAAAACGCGCGTGCTGATATGTCATTCCGCCACGTGTGCAAGCGGGCGGGGCGGCCGGACGCCGACTTCAGGCGGAGGCGCCGGACGCCTGGCGTGGCGTGAGCTTTCAGCCGCAATTCACGGGATGATCGGCCGCCCGGAGAGGTGGGCTGCGTTGAGAGCCTCGTTGTCGTCAAGGGACGCAAATCCTTGCGAAACCAAAGGATAACCGGTTTTGCCGCGTCCCTTGCCAATGAAGCGTTCCCTGACTGTGTTCTTCAACTGCCACGGATGTACGGAACGCCCCGATCAAAAATTTCATTGCGAACGAAAAGCTTTCATCGCTGCCATGACATGGATAAGGCCGGCGTGAACCGGCCTTTTCCGGGAGCGGAGAACCGCCTGCTTAGTTGTCGTATTCGCGGCACGCTTCGCTGATCGAGGCACCGCTCTGGCCGCCGCGCGTGTCGACGCCGGACATCTGTCGCGGCATGCCGGGGCATTCCATCGTCTGCGGGCGGCCGATGCTCTGTGTCGTCGTCGGATCGACCGGCGAGACGGGTACCGGACGAATGCCGTTGTCATCGTTAGTGTAATCGGATGAATAGGTGCCGGAACCGGGATCGGTCGAGCCGCCATTCGTTGGCCCGATCGGACTCGGGTTAGACTGGGCAAAAGCCGACGACGCCATGCCGATCGCGAGCAGCGAAGCGGCAATAAGGGATCTAGACATGGGATATCCTCCTTGGATTTTCATCTTGGATGACCCTGGGGTAACTGCCTGATGGAACCATTGTTCCGAAATTTGCAAAAAACCTGGCGGACCCTACGGCTGATCCCACGTGGTTACGCATAAACCTTAACGGTCGAAGCCGCTGGATCGGCGCGCTTACCTGCCGTAGTTGCATGATGAAACGCTAAAAACTTGCAGCACGAGGCCGCTATGTTCGTTTCTCCGCGCGAGGCCGCAGATCTCGGTCTTCAGATTGCGCTTTCACTCGCCTTGACGGCAAGCGGGATGGCGATTGCGTCCTCTGCACTGAGCGGCGAGAAGGGCCGTATCTCCGCGATTGACGTCAGCCGCCCCTCGCTCTGGACCGCCGCTCCCGTGCGCGTCGATGTCACCACGCAGACCTACCTGCGTGCCGACGCTCCAGCCGGGCTGGAACTCGCCGGCACCGAGGATGATCTGTGCCACGATCCGATCGGTCTCCGGCTTTCCTGCGACCTGATCACCACCACTGCCAGCACGGCCTTCTAGCCGGCGGGCTATCCGGAGGCCGCAGACGGAGGGAAAGGGGCAGGCGGTTACTTCAGCGCGAAAGGCTGGCGGCCGATGCCTGAACAGGCAGGATCGTCGATGCCTTGATGTCCTTCAGCACAAACATCGTGTGCATCTCTTTGATGCCGGGCAGACGACGGATTACCGTCATGGCGAATTCGGCGTAGCTGTCGAGATCAGCCGCGACCACCTGCAGCAGGAAATCAGCCTCGCCGGCGATGGAATAGCAGGCGATGACCGCCTCCAGCTCACCAACCTCGCGCTCGAACCGCTCGGCTTCGTCATGCGAATGCGTGTCGATCTGGACACGCACGAAAGCCAGGACGCCGAGGCCGACGGCGCGGCGATCGACGACAGCCTGATAGCCGCGGATGACGCCTGCCTCTTCCAGCTTTTTTACCCTGCGCCAGCAAGGCGAGGTCGACATTCCCACGCGTTCGGCAAGCTCCTGATTGGTGAGCCGCCCATCGCCCTGTAGCGCCTTCAATATGCGGATATCTCCCGGCTCAAATTCCATGATCGGTATGTCCTTTCGAGTTTTATCGATTAACGGGAAGATCTTACCTGATTTGGAGGCGAGATGTCAGGAATAGGCAGGACATTTCTCTGCCTTTCGATAGGTTGAGGACTTCGAACAGAGAAGGAGCGGACGGATGATGGTTGAGGATTGGCGTGTCGCGGTGATTGTCGAACCGGGGCTGCCAGTTGGCGAACTCGCCAATACTGTTGCGGTGCTGTCGATCGGCCTTGGTGCTGCGGCACCCGCGCTTGCCGGTGCGCGGCTGACCGATCATGCCGGTCGGGCATTTCATGTCAGTGCCAATAAGCCGGTTCCGGTGCTACAGGCCGCGGCGACCGATTTGAGATCACTTCTGCTGAAGGCGCTGCCGGCCCCTGAAGGTGCGCTGGTCGTGCCATTCCCGCGTTTTGCCCGCGCGCTGCACTTTTATGCCGATTACGAGGCTTCGATGCCCGAACGCGACCTCTCTTCGGAAATTATCGACGGCGTCGGGCTCGCCGGCCCGGCGAAATGGATCCGCTCGCTGACCGGCTCGCTAAAGCTGCTTCGTTGATCCGTTTGGCCGGGCGTGCGGATAGGCTCGTCCTGGGAAAGCTTGCAAAAGGCCATGATTTGCCGTTTGATCGAACGATACGACGACCATCCGACACTCCTCCTTAAAAGGATCCGCCTTTGTCCCTGCCGATGCCCCGCGGCTTCGAGAAGCCCTATGCCGCCTTCCTGTTCGATATGGACGGCACCATCCTCAATTCGATCCGTGCGGCCGAGCGTGTATGGAGCGACTGGGCGAGGCGTCAGGGGCTCGATGTCGCCACCTTTTTACCGAAGATGCATGGATCGCGCGGCATTGACACGATCACCCGGCTGAACCTGCCTGGAGTCGATCCCGAACATGAATCGAAGCTGGTGACCGAGGCCGAGATCGCCGATGTCAGCGACGTTGTGGCCATTCCCGGCGCCGCGACCTTTCTGAGTTCACTGCCCCCGGATCGCTGGGCGATCGTCACCTCCTCGCCATTACGCCTTGCTCACCGGCGGCTGGAGGCAGCAGGCTTGCCGGTGCCGAGATTCATGGTGACGGCGGAGGACGTGAAGGTCGGAAAACCCGACCCGCAATGTTATATTCTCGGCGCCGAGCGCCTCGGCGTCAGCACGCAGGATTGCCTGGTGTTCGAGGATGTCGCAGCCGGCATTACCGCCGGCGAGGCGGCGGGTGCCGATGTCATGGTCATCACGGCAACACATCACCAAAAGATGGAGACGCCGCACCCGACGCTTTCATCCTATGACGAGATCTCGGTCCGCATGTCCTTCGATCACAGGATGCTGATCGTCCCGAACGCGGCCTGACAGTGCTCCGGCTGCGTCCTGCTTGCTTTTGTGCGGTTCACTCCGCGGCTGCGGCAAGACAGCGATCGATGATGCTGCCGATTTCGCTGCGGCAGGAGCCGCAATTGGTTCCAGCGCTGGTTTCTTTGCCGACCGCCTCGACGCTGTGACATCCGCCGCGCACGGCAGCCGCAATCTGGTTGACCCCGACACTGAAGCAGGAGCAGACGGTAGCGCCTGGATCCGGCCTGCCTGCGCCGGGACGACCCGCAACGAGCGCAAAGCGTTTCCTGAGGTCGCCATGCGAGGCGGAGAGCTGCGAGATCGCCCAGTTGCGCGCGACGGCAACGGGCTCGCGTGCCAGAAACAGCGCCGCAAGCAGGACCTCGCCATCGAAGAAGGCGAGCCTGAGGTCGCCGGATTGCCGGTCGGCATAACCAAGCGGTTCGATCTCGGCCGGAATGGCGAAAACCGCCCGGCACCAGGCCGTCCAGTCTTCGACGGTTTCGCCGAAGGCAAGCTCAAGCCGCCAGCCGCCGGCGGCTTTTGCCAGCGCCCAATAGGCGGCGTCGGGCGTAGCGGGTTTTGTGGCGGAGACGGCGAAACCGTAATGGGTGGCGCGGAAGGGCCGGACGGCGACGGCAACGTTCTTCGACGCCGGTTGACCAGAAATGGGGTCGGTTACCGGCGCGACCACGGCGTCGATGCGCGCTCTTGCGGCGAACTGGTCGTTCCAGTGCATCGGCGCAAAGATGCCGCCGCGCGCCTGGCGATCGGTCACCAGCGCCCGCACGATTGCCTTGCCGTGCGGGCTGTCGATCTCGACGAGGCCGGCGCTTGATATACCGGTCTCGATCGCGTCGCGCGGATGGATTTCGGCAAAGGGTTCGGCGATATGGGCGGAAAGCCGCGCGCTCTTTCCTGTTCGCGTCATCGTGTGCCACTGGTCGCGGATGCGCCCGGTATTCAGCGTGAAGGGGTACTCGGCATTGGTGCGATCGGTTGCGGGCGGTTTGACCGCGACGAAGCGCGCCTTGCGATCGGGATGGAAGAAACCGCCTTCGGCGAAGAAGCGGGTGATGCTCGGTTCTGTCCCTGCCGCCTGCGGCCACTGGAAGGGCGACAGTTCGTCATAGGCCCCGCCGCTCATGCCGGCGCGCGCGCCGATGTCGAAATCGCGGCTGCCGTTATTTTCGAAGGCGGAAAGCGCGGCGTGTTCGGCGAAAATTGCGGCCGGCGCGTCAAAATCGAAGGCGGCGGCAAATCCCATGCGGCGTCCGATCTCCGCAAGCTGCCACCAGTCGGCCCTTGCATCGCCGGGGATATCAAGAAACGATCGTTGCCTTGAAATGCGCCGTTCGGAATTGGTGACGGTGCCATCCTTCTCGCCCCAGCCGAGCGAGGGCAGAAGCACATTTGCGTGCCGGGTCGTATCCGTCTCTTTCAGGATGTCCGACACGACGACGAAGGGACAGGCGGCGATCGCGTTTTCGACACTGTCGGCATTTGGCATCGAGACGACGGGATTGGTCGCCATGATCCAGAGCGCCTTGATGCGTCCGTCGGCCACGGCTTGGAACATGTCGACCGCCTTCAGGCCGGGCTTTGCGGCGATGACGGGCGAGTCCCAGAAGCGCTGCACGCGGTCCCGATCTTCGGTGTTCTCGATCGCCATATGGGCGGCAAGCATATTGGCGAGACCGCCGACCTCGCGTCCGCCCATGGCATTCGGCTGGCCGGTCAGCGAAAACGGTCCCATGCCGGGACGGCCGATGCGGCCGGTCGCCAGGTGGCAGTTGAGAATGGCATTGACCTTGTCGGTGCCGGAGGAGGATTGGTTGACGCCCTGGCTGTAGCAGGTCACGACCTTCGGCGTCGTCTCGAACAGCCGGAAGAACTCCCTGATCTGCATGGCGGGCAGGCCGGTCCGTTCCAGGAGATCGTTGATATCGAGCGCGGCGGCCGCCGCAAAAGCGTCGCCGAAACCATCTGTATGGGCGCCGATATAATTCTGGTCGATTGCCGGACTGGTCGCCAGATGGGCAAGCAGTCCCATGAATAGCGCAACGTCGCCATCAGGACGGATGGCGAGATGCAGGTCGGCGATGTCGCAGGTCATCGTCCGTCGCGGATCGATGACGACGATCCGCATGTTTGGCCGCGCCATCTTTGCGGCGGCAAGCCGTTGGTAGATGACCGGATGACACCAGGCGAGGTTGGAGCCGGTCAGGACCACCAGATCCGCAAGTTCGGTATCCTCATAGGTCCCGGGCACCGTATCGGCGCCGAAGGCGCGGCGATGCCCCGCCACGGAGGAGGACATGCAGAGCCTTGAATTGGTGTCGATATTGCCGGAGCCGATGAAGCCCTTCATCAGCTTGTTGGCGACATAGTAATCCTCGGTCAGCAACTGGCCGGAGACGTAGAAGGCAACGGAATCGGGCCCGTATTCGGCGATCGTTTCAGAAAAACGGCGGGCGACCAGATCAAGAGCCTCGTCCCAGCCGCTCCGTTCGCCTTCGATCTCGGGATAGAGAAGCCGGCCATCGAGATCGATGGTTTCGGCAAGGGCTGAACCCTTCGAGCAGAGCCGGCCGAAATTCGACGGATGCTCGGGATCTCCTTTGACGCTGACTGCGCCTGCCTCGTCGACCGTGGCGATAACGCCGCAGCCGACACCGCAGTAGGGACAGGTGGTCTTGACCTCAGCCGCCATCTATTCCGCCGCCATCATCAGGCTTTCCAGAGCGATGAACAGCCTGCCGTCTTCGTTCAGCACCTGTATCGTCCGGACCTCGCCTTCGTCGGCGCCGAGCGCCTTGCCTGTTTCCAGCGAGATAACCCAGTTGTGCAGCGGGCAGGTGACTGACTTGGCGTGGACGATGCCTTGGGAGAGCGGGCCGCCCTTATGCGGGCAGTGATCCTCGATGGCGAAGACCTCGTTTTCGGCCGTGCGGAAGACGGCGATCTTGCCCTGCGGCGTCTTCACGCAGCGCGCGCCGCGCAGCGGGATGTCGGAGATGTCACCGATTGCGATCCAGTTCATGTCCATCTCCTTATTCTGCAGCCTGCGGATAGCCGATCGTCGCCATCGGCTTGAACTCATGCTTATCCTTGCCGGAAACACGCTCCGACCAGGGATCGACCTGAGCAAATTTCTGGGAGAAGACGAAGCGTTCGTAATAGGCTTTGCGCTTTTCGGCGTCACCCATGATCTGGCGGCGGATTTCCTCCAGGCCGACGCGCTTGGCCCATTTGTAGATGCGCTCGAGGTAGCGGGCCTGCTCGCGATACATCTGCGTCAGGGCCACGATATGCTCCAGTGCCTCGTCCTCAGTCCGCACAAGCCCGAGGACCTCCGTGCCCTTGATGTCGAGACCGGCCGCACCGGCGAAATGGATCTCGAAACCGGAATCCACGCAGATCACGCCGATGTCCTTGCAGGTTGCTTCCGCGCAGTTGCGCGGGCAGCCGGAGACGGCCATCTTCAACTTGGCCGGCGTCCAGGAGCCCCACATGAACCTTTCGATCCGGATGCCGAGGCCGGTGGAATCCTGCGTGCCGAAGCGACACCAGTCGGAGCCGACGCAGGTCTTCACGGTGCGCAGACCCTTGGCATAAGCCTGGCCAGAGACGAAGCCGGCCTTGCCGAGATCGGCCCAGACGGCGGGCAGGTCTTCCTTCTCGATGCCGAGCAGGTCGATGCGCTGGCCGCCGGTGACCTTCACCATCGGGATCTCGAACTTGTCGACGACATCGGCGATGGCGCGCAGCTCGTTCGAATTGGTGACACCGCCCCACATGCGCGGAACGACGGAGTAGGTGCCGTCCTTCTGGATGTTGGCATGCACGCGTTCATTGATGAAACGCGACTGGTAGTCGTCGGCATATTCGTCCGGCCAATCGCAGACCAGGTAATAGTTGAGCGCCGGGCGACATTTGGCGCAGCCGCAGGAAGTCTTCCACTCGAGCTCCTGCATGACGGCAGGGATGCTCTTCAGACCCTTGGCCTTGATCAGCCGGCGAACGTCGTCATGGCCGAGTTCGGTGCAGGTGCACATCGGCTGGACCGCAGTCGGATTGTAGCTGTCGCCGAGCGTCAGCGCCATGAGTTGTTCGACGAGGCCGGTGCAGGAACCGCACGAGGCGGATGCCTTCGTGTGGGCGCGTACGTCGTCGAGCGACGTCAGCCCCTTGCCTGAAATCGTCGAAGTGATCTTGCCCTTGCATACGCCGTTGCAGCCACAAATCTCCGCGTCATCCGGCAAGGCTGCAACGGCCGCCATAGGGTCCAGCGGCGACCCTCCCTGATAGGCCTGTCCGAAGATCAGCGTCTCGCGCATCTCCGAAATATCGGTTGCCTTCTTCTTCAGGTCATTGAACCAGGCACCATCGGCGGTTTCGCCGTAAAGCACGGTGCCGATAATCTTATTGTCCTTGAGCACCAGACGCTTGTAGACGCCGGCGCTGGCATCGCGCAGCACGATCTCCTCGCGGTCGTCGCCGTCGGCGAAATCGCCGAGCGAATAAAGCTCGATGCCGGTGACCTTGAGCTTGGTCGGCGTATCCGCATGAACGAAGGCGGGCGAGCGATCGCCGGAAAGATGCGAGGCGGCGATACGGGCCATTTCATAGAGCGGCGCAACGAGGCCATAGACCATGCCGCCCACCTCGGCGCATTCGCCGAGCGCGAGAATATCGCCATCCGAGGTCTGCATGCCGGCATCGACGACGATGCCGCGATTGACCGCAATGCCGGCGTCCTTCGCCAGGCCCACACTGGGACGGATGCCGACGGCCATCACGACCAACGTTGCCGGGATGATACGGCCGTCGTCAAGCTCGATGCCCTCGACCTTGCCATTGCCGACGATCGCCTTGGTATTGGCCTTGCAGATGACCTTGATGCCGCGTTCCTCGACTGCCTTCTGCAGCAGGTAACCGGCGGCGGGGTCGAGCTGGCGCTCCATCAGCGTCGGCATGACGTGCAGTACGGTGACGTCCATGCCGCGCTGGGCAAGACCGGCCGCTGCTTCCAGGCCAAGCAGTCCGCCGCCGATGACGACGGCCTTTTCGCGCGACTGGGCGGCAAGCAGCATCGCCTGCACGTCGTCGAGATCGCGATAGGTGATGACGCCGGGCAGGTCCTTGCCGGGAACGGGGATGATGAAGGGCACGGACCCAGTTGCGATCACCAGCTTGTCGTAGCTTTCGGTGACGCCGTGGTCGGAGGTGACGGTCTTGGCGGCACGATCGATGTTGACGATCTTGTGGCCCTTGTAGAGCATGATGCCGTGCTTGATATACCAGCCATCGCCGTGAATGATGATCTGCTCGTAGTCCTTTTCTCCGGAGAGAACCGGCGACAGCATGATGCGGTCGTAATTGACGCGCGGCTCGGCATTGAAGATCGTAACTTCATAGCGTCCGGGCGCCTGCTCGAAGAGGTGCTCCAGCATGCGCCCGGGCGCCATGCCATTGCCGATGATGACGAGTTTTTCGGTCATATTTCCAGGTCCTTAGATCAGGTTGCAGCCACGGGCGCCGAGTGCCCTTGGCGCGACAGTTGCTTTACGGACAGGTGCATCCAGATGAGAGAGATCACGACGATCGCAAAGAGCAGCAGGAAACAGCTGGACCAAAGGCCGGTCATGTCCTTGAGGAGGCCAAAGGCAATCGGAAGGATGAACCCGCCAAGGCCGCCCATCATCCCGACGACGCCGCCGACGGCGCCGACGTTGTCGGGGTAGTAGGCCGGGATGTGCTTGTAGACCGCAGCCTTGCCGAGGCTCATGAAGAAGCCGAGCACGAAGATGACGACGATGAAGATGAAGGGGGTGATACCAAACGCCGGACCCGTCCCGGACGCGTCGGCGGCCGGCAGCGAGAGGATGAGGGTGGCGACGGCCGAAACGGCAAACATCGTATACATCACGCTGCGCGCACCCTTCTTATCCGACAGCACGCCGCCGAAGGCGCGGAAGATGCTGCCCGGGATGGAGTAGGCCGCGGCGATCATCCCGGCCGTCTCCAGGTTGAAGCCGTAGACGCCGACCAGGTAGCGCGGCAGCCACAGCGACAGGGCGACGAAGCCGCCGAAGGCGAAGAAATAGTAGAGCGAGAAGCGCCAGACCTGAACGTTCTGAAGCGGCGCGAATTCCTCGACGAAACTCTTGGTGGCAACGCGGCGTTCGCGGCGGAGACGGAAGGCCGGATCATCGGTCGTGGTGAACCAGAAGACGATTGCCATCAGCGCCAGTCCGACGGCCCAGATCTCCGCAACCGCCTGCCAGCCCCATGCGATCAGCACGAAGGGGGCTGCGAATTTGGTTACGGCCGCGCCGACATTGCCGGCACCGAAGATGCCGAGTGCGGTTCCCTGCTTCTCCGCCGGGAAAAAAGGCGAGACATAGGCGACGCCGACTGCAAAGGAGCCGCCAGCGAGGCCGACGCCGAGGCCGGCGATCAACATCTGCGTATAGGTCTGGGCGTAAGAGAGCAGAAAGGTCGCCAATGCGGCGGCCAGCATGGTGAGGGTGTAAACGAGACGGCCGCCGTAACGCCCCGTCCAGATGCCAAGAACGATGCGCACAAGCGAACCGGTGAGCACGGGGGTGCCGACCAGCAATCCGAACTCGGCCTCGTTCAGGCCGAGATCCTGCTTGATGCGAATGCCGATGATCGCGAAGATCGTCCAGACCGCAAAACAGAGGGTGAAGGCTACAGTGGAGATCCACAATGCCTTGGCTGGTTCGCCGGCGGACATGGGCTGTGATTTCTCGATGACAGACATAACTTCTCCGAGGCCGACAAGGTCGTGCCAATCCATCGCTGAGGGTTAAAACAAAAAAGCCGCTGGTCAGGACGCGCATACACGAGGTGCGCGAAATATCCTGATCAGCGGCTTTGCTGGTGGCGCCCGCCGTTGGACGCCGAATTCTTAGGCCTTCTGGCCCATTTGCCTGAAGGCAATCCGTTGGCCAGATTGCTCAAGCTAAAACCTACCTCTTCAATCTGAAGAGCAATCTCTGTGTCTACCGTGAGCGTCTACCGCGCGCTCATTCTGCGCTGATCGTCATTGACCGGTGCTATTAAAGACGATGCAAACTGCGTGCCAGTTTGGCTGCCTGCGTTCAAGTCACTGAATGCAAAAGACATTTATGAAACGTGCCGCCTGCTTGTTTTTCGGGCCGCCACCCGCTGATGCAAATATTTTGTGCGCTTGACATGAGGCGGGCAGATGCTTGCTGGTGTTTTGTGCAGGCCGGCATCGGTTAGACCTCGTCGTCGCAAACGAAGGCGAGGGCGCTTTTGACTGCAAAACCTGCGACATAGTCCGGCAGCCTCGCCGGGTCGAAGACGTGGCCGTCCATGAAACGGTCGCCCTCGGCACTGCCTTCGATCCGGATATCGGCATCTTCGGGTGCGTTGTCGTCACCGAGAGCAGCGCGATAGAGATCCGGGCGGTAGGCGGATGCTGCGGCCCTTGCCATGTTAAGGCTGATCTCGGCCTGTCCCCAGCGGATCATCTGGCTGTAGATCCACAGCGCCTGGCTTGGCCGGGGATAATTGGCGAAGCCGGAATGGAACATGAAATAATCGGCGATGATGCGGCGGTTACCCTTTGCGTCGAGGCTGAATTCGCCGGCGAGCACACGGCGAATGATTTCGACGGGGGCAGCGATATAGCGCGGGTCGGCAAGAGCCGCCGCCAGCGCGTCGTGATTTTCCGGCCGGTCGCACCACTGGGCTGCCGCATCGAGCGCCACGATCAGCCTGGAAACGGTTTCCGGATGGCTTTCCGCCCAGTCCGGCCGCATACCGATCACCTTTTCCGGTGCCGACGGCCAGATATCCTGTTTGGCGGCGACGATGCGGCCGACGCCGCGCTCTGAAGCAACCATGTTCCACGGCGCGCCGACGCAGAAACCGTCGATCGCACCGGCTGCCAGCGCATCCGAAGTCATGGGCGGCGGCACGACGATGAGCTTGACATCCCTGTCGGGATCGATGCCGCCAGCTGCCAGCCAGTAGCGGAATTCGTAATTATGCGAAGAGAAGGGGTAGGTGACCCCGAAAGTCGGCAGCGGCTCGCCGCGGGACTTCATTACCGCCAATGTTTTTGCCAAGGCGCGGGCATTGTCGAGCGCGCTTGCCGTTTCCGGCAATCCCACGTCATTCCGCATCCTGTCGAAGAGCCGCGTCGACAGCGTGATCGCGTTGCCGCCGCGCCCCAGCGAAAACGGCGTGATCGTCGGTGAGGGATTGGAGCCGAGACCGAGCATGGAGGCGACGGGCATCGGCGACAGCATATGGGCAATGTCGAACTGGCGGAATGCCAGGCGGTCGCGCACATTCGCCCAGGAGACGTCCTTGACGAGATCGAGCGTCAGGCCTTCCTTCCGCGCGAAGCCAAATTCTGCCGCCACAATCAGCACCGATGCATCGACGAGCGGAATGAAACCGGCCCGCAGCACTTTCGGTCCTTCGTTGTTCACCCGCACGGGCGAGGGCAGCTCGCCGCCGGAATTGGAGGTCGTTGTCATCATATCCACTCCGGTTTCCTCCGGAAATTCATCAGCTCGGCCATTACATCAACAGCCCCGCGGCAGTGACGACGCTCTGGGCGATTTCCGACATCTTCTTCTTTTCGTTCATCGCTGTCTGGCGCAGCAGGGCGAAAGCCTCTTCCTCCGACAGGCCGCGCATCTTCATCAATATGCCCTTGGCGCGCTCGACCAGCTTGCGTTCCTCAAGCGCGGAGCGGGCATCGGCAAGCTCCCGCCGTAGCCGGTTGAAGGCATTGAAGCGGCTGACAGCCATGTCGAGGATCGGTTTGACGCGTTCCTTCTTCAATCCGTCGACGATATAGGCCGAAACGCCGGCATCGACTGCAGCCTCGATCGAGGCCGTGTCGGACCGGTCGACGAACATGGCGATCGGGCGGCTGACGGTGCGCGTCAGCTGGAACAGATGCTCCATCATGTCGCGGTTGGGATTTTCGATATCGATGATGATCACATCGGGCATCAGCGTTTCGATGATTCGCGCGATGCCGTTGACCTCATGCACGACGGTGACGCGCGTATGCCCTGCCTCGCGCAGGCCTTCTTCGATGATGGAGGCGCGAATGGCATTTTCGTCGATCACCAGAATTGTCAGATCGAGATGCGTCATGGCTATATTCATGACGCAGTGCAGCAAATTTGGCAAGCGCGCCAGCCTGAAAAGTGTGCAAAAACTAAGTATGCATAATATATGATCAGGTTGCCGTGCTTTCGCGCGGAATCAAGGCAAAGCCGAGGTCGATCTGCTCGGCCCTCGATACCACGGAGGAATTCAACGCGGCAAGCACCCTTTCGGCCGCGAGTTTTCCGGTTTCGAAACGCCGGGTCGCGATCGAGGAGAGGGAGGGTGCGGCGCAGGCGGCGAATTCCAGGTCGTGAAATCCGATGATCGAGATGTCATCGGGCACACGGATGCCGCGTTTGCGGCATTCCTGCATGGCCCCGAGCGCCAGATTGTCGTCAGTGCAGAAGATCGCCTCGGGCACGTCGCCACGTTCATGCGTCATGGCGAAGAGGTCGGAGCCGAGTGCCACGTAGCTATGGCGTGGCCTCTCGGCGATGATCTCCAGATTCGGCAGCTCCGCCTCCTGCATCGCCAGCCGGTAGCCGTCGAAACGCGACTGGGCGCGGTGGTCGAGATTGCCGGTCAGGAAGGCGATCCGGCGGAAACCCCGTTCGATCAGGTGCTGCGTCGCCGTCTGCCCGGCATGCTCCTGCGACATGCCGATGTTAAGGTCGATCGGGTTTGGAGAAAGCTCGAAGGTCTCGACAACGGGCAGACGAGCCTGGGCGAGAAGCTGACGCGAGAGCGGCGTGTGATGAGTGCCGGCGATGATGATCGCCTCCACCCTTTGCCCGAGTAATGCCTTGATGGCGTTTTCCTCCTCGATCTCGGAATAGCGGCTGTTGACGACGATCACCTGGAAGCCGGCGGCGACCAGCACCTCGTGAAGCGCAAACAGATATTCCGCGAAGATAACGTTGTAGAGGGTCGGAACGATGACGCCGATCGCATGCGTGCGCGAGGAGGCGAGGCGGCTCGCGGCAATATTCGGCACGTAGCCGAGTTCCTTGACGGCGGCATCGACGCGCAGCCGCAGGCCTGGCGAGACCGCATCGGGCTTGCGCAGCACCCTCGAAACCGTGATCGGGCTGACGCCGGCAAGATTTGCCACGTCATCAAGTGTTATCCGCCGCATGCAAGTCCCGCCATTCGTCCCATAATATTGATTCTCATATTCTTTAAAAATAGAGAATATTTGCTCATTGCTGTAGTTGACAGCGCTAGCAGATACGATTTGACAGCGCTGTCAACTATGTTAACCTAAAATTGTACCGGAAAGGGACGGGGTGGAGCCTTCCGGGACCAAGTATGCAAATCAAAGCATAGGAGAGGCGGCTCGGTCCGCCTGAGGAGGAGAACATTCATGCTTAAGGTGAAAGAAGCCAAATTGGCTCGCATTGCCGCGTTTTCCGTATCCGCGCTTGCCCTGCTCTGCGGCGCGGCCAGCGCGGAACCGAAGGTCGTGTCCGGCCCGGCCGCCGAGCCCGGCTGCATGGTGCCGTGGGCAGCCGACACACAGTTCCTGCAATATCCGAAGAAGGACGGCCCCTATCGCATCGCGCTCGCCAACGGCTATATCGCCAACACCTGGCGTATCCAGATGGTGCAGACGGCCAAGGCCTACGCCGCCCAGCCCGATGTCGCGGCCAAGCTGAAGGAGTTCAAGGTCGTTTCCACAGGCGAGGATGTGCCGGCGCAGATTTCCGCCATCAACAACTTCATCGATGCCGGTTATGATGCCATCGTCGTCAACGCGCAGAACCCGACCGCCTTCGGGCCGGTGATCAAGCGCGCCAAAGAGGCCGGGGTCGTCCTCGTCGCTTTCGACAATATCCTGGACACCAAGGACGCTATCAATGTCAACGTCGACCAGAAGGGGCTCGGCGTCCTCTGGGCCGACTGGCTGGTGAAGCATCTGCCGAACGGCGGCAAGGTGCTGGAAGTGCGTGGCGTCGCCGGCACCTCGGTCGATACGGATCGCCACAACGGCATCCACGAAACCCTGGACGCTTCGGGCAAGAAGTTCACGGTAACCGAGGTCGTCGGAAAATGGGATGACGGCGTTGCACAGAAGGCAACCGCTGACGCGATCGCCACCAACGGCCCGTTCGACGGCATCACTGCCCAGGGCGGCGATACCGGCGTCGTTCAGGCGATGATCGATGCCAAACATCCCTTCGTGCCCTTCGGCGGTGAGACGGAAAATGGCTTCCGCAAATTCTGCGCTGCCCATGCCGCCGACGGCCTGAAGTGCTCGTCCGCCGGCACCGGCCCGGCCCAGGTCGCCGTCGCCATCAAGACGGCGATTGCAGCCCTTGAGGGTCAGGTCGTGCCGCAGGCCGTCAAGCTGCCGACCGCGGTTGTTTCGGATCCTGATTTCAAGGAAGGCGAGGATTATTATCCCACCCAGTCCGACAACTTCTTCGTCGGCAATTCCTTCCCCACCTGCGGCATTAATTTCAGCGCTCAGGAAATCATGGGGCAGTCCAAAGAGAACCAATAGCAGCCGTCCTCCGGATCTGATTGCGGGTGTTCGCACCCGCAATCTCGAAGGTGATAGACCGAATGGAGGCTGGATGCATGACCTTGCCCGAACCGCTTTTCCGCATGGAAGGCATATCGAAACGCTATGGCGGTGCCGTCGCGCTTAGGGATGCCGATATCGCCATCCGGCCGGGCGCGATCCATGCCGTCCTCGGCGAGAACGGCGCCGGCAAATCAACGCTGATCAAGATCATGGCGGGCGTCGTGGTGCCTGATGAAGGACGCATGCTGCTCGACGGTAAGGAGATCGCCTTTGCCTCGCCGGCCGCCGCCAATGCGGCGGGCATCGTCTGCGTTTTCCAGGAGCTTTCGCTGATCCCCGACCTCTCGGTCGCCGACAACATCGTCATCAGCAATCCACCGCTGAAATTCGGCATGATAGACCGGCGCAGGCAGCGGCGGATCGCCGAGGAAGCGTTGGCGCGCGCCGGCGCCTCCGACATTCATCCGTCCGCCTTGGTCAAGGACCTCCCTCTGTCCCGACGGCAAATGGTCGAGATCGCCAAGGCGCTTGCCCGCAAGCCGCGGCTGATGATCCTCGACGAGGCGACCTCGGCGCTGACGCAGTCGGATGTCGAAAAGGTCTTCGCCGTGCTGAAGCGCCTGCGCGCCGAGAGAATGGCGCTAATCTACATCTCCCACCGCATGCACGAGATCGCCCAGCTGGCGGATGAGTGCACGGTCTTCCGCAACGGCCGCAGCATCGAATCCTATCCGGCCGGCACGAAGACCGACCAGCAGGTGGTGGAGCTGATGATTGGCCGCGAATACAGCAATGTCTTTCCGCCGAAACCGGCGCATCGGGGAGAGGTAAAGCCGGTCCTTTCCTGCCGCGACCTTTCCTGGGGCGATAGGCTTTCTGGCATCACCTTCGATATCAAGCCCGGCGAGATCATCGGCGTCGGCGGCCTGGACGGGCAGGGACAGCGCGAATTGCTGCTGGCCCTCTTCGGCGTGCTGCGCGATGTGAAGGGTGAAGTCGTAATCGACGGCAGGCCGGTGACGCTGAAAAGTCCCCGTGATGCCAAGTCCGGCGGCATATCCATGGCGCTGATCCCCGAGGATCGGAAGACCGAAGGGCTGATGCTGCCGATGACCGTGCGCGAGAACCTGTCGATTGCAGCCCTCGACCGCGTCTCGCGCAACGGCGTCATCGACCGGGCGGCCGAGCGTCGCGAGATCGACGACCTGTTCAAGCTGTTGGCGATCAAGGCCGCGACGATCGACATGCCCGTCGCCGCCTTGTCCGGCGGCAACCAGCAGAAGGTGGTTATCGCCAAATGGCTGATGAACCGGCCGCGCATCATCCTGCTCAACGATCCGACACGCGGCATCGATGTCGGCACCAAGCAGGAAATCTATCTGTTGCTGCGCAAGCTTGCCGATGCGGGAGCGGCGATCATCTTCTATTCGACAGACTACGACGAACTGATCGGCTGCTGCGACCGCGTGCTCGTCATGTATGACGGCAGCATCATCCGCGAGCTCGAAGGCGCCGAGATCAACGAGCACGAGCTGATCGGCGCCGCTCTCAACATCGCCGGCGACCACGCAGCGCAAAGGATTGCCCCATGAACAAGCATGCTTCCGGCGACCGGCGGTTCTGGTATGCGCAGCAGAAGGGAACGCTGTTTGCCGCACTCCTCTTCGTCGCCATGTTCGCCCTCTACGTCTCGAACCACCCGGCGGGCTTCACGCCCAACGTCGTGCAGACGGCTTCGAACAAGGCGACGCTGCTTGCCTTCGTCGCCATGGCGCAATGCCTGGTCGTCATCACCGCCGGCATCGATCTCTCGGCCGGCATGGTTCTGGTCCTCTGCAATTGCCTCGCCTCCTGGCTGGTCGTCGGCACGCCGCTGCAGACGGGAACTGGCATCGTCGTGGTGCTGCTCGCCGGGCTGGGCTGCGGCATGCTGAACGGGCTCATCATCATCTTCGGCCGGCTGCAGCCGATCGTGGCGACGATCGCGACCAGCGCGATCTTCTATGGGCTGGCGCTGTTGCTGCGACCGACGCCCGGCGGCTCGGTCAACGAGGATTTGGCCGATGCCTTCACCTCGAAGCTCTTTGGGATCGTTCCGGCAAGCCTCGTGGTTCTCCTCGCCATCATTCTCGTCATCTGGGTTCCGTTCAGCCGCTCGGCGATCGGCAGGGCGGCCTATGCGGTGGGTTCGGCCGAGAACGCCGCCTATATGTCGGCAATGCCGGTCAAGCGGGCGAAATTCACCGCCTATGCATTGGCGGGACTACTTTCGGCGATCGGCGGGCTCTATCTCACCTTTTTCTCCTATACCGGCGAAGCGGCGTTTGCGAGCGGCAACGCCTACACGCTCTATTCGATCGCGGCGGTGGTGCTCGGCGGCGTTTCCCTTGCGGGGGGCAAGGGAAGCGCCGTCGGCGCTGTCTTCGGAGCCCTGGCCTTTCGCACGATCGGCGACCTGCTCTTCGTCTTCGATTTCGATCCGCTTTGGCAGCCGCTGTTCCAGGGCGTGGTGTTGATGCTGGCGATCAGTATCGGCTGCATCGGGCTTGCCAGGGTCCGCAATCGGCTGGAGTGGTTTCAATGAGCGAGGAAGCGTCCCTCATGCGGCAGCTTCGAGTGCCCACACGCCTGCGCGGTATCGATCCGGCGGTCGCAACCGCCTTCGGCTGCATCATCCTGCTTCTGTTCGCCGGATCGATCTATTCGCCGAATTTCCTGTCGCCGGATTATCTGCTGCAGCAGCTGAAGGTGGCCTCGTTCCTCGGCGTCATCGCCACCGGCATGATGGCGGTCATCCTGCTCGGCCAGATCGACCTTTCGGTGCCATGGGTCGTGACGACAGGTGCGATGATGGCCTGCGCCGCGACCGCTTACGGTACGACCGGCTCGGTTCTGGCGATCCCCTTCGGCATTTTCTGCGGCGCTGCGATCGGTCTCGTCAACGGCCTGGCGGTCGCCTATCTCCGCATTCCCTCGATGATCATCACGCTGGCGACCAATGCCGTCGCGCAAGGGCTGATGGTCGTCTACACCGGCGGCTTCTCCCCGCAGGATTCGGCCACGCCGGCCATGCGGTTCCTGGCCACCGGCTACACCATTCCGGGACTTCCGAACGGCGTTCTCGTCTGGCTCTGCGTCGGCTTGGCTGCGGTCTTCATGTTGACGCGCACGACCTTCGGCCGATCCCTTTACGCCATCGGAAACCGCGAGCGCGCCGCTTACATGTCCGGTATCGACACGCGCCGGATCACGCTTCTGGCCTTCGTCATCTCAGGAGGGTTGAGCGCGCTCGGCGGCGTTCTGTTGGCAGGTTATGCGTCGAAGGCATCGCAGTCCATGGGCGACGCCTATCTGCTGCCGTCGATCGCGGCCGTCGTTCTCGGTGGCACGCATGTGCTCGGCGGCAAGGGTTCCTACCTCGGAACGGTGGCGGGCGTCATCCTGATCACGCTGCTGCAATCCATCCTCTCGGTGATGCAGATCGAGGAGGCCGGCCGCCAGCTCATCTACGGCGCCGTCATCATCGGCATGCTCCTGCTCTATGGCCGCCAGAAGCCGGCCTGATCGGCCGTTGTCGATACTTTCATGTTATCCAGCATCCGCTGCTTGAGGAAACCTATCGTTTCGGCGAAAAGGAGCTGCCGCGGCTCGATGTCACCAGGGAAGTCAGAAGGTACGTTTTGTGGCCACCAGCGAATTTCATCCGATCGAACGGACTGCTCTGGATGACGGGCCTGCCGCGCGCGCCTTGAGGGTGGTCGAAGCGGTTCTCGGCATTGCCGCGGCAGTCGTTCTCGCGGTGCTGCTCTTCATGGTGCTCGCCACAGTCTGCCTACGTTATTTCTTCAACGCCGGCTTCATCGGCGCCGAGGATCTCGGTATCTGGCTGCATGTGGGCCTGATCGCGCTCGGCGCGCCGCTCAGCCTCAACAGCGCGCTTGCCATGCGCTTCGACGTCTTCGTCAAGATGCTGCCCGAAAGCCTGCAGAAGGTGACGGCCATCGGCGCCGATGTCTTCACCGTGCTTTCGGCACTGGTCCTGAGCTTCGGCGGCAGAGAGATCATGACGATGCTTGGCGGCGTCTCGCCGACGCTCGGCGTGCCGGAATGGATCCGCTTCGGCTTCCTCGGCACCAGTGGCGCGCTGATCCTCGTCGTGCTGCTTCTGCAGCGCATCGCCGAAGGCAGGATCCTGCCGGTTTTGCTCTCGCTTGCCGTCGGTGTCGTGCTCTATGCCGGCATTCAGCATGTCGCGCTCGATCTCGACTGGCCGCCGAGCATTTTTCTCGGACTGATCGCCGCGGTCGGTCTCTTGCTTGCTGCGCCGCTGCCGCACGCCTTTCTTGCCGCGGCCTATGTCGTCATCGCCTTCGGCAGCAGCCTGCCGGAGCCGGCCATCGTCTCCGCGACCGTCACCGGCATCTCGAAATTCCTGCTGCTCGCCATTCCCTTCTTCCTGCTCGCCGGCGGTCTTCTCACTGTCTCCGGCGTCGCCAACCAGCTCGTGCGTTTCGCCGCCGCCATGGTCGGTCATCGCCGGGCCGGGCTGGCGCAGACGACGCTGTTGACCAGCGTCCTCTTTTCCGGCGCCTCCGGTTCGTCGGTCGCAAATGCCGCCTTCGGCGCCTCGACCTTCCAGCCCGAGCTGGTCAAACACGGCTACCCTCCGGCGCAGGCAGCGGCAATCATCGCCTCGACATCGGTTCTCGACAATGTCATCCCGCCGTCGATCGCATTTCTCATCCTTGCGACCGCGACCAATCTCTCCGTCGGCTCGCTGCTCGTCGGCGGCTTCTTTGCCGGCGGGTTGATGGCCATATGCCTGGCGGTCGCAATCCATCTGACGGTCAGCGAACAGGTGCCGTTGCCACGCGCAAACGCGAGGCAGCGCTGGCAATCGGCGGTCCAGGCAATCCCGGCCTTCGGACTCGGCGTCATCGTCGTCGTCGGCATCCGCATCGGCATCGTCACGACCACGGAAGCCGCCGCTCTTGCTGCTTTCTACACGCTGCTGCTCGGCATCGGCGCGCGCCTCGGCGTTCTCTCGCTCTATGCCGCCTTTCGCCAGGCAGCAGTCGAAGCGGCGGCAATCGGCCTTCTGATCGGCACGGCCGGCCCCTTTGCCTTTTTGCTGGCGGTCGACGACGTGTCCGGACTGATCTCGCACCTGACGACGGCGCTCGGCGGCAGCGCGCTTGCGGTCATCCTGCTGTCGAACGTCATCCTGCTGGTGATCGGCCTCGTTCTGGATATCGGCGCTGCGATCCTGCTCTTCGGCCCGATCCTGCTGCCGGCAGCGGTCGCCGCCGGCATCGATCCCATTCAGTTCGGGGTGATCATCGTCGTCAACCTGATGATCCATGGACTGACACCGCCGCTCGGCATGCTGATCTTCGTCGTCAGCGGCGTCACGCGCATTCCCGCCTCAGAGCTCTTTCGGGCGGTGGTTCCCTATCTCCTCGCTCTCCTGGTCTCGCTCGCAATCCTCTGCGCCTGGGCCATCATCTTCTCGTAAACAGGACAACCCCATGGACAATTTCAACCGACGCAATTTCCTGAAGACCGCAGCTCTCGCTGGAACGGCGCTTGCAGCGCCCGCCATCGTCCGCACCGCCGCCGCCCGCACGACGACGATCACGATCGCCTCGCTGCTCGGCGACGACAAGCCGGAAACGAAGATCTGGGTGAAGATCGGCGAATTGGTCGAAGCGAAGCTTCCCGGCCAGTTCAAGTTCAATATCGTCAGGAACGGCGCGCTCGGCGGCGAGAAGGAAGTGGCCGAAGGCGTGCGCCTCGGCTCCATCCAGGCCAGTCTTTCCACGGTCTCGTCGCTCTCCGGATGGGCGCCGGAACTGCAGATCCTCGATCTGCCCTTCCTCTTCCGCGATGCCGACCATGTCCGCAGGACCGTCGCCGGCGATGTCGGCGCCGATCTCAAACAGAAACTGCAGGCGCAGAATTTCGTCGTCGGTGATTTCATCAACTACGGCGCCCGCCATCTCCTGACCAAGGAACCGGTGACGCGGCCGGAGCAGCTCAAGGGCAAGCGCATTCGCGTCATCCAGAGCCCGCTGCACACCAAGCTCTGGAGCGCATTCGGCACGACGCCGATCGGCATTCCGATCACCGAGACCTATAATGCGCTCGCAACCGGCGTCGCCGACGCGATGGATCTGACCAAGTCGGCCTATGCCGGCTTCAAGCTCTATGAGGTCGTGCCCGATATGACCGAGACCGGGCACATCTGGGCATCCGGCGTCGTCTATTATGCCTCGACCTTCTGGGCCGGCCTCAGCGACGAGCAGAAGGCGGTGTTCCAGCAGGCTTCCAGCGAGGGGGCTGCCTATTTCAACCAGCTGATCGTCGACGACGAATCCAAATCCGTCGAGACCGCACTTGCCAACGGCGGAAAGCTCTTGAAGCCGGAAGCCTTCGACGAATGGCAGAAGGGCGCAAAGGGTGTGTGGGACGATTTCGCGCCTATTGTCGGCGGCATCGACAGGATCAAATCGATCCAGGCCGCCTGAGCAAGCGGCGGGCGGTTCTCCTGCAGCTTTGAACGGGGACCGATGGAAAAGCCATCGGTCTCTTCATCGCGCGCACTTGCCGGAAAAATAATGCCGAAGCAGGCCGGAAATCGAAAGAGCATGCCTTCGGTGATCGTGGTATATGACTTACTGAAAATCCTGGGATGGGAAGTTTTTTACCTTCAGCCGGCGCGATCCTGATGACCGCAATCTTGCGACCGCTTCCGGCGGACGGATCCCATGGCCTCGATTTGGGATGAACAACATTTAACACAAGGCTTTGGAGGGCCGACCATGAGCTTACGCATCAACGACATTGCCCCCGATTTTACCGCCGACACCACACAGGGACCGATCAGCTTTCACGATTGGATCGGCAACGGCTGGGCCGTCCTGTTCTCGCATCCGAAGAATTTCACGCCGGTTTGCACGACCGAGCTCGGCGCCATGGCTGGCCTGGCCGGGGAATTTTCCAAGCGTGGCGCCAAGATCATCGGCATCTCCGTCGATCCTGTGGAAAGCCATGCCAAGTGGAAGAACGACATCAAGACCGCCACCGGCTTCGACGTCGAATATCCGCTGATCGGTGACAAGGACCTCAAGGTCGCCAAGCTCTACGACATGCTGCCGGCCGGCGCCGGCGAGAGCTCGGAAGGCCGCACGCCTGCCGACAATGCGACGGTGCGTTCGGTCTTCATCATCGGTCCCGATAAGAAGATCAAGCTGATCCTGACCTATCCGATGACGACGGGCCGCAATTTCAATGAGATCCTGCGCGCCATCGATTCCATCCAGCTGACGGCCAAGCACCAGGTGGCCACACCGGCGAACTGGAACCAGGGCGAGGACGTTATCATCACCGCCGCGGTTTCCAACGAAGACGCGATCACGCGTTTCGGCTCCTTCGATACGGTTCTGCCCTATCTCAGGAAGACCAAGCAGCCAACGGCTTGATTGCTGCTTTCAAGCCACTCCCAAGCCGCCGCGGCCATATGGCCCGGCGGCTTTTTCCTGCAGGCATTCTGGAAGAATGTCGCCCCGCTGCGCCTTGTTTTTGCGCAATTCCGGACGCAAACCGCCGCGCACTTTTGCTGGAATTGCTTAGGCTCAATCCGGAACGGGAAGGGCGCGCTGATTGTAGAGGATCTTGCGGATGCGTGCCTGTTCCTCTTCCGAGAGCTTACTGTTGTCGGTGCTAAGATCGGCGCCGACCGCAAGGCCGCGCTGAACGCCGGGCCTTGCGCCGACCTCCTCAAACCATCGCTTGAAATGTTTGAACTCGTTGATGTCCTGACCCTGGGCCTGCCAGTTGACGGTCCAGGGATAGCTGACGATGTCGGCGATGGTGAATTCGTCGCCGGCAAGATAGCGCCGGTCGCGTAGCCGCATGTTGAGAACGCCGTAAAGGCGGTTGGCTTCGTCGGTGAAGCGCCGCACCGCATAGGACTGGTCGCCTTCGCGATCGCCAAGGCGACGGAAATGACCGGCTTCGCCGAGTTTCGGCCCCTGGTTCGCCATCTGCCAGATCACCCATTGCGTGGCCTCGTATTTGCCGCGCAGATCCTGCGGCCAGAATTTGCCGGTCTTCTCGGCGAGGTAGAAGAGGATCGCGCCGGATTCGAAGACGCTCAACGGACCGCCGCCGTCGGCAGGTTCGTGGTCGACGATGGCAGGCATGCGGTGATTGGGGTTGAGTCTGAGGTAATCAGGCTTGAACTGGTCGCCCCGGCCGATATTGACCGGCACCAGCCGATAGGGCGTGCCCGTTTCCTCCAGGAAGATCGAAACCTTCTTGCCGTTCGGCGTCGGCCAGTAGTGGAGATCAATCATCTGCTTATCCTCGTTCGCTTAGGCATTCCTGATGAGCAGAATAGCGTTGCGACCATGGCAGGCCGAATATGTTTGTTCCAAAATCGATGGCGAAATTAAAAACCTGTGAGCGTTCCTGGCGCCAATTCGGGTGCAGATATGGAAATGGGGAAGCGTCGCGCTTTGATCGATGGTATCTAGAATCGAGCGTCGAGATGGAAGTTCGAACCCGCCGAGATCCGATGATACGCCGAAAGCGTCAGTCCGACATTGCGAGGAGATCGGCGAAGGCCATGCTTTGGCTCTGTCTTCTGTTTCCCGCCGTGGACACAGTAAAGGCCCAGCCTGAAGGGAGCGTCGGGCCGCCGGTCTGCTTGTATTCGGGACCTTCGGCGGCGGGATCGGGTGAGACGCTCTGCATCCGGAAAGACAGTTTCAACTACGACCTTTGCGTCGCGATCGAGCATTTCGCCAGCGCCAATCAATTGCCAGCGGATTATTTCGCCCGTCTCATCTGGCGAGAAAGCACCTTTCGCCCTGATGCCGTCAGCTTCAAGGGAGCGCAGGGGATTGCGCAGTTCATGCCCGGAACGGCGAAACTGCGCGGTCTCGAAGACAGCTACCAGGTTTTGGAAGCGCTGCGGAAATCGGCGCAGTATCTCGACGAATTGCGCAATCGTTTCGGCAATCTCGGCCTTGCCGCCGCCGCCTATAATGCCGGTGAAAACGGCCTTGCGACTTACCTTGCGTCAGGAAGATTACCTTACGAGACGCGTAGCTACGTGCTGGCGATCACCGCGCATACGGTCGAGGAATGGAAGGATAACCCACCGGAAGATGCGGCCGCCCCGCTCGACAAGGACAAGTCCTTCCTCGATGGTTGCGTGGCGCTTGCGGAGAGACGGACGTTGAAGGACACACCCTGGCGTCAGGAGGGTGAATGGGCGCCCTGGGGCGTCCAGCTTGCGGCGAATGCGAATGTCGCGGTCGCCCGGCGCATGTTTCTCGATGCTATGCAGGATCTGCCCGCGCCCCTGAATGCGGAGCAGCCGCTGATCCTGCGCCAGCGCGATCGCAGCTTCGGTTTTCGGCCGCGTTATGCTGTCCGCATCGGCCGGCAGACGCGCATGGAAGCCAACGACCTCTGCAACCAGATCCGCAAGCACGGCGGCACCTGTCTTGTTTTCAAGAATCGATAGCGGGCCTGGTTGAGCCGACTTGATCACGAAAAGTCTGCTTGCAGGATCACCTGAGCGCGGCATATTCAACACGGACATGCCAAGGGAGGAACGATGATGCGGGTTTTGGTAATCGGAGCAACGGGCCATGTCGGAACCTATCTCGTTCCCCGTCTGGTGGAAGCCGGTCACGACGTCGTCACGATCAGCCGCGGCACGGCAAAGCCCTATACGGCAAACCACGCCTGGGCTGCCGTCGATCAGCGTCAGATGGATCGGGCAGCCATGGAACTGACGGGTGATTTCGGCGCGGCCGTACGTGCATTGAAAGCCGACATCGTCATCGACATGATCTGCTTCTCGCTGGAAAGTGCCGAGCATCTGGTGACGGCGCTGTCGGGGCATATCGGTCACTTCCTGCATACCGGCACGATCTGGACGCATGGCCATTCGACGGTCGTACCCACGCTAGAGGAGACGCCGAAATTTCCCTTCGGCGACTATGGGACGCAGAAGGCGGCAATCGAAACCTATCTGCTGCAGCAGGCAAGGCTTCACGGATTTCCGGCAACCATAGTCCATCCCGGGCACATTGTCGGTCCCGGCTGGACGCCGCTCAATCCGGCCGGCAATTTCAACCTGCAGGTCTTTTCAACCCTTGCCCGCGGAGAGACCCTGGCGCTGCCCCACTTCGGCTTGGAGACCGTTCATCACATCCATGCCGATGACGTGGCGGCGATGTTCATGGATGCGATCGCCAACTGGAATGCGTCGACCGGCGAAAGTTTCCACGCGGTTTCGGAGCAGGCATTGACCCTTCGCGGTTATGCTGAATCCATGTCTCGCTGGTTCGGGCACGAGCCGAAGCTCAGCTTCGCCCCATTCGACGCCTGGGCCGAAAGTCAGACGGCTGAGGATGCGAAGGCGACCTGGGAACATATTGCCCGTAGCCCGAATTGTTCGATCGCAAAAGCCGGACGCCTGCTGGGTTACACTCCGAGATACACGTCCCTGCAGGCGGTGCAGGAATCGGTGGGTTGGCTGGTCGAACAGGGGCGGATCGAGACCTGATCCGCCAGCGCCGCGCAGCGGCCGGCTGCTCTTGTTTTACGCAATTCCGGACGGAAAACCGCTTCGCACTTTTCCTGAAATTGCTCTAACGGATCAGGATTGCCCTGAAATCATTGACGTTGGTTCCGGTCGGGCCGGTTTCGAAGAGATCGCTGGTGGCCGCAAAGCCCGAATAGCTGTTATTGCCGTCGAGCAGCCGGCGCGGATCGAGCCCGGCGGCGTGCAGGCGCCTCACCGTGCCGCCATCGGCAAAGGCGCCGGCATTATCCTCCGAGCCGTCGATCCCGTCGGTGTCGGCGGCGAGGACATGAATGCCCTCCTGTCCGTCGATCGCAAGCGCCATGGCGAGCGCGAATTCGCCGTTGCGTCCGCCCTTGCCACCCTTGGCTCTCAGCGTCACCGTCGTCTCGCCGCCGGAAAGGATGACGACCGGCTTGGAAAACGGCCTGTTCCGGCCCAACACCTCGCGGGCGATGGCCGCATGCACCAGCGCCACGTCACGCGATTCCCCCTCGATCGCATCTGAAAGGATAGCCGGCTCGATTCCCTGCGATTTTGCCTGGGCGGCAGCTGCCTCCAGCGAAACGCCGGCGGAGGCGATGATGTGATGCGCGTGCCGCAAAAACACCGGATCGTCCGGCCGCGGTGCATCGGCTTTCGGCGAGTTCAGATGGTCGAGTGCTGCCTGCGGCAGCTGCAATCCGTATTGCCTGATGATGTCGAGCGCATCGTGCCGTGTCGAACCATCAGGCACCGTCGGTCCGGAGGCGACATGAGCCGGGTTGTCGCCGGGAATGTCGGAGACGATCAGGCTGATGACCCTCGCTTTGGTCGCTGCTGCAAGTCTGCCGCCCTTGATGGTGGAGAGATGCTTGCGCACGACATTCATCGCCGAAATCGGCGCGCCCGAGGCAAGCAGCATTTGGTTGAGCGCAATCTCGTCTTCGAGGGTCAGCCCGTCCGGCGGGGCGGGCAGCAGCGCCGAGCCGCCGCCGCAGATCAGCGCGATCACCAGATCGTCTTCCGTCAGCCCGTTCACCGTCTCCGTCAGCCGCTTTGCGGCGGCAAGGCCAGCCACATCCGGCACCGGATGCGCTGCCTCGAGGATTTCGATGCCGCGTGTCTCGCAGCCATAGCCGTAACGGGTGACCACCACACCTTCGAGCGGTCCGTCCCAGACGCTTTCGAGCGCCCGCGCCATTTGCGCCGCGCCCTTGCCGGCGCCGATCACCACGGTCCTGCCCTTCGGCCTTTCAGGCAGACGCGCCTTGATGCCGGTCAGCGGATCGGCGGCGCGAACCGCCGCGTCAAACAGGCCTTTCAGGAAATCGCGGGGAGCGGTTATCGTCATCGGTGGTCTCTGCTGCCTCGGTGTCGATGGTGATGTGGGGCGCTTTGCGCTTGCTGCACCATAGCCTACTGCATAATGCAGCAATTCAAAGTGTTACAGCCTCCTTTGCTGCTCCCGAAAAGCTACGCGGCGCGGTACATTCGCGTCAGTCGGCGAGGGCGGCCAGGATGCGGACCCAGGATCGTATGCCCTTATGAAAGCTGGAGAGATCGTATTTTTCGTTCGGGCTGTGGACGCGGTTGTCGAAGCGGGCGAAGCCGACCAGGACGGCATCGCATCCGAGCCGGCGTTTGAATTCGCCGATGATGGGGATCGAGCCTCCCGTGCCGGCAAGGGCCGCTTCGCATTGCCATTCCGTCGAAAGCGCCTGAAGCGTTCTGGTGAGAAACGGACTGTCGATCGGCATGACGGTTGCCGGCGAAAGCCCGTAATCCTTGAAGCTAACCGAACAATCCTGAGGGATACGTGCGCGCACGTGCCGCTGGAAGGCATCGCGGATCGCCTGAGGATCCTGTCCTTCAACCAGGCGAAACGAAATCTTGGCGCTTGCATTCGCCGGAATGACCGTCTTGAAGCCTTCGCCTGTATAACCGCCGCTCATGCCGTTGATCTCGCAGCTCGGCCGCGCCCAGATCTGTTCGAGGACGGAACGGCCTGCCTCGCCGGCCGGATCTCTGAGGCCGATATCACCGAGAAAGGCCTCCTCGTCGAAGGGCAGCCTTTTCCACAGCGCCTTGATGGCGTCCGGCAGCTCTTTCACGCCATCATAAAAACCCTCGACCGCGACGCCGCCATCGGCTCGCCGCAGGCTCGAAACGACGTCTGACAGCACCTGCAGCGGATTGCGCGCGGCATTGCCAAACATGCCGGAATGCAGGTCTTGATCGGCGCAGGTGACTTCGATTTCCGTACTGAAGATACCGCGCAGCATCGTCGTGACGGCAGGCGTTTCGCGATCCCACATATCCGTGTCGCAGACGAAAACCGCATCGGCCTTCAACTCGTCCGCCGTCGCATCCAGAAAGGGCGCGAGGCTCGGGCTGCCGGCCTCTTCCTCGCCTTCGAACAGCATACTCACCTGCACCGGCAGCTTCCCGGTGACGCTCTTCCAGGCGCGGCAGGCTTCGACGAAGGTCATCAACTGTCCCTTGTCGTCGGACGCGCCGCGCGCGACGATCGCAGTATCGCCGTTCGGCAAGCCTTCCATGCGCGGCTCGAACGGATCGCTCTTCCACAGCGCCAGCGGATCGACCGGCTGGACATCGTAATGGCCGTAAAACAGTAGATGCGGTCCGGACGCCGCCTTTTCATGGGCGACGACCATCGGATGGCCGGTCGTTTTGCGCACCGATGCTTCGAAACCGATGACAGCCAGATCCCGGCTCAGCCATTCGGCAGCAGCCCGGCAGTGATCACGATAGGCCGGGTCGGTCGAGACGCTCGGAATGCGGATCAGCTCGAAAAGCCGCGCCAGGCTGTCATCGAGGCTCCGGTCCACATAGGCAAGAACGGCATCGATATCTTGGTCCATGGCACTGGTCATCGTTTCTCCTCAGAGGCTCAATCTTCCGCGTCGAGAATGCAGCATTGCTCTGCCACAGGAGTCAGCACGGCGGACGCGCCTGTTTCCAGCGGATCGGACAGCGCACCATTGGCGGTGATCTCGCCTGCCGCGGTCATGCATTTGTACTGATAGGCCCGGCCGAGATAGGTGCGCGTGCCGAGCACGGCCGCGATGCCATCACCGTCACGACTGACGGCAAGACCGTCTGCGCGGCAGGCCAGCACGAAGTCGTCCTTGATCGGCCCGAATGTTTCCTGCGACAGCTGCAGCCGCGCTCCGCCCGTTGTTTCGGCGGTCACAAGCGCGCCGTTGCGCGCGGTCACCTTCATGCGGATCAGGTTCTCGAAGCCGACGAAACGGGCGACGAAGGCGTTGGCTGGCCGGCGATACAGCACCTCCGGCGCGTCGAGCTGCATGATGCGCCCGGCATTCATGATCGCCACCCTGTCGGAGATCGAGAATGCCTCCTCTTGGTCATGGGTGACGTAAAGCGACGTCGTGCCGTTGGCGCGCTGGAGCTGCCTGATCTCGACGCGCATGTCGATCCTGAGCTTTGCATCCAGGTTGGAAAGCGGCTCGTCGAACATCAGAAGCGGCGGCTCGATGACCAGTGCCCGGGCGAGCGCCACGCGCTGTTTCTGGCCGCCCGACAGAGCCGATGGCAGGCGGTCGGCGAAGGCCGAAAGGCCGACCCGGTCCAGCATGGCCATCGTTCTTTTCGCCCGTTCCTGCTGGGGAATACGACGCTGCCTCAGGCCGAAGGCAACATTGTCCTGGACGCTCAGATGAGGAAAAAGCGCGTAGTTCTGAAAGACCAGGCCGATTTCGCGCGCATGCGCGGGGAGGCCGGTCAGGTCGCGCTCGCCGAGCTTGATGCTGCCGCTGCTCGGCTGCAAAAAGCCGGCCACGAGGCGCAATGTCGTCGTCTTGCCGCAGCCGCTGGAGCCGAGCAGGGACACCAGCTCTCCGGCCATGACTGAGATCGACAGGTCCTTCAGCACCTGGGTGCTGCCGTAATGGGCGGAGATGGAATCGATGGTGAGGGATACGGTCAAGAGCTTCTACTTTGTCAGGAAGGTGAGGCCGAGCGTGGCCTCGACGACGGCCATGACGCCGACTGTCACGAACATCAGCAGCACCGAGACCGATGCGATCGTCGGATCGAAGAACTGTTCCATATGCGCAAGGATCTGGATCGGCAGCGTCGAGATACCCGGCCCGGTCAGAAAGACCGAAACCGACACGTCGTTGATCGATGTGATGAAGGCGAGGATGAAGGCGGCAATGACGCCGGCGCGGATATTCGGCAGGACCACGGTCAGGAAGGTGTTCAATGGCGGGCAGCCGAGGCTGATCGCCGCCTCTTCGACGGAAAAATCGAAGGCCGCCAGGCTGGCGCCGACGACACGCACCGAATAGGGCAGGATCAGCAGTGCATGGCCGACCAGCAGGCTGATGAAGATCGGCAGCCCGAGGCCGATCGTGACGGATTTCATCAGCGAAAATCCGAAGACGATCTCCGGCACCAGGATCGGCAGCACGAAAATGGTGGAAAGCCAGCGCGGCAATTCCACCCGGTAGCGGTTGATCGCATAGGCGGCCGGGACGCC
Organism: Rhizobium laguerreae; assembly: GCF_019778565.1. Classification (NCBI taxonomy): domain Bacteria; kingdom Pseudomonadati; phylum Pseudomonadota; class Alphaproteobacteria; order Hyphomicrobiales; family Rhizobiaceae; genus Rhizobium; species Rhizobium laguerreae. The sequence goes on along the minus strand of NZ_JAAXQT010000005.1, from coordinate 353,384 downwards.
GATCAGCAGCGACAGCGCCGTGCCGAGAAAAGCGACCTGCAGGCTGGTGATCGCGGTCGTGCGGAAGGCCTCGATTTCGAAGATATTGACGAACCACCGCAATGTCAGGCCCTGCGGCGGGAAGGTCAGATAGGTCGTGTCGCTGACGGCCGCACCGATGATGATGACGAGCGGTGCGAGCAGGAAGAAGAAAACGCAGGCCGCGAAGGCGGCGAGGATCGGGTGAACGCGCCTGTCCATCACACCGCCATCGGATTGAGCCGGCGTGCGATGCGGCTCATGATCAGGACGACACTAAGCGTCAGCACCACCATGATGGCGGCGATCGTCGATGCGCCGACCCAGTCGAAAGTCACCATGGCGCGCTGATAGAGGAAGGTCCCCATCATCATCTGCTTTTCTCCGCCGAGCAGTTGCGGTGTCGCATAGGAAGTGAAGCTGCCGGTGAAGACCAGGACCGCGCCGACGATGAGGCCGGGTGTCGCGAGCGGCAGGATCACCTGAAAGAATGTCATCAGCGGCCTTGCGCCGAGCGAGGCGGAGGCATCGATCAGATCGCGCGGGATGCCTTCAAGCACGCCGACCAGTGTCAGGATCATCAGGGGAACGAAGAGATAGACCATGGCGACGATCACCGAGCCTTCGGTATAGAGCATCGAAAGCGGCTCACTGAGGATGCCGGTCGAGATCAGCATCGTGTTCAGGATACCGTTCTTCCCGAGAATGATCAGCCATGCGAAGGATCGGACGACGACACCCGTCAGCAGCGGAAAGACCGCTGTGACGATCATGATGCTCTTTGCGCGACCGGGCATCTGCGCGATCACATAGGCGGTGATGAAACCGACGGTGAGTGAAATCGCTGTCGTAATCAGGGCGATTTCCAGCGTCCGATAAAGAACCGCCCGCCGAAAGCCGCTGCTGAAGAATGTCACATAGGGCGCAAACACGCCCTTCGGCTCGGCAAACGTCGCAGCGATGGTGATGGCGACGGGAACGATGAGAAGCACAACGACGGCAATCGTCGCCGGCATCGTCAATCCCCATCTGGCAAAATGCTTCATCTTAAAACTCGTGACATGTCCGGATATCAGGAGCGCCGCATCTCGGATTCGGATGTGCGGCGCTTCCAGGTCTGGCCCAGGTCTAGCCCAGGACTGGCAATGAACCGGTCTCAGGCCAGGATATCGCGCAGCTTACTGACCGAAGACTTCGTTCCAGCGATCGATCCAGTCGGCCTTGGCAGCGTTCATCTTGGCATAGTCGATGCGGGTGAGGCCTGCCACCATATCCGCGCCATAGGTCCAGATCTTCGCCTGGTCCGGCGTCAGGCTGACCTTTGTCGAGATCGGCGCATCGACGCCTTGTTCGGCTTCAGCCTGCTGGACTTCTTTGGACAGGATGAAGTTGATGAACTGATGGGCGAGTTCGACATTTTCCGAACCCTTCGGGATGTTCACGGTGTTCAGCGTGGCGATATCGCCGTCCTTGAGCTTGGCCCATGTCATCGTCGGAACGGCCGCCTGCATCGATGCCAAGGTAAAGTCCTGGGCCAGCGCAACACGCACTTCGCCTGTTGATATCAGGTTCACCAGCTCCGAGCCGGTGTTGTAGTTCTTGACGACATTGGGCTTCAGCGCCTCGATTTCCGAGAAGGCCTTGTCGGTGTCCTCATAGGCATCTGCGCCGCCATGCTTGCCGGCTTCCAGAACGACCAGCGGGCCGGCAGTGGTGGTGATGCCGGGCAGGGAGACGGAGCTTTTCAGATCGTCGCGCCACAGATCGCCCCAGGCAGTGATCGGCGGATTGACCTTGGCGGAATCATAGACGATGCCGACGCGACCGATCGTGTAGGCGGGGCCGTATTTGCCTTGAGGCGCCTTGCCCAGCTCGTAGATATCCGCGAGGTTGGGGATCTTCGACGCATCGATCTCCTGGAACAATCCCTGTTCAATGCCGAGCTGCGAGAAGCTGTCGGTGAGATAGATGACATCGACGCCCTTGCCATCGCGCAGTTTCAGCTTGTTGAGCCGGTCGGCATTGTTGCCGGTCTCGAACACGATCTCGCAGCCGCAGATCTTCTTGAAAGGCGTGATGATGTTCGCATTCATCTTCTCGCCGTTATAGCCCCACCAGGAGATAGTCAGCGTCTTCGATTGCGCATGGGCCGCAGCGGTGCTGCCGACGGCGGCGAGCAGCGCAAGAGACAGGATTCGGGCAAAACGTCTGGCCTTCATGAGCAATGTCCTTCTGTGAAAAGCGGCGTTGGCAATCGGGATCATACCCCCAGGAATTGAGGGATACTATTTTTTGATCTGCCAGGCCGCAAGCTCAATAATTGAGCAAATACGCTCTTGTCCGAGGAATTTTCGAAGGCCGGAGCATCGCTTTACACATCGGCGTGTGGTCTTTACGGTCCGGCGGTTCCAGCTTCTCACGGGCATTCCATTCATGGCCACTTCGCGCACTGCTCTTCCCGACGATTTGCTGATCAACGCGTCCGACGAGGTTCTGACGCGCCAGGATCTCGTGCTGACGGCGCTGGGACGCCGGCCCGCCGACAGGTTGCTGCGCGTGGGCAGGTTGCTCGATGTCCATACGAGGACATGGCTTGACGATCAGGAGATCGTCATCAAGGGCCACCGTATCGCTTATGTCGGCCCCGCCGGCAGCTACGAAGGCGAGGTGAGCGAGCGGTTCGCCGAGCCCGATCTTGCGGCCGTGCCGGGCTTCGGCGAGGCGCACAAACATATCGAAAGCTCCCATCTGACGCCGGAATGGGAGGCGGCTTTGGTGATGCCGCATGGCCTGACCTGGACATGCGAGGCGAGCCACGAATTTTCCAATGTCAACGGCGCCCGCAATCTGGAATTCTGGCTGGAAGCGCGCCGGCGCGGATCGCCAATGAAAATCTTTCCCCTGCCTGGCTCCGCCGTCCCTCCGACCGCCTATGAATGGGGTGGCGGCTGGTTCGGCTACGATGAGCAGAAGGCCTTCCTTTCCGAAAGCCTGATGGTCGCTGGGCTCGATGAGGTCATGGACTGGCCGTCCATATCCGATCCCGGCAATCCTTCCTACGATCGGCTGTGGGGCATGATCGGCGCGACCTTCGAGCAGCGCGGCGTGGTCGAAGGCCACGGTGCCGGACTGCGCGACATGGCCTCGATCAATGCCTTTGCCGCGGCGGGTCTAGCCTCCGATCACGAAGGCTGGTTTCTCGATGAAATCTGGCAGAAACTCCTCCACGGCCTTTTCATCGAGCTCAGGCCGCATTCCCTGCCGGAGGTCATCCGCGGGCTGATCGACAGGGGGCTGACGGACTGGTCGCAGATCGCTCTGGTGACCGACGACCGCAGTGCCTCGGACACACTGAAAATCGGTGCGACCGACCACAATGTCCGGCTTGCCATCGAAAACGGCCTTGCGCCGGAGACCGCCATCCAGTGCGTCACCCTCAATCCGGCACGCCATATGCGGCTGACGCCTTGGGTCGGATCGATCGCGCCGGGCCGTTTCGCCGATATCGTTCTTCTCAGCGACGTCGACAGCCTGTCGATCGAAAAAGTGTGGGCGGACGGGCGTCCTGTGTCCGAGGGCGCGACATTCATCGGCGTGCGCCCTCAAATCGACTGGCCGCAATGGGCGACGCGGACCGTGAAAATAGACCGGACGGTCACGGCTGACGATTTCCGCATCGAGGCGCCGCCGAACCGGACCACGGTCAACGCAGCACTTTTGCGGCCGTTTCACTGGCACGACGATTTCATCACCATGGAATTGCCGGTGGAAGAGGGCGCCGTGCAGCGGGATCCCGCACGCAATGTCACCAAATTCTCGATTGTCGACCGGTTTTCCGGGGAGGCCAAGATCTCCAGGATGTTCTGGCTGGGCACCGGACCGCGCACGCCGGAGACGGCGCTCGCCTCCACGCTCGGGCACGACAAGCACAATATCTGGACGGTCGGCTCATCGGATGAGGCGATGGCGATATCAGTCAATGCCTTGAACGAGCAGCAGGGCGGCTGGGTGCTGGTATCCGCCGGCAAGATTCTCGCCCGCGTCCACTACGAGGTCGGCGGCCTGATGACGGCGCGTTCGGCCGAAGTGCTCGATGCAGAGATGCAGGCTCTTTATGCCGCCGGCGCCGGGATCGACTGGATGTACGAGCCGACTTTTTCGCCTCGATGGTGGCCGGGATTTCCCGAACGCCTGTCGTTTGCGACGCTGACCTGCTCGCCTTGGCGCTGGGTCCTGGTCGCGCCCTCGGAGCTGGCGCCGGAGGGGTTCGTGAACGTGCTCACCGGCAAAACCCATCCGATTGTCTGGTGACATTGCGGCCCGCCAAATTTCCACCTGATTGATCTTCTTACCGCAGCAAATAGAAAGCATTAACCATAGTCCCGTAGACAACGAACAGGATCAAAGGAACCTGTGTTCGATGGCTACTGAAATGACCCGCCGGCCTGCCGGCGCCAATGAAGGCAAGATTATTGCCTTTCCCGCTGGAATCGGAACTGCCAATGTCGAGCGCTGCGCTCGCGAACTCGGCCGGCGGCACGGCGCAGATGCGATAGAATTCTGGAAGGCCGAATGCCGCAGGCTTGCCGATCAGCTTCTGGCCGCAGGGATGCCGGAGAGCGATGTCGGTCAGCGGGTGCTGCAGTTTCAGCAAGATGTCCAGAGCGAACTCGTCTTCAGCCACCAAAACGGACCACTGCCCAAGTCTCAAAACCGATAGCGCCGATCTCGCGGGTTCTGACGGCCGTCGTATGCCTTGCGACTATCGCAGCAGTCCGGCGGACCGAAGGGCGTCTTCAATGATTTTCTGAATGCCGCCACGGTCGCTGTCCGCGCCGAATGGGCCTGCGACGTTTTCCGGTTGCGAAGCAAAGGCTTTTGCATCGCGCCGTTTTTCAAATGAGGGGACCAGACCCCAGGACCTGGCAATTTCGACGGTCGATGAAATTCCGACGTCAAGCATGAAGGGGCCGCTTGCTCCGTAGCCGGTGCCGACATCGAGCGGCGTGCCGTGATCCATCCCGGCAATCGTATAGAGCTCGATCACGTCGACACCGTGAGCATCGGTCCAGACCTTTCGCTGGTGTCTTCCGATATCTTCGACGCGGCCCGGCGATGCGTCGACACCGTGGATATTTTTCCATTGCTCCACGATCGCATTCGCATTGGATGGCACGACGGTTCTGTCTGCGGTTCCCTGCCAGAGTGATAATGTCGGCCACGGGCCTTTGTGCCCTGAAGCGTTTCTCAATCGCAGTTCAAGCTCTTTGCCAGTCGGACTGCCATGGCCGCGCATTCGGTCGAACGCCTCGGGAATGGTTGCTGCACTTGCATATGGCAGGCCTGCGATGATTGCGCCGCCTGCAAAAACCTCAGGATAGGTGGCGAGCATGGCTGCGGCCATGGCGCCGCCGGCCGAAAGCCCGGTCACGAACACGCGCCTGCCGTCGATACCGTGTTCCGCAACGACCTTTGCGATCATCCGGCGAATGGAAAAGACCTCGCCGTGATCCCGGCTTATGTCCTCCGGGTTAAACCAATTGAAGCAGAGGTTTGGATTGTTTGCCCGTCGTTGCTCGGGAAGCAGCAGCGCGAAGCCATAGTCCTCGGCCAATCGCGACCACCCGGACCCAATATCATATCCGGCGGCGGTCTGGGTGCAGCCGTGCAGGACAACGACAAGGGCCATGTCTTTCCCGCGCTTCGACGGCAAATAGATGTAGCCCCCCAAAGCGCCCGGGTTTGAGCCAAATGCGTCCAAGGCGACGAGATCGGGATTGTCCTGCGAGGGTCGGGCGCGAAGGGTTCCTCGCAGCGCAGCAAGGCGTGCGAGGGTGTCTGACATAGATCTCATTGAAAGTCTCCGCCAATCAGCAGCCGGGACGGCGGTGATGCTGAACTAAACGCGTCAGTCTACGAAAAGGTTGCTGCGCTGCACAATGTTTTCTGGCGCGTTTTTGGTTGGGCGGGCCACTTCTCCTGAGTGAACCAGCTAAGCTATTCAGATATCTTATTTCTTTTGCCCGGCAGGGGGAACATCCGTGAAGGTACGGGTTATCAGCGACAATCTTCTCCGCGGGCAGCGAAGGAAGAGCGTCGGACCTCTTGATTGACCTCGGCGGCGCGAGGAACTTCGGCCGGTATGTAGAGTTGATGTTGTCGATTGACAGCATTGCGACCCAACGAGGCTTTACAGATGTCGAACAAATCCAACTTCTTCTCTTCCTTTGCGACCACCGTCGCCGATCTCTCGGGAAAGCCGTTCACCTTTGTCGCGGCTTTGGCGCTGGTGCTTGTCTGGGCGGTTTCCGGCCCTTTTTTCGGCTATTCAGAGACCTGGCAACTTGTGATCAACACCACTACCACCATCATTACCTTCTTGATGGTATTTGTGTTGCAGAACAGCCAGAACCGTGACGGAAAGGCTCTGCAGGCCAAACTTGACGAACTCATCCTGACGAGCCAGGCGGCCAATAAGTTTGTCGGCATCGAAAAGTTGGATGAGGGCGAACTCAGGGAAATGAGCAAGACCCTTGCCGAGAAAGCAGAATGCGTCGAGGACAAAGCGGATGAGAAATCTGCCGCAGAGGCAGCGTCCGTCTAGGACATGTCGCGCAAAACTGTGCAGCAGTTTTGCGATAACGACACGCGTAACAGTAAAGATCTGAAGCGCGAGGAGCGAATCTGAAAGATTGCGACGCGCTTTAGGTCGAGGTCTCGGAGGTTTGGCCGTGGTGTAGCTGGCGCATTCCCTCTATCGCGTCGGCATCTTTCTTCTCAGCCGCAATCCAGTGGTTTCCTGCTTCGCTCGATCGGATCAGTTCGTCGAGTTTGGCATGGAGCGCCGTCATGTCCCGGTTTTGGGAGTGCTGCACCAGCAGCAAGATAAAAAATATGATGAGGGTACCCACCATATTGGTCAGCAAAAACCACTGCCTTGGGAAGGAAAAGCTGAGACCCACTGCCGCCCAAATGGCTGCGAACGCGATCAGCGTGACAGGAACCACACGATGGCCTGCCCACAAGACGACCAAATCAGAGATCTGTCGAAAGTGCGAGCGCATACGGCTCTCCACAGCGCGGAAAACTGGAGATGGAGCAGCTTCCATCACCTCAGCTCAATAAATAGGGCACCGCAAACGACATAAAACCCGCGTTTCCGCGGGTTTTATTCGACGACTAGCCCCTCGTGTCGTTATGGCGACGAGACGTCAATTCAATTTGACCGATGGCTCCCGGCCCCAGACACGCAGTTTGCCAAGCGCCTTGATAAAAGCCGGAACGTCTTTCGCCGCTGCGAGCGCCATCACGCCCTCATCCAGTGAATCGGCAATTCCGGCCTTCTGCATGAGTGGCAGCGCTGTTTCCACGTAACCGATGTACTTGCAGTGTACGAAGGCGTCCGCCACGAAATCGCGGGCCGTTGCCTCCTTCAGCAGATCGCCGGTTCCCTCGGCTGAGGGGAGGAGGGCGACGGCGTCGTAAAGTACCGAAGGTCCGCCGTCGATCATCTGATGCGCCTCGATCCAATTGCCGTCCGAGAGCGTCACGCCGCCGATCTTCGGTGCGATCACTTCGAAGGCCGCCTTCTGCTCGGTGATCTCGGCAAGCAGCGCCTTGAAGATAGCGGCATCGGTGCCATCGCTGACAAGAATGCCGAGCTTGCGTCCTTCGAACCGCTTCGGACCGCGCTCGACAATGCTGAGCGCCGGCGACGGCTCGAGATCCTGCCGCGTCGGCATGGCGGCATCGGCAGGCTTCGGCATCGATTTGAAGCCGAGTGCGTGGCCGACCTTGCTGGCAAGGGTCTCATCGATGTTCATCAGATGCGAGACCATGCGCTCACGAATGACTGGCGTTTCGACCTTGCTCAACTCGAAGGTCAGCGCAGCGGCGATATGGCGTTGTTCCGGTGGAGTCTGGCTGATGTAGAATTGCCGGGCCTGGCTGTAATGATCGGCGAAGCTTTCCGGCCGCAGCCGAACCTTGGCACCCTGTTCTTCGGCCGGGAAGTGGCGGTAGCCTTGAACCGGCGATTCCCGCGGCCCCTGATTCCACGAGTTCGGCTGGTAATTGACGCGCCCGACGGGATTGCGCATCGCCATGTGGCCATCCTGCTGGAAATTGTGGAAGGGACACTTCGGCGCGTTGATCGGCAGATGGGTGAAATTTGGACCGCCCAGACGTTTCAGCTGCGTGTCGAGATAGGAGAAGTTCCGTCCCTGCAGAAGGGGATCGTTGCTGAAGTCGATGCCAGGGGGCACGTTTTGCGTCATGAAGGCGACCTGCTCGGTCTCTGCAAAAAAGTTGTCGGGCATTCGGTCGAGCACAAGACGGCCGATCGGTTTGACCGGAAGGATCTCCTCGGGAATGATCTTCGTCGGATCGAGGATGTCGAAGTCGAACGTGTCGGCGAAGTCCTGATCGAAAAGCTGCACGCAGAGTTCCCATTCCGGAAAGTTTCCCGACTGTATCGCCTGCCAGAGGTCGCGGCGATGGAAATCCGGATCCGCACCATTGATCTTGACCGCCTCGTTCCAGGCGACGGATTGCAGGCCGAGTTTCGGCTTCCAATGGAATTTGACGAAGGTCGATTCATCCGCTGCGTTGACAAAGCGGAAGGTGTGAACGCCGAAACCCTCCATGAAACGGAACGATCGCGGGATAGCGCGGTCCGACATCACCCACATGATCATGTGCATGCTTTCGGGCGTGAGGCTGATGAAGTCCCAGAAATTGTCATGCGCCGACTGCGCCTGCGGAAATTCCTTGTCGGGCTCCGGCTTTACGGAATGGATGACGTCGGGAAACTTGATCGCGTCCTGAATGAAGAAGACCGGAATATTATTGCCGACCAGGTCCCAATTCCCCTGCTGCGTATAGATCTTGACCGCGAAACCACGCACGTCGCGCGCCAGATCGAAGGAACCCTTGCTACCTGCGACGGTCGAAAATCGGACGAAGGCCGGCGTCTTTTCGCCTGGCCGCTGGAAAAGATCGGCCCGGGTATAGGCGGCCAGCGATTCATATGTTTCGAAATAGCCATGCGCGCCGTAACCGCGTGCATGGACGACCCGCTCGGGGATGCGCTCGTGATCGAAATGAAAGATCTTCTCGCGAAAATGGAAATCATCGATGACGGCAGGGCCGCGGGCACCGAGACGAAGCGTATTCTGATCATCTGAGACGGGTCCGCCCTGCGCTGTAGTCAGCACCGGTTTGCCGTCTTCGGCAAACTGATGAAGCTCACCGCCTACACCTCGGTGCAGTTTCTGATCGTGGATCGTTGCGTCGTCCGAGGGCGAGGTTTGGGAGGTCTTCTTGGCCATCTACATTCTCCGGAAAAAAATTTGACTTAACCGAAGCTCCTCAACGGCCACATGTTCCGCCCGATGCGAAATAAACTGCCATGGGGAAAAAGCCTTGCAGCGCACGATCACCCAACCGCAGCAGAGCCTGGGATGGCGCCGCATAAAAGGGCGCGGGGCCTTGCGGCCCCGCGCCCCAATTTCCGTTGACCCTGAGCCTCGGACCTTAGATCCGGGGCGTGACGAGGAGGTCTTCCTCTTCGTCACGTTGCGACCCGCCAAAGGCCGCGGCGGCAGCAGCGATGAAAGCCCCGATCAGAAGTGACAACGCGCCGAGCAATGCCGTGGTGGAGGCAGCCTTGCGTGCCTCATCGGCGGCTTTCTGGGCGGCGACCTTGGCGTCGTCGATGCGCTTCAGCACAGTGTCGACGCGCGTGCGTGCATCGGCTTCGGAAAGACCGGTGCGAGCAGAGACGATGGTGGCCAGATAGGCCTTGTCGTCATCCGGGATCTGGCCGGCGGCAGCACCGTTGAGGAGGATGCGAGAAACCTCAGCCGTTGCAGCAGTATCATCGGATGTTGCTCCTGCACGGGCCTGTTCCGGACGCAGCAAAGCGTCAGTAAAATAAGCGGTAGGCAGATCCGCGGCCGATGCCGTCGACGACGCTGCTGCCGTACCTGCGGCGCTGGCCGCTGAACCCACGGCTTGTGCGCCCGCACCGGCAAGCGAGGTCAGCGACGAGGCTAGAAATCCGGCAACGAAGATCGTCGCCAGCGCCCAGCTGATGAAGCCATGCGCGGTATCGCGGAAGAACACCTCGTCGGTGTGCACGGCTGCCCACTTCGTGCGCAGCCGGCCGGTGATATAGCCTCCGAGCCCGGAGGACAGCCATTGCACGACAACGAGCCAGATCGCCGCCGTCACCCCGACCGTGCCGAGTGAACTGCTTTGCCCCGACCAGGGCGACACCATCGTCAACCCGACCCCGGATCCAAGCAGCAAAAGAATGAGGGTCACGCCGATGGCCGCAGCGGCGCCCCCGAAGATCGGCCCCCATGTCATGGCGGAATTGGAGGATTCGACTGGGGTAGCAATCTCCCCGGAACCTGTCATTGAAACCGACATGATCTCTTCCTATCGCATAAACAGAGCAAGAAGGATGATGATCGGCAGTGGAACACCAAGCAGCCAAAGCAGAATACCGCGACCCATGAGAGACCTCCTGTCAGAAACTGACGTTACGTGGTTGATGCCACTCAACTTTTATCCACGGCGTTTGTTCCCGAGCGGCTTCTATCTGGGTTGTGCGTCAAGCTGGGCTGCTTCAGCAGCGGCTGAGCCGCTCACGTGGGCCGGCTTGCCCGCGCGGGTTCAGCCGAAACCCGACACGATCTGGCGCAATCTCCTTCAATCGCGCGGCAGCTTCTGAAGTAACAGCACATTGTCGGACCGGTTGCCGCATCCTTGACATTTGAGGCGCCTGGCGAGCTTGGCGAGAGACAGGTCATCGCCGTAGCGCCGGGCAATTTCCTGCCGGTCGATAGATGTTTCGTGACGGCATCTGCGGCAACGAGCATGGATGATATACCACCGCGGCAGGGTCGACAGCGTTTCCTTTTCGATTTCGACTGCATGGCTATCAGGGGGTGCGAGCTCAATACTGCGGCGATGTTTCATGCCCGTTCGACAGTCGGTGTCCATCTACGTGTCATGCCGCAGTTCATCCCTGTTTCCGCAAGAGCAAGCTGAAGCCGCAGGTGACGGCAATCCAGCAGCAATGTCGTAATGGCGGCGCGGATGTCCCCATCATGAAAGGCGACAACTGCGTCGACTTCTCCTCTCAGCGCTTCTTCTGCCAGTTTTTCAGCTATCTGCGGACGCACGACCTCGCTCTCCTTCAGAGTTTCCACCGCAAGTTTTCAGATTGGCGGCCACTAAGCCGATGTTCCTATTATGTTCCGTTCGGTTCGCGAGTCAAGAGTGGCAGAAGCGGAGTTTCCGTCGCTTTTAAACGGAAACAGTTCGAGAGCCCCGGTTGCCGTTGCAGAGCCTGCGAAGGTCGAAGAGAATCTTGCACGTTCGGAGCTAACGCCAACCGAGGAGCGCGCCTATATGTTGAGGCTCAAGATATCTGGGAGCAGATGAGTTCTGGGAAAATTTCTCCCGGCATTCCGAAGGGGAGAGGCTCTCATCGCGTCGAAAACTGGAGAAGCCTAGATGAACAGATTTCAGGCATTTGTAGCAGCCGCGGCAATCAGCCTTGCCGCCATGACCTCGGCCTGCTCGACACCACCAAATTCATATGGCTCAGCATCAGGATATCAGCCGGGTGATTCAATGAACCCGGCCTGTGCGGATGGATTCCGACCCGGCGACGGCCGTTCATGCAGCTACTAGAGGCCGGCGTCTGTTTGTCGGTACAAGCATGCGCTGTCCGGACGCTTCAGCGCTCAGGTTCCTGAAGCGTGAAATCGGCGTGGCACCGGCGGGCTATTTCGCCGGTTGGCGACCGGCAATATAAGCGCGCCAGCCGGTGATTTTATCGACCATACCTGCTCTCGTGGCTGTTCAGTGCGCGATGGCGGAATCGTCCGTCATGGACCTTTCCTACTTGTTTGTGCGGCCGCGCTGTTTGGGGTTTACGCCGCCAAATCGGTTGGTGTCGTTGGCCACATCGCCTTCTTCAGTGTTCTGCCCGGCAATATCGTCCGCGCCCTTGTCACGATGCAGCCCCTTCGACTGTCCGATACCCGGATCCCGCTCGAGATCTGCATCGGTAGGGCGAGTTGACTTGGGATGTTTGGAAGTCATGATTTTCCTCCGTTTCGTTGCCTGGATGCAAAACAGCTGCCGGCTGCGAGAGTTCCGGTGAAAACGGAATTAAGCGGGTATATTGGGTGTCTTAATCAGAACACCCAGGGGCGGCTGATCGCCTCCAGACCAGCCTGTCGTTGTCGCAATACCTTGCGCAGCGTTGTACGATCTGTTTAGGCCGCAGCCTGCACCGGCTCGAAATCGATGTCGAGGACCGCGTCGAGTTGGCGATCCATGAAGCGCTCCGGGATACTCTTCACCACGCGATTGCGAAGTGGAACAACGAGTGAATTTTGCCACTGGGCCACCTTTGCGTAGAGGCGGGACCCGGAGGCGAGGCGATGCGCGCGACCGACGCGCCGGGCATCGTATTCGTGCAGGGTCTCATCGATCGGAAGGCGGCCGAGAAGCGATGCGAGTACCGCTGCATCCTCTATCGACAAGCCCGCGCCCTGTCCGAGATCGGGCGTCACGGCATGAGCAGCATCGCCAAGCAGGACAATTCTGCCATGCGTGAAGGACGGCATGAGGTCGAGATCCTCGATGTCAGTCCAGATCACGGCGTCTGAAGAGGTGCTGGCGAGCACCTCCGGAACAGGATCGTGGAATTCGGCAAACATGGCCTGGAGTTCGGTGAGCCCAATCTTGGCCAAGTTAGGATCCTTGATTCTGCGGGCGCCGCAGCACGCGAACCAGTAGATCCGTTCGCCCGGAATGGCGGCCAGGCCGATACGTTTGCCGGCAGCACCCCAACTCTCCGAGAGGCGGGTCGGATCAAATACCGCCGGTATTCCAGGCGAGATTGCGCGCCAGCACGTATAGCGCGCGAAACGCTCACGCGCTTCGCGGAATACCGCCTTGCGTATGGCGGAATGGACGCCATCGCAGGCAAGCACGAGGTCGGCTTCGACGGTATGGCCATTTGCAAACCTCAGTACGGCACCGGCCTCATGCGTTCGTGCGCCCACGCATTCCATGCCGAGGCGAATGGCTGATTGAGGCGCCGCCGATAACAGAGCGTGGTGCAAGCCGCCGCGATGAAGCACCACCATGCTGAGATGGCCATAGCGCTGGCTGAAGTCCGCCAGGTCCGTCGTCTGCAGCACGTCACCGCTGTGATCCAACAAAGCGATGCAGTCAATATGCTGCGCCTCGGCGAGCACGGCATCATAGAGACCGAGCGTGCGCAAGGCGCGCAACGCATTGGCGCTGAGGCTCAGGCCCGCCCCGATCGGATTTAACTCCGGCGCCTGTTCATAGATTTCGACCTCGTGGCCGATGAGGCTAAGACCCCTTGCCATAGCCAAACCTGCAATGCCAGCGCCGACGATGACGATGCGCATGATGTCGCTCCCCATGCCGTGAGCTGCTGTGAGACCGAACGCCTGACGTTCCTGGAGCGTTCCATCGACCTGAGAAATCGATCAAGTAACTCAGCGGCGGAGGGCGAGCGACCGGCTGCCGATACCGTGAACGATCTCGGCTACACGGCGCGAATTTCCAATTGAAGCGTTTGTCTTGACGGCGTCGCCCTTGCCGGCGGCGGCGTCCGCTCCAAATCAAGTGCCAATATTATCAAAGGCGGAACGATGCTGATTCAGCCAGTTGATTACTTTCTGCTTGTTTGGTTTGCACTTGCCCTTGCGTCCACCTTGTACGTTGCCTGGGACCAGTACGCCAACAATCCCGAACCGGTGGTGATGAAGTGGGGCTTCATCCTCGTCACGCTCTACCTCGGTCCCTTCGGGTTGCTGATCTATGTGCTCGCCGACAAGGAGCCACGGCCAGGCACGCACGAGGAGTTCGTCAAACCGTTGTGGAAGCAGGGCATCGGCTCCACGATCCACTGCGTGGCGGGAGATGCCACCGGTATCATCATCGCCGCGGTGATCGTCGCGCTACTGGGTCTGCCAATGTGGCTCGACCTGATCGTCGAGTACATCGCCGGTTTCGCGGTCGGCCTCTTCATCTTCCAGGCCCTCTTCATGAAGAACATGATGGGCGGCACCTACTGGGAAAACGTACGAAAGTCCTTCCTGCCTGAGTTCATCTCCATGAATTTCATGATGGCCGGCATGGCGCCCGTCATGAGCTTCCTGATGATGGGCCGCGATATGCGCGCCATGGAACCGACCGAACTCCTATTCTGGGGTGTCATGTCGTTGGGGGTCATGGCCGGGTTCGCCTTCGCCTACCCGTCCAATGTCTGGATGGTCGCCCGTGGTCTCAAGCACGGTCTGATGACCGATCGCGGCGATTCGGATGATGCCAAGCATGCGCGCGAAAACCGTTCGGAGCCCGCCGTACCAGCGCATGAGCACAAGCAAAACCATCAACACGCGGCGATGGAAGCTCCGCGGTCGCCGCGTCGCGGCAGCGCTCCCCATCATAATGGCCGCGGTTCCGGTCACGACATGGTCCCGGATGCGCCTGTGCCACAACTCGCCGCCGTTGGCGGCATTTCGCTGATGTTGTTGCTGTTCGGCATGGTTGCCCCTGCCAACTGGGTCAATATGACGTTGAGTGCGCGCGATGTCGGGGGCGCCATCATGCCGCCGGGCATGATCATGGATCGCGACACGCCGGCCGAGGCAATGCTGGATATGGCGGCGATCCATCCACGCTATATCACTGCTACCTATGGCCTCGACACGCGCGGCGACCGTGTGCTCGAACCGCGCATTGAAGACGGCGTCAAGGTCTTCAATATGGAGACTAAGGTCGTTCGTTGGACGATTCTGCCCGGGATCACCGTCGATGCCTACACCTTCAATGGCCAGCTACCCGGTCCGCGGGTTCACATCCGTGAGGGTGATCGCGTCCGCATCAACGTGAAAAACAGTTTGCCCGAAAGCACGTCAGTGCATTGGCACGGCTTGGTCCTTCCCAATGAGATGGACGGACCGGCAGAAATCACCCAACCGCCGATTGATCCGGGCGAGACCTACGTCTACGAATTTACTGCCAGGCAGTCGGGTTCATATTTCTATCACTCGCACGACCACGTCGACCGGCAGCAGGCTCTGGGCCTCTATGGCGCGCTGATGATCGATCCGGCGCAAGCCGATCCGACCACGATTGCAGACCGCGAATATGTCATTCTCCTGCAGGAATGGCTGAAGCGCGAGGGCCTCACCTATCCAGCCATGCCGATGGATGGCGGGCAGCCCAACTACTTTACCATCAACGGCCGTGCCTATCCCGAGACAGACATCATCAAAATAAAGGTCGGCGAAACCCTGAAGGTGCGCTTTGTCGGGTCGAACAATGGCTTCATCCATCCGATGCATATTCATGGTGGACCGTTCACCGTCGTTGCCCGTGACGGCATCAACCTCTCGCCAACAGCGCGCTTTGAGGCCGACACCGTTAATGTCGGCCCAGGACAGCGCTACGACGTTATCTGGACGGCGCTCAATCCCGGCAAATGGCTCATTCACTGCCACATCGGGCACCACACGACCAACAACAATACCGAAAGCGAAGGGGGCGGCGGCCTGATGATGGTCATCGAGGTCGAGGCCTGACAAACAACCGCCGCAACATCGGCCCGCCCACGATACCGCGTCGGTCCACCCCTGGTCACGGCAACGCGCTTGTTGAGACGTGCTGCAGGGGTCAGGAACGTCTCTGTGCGCAGGTCGGTCAACCTTCCGTCCGCCGCGATCCAGCGGGCGCCGGCAAGACCGATCCCGCTCGTCCCTCCCATGGTCAGAATTCATTTCCCAGAGAGCGCTCACCAAACACCACGTGGCCGGCGCAAGCACGATCCGCGCCACCAGCAGGGAGCCGGCCGGTTGTTATTTGATTGCCAGTCCACCCTTGCTACCGTTTTTTCCGGAGGTCACCTGGCAAAGCGTCGATGAGTTGATGCACTTTTCCGGTGGCGAATACGATGTCCTCGCGCGGCAGATGGACTGTTATCTCAATCTCTTCCCACCTGCCGCCATGGTCTTTTGCGAACCTGACCGCGGCTTCCAAAGAGGTGAATTGCACGGCCGGTGCCTTGGCGGTCCAGAACTGCACGCTGCAGTCCGCCGCACTGTAATCTAAAAATGCTTTTTCGGGATCGAGAGCCATGGTGTTTGCTGTACACCGCCGGCGGTTGGTTGGCTAGCGAATGCCTACCTGTCGTAGATGCTGGCAGCCGTTCATCGGAGGTTAATCCTCATTAACCCAGAATCGCAGCCTGAAAGGATGCGCCGATGAAGATGCTTTTTTCCTCACTTGCAGCCATGATCTTGTCTGCATCTTTCGCCCTGCCGCTGAACGCCACGCCGATCGTCGTGCAGAATGCAGTACATATGCATACCCTCGACGTCGAGCAGGTCAAACACCGTCGCCACGGTAATGGACATGCGTATGGCCATTGGAAGAAACACCGGTACGCTTACCGCGACTGCCGGTATTACGGCTCGTGCTATCGTCCGCGCTATTACGGCAGTCGCGACTATTACGGCTATCGCGACCATTACCCCTATCGTCGTCGGTCAGGTGTGACCGTGTATTTCGATTTTTAGCCGGCAGTAGCGACAGAACGGTCTTGGAGAACAAGAAAGGGTCGGGCGAATGCTCGCGCCGACCCTTCTTTGATTGCGTCAGCACGGTGCCAGTACATCCGTGGTCACCGGCAAAAGCCATCTGATAGATTGAATTTATGCGCCTCGCGAATTTTCGCAAGGATTAGGGGGTGCTGATTTAGGGCTAGGTGAGGGAGGCGCAATAACCACGGTGCGACGAGAAGTACGACACGCGCTCTGAGGGCGATAGTTGCTTGGCCGGGGGCGACCGCAAAACCTTAGTGTCATATTTTCCTATATCGAACTGCTTTCTCAAATGTGGTTCGATGCACCAACGGGAATGTTCCGCCGACCGCTTCGGTCCCGTCCTTACCCAAAAAACGAAACGCTGACGTCCGCTGCCATCAGTTTTGATCGCATACTCTTTGCGCTTCGGGCGCATTTCAAAAGCGGGAGGGAAATTGGGGAAGAAAGCGCCTGCATTCGGAGTTCTCAACGAAACAGGCGCTTAACTTGAAAAATGGCTCCCCGGGCCGGATTCGAACCGGCGACCTGTCGATTAACAGTCGAATGCTCTACCGCTGAGCTACCAGGGATCACTGCTTGGCGCGGTGTGAGTGGGCTAATACAAACGCTTTCCCGATTTGCCAAGCGGTTTTTTCAAAAAAATGAAATGAACTTGTATTTGGGATGCCTGCGCCCATCTCTGGGGAATGGCAAACGTGAATGATCGTCAGGAGACGAGAGGCGGCGAGGAGCGCAAGGCACGGGCAGTGCGCTTCGGCATCGATCATGCAAGCGGCAGGCTTGTGCTCGGCTCTTTCAGCATCGGCATGCCGCGCTCGCGCATCGCGCGGATGGCACTCGGCATGGCCCTCATTTTCTGCGGCGTATTGGGTTTCCTGCCCATCCTCGGCTTCTGGATGCTGCCGCTCGGCTTCCTCGTGCTCTCGCACGATCTGCCCTTCGCGCGCCGGCTTCGGCGGCGGCTGGCGGTCTGGTGGCACAGGCGGCGGAAACCGGCTGACTGATAGCCACCCCGGGGCGCTTCGGGGAACTGTGGATCGCTTTTCGCATTCGTGGTTTATGCAGTGTAAAATGCGAAAACGCACCACGATGGTTCAGGTGAGGAAATGAAGGCATTTCTTGTGGTCGCTCTATCGGCAGCGACGGTTCTTTCAGGCATTTCCGCCGAGGCCCAAGCCATCGACAGCCGCGGTTTCGACGCGCGCGGCGTCTGCCGCCGTCCGGAAGGCTGTGTGGTCGACCATGGTCAAGGCGGCAGCTACAACGGGCCTCGCAACTATCGCAATTTTAACGGTCGTAACGATCGCGACGACAGGAACGACCGCGAGCGAGACAATCGTCGCTACCGTTCTCAGAACAGGAGCGACAATTTCGACGCCGGAACCAGCCGCCTTGTCGCAGGCCCTGAGATTGAGCTGGGCGCGCAGCTCATCCACATTCGCGTCTAGTTGGACCTGAGTTCGCTTTCCTCGAAAGTGCCACCATGGTCCGGATCGAGTCCGGTCGCCATCAACAGGCTGCAAGCGGCAAGGAGGAGCACGAGCTTAACTGCGTAGGACGCAACAGAGAGCGGTTGTCTATGCGCCTGTGATACGCGACACGGCGCTATATAATATTTGTAGTAGAAATGCGGATCATCCGTTTCCAGCAGGTTATGGTAGACGTGCGGCGGAACATCCGCATGTTTCACCGGCGCAGAACCGGGAAATTTTACATAAAGATCCCGGGTTTCGGCATCATATGCGGCACGCACGCGCTTCGATTTGAGGGCAGCCCAATCCATCGCAAGCTCCTATACCCTCCCGGGCATAATTGAGGCCCGGACGAGGATCGAAGTCAAGTTAAGAATTTGTTTCAAATGCCATCATTGCCGGGAAATGGGGCATCGTTGCGGCCATGGAAATACCAGCCTGCGCCCGCGCCGTTCCGGGATGTAAAAATGGCCTTCTCGGCAGCAGCGGAATGGCGTTTTTCCGAAATGCCCTCTTGCGATTTCCTTACGATCATTCTAAACGCTCGCCACGGCTCAGATAACGAGCGCGTGAGGCCTCGTGGCGGAGTGGTGACGCAGAGGACTGCAAATCCTTGTACCCCGGTTCAATTCCGGGCGAGGCCTCCAAACATCTTCCACAAGACATAATCTGTATGAAACGCTGCTGGCTCAGCGGTACGGCATTGGCGTTTGCGATGCTACCAGATCCGCTGGTCGGGCGAAAAATCGAACTGTAACGGATTGATTCCCGTGAGGCGGTAGACCGCCTTCAGGCCACCTTTCCGGATTTGCGCCTGATATTGCAGATCGCTCAATTCAGGCCCCTCATTGAGGTCGGGGCCGGAGCCAAGCAGCCGTCGCATGCCTTGCGGCGAAATGCGGGTGAAGCTGCGAATCTCGCCGCTGCTGTATTTGATCAGCAGCAGTCGGGCATCGGCATTGTAGTGAAGCGCTTCCTGCCGCGATTGGATCATGAAGGTTTGCATGCGCACACCCATAGCGGAAGGCGAGGGCGCGGCAACAAAATGGTTGACGTAACGTTAATGCGCGTGCTGCTGTCGAGGGCTGGACTTCAAAGGAAAAGAACGCATGCCGGACAAGCGCTCGCCGACATGCATTGCCGCAGACGCGATGCGGGGATATATCCGAGTGCGCTTCGGCGCCCTATCGCTTCCAGGTCGTTTCGCCGTCCAGCAGCCCGCAGCAGAAGATGCCGATGAGCGCTGCGACGATGAAGAAATCGAACAGCGTGAAATATTCGATAATCGCAGACATGGCCTGCTCCTCCTATTTCCTCCGCTGCAGATCATAGCATGAAGGGGTAAAAGATTCCACGCTGGAGTTGCAGCGTCCGTCCTGCCCCTGTAGCGCGGAAGAGGCGCCTGCCGGATTCTTTTCGCCGGCGCCTACCAAGCCTTGAAAGCATCCGTGGCGGGGATTAAGAGACGGGGGACAGGAACCGCTTTTCAAGAGCCAGAGGACATGATGGATTTCGAAGCAGCGCGCGCAAAGATGGTCGATACCCAGGTTCGCACGACGGACGTTACCTCGCATTCCGTGCTGACGGCGTTTCTCACGGTGCCGCGTGAGGCTTTCGTGCCGGAGAAGGCGAAGCTGCTGGCTTATATCGACAACGACGTCGAGATCTCCGCAGCCGCTCCGGGAAAGCCTGCCCGCTTCCTGATGGAAGCGTCGCCGCTTGCCAAGCTGCTGCAGTTGGCAGCGATCACCAAAGACGACTTCGTGCTCGAGGTTGGCTGCGGTACGGGTTATACCTCGGCGCTCTTGTCGATCATTGCCGGCTCCGTCATCGCGCTCGAATGCGACGAAACGCTGGCCACTGAAGCGAAGGCGCAGCTTGCCGGCTACGCCAAGGTCGAGGTGGTGATCGGCCCGCTGGAACAGGGTTACGCTGCCGGCGCTCCCTATGATCTGATCTTCATCAACGGCGCAGTCGAAGAGGTTCCAGCTGCCCTTCTCGGCCAATTGCGCGATGGTGGCCGTCTGATCACCGTTGAAGGTTACGGCAATGCCGCCCGTGCCAAGGTCTTCGTCGCCGAGCGCGGCGCCATTTCGGAAAACGTCTTCTTCAACGCCTCGGTCAAGCCGCTGCCGGGTTTCGCCAAGGCGCGCGAATTCGTTTTCTGACAGCGTTCTTGTCGATGACATTCAGCGACGGGCGTCATCGGCGCCCGTTTTTTTGTCAACGCCGCTGGAAAGCCTTCACAAACATCATCTACCCTGACGCCGCCACGGCGGATCGGACGGATGTTATGCGCTTCAACTTCGGTTTTATGGGATGTTCCGCCGCAAAATCGCGACAGGCTTTGCGGGTGGCAAACATCAGGTAACAAAACTGTGCATGGCCGCATTCATTTGATTCGCGATGATTTTTTTCACGTCTGGGGTATTCTAAGGTCGTGGTGATTCGGATGAATGCTCCACACCATCCGGTCGTTGTTTTGGGATAACGGGGATAGAAATGGCTCAGCCAAGCGTAGCGCGTGAACCGTCCATGGAAGAAATTCTGGCGTCCATCCGCCAGATCATTGAAAGCAATGAGCCCGGCGCCGGCAAGGCGATTTCCGCATCCCTGCCGCCGGTCTACGGCGCCGACGAGGATGACAATGGCTCCGAAATTCATCTGACGGTCGACGATACCTATGCCGGCGTGGAATTCCCCGAACCGGTCATGCGCTCCTCCGATCCGCGTTTCGTCGCCGCCAATTCGGCCGGCACCGCCCCCGAAGCAGACGTTCCGGCCCGCGCTCTGTCGCTTGCCGATGTCGCCGCCCGCGTGCGCGCCGCCTCCGAGCGCAGCGCCGTGCAGGCCGGTCAGGCCCTGCGCGAAATTCCGAGCGGCTTCCGTCCGCCCGAACCGCAGCCGGCCGTGATGCCGGAGCCGCCGCGCGCTGCAGTTCCGCACCCGCAACTACATCAGCCGCGGCCAGTTTTCCCGGCGGCCGCTGCACCCGTTCAGAATGTTGCGATCCAGCAGCCGGCCGAGCCGGTGCTTGCGGAAACGCCAAGGGTCGCGGTCGCCGAGCCGGAGCCTGTCCTCGAAACGGCGCTGCCGGCCATGGAACCTGCTCAGTCGTCGACCGAGCGTTTCCTGCCGAGCGTTATGGACGAGGTCCAGCCGACGCTGCTTTCGGAGGATGCCGGCCTGCAGATCAGCCGCTCCTTCGAGGAACTCGCCGCTGCGATCGACGGTGCCGAGCGCCGCTCGCTGGACGAGATCGCAGAAGACATGCTGCGCCCGATGCTGCGTGAGTGGCTCGATGATAATCTGCCGACACTGGTCGAGCGGTTGGTGCGCGAGGAAATCGAGCGCGTGGCGCGCGGCCCGCGCCGCTGATCGGATTGCTTTTTCCTGAAAAGCCGCTCCGGTCTCCGGGGCGGCTTTTTTATTGACTTGGCCGTGACCATCCTATTTACAAACGCCACCCTCGAACCTCGAAATTGGTCAGAAAATGCTCGACAAGACCTATGATTCCGCTGCCGTCGAACCGAAAATCGCCGCAATATGGGATGAGGCGGACGCTTTCCGCGCCGGCGCGAACGCCAGGCCCGGAGCCGAGACCTTCACCATCGTGATCCCGCCGCCGAATGTCACGGGTTCGCTGCACATGGGCCACGCGCTGAACAACACGCTGCAGGACATCCTGGTGCGCTTCGAGCGCATGCGCGGCAAGGACGTGCTCTGGCAGCCGGGCATGGACCACGCCGGCATCGCCACGCAGATGGTCGTCGAGCGCAAGCTGATGGAACAGCAGCTGCCGGGCCGCCGCGACATGGGCCGCGAAGCCTTCATCGACAAGATTTGGGAGTGGAAGGCGGAATCGGGCGGCCTGATCTTCAACCAGCTGAAGCGCCTGGGTGCGTCATGCGACTGGTCGCGTGAGCGGTTCACCATGGACGAAGGCCTGTCGAAGGCGGTTCTCGAGGTTTTCGTCACCCTTTACAAGGAAGGCCTGATCTACAAGGACAAGCGCCTGGTCAATTGGGATCCGAAGCTGCTAACGGCGATTTCCGATATCGAAGTCGAGCAGCACGAGGTCAAGGGCAATCTCTGGCACCTGCGCTATCCGCTGGAAAAGGGCGTAACCTACCAATACCCGATTGCATTCGATGAGGAAGGCAAGCCGACCGAATTCGAGACGCGCGATTATGTTGTCGTCGCAACGACACGACCGGAGACCATGCTGGGCGATACCGGTGTTGCCGTCAATCCGAAGGACGAACGCTATCAGGGCATTGTCGGCAAGCATGTCATTCTGCCGATCGTTGGCCGCAGAATTCCGATCGTTGCTGACGATTATGCCGATCCGGCTGCCGGCACCGGCGCGGTGAAGATAACGCCCGCGCACGATTTCAACGACTTCGACGTCGGCAAGCGCGCAGGTCTTCGCGTCATCAATATCATGAACGGCGACGGCACGATCACCATCAAGGACAATGAGGACTTTCTCGAAGGTCTCGACAATCCGGCGGCGCTGCACGGCGCCTGGGACCGCCTGGAAGGGCAGGACCGCTTCTATGCGCGCAAGGTCATCGTCGAGATTTTCGAAGAGGCGGGCCTCGTCGACAAGATCGAGCCGCACAAGCACATGGTCCCGCACGGCGACCGCGGCGGCGTGCCGATCGAACCGCGGCTGACCGAACAATGGTATGTCGATGCAAAAACGCTCGCCGAACCGGCGATCGCCTCGGTCCGCGAAGGTCGCACCAGGATGGTGCCGAAGAGCTGGGACAAGACCTATTACGAATGGATGGAAAACATCCAGCCCTGGTGTATCTCCCGTCAGCTCTGGTGGGGTCACCAGATCCCCGCCTGGTACGGCCCGGACGGCCAGGTCTTCGTCGAAAAGACCGAGGAAGAGGCGCTGCAGGCGGCGATCCAGCATTACCTTTCGCACGAGGGGCCGATGAAAGCCTATGTCGAGGACCTGCTTGAAAACTTCAAGCCGGGCGAAATACTGACGCGTGACGAGGACGTGCTCGACACGTGGTTCTCCTCAGCACTCTGGCCTTTCTCGACGCTCGGCTGGCCGGACGAGACGCCCGAACTGGCGCGTTATTACCCGACCAACGTTCTCGTCACCGGCTTCGATATCATCTTCTTCTGGGTTGCCCGCATGATGATGATGGGCCTGCACTTCATGAAGGATGAGGACGGCGAACCCGTCGAGCCCTTCCAGACCGTCTATGTCCACGCGCTGGTGCGCGACAAGAATGGGCAGAAGATGTCGAAATCGAAGGGCAACGTCATCGATCCACTCGAACTGATCGACGAATACGGCGCCGACGCGCTGCGGTTTACCCTGGCGATCATGGCGGCGCAGGGCCGCGACGTGAAGCTCGATCCGGCCCGCATCGCCGGCTACCGCAATTTCGGTACCAAGCTCTGGAACGCTACGCGCTTCGCCGAAATGAACGGCGCAAAAAGCGACCCGCATTTCGTGCCCGAAGCCGCCGAGCTCACCATCAATCGCTGGATCCTGACGGAACTTGCCCGTACGGAACGTGACGTTACGGAAGCACTCGAAGCCTTCCGCTTCAACGATGCCGCCGGCGCGCTCTACCGCTTCGTCTGGAACGAGGTCTGCGACTGGTATCTCGAACTGTTGAAGCCGGTCTTCAATGGCGAGGACGAGGGCGCCAAGGCGGAAGCCCAGGCCTGCAGCGCCTATATTCTCGAAGAGATCTACAAGCTGCTGCATCCCTTCATGCCCTTCATGACCGAAGAGCTTTGGGCCCATACCGCAGGCGAAGGCAAAGTGCGCGACACATTGGTCTGCCACGCCGAATGGCCGGCGCCGTCCTATGCCGATGACGGGGCCGCCGACGAAATCAACTGGCTGATCGACCTCGTCTCCGGCATCCGCTCGGTGCGCGCCGAAATGAATGTGCCGCCATCGGCGACAGCCCCGCTTGTCGTCGTCAAGGCCAACAACCTGACACGTGAACGGCTGTTCCGCCACGACGCCGCCATCAAGCGCCTTGCGCGCGTCGAGGCGATATCGCTGGCTGACGATGCGCCCAAGGGTGCCGCTCAGATCGTCATCGCCGAGGCCACCATCTGCCTGCCGCTCGGCAATCTGATCGACCTTTCCGCCGAAAAGGCTCGTCTGGAAAAAGCGATTGCCAAGATGGAGAGCGAGATCTCCCGCATCGACGGCAAGCTCTCCAACGAGAAGTTCGTCGCCAACGCCAATCCCGAAGTCGTCGATGCCGAGCGCGATCGTCTCGAGGAACTGAAAGGTCAGATTGCGAGCTTGAGGATCGCTCTTTCCAGGGTGAGCGAAGCCGGGTAAATTTCACCGGCCCATTTGGTAAGTTATTTCAAAGACGCGCCCTCTGCGGGCGCGTCTTTTTGTCGTTTTGGGCGCATGCGATTCGGCCCTGAAACGGCTGGTTTCAGGCGCGGAGCCCGTGGATTGTGGCTGAGCGGGGCATCCAGCGGGCGAAAACTGCCACTGTTGTTGGATTGATACAGATTCTGCAATGTTGGAATGAAAACCCAAAAGACTAGCTGAAATTCGATAAGTCTGGAATAAAATTTTATTAACCAGGTTTTTTGACGTGTCCGTCAATTTCTTTACGTAAGTTGGTCATTCCAACGACTGGGAGCGCTGTCATGGGGCGCGTTGCCATATCGGGCGAACACTTACTAGAGTGTCGCCACATCAATTGCTGGAGTGGGGGAGACACAATGGCATCGCGTAGGTTTTCCAAGGGCGTAACGTCGCTCGTTCTTCTTTCGTCGCTTGCATCACCGTCCTTCGCCGGCGGTCTGGAGCGTGGCGGATATAATATCGACCTTCTCTTCGACAATTCGAGGTTCGCTGTCCAGTCCGGCGCGACCTATGTCATGCCGCAGCGCAAGCTGAAAAATGTCAGGGACACCGACCCGACCGATGGCCTCGGCACGAACGGCATTGGCGGCGGTTCGACCACGGCGGATGATACGGAGGACTACTGGATCCCCTATCTCGGGGTGAAAGTCGGTTTCGGCGATGCCATCGACTGTATGGGCGATTTTTCGACACCCTTCGGCGCACATACCAATCCGGGCGCTGACTGGTTGGGCGTCAACGACAACATCGAAACCAAGATCAGCACCCGCAACTATGGCGCCACCTGCTCCTATCGTTTCGATATGGGACCTGGCCAGCTCCGCCTGATCGGCGGCGGCTTCTATCAGACGGTCGAAGGTTTCAAGACACGCCTCGTCGCGCCGATCCCAGGGGCGGCCGCGCTGGTCTATGACGGCACCGGTCGTCTGGACCTTGCCGACCAGGCCTTGGGATGGCGGGCGGGCATCGCCTACGAAATCGAGGAATATGCCTTCCGCGCCAGCCTAGTCTACAACAGCAAGGTCAAATATGACAATCTTACCGGCACGGTCGACCTGACCGAGGTGCCGGCGAATCCCGCCAATCCCTACCTCGGCGTTGTTACGCCGGTCTACGGTTCGGCCGAAGCGCCCGATTCTGTCGAATTGAAATTGCAGAGCGGCATTGCGCCCGATTGGCTTGCGTTCGGTTCCGTCAAGTGGACGAACTGGAGCGTGCTGCAGTCGATCGCCTTCTGCCCGAAGGCCAACAAGGGCGTCGTCGCCTGCGGCGCCGGCAGCCAACTCACCTCGCTCGATCTCTTCTATCGCGACGGTTGGACGATCAGCGGCGGCGTTGGCCACAAGTTCAACGAACAATGGGCCGGCGCCCTCAGCCTGACCTGGGATCGAGGTACGAGCCAGGGCTACGGCGCCCAGACCGACACATGGACGCTCGGCGCGGGTGTCTCCTATACGCCGGTGGAGAATGTCGAGTGGCGTCTGGCCGGCGCGCTCGGCATCATGACCGGCGGGGAATCCGGCACCTACGTCTATAATGGCCGGACCTACGGCAACGACGTCTCCTATTCCTTCGACGACGATCTGGTGGCGGCTCTTTCCACCAGCGTAAAGGTCAAGTTCTGATCTTGCAGCCCAAGTAGAAGTCTTAGAGCCCGGCAGGTTGCCGGGTTTTTCTTTGGGCGTCGCAAGACAAATCGACGTTCCAATTTGTGACGATTCAGCAACACAATTTTACGACGTTTGGCGTATGGTGGCGGTAGGGCGAATTTGTCCATTTCCCGCCACAAAGAGGGCGCAGCGATATTTGCGGGCGAGGTGATGGCAGGCATACGGTGCGTGTAAATAGTAGTATGGGTCGATTTTTTTCCGGGTACATCAGATCGTGCGGCGCGATTGGCGACAATCGTTTGATTGCGGCCGTTTCGCTTTCCGAACAAGGCTGTTCCGGCCGCCGATCCGACCTCGCGATGAGGTCGTCGATTCATGCATTGTGGTTATTTTCGACCCGCTCAGCTGAGCAGCCCGGCCTTACCGAAAATGTCGATACCGCTTTCGTCACATTTACTGTTTACGAATGCGATAAAGGCGGGAAGGCGGATGCCGCACCTGCCGAAAGAGTGCCACAGAGATTGCAGTCGAGCCATGCCGGGAGCCGGGTGGTTCTGAAGGATGGGCTGAGAATATCGCCTTTGAGAAAAGGCCAGTGGGCTGAATGCGACGCGGGTAAAGGAGCCATGGAGCTCGCCGCGGGATCGCTCGCCTCGAAGAAATACATCCGCGGGATGCACGGCATGAGCGCCGTTGCCGCCTGCCTGGGATGAGCGAAAGAAATCGGTTGAAATGGTGACGTCCGAGTTCAAACTGTTCAAATTCATGCTGGTGGGCATGTCTATAGCGCTGGCGCTGTCCGGTCCGTGCCGCGCATTCGACATCAAAGGTGGCGTCAGCAAGGAATCCGGACCCTTCGATCTCTTCAAGTTCGGCTTCAAGGCCTATAAGAACGGCCAGAAGGAAGAGGCGGTCGAAGCCTATAAATACGCCGCCGAAAAGGGGCACACCGGCTCGCGCTGGGCGCTCGCCAACATGTATGCCGATGGCGACGGTGTCACGCAGGATGATTTCGAAGCCTTCAAGATCTACAGCGAGATCGCCCAGCAGGGCGTCGAACCCGGCTCGGAAGATACCGGCTTCTTCGTCAACGCGCTGCTCTCGCTCGCCAACTATTACAAGCACGGCATCGCCGGCAGTCCGGTCAGGACCGACCTCAGCCAGGCACGCCAGCTTTATTTTCAGGTGGCCTCCACCTTTGGCGTGCCCGAGGCGCAGTTCCAGCTGGCGCAGATGATGCTGGCCGGCGAGGGTGGCAATTCCAGCCCGCAGCAGGCGAAGAAATGGCTGAACCAGGCCCGCAAGAGTGGCCATCCCGGCGCCATGGCGGTCTTCGGCAATATTCTTTTCGACGAAGGCCAGACGGCCCGTGGTCTGGCGCTGATGACCGCGGCACTCGACCGCTGCAAGCCCAAGGACTGCGGCTGGATGGAAGCACTGCAGGAGCAGGCCTTCTCGGTTGCAAACGAGTCCGACCGCCGCACTGCGGTGTCGCTGTCGCACACGATCGCGAGCGGTTCGGACGATTGAGGTAGAAGGCCTCAGGCTGCGAAATCGAAATAGGCGATGACGGGCACGTGGTCGGACGGCTTTTCCCAGGCCCGCACATGTTTTTCGATCGCAGCCGACGTCATCCGGTCGGCAGCTTCCGGCGACAGCAGCAAATGGTCGATGCGGATGCCGTTGTTCTTCGGCCAGGCGCCGGCCTGATAATCCCAGAAGGAATAGAACTGCGTCGCATCCGTCGTGGCGCGCACCGCATCCGTCAGGCCGAGATTTTCAAGCCGGCGGAAAGCCTCCCGCGTCTGCGGCAGAAACAGCGCGTCGTTTTCCCAGACCTTGGGATCGAAGCAGTCGTGCGGTTCCGGGATGACGTTGTAATCGCCGGCAAGGACCAGCATTTCCTCATAGGCCAGCCGTTCGGCGGCGAACGTCCGTAGGCGCTCCATCCAGGCGAGCTTGTAGGGATATTTCTCCGTTTCGACGGGATTGCCGTTCGGCAGGTAGATGCAGCAGACGCGCAGGATGCGCGTGTCGGACAGCGTGAACGCCGCTTCGAGGAAACGCGCCTGTTCGTCCAGCGGATCGCCGGGCAGGCCGCGGTTCACTTCGAAAGGTGAACTTTTGGAAAGGATCGCCACGCCGTTGAAGCCCTTCTGGCCGTGCGTCTCGACGTGATAGCCGAGCGCCTCGATCTCCAGCCGCGGAAAACCCTCGTCGACCGTCTTGATCTCCTGCAGGCAGACGATATCCGGATCGGAATCCTTCAGCCATTGCGTGAGATTGTCGATGCGCGCCTTGACGCCGTTGATGTTCCAAGTCGCGATCTTCATCTCTTCGCCCTGTTCGCTTCGTGCGCTTCTTTTATCGCGGTCTTTCGCCGCCGGACAAGACGATAAACCGGCCGGAAGGAATTCTTCGGCCGGTTTGATGGGGAGTATGTGCGTTTAGACGTTCAGATCGAGAAACTGGTGCCGCAGCCGCAGCTTGCCACCGCGTTCGGGTTCTTGATCTGGAACGATTGGCCAAGCAGATTGTCGACGAAGTCGATCTCCGAGCCCGCCATATAAACCAGCGAAAGGCTGTCGATCAGCACCTTGGCATCGTTCTTTTCGACGATGATGTCGTCGTCGGCGGCGCTGTCGGCAAGATCGAACTTGTAGGAAAAGCCCGAACAGCCGCCGCCCTCGACAGAAACGCGCAAGGCGCTCTTGCCGGCTTCGGCGCCGACGATCGCAGCGATACGCTTTGCCGCAGCATCTGAAAGGGTTACACTCGTATCCGTCATGTTTCCTCCTGCCGGGGTCAAGATCCGGAGAGAATGGGTTTTGGCACTTGAATGTTCAAATGCCTGATATCAAAGAAACTTACCATGATATTCGCGAAAAGGCGATGATGCGCCGAAGCGGTTAAGAAAGCGCCTCTTTGCCGTTTCATCGGGCTATAGGTATGAAGAGCGTTAGGCGGCGTCAATGGGCAGATGCAGCAACATGCAGGATGACGGTGAAGAATGACGATCGATACGCGTGCTTTGGGTTTCGGCAGCAGTGAGAGGGCGGTTTATGCGGCCGACCCCTGGACGACGCGCGGGCGGCTCTATCAGGAGGACGGAAGCCCGACGCGCTCCGATTTCCAGCGCGACCGCGACCGCATCGTCCACACCACCGCCTTCCGCCGGCTGAAGCACAAGACCCAGGTCTTCATCGCCCAGGACGGCGATCATTACCGCACCCGGCTGACGCACACGATCGAGGTGGCCCAGATCGCCCGCGCGCTTGCCCGTGCCCTGAAGCTCGATGAGGATCTGGCCGAAGGCGTGGCGCTCGTGCACGATTTCGGCCATACGCCGTTCGGTCATACCGGCGAGGACGCGCTGCACGAGGTGCTGCTGCCCTATGGCGGCTTCGATCACAATGCCCAATCGCTGCGCATCGTGACCAAACTGGAGAGGCGTTATGCCGAATTTGACGGCATCAACCTGACCTGGGAAAGCCTCGAAGGTCTCGTCAAGCACAATGGTCCGCTTCTGACGGCTGATGGAGTCGGCACCCGCGGTCCCGTTCCTCAGCCGATCCTCGATTATTGCGAGCTGCACGATCTCGAGCTTGCAACCTATGCCAGCCTTGAAGCCCAGGTCGCGGCGATCGCCGACGACATCGCCTATAATACCCACGATATCGACGACGGTCTGCGCTCCGGCTACCTGACTTTCGACATGCTGGAGGAAATCCCGTTTCTTGCCGGGCTGATGGCCGAGGTGAGGGCGCGATATCCGCATCTGGAGCCGAGCCGCTTCACCCATGAGATCATGCGCCGCCAGATTACTCGCATGGTCGAAGACGTGATCGGCGTGGCACAGCAGCGCCTGTCGCTCCTCCGCCCTGAGAATGCGGCCGACATCCGCGCTGCCGACCGGGTTATTGCCACCTTTTCCGAGGGAATGGCCGAGACCGACAGGCAGATCAAGGCCATGCTCTTCAAGCGCATCTACCGCAATCCCGATATCATGCGCATCCGTGCCGGTGCCGCCCAGATCGTCACCGATCTCTTTGCCGCCTACATGGCCAATCCCAAGGAGATGCAAAGCCATTACTGGGTCGATCATATCGCCGGCCTGTCCGATGCGCCGAAGGCCCGCCATGTCGGCGATTATCTCGCCGGCATGACCGACACATATGCGATCAGCGCCCACAGGCGGTTGTTTGACCACACTCCGGATTTGCGATAGGCAGCGGTCGCCCACGCCGAGGGCCGATTTGAGCCTTTGGCACAGCCTATGCATGGAAGAGTGCGATGAACCTTTTTACCGACTTCGAAGCCAGGATCAAAACCGCCCTTGAACAGATCGATCTGGTCAGGGAAAAGCGATCCGAGCTCGATTTCGGCCGCATCACGGTCGAGCCGCCGCGTGACGCGAGCCATGGCGATGTCGCGACCAATGCCGCAATGGTGCTGGCAAAACCGCTCGGAACCAATCCGCGCGCACTGGCCGACGTCATCATCGCCAAGCTCAAGGAGGATGCCGACGTCGCCGATGTCTCGGTCGCGGGTCCCGGCTTCATCAACATCCGTCTCGCCGTCGGTTACTGGCAGCGGTTGCTCGCCTCGATGATCGGCGCCGGCACCGATTACGGCCGCTCGACGCTCGGCGAGGGCAAGAAGGTCAATGTCGAATATGTCTCGGCCAATCCGACCGGCCCTATGCATGTCGGCCATTGCCGGGGCGCCGTCGTGGGCGACGCGCTCGCCAACCTGCTCGCTTTTGCCGGTTACGGCGTCGAGAAGGAATATTACATCAACGATGCCGGCTCGCAGATTGACGTGCTCGCCCGGTCCGTCTTCCTGCGCTATCGCGAAGCGCTCGGCGAAAAGATCGGCGAAATCCCCTCGGGTCTCTATCCCGGCGACTATCTCGTGCCCGTCGGCCAGTCGCTTGCCGCCGATTACGGTGTGCGGCTGCACAACATGCCGGAAGACCAATGGATGCCGATCGTCAAGGATCGCACCATCGATGCGATGATGGTGATGATCCGTGAGGATCTGGCGGCTCTGAACGTCCATCACGACGTCTTCTTCTCCGAACGCACCCTGCATGCCAATGTTGCAGCTGCGATCCGCACGGCGATCAACGACCTGACCTTCAAGGGCTATGTCTACAAGGGCACGCTGCCGCCGCCGAAGGGCCAGCTTCCTGAGGACTGGGAAGATCGCGAACAGACATTGTTCCGTTCGACCGAGGTGGGCGACGATATCGACCGGCCGCTGATCAAGTCGGACGGTTCCTACACCTATTTCGCCGCCGACGTCGCCTACTTCAAGAACAAGTTCGACCGCGGTTTCGACGAGATGATCTATGTGCTCGGCGCCGACCACGGCGGCTACGTCAAGCGCCTGGAAGCGGTTGCACGCGGTGTTTCGGATGGTAAGGCGAAGCTGACGGTGCTGCTCTGCCAGCTCGTCAAGCTCTATCGCAATGGCGAGCCGGTGAAGATGTCGAAACGCTCGGGCGATTTCGTCACGCTTCGGGACGTCGTCGAAGAAGTCGGCCGTGATTCGGTCCGGTTTATGATGCTTTACCGCAAGAATTCCGAGCCGCTCGACTTCGATTTCGCCAAAGTGACGGAACAGTCGAAAGATAATCCTGTTTTTTATGTGCAGTATGCGCATGCTCGCTGCATGTCGGTCTTTCGGCAGGCGAGGGAGGCTTTTCCCGACCTCGACGTCTCCCACGAGAAACTGGCAAAAACCGTTGCAGGCATTGGCGATCCGGCCGAATTGCAGCTTGTCGCCAAGCTTGCTGAATTCCCGCGTATCGTCGAGGCGGCGGCCCAGTCGCAGGAGCCGCATCGTATCGCTTTTTACCTCTACGACCTCGCTAGTTCCTTCCACGCGCACTGGAACAAAGGTAAAGATCAGCCGGAATTACGATTTGTTAATGATAAAAACCGAGAATCAACTATTGCCAGACTTGGGCTGGTGTACGCCGTCGCGTCGGTTTTGAAGTCGGGACTTGCCATTACAGGCACTGCCGCACCGGACGAAATGCGATAACGTCACCATTTCCCCACAATGCGCTGGCATTTGAGCGTTGGCGTTTGCGAGTGGGAATAGGCATGGCTGATAAACAACTTGCGTATGATACGCGCGGAAAAAACGATCTGTTTGCCGACGATGATCCGTTGGCTGAACTTGCCCGGATCGTCGGCTTCGAGCCACGTGTTGCAGCGAATACGGTGACGGAGAGCACACGGCGCGAGCCTGCCCTAGATCTCGAGGACGAGCTTGGGCGCGAGTTCGACCGCTACGATTCGCCACGTCCGCTTGCAGAGCTCGACCGGCCCGCCGAACCGATCTCTGATGACCTCACGCCTGAAGATTACGTCGAGCCCGTTCTCGATGCTTCTTCCGCTGCCGAACATGCGCAGGCTCCTGAGCCGGTTTCGGTTTCCGTCGCTGCCGTTGAGGCCGAAGAAGCTTTGCCCGCCGCAGGGAATGAGGAGGCATCCGCCGCCGACTGGGCGGAGCAGCGTTCTCCCGAGCCCGACGCGTCGGTGCAATCGGCCTTCGGCGGTGCGCGCGACCTGATCGAGGAGCTTGAACTGTCGATCGGCGCAGCACCGGTCTCTTCGCTGGTGCAGCCCACCAAGGCGCCGCAATGGTCGGCTGCCAGCATCAGGCTGCCGCTTGCCAATTTCCATGCCCCGAGGCGCGAGGAACCGGTTGTTTTGCCGGAGCCTGTGGCCGAAACGGTCGCCGCACCGGTTGCTGAGGCGCCATCCGCCGATCTTCCTGTGGTCGAGCCTCAACCTGTCGTCGAGCCGTCGGCGCTTGTCGCCGCTGTCGAGCCTTCCGAGGAATTCGAATCCGCTTCTCCGTCACTTGGCTTTCCCGCCGAACTCGATCGCCATGATGAGGTGATAGCGCCGGAAGAGGCCGCCAAGGCCGAAGAATTTGTCGAAGTAGAGGAAGAGCTGGACGATTTCGGGTCCGACGCCGGTTTTGATCTCATCGCTGCCGCCGTCGAAGGCGAGATCCAGGCCGATGCCGCGCTGACCGAGGTCGTGCCGGATGTTCCGCATACCGCTGGCACATTCGATCTCGACGATCTGCTCGCCGACGTCTCGCGTTATCCGGTGCCGCAACGTGCCACTCCGGGGCCTGTGTCGCAGCAACCCGCATCGATCGAGGCAGCGCCCGTTCCGACCGCTCCCGTGGCTGCCGCACCTGTTCAGTTCGAGGTGATCGCGCCCGCACCGCTCGCCGTAGCACCCGTCCGGTCTGCCCCGGTCGAGCCGGCTCCGGTCTATGCGGCCGAAGCCGCAAGACCGATCGCGCCGCAGCTTGCTGATGTCGTTACGCCTCAGCCTGCCGCAGCGGCATATTCGCCGACGCCGCAGCCGGCACCGGAAGCCGACGACCCCTTTGCCGGCCATGATTTCGAGCTGGATCTTGCCGGCATCGAGCTGGAACTGACCGATCTCGATTTCTCCGAGCCGTCCGAGCCCGCACCGCAGCCTGAGCCACCAGCCCCTGCTCCCCAGCAGGCCGCTGCCGTCGCTCCTCGCCCCGCTCCGGTTTTTGCTCCTGAGCCGCCGGCTCCTGCTTTTGAGCAGGCTGCTGCCGCTCCTGCACGGTCCGCTCCGGCCTTCGTTCCCGAGCCGCAGGCTCAAGCTCCGGCTCCGGCTTTCAACTGGACGCCTGTCTCCGAATCGACCGAAGATCTGCCATTCGATCCGGCGATGATCTCCGATCCGGAGGATCGTCCCGAGGCCGTCGACGACATGCACGTGCCGGCGCTGCCGCCGGTCGAGCAGCCCGCGCCGGTCGCGAAATCTGCGGATTTCGATTTCGATCTCGACGCCGAGATTGCCAGCTTCTTTGAACCGGCCAAACCGCGGCAAACGCCGACGCCGGTCCGGGATACGGCCGCCGCCGCTGCAAAGCCGGTCAAGCCCACCATCGCCGATGGCCTCGATGATTTCGAACGGGCGCTGGAGGAAGATTTCCGCCGCAGCGTGCGCGAGCCTGTCGAGCGCCGCGAGACCTCCGAGGTCCGCATTGAATCGGCAAGCCAGGCCGCTGATTTCAGCCGCGCTCGGTCGATGCGCCAACTGCTTGCCGGGGCCGTCGTGCTCGTGGTCTTTGCCGGCGTCGGTTATGGCGTCTATTCCTCCGTCTGGAACGGCGAAGGGCTCGGCATTGTAGCAATCGGCGAGCCGCGCGTGATCACCGCCGACAAGGAGCCTGTCAAGGTCGTTCCGGAAAATCCTGGCGGCAAGACCGTGCCGAACCAGGATAAGGCGGTCTACGACCGCGTTGCGGGTTCTGCCGAAGAGCCGAAGCAGAAGGCGCTCGTTTCTTCCGATGAGGCGCCCGTCGATGTGGTCCAGCGCACGCTGACACCGGAAGCGCTGCCCGAGGACGACGAGAACGCCAGCGTCGACGATCAGGTCACGCCGACTGCGGTCGGTGAGACGGAGGATCCGCGTCTGCTGCCAACCCAGGACAACGTCGACAACGCTTCGGCAACCAACACTGACAAGACGCCATCCGTTTCGCCGCGCAAGGTCCGCACGATGATCGTCAAGCCTGACGGTACGTTGGTCGCCCGCGAGGAACCGGCACCCGTCGACGAGCCGACACAGTCTGCTCAGGCGACGCCGTCTGCCCAGCCGATGACGCCGGCTCAGCCGGCATTGACGGCTCCGTCGACCCCGTCCGCGCAATCGACCCCGGCTGTACCTCCCGTCGGTGGAACGGCCGCAAGCTTCCCGGCAAGCGCCGAGGTTGCTTCCGCCGATGCGCGTTCTGCAGCCCCCGTCGAAACCGCGCCGGTACAGCCGCCGCTCGCCGGCAGTGCCGACGCGCAGGCCGCAAACCCGGCTCCGGTCGCTTCGCCGGTGCGCCCTGTCAAGACTTCGGGGATTGCCGATACCGCTCCCATTCCGACAGCGCGTCCGGCCGACCAGCCCGTCAACGTCGTCGGCACAGTGACCGAGAAGGGCAATGTCCGCCCGCCCGCCCAGCAACCGAAGACGACGGAGGTCGCGGCCGCAGCACCAGTCGCCGCAAAGCCGCAGCAGGCTGCATCCGCCGGCGGCTACGGCATCCAGATCGCCTCCCTGCCTTCGGAAGACGAGGCGACCAAATCCTATGCCAACCTGTCGAAGAAATTCGCCAGCGTGCTTGGCGGCCGCAGTCATGAGATCCGCAGGGCCGATATCGCCGGCAAGGGTACTTTCTACCGTGTCCGCATTCCGGCCGGTTCCAAGGATGAGGCCGCAGCACTGTGCGAACAGTATCGCGCGGCGGGTGGAAGCTGCCTGATCTCCAGGTAGGATCGCGTCTGAATATAAGAGCGGCGGGCCGGATCGGCCCGCCGCTCTTTTTTGTGCATCGAGCCCGACCTTGCTCGCATTTGGCCGGGCGCCGTCTATGATTCTTGCATGACCGAATCAAAAGCGATGATCCTTGGCTGTAGCGGCCTTGCC
This sequence comes from Rhizobium laguerreae, assembly GCF_019778565.1. Classification (NCBI taxonomy): domain Bacteria; kingdom Pseudomonadati; phylum Pseudomonadota; class Alphaproteobacteria; order Hyphomicrobiales; family Rhizobiaceae; genus Rhizobium; species Rhizobium laguerreae. The sequence continues at coordinate 317,744 of NZ_JAAXQT010000005.1, read as the reverse complement.
CTCACATCCGAAGAGAAAGCCTTTTACCGGAGCGAACGACCCTGGGGCTTCATCCTCTTCGGGCGCAACATCTCCGAAGCACGACAGATCGCCGATCTCGTCGCCGAACTGCGCGACAGCGTCGGCTGGCATGCGCCGGTGCTGATCGACCAGGAGGGCGGCCGTGTCCAGCGCATCCGTCCACCCGTTCTGGCGCGTTATCCTTCCGGTCAGGCGCTCGGCGATCTCTATCGCCGCGATCCCGCACTCGGCCTGCGCGCCGCCTGGCTGATGTCGCGGCTGCACGCCTTCGACCTTTCGAGCCTCGGCATCGATGTCGATTGCCTGCCGGTGCTCGATGTGCCGGTCGCGGGCAGCAGCAACGTCATCGGCGACCGCGCCTATGGCGGCGATCCGCAGACCGTCATCGCGATGGGCCGGGCGGCTGCCGAGGGGCTGAGGGCCGGCGGCCTGTTGCCTGTCATGAAGCATATGCCAGGCCATGGTCGCGGCTTTGCGGATTCACATCTGGAACTGCCCGTCGTCGCCGTTTCGCGCGATGAGCTGGAGCTCCATGATTTCCCGCCCTTTGTCGCGATGAAGGACGAGTTGATGGCCATGACCTGCCACGTCGTTTTCGCCGCCATCGACCCGGACAATCCGGCGACGACCTCGCGCAAGGTGATCGACGACATCATCCGCGAGCACATCGGCTTTAATGGTCTGCTGCTCTCCGACGACAGCTCGATGAACGCTCTTTCCGGCACGATCGGTGAACGTGCAGCGAATATCATTGCAGGCGGATGCGATATCGTGCTGCATTGCAATGGCAATATGGACGAGATGCGGGAGGTTGTGGCAAATGTTCCGCCGCTCGCCGGCATATCGCTTGCCCGCGCAAAAGCGGTGGAAGCGGGCTTCGCGGCGCCGGATACCGCCGATGAAGCGGAATTGAGGGCGGAATTCGAGGCGATGTTTGCGACGGTTTGATCGTAAGGGAGCAGTTAGGTGAACACGGTCAAGGGCACGGAACGTCCGCAGGCGGCAACGCCGATGGACAAGCTGTGGCAGGATAACGGTGCCGAGCGCGCCAGCCACGAGCCGGCGCTGGTGATCGACGTCGCCGGCTTCGAAGGCCCGCTCGACCTGTTGCTCTATCTCGCCCGCAACCAGAAGGTCGATCTGTCGCGCATTTCGGTGCTGGCGCTCGCCGAGCAATATCTGTTGTTCATCGAAAGCGCCCGGCGTATCCGCATTGAGCTTGCCGCGGATTACCTCGTCATGGCGGCCTGGCTTGCCTATCTCAAATCGAAGCTGCTCATTCCCCAGCAGGTCAAGGATGACGGCCCTTCCGGCGAGGAACTGGCGGCAACGCTCGCCTTCCGCCTGAAACGCCTCGAAGCCATGCGCCAGGCGGCAGACGGCCTCGTCAACCGCAATCGCCTCGGCCGCGATATCTTTGTGCGCGGCGCGCCCGAGCATATTCCCGATCGCCAGCAATCCGCTTATGCGGCGAGCCTTTATGATCTCCTGACCGCCTATGCGGCGCTGCGCCAGCGCCATGCCGTCACCCAGGTGACGATCGAGCGGCGCAGCGTCTGGTCGCTGACCGATGCCCGTGAGCTGCTGACCCAGATGATCGGCGAGGTCGCCGACTGGACGGCGATGGAACATTATCTGCTGCGGTATCTCGCAGCGCCCGAAGAGCGCGTCACGGCAATCGCCAGCGCCTTTGCCGCCTCGTTGGAGCTGGTGCGCGAGGGCAAGCTCGAAATCCGCCAGGACGGCGCCTTTCAGCCAATATACATGCGCCGCGGTCCGAAACATGCCACGCTGCAGGTGGTCGAACAGGAGCGGCCGGCTTGATCGATCTGAAGGGCGAAGAGGATTTCGAAGGCAATTTCGAAGACAGGAGCCGCGAGCTGCAGGCCGAGATCGAGGCCGAGCGCATCGCCGAGGCGCTGGTCTTCGCCTCCTCGCAACCGGTCTCCGAAGGCTTCCTCGCCGAGCGCTTGCCTGAGGAGACCGACGTGCACGCGATCATGCTCCGCCTGAAGGAGCAATATGCGCCGCGCGGCGTCAATCTCGTGCAGGTCGAAGGCGCCTGGGCCTTCCGCACCGCCGCCGACCTGTCCTTCGTCATCCGCCGTGATGACAATGAGGTGAAGAAGCTTTCGCGCGCCGCACTGGAAGTGCTGGCGATCATCGCCTATCACCAGCCGGTGACGCGTGCCGAAATCGAGGATATCCGAGGCGTCCAGACCTCGCGCGGCACGCTCGACGTGCTGATGGAAGCTGGCTGGGTGCGGTTCCGTGGCCGCCGGCGCACGCCGGGCCGGCCGGTGACATTGGGCACGACACGGGATTTCCTCGACCATTTCGGTCTCGAAGAGCTGCGTGACCTGCCCGGTCTCGAAGAGTTGAAGGGAGCGGGCTTGCTGTCGGGCCGCATTCCGGCGAACTTCAACATTCCCTCGCCGTTGATGAACGACGAACTGACCGAGGACGAGGACCCGATCACCCAGATGGACCTCGAGGAACTGGGATTGCTGGCACCGCGCGGCACCTCCGAAGATTGAGGGGCCTGCGTCTTGCTTTTGCCATGCATGGCGAAAACAATGGTGGCCACCACTTTTCGATGGGTCGATGGCTTGTCACAAAGGGCGATACCGTGACATTAAGCTCAATTCAAAGGGCTTGATGTTGGAAACGGTGTGGGAAATCCCCACATCGTGGGAACATAGAAACAGGGAGTTGGCGTAATGATGGGTTCCTTTAGCATGTGGCACTGGTTGATCGTTCTGGTCATCGTGCTGTTGTTGTTCGGTCGCGGCAAGATCCCTGAACTGATGGGTGATGTTGCCAAGGGCATCAAGAGCTTCAAGAAGGGCATGACGGACGAAGACGCGCCGGATACGGCAAAGACCGTCGATCACAAGGCCGACGAAACGAAGTAACCAAGTCCGGGAAAAAGCGCAGCCCCCGCGCTTCCCGTCCAGGAGCCTTGCATGTTCGATATTGGCTGGACCGAGCTTTTGGTCATCGCGGTCGTACTGATCGTGGTCGTCGGTCCGAAGGATTTGCCGCCGATGCTGCGCGCTTTCGGCAAGATGACGCAGCGTGCCCGCAAGGTTGCGGGTGATTTCCGTGTGCAATTCGATGAAGCGTTGCGCGAAGCCGAGCTTGACGATGTCCGCCAGACAATCAGCGACGCCCAGAAACTGAACCCGGTCAACAGCCTGCGCGAGGCGATGAACCCGCTTCGCCAAATGGGCAACGAGATCAAGGCCGACCTGCAGAAGTCGACCACGGTCACGGAGAACAAGACCGAGGTGCCGCCCGATGCCGTCGCAGCTCCGACGCCGTCGATGAGCCTGCCGGAAACGCCGCCATTGGTAGCGACACCTGTGTCGCCTGAACCCGTCGCAGCAGCGATTGTGCAGGCCGATAGGCTTGCGGCCAAACCGAAAGCCGTGCGCAAGCCGCGCGTCAAGCCTGCTGACCAGGTCGATGCCGCGGCCGCCGTTGCAGCGCCTGTGGAAAAGCCGAAACGCACGACGGCGGTCAGGAAGCCTGCAACGCCGAAGAAGCCTGCGCAGACAAAGAAGGACGAGGCATGAGCGGTGATATCGAAGACAAGCCGCAGCCGTTGATCGAGCACCTGATGGAGCTGCGTACGCGGCTGATGTGGTCGATCGGCGCGTTTTTCGCCGCCTTCATTGCATGCTTCTTTTTTGCCAAGAATCTCTTCAATTATCTGGTCATCCCATACAAGACAGCGGTCGTGTGGGCTAATCTCGACGTCGAGAAGGCCCAACTCATCTACACCGCGCCGCAGGAGTTCTTCTTCACCCAGGTCAAGGTGGCGATGTTCGGCGGCCTTGTGGTCGCTTTCCCGATCATCGCCGCCCAGGTCTACAAGTTCGTGGCGCCCGGCCTCTACAAGAACGAGCGTCAGGCTTTCCTGCCGTTCCTAGTCGCCTCTCCGGTCCTGTTCCTGATGGGCGGTGCGCTCGTCTATTTCTTCTTCACGCCGATGGTCATGTGGTTCTTCCTGTCGATGCAGCAGGCGCCGGGTCATGACGAAATAGCGATCTCGCTGATGCCGAAGGTCTCGGAATATCTGAGCCTGATCATGACGCTGGTCTTTTCCTTCGGACTCGTCTTCCAACTGCCTGTCATCACCACGCTGCTCGCCCGTGTCGGTCTTCTGACGTCGCAATGGCTCGCCGAAAAGCGCAAGTTTGCCATCGTCCTCGCCTTCGTAGTCGCTGCCGTGCTGACGCCGCCGGACCCGATGTCCCAGATCGGCCTTGCGATACCGACGATCCTTCTCTACGAGATTTCCATCTATGCGGCGCGACTCGTGGAGCGCCAGCGTGCCCGGCGGGCGGTCGAAAAGGAAACCGGATCCGCAGACGTTGCCAAGACGGACAGCGTCTGAGCGGCGATCCCGGAAATCCCTTCATGAACGCCGTCGACTGCGTATTCCTTAAATCGGAATCGGTTTAAGGAATTAAGCAGCAATTCAAAGTGTTGCGGTGTCCTTTGCGCGTCTGAAAAGACAGGGCGGCGCTGTAACATCCGGTCGAGGCCATATCAGGCTTTGGCCGGGCCACCTCTGTTGCAACGACCTGGAACGACGATGCTCGATATCAAATGGATCCGTGAGAATCCCGAAGCGCTCAATGCCGCCCTCGCCAAGCGCGGCGCGGAGCCTCTGGCCCAAAGTCTCGTTGCCCTCGATGAAAAGCGCCGCTCCGCTGTGCAGAAGGCGCAGGACCTGCTGTCCCGCCGTAACCTCGCCTCCAAGGAGATTGGCGCGGCGATGGCCCAGAAGAATAGCGAGCTGGCGGAGAAGCTGAAGTCGGAGGTCTCTGAACTCAAGACCTTGCTGCCGGCGATCGAGGAAGAAGACCGGCAACTGACGGCCGAACTCAACGATGCGCTGTCGCGCATCCCGAACATACCCTTCGACGACGTCCCGGTCGGCAAGGACGAGCATGACAATGTCGTCACCCGCATCGTCGGCGAAAAGCCACGCTGGAACCACGCACCGAAAGAACACTTCGAAATCGGCGAAGCGCTCGGCTATATGGATTTCGAGCGCGCCGCCAAGCTCTCCGGCTCGCGCTTCACGGTTCTGACCGGGCCTCTCGCCAGGCTCGAGCGCGCGCTCGGACAGTTCATGATCGATCTCCACACCAGCGAGCACAGTTATACCGAAGTCAGCTCGCCCTTGATGGTGCGCGACGAGGCCGTCTATGGCACCGCCCAATTGCCGAAATTCGCCGACGATCTTTTCAGGACGACTGATGGACGCTGGTTGATTCCGACGGCCGAAGTGACGCTGACCAATCTGGTGCGCGAGGAAATCCTCGATCAGGAAAAGCTGCCGCTTCGCTTCACCGCGTTAACGCCGTCCTTCCGTTCGGAAGCAGGCTCCGCGGGCCGCGATACGCGTGGCATGCTGCGCCAGCATCAGTTCTGGAAATGCGAGCTCGTCTCGATCACCGATGCCGAGAGCGCCGTTGCCGAGCATGAGCGCATGACCGCCTGCGCCGAGGAAGTGCTGAAGCGCCTCGGCCTGCATTTCCGCACGGTGACGCTTTGCACCGGCGATATGGGCTTCGGCGCGCGCAAGACCTACGATCTCGAAGTCTGGCTGCCGGGGCAGAATACCTTCCGCGAAATCTCCTCCTGCTCGGTCTGCGGCGATTTTCAGGGCCGGCGGATGAATGCGCGCTACCGCGGCAAGGACGACAAGAGCAACAGGTTCGTCCACACGCTGAACGGTTCCGGCACCGCCGTCGGTCGCTGCCTGATCGCCGTCCTAGAAAATTATCTGAACGAGGATGGTTCCGTCACGATTCCGGACGTTTTGCTGCCTTATATGGGCGGATTGACCAAAATCGAACGGGCGGCTTGAGGCGATGCGCATCCTGCTTACGAATGACGACGGCATTCACGCCGAAGGTCTTGCCGCGCTGGAGCGGATCGCGCGCACGCTGTCCGACGATGTCTGGATCGTGGCGCCCGAGACCGACCAGAGCGGCTTGGCCCATTCGCTGAGCCTCTCCGAACCTTTGCGGCTGCGCAAGATTTCCGACAAGCATTTCGCCCTGCGCGGCACGCCGACCGATTGCGTTATCATGGGCATCAGGCAGGTGATGGACATCAAGCCGGATCTCGTCCTGTCAGGCGTCAATTCAGGCTCGAACGTCGCCGACGACGTGACCTATTCCGGCACGATCGCCGGCGCCATCGAGGGCACGATGCAGGGCGTGCGCTCCTTCGCGCTGAGCCAGGCCTATCTCTATGAGGACGGCGCACGCATCGTGCCCTGGGAGGTCTGCGAGACGCATGCGCCGGCTCTTCTGGAAAAGCTGATGGTTCTGGACCTGCCGGAGGGCACGTTCCTCAATCTGAATTTCCCGAACTGCCGTCCTGACGAGGTCGACGGCGCCGAGGTGACCATGCAGGGCAAGCTCGCCTTCAATCTGCAGGTCGACGCCCGCTCCGACGGCCGGGGATTTCCTTACTACTGGCTGAAGTTCGGCGAACGTGCCGGCGCCTTCGTCGAAGGCACCGATATTCACGCCCTGAAGCATAATAAGATTTCGGTAACGCCTTTGAAACTGGATCTGACCGATTATTCCGTGACGGACCGCGTGGCGCGAGCCTTGGGATACGGAGCACAAGTTTGACGGCAAGACTGGCGGAGAAGGAGGGCTTTGCGGCGCTCGTCCTCAGATTGCGTGCCGAAGGCATCTCAGACCTCGATCTGCTGACGGCGGTCGAGCAGACGCAGCGTTCGTTGTTCGTGCCGCCGCAATTCGCCGACGACGCCTATTCGAGTCGGACCATCCCGATCGAATGCGGCTCCTTCCTCGAAGGCATCGATTTTGCCGTCCGCATCCTGCATCACCTGAAGCTCAGGCCCGGCCAGCGCGTCTTGGAGATCGGCACTGGAAGCGGCTTTACCGCCGCCGTGATGGGCCGCCTGGCCGAGCGTGTTCTGTCCATCGACCGCTACAAGACGCTGACATCAGCCGCGCAGCGGCGCATGGAATCGCTTGGTTTGCGCAGCGTCGTCATCCGCCAGGCCGACGGCAGCGCCGGCATGCAGGGTGAGGGCACCTTCGACCGCATCCTGGTGACAGCGGCGTTCAACGCGATGCCGCGCTTTTATACCGACCAGCTCGTTTCCGGCGGCTCGATGATCGCGCCGCTGATGATTTCCGAGAACGAGTGTCGCATGGTGCGGCTGACGAAAACCGGCAGCCGCTTCGAACGCGAGGAGTTATTCGAGGCGCCTTATCTGCCGATCGTTCCGCGGCTTGCCTCGCTGCTTTAGGCACTGCGATTTTTCACCTGTAAGCTATGGTTATCAACTTCTCAAAAAAATCGCACTGATTCCAGCATCTTAACCGCGTGGTAATACTAACGCGTTTTAATAGACTCACAAATGGTTGCGTTCTCAGTGGGTCGAGTCATGCGTTTCAGTCTTTCGCCAAAGTTCGGGAAGTCGGCCGGTAATCTTCTGGTTGTTAGCCTGCTGGCAAGTGCCGCAACAGGCTGCAGTTCCGATGTGACACGGTTTGGCGGCTTGTTTTCCTCCTCCGGGCAGGACCAGATCACCACAAGTTCCATTCCGCGTAGGAATATGAACGGTTCTCAGGGCGATCCGGTGCCGCGCGCCGATCTTAGCAGTTCGGCCGTTGCCGGCCAGTCAGGCTACGGCGGCGGCAATGACGCACTGAACCAGCCTTATCCGGCAAGCCCGGGTTACGATCCCACCCGCACGTCGAGCTCGAGCGCACGTCTCGCTTCCGCGCCGGTCTCGGTGCAGCGTTCAGAGTTGGCAGCGCCGACGGCCGCGGAACCCTCCCGGCAGCGGGAAAAGGAAGTCGCGCTCGCCCAGCCTTTCCCGGCTGCGCCGCAGGCTGAGAAGCCTCGACTGGTGGCGCCGGCCGCGCCGAAGGTCACGCCCGATACGCTGACAACAGGCACGACGCCGAAGATTTCCGGCTGGTCCGCGACCAACGCTCCATCGGTGACGCTGCGTCCAGGTGAAAGCATCGCCACGCTCTCGAGGCGCTTTGGCGTACCCGAAAAAGAAATTCTGCGCGTCAACAACCTGAAGACGGCATCTGCCGCCCAGCCTGGCCAGGCGGTCCTCATCCCGACCCTCAACGGCGGCAATGCCGCCAAGGCGGCGTCGCAGGCGGCTGATCTTTCCAAGCCCGGCAAGATGCCGGCGCCGAAGGCACCTGAGCAGAACGTCGCCGTCGTTCCAAACGTCAATTCCGCCCGCGACAAGACGCTGGCGAGTGGCGATGTCACCGGCAAACTTCCCGCCGGCGCCGGCAAGGATCCGAAGGCGCCTGCCGGGACCTATGTCGTCAAGCAAGGCGATTCCCTGGCAAAGATTGCCAAGGCGACCGGTAGCAATGTCGACGACATCAAAGCCGCCAACAATCTTTCGGCCAGCTCGCTCCGCATCGGTCAGGCTCTGAAGATCCCGAACGGCACTGCCGACACTATCAAGACCGCCTCGATCCCGGCCGAGAAGGTCGATGCGAAGCCGACCCAGCCGGCGGCTGCCCAGCAGACGGCTTCCGTTCAGCCCGCGCCCTACAAGGCGCCGGCCGCCACTCAGACCGTCGACGATGTCGAGAAGAAGTCGGACGTCAGCTCCGTCGCGCCGGAATCGACCGGCATCGGCAAATATCGCTGGCCGGTGCGCGGCCAGGTCATTGCTTCATACGGCGCCAACGTCAACGGCAACCGCAATGACGGCATCGACATTTCGGTACCGCAGGGCACGCCGATCAAGGCTGCCGAAAACGGCGTCGTCATCTATGCCGGCAACGGCCTGAAGGAACTCGGCAACACGGTTCTCGTCCGTCACGACGACGGTACCGTCACCGTCTACGGCAACGCCGATACGCTGAGCGTCGCCCGCGGCCAGAAGATCCAGCGCGGTCAGACCGTCGCCGTCTCCGGCATGAGTGGCGACGTCAAGCAGCCACAGGTCCATTTCGAGGTGCGCAAGGATGCGTCCCCGGTCAACCCGATGACCTTCCTGGAATAGGTACAGCGTACCAGGAAACGCAAAAGCCCGGCCGCCAGCCGGGCTTTTGTCATTTGATGGATGCGGCCCAAAAGTGGGCAGCGGTTTTGGGAGAACGACGTGCATAAGCGCGTCGCATGAATTCCGATTGGCGCGACGCGCTTCAGCCCCGGTCGATGTGAACCCGCATGCGTCCGGCCAGGTCTTGAATATACTGCCACGCGACGCGGCCGGAGCGTGCGCCGCGCGTCGTTGCCCATTCCAGCGCTTCGGCATGCATCTTGTCGCGTTCGAGCCCGAGCTTGAAGTGATCGGCATAGCCGTCGATCATGCCGAGATAATCCTGCTGGCTGCATTTGTGGAAGCCGAGCCAGAGGCCGAAGCGGTCGGAAAGCGAAACCTTCTCCTCGACCGCCTCCGACGGATTGATCGCCGTCGACTGCTCGTTTTCCATCATGTGGCGCGGCAGGAGATGGCGCCGGTTGGAGGTGGCGTAGAAGAGCACATTGTCCGGCCGCCCTTCGACGCCGCCGTCGAGTGCCGCCTTCAGCGACTTGTAGGCTGTATCGTCGTGATCGAAGGAGAGATCGTCGCAGAAGACGATCACGCGGTACGGCGTGTCCTTCAGGAGGTCGAGCAGATTGGGAAGGCTGGCGATATCCTCACGATGGACTTCGACCAATTTCAGCGAGGCGCTGCTTTCGCGCCGGACATCCTCGTGCACGGCCTTGACCAGAGAGGATTTGCCCATACCGCGCGCGCCCCAGAGCAGCACATTGTTGGCGGCATACCCCTCGGCGAAACGCACCGTATTCTCGTGCAGGATGTCACGCACGTGATCGACGCCGCGGATAAGCGTCAACGCCACCCGGTTCGGCCTTTTGACCGGCTGCAGATGCTGGCGCAGTGGCGCCCAGACGAAACAGTCGGCCGCATCCCAGTCGTTGAGGGCGGGTGCCGGTCCGGCAAGACGCTCGACGGCGTCTGCGAGCCGCTTCAGCTCGGCAAGCAGGGCTGTGTTGATTTCCTCGGTCATCGGTGGCCTCCTGATTTCTCACTGCGGCAATCCGCTTTGATCTTTCGATGACGCTAATGCATGTCGCCCGGAAGTGTGGGGCGGTTCCGAGATAACGACATGCTTGAAAATAAAGGAGCTAAAGCGCGTCGCATTGATCAAGTTCGATGCGACGCGCTTTAGCATGGCGTTTTGACGGCGGAAAGGTTATGAGGCAGCGGAATCGGTACTGTTTCCGGCTGTTTCTGTTGCATTCATCGAAGCCGTAACTATAGTCCGGCAACCTGAAAAGAGAGGCGGAGTTCCGCCGCCCAAGCCTGAGGAGTTTAGCATGTTCATCACCCCGGCATTCGCCCAGAGCGCGACCGATACCGCAACGGGATTCGGCGGCTCCGGTTTCGAAATGATCATCCTGTTCGTGCCGCTGATGGTCGTCTGGTACTTCCTGCTGATCCGTCCGCAGCGCGCGCAGGCAAAAAAGCGTGAGGAGACCCTGAAGGCGATCCGTCGCGGCGACCAGGTCGTCACCGGTGGCGGCCTCGTCGGCAAGGTCACCAAGGTGATCGACGAAAAGGAAGTCGAAGTCGAGATCGCTGACGGCGTGCGCGTGCGCATCGTCCGCAGCGGCATCTCCGAAATTCGCGTCAAGGGTGAACCGGTCAAGGCCGACGCGGCGTAACAAGCGATAACCGCAGGACCGCCGGATCGGAAGATCGTCGAGAGAATGTTGCATTTTTCCCGCTGGAAAACACTTCTGATTTGGCTGGTCGCGTTTGCGGCCATCGTCGCCGCTGCGCCCAATCTGATGACTGAGGCGCAGCGATCTTCCTTGCCGAACTGGTTGCGGCACGACCGCGTAGTGCTTGGTCTCGACCTGCAGGGCGGCTCGCATATCGTTCTGAAGGTCGAGCGTTCCGATATCGTCAGGGACCGCCTGGAAGAGGTGGTCGCCGATGTGCGCAACGCGCTACGCGGCGCCGGCATCCGCTATACCGGGCTGACCGGCAATGACCAGACCGTTACCGTGCGGATCACCGATGCGGCCCAGACACAGGCGGCGGTCGATCTCCTGAAGCCTTTGACGACGGCTAGTGGACATTCGGGACCTGAGGTCGCCCTGCAGCAGGGTGACCAGGGGCAGCTCTCGCTGCAGATTTCCGACGCCGGCATTACTGCTGACCTCGCTTCCGCCCGGACCCGCTCGCTCGATATCGTTGGCCGCCGCATCGCCGGATTGGGCAATGATAATTTCCTCGTTCGCCCCGATGGCGCCGACCGCATCGTCGTGCAGGTGTTGGGATCGATCGATGCGGAGCGGCTGAAGAACATCCTCAACCAGCCGGCCAAACTTTCCTTTCATCTGATCGACGAAAGCATGTCCGGGCAGGAGGCGCTGAACGGCCGCTGGCCGGCGACATCGCAGGTGCTCTATTCGCTTGACGATCCGCCGGTGCCGTACCTTGTCGACCGCACAGCTTTCATCACCGGCAGCAACATGGTCGATATAGAGCCTGTCGTCGATCCACAGACACAGGACACCTCGATCGCCTACCGTCTCGATGCCGAAGGCAAAGAGCGGCTGGCGCAGGCGACGGGGCAGAATATCGGCAAGCACCTTGCCATCGTCTTTGACGACCAGGTGATGTCGTCACCGGTCATCGATGCGGCGATCACCGGCGGCGAGGGCCGGATTTCGGCAAACTTCTCCGAGGGTGGCGTCCGCGACCTTGCGATCATGCTGCGCGCCGGCGCCTTGCCGGCGACGCTGACCAGCGTCGAGGAACGCAGCGTCAGTCAGAGATTCGGCGCCGATTCCATCTTCAACGGTCTCGTTGCCGGCCTCGTCGCCGTCGTATTGGTCGCGGCATTGATGATCGCGCTCTATCGCATCCTCGGCCTCATCGCCGTCGCCTCGCTCTTCCTCAACCTGATCCTCATCGTCACAGTGCTCAGCCTTGCCGGCGCGACGCTCACCTTGCCGGGGATTGCCGGAATCGTGCTGATCGTCGGCATGGCGGTCGACTCGAATGTTCTGATCTATGAGCGAATCCGCGAAGAGGAAAAAACCACCCATTCCTTTGCGGAGGCCGTCGGACGCGGTTTCTCGCGCGCATTCGCAACCATCGTCGACGCGAACGTCACGATCTTCATTGCCGCCATCATCCTCTTCTTCCTCGGCAGCGAATCCATCCGCGGTTTCGCCGTGACGCTCGCGATCGGCATCCTGACGACCGTTTTCACGGCTTTCACGCTGACACGCTCGATCGTTGCCGTCTGGTTGAGAAGGCGCCATCCCCGGCATCTGCCGAAGAGCGTTCTGACGCACCTTTTCGAACACGCCAATATCCGCTTCATGGGGATCCGCCGTTATGTCTTTACGGCGTCGGCGGTCATCTCGCTGATCGCCATGGCCGCCTTTGCCACCGTCGGCCTGCATCTCGGCATTGATTTCACCGGCGGTTCGCTCATCGAGGTGACGGCGAAGCAAGGCAATGCCGACATCGCCGATCTCAACGCGCGCCTTAATGATCTCAATCTCGGTGAGATCAATGTCGAGCCCACGGGCGGGCCGGCGAATGCGCGGATCCGCATCGCTTCCCAGGGCGGCGGCGAAAATGCCGAGCAGTCGGCGGCGACGCTGGTGCGCGGCGAGCTCCAGGAAGATTATGACTTTCGCCGCGTCGAGGTCGTCGGCCCTGCCATCTCGGGCGAATTGACGATGATGGCGACGCTCGGCGTGCTTGCAGCACTTGCGGCGATCCTGATCTACATCTGGATCCGCTTCGAATGGCAGTTCGCGGTCGGCGCCATCGTCGCAACGCTGCACGATGTCATCATCATGCTCGGCCTCTTCGTCCTCACCGGCATCGAGTTCAACCTGACGAGCGTCGCCGCCGTGCTGACCATCGTCGGTTACTCCCTGAACGATACGGTCGTGGTCTACGACCGAATGCGCGAGAATCTGAAGCGATACAAGAAGATGCCGCTGTCGATCCTGATCGATGCTTCGATCAATCAGACGCTGTCGCGCACCGTTCTGACCGCGGCGACGACGCTGATCGCCTTGCTGGCGCTCCTTCTCTTCGGCGGTGAAGTCATCCGTTCCTTCACCTTTGCGATGCTCTTCGGCGTTGCTCTCGGCACCTTCTCTTCGATCTATATCGCCGCTCCTGTCTTGATCGTCTTCCGGCTGCGGCCAGAGGCTCCCGACGGGGAAGAGAGCAACAAGACGGATGCTGGTGTAAAATCCGGCACGGTGGTTTGAAAACATGGCAAAAGGCATAGAAATCCGCGCCGCGCATTTCCCCGGGCGCGCTCCGATCGATGCTTACGGCAATGGCGGCTTTCGTTTTGCCGACATGTCGCATCGCGGCTCGATCCTTTGCCTGCCCTCCGGCATTCATGGCTGGGATATGGACATGTCGAAACCGCTGTCGCCTGAAAATTTTCGTCGGGTGCTGGATGAGGCCGCCGATATCGAGGTTCTGCTCGTCGGTACTGGAACCGAGCTTCGCCGTCTGCCCGAAGAATTGAGGCTGGCGCTGAAGTCGCGCGGCATCTCCTCCGATCCGATGAGCACCGGGGCTGCAGTGCGCACCTTCAACATCATGCTCGCAGAGCAGCGTGCCGTCGCCGCGGCGTTGATTGCGGTCTGACGATGACTGATGCGCATATTGCGACCAACCAGGAGATCTGCCTGGCGATGCTGCGTGACAGCGATCGCGACCGCTATCTCGCCTGTCTGCTGTCGCCGGAGGAAAAGCGCGGCGCGCTCGCAGCTCTTTACGCCTTCAACGCCGAGCTTGCCCGCATCCGCGATCTCGTCCACGAGCCCTTGCCCGGTCAGGTGCGGCTGCAATATTGGCACGATCTTCTGGAAGGCAGCGCGCACGGCTCGACGGCGGCCAATCCCGTCGCCGCAGCACTTCTCACCGCAATCGAAACGCATCGCCTGCCGCGCACGACGCTGATCGACATGATCGAGGCCCGGACCTTCGATCTCTATGACGATCCGATGGAGACACGTCTTTCGCTTGAAGGCTATGCCGGCGAAACGGCATCGGCGCTGATTCAGCTCGCAAGCCTGGTGCTTTCGCCGGAGGAGGCCGCACGCTCGGCCGACGCCGCCGGCCATGCCGGCGTCGCCCAGGCGGTCGCCGGGCTGTTGCTGCTGATGCCGCTGCATCGCCGCCGCGGCCAGATCTATATTCCGCTGCAGATCCTTTCCGCCACCGGTCTCGACCGCGATGCCTTCCTCGCCGGCGAAGACAGGCCGCGCATCTCTGCCGCCATCGAGGCCTTCGCCGGCCTCGGTCGCGAACATCTGGCAAAGGCGAGGGCGGCGGGGCCGATTGCGCCGGCCGTCTTTCCAGCCTTCCTGCCGGCGACGCTTGCCGAACCGGTGCTCGTCATGGCGCAGAAACGCGGGGCCTTGGTGTTCGACCGGTCGCTGCAGCCGCCGCAATGGCGCCGCCAGCTGCGGATGGGGCTGGCTGCCGCACGCCGAAAAATCTGATATCGGTCAAATTCGCGCAAGTCTCGCGCGTTACAAGGCTTCCACCGCTACCCTTTGAACGGAGACTCGGCGTGGGCATTATCGTCTGGTGCGTCCTTTTCGTCATCGTCATTTTATTTGCTTTCGTGGCAACGCGCATGGCCGCGCAGAACAAGGAAGATGGCCTGCATGACACGGGCCTCGCCATCATCGAGTTCGGCCGTGCCTTTCCGAACGAGGCGATCCGTCAGCTGCAGGCGACGGAAAACGGCCAGGCCGTCTTTGTGCGCCTGCACGACAACAAGGCCGGCTTCATGCGCAATATGTCGCGCCATTTCTCCTGCCACGTGATCGAGCCGGGCCGGGTGCGCGTCATCGGCTCGGAAACGGGCAGGGGACTGGTGATCGACTTTCTCGATGCACCCCATCACAACGGCAATTTCGAATTCGCTACCGCCAAGGAAGCCTCGGAGGTTTCGCTCTGGCTGCTCGGCAATTATATCGCCGAGCCCGATAAGGACCTGCCGCCCGGCAATATTTCGGCGGCGAACCAGCAGTAGAAGTGGCTGCTCACGCGCTTTCGGCAAACGTCGAATTTTGGCCGAGCCAGGCGGCGCAGTCCGCTAGCGCGCGGCGTGCGATCAGCTGCCGCTTCATGATCGTCTTGTCCTTGCCGCGGAAGCGCTTGACGCCTTCGGGTTTGACGATCGAACCCGGCTGAAGCTCCGGAAACAGCCCGAAATTGATGTTCATCGGCTGGAACGATCGTTTGCCCGGCTCCTCGTCGGTGACGAGATGCCCGCCGGTGATATGACCGAGCAGCGAGCCGAGCGCCGTCGTCGCCGGCGGTAGCGAGATCGCCTCGCCCTTGCGTTCCGCGGCAGCGAAACGCCCGGCCATCAGCCCGACGCTGGCGCTTTCCACATAACCCTCACAGCCGGTGATCTGGCCGGCAAAGCGCAGGCCGGGCCGCGATTTCAGCGTCAGCGACGGATCGAGCAGGGTGGGGGAGTTGATATAGGTGTTGCGGTGCAGACCGCCGAGACGGGCAAATTCCGCATTTTCCAGACCCGGGATCATCCGGAAGATATCCGCCTGCGCGCCATATTTCAGCTTCGTCTGGAAGCCGACCATATTGTAGAGCGTACCGAGCGCATTGTCCTGACGCAGCTGCACGACGGCATAGGCCTTGACCGTCGGATTATGCGCGTTCGTCAGCCCCATCGGCTTCATCGGTCCGTGGCGCAGCGTCTCGCGGCCGCGTTCGGCCATCACCTCGATCGGCAGGCAACCGTCGAAATAAGGCGTGCCCTCCCATTCCTTGAAACCGACCGTATCGCCGGATATCAGCGCATCGACGAAGGCATTGTACTGCGCTTCGTCCATCGGGCAGTTGATGTAATCCTTGCCTGTGCCGCCGGGGCCGACCTTGTCGTAGCGCGACTGATACCAGCAGATATCCATATCGATGCTCTCGCGGTAGACGATCGGCGCGATGGCGTCGAAGAAGGCAAGCGAATCCTCGCCGGTTTCCGTCTGGATGGCGCTCGCGAGCGACGGCGCCGTCAGCGGTCCGGTGGCGACGATGGCTAGATCCCAATCCTTCGGCGGCAGGCCGGTGATCTCTTCACGCACGACGGTGATGAGCGGGTGGTCATGGACCGCTTTGGTCACCGCCTCGGAGAAGCCATCGCGATCGACGGCGAGCGCACCGCCGGCCGGTACCTGGCACCGATCGGCAGCGGCCATGATCAGCGAGCCCGCCATGCGCATCTCGGCATGGATGACGCCGACGGCATTGCTGGTCGCATCGTCGGAACGGAAGGAATTGGAGCAGACGAGTTCGGCAAGGCCGTCGGTCTTGTGCGCATCCGTGCCGCGCACCCCGCGCATTTCATGCAGGATGACCGGAACGCCGGAACCGGCGATCTGCCAGGCGGCTTCCGAACCGGCAAGCCCGCCGCCGACGACGTGGATGGGGGAATAGGAAGAGATCGTGTTCATTCCGGGCTGATATCATGTCGGCAGGTGCGATCCAACACCCTGGAATCAAAAACGGCGCCCTGGGGCGCCGTCTTGGAAGCATCGTACTCGCTATTAGCGGAACGAGCGGGATGCGATATTCCGGATGTCGTAGCGGCTAACGCCGATATCGGACAGGGTCTGGTTCGAAAGGCCGCCGAGTTCATTGAGCGTACGACGGTAGCTGAGCCAGCTTCTTGCAATGCGGATCGGGTTCATTGTCTTCTTCCTATGTCCGCGGGACGGCGGGATCGCCTGTCTCTCTGCGGTTGACGTTTATATAGGCGAGAACCGTCCGATTGTGCAGTGCAAATAAAAGGCGTCTGCCATGCAATTGTGCACTATGATGCTCTTCAATTAAGCAGAGGATATTTTTTGAGCGGGCTAACGAGTGGGAAAAACCTGCAACCGCCGCGGCAGCCGCATGCAGACAAAAGAAAACGCCCGCTGTGGGGACAGCGGGCGTTTCAATCGAGAACAATCCTGCTTGGGAGGAGCAGCGGATCGCCTGGAATTAGCGGTGAGAAGCCTCACGGGCAACGCGATGGATGTCCGAACGATCGATGCCGAGATCGTGCAATTCGCGGTTGGTCATGCGGCCGAGTTCCGTGACGGTCTGACGATACTTGCGCCAGTTATTGAAAGAGCGAGAGAAGTTCATGTTAAGCCCCTTTCCGAGGGTTTCATCCGCCAGCAGCCACCGATCGGCGCTGACCTCTATTTGATGACTGGAATATATGTTGCGACGCGAAAGACTAAAACAGACAAGTTTTCAGATCACCTATGCGACCCATGCAATGCTCAAAGGATATTTGACGCAGACTTACCATTTTTTGGTCAACGAATAGGCAGAATGACTTTTGAAAAGCAGTTCGACTGAGAGGGCGAATGGGGTGCCATAACAGAAAACGCTGCTTCCTCCGGTGATTCCGCCCGTGCTTCCGCTGCAAAGAGGCGTTCCGTTTCGCATTAGAAGTCGCCCACCCCTTCGCGGGGTTGGTGGGGCGGCGTGACGACAATGTGGCATGACGGCGCCATGCGACGAAAATCCTCTCGCCGCCAAGGTTTTAATGAAGCTTTGACTAAACAAAAACGCCCGCCGGGGGAGGATCCGGCGGGCGCGTTATGGTGACTGACAACTGGGAGGAGGAGTGTTGCCAGTCTATCGCAGCGCGCTGGGAGGAGGAGTGCGCGGCTACGAATCTCGTCACGGACAAAGCATCCGCGGGCGTCCGGCTAATGCCGGGCCGGGGCGCCATCCCCGTGCTTCGATGTGTCGATCAATAGTATGACTAATGAGTATTGTGCAGTGCAATAATTTCATGGGGGATATGCAGAGGTCGCATACCTCTCCGTCCATAGGCTTATACTAGTGCTTCTGACGTTAGCGGCCGGTTAACACTCGATACTATTTAGACCAATGAGGAACTTGTATATTGTCGCAAGAGCGTTTGCGAACACACGTGCTGCATCTATAACGGCGTGAGCTGCAGCGCCGCAGTCGACGTTGCGGAAATCGAGGGGTTGAGCATGTATCGCGGCAGATTGGAGCGGGATCTTTCGCTCTGGGTAGGCAAGGGCCTGCTCAGGCAGGAAACGGCAGGTGCGCTTCTCGCCGAATATGACAGCCGCCCGGCAAGCTTCAGCCTCGGCCGGGTGCTGATGGCGCTGGCAGCGGTGCTGCTTGCAGCTGCCATCCTGCTGGTCGTCGCCTCCAACTGGGAGGCCATCCCGCGCCTGGTACGCGTCGGGGGCATCCTTGCCCTGATCTGGGTGGTGCATATCGCCGCCGCCCGGATGCTTGCCCGCGGTGCGACAGCCGCCGCAGGCGGCTTGCTGGTCATCGGCGCGATGAGTTTCGGCGGCGCCATCTCGCTGGTCGGGCAGATGTATCACGTCTCCGGCGACCAGCAGACGGTGATGTATCTCTGGTTCGCGATTGCGACGGTCTCGGCGATCCTGTTCCGTTCAGCCGCCGTGACCGTCGTCGCCGGCTTCCTCTCCTGGGCGTCCTTCGCCGTCTATCTTCAGAATAACGACACGCATTGGATAGGTTTCAACCCCTGGATGGCGCCCGTCATGGCGGTGATCGTCATCGGGCTGGTGCGGTATACCGGCGCTGAGAGAGTCCGCCACCTGGCCTATCTGCTGCTCATCGGCTGGCTTGCCTGGCTCTATACTCTTTATGAGGAGATCGCCGTGGCGCTTGCTTTTGCAATCGGCGGCATGGCGGCCTTCGTCCTGACGGCGCTGCCCCCCCGGCCTATTGCCTCCTTGGTCAGAACCGCCGGTGCGGCTCCCGCCTTCTACAGCTTCCTCGTCGCCGTAATCGGCTTCCTGCTGCTGCATATCGAGATCGAGGACGGCTGGGGGCTGGTGGTGCTCGGAGTGGTGACGCTTGCCGCTTCCGTGCTGGCGATCGTCCTGCGTGGCAGGGATAATGGCGCGGTGCGATATCTCGCCTACGCGACCTTTGCCGCGGAGATGCTCTATCTCGCCTCCGTCACCGTCGGCTCGATCCTCGGCACGTCGAGCCTCTTCCTCTTCTCCGGTCTCGTGGTCGCGCTAGTTGCCTGGATGGTCATCCGTCTCGAACGGCGTTTTTCGGCGAGTGCACAGGGGGAGCGGGCATGAATTCGTTCATGGCAAAGCTGCAATCCGGCAAGGGCTATTTGCTTTCGGCCATCATCGTCGCGGGTCTGCAGACCCTAATCCTCGGCACGATCATCCAGAGCCGGGCGTCGATCCTCAGCGATGGCGCCGAAGTGCTGCTGAAGACGGCGCCCGTCGATCCGCGCGATTTCCTGCGCGGCGACTATGTCGTCTTGAACTACGACATTTCCTCGGTGCCGGTGCAGACGGTTTCCGGCGGCATTCCGGCTGAGGCCGGCGAGCGGGTGTTATGGGTCCGGTTGAAGAAGCAGGAGGACGGTTTCTGGACGGTGACCGAATCGTCCTTTCACGAACTGCCTCCGCAGCCGGAGACCGTGATCCTGCGCAGCCAGCCATTTTATAGCGGCGGACTTGCCGTCGGCGACAGCATGCGTGTCGAATACGGCATCGAGCGCTACTACGTTCCTGAAGGCGAGGGCAAGCCGATCGAGGAGGCCCGCAATGACGGCAACGTCGCCATTGCAGTGCGTGTCTCGCCTGATGGAAGCGCACAGATCCGCAGCCTTCTCGTTGACGGCAAGCCGGTTTACGACGAGCCGCTTTACTGATCCGGCGGCACTTCGGGGCAGGGCTGCTCCAGGGCTGCAAATCCCCTGTCATTTGCCGTTCATTTTTCCTTTGCCTCGACCAAATCGGGTGATATAGAGACGCCGCGCTCCGGAAGGCCTCATGCGCAGGCATAGGCATGCGGTTTTGTGAACGCGGGTATGGTGAAATTGGTAGACACGCCAGATTTAGGTTCTGGTGCCGCAAGGCGTGGGAGTTCAAGTCTCTCTACCCGCACCAAGCTGTTTGCAGGCGGGAGACTAAGAATCGGTTGTTCCAGAACAATTGAGAGTTGTCCCGAATAGCCCGCGAGTGCCATTCCGCTTTGGGCGGAATGATATGGAATTGGGAAAAGCCACGCGCGGCAGGATCGCCGGCGTCGTGCTCATCGAAACGAACGGCGTCTGGGCACGGCCGCCACGAAATGAAGGTAGGAAGACATGCAGGTTATCGAAACGCTCGCTGAAGGGCTGAAGCGCGAAATCAAGGTCGTTATCCCGGCCAAGGACATGCAAGACAAGATGAATGAGCGTCTTGCCGATGTGAAGGACAAGGTTCGCATCAACGGCTTCCGTCCGGGCAAGGTGCCTGCCGCTCACCTGAAGAAGGTCTACGGCAAGTCGATCATGGCCGACCTCGTCAACGAGATCGTCCGCGAGCAGCCGGCCGCCATCCTGTCCAGCCGCGGCGAGAAGTCGGCCACGCAGCCGGAAATCGCCATGACGGAAGACAAGGACGAAGCCGACAAGATCCTCGCCGCCGAGCAGGATTTCGAATTCACGCTCTCCTATGAAGTTCTGCCGCCGATCGAACTGAAGTCGGTCAAGGGCATCAAGGTCACGCGCGAAGTCATCGACATCTCGGACGACGAAGTCAACGAGCAGGTCCTGAAGGTTGCCGAAAGCGCCCGCGCCTACGAGACCAAGACCGGCAAGGCCGCGAACGGCGACCGCATCACCATGGATTACGTCGGCAAGGTCGACGGTGAAGCCTTCGAAGGCGGCACTGACCAGGGCGCCGAACTGGTGCTCGGCTCCGGCCGCTTCATTCCGGGCTTCGAAGACCAGCTCGTCGGCGTCAAGGCCGGCGCCGAGAAGACCATCACCGTGACCTTCCCGGCCGACTATCCGGCCAAGAACCTCGCCGGCAAGGAAGCGACCTTCGACGTCACTGTCAAGGATGTCGCAGCACCCGCCGCTGTCGAGATCAACGATGAACTCGCTTCCAAGCTCGGCATCGAGTCCGCCGATCGCCTGAAGGAGATCGTCCGTGGCCAGATCGAATCGCAGTACGGCTCGCTGACCCGCCAGAAGCTGAAGCGTCAGATCCTCGACCAGCTCGACGAGATGTACAAGTTCGAGACCCCGAACTCGCTCGTCGATGCCGAATATAACGGCATCTGGAGCCAGGTGAACAACGACCTCGCCCAGTCCGGCAAGACCTTCGAGGATGAAGACACGACCGAGGAGAAGGCTCGCGAGGAATACAAGACGCTCGCCGAGCGCCGCGTCCGCCTCGGCCTCGTTCTCTCCGAAATCGGCGAAAAGGCCGGCGTCGAAGTCAGCGAAGACGAGATGCAGCGCGCCATCTACGATCAGCTGCGTCAGTATCCGGGCCAGGAAAAGCAGATCCTCGAATTCTTCCGCAGCCAGCCGGGTGCCGCCGCTTCGATCCGCGCACCGATCTTCGAAGAGAAGGTCATCGATCACCTGCTGACCGAAATCGACGTCACCGACAAGAAGGTGACGAAGGAAGAGCTGCTCGCCGAGGAAGAAGGCGAAGCGAAGGCCGAAACCAAGAAGGCCGCACCGAAGAAGAAGGCTGCCGCCAAGGCCGAAGCAGCTGACGCCGGTGAAGAAGCCGCACCGAAGAAGAAGGCTGCTCCGAAGAAGAAGGCGGCTGACGAAAGCGCCGAATAATCGCTTTTCAGTTCAGAAGTTTGGAAGGCCTCGCCATGGTGCGGGGCCTTTTCTATTGTTCAGGTCAGTTCATTCTCGAACGCCTACTCCATTGTGTTTATTCATCCGGAACAACAAAAAGTTGCATTAGCGTACAATTCGATGCAGATTTCGCTGATGGTGGAGGGACCTGAAAATGACCGCAAAGCACGACATGAAGAAGCTCGTGGAGGAAATCTATGCTGTGCGTGACCGTGGCGATATCGAAGCTACGCTGGCGCTGATCGGCGAGAATTGCACCTTTCGCATGGTTGGCAATACACGGCTGGCGCCTTTTTCGACTGAATCAAGCGGGCATGCTTTTCGCCAGCGGATAACGCAGCTTATCACTGTATGGGATCTATCGAATATCAGGACAGCCGGCATCTATGTGGACGAGGATGAGCATATGGTCTTTGCCCACCGCGAAGGCGTGGTCAGGCACATCCCATCGGGCGTGAGCTTCCATACGGAATTCGTCGACAAGATCCATTTCCGAGATGGGAAACCGGTCAAGATCGTCGAATTCGTCGACACGCTGCAAGTGGCCGAGACCACCAAGATGATCCAAGTCGCTTAAACGGCAAGTCGGAGCTTTCAAAGCGCGTTGTCAAACTTGATTGATGCGACGCGCTTTAGCGACATGTATCGGCTTGCCGCCCATGTGTTCGGGCGTCAGCCGCCGTTCAAGAATTGCCACTCAATGCGCGGTCAGTTGCGCGACCTTCCTGACGTGGTTGACGGCTGCGGCGCCGCCGGCGGTCTGTGTGAAGAGGTGGAGCGTTTCCTCTTCGTCGTCGGCGACCGGCGTCAGGGCCTGATCCATGTAGGTCTTCGACTTCGCGTCCCTTGAAATCAAGAACGCCGAAATCGTCAGGCCAATGATCGTGCCGGCGAGCGAAGCATGTTTGCGGAAGGTTTCCCAGGCAAAGCGCGGCCAGAAGACGAGCGGATTCTCGCGCGGCAGGTCCGGGCGCCGCTCCGACGGCGTCTTCAGGCGCAGCAGGCCGCTTTGCAGCGGGTGCACATTTTCCAGCGGCACGGTGGTCGCGAAGGAGACCAGAACCTTGACGAGCCTTGCGAGCGGTACGCCGGTCGCCACGGCGCGGCGCAGCAGCGTCTTCATATGTTCAGGCGAATAGTAGAGCGCCCAGGCCTCGTGGTAGATGTCCTCCCATTCCTGCTTGCTCATCTTCGGATGGGCGGTGCAGACGTGCTCGACATCGTAGATGTTGAGATCGGCATCCACCTCGACGCCCTTCTTCCACAGGACCTGATGGTCCTCGGAGCCGGGCAGCGGCGTCAGGATGAAGAATTCGATGACGTCGAGCGGCAACTCTTCCTGGATGATCGTGATGTCGCGGCGGATCGATTCCGGCGTGTCGGCGGGGAAGCCCAGGATATAACCGGCGAGCGTCATGATGCCCTGCGCCTTCCAGGCGAGCAGCATTTTGCGGTATTCGGTGATCTTGTTCTGGTTCTTCTTGGCGGCGGTCAGATTGTCCGGATTGACGTTTTCGAGGCCGATGAAGACGCGGGTGACACCGGCGCGCCTGGATTTCTCGATGAAATTGGGGATCTTGTGGCAGAGCGTGTCGACCTGGATCATCAGGCCGAGCGGAATGCCGTCCCGTTCCTTAAGTTCGATCAACCGGTCGAAGATCGCTTCCCAATCCTTGTTGCGGGCGAAATTGTCGTCGGTGATGAAGAATTTGTGGATGCCCTGCGCCCAGTTCATCCGCACCAGCTTTTCGACGTCGTCGGCCGAGCGGAAGCGCGACTTGCGTCCCTGTACGTTGATGATGGTGCAGAACGAGCACTGATAGGGACAGCCACGTCCGGCATCGAAGCTGGTGCTGAGCCCGAGCGTGCGCTGGATATTGTCCTTCGGCAGGAAGGGAACCGGCGTGCCGCCGATGCCGGGAAGGTCGTTCATGAAATTATAGAGCGGCTTCAGCTCACCGGCGGCGGCATCGCGCAGCACCATGTCGAGCCGGCCCTCGGCTTCGCCGGCAAACATCGAGATGCCCATGTCGCGGCAGGCGTCGAGCCCGACCGCCTTGCCATCCAGCATCGACAGGCAGCCGGAAACATGGAAGCCGCCGATCGAAACCGGCAGGCCGGCATCGCGGAAGGGACGGGCGATATCGAGGGCGCGCGGATATTGGTTGGTCTGGACGCCGACGAGCGCGATCATGCCGAAATTGTCGTGACGCTTGAACTGCGCCAGCAGTCCGGCGATATCGATCCGCGTATTGGTCTCGTCGATCACGGTGATATCGATCGCCGTATCGTCTCCGAGCACCTTGCGTTCGGCGCATTCGGCGGCAATGCCGTAGAGCGCCGCCAGCGAATTGGAGGGGATCATCGCCCGCCACCAGCGGATGACGTAGCCGTCGTCGTCATAATGCGACGGCTTGATCAGGATCAGCTGAAAACGTCTGCGCGCACCTTCCAAGACATGGGACAAGAGTATCTATCTTTCTTTAGAAGCTTTTGCCCGAAGGCAAAAAATGGCGTTGAAGGCATAGACAGGCACGACATACCAATGCGATTTAGGAGGTCAAACTAAGGCGTAAAAAAACGGTACGGCGCGCAAACGCTTCGCGAAGTGTATCATTCCTCAATATACTACCCGATATCGAGCAGCAATGCGCGATGGTCGGAGACTTCGGGCGCCTTGACCACCTCGAATTTGGCAACCTTCATCCCCGGCGTCACCAGCATGTAGTCGGCAAAGCGGCCCCGCTTCAGATAGTAGGAGGTTCGCGTGTCTACAAGGCCGCTTCCGGTGACGAGGTCGGAAAGCCCGAGTCTAGCGAGAATCGCAAAGGTCGCGCTATCGGGCAGCACGTTGAAATCACCGCAGACGACGAGCCCTTCGTCGCCGGGCCAGACGCCCTCGATGAGCCTGACCAGCGCTGCAGCCTGTTCGTCGCGCGCCGCCGTGTCGCCCTTGCCTGCGGGATCGCGCAGGCCATGCATGTGGGCGATGGTCACGGTAGAAGCGTGCTCATGGCCGAAGAGACGGACGCAATGGGCGTTTCGCGGCCGAGGATGTTCGCCCCAGCCATCAGCGGAAAAACGGCCATGCACGAAGCCCAGCCCTTGGGCGATGACGGAATGCGTTTTGCGCACGAAGGTCGCCAGCCCGAATTCGGCGACAATGGCGGTATCGCCGTCGAAGAGTTCGCCTCTCGATGTCGGGCAGAAGAAGCCGTCGTGGCCGGGCAGGGCGGTGCTGATCTCGGTAAAGAGATTGAAGCGCTGCGGCAGCTCGACATCGCCGTCCCGATAGACCGACCAGCCCGAGCGGGTGCCGGGTGCGCGCAAAACCTCCTGCAGGCATAGCACGTCGGGATCGACCGCCGTCACATATTCAATCAGCGCCTCATGAAGCCTGCCGCCCCATGCGTTCAGCGAGATGATGCGCAATGTCATTCGCCTCCATTTTGGCGGCCGGACTGAGACGGCAGTTCCCTTGACGACGCGACGGACTTTAGAGCTCCGACTTGATGTCGCCCATCCTGTTCCAGGCATCGAGGCCGGCGATCTTGTAGGCTTCGGCGAGCGTTGGATAGTTGAAGGTGTTCTCGACGAAATATTCGACGGTCCCTTTGAGATTGAGCACCGCCTGGCCGATATGCACCAGCTCGGTGGCGCCTTCGCCGACGATATGCACGCCGAGCAGGCGGCGGGTCTTCAGCGAGAAGATCAGCTTCAAAAGCCCCGTGTCGAGGCCCATGATATGACCGCGCGACGTCTCGCGGAAGCGGGCGATGCCGCATTCATAGGGAATGCCGCGCTCCTTCATCTCTTCTTCGGTCAGGCCGCAGGTCGAGATCTCCGGCACGGCATAGATGCCGTAGGGGAAATATTTCGGCGGCTCCTTGGCGACCGCGCCGACCGCAACGCGGGCGGCGATGCGGCCCTGTTCCATCGAGGTCGAGGCAAGGCTCGGAAAGCCGACGACGTCGCCGGCGGCGTAGACGTTGGCAACCGATGTCTGGAACGTTTCCGGATTGACCTTGAGACGGCCGCGGCTGTCGGCTTCGAGGCCGATGGCCTGAAGATTCAGCGCATCAGTCGCCCCCATGCGCCCGGCGGCGAAAAGCACCATGTCGGTCGTCAGGCGTCGGCCGCTGTCGAGCGTCAGTCCGACCTTGCCGTTTTCGAGCCTCTCCACCTTGTCGGCCTTCTGGCCGAGCAGCAGCTTCATGTTGCGGTCGCGCAGCTGGTAGGTGAAATCCTCGATGATTTCCTTGTCGATGAAGTCGAGCATTGTCGCCTTCGGGTCGATGACGGTGACGGCGGTGTCGAGCGCGCTGAAGATTGTCGCATATTCGATTCCGATGACGCCAGCGCCGATAACCACCATCGATCGCGGCAGGTCCTGGATGTCGAGCAGTTCGTCGCTGTCGAGAACGGTCTTGCCGTCGAAGGGCATGTAATCGGGGCGGAACGGCTTTGTGCCGACGGCGAGCAGCACGCTGGCGGCGGTGACCTGCGTGGTCTCGCCGTCATCCTTGATTACCTGCAGCGTCGACGCATCGATGAAGCTCGCCTTGCCGCGAATATGCTGCACGCGGTTGCGGGCGAACTGGTGTTCCAGCACCTCGACCTCGTGATTGAGCGTAATCAGCAGGCGGCGGCGCAGGTCATCTGCACTGATCTCTTCCTTGACGCGGTATGACCGGCCGTAGAAGCCGCGTTCGCGCCAGCCGGAAAGATTAAGCGCAGTCTCGCGCAGCGTTTTGGAAGGGATGGTGCCGGTATGCACGGACACGCCGCCGACGCGTTTGCCCTGCTCGATGACAAGCACTTTCTTGCCGAGTTTTGCCGCCTGGATCGCGCCGCGGCGCCCTGCGGGACCGCTGCCCACCACAACGAGATCGTACTGAAGCATCATCAAGCCCCGGATTGGAAAGGAATCATATTGCGACGCAAAATGTCGCCCGTCCATCGTTAGCCGGTCAACGTTACAGATTGTTTTACGGCCACCTGATTGGTCCTGACGGGTACTTTTTCGGGCAAGTGAGCCCTGCGAGAAACAGCTTTACGTCTTGGGCCGTAGCCGACGAATACCGGCAGGGTCGCTTGCCATGCTCGGTGGCTCGACGGCTTTTCATGCACGGGTGATGTAGTCCGCGGAAATATCGCCCACCTTGGTGACGCCGAGCAACGCCATATTGCTGTGCAGTTCCGTCTTCAGGATATCGGCCGCCTTGAGCACGCCTGGTAGGCCCGCGACGGCTGCGGCATAAAGGAACGGCCTGCCCACAAACACGAAACAGGCCCCGAGCGCGAGGGCCTTCATGATGTCCGTTCCACGCCTGAAACCGCCATCGACCATGACGGCAACGCTGTCTCCAACACGGGACGCAATCTCCGGAAGGGCCTGAAGGGGAGATACGGTGCCATCGAGCTGGCGGCCGCCATGGTTGGAGACGATCACGCCATCCGCCCCGGTGTCGACAGCCCGGGCCGCGTCGTCAGGATGCATGATCCCCTTGACCACGAGTTTGCCGGACCACCTGTTGCGTATCCGCTCCAGATGGTTCCAGTTGAGATGGTCGCGCCTCCCAAAATCGCGCGTGACATTCGAAGAGATGATCGGCGCGCCTCTTGTGGCATAGGAATTTTCAAAATGCGGAATGCCGTGCCGGACGATCGTGCGCAGGAATGTGCCGGTGGTCCAGCGCGGGTGCGAGATGCCCTGCCATGCCAGGCGGAGACCGGGACGCAGAGGCGTCGAGAATCCGGCCCTTACATTGTTTTCACGGTTTGGCAGCGTGGCTGTGTCCACGGTCAGCAGAAGCGTGCGCAAGCCGGCCGCGCCGACGCGATCGATGAGAGCGTCGATACGGTCGGGCTCGCCGGGGAGATAGGCCTGAAACCATGCTTGCGGCGAAACTGCAGCTATCTCTTCCAAGGGGATAAGTGATGAACCGCTTATGATCATCGGGATTCCCGATTGATCCGCTCCTTGCGCAAGCACGATGTCACCTCGATAGGCCATCAGCGCGCTGATACCCATCGGCGCGATGCCGAACGGCGCGGCATGGGTCTTGCCGAACAGGCTAGTCTCGGTGCTGCGTTTCGAGACGTCCCGAAGGACACGAGGCCGGAAGGCATAGGCCTGGAAAGCTTCTGCATTATGCCGCAGCGACGCATTGGTCTCGGTCGCGCCGGCGATATAACCGAACAACGGCTTTGGCAGATGTCGCCGCGCCTTTATTTCAAAGTCGTCGAGGCAGAGCACGTCGCGGCAGAGCCGGGTCGATCGATCGGTGTTGCCGCTGCGGATCGTCATGGAGCTTCATCTTCTCGGTATTTCGGGCGGGCTTGTCTAGGCTGTGGTGGTGCAGGACTGCATACAATCGCGCACCACCGATTGCTGTCAACTCCAGCATTCCGCAGTCTTCTCTGCATCTCGTCGGCGATCAGCCGCAGTGTTTGTTCAGATCAACTTCAGGCCCTTCAGGCTGACATGCCCATCCTTGCCGATGATGACATGGTCGTGGACGGTGATATCGAGCGCCTTGGCCGCATCAATGATCACCTTGGTCATGTCGACGTCGGCGCGCGATGGCGTAGGATCGCCGGAGGGGTGGTTGTGGACGAGGATCATCGCCGTTGCCGAAAGCTCGAGCGCGCGTTTGACCACCTCGCGCGGATAGACCGGCGTATGGTCGACCGTACCGCGGCCCTGCACCTCGTCGGCGATCAGCACATTGCGCTTGTCGAGGAAGAGGATGCGGAACTGTTCGCGGGTCTCGTGCGCCATGGCGGCATGGCAATACTGGATGACAGAAGACCACGAGGACAGGACCTGTTTGCTCCTGAGCTCGCTCTTCAGCGTCCGGTGAGCGATAGTCGAGATCAGCTTCAGGTCGAGCGCCACGGCCTCGCCGACACCCTTTACTTCGGTCAGCAGCGCCTGAGGCGCGCCGAAGACACCCGAAAGTGAGCCGAACCGTTCGATCAGCGCCTTGGCGATCGGCTTGGTGTCACGCCGGGGGATCAGGCGGAAAAGCAAGAGCTCGAGGATTTCGTAGTCGGCCAGCGCGGTGTCGCCGAGCTCCCGAAAGCGGTCACGCAATCGCTCGCGATGGCCGTGATAATGCTCTTGGCCGGCGAGCGAGGCGGGCAGGGCGGTCCTGGCATTCGGCGCGGACGGCTTTTGCGGCCGTCCGCCAAAGAACGAGCGTTCGTCGGCGGCAAGGGACTCTTGCGTTAGGAAAGGCAGCTCGTCGTCGGAAGATGTCGAAACGGGGCCTTTCGCCATCGGACCGTCACCCGTTGTGCGACGGCAGGCCGGGGCGGTCGAGCCCACCCGGCGACAACGTGAAGATCTCGCAGCCATCGGAGGTGACGCCGACGGTATGTTCGTACTGCGCCGACAGTGAGCGGTCGCGGGTGACTGCCGTCCAGCCGTCGGCCAGCACCTTCACATGCGGGCGGCCGAGGTTGATCATCGGCTCGATGGTGAAGATCATGCCTTCGCGCAGCTCCGGCCCCTCGTTGGCGCGGCCGTAATGCAGGATATTCGGCGAATCGTGGAACAGCCGGCCGACACCGTGGCCGCAGAAATCGCGCACCACCGAACAGCGCTCGGCCTCTGCATAGGTCTGGATCGCCTCGCCGATCGCGCCGGTGCGGGCGCCGGGCCTGACGGCGGCAATGCCGCGCATCAGCGATTCATAAGTGACCTCGAGCAGCCGCTCGGCGGCACGCTTGACGACGCCGACCGGATACATCCGGCTGGAATCGCCATGCCAGCCGTCGACCACGAAGGTAACGTCGATATTGACGATATCGCCGTCACGCAGCGGCTTGTCGTTCGGAATGCCATGGCAGACGACGTGGTTGATCGAAGTGCAGGTCGATTTGGTGTAGCCGCGATAGTTCAGCGTCGCCGGATAGGCGCCGTGATCCATGCCGAAATCGAAGACGAACCTGTCGATCTCATCGGTCAGCAGGCCGGGCTTGACGATATCGGCAAGCGCATCGAGGCAGCGCGCGGTCAGCTGGCATGCCTTGCGCATGCCCTCGAATGCTTCAGCGTCATAAAGCCGGATGGCGCCCGTATTCTTCGGGGGCGCGGTAGAGGCTTCGATATAGTTCACCATTGCATCGCCTTAGCGGAGATTGTTAGATTTGTTCATAATGCAGCTATGCCGGGTTCGTCCATCACGATCAACCGCCAGGACGAGATTTCTGAGTGGATCCGATCCGCCCAACGTGCAGCCTTCCATATCCGATCGGCGGACAATCAACGGTCCGGCTCGAATATCCACAATCTTCCCAAAGGGATAGGATTGATTGCATGCAGCCTCCCCGCTACTCACCGATTGGTGACAGCGGGGAAGGGTCGATCATGCTGAATGAAGCCGTAAATCTTGAAAATTCACCCGGGGCCGGCGGCGAGCCCGAACGGCGCGTGCGTGATCGCGGCGCCACCGAGCGCGCCATCCTTGCTGCCGCCAAGGGGCTGCTCGCCGAGGAAGGCTTCCAGAATTTCGGCATCAATGCGGTTGCCCGCCGCGCCGGTTGCGACAAGCAGCTGATCTATCGTTACTATGGCGGCCTCGACGGCTTGGTCGAGGCGATCGGCACCGATCTCGGCACATGGGTGAAGGATCGCATTCCGGAAGACGCCGGCGGCATGTTCCTGCTCACCTATGGCGACCTGATGGAGCGGCTGTCGCTTCTCCTGCTCGACGCCTTGAGAAACGATCCGCTGATGCGCCGCATCCTCGCCTGGGAGATATCGGAAAACACCGAGCAGGTGAGGCGGTTGTCCGAGGCGCGTTCGAAGGCGCTCGCGCTCTGGCTCGAGCGCATGCGCGGCTCGCTGGCGCCGCCGAAGGGCGTGGATGCGGCAGCCGTCAACGCCGTCGTCATCGCCGCGATCCAGCACCTTGTGCTCGCCGCAGCAGCCGGCGGGCAGTGCGCCGGCCTGTCGCTGAAAACGCCCAAGGACTGGGAGAAGGCAGCGACGGCGCTGAAGCGCATCGTGCGCGGCGTCTACGGCTGATATCTGCTCATCCACAGGGGGCGGGCGTAGCATTAACCTTAACAAATGGTTTACGTTGCGTGGGGCTGGTTAACCCGACAGTGTGGTCTCAGCAGAGATTGTATGAGTAGAAGACCCGAGTTGACGACCATGGGAACCAAGATCGCCAAGGCAGTGTTTTTGGTGGCGGCGATGATGTTTTTCGCAGTCCTGGCGCTGGATATCGCAATTCCGACGCTGGTGCTTTGCATCATGGCATTGTCGACCTGGTTGGTCTCCCTCGATCTGCCCGTGGCGCGCAAGCATGGAGGAGAGGCCGCATGAAGTGGTTTCTGATCTTCTGGGCCGGCCCCATCGTCTTTCTGGGCGGATGGTACTGGCTCTCCTATTACGACATGAGTTTCGGCATCTTCATGCTGAGCCGGCAGGTCCATGACCTGACCTTCGAGCTTTACGGCAAGGCGCTCGGCATTCCGCCGGAGACCATCCCGCCGCTGGTTGCCCGCGCGATTGCGGTGGACAGCCTCGTCGTCTTCGCCATCCTGGCCTTCCGGAAGCGCAAATCGATCATCGCCTGGTGGAAGACGCGTCAGGCGCTGAATTCATCTCCATCAGACCTTGCCAGCAAGGATAGCCTGTCAAGCGCGCCTTGAAGGATGAAGCTTGCCGCGGCCGAATCGATCCGTTCGGCCCGCTTGGCGCGCGAAACGTCCATTTCGAGCAGCGTCCGTTCGGCGGCAACCGTCGAAAGCCGCTCGTCCCAATAGACGAAGGGCAACGCCGTCTTCTGCTCCATATTGCGCACGAAGGCGCGCGTCGCCTGCACGCGCGGACCCGCCGATCCATCCATGTTCATCGGCAGGCCGATGATGAAGCCTGCGACCTTTTCCGATTGTGCGAAGTCCAAGAGCGCCTGGGCATCGATGGTGAACTTGACGCGGCGGATCACTGTGCGCGGCGTGGCGAAACGCCGCCCGAGATCGGACATCGAAAGCCCGATTGTCTTGGTGCCGAGATCGAGGCCGGCAATCGCCTGTCGCGGGACAAGCGTCTCGGCCATTTCCTCGATCGTTAGCACCGTCATCGCCGTTTCATCCCGTCAAAACAAATTGAAGTCGCCGCCGCTTTTCTTTGCGGCCACGTAAGATATGTCCTTAGAGCATGATGCCGAAGAGTGTGAGCGGTTTTCGGACGAAATCACGCAGTCATTCTTTGATCTGGCATCGAAGCCGGCTTTGCATCACGTAATAAAGGAGACATTTCATGAAGATCACCTGGCTCGGCCATTCCGCCTTCCGCATCGAAACATCAAAGGCGAAGATCCTGCTCGATCCATTCCTCAGCTATAACGCCTCCTTTTCCGGCCAGGATATCAAGGATGTATCCGCCGGCATCACCCATATCCTGCTGACGCATGGCCATGGCGATCATGTCGGCGATACCGTGGCACTCGCCAAGGAAACCGGCGCCGTCGTTCTCGCCAATGCCGATCTCGCCGCCTGGCTCGGCTCCAAGGGCGTCGACAAGATCGAGATGGGCAATACAGGCGGCACGATCGCGCTCGGCAGCTTCTCGGCGACCTTCACCAATGCGCTGCACTCCTCCGCTCAGATTACCGAGGATGGCGTCTCGCATGCACTCGGCAACGCCAATGGCCTGATGCTGCATTTCGACGACGAAGCCTCGATCCTTGCCATGGGCGATACCGACATCTTCTCCGACATGGCGCTGATCAACGAATTGCACCAGCCTGATATCGGCTTCGTGCCGATCGGCGACCGCTTCACCATGGGCGGCGCGGTGGCGGCCCTTGCCTGCCGGCGCTATTTCAACTTCAAGACCGCGATCCCCTGCCACTACGGCACCTTTCCGATCATCGACCAGACGGCCGAAAAATTCGTTGCCGGCATGGACGGATCGAAGACGGATGTGAAGGCGATCAGGCCTTCCGAGAGCCTGTCGATCTGACGAAATCCCGTTGCGTCAGGCGGACATGGCCTTTATAGCGAGTAGGAAAAATCCTATCCGGAGAATGCCATGTCCGTCGATCTTGCCACCGTGAAGCGCGTTGCCCGCCTTGCCCGTATTGCCGTCTCCGAGGACGAGGCAAATCGCATGGTCGGCGAGCTGAACGGCATCCTTGGCTTCGTCGAGCAACTCTCCGAAGTGAATGTCGACGGCGTCGAGGCGATGACGTCGGTGACCCCGACGGCGATGAAGAAGCGGACCGATGAGGTGACCGACGGCAGCAAGGCAGCCGATATCGTCGCCAATGCGCCCGTCACCGACCACAATTTTTTCCTGGTGCCGAAAGTCGTTGAATAAGGCTTCGAAGCCTCTTTCCGACCCTGTTGCCATTCCAGATCTGAAGCGAAAACACGATGAGCGAACTCACCAGCCTGACCATTGCCGAAGCCCGCCAGAAGCTGCGCGCCAAGGAAATCACCGCGATCGAACTGACCGAAGCCTATATCTCGGCGATCGACGCAGCCAATGACCGGTTGAATGCCTATATCAAGATCACGCCGGATCTCGCCCGCGTCATGGCGAAGAACTCCGACGAGCGCATCGCTGCCGGCAAGGCCGGCGAACTCGAAGGCATTCCGCTCGGCATCAAGGATCTCTTCGCCACCGTCGGCGTTCACACCCAGGCCTGCAGCCACATTCTCGATGGTTTCGAGCCGCGTTATGAATCGACCGTCACGCAGAACCTCTGGGATGACGGCGCCGTCATGCTCGGCAAGCTGAACATGGACGAGTTCGCCATGGGCTCGTCCAACGAGACCTCGCATTACGGCGCTGTGATCAATCCCTGGCGTGCCGCAGGCTCCAACCAGCAGCTCGTTCCCGGCGGCTCGTCGGGCGGTTCGGCCGCAGCCGTCGCCGCGCATCTTTGCGCCGGCGCGACCGCGACCGATACCGGCGGCTCGATCCGCCAGCCGGCCGCCTTCACCGGCACCGTCGGCATCAAGCCGACTTATGGCCGTTGCTCGCGCTGGGGCACCGTCGCCTTCGCCTCTTCGCTCGACCAGGCCGGCCCGATTGCCCGCGACGTACGCGATGCCGCAATTCTTTTGAAGTCGATGGCAAGCGTCGACGCAAAGGACACCACATCGGTCGATCTGCCGGTGCCGGATTACGAAGCAGCTCTGGGTCAGTCGCTGAAGGGCATGAAGATCGGCATCCCGAACGAATACCGTGTCGACGGCATGCCGGATGAGATCGAGACCCTCTGGCGCCAGGGCATCGCCTGGCTGAAGGATGCCGGCGCCGAGATCGTCGACATCTCGCTGCCGCACACCAAATACGCCCTTCCGGCCTATTATATCGTCGCTCCGGCCGAGGCATCCTCGAACCTCGCGCGTTACGACGGGGTGCGCTACGGCCTGCGCGTCGACGGCAAGGATATTGTCGACATGTATGAGAAGACGCGTGCCGCAGGCTTCGGCAAGGAAGTCAAGCGCCGCATCATGATCGGTACCTATGTGCTGTCGGCCGGTTATTACGATGCCTATTACATCCGCGCCCAGAAGGTGCGCACGCTGATCAAGCGCGATTTCGAACTCGCCTTCGACGCCGGCGTCGATGCGATCCTGACGCCGGCAACGCCGTCGTCTGCCTTTGGCGTTGCCGATGAGAACCTCGCCGCCGATCCGGTGAAGATGTATCTGAACGACATCTTCACGGTGACGGTCAACATGGCGGGCCTGCCGGGCATCGCCGTGCCGGCCGGCCTCGACCACAAGGGCCTGCCCCTCGGCCTGCAGCTGATCGGCAAGCCCTTCGACGAGGAAACCCTCTTCAAGACCGCTCACATCATCGAGCAGGCAGCCGGCCGGTTTACGCCGGCCAAGTGGTGGTAACGGATCTAAGGATCCGAAAGATCGCAGCTGCCGACCACGAAGCGGTTGGTGCCGTCGGCTTTGCCGCGTGGTTGACTGATTGATAGCCGGAACCAGGAGAAGGTTTTATGGCCAGCAATGATCTTGCGGAATTGATCGAGGCCGTTGATCGCCTTGCTGCCGGCGGTTTCACCATGGGCGCGGATTGGCAGGCGGTCCACGACATCTGCCAGCGCCACGAAGGCGAACAGCCGTTCGACTGGGGGCACGCCCTTTGCCATCGCATTGAGGGCGACGACCGGAACGCCGATTACTGGTATCGCCGCGCCGACAAGGCACGCGGCACAGGCACGATGGCCGACGAGTGGTCGGCGATGCGGACGGAACTCTCTGCAAAGGCTTGAGGCGATATCCCGATCGCGCCCGTTCCAGACGCGATCGGGAGTGCCGCTATTACCTGTTGTTCAGCTGCGACCTGACCAAGCTCAGCCCTCTTTCGGTGATCCGGTAGGGGTGGCCGCTTGAGGACTTGATTGCCTTCAGTCGCTTCAGCCTGCGGAAGAGATCGAGGTCGACGCCGGGATAGAGCCAGCCGTCGCGGGTGAAGCAACTGACCGCCTCGATCTTCCTGTCGTCGTCGTGGGTAATTTCAATGCGGCCGCCTTGGGCCATGAGATGCAGGATGCGCTGCTCCGTGCGAGAAATGTCCATGTGTTGAGATCCGGTATCGCGCCCGTCAGGGCGCACAAAAACGATCTGGCGCTCATTCGAACGTCAGGGCTTCGTTTTTTTCGGGCCCATGCGCGCAAGCGAACTTGCGGGCAGGGCCTTTACCGGGTCTCAGGCAGGCTCAACATAAAACACCTCGATAAGACCTATTATTCAGCCCGGAAAATCCGGTCAAGAGCGTACTTATCTCTCTAAACCAGTCGAAAACCGCGGTTTCGGTCGATCATCCCGTTGGAGCTACTGGTAAAATCCGCGACTCAATGGTCTAGTTGACGCGTTACGCGGAGGTGTCGTTGATCCACATTCGCAATGCCCGCGACGGTGAAGCGGAGCTATTGAGCGAGATCGGGCTCAGGGCCTGGCAAAAGGCGATGGCGTCGATCGGCGAATCGGACGCGATGACCGACGCGGCGCGCAGCGCCTTCCGGAACTTCGTGGAAAACGACTGGCTGACCATCACCGTCGTCGAGCAGAACGGCCAGGTCGCAGGCTGGGCGGCGCGCGAGGGATTGGACGAAACCATCTCGGATTTCTGGATCGACCCCGCTTTCAACCGCCAGGGCCTCGGTTCGGCTCTTCTTGAGCGCATCGAAAAGGATATTGCCGATCAGGGCTTCGAGAAGGCGGCGATGCAGACCCATTCCGGCAACGGCGAGGCGATCGGCTTTTTTCAGAAGCACGGCTACAGCATTCATTGGCTCTCGGTCGCCTACAATCCGAAGCTCGATCGCGACGTCCCCTCCGTCGGGCTAACGAAACAGCTGGTCTCCGACGGCCAAGGTGGGTATGGGCTGGAATTCTGACGCTTCAAAAATCCCGAGGAAGCAGAAGGCTCCATTGCGGCACGAAGGCCAGCACAGCAATCAGTGCGCCATGCAGTATCAGGATCGCCGCCAGGATTGACCGGAACGGCTCCTTTCTCGTCTTGTGCCGCAACAGCTGCTGTGCCGCCACCGCGCCAAGGCTGCCGCCGATCAGCGCAAGCAAGAGAAGCGTGCGCTCGCTGATGCGCCGCCTGCCGTGGCGCGACGCCTGCTTGTCGAAGAAATAGATCCAGAATACCAAAAGGTTCAGCGCCAGAAACAGCAAGGCCCATTTGATAATATCGGTCATCGTCATAGGGGAACCCTACCGCGGCTGCGTTAATGGACGGCAAAACCGCGATGCACGCCATGGCGAAAGCCTTGCACCGGCACGCCATTTCCTTTACCTCACCAGTGGAAAAGAACAGCCTGCAAAGAGCATCAGATGACCCTTGTCGACGTCCGCACGCCTGATCCGAAACGCTTCATCCCCGGCGCCACCGGCGACTGGGAAGTCATCGTCGGCATGGAAGTCCATGCCCAGGTGCTGTCCAATTCGAAGCTCTTCTCCGGCGCTTCGACGGAGTTCGGCAAGCCGCAGAATTCGAACGTCTCGATGGTCGACGCCGCCATGCCCGGCATGCTGCCCGTCATCAACGAGGAATGCGTCAGGCAGGCGGTTCGCACCGGCCTCGGCCTGAAAGCCCAGATCAACAAGCGCTCGCTGTTTGATCGCAAAAACTATTTCTATCCCGACCTGCCGCAGGGCTATCAGATCTCGCAGTTCAAGGATCCGATCGTCGGCGAGGGCAAGATCGTCATTTCGCTCGGACCGGACCGTCAGGGCCAGTTCGAAGACATCGAGATCGGCATCGAGCGCCTGCATCTGGAGCAGGATGCCGGCAAGTCGATGCATGACCAGCACGCGACCATGTCCTATGTCGATCTGAACCGTTCCGGCGTAGCGCTGATGGAGATCGTCTCCAAGC
The DNA here is from genome assembly GCF_019778565.1 of Rhizobium laguerreae. Taxonomy (NCBI): domain Bacteria; kingdom Pseudomonadati; phylum Pseudomonadota; class Alphaproteobacteria; order Hyphomicrobiales; family Rhizobiaceae; genus Rhizobium; species Rhizobium laguerreae. Next base: position 280,619 of record NZ_JAAXQT010000005.1, on the reverse strand, counting down.
CCGACATGCGCTCGTCCGACGAGGCCAAGGCTTATATGACCAAGCTGCGCTCGATCGTGCGCTATCTCGGCACCTGCGACGGCAACATGGACGAAGGTTCGATGCGCGCCGACGTCAACGTCTCCGTCCGTCGGCCGGGCGAGGGTTTCGGCACGCGTTGCGAGATCAAGAACGTCAACTCCATCCGTTTCATCGGCCAGGCGATCGAATATGAAGCCCGTCGCCAGATCGGCATTCTGGAGGACGGTGGCAAGATCGATCAGGAGACCCGCCTCTTCGACCCGAACAAGGGCGAGACGCGCTCGATGCGCTCCAAGGAGGATGCGCACGACTACCGTTATTTCCCCGATCCTGATCTGCTGCCGCTCGAATTCGACGATGCCTTCATCAAGGCGCTCGAAGCCGATCTGCCGGAACTGCCTGACGACAAGAAGGAGCGCTTCGTGCGCGAGCTCGGGCTGTCGATCTACGACGCCTCGGTGCTCGTTTCCGAAAAAGCGATCGCCGATTATTTCGAAGCGGTCGCCGCAGGCCGTGACGGGAAGACGGCCGCCAACTGGGTGATCAACGATCTGCTCGGCGCGCTGAACCGCACCGGCAAGGACATCGAGCAGACGCCGGTTTCGCCGGCCCAGCTCGGCGCCATCATCGATCTCATCAAGGCAGAAACCATCTCCGGCAAAATCGCCAAGGATCTCTTCGAGATCGTGCTCAACGAGGGCGGCGATCCCGCCGAGATCGTCGAAGCGCGCGGCATGAAGCAGGTGACGGATACCGGCGCGATCGAAAAGGCCGTCGACGAGATCATCGCCGCCAATCCCGATCAGGTCGAAAAGGTCAAGGCGAAGCCGACCATGGCGGCATGGTTCGTCGGTCAGGTAATGAAGGCGACCGGCGGCAAGGCCAACCCGCAGGCCGTCCAGGCCCTCGTCAAGGCGAAGCTCGGCATCGAGGAGTAAGCGGTGTATTTCGTCCGCACCGCCGGCGAGCGCGACCTGGAGAAGGTGCGCGCCCTCTTGGTGGAGAGCTTTCATGCCACCTATGACAGCCTGCATGGCAGAGCCAAGGTGGCGGATCTGATCACCCATCTCTTTTCGCCGGTGGCGCTGAAGACGCGCCTCGTGCGAAAGGATGCCGAATTCCTCGTTGCCGATGATGGCCGCAATATCGGCGGCATGGGTTATGCGGCCATGTCGCAGCAATTGACGAAGACTGTCATGCTGCATCTCCTCTATGTCGGGCCGGCGCTGCAGCGCCAGGGTATCGGCCGCGATATCTTCGCCGAGCTCGAAACCTGCTTTCCCGATGCGGAGATCATGCGCCTCGAAGTCGAACCGCAGAATGCTGCGGCGATCGCCTTCTATCGCACGCATGGCTTCACCGAGATCGGCCGCAACGAGAATAGTGGAGCCGGACAATCCGGCATTCCGGCATTGGTGTTGGAAAAGCGCTTGGCGGGTTAAACGCCTGTATCGTTGAGTGCCTTGCTATGGTGGGTGTGGTAGGTTTGGAGCAGTTGCATCAGTCGCTCCTTGCTGACGGTAAGACCACCCGTTTTGATGCGCAGTTGCCGAAGTTCATTCGTCGCACGTGCGGTATGGAATAGTGAGAACACCGGTTTGCGACCCTGAATGCCGTCTGGTCGGCACCAGACAGCGATTGTATCTCCAGTGCCTTCTGCGTCCGTTCCCGGCGATGCGGACAACAGGTTGCCCAGAACGAGAAAAATTGTTCGCAAAATCCTTTGCGCCAGCGTGGGTGCCGCCGCCTCGATGCGTGCGACTGCCGGCCACGGAATTAATTCTTGCATTAGCCGAAGATCTTTGAAGCCATTTGGACCTATCGCAATGATCGTCTTATTGGATGAAAAGATCAGGACATAAAGATTGCGAAATAGGTAGTACGCAACTGGCGGACCACAGAGGAGGGACAGGAAAAACGAATTCAAAGTCCTATCGAAAATCCCGAAGCCGAAGAAAATTATCACCAGTGTTGATAGTGCAATTCTAAGCCGAATATCCCTGGCGGAGTATCTGACCTCACGGATATCGCTCAAGAACATCCGTCTTTTTCCTTCCGCAACAATCATCGTCCGATTTTTACATAGGTAGAAAAGTTTGATGCCACAAGATTTGAATATCCGCGAAGCTCGCAAGGACGACCTGCCGGCGCTGGTGGCTATGTTTTCGGCCGACGCACTCGGCGGTCACGGCGATACCACGGAAGCTGAAGCCTTTACCGATTACGTCAGGGCCTTCGCCGTCATCGAGGCTTCGCCTGACCAGACGCTTTATGTCGCAGAGCGCGGCGGCAAGGTCGTCGGCACGTTTCAGACGATGGTGACGACCACGCTCACCGGCCGCGGCTCCTCGGCGATGATTATCGAGGCGGTGCAGACACGCGCCGATATGCGCGGGCAGGGGATCGGTGCGCTGATGATCGAATTCGCCATTGCCGAGGCAAAAGGCCGCGGTATCGGGCGGGTAGCGTTGACCTCGAATGCGGTGCGCAAGGATGCCCACCGTTTCTATGAAAGGCTGGGCTTCAAGCCCTCTCATCTCGGCTTCAAGATGGCTTTGAAATGACCATGGCCGTCGTGGAATCGCTGGACAATTCGGCTTGGCGACGGCATAAGCGAGGAAACGAATTCTGGTTTGGCTCGCATCTGGCGGGCACAAGGAAAAGACATGTGGAATCTTCTGGTTCAGACCTTTACCTGGTGGAACGGTCAGACGATGGGCACGCGTTTTGCGACCTGGCGATTTGGCAAGCGCGTCGGCGAGGATGAATTCGGCAACGTCTACTACGAAGGCGGCATGTCCTCCTATGGTCTGCCGAAGCGTTGGGTGATCTACAAGGGTTATGCCGAAGCCTCCGCCATTCCGCCGGGCTGGCATGGCTGGATGCATCATCGCACCGATGTTCCCCCGTCCAAGGAGACCTATGTCGCCAAAGATTGGCAGAAGCCGCACCGGCCCAACCATACCGGTTCGCCGCAGGCCTATCGTCCGCCGGGTTCCATCGCCGTTCCGGGCGAGCGTCCGCGCGTCACCGGCGATTACGACGCCTGGACGCCAGGCAACTGAGACGGCTCGACCGGGCGATCCCAAGACCCGGCTTTTGGCCACAATTGACCTTTACCCGCAGGTTGGCCGCGCTTGACCGCGGCTGTGAACTGAAAATGTCTGGAGACGGGTACATATGAAGCTCTTCACGCGGAACATGGTCCTGCGTGCCGCCGGATCGCTGCTGGCGCTCTCGGCCCTGCTTCCACCAGTTGCGGCACATGCCGCACGCATCGAAAATCCGGTTGCCGTCTTTTCCGGCCTCGACAAGATCACCGGCCGCATCACGACCTTCGACGTCTATGTCAACGAGACGGTCCAGTTCGGTGCGCTGCAGGTGACACCGAAGGCCTGTTATTCGCGCGACCAGTCGGAAGCACAGAAGATCGACGGTTTCGTCGAGGTCGACGAGATCACCCTCGACCGCAAGATCCGCCGCATCTTCACCGGCTGGATGTTCGCCGCCAGCCCCGGCCTCAACGCTGTCGAGCACCCGATCTACGACGTCTGGCTGAAAGAATGCAAGGCAAGTTCGGATGTCCCGGCGCCTGACGGCGCCAAGGCGAAGTAACTGCGTCTTTGCTGGTCTGCGGCATCTTCCTCAACCCGGCGTGTGGCATGGGGCGATGTTGTCTGCTGGATTTTACTCTGAAAACGATCCTCAGAACGCCAGATGCGGCGATTCCATCGCCGCGGCAAGCATCGCGGCATAATCGGCCTTCGGAACGTCGATCGCTCCGAACGTCTTCAGGTGCTCGGTGGTGAACTGGGTGTCGAGCAGGGTGAAGCCCCTTTCCCGCAGCCGGTCGACCAGATGAACGAGGCAGATCTTCGAGGCATCCGTCCGGCGCGAAAACATGCTTTCGCCGAAGAAGGCCGAGCCGAGCGAGACGCCGTAGAGGCCGCCGACCAGCTCATTGCCCTCCCAGGCTTCGACGGTATGGGCATGGCCCATGTCGAAGAGCGTCGAATAAAGCGATCTGATCGTCCTGTTGATCCAGGTGCTAGGGCGCCCGGACGTCTCCTCCGCACAGGCGGCGATGACCTGATCGAACGCGTAATCGAAACGGATCTCGAAGGGCTTCTTGCGCACCGCCTTGGCCAGGCTTTTCGACACATGGAAATGGTCGAGCGGCAGCACGCCGCGCAGTTCCGGTTCGACCCAGAAGATCTCCGGGTCGTCGGCGGATTCGGCCATCGGGAACAGGCCGATGGAATAGGCGCGCAGGAGAATGTCAGGGGTTATGCCTGGTGACTTCCTGCGCGATCCTGCCATTCCTGTCCTATGCCGCCGGTGTGTTGGCGAGGTATTCTTCCAGCCAGTGGATGTCGTAATCGCCGTTGGCGATATCCTGGTTGGAGACGAGATCCTGGAACAGCGGCAGCGTCGTATTGATGCCGTCGACGACGAATTCGTCGAGCGCCCGGCGCAGGCGCATCATGCATTCGACGCGGGTACGGCCGTGCACGATCAGCTTGCCGATGAGGCTGTCGTAATAGGGCGGGATTTTGTAGCCCTGATAGGCACCGGAATCGATGCGCACGCCGAGGCCGCCCGGTGCGTGGAAATGCGTGATCGTGCCCGGCGAAGGCACGAAGGTGCGCGGGTGCTCGGCATTGATACGGCACTCGATGGCGTGACCGGAAAAATGCACTTCGTCCTGCGTCACCGAGAGACCGCCGCCGGAAGCGACGCGGATCTGCTCGTGCACGAGATCGATGCCGGTGATCGCTTCGGTGATCGGATGCTCCACCTGCAGGCGGGTGTTCATTTCGATGAAATAGAACTCGCCGTTTTCATAGAGGAATTCGATCGTGCCGGCGCCGCGATATTTCAGCTTCTTCATGGCGTCGGCGCAGACCTGGCCGATCTTCATGCGCTGCTCGACGTTGAGTGCCGGCGAATTCGCCTCTTCCCAGACCTTCTGATGGCGCCGCTGCAGCGAGCAGTCGCGCTCGCCGAGATGGATGGCATTGCCTTCCCCGTCACCGAACACCTGAATTTCGATGTGGCGCGGCTTGCCGAGATATTTTTCCATGTAGACGGCATCGTTGCCGAAGGCGGCTGCCGCTTCCGTGCGCGCCGTCGACCAGGCTTCGATCAGGTCGGCCTCGCTCTTGGCGACCTTCATGCCGCGTCCGCCGCCGCCGGCCGTGGCCTTGATCAGCACGGGATAGCCGATTTCGGCGGCCGTCTTCAGTGCATCCTCTTCGGTCTTCACTTCGCCGTCCGAGCCCGGAACGACGGGAATGCCGAGTTCCAGCGCCGTCGTCTTGGCGGTGATCTTGTCGCCCATGATACGGATATGATCGGCCGTCGGCCCAATGAAGGTAATGCCATGGGCCTCGAGGATATCGGCGAACTTGGCATTCTCCGACAGAAAGCCGTAGCCTGGATGCACGGCATCGGCGCCGGTGATCTCGCAGGCGGCGACGATCTGGTGGATATTGAGATAGCTCTCGCGCGAGGAGGGCGGGCCGATGCAGACACTTTCGTCGGCAAGGCGCACATGCATGGCATCGGCGTCGGCGGTGGAATGAACCACCACGCAGGCGATGCCGAGCTCCTTGCAGGCCCGAAGCACGCGAAGGGCGATTTCCCCGCGATTGGCGATGAGGATTTTCGAAATCATGGGCATCGGCCTATTCGATGACGACGAGGGCTTGGCCGTACTCGACGGGGTGTCCGTCATCGACGAGGATCTCAGTCACCTTGCCTGACTTCGGCGAGGGGATCTGGTTCATCGTCTTCATCGCTTCGATGATGATCAGCGTCTGGCCTTCCTTGACGGTCGCGCCGATTTCGATGAACGGACGCGCACCCGGTGCCGGCGCCATGTAGACGGTGCCCACCATCGGTGCATTGACGACATTGGCCGGGTTGCGGCTGGGCGCTGCGGCAGGCGCAGCAACGGCTGCCGCAGCGGCGGCTGCGGGCGCGGCATAACCAGGTGCTGCGATCGGCGCCTGAACATATTGCGGCGTGCCGGCGCGCGAAACGCGGATGCGCAAGTCGTCCTGCTCGACCTCGATCTCCGTCAGATCCGTTTCGTTCAGTATATTGGCGAGATCGCGGATCAGTGCCTGGTCGATACCCGATTTCTTTTCAGCCATGGTGTTGCCCTGTCTTCTTCTTATGCCGTGATGTTCTTCAGCGCGTGGAGCGCCAGGATGTAGCTTTGAGGCCCGAAGCCGCAGATCACACCTTTGCATGCCGGCGCGATCATCGACTTGTGGCGGAATTCTTCCCGTGCATGCACGTTGGATATGTGGAGCTCGACGACGGGAATGGAAATAGCGCGGATCGCATCATGCAGCGCGACCGATGTATGCGTATAAGCGCCTGCATTGATGGCAACGCCGACGGACTTTTCGTCGGCCTCATGGAACCAGTCGACGAGCGTGCCTTCATGGTTGCTCTGGCGGAAATCGATATCGAGGCCGAGTTCGCGGCCTGCGGCCTTGCAGTCCGCCTCGATGTCCTTGAGCGTCTTGCCGCCATAAATGCCGGGCTCTCGTTTGCCCAGCATGTTCAGGTTGGGGCCGTTCAGGACAAAAATCGTTTGCGTCATCGAATGTTCCGTAAAATGTACGACGGCAACCTATAGACTCCGCGAAGGCTGAATGAAAGCCCTTACGGATTGGCCAGCGGCATTCGCGCCACATTTGTCCACATGGTTGAAACACTTCGATTTTGGCGATTTGATGGGCTGCCAGCCGGCGACTGGTTTGCTCAGCAGGCGGTCTTGCCGCAGCTGCGCATGTTCTTGACCTTGGCTTCGAGATCGTCGAGCCCGACGGCGCCGGGAACCAGTTCGTTGCCGATCACATATGACGGCGTGCCGCTGATGCCGAGACTGGAGGCGAGCTGGTAGGTCGCCTGGACGATCCCGTCATTCGGACTCTTTGCCATCTCGGCGCGGATCTTTTCCTCGCTGACGCCGAGCGAAGCGGCGACCGCGACCGCTGTTTCGTCAGAGGCACGGCCTTCGGTGCCGAGAAGGGCGACGTGGAAATCGGCATATTTCTCAGGTGCCAGCTTGCGGAAGGCGTCGGCCACCTTGTGGGCGGCGACAGAATCCGGCCCGAGGATCGGGAATTCCTTGAGGACGAAACGAACGTTCTTGTCCTTCTTCAGCATCGCCTGCATGTCGGGAAGCGCATGGCGGCAGTAGCTGCAATTATAGTCGAAGAATTCGACGACAGTGACATCGCCCTTGGGATTGCCGAGCGTGACGTCGTTCTTCGATTCGAAGATGTTGGTGCTGTTCTCTTCGATCGCCATATTGGCCTTCACCGACCGCTGGGCCTCCTGCTTCTTCTGCAGCGCATCCTGGACTTCCAGCATGATCTCGGGGTTCTCGAGCAGGTATTGCTTGATGAATTCGCCGAACTCCTTCTTCTGCTGGTCGTCGAGCGCTGCCGCCGGAAGCGGAAGGGCGATCGTCGCGGCAAGCGCCAGTGCGGTGAAGGTCTTCGGGAAGAATGCCATGATATCCTCGTCATCGGCGGTGTGGTCGTCTCTTCATCGAGAAGACCGTCGCCGGATTAATGGACTTGAATGCGTCGCGTCAAGGTACGGTGCGTTCGGTTCTGCTCAAACCAGAATTTTTCGTCCCGCGCGGCCCTCGCGGGATTGTGATGAGCCGATTAATGCGGCAATTGTCGGGCCGTGACGCAGAAGCTGAGCGAGAAACGATCTTGTTTTCCATATCGAAACGCAGCGAAGTCGAGCCTTTTCACGCCATGGACGTCCTGGCCGAGGCGACGAAGCGGCGCGCTGCCGGCCATCCCGTCATCTCGATGGCAGTTGGTCAGCCCTCGCATCCGGCGCCTCAGGTGGCCCTCGAAGCGGCGCGCGCAGCCCTTGCCGAAGGCCGGATCGGTTATACCGATGCGCTGGGGACGGCACGGCTGAAATCGGCGCTTGCCTGGCACTACAAGGATCGCCACGGCCTGGAGATCGATCCCAAGCGCATCGCCATCACCACAGGTTCCTCGGCCGGCTTCAATCTCGCCTTCCTGTCGCTCTTCGATGCCGGCGATGCGGTGGCGATCGCAAGACCCGGTTATCCCGCCTATCGCAATATCCTCGGCGCGCTGGGTCTGAAGGTTCTCGAAGTGCCGGTAACGGCCGAGACCCACTTCACCCTGACGCCGCAAAGCCTCGAAGCGGCGCAGAAGGAGAGCGGCATCACGCTGAAAGGCGTGCTGCTCGCAAGCCCCGCCAACCCGACCGGTACGGTGACCGGCCGCGAGGGGCTGAAGGCGCTTTCGGATTACTGCGCGGCCCATTCCATCGCCTTCATCTCCGATGAAATCTACCACGGGCTGACCTTCGCCGGCGAGGAGGCGAGCGCGCTGGAGCTGACCGACGAGGCGATCGTCATCAACTCTTTTTCTAAATACTATTGCATGACCGGCTGGCGAATCGGCTGGATGGTACTGCCGGAACGCCTGGTTCGGCCGATCGAGCGGGTGGCGCAGAGCCTCTATATATCCCCGCCGGAGCTTTCCCAGATTGCCGCCACGGCCGCTCTCAGCGCCGGCGCCGAGCTCGATCATTACAAGGCTAGTTACGCCGGCAACCGCGACTTGCTGATGCGGCGACTGCCGCAGATCGGGTTATCGATTGCCTCGCCGATGGACGGGGCCTTCTACGCCTATCTGGACGTCACCCGCTTCACCAATGACAGCATGGGCTTTGCCAAGCGCATGCTCGCGGAAATCGACGTCGCCGCTACGCCCGGTCTCGATTTTGATCCGCTGGAGGGAAATCGAACGCTGCGTCTGTCCTACGCGGGCTCGCAAGCGGAGATCGCCGAGGCGGTGGAGCGAATCGCAGCCTGGCTGAAGTAGCGCGTCCGCTGCCGGGCAAGCGGCGGTGCGCTCTCCAATCCTCAGCTGCGCCGCGAAAACAGCGAGGCAAGCGTCGAAGACGGTTTGTTGTTCAGCCGCGGCACCACGACGAGCTGCTTGATGTCGCCGCGTTTGTAGGCGGCGAGGAAGCGGCGGTAGTCCTTGAAGGAGACGCAGCCGTTGGAATCGCCGTTCTTGCCGAGCATGTAGGTGTGGGCAAGCAGGCCGACACGGTCATAGATGGCGTCCGAACCCTCGATCGGTGTCAGCCGCAGCGCCTCGACGCCGTGGAAAAGGCTCTCGCGCATGGTAAGAACATAGGTGTGCGGCGGCGTCGGTCCGTGCATCTTCTTGTTGGCGAAACGCGGCTTGTCGCGCATCTTGCCGAGCCCGGAATGGGCCTCGAGCCGCTCGCCGTTCGGCAGATAGACGGTGCTGTTCTCGATATCGTAGATCGCTACGCCTGCGCGCAGCTTCGGCGAGAAGACCGGCTTGTCGTAGTGCGGTACTGCATCGTCCTCGTCATCCTCGATCGGCGCGTTCGGCTGGGCGTAGGCAAGCACAGGCTCGCCAGAGCGCTCAGACCCCTTGGAGAGCGGTGTCGGTTTGCCGACGAGTCCGTCAGGACGCGCCATCGGCAGCGGCACCGAATCCTCGTTCGGCGCCAGCACGAGATCGAAGGGTGGCGCGTCTTCCGCGGCGGCGACAACCACCGGAGCTGGTTCCGATGCGGGAATGGAGGCCGTTTTGAGGGGAGATGCGGTTGGCTCGACCGGAGCCGGCGCGATTTGCCGGGATCCGGCATCGGCAAGAGCCAGCAGGGTCGGGAGTTCGGCTGCGGCGACGGCTTCTTTCGACGGAACGATGATCCGGTCGCCGTCTTCTTCTTCTTCTTCCGTCTCTGCCGAGGCGAGCTCGACCGGCGCCGCCGCGATCACATCGTCCTTGCGGAATTTGGCGCTGTCGGAGATCGCCGCCACGACCGGCTGTTCGGCAGCCATTGCGAGCCGATTGTTTTTGGCGAGAACCGCAAGCGCCGTCGCAGCGGCGGCGGTCTTTTCGGCATGGGATTGAATGCGGCTCGCCGTCAGCGGGACCTTCGGCTTCGCATCGAAGGCGGCCAGCCGGTCGGCCTTACCGACATGGATCAGCCTCTCATGGCGCGTTGAAGGCGCCACCTTCGGCGCAGCGCCGAGCTGTGCCAGGCGATCGGACGGAGAATAGGGAGCGGCTATCGAGTGCATCGTCGCGAAGGTCGCGATCAGCCAGGTGGAGGTCAGAAATCCGGCGCCGACAACACCGTAAAGGAAACCGCGAGATCTGCGCCAACGGAAAGCAGATCCGCCAAGAGGGGTGACGTCATCGAACGTCCCAACCGCACACGCCATACTACACTCGTCTTTCAAACTCGCTACGCAGGCCGGCGGCACTGACTGATACACTTCGCCGGGGCCGGTACAGGCGCAAATGGGCCGAATTTAGACCAACCGCGACTTCCGACTGTCTCGCAAGGATGACGAATTATGGTTTCTAATTTGTTTACGCGGCGTCGCTCTGTCTCTCGACGTCTCAAAAGAGATGTGTTGGGCCTTCTCAGGCGCGCTCCATCACATAACTTCCCGGCGCTTCCTCGATCGCGTTCAATGCATCGCCGCCAGGTTTGCGGGCCGGCACGCGCCTGCCGTCATGCGTCTCGATCCAGGCCTGCCAATGCGGCCACCATGATCCCGGGGTCTCCGTCGCGTGCTCGAGCCAGGTCTCGTAGTCTCCCTTGGCGGGGCCGCCCGTCCAGAATTGATACTTCTTCCTGTCGGGCGGATTAACGACGCCGGCGATGTGTCCGGAGCCGGTCACGACGAATTCCACCTTGCCGCCGAAGAACCGGCTGCCGAGGAAGACGGACTTGGCAGGTGCGATGTGATCCTCGCGGGTGGCGAGATTGTAGATCGGGATCTTCACGTCCTTCAGCGACACGGTCTTGCCGTCGAGGATCATCTCGTTCTGCGTCAGCGCGTTCTTGAGATAGCAATTGCGCAGGTAGAAAGCATGGTTTGCCGCCGCCATGCGGGTCGAATCGGCATTCCAGAACAACAGGTCGAAGGGCAGGGGATCCTGGCCCTTGAGGTAGTTGTTGACGAAATAAGGCCAGATCAGCTCGGAGGCGCGCAACATGTTGAAGGCCATCGACATCTTCGTGCCATCGAGATAGCCGGCCGCCTGCATATGCTCTTCGAGCGCTTCAAGCTGCTCCTCGTCGACGAAGACTTTGAGGTCGCCGGCATGGGTGAAGTCGACCTGGGTGGTGAAGAGTGTCGCGGTCTTGATACGCTTGTTCTTCTCCTTGGCATGCAGCGCCAGTGTTGCCGCAAGCAGCGTGCCGCCGACGCAGTAGCCGACGGCGTTGACGTCCTTCTCGCCGGTGGCCTTCTCGACCGTTGCCAGCGCGAAATCGATGCCCTCGCGGGCATAGGCCGCCCAGTCCTTGTCGGCGTGGCGCGCATCCGGGTTGACCCAGGAAATGACGAAGACCGTCTGCCCCTGGTCGACGCACCATTTGATGAAGGATTTTTGCGGGTTGAGGTCGAGAATATAGAACTTGTTGATCCAGGGCGGGCAGATCAGAAGCGGCCGCTTCAGCACCGTTTCGGTCGAAGCCTCGTACTGGATGATCTGGCAGATGTCGTTCTGGGCGATCACCTTGCCTGGCGTCAGCGCCATATCGCGGCCGACGGCGAATTTCGTCATGTCGGTCTGGCGAAGGCGAAGGTCGCCGTGTCCGGCAGCGATATCCTCGGCCAGCATCTTCATCCCGCGCACCAGATTGGCGCCGCTGGTCGCGATCGTCTCGCGATAGAGCTGCGGATTGGTGACAATGAAGTTGGTCGGCGAAAGCGCTGCCGTAATCTGCTTCACGTAGAAGCCGGCCTTGTGTTTGGTGTGCTCGTCGAGGCCCTCGGTCTCCGACACCATCTTTTCTACCCAGTCGGTCGTGACGAAATAGACCTGGCGGAGAAAATCGAAGAACGGGTTCTTCTCCCAGTCCTCGTCCGAAAAGCGCTTGTCCTTGCGGGTGTCCGGCTCGGGAGGCGTGGGATCGCCCTGCATGCCGCGCGTGCCTTGCATGCGCTGCATCGAGCGCATCCAGATGCCGAAGAACGAGGACATCAGCTGCGTCTGTGCCTCGAAGGTGCGGCGTGGATCGGAAATCCAGTATTCGGTGACCTTGGAAAGCGTCTTGACCATGTCGGTCATCGGATCGGCGGCGCTTTCGCTGATCTCGCCGCGTTCGCGCGGCGCAAGCCAGGCAGACGCTGCTTGTCCGAGATTTTCGAGCGCGCGGGCGAAATTCATCGCCATGGCCTCAGGATCCTTCAAAAGATAGGGATCGAGATCGGTCGCGTCGAAGCCGGCCTTGCCGCCATTCTCCTGCTTGCTGTCGGTCACCATTTCCTCCGGCGGCAGCACCACTCTTTTTATCCATTCGTTGTACATCGTGATCGAACGAGAAAACAAGTTCCAGCCGCATCGGCTCATGCTATTGCTTTGTGGCTGCGACAAATTTAACAGTCGAAGCAGTCAAAACTGGATTTTTGAGGCATGACGAAGAACGGCATTCGGCACATCGCAACCTTTAACCGCACCGCACTGATCTGCGCCGCGGCGGCGATGGCTCTTGCCGGATGCAATCTGACGGCGGAACAAAAAGCCGCCGCCGCCGCCAAACGAGCGGCGCCGACCGCCGTCGTCATGCCGGCCACCAAGGGCGAGGCGGCCGAGGGTGGCCTGGCAAAATACCCGGACGGCTATCCGAATTTCGGCGCGCCGCTGACCGCCGCCAATGTGCAGATGAGCGACGAGCAGGCGGCTGACCTGCAGCATCAGCTGACGGCACTTGCCGCCCGGCGCAAGGCGGGCGCGCTTTCGGAAGCCGAATATCAGGCCAAGGTCGCGGAAATGCGGCGTCTCGCCGCCGAGCACGGCACCGATACGCTGTCTGAAATCTCCAAATAGACCTTGCCTTTCAGGCAATTTGGACGCAAAGCCTTCGGCAAGGATCGGAAGATACAATTTTCCCGATAAAGCGCGTTACGCGGCCTTTCCGTCAAAGATTCGCCGCGTCGCTTGGGTCTGATGAATACGGCGTTGCGATTCTGAAGTTCGTGTCGCAGCCGCCGGGAGACGGAACGAACTTCGACTGCGGCCCGAAATGCCGCCTTTCCATGGGGAATGAGATGGAAGAGTTTCACAAAGTCCGGCGTTTGCCGCCTTATGTTTTCGAACAGGTCAACCGTTTGAAGGCAAGCGCGCGAGCGGGCGGCGCCGATATCATCGATCTCGGCATGGGAAACCCCGACCTTCCCACTCCCCAGTCGATCGTCGACAAGCTGTGTGAGGTCGTGCAGGATCCGCGCACGCATCGCTATTCCTCTTCCAAGGGCATTCCGGGCCTGCGCCGCGCCCAGGCCGCCTATTATGCCCGCCGTTTCGGCGTCAAGCTCAACCCGGATACCCAGGTGGTCGCCACCTTGGGCTCCAAGGAAGGCTTCGCCAACATGGCGCAGGCAATCACCGCGCCTGGCGACGTGATCCTCTGCCCGAACCCTACCTATCCGATCCACGCCTTCGGCTTCCTGATGGCGGGCGGCGTGATCCGTTCCATGTCGGTGGAGCCGGATGCGAGCTTCTTCGAACCGCTCGAACGTGCCGTCCGGCATTCGATCCCGAAGCCCTTGGCGCTGATCCTCAACTATCCCTCGAACCCGACGGCTTTTGTCGCGACGCTCGATTTCTACAAGGACGTCATCGCCTTCGCCAAGAAGCACGACATCATCGTGCTCTCCGACCTTGCCTATTCGGAAATCTACTTCGACGGCTCCCCGCCGCCGTCGGTTCTCGAAGTGCCGGGTGCAATGGACGTGACCGTCGAGTTCACCTCGATGTCGAAGACCTTTTCCATGCCCGGCTGGCGCATGGGCTTTGCCGTCGGCAACGAGCGGCTGATCGCGGCACTCACCCGCGTCAAGTCCTATCTCGACTACGGCGCCTTCACGCCGATCCAGGTGGCGGCGACGCATGCGCTGAACGGCGACGGCTCCGACATTGCGGAAGTCCGCAACGTCTATAAACGTCGCCGCGACGTCATGGTCGAAAGCTTCGGCAAGGCCGGGTTCGACGTGCCGCCGCCAGCTGCGACGATGTTCGCCTGGGCGAAGATCCCGGAAAAGTTCCGTCATCTCGGTTCGCTGGAATTCTCCAAGCTGCTGGTCGAGAAGGCCGACGTCGCCGTTGCCCCGGGCATCGGCTTCGGCGAAATGGGCGACGACTACGTCCGTCTGGCGCTTGTCGAAAACGAACACCGCATCCGCCAGGCTGCGCGCAACATCAAGAAGTTCATGTCGACGGCAGACGAGACGATGCACAATGTCATCTCGCTGAACGCACACCGCTAATCCAACCGTTGGGCAGCCGCGTCATGCGGCTGCCGCCACACAGACATTTCAGGATCGATCCATGGCAGATGCCCTCAAAATCGGCATTGCGGGCTTGGGCACCGTTGGCGCCTCGCTTGTCCGCATCATTCAGCAGAAAAGCAACGAGCTTGCCGTCACCTGCGGGCGTCCGATCACCATCACGGCGGTCTCCGCGCGTGACAGGGCAAGGGACCGCGGCATCGATCTTTCCGCTGTTACCTGGTTCGACCGGCCGGAGGAGCTTGCCGAAAAGGGCGAAATCGACGTCTTCGTCGAGCTGATGGGCGGCGCCGAAGGGGCGGCCAACATCTCCGTGCGCACCGCACTCCAGCGTGGTCTCCATGTGGTGACAGCCAACAAGGCGCTGCTTGCCTATCACGGCGTCGAGCTTGCGACGATCGCCGAGGAGAAGGGGTCGCTACTGAACTTCGAGGCGGCGGTCGCAGGCGGCATCCCGGTCATCAAGGCGCTTCGTGAATCGCTGACGGGCAATTCCGTCTCGCGCATCTATGGCATCATGAACGGCACCTGCAATTATATCCTGACCAAGATGGAGAAGGAGGGGCTTTCATTCGCCGAATGCCTGAAGGAGGCGCAGCGGCTGGGTTATGCCGAGGCCGATCCGGCCTTCGATATCGAGGGCAACGACACGGCCCACAAGCTTTCCATCCTGACCACGCTCGCCTTCGGCAATCAGATCGCGGCCGACGACATCTATCTCGAAGGCATCACCAACATCTCGATCGAGGATATCCACGCTGCAGCCGAACTCGGTTATCGCATCAAGCTCTTGGGCGTTGCCCAGCGCACCGATACCGGCATTGAGCAGCGCGTCCATCCCACAATGGTGCCGGTCGATTCGGTCATCGCCCAGGTCGACGGCGTCACCAATGCAGTGGCGATCGAATCCGACGTGCTCGGCGAACTGCTGATGGTCGGCCCTGGCGCCGGCGGCAATGCCACGGCCTCGTCGGTGCTTGGCGATATCGCCGATATCGCCAAGAGCCAGCCGGGCGCCCAGCGCGTGCCGGTGCTCGGCCATCCCGCGGCGACGCTTGAACCCTACCGCAAGGCGCAGATGCAGAGCCACGAGGGCGGCTATTTCATCCGCCTGACCGTGCTCGACCGCACCGGCGTCTTTGCCAGCGTCGCAACCCGCATGGCCGAAAACAACATCTCGCTGGAATCGATCGTCCAGCGCTCCAAGCAGCATCTGGCGCCATCGCACCACCAGACGATCATTCTCGTCACCCATGCGACGATGGAAGAGTCGGTGCGCAAGGCAGTCGCCTCGATCAAGTCGGAAGGTTACCTCTTCGGCGAACCGCAGGTGATTCGTATCGAGCGGCCGAAAGAGGAAGGCTGACCTTTTTTTAAGCCACAATTCAGGATGGCGGACCCGCTCTGTGCACGCAGGGCGGGTCTTTTTATTGTCTGTTTAGCCGCTCTCACGAAAACTTATATTAACAGATACCGAAACATTGATATAAATAAGCCGGGAGAGGGAGTCGCCGGCTTTGGAGAATTTCGTGAACAAGGACAGCCATGCCGGGAAGGGGTATGGTCGCCCGGAAGAGGAACCTCCCGATCATCCTGGTGTGTTTGAGGACGTTCCCGAGACGAACCGTGATGCGGTTCGTGACCACCCCTCCGACGAGGCCCCCAATGAGGCCTATGACGACGACGAAAGCCCGGAAGGCCGTAACTGGGCTATTCTTCTTACCCTCTTCTCCGTCATCCTGGTGCAACTAGGCGGCATCGCCCTGATCGTCTGGGCAGTATTCTGGTAAAAATCCGTGTCTGCAAATCCATCGCTATGTTATCTCCGCTGCTCCTGTAGAAAGAGCAGATGAAGTCAGCGGAGTGTGGCATGGCAGATCTCGTCGACCCCGTACAGCGCGCATTTCTCGGCGTGGAGAAATCCGCGCTCGACAATCGCTGGGTGGCGCGGCTCGACCAAGCAGGGCAGAACCGCGCGCTGGCCATGTCGCAGATCCACGGACTGCCGGATCTGATCGCCCGGGTGCTTGCCGGGCGCGGCGTGACGGTAGACGAGGCGATCGAATTCCTCGATCCGACGATCCGCAGCCTGATGCCCGATCCTCATAGGCTGACCGATTGCGAAAAGGCCGCGACCCGCCTCCTGCGCGCGATCGAGCGCGGGGAGAGCGTCGCGATCTTCGGCGACTACGACGTCGACGGCGCAGCCTCCTCGGCACTGATGTTCCGCTTTCTCAGCCATTTCGGCGTCAGGGCGACCATCTATATCCCCGACCGAGTCTTCGAAGGTTACGGTCCCAATCCGGCGGCGATCAATCAGTTGATCGACAACGGTGCCCAGCTGATCGTCACCGTGGATTGCGGCTCCACTAGCCACGAGGCGCTGGCCGCTGCTGCCGCGCGCGCTATCGATGTCGTCGTCATCGATCACCACCAGGTGACACATGAGCTGCCGCCCTGCCATGCGCTGGTCAACCCGAACCGCGAGGACGACCTTTCGGGGCAGGGGCATCTTTGCGCGGCCGGCGTCGTCTTCATGGTGCTGGTCGCGACGCTCCGGCTGCTCCGTGCGGCCGGCAATAAGCGCATCCTGGCGCTCGACCTGCTGCAATGGCTGGATATCGTGGCCCTTGCGACGGTCTGCGATGTCGTGCCGCTGAAGGGCCTCAACCGCGCCTATGTGGTGAAGGGGCTAGTCGCTGCCCGCCACCAGAGCAATGCTGGATTGGCAGCACTCCTCCGCAAGGCGGGGCTCGCCGGCCCGGTGACGCCCTATCATTTCGGCTTCCTGATCGGCCCGCGCATCAATGCCGGTGGGCGGATCGGCGACGCGGCACTCGGAAGCCGGCTGCTGACGCTCGACGACGCCGGCGAGGCGGATGTGATCGCGCAGCGCCTGGACGAGCTCAATCGCGAGCGCCAGGCGATGGAGGCGATCATGCTGCAGGAGGCCGAAGCCGAGGCGCTTGCCGAATATGGCGACGGCGAGGGCGCCTCCGTTATCGTTACCGCCCATGAGAAATGGCATCCCGGTATCGTCGGGCTGATTGCGGCGCGGCTGAAGGAAAAGTTCAAACGGCCCGCTTTCGCGATCGCCTTCGATCCGTCCGGCCGCGGCACCGGCTCGGGCCGCTCGATCAACGGCTTCGACATGGGCAGGATGGTCCGGGCTGCGGTCGACGAGGGTCTGCTCGTCAAAGGCGGCGGCCACGCCATGGCCGCGGGTCTGACGGTCGAGCGTGCCGACCTCGGCCGGCTGAGGACCTTCTTCACCGAGAAGGCGGCAAGGACGGTAGCCGGCCTCGTCGCCAACGAGACGCTGAAGATCGACGGCGCAATCGGCGCAAGCGGCGCTACCCTCGAACTCATCGATCGCCTGGAGGCCGCCGGCCCCTACGGCTCCGGCCACGCACAGCCGCTTTTTGCCGTGCCGGCGCATAGGGTGCGAGACGCCCGCCTGGTCGGTGAGAAACATGTGAAGGTGACGCTGGAGGCCATGGACGGATCGCGACTCGACGGCATCGCCTTCCGCGCCGCCGATACGCCGCTCGGCAATCTTCTGGTCAATTCACGCGGCGCCAGCCTGCATGTCGCCGGTTCGCTCGGTGCCGACCATTACCAGGGCACACGCCGTATCCAGCTGCGCGTATGCGATGCTGCGCCGGCGAAATGAAATGGCAGCACGCGAGCGCTGACGGTGGAAAGTGTCAAGGGAGAGAAAGTGGTACGCCCTAGGGGAGTCGAACCCCTCTTCCCAGAATGAAAATCTGGTGTCCTAACCGATAGACGAAGGGCGCTTCCTTCGTGGTGGCGCCCTTATAGTCAGCACCTTCGAAGGCCGCAAGCGCCAAGGCGCGAAAAAATCATCGTTTTCGCCGATTTATTTCGGCTGTGGAAAACATTGTATCGTGAGGTGACGGAGCGGGAAGATAAGCCAGCGGGCTGGTTAGAGGCGATTGCGCAAACCTGATGGTACGCCCTAGGGGAGTCGAACCCCTCTTTACAGAATGAGAATCTGTCGTCCTAACCGATAGACGAAGGGCGCAGGCAGCTTCGTTAAAATAGGAGCGTGCGCCGGCTTCTGCAAGCGGAACTGTTGGCTTCTATATCGAGAGAAAGTGGTACGCCCTAGGGGAGTCGAACCCCTCTTCCCAGAATGAAAATCTGGTGTCCTAACCGATAGACGAAGGGCGCTTCCTTCGTGGTGGCGCCCTTATAGTCAGGCGTTTTGAATCCCGCAAGCGGAATTGCGGTTTTCTTTCAAAAAAATGACAGGAAATCCGAGTGTGTTCGAGAAGCTGATTATTGAAGCTGAATCAATAGGCTGCCGCTTGTTTCTTTAACGAGACGAGGCGGTGCTGCCGTAACGTAATACGGAAATCGCGCGGCCGTCAGATCGCTCTTGCCGTCGCTATCGGTGTGCGCTTGCCGCCGCAGCCCCAGTTCCAGTCACGGGTTTTGCCGGTATCGAGGTGAACCGAATCCGTGTGGCAGTAGGTGCCGACGCCGCCGCGGTTCGGCAAGGAGCGGATATAGGCGGCGATATCCCATTTCGTCACACCGTCGATCTGGATGTCGGCCGCCTCGCAGCTCTTGTGCATCGATTCGTCAGCGCCGCCGACGAGGCGGTTGTGTTCTTCGTCGCGATAGCCGGAGGTGACGATAACAGGCCGGCCGAAATGACTTTCGACCATCTTGATCACTTTCAAGAGGTCGGGCTTGAAGCAGCCGACCTCGACCTTGTCGTTCTGGAGATGCAGCCCGTTCGGCGCGATGCGCGTCATGCCGGGCAGGGCCGCCTTGTGCAGCAGGCCAGAGAGGCTGCCGAGCAGGTTCTGCTTCGGCGCGCTGTAGAGCGCGTTCATCGTTGAGGTCGGAATGCTGCCCGTCGCGAACGACGCTGTCTGCACGGGTGCAAGCTGCGTGCTGCTATTCTGCGAGGATTGCTGCGGCAGCACCGGCTCCGCCGGTTGTTGGGGCACGGGCGGCTGGCTGTAGACGCTGCTTCGCGCAGGTGTTGCGCCTTCCACCGGTACATAGGCCTGCGGCTGAATGACGGTGGACGTGCTGTTGTTCTGCGGCGCCGGCTGGTGATCGGAAAAGATGCTCATCGCCTGCGCGTTGATCCGGGTCGATTGCAGGACGAGCCCGCCAATATTGGCAGGCGCCGCCGTTGCCGAGCCGGCGGGCGGGACGGCTGCATTCGGATCTTGTGCCACGACCTGAGACGCGCCCTGGACGCCGGAGACGTTGACGAGCCGGGGGTCGGTATAGACCGAACGTGGGGCAGGGTTTGCAGGCGCTGCCGTGGCCAGTTGCGGTGCTGCGGCCGGCACAGCCGGAACCACCGCCGCGGAATCGAGTGCCTTCTTGTCCGACGCACAGCCGGACAGCGCCAGCACCGAGGTGGCGATCAGCAAAGCGCCCGTCACGGGCATCCGCATCTGCATCTTACGCAAGCGACAGTCTCCAGTGGATGCGAAAACGCTTCTCTTCCGCTTCGAGTCGTCAGGAGATTGCCTGCGGCGTGGGATCGCGGCAAGCGCCGAGGCGCCGGCCGGACCCGAAATCGAAAAAGCCGCAAGCCTCGCAAAAGCCTTGCGGCGAAAAACCTTACCAGGCGCCGGTATTGCCCATCGAAGCCCAGGGCTCAGTGGCCGGAAGCGGGCTGCCCTTCTGCAGGATTTCGATCGAGATGCCGTCGGGCGAGCGCACGAAGGCCATGTTCCCGTCGCGCGGCGGCCGGTTGATGGTGATGCCGTTGTCCATCAGATTTTGGCAGGTGGCGTAAATATCGTCGACCTCATAAGCGAGGTGGCCGAAATTGCGACCTCCGCTATAATCTTCCGTGTCCCAATTGTAGGTAAGCTCGAGGCAGGGAGCTTTTTCGCTGCGCGCACGGTCGAGATCGTCGCGAGCAGCCAGGAAAACCAGGGTAAAACGGCCCTTCTCGTTTTCGTGGCGGCGAATCTCCTCCAGCCCGAAAAGCGTAGTGTAAAAGGTGAGTGAGGCGTCGAGGTCTTTGACGCGCACCATTGTATGAAGATAACGCATTCTATTTACTCCTTTATTGGGGCTAGCTTTTTTCGGCGAGCCGAGGTCAGCTTCGGGCAAGTCATCTTTATAAAATGTGCACCTGGGAATAACCGAAAACTAGGACTTGCGCTTATCCGTTACCAAGATGTTAATCTTGATTTCAAGAATCAGTTAACCGTAACAGTGTGACGCGTATTCGAGGGGCTGGCGACAATGGCTGACAGGATTTCATCGAACGAATACTCCGACCTCGACGAGCTATCAGGAGAGGCGGTCGATCTTGTTGAAATCACCGGCGTCGTCAAGTGGTTCGACGTGGCCAAGGGTTTCGGCTTCATCGTGCCCGACAACGGCATGCAGGATGTTCTCCTGCACGTAACCTGCCTGCGCCGCGACGGTTACCAGACGATCCTCGAGGGAACGCGCATCGTCGCCCTCATCCAGCGCCGCGAGCGCGGCTATCAGGCTTTCAAGATCCTCTCGATGGACCAGTCGACCGCGATTCATCCCTCGCAGCTGCCACCGGTGCGCACCCATGTGCAGGTCACCGCGACGAGCGGTCTCGAGCGTGCGCTGGTCAAGTGGTTCAACCGCACCAAGGGCTTCGGCTTCCTGACGCGTGGCGAGGGCACCGAAGATATCTTCGTGCACATGGAGACGCTGCGCCGCTTCGGCCTGACGGAGCTCCGCCCTGGCCAGGTAGTTCTCGTCCGCTTCGGCGACGGCGAAAAGGGCCTGATGGCGGCAGAGATCCATCCTGACGTTCCGAGCCCGGCAAGCCGGTCGCACTGAACATGCGCGGCCTAATCCTATTTGATGCCATCAGAAGCGCCTTATTGGCGCTTTTTTTCATGGTTGCGCTGCCGGCCTTGGCTCAAGAGGAGATGCGCTTCGACAAGGAGCCGCTGCTCATCCAGACCGCTGCGGGCAAGGTGCTGCATTTCACCGTCGAAATCGCCTCGACCCCGGATCAGCGCGCCCGCGGCCTGATGTTTCGCAAGACGATGGCCGATGATGCAGGCATGATCTTCGATTTCGACCAGCCGCGGCGCGTCACCATGTGGATGGAAAACACCATCCTGCCGCTCGATATGCTTTTTGCAGACGACACCGGCACGATCCGCCACATCAAGGAAAAGGCAGTGCCCTATTCGCGCGACATCATCGATTCGATGGTTGCGGTGAAATACGTCGTCGAACTAAACGCCGGCATCGTTGCAAAATTGGGAATCAAGCCTGGCGACAGGATCGTCAGCGCCACGACGACGAAGAAGGCGAAGTAACGGCGCGTGCCGCGGTGCACCTGTCAAAAATATCGGGATATTGAATGGTCGGAGTGGAGAGGCTCGAACTCGTATAGATCATTGAAAACAATGACTATTTACACTCTTTGTAACTCTGTTACGACCTAATTTCTGTCATACCCAATGATCGTTAGTCGTGTCATGCCTTACGCGCCATGGCGCTCGCCGAGCAATGCCATACGCCAGAAGTCATTACCTTGATCGAGAAAGATCCGCTCTTGTTCGTCCAAGCTGGAGTTGTCTCCGCTGACGGCGATTCGGGCGTTTTCAACGAAAGCCTTCGCGCAATCGGTAAGACGGAAAAGTTGATTATAGATCGGCTTCACGTCCACGTCGGTCATCAGCGAGTGAGCCATGAAAGTATCTCGAAATGCCTTTAGCGTCTTCAGGCCGCCACGTCCAAACTGTCCTTTGAATGTTTCGGAGTAGCTTGCTGACACGCGCTCAAGCGCGTTCGCGCAATCTCGCTCGAATTGGTCAGCGTAGCTTCGTGAACCGGGAATCCAGTTGCGGGCGCGGGCCCTAAGTTCCCTCTGGCATCGCTTCTGTCGAAGTAGTCGGATCGTCAGCGGAATCGAAGCAACATCGCGGCTGTTGACATGCCGGTTTCTATTTCCCACGTCGTAAAGTCTCGCGAGGTGCATGGCGAGATCAAAGGCCAAGCTCTGCATAATAGCGTTGAAAGCAAGGGCGCCCGGAAGGGCGTTAGGTAGGTTCGGTATGAGGGCATTGCCCGCTTCCATCGTCGCCTCTATCCGGATCGCGTTGACGATGTTGCGGTAGAGAATCGGAATCATCATATCGAGCCGGGCAATCGCGTCTGCGTTGGATAGCAGAACCTTCTTCTTCTTCGCCATATGATACCGTTGATTCGTAGTGGGGGACCAATGGTGACTTTAACTGGCACTTCGAAGGAAATGGAAGAACAAGCTCGCAAGCTCACTGATGCCGAACTTACGGAATTGGCTTGGGTGAATGATTACCCACAAGCTTTGAAGGCTCGTGCTGAGCTTGCCCGGCGTAATGATGCAACCGCAAAAAATATGCTTTGGTGGGCGAAGGTCGCTGCTTGGTCTGGCATCGTCGCTGTAGTTCTTACTGGAGTCGGCATTGCGATCGCATTGCGATAAAGGGAAACCCGCCGTCAGGTCTGCCGCTTCTTCCAACCCGCGATCATGGCGCTTATCTTCGGCTGCACGCGTCGTCTGCGATCCGGTCAGCGGCATCCTACCCAAGCGCGAGGATACGAAAACACGCAGGAGCCGAGGAGGGACGCCACCAGAAATATGCAAATGAAGCGAATCATCATTTCACTACTATAATGGGGAGATGCTTATTTCTTCGATGATATGTTGGCCCTCGCGTATGGCCCGCATGCTGAGCACGGGTTTCTTAGGAGGGTAGGGTGACCAAGCGCGTAAGTATTATCTGTCTAGTAGGTTTCATCCTCTGTTTGCTTGGCGTGTTTGCCCTAGGAATTTTTAGTGGGGGTGTGGAATATATGGATGTGTTCGTAAGATATACATACAATATTCTTTGGGCGCTTCTTGTCATACTATTTCTGCCGGGCCTGATGAGTTATTTATTTTCGCGGTCGTGGCGGGAGTTTCGCAAGGATAAAGCCAATAGAGAATTCGTGCGCAAGAACCCCTTGTTGACATTTTTTATTTGGCGCGAAATCAGGGACGAGGGGATAGACGATGGGCAGCATTAGTGTAAGCGGTGTGTAGGAATTGGCGCCCACGGCGGCAAGTGCTCTCACAAAGCCCGTTCCCGGATTGATCGCGGCGATACCAAATTCAATATTAATTTCAGTGGGAAAGGCGATGGTCGGAGTGGAGAGATTCGAACTCCCGACCCTCTGGTCCCAAACCAGATGCGCTACCAGGCTGCGCTACACTCCGTGCCGTGAATGGCAGGGGAGATACACGGTTCACTTCGCCGTCGCAACCCATAAATCCAGCTCTGGCCGAAGATTCCTCGCAGGACCTGTGGATGCAAGACAGAAAAATCTTGATAGGTCGCCCAGCCTGCTTGCCGGGCGCACGAGTTCGGTCTGTCTGGCGCAATTGTACGTCAGCACAAGGCTCCCTTAGCCGTGGGCGATCAGGCCGATATATTGGGCGTAGCTGATGGCAACGTAGAAGAACGCCGTGATGCTAGCGCCTATCACAATGGCATTGAACTCCGCCGAACGTCTCATCATGAGCTGCAAATCCACTGAAATCGATTGAGCCGTAAACTAGTGCCGAGGGAAGGCAGCGGCAATCAGGTTATGATCACAAGGTGAGACAAGCGGAAATATTGCGAAATCCGCCGGCAATCACCGGATTTGAAGGGGAGGCGGTGTCGGCCGTCATGCGAACGGAGTCGGCAGGCGTGTCGCACACCGCCTTTTTTCTTGAAAAAGCGGGGATTCGCGGCTAAGCAAAATTCATCTCTTGGCATTATTCTCTGCGATGATGCCAAGGCCCGAGAACGGGCCGGCAACGAGATTGAGACCATGAAAGGCGGGCGCTTGCCCGCATAGTCGGAGACGCTGCAGTCATGTCTGCCAAGATCTATCGTCCAGCCAAGACCGCCATGCAGTCCGGCAAGGCCAACACCCATCTCTGGGTGCTTGAATACGATCAGGAGTCGGCGCGCAAGATCGATCCGATCATGGGCTACACTTCCTCGGGCGATATGCGCCAGCAGGTGAAGCTCACCTTCGAAACGCAGGAACTCGCCGAAGCCTACGCCCAGCGCAACGGCATCGAATACCGCGTGATCGCACCGAAGGATCCGGTCCGCCAGGTCGTCGCCTATCCGGACAATTTCCGCTATACGCGCACGCAGCCCTGGACGCATTGAGATTTCTGGTCCAGATATGCCGCATCCGGTCGCGCTCCCTGAACGCGACCGCCGGACGGCCCCTTAGCTCAGCTGGATAGAGCACCTGCCTTCTAAGCAGGTTGTCGCAGGTTCGATTCCTGCAGGGGTCGCCACCATTTAAAGTATCCATTCCCGAAGAGATTGGTAGTAGTTGGTGGCGCGGCTTGGTTTGTCCCTGCGCGCGCTTATGGCGGCGCTCGATTCGTCCATTTTCTGAAAACGATAGGATGAGTACCCTGCTGTTCGTTGTCTCAGATCGGATCATTCGAAAGCGGGCGGGGTGGGCTCCGTGGCAGACGCCCAATGGACCCACACACGGACCCCGCGATCCTTCAGTGTATCGAAGGTGCGCCTGGCTGGCGTGCCGGCCGTCGTGACCTCATCATAAGTCCCGTTGTCGAGAACTCTCACTTCTTTCAGCCTCGGCAAGTCGAGCAGAGCTTCGATGTGGTCTATGCCAGTGTTGAGTCTCAGATATTCCAGTTTCCGCAATGACAGAAGGGCGCGCACGTCGACATTTCCGATCATCGAGATAGCAGAAAAGCTTCTGAGATTCCTGCAAAGCTCGATTCCTGTCAGCTCCTTCACGTCGAAGACATCGTCCTCGCCATCCCAGAAATACCACGCGAACTCATAGGCGGTTCCTCCGCCGTCGAACTCGATCTCTTCCACGGCGGCGAGAAGCTCGTCGGTCAGTGGATATCGCTCCAGATAGGCCTGGGCCTCGGGAATGATTTCGTAGCCTTCGTCCTCGAGATCGACGGCTCGTCCCAGGACATGAGTTGCGAGCTGTGCCGGAGTGCCGAGATCAATCTGCTTCGCGTCGAGAAGCGAAGACAGCACAACGAGCTTGAGATTCGGGTCCGCAAAGGGGGCTCCGGTCATGCCCGCTGCAGCCGGATAGGATGGTTCCGTCGGTTCCGGATATTCCGCCGCGGGGTTGGAGAAGCCGATTTCGTTGACGGTCTCGAGGGTGAGGCGGACGCGGAGAGTGTAGCCCTCGGGAAACCGTCGCACGCCCATGCGCACGCCTCGCATCATTGGAAGGTCGTCTCCGATCTCAAGAGACGGCATGGCAGCGAGTACCTCTTCGATCTTCATTCCCATGGCGATCTCTCCGACCGGATGGAGGAAGCGATGGTCGTAGTCGAGCATACCGATCAGTCCGTTCCGATCGATCCATGCGACGAAGCCGTGGCTGTTCTCGAGCAGATCGATCTTGCCGCCTTTATGTGGAGCAGGAGGCTTCCAGGTGGAACCCATCGCTGCCTCGACCTTCGCCATCGGCATTCCGGGCCTCAGGGCTGCGAGCGCCGCGACATCCACATTCTCGTTCGACGCCGCCATCACCCGCCCTCCATGAATGCCTGCAAGCGCGACCGCGGCCACGCCAACCATCAATTCTCGCTTCCGCATCAAAACGTCTGCCACGTTCGTTGTCCCCGGCTATGTTAAAGCCGCCGTGTGACAAATATGCTGCCCTTTTTCTGGACGTTCAATGCAAGGGGGAACGGAGGAATGGCTGCCTCATGAGGGCGAGTGCCTGTGTCACCGGGCCACATCGTCCAGCGTCAATCTTAGCATGGATCTCCGAGTTCGCGCATCCTGTTCACATTTCGTTCCCGTGATGCTAGTCTCGCCCTGAGTGAAATGTGAGGGGC
Organism: Rhizobium laguerreae; assembly: GCF_019778565.1. NCBI lineage: Bacteria > Pseudomonadati > Pseudomonadota > Alphaproteobacteria > Hyphomicrobiales > Rhizobiaceae > Rhizobium > Rhizobium laguerreae. The sequence goes on along the minus strand of NZ_JAAXQT010000005.1, from coordinate 254,349 downwards.
ATTTATGGATCAAAAGGCCAAGTTCGAGCGGCTGAAGGCACTTCACCAGGGAGAGAGCGCCTTTGTCATCCCAAACCCATGGGACGCCGGTTCGGCTCGCCTTCTCGCAAGCCTTGGCTTCGAGGCGCTCGCGACCACCAGCGCGGGCTACGCCTTTTCCAAAGGCAAGTTGGATTCATTCGCGAGCCTTGGGCGGGATGAGGTACTTGAGAACGCCGCCGAGATCGTTGGCGCTGCCGATCTTCCTGTCTCTGCTGACCTTGAAGATGGCTTCGGTGCGTCGCCGGAAACCTGTGCGGAAACCATCCGCTTGGCCTGCGAAACCGGACTTGTCGGCGGATCGATCGAAGACGCAACAGGCAATCCTGCTGCCCCGATCTACGAGCTGTCGCAAGCCGTCGAGCGCATCCACGCCGCAGCGGAGGCTGCACGGGGTCTGCCTTTCCTTCTCACGGCGCGGGCGGAAAACTATCTGTGGGAGACACCCGATCTGGACGACACGATCGAGCGGCTGCAAGCATTTTCGGCCGCTGGGGCAGATGTGCTTTACGCACCCGGATTGCCGGATATCGAGGCAATCAGAACCGTTTGCGCAGCCGTGGACAAGCCGGTCAACGTGGTCATGGGTTTGAAAGGGCGAAAATATTCTGTTGCCGAACTGTCGAGCGTCGGAGTGCGCCGCGTGAGTGTCGGCGGCTCTTTCGCGCGGGCTGCGCTGGGGGCGTTGATGCGCGCCGCTGTGGAGGTGAAAACAGCGGGTACGTTTGAATATGCCGACGACGCGCTCTCCGCTGCATTCGCCAGCCAACTGATGTCACGGGAGAAGCGCCAGGACAGGCTATGAGTTGGGCAGAAGCAAAAGTCGCGGCGGATTTGCACTGCTCGAGCGTTTTCCGCAAATTCTTCTCTGGAATCTGATCGAGCGATCTCAGTGAACGACCGAGAGGTAGCGGATGCCGGCTTCATCAGCCGCTCTCATCAGCGCTTCCCGCGCGGCGCCCGGGGGCGTGGTTCCGCGGATGGCGTCGAGGCATGTCCTCACCGCGACGACATACTCCTCGCCATCATCGCCGGGCCATTCGGAAATGAGCATGGTGGCTGCATCTCCAAGGGTCCTGACGACGCTGTATTTTTCCTGGCCGCTCATGAGGATCCTCAGTGCGGGAAACTGATGCGATGTGTACCGATTCATGACATTTGGTCCTTGCATCATAAACATATTAGTAACTCTGCAAGAAGTGTTCCAACCGGCGCTGCAGGATGATTATCCTCCATGAATCGGCAAAAGCAGTCGGTAACGCCTCTCCAGCCAGGAAGCCGGGAACTTGTTTTAAACACATTGCCGTCATATTGATTCATCTATCGAAATTGCTTGTCGAGCTTGGTTTGCGCCCTGGCGTCCCAGCTGATCTTTCCTTTCAAAATCGATTTCTGCGCCGTCCGGCAGCCGCCGGAGGGTGATTGTCATGCCGGTTGAGGGGGAATCGTCATGAACGCAGGCAAGTCTTTGATCGACGCAAGCCTCCCCCAACACCATCGTCGCTGCCTGATATGCCTTCGGTCTTTGACCGCGGATGTCAGCGGCGGCATTCCGGCTGGGTTTTCCAGCCATTGAGGAGAATTTCATGAGCAAGACCAATGCAGAGGCACTGTTGCGCAAAGCGCAGCGCCAGGTTGCCAATACCAGCGGTGGTGGCCATCTCGGCGGCACCAACTTCGGTCAGGGCAATGATGCCAAGACCTCGTCCGGAAGCGGCAATCGCCCGGCGGGCAAGGGTCGGCCGCCAGCTGGCGGCAAACGCTGACTATAACGACGCGCGTCTTTCCGATTTAAGAAACTATGCAGAGGTCGCAGCATCGCGATTGAAGACAGCCCCGCCAAAATGGCGGGGTTTCTGTTTGACAGGCCTCTGAAGGGCGCGGCTCAGCGATCCAGGAAATGATCGAAGTAGACCTGGGGGATGGGGTAGGCGTAGACGCCTCTGTCGACGAAGCTGTACCTATAGAGGCAACTTCTGAGAGCCGCGTTGTAATAGAGGCTGTGCGGGTCCGTTGAGCCGCGTTGCCATGAGGCTGCCTCCGGCACGCACCGCTGAAGCGCTTTATCGTACCGAGCCAGCAGCGCCGGGTCAGTATCGACCCGAATGCCGCTGTAGGATTGATAGTTTGAAGGAGATTCTGCGGCCGATATACAGCCCAGGCCAAGTGCAACACCAACGACTGCTATCAATCTCATCGGATTTAATTCTCCACGATCGATTTTGAAGTAATCGAGCGCGACGTTATTGGTTCCAACGCCTGCAGGCAAGGGGGACTCCTTGTTCCCTCCGCATCGGCGAAAGACCTTGCCGGGTGGCTGCCGTCTTAGAAATGGCGGCAGCCATCCGCCGTCGATCAATCCAGGAGATCGGCCGGTACCTTGCCGCCATTTTCCGAAAGCCGCTTCATCAGGGCCTTGTGCAGCCACATGTTCATTTTTGCGGAATCGTTGGTGTCGCCAGTATAGCCGAGTTCAGCGGCAAGTTCCTTGCGCTCGGTCAGGCTCGCATCCATCCCGACGGCTTTCATCAGGTCTACAATAGAACGGCGCCAATCGAGTTTCTGACCGCTCATTTTCGCAGCCGCATCGAGGATCGGGACGATATCGACTGTGGCTGTGCCTGTGGCCGTGGGGACTGGCTTGCTCTGCTGCGCAGGGGCCGGACTGGGGTTTGCCGACGGTGCGGCAGGCGCTGGCGCCGGCTCTGTCGTCGGCGCGCCGGCAGCAACGGGTTCGGCTGCTTTCGCCTCTCCGAAGATTGCATGTTTGATCTTGTCGAAAATACCCATTTTAAACCTCCAGTTCCCTCAAATGAGAACATGCTGAAACATGGACTTCCCGCTTGATATATCCAGGCAGAAAGGGAGTTATTTTTAGCATGTTCAATCGCTGGTGGAGAAGCCAATGCCCGCGACAGCTGTGGTCGATCATAAGGAAAAGCTGCCATCGGACTATTCGCCGCCGGCTGACGATTGCTGGCGCCATCGGAAGGAATACTTCAACACCCCTCCGACTGTCAGCCGACATGCCCGCTTTAGGCACAGTCGGTCGGTCGATTCGGAATTCAATAACCGTGAAACATCATTGCACGCCGCCAAACCGACTTGCCGGGCCATGCTGTGAAACCTTCGTCATCTCTTCACGTTGCCTTGCCATGGACGTCCTGTAGTTGCAGGCGTCCGATCGATCGAAGGCACGCGCGTTCCTCGATTTTCGACTGCCGGGCAGATCGTTCGGCGGAATGGAAACGGAGGAAAACATGACCCATAACCATGGACTGTCCTTTGCAGTGCTCGCATCCACCTGCGCACTCCTTGCCATGCCGGCAAGCGATGCGCGTGCGATGGATGTCGGTGTGTCGGTGAATGCAGGCAATGCCGTCAGCGCCGGTGTCAATGCTTCCGTTGGCGGCTCGAACGGGGTCAATGGCGATGCGACCGCCAATGCCGGCGGTGGCATCGATGCCGATGTCAATGCCAGTGTCGGTGGCGGCAACGGTATCGACGCAGACGCCAACGCCAGGATCGGGGGCGAGCGCGGCGTCAATGCTGATCTCAATGCACGCACCGGCGGTTCTGATGGGCTCGATGCCAACGCCACGGCCTCGGTCGGTAGCGGTAATGGCATCGATGCCAACCTCGCCATCGGCAGGGTGGATGGGGCAGGCAGCAGCGGCAGACCCGCGGCTGAGCGCAGCCTCAGCGCGTCCCAGATCCGCACCCTGGAGGCCTTCCAGGCGAGGCCTGTCAATGATCAGCGCAAGATGCTCGTCCGTTGCGCCGATATCTCCGCCTCCGGCGGTGATTCCGGTCTTGCCGGTCTCTGCAGTCTGCTGCAGGCGACAGCCTCCCGCTGAACGTGAAAAACCCGCCGAACCGGAAGGTGCGGCGGGTCTTTTCAAGGGACGCTTCGATCTAGTGCAGGATCTGGCTGAGGAACAGCTTGGTGCGTTCGTGCTGCGGGTTATCGAAGAAGGCGGCCGGTTCGTTCTGTTCGACGATTTGGCCCTGGTCCATGAAGATGACCCGGTTGGCCACCTGGCGGGCAAAGCCCATTTCATGGGTGACGCAGAGCATGGTCATGCCTTCCTCGGCAAGACCCACCATGGTGTCGAGCACTTCCTTGATCATTTCGGGATCGAGCGCCGAGGTCGGCTCGTCGAACAGCATGATCTTCGGGTTCATGCAGAGCGACCGGGCGATCGCCACGCGCTGCTGCTGGCCGCCGGAAAGCTGGCCCGGATATTTGTTGGCCTGCTCCGGGATCTTGACCCGCTTCAGGAAGTGCATGGCCACTTCTTCGGCCTGCTTCTTCGGCATCTTGCGGACCCAAATTGGCGCCAGCGTGCAGTTTTCCAGGATCGTCAGATGCGGGAAGAGGTTGAAGTGCTGGAACACCATGCCGACTTCGCGCCGCACCTCGTCGATCTTCTTCAGATCATTGGTGAGCTCGGTGCCGTCGACGACGATTTTGCCTTTCTGATGTTCTTCCAGGCGGTTGATGCAGCGGATCATCGTCGACTTGCCCGAGCCTGATGGGCCGGCAATGACGATGCGCTCGCCGCGCATGACCTTCAGGTTGATGTCGCGCAGCACGTGGAAATCGCCGTACCACTTGTTCATGTTGACGATCTCGACCGCCACTTCCGTCGCGGAAACGGTGAGCTTTTTCGCTGGAGCTTCAGCCATGATTATTTTCCCTCATTCTTATCGTTGTAGCGTTCTTATCGTTTGTGGCCGGTATCGAGATGGCGTTCCATGAAGCCTGAATAGCGCGACATGCCGAAGCAGAACAGCCAGAAGATGAAGCCCGCGAAGATCAGACCCGTGATCGGCGTGACGGCGCTTGCCCAGTTGGCATCGGAGAAGTTCAGCTTGACGATGCCAAGCAGATCGAACATCCCGATAATGGTGACCAGCGACGTGTCCTTGAACGTTCCGATGAAGGTGTTCACGATGCTCGGGATTACAAGCTTGATGGCCTGCGGCATGATGATCAGCCGGGTCTTCTGCCAATAGCCGAGGCCGAGTGAATCGGCGCCTTCGAACTGTCCCTTCGGGATCGCCTGAAGGCCGCCGCGGATCACTTCAGCCATATAGGCCGACGTGAAGATCGACACACCGATCAGCGCCCGAAGCAGTTTGTCCACGTTCCAGCCTGTGGGAAGGAAAAGCGGCAGCATGACACTTGCCATGAACAGAACGGTGATCAGCGGAACGCCTCGAATGACCTCGATGAAGGTAACGCAAAGCATCCGGATGACGGGCATCTTCGAGCGGCGTCCCAGCGCAAGCAGAATGCCGACGGGTAGGGAGACGGCGATACCGACAAAGGACAGGACGAGCGTCACCATCAACCCGCCCCAGAGCGGAGTCTCCACCACTTCGAGGCCGAAGCCGCCGTGAAGAAGCCAGAAGGCCATGATCGGCAGGACGGCGAACAGAAGGATGGCGTTCAGGCCCTTGCGCGGCGCCGACGGGATCAGCATCGGAACCAGCAGCAGAATGAACAGAATCCCGACGATCGCCGGCCGCCAACGCTCACCGAGCGGATAGCGGCCGAAGATAAACTGATCGTACTTGGCGCTGATGAAGGCCCAGCATGCACCGCTCCAGCCGTCAGGCTGGATGCCGCCCTGGATCGTTGTCGCGCAGAATGTGCGGTCCGGCCCGGACCATACGGCCTGGATGAACAGCCAGTTGACGAGATGCGGCACGGCCCATGCGAGGAGCGCAAGAGCCAGGATCGTCAGGATCACGTCCTTCGGGCTTGCCAGGAGATTGCGACGTATCCAGGCGACGGCTCCTCTCTCGCCGGGGGGCGGCGGTTCGGCGGCAAGGATGGACGTTCTGACAAAGGGTTTATCGGCGACCGACATCTTATCTCTCCACCAGTGCCATCTTGGCGTTGAACCAATTCATGAACAGCGACGTGAGAATGCTCAAGCTGAGATAGACGATACCCCAGATGCAGACGATCTCGATCGCTTGACCGCTCTGATTGAGGATCGTGCCACCGACGGCAACGAGATCCGAGAAACCGATCGCGATGGCGAGTGAGGAGTTCTTGGTCAGGTTCAGGTACTGGCTCGTCAACGGCGGGATGATGATGCGCAGCGCCTGCGGCACCACGACAAGTCTCGTCACGCTCGACGGATGCAGCCCCAGCGCGCCGGCTGCTTCGGATTGTCCTTTTGCAACGCCGCGAATGCCGCCGCGAACGATCTCGGCGATGAACGAGGCGGTATAGAAGGACAGAGCGAGAAACAGCGACATAAATTCGGGGCCGACGACGGAGCCGCCCGTGAGGTTGAATTTTCCGGCAACCGGAACGTCGAAGGTGAGCGGAAAGCCGGAGACAACGAAGACCAGCAATGGCAAGCCGACGATCAGCCCGATTGCCGTCCATACGGTGTGGAACGGCTGGCCGGTTGCGGCTTGGCGTTTATGGGCCCAGCGCGCGATGATGATGGTGGCGACAATCGCAATCACGAGGGCGATGCCGACCGCTATCATGCCCGTCTCGAAGATTGGCTTCGGGAAGGCTAGTCCTCTGTTGTTGAGGTACATGCTGAACGGCAGACCCACCGATTCACGCGGCTGCGGCAAGACGGAGAGAACGCCGAGATACCAGAAAAAGATGACGAGCAGCGGCGGAATGTTGCGGAAAACCTCGACATAGACCGTGCAGAGCTTGGCAATCAGCCAATTGCGCGACAGCCGGCCGATCCCGATCAGGAAGCCGATGATGGTCGCCGTGAAGATACCGCTCACCGCCACCAGCAAGGTATTCAGAATGCCGACAAGAAGTGCGCGCGCATAAGTCGAGTCGCTCGAAAAGCCGATCAGCGACTGGCCGATTTCGAAACCGGCGCGGCCGCGAAGAAAGCCGAAACCCGATGCCGTATTGCTGCGGGCAAGGTTCACGGCAGTGTTGTGGGCCACCCACCACACAAAGCCCACGAGAACAACGATTGTTAGGACCTGGTAAAATATGCTCCGGTATTTCGGGTCGTACATTGCCGACCGGAAACTCCAGCCGGTGCCATGCAAAGGTGTCGTATCCACAGCCTCATGCGTCATGCCGCGCCAATCCCCTTGTGCCCGTTTTCGGGCTTTCTTTTTACTTTTTGGAGCGGGAAGGCGGCTTGGCCGCCTTCCCGGTATGTCATTGCCAGTGCTCGATCAACGAACCGGCGGTGCGTACTGGATGCCGCCCTTGTTCCACAGCGCATTCAAGCCGCGTGCGATCTTGAGCGGGCTGCCCTCGCCGATGTTGCGCTCGAAGATTTCACCATAATTGCCGACGCCCTTGATGACGTTGGCGGCCCAATCATTCGTCAGGCCGAGATCGGTGCCGATCTTGGTGTCGGTCTCGCTGCCGAGGAAGCGCTTGATATCCGGGTTCGGCGAGTTCTTCATCTCGTCGACATTTGCCTGCGTGATGCCGAACTCTTCGGCATTGATCAGCGCATAAGCCGTCCAGGAAACGATATCGAACCACTGATCATCACCCTGACGGACGGCCGGGCCAAGCGGCTCCTTGGAGATGATCTCAGGAAGGATGACGTGTTCGTCGGGATTCTTCAGCGTCAGACGCAACGAATAGAGACCGGACTGGTCGGTCGTGTAAACGTCGCAACGACCGGCGTCGTAGGCAGCGTTGACCTCAGGAAGATTTTCGAAGACGACCGGATTGTACTGCAGATTATTCGTCTTGAAGTAATCGGCGAGGTTCAGTTCGGTAGTCGTGCCCGACTGCACGCAGACTGCGGCGCCGGAGAGTTCGAGAGCCGACTTCACGTTCAGGCCCTTGCGGACCATGAAGCCCTGGCCGTCATAATAGGTGACAGGACGGAAATTGAAGCCGAGTGCGGTGTCGCGATTGATCGTCCAGGTCGTATTACGCGAGAGGACATCGATTTCGCCGGACTGGAGGGCGGTGAAACGTTCTTTCGCATTTGTCGGCGTGTACTTGACCTTGGTGGGGTCGCCGAACACAGCCGAAGCGACTGCCTTGCAGAAGTCGACGTCGAAGCCGGCCCAATTGCCGGAAGCGTCAGGTGCGGCAAAGCCGGTAAGGCCGGTGTTGACGCCGCACTGAACGAAACCCTTTGCCTTGACGTCTGAGAGAGTGGTGGCGGAGGCGGCCGAGGCGCCAACTGCCAAAACTGCTGCGCCGATGGCGGCCGACAGGAGCTTATTTTTCATTTTCCCAACCTTTTCCGTTGTCTTATCTTTTCTTGTGGAGAGTGCGTGCCGACAATCCGTGCCGCCTCCCCATTGTCTCGACACCCTCCCGGCGCGAGAGACCCTATCACAGTCGCAAATCTCACCATGGTCAAGTGTCGCGCCCAATAATTGCGGCGAAATGCAACATTTTGGCAGATAGCGCTGCATTCATGGGCTGTTGACTAGGAAATAGGCGCCTGGTTGCGGAAAAATAACGCGAAAATCGAAATTTCCATCATTTCGGATCGTCGCCTGCAGCCGATCTTCAAGGGGTTGACCTGATATGGCAGGGCGTCCAAAAGTCCACTTTTGCGTCTCCGTCGCCAAAGGCTATTCCCGACATGAAAGACAAAGACAGCTTCCTGCAGAATGCCGGCATCAACACCCGCCTGACCCATATCGGCAACGACCCTTTCGACTATCACGGCTTCATCAATCCGCCGGTCGTGCATGCCTCGACGGTGCTGTTTCCGAATGCGCGGGCGATGGAGACGCGCACGCAGAAATACACTTACGGGACGCGCGGCACACCGACGACGGATGCGCTCTGCGAGGCGATCGACGCACTCGAAGGCTCGGCCGGAACGATCCTTGTGCCGTCGGGCCTTGCGGCCGTCACCATTCCGTTCCTGGGTTTCGTCGCTGCCGGCGATCATGCGCTGGTGGTCGATTCGGTCTATGGCCCGACGCGCCATTTCTGCGACACGATGCTGAAGCGCCTCGGCATCGAGGTGGAATATTACCATCCGGAGATCGGCGCCGGCATCGAGACGCTCTTCCGGCCGAACACGAAGCTCGTCCACACCGAGGCTCCCGGCTCCAACACCTTCGAGATGCAGGATATTCCGGCGATCTCGGCAGTTGCGCACCGCCACGGCGCCGTCGTCATGATGGACAATACCTGGGCGACGCCGGTCTATTTCAGGCCGCTCGATCACGGCGTCGACATCTCCATCCACGCATCGACGAAATATCCGTCCGGCCATTCCGATATCCTGCTCGGAACGGTTTCGGTCAATGCCGAACACTGGGAGCGGCTGAAGGAAGCAAACGGTGTGCTCGGGATCTGCGGCGCACCCGATGATGCCTATCAGATCCTGCGCGGATTGCGCACCATGGGCCTGCGCCTCGAGCGGCATTATGAAAGCGCTCTTGATATCGCGGAATGGCTGGAGGGGAGGGAGGATGTCGCCCGCGTGCTGCATCCGGCCCTGCCGAGTTTTCCCTCACACCATCTCTGGAAGCGGGATTTCAAAGGCGCCAGCGGCATCTTTTCCTTCGTGCTTGCCGCCGATGGTCCCGAGAAGTCCAGAGCAAAGGCGCATGCCTTCCTCGACGCACTCAGGATTTTCGGTCTCGGCTATTCCTGGGGTGGCTTTGAAAGCCTCGCTTTGCATGCCAATCTCAACGATCGCAAGATCGCCAAGGCGCCGACGGAGGGTCCGGTCATCCGCCTGCAGATCGGCATCGAGGACGTGGCCGACCTGAAGGCCGATATCGAACGGGGCTTTGCGGCGGCAAGCGCCGTCTGACCAGACACGCTTTATCGCCGCTGGTCGCGCTTCAAGGCAGATCGACAGCCCGATAGCCGTAGATCCAGTCGAGATCTGCCGCGAGGCTTAGCGGCGGCTTGAGGCCGAGCACAAGATCGCGGCCGATCCGGATCGGCCCTCTCGCATGATAGGCAAACCGGTTGAAGGCGCCGCGCTGGCGAAGCCTCGCAATGCGTGGCGCCCGATGTCTTTCGAATAGCGCCAGCGCTTCCGCCACGGGGCTGTTCGAAAGAAACGTGGCGAGTTCGTAGGCATCTTCGATCGCCATCGCCGCTCCCTGGGCGGCAAAAGGCATCATCGCATGCGCGGCGTCGCCGATCAGGACCGTCTTTCGGCCGTCCTGCCATGCGCCTGATGAGGTTTCGAACAGCGGCCAGAACGTCAGCTTCCTATTTATCTCGAGCAGCGAGACGATCGCGGTGTTCCAGCCGGAAAGGCGCGCCCGTAGCTGCGCCCGCTGCTCGGCCGTCGGCTCGCTTTGCCAGGCCTGCGGCGCGATATTGCCGGCGGTGATTGCCACCATGTTGAAGCTGCCGGTTTCCCGCAACGGATAGCAGACGAGATGTGCCGAGCCGCCGAGGAAGGCCGAAACGCTTGCCCGGTCGAGGAAACCGGGCGCCTCATCCTCGGTAACAGTGAAGCGGTAGGCGATATTGCCGGAAAAGCGCGGCGAGGGGCTGCCCGGAACGGCTTGCCGAAGCTTCGACCAGACGCCGTCGGCGCCGATCACAACATCGGTCGCCCGCTCGAAAGGCGGTAGGGTCGAATCTATCCGCACGCCGAGGTGAAGCCGGCAGAGCGGATCGGCCGCAACCGCCGCCAAAAGGGCTTTCTGCAATGTGGTGCGGTGCAGGACGCCATAGGGAGCGCCCCAGCGTTCCCGCGCGAATTTGCCGGCCGGCACCGCCGCGAGCTGGCGCAGCGACCCACCCGATATCAGCCGGATCGCGTCCGGCTCGAGCCAGAGCTGTGATAGACCGTCAAGGATACCGAGTTCGGCAAGGATGCGGGAAGCGTTCGGCGAAACCTGCAATCCGGCGCCGATGTCGGCGAGTTCGCCCGCCTGCTCGAAGATCTCTGAACTGATACCCCGGCGTGAAAGCGCAAGGGCAGCTGTCAGCCCTGATATCCCGGCGCCAATGATGGCGGCATGTTCGACCGGCATTGTCCGTCCGATCCGGATCTGGACGCGTTACGCCGCCTTCACGTGGAAAACGCAACCGGCCGGATTGGTCTGGCTCGGCTTGAGCGCGGAATTGAAGCGATAGAGCGTCGAGCAGTAGGAACAGACCTTCTCGTTGTCGTCGCCCATGTCGATGAAGATATGCGGATGATCGAAGGGAGCCGAAGCGCCGGTGCACATGAATTCCTTGACGCCGACTTCGATAACGCGGTGACCGCCGTCGTTCTGGAAGTGAGGAATGTTGTGGCCGGCCATGTCGCTCTCCGAATGCTTTGAAATGTGCGCGAACCTTATAAGCCTTCGCCGCAAATGTGTAGAGCCAAAGCGCCGCGCCAGGCACAGTTTTTAGCCACAGTTTTTGGCTTCACGATGAAAGGCCGCTCGACTATGGTCGCGCCAAAAAGGAAGGCCCGATGAACCTGAATACGCCCACATTTTCAAGCTTCACCCATGATGGATTGCAGCTCGCCTTCTTCGATGAGGGCGATCCTGCCGGCGTCCCCGTGTTGTTGATCCACGGATTTGCCTCGACCGCAAACGTCAACTGGGTGCATCCGGGCTGGTTGAAGACGCTTGGTGATGCCGGCTACCGGGTGATCGCCATGGATAATCGCGGCCACGGCGCAAGCGACAAGCCGCACGATGCCGAAGCCTATCGACCCTGGGTCATGGCCGGCGATGCGATCGCCTTGCTGGATCATCTGGGCATCCCCGAAGCCAATGTCATGGGCTATTCGATGGGCGCGCGCATCTCCGTCTTTGCCGCGCTTGCGAATCCGCATCGCGTCCGTTCGCTGGTGCTCGGCGGCCTCGGCATCGGCATGACCGACGGCGTCGGTGACTGGGACCCGATTGCCGATGCGCTGCTGGCTCCATCGCTGGACGCGGTCACGCATGCCCGCGGCCGCATGTTCCGCGCCTTCGCCGAGCAGACGAAGAGCGACCGCGTCGCCCTTGCCGATTGTATACGCGGCTCGCGCGATCTCGTCGCCCGCTCCGACATGGCCAAGCTGGACATGCCGACGCTGATCGGCGTCGGCACCAAGGATGATATCGCCGGCTCGCCGCAGGAATTGGCGGCGCTGATGCAAGATGCCGAAGCGCTCGATATTCCCGGCCGCGATCATATGCTCGCCGTCGGCGATAGGGTTTTCAAGCAGGCGGTTCTGGCCTTCTACGCAAAGGTCGCCCATCGCTGACAACATCGTGATGCCGAAAAACCATACTAAAAAACCATGGCGACGGCACCCATTTATGTTATTGGCGTTTTCCTCTATATATTGGCATTCCGAAAACGGCATTCCGGCTGGCAACGAGGAGAGCGGCGATGGTCGCAAAGACTGACATTCGTGCTTTTGACACAGGCCATCCGCTGAAGGTGATGGATCCCATCTGGGACAGCCTGCGTGAGGAAGCCCGGCTCGCCGCCGAACGGGACCCGGTTCTCGCCGCCTTCCTCTATTCGACCGTGATCAACTACCATTCGCTCGAGGAATGCGTCATCCACCGCATCTGCGAACGTCTCGATCACCCCGACATGCAGGCGAACCTGCTTCGCCAGACCTTCGAGGAAATGCTCCTCGATTGGCCGGACTGGAGCTCCATCCTGCGTGTCGATATCCAGGCGATCTACGACCGCGATCCCGCCTGCCTGCGCTTCATGGAGGCGGTGCTTTATTTCAAGGGCTTCCACGCGCTGCAGACGCATCGTCTCGCCCATTGGCTGCTGAACCGCGGCCGGCGTGATTTTGCGCTTTATCTGCAGAGCCGCTCCTCCAGCGTCTTCCAGACCGACATCAATCCGGCCGCCCGTATCGGCAAGGGCATCTTCCTCGATCACGCCACCGGCCTCGTCGTCGGCGAGACGGCCGTCATCGGCGACAACGTCTCGATCCTGCACGGCGTCACACTCGGCGGTACCGGCAAGGAGGGCGCTGACCGCCATCCGAAGATCGGCTCCGGCGTCATGATCGGCGCCGGTGCGAAGATCCTCGGCAATATCGAGATCGGCTACTGCTCACGCGTCGCCGCCGGCTCGGTCGTCCTGAAGGCGGTGCCGCCCAAGAAGACGGTTGCGGGCGTGCCGGCCAAGGTCGTCGGCGAGGCCGGTTGTTCCGAGCCGTCGCGCAACATGGATCAGGTGATCGGCGCCGATATCTGAGCGCCCATTGGAAACAAGGATAGGAAAAGTCGGCGGGATCCGAACGGGGAGGGCCATGAGCAAACGGCAACCTTGCCTTTACACCGCTGCATTTCCTGTGCAAGAAGCGGCCAATCAAGACCGCTTACGGAGATGACAGAGTGAAGCCAGAAGAAATCAAGAAGCTCGACGCCTATTTCAAGCGCATGTTCAACCCGCAGATGATCGTCAAGGCGCGTCCGCGCAAGGATGATTCTGCGGAAGTCTATCTCGGCGAAGAATTTCTGGGTGTCGTCTATATTGATGACGAGGACGGCGACCGCTCCTACAACTTTTCGATGGCGATCCTCGACGTCGATCTCTGACCGCGCTCGAATGCTTCAAAGGGACCGAACGGCGCGATCCGTTCGGTCTTTTTTGTTTTTTCGATTCGGCGCGAGAATTTGTTCAAAACTTCCGGTTGCGGCATTCTGATATATTTTAGCAAAATCAATTAAAGACGTACGTGCCCCGACGCGTGGGCTTTGTTATATGATTGTCATGCAACTCCTGGGCGTTTTGCAACGCACAAGACTACTTGACTATTTGTGCGTTGCAGCTACCTTGCCGCCACCAACAGCCCAACGGAGGATGGCTCATGTTCAACTTTGACGATGCTAACAAGAAGAGCAAGGAAGCCGTCGACACGGCACTGAAAAACTATTCCGACACCACCAAGGGCTTTCAGGCGATCGCCGCTGAAGCCACGGAATATTCGAAGAAATCCTTTCAGGACGCGGTGACGCATTTCGAAACCCTAGCCGGCGTCAAGAGCTTCGAGGCCGCTTTCGAGCTGCAGACGAGCTACGTTAAGGCGTATTTTGAAGGCTTTGTCTCCGAGACCACGAAGCTCAGTGAGATGTATGCCGATCTCGCCAAATCAGCCTACAAGCCCCATGAAGCACCGATCGCCGCTGCCGTCGTCAAGAGCGCCAAGTCGGCGCCGTCGGCGACGCCTGCTGCCGCATGAATTGATTTTGACGGCGCAACCTGCGCGACATATTGAAAAACGAGGACCGGCTACGCATCTGTGGCCGGTCTTTTTGTTTCCGCTTTCGCTGCAGCGCCCGCATGGGATCGACCAGGGACTTTTTTGGTCTTTCCCGTGCATGCCGGCCATTTCTTGATTGCAGTGTCTGACAGGGGGCTTAAAATCAGCCTATTATGAACTAAGTTAGTGTTTCAGATATTCGGCGGGAAAAGCACCCTCCCATGCTCCGCCGGATTGCTTGAGGAATGAATGACAATGATCGCAAAGCCGATCCGGATGCAGAACGACAGCGAAAGGAACGGGGACAACGCAAATCGAACCTCGGTCATCACACGCACCCAGCCGAAGACCAAAAAGCCCAACCTCTATCGCGTGCTGCTTTTGAATGACGACTACACTCCCATGGAATTCGTCATCCATATTCTGGAGCGTTTTTTTCAGAAGGATCGTGAAAGTGCCACCCGCATCATGCTTCATGTCCATAACCACGGCGTTGGCGAATGCGGAATATTCACATACGAGGTAGCGGAAACGAAGGTCAGCCAGGTGATGGACTTCGCCCGGCAGCACCAGCATCCGCTGCAATGCGTCATGGAAAAGAAGTGAGGATCTGAACGTGCCAACATTTTCGCCTAGTTTAGAGAAGGCGCTCCATCAGGCACTGACCTTTGCCAACGAGCGGCACCACGAATATGCGACGCTCGAGCATCTGCTGCTCGCCCTGATCGACGATGCCGATGCGGCCGCGGTCATGGGTGCCTGCAATGTCGATCTCGACACCTTGCGCAAGACGCTCGTCGAATATGTCGATAACGAACTTTCCAACCTGATCACCGGTTATGACGAGGATTCGAAGCCGACCTCCGGCTTCCAGCGCGTCATCCAGCGTGCCGTCATCCACGTGCAATCGTCTGGCCGCGAAGAGGTGACCGGCGCCAACGTGCTCGTCGCCATCTTCGCCGAGCGCGAAAGCCACGCCGCCTATTTCCTGCAGGAGCAGGAGATGACCCGCTACGATGCCGTCAACTATATCTCCCACGGCATCGGCAAGCGGCCGGGCGCTTCGGATGTGCGTCCCCCGCGCGGCGCTGAGGAAGAAGCCGAAAGCAGCAAGCCGACGGCGCGCGGCGGCGAGGAAGAGGGCGGCCCGAAGAAGCAGCAGGATGCGCTCAAGGCCTATTGCGTCAATCTCAACGAGAAGGCCAAGGGCGGCAAGATCGATCCGCTGATCGGCCGTCACGCCGAGGTCAGCCGCACCATCCAGATCCTGTGCCGCCGTTCGAAGAACAATCCGCTCTACGTCGGTGATCCCGGCGTCGGCAAGACGGCGATCGCCGAAGGGCTTGCCAAGCGCATCGTCGAAGGCAAGGTTCCCGAAGCCCTCGCCGATGCGACGATCTTCTCGCTCGACATGGGCACGCTGCTCGCCGGCACGCGCTACCGCGGCGATTTTGAGGAGCGCCTGAAGCAGGTCGTCAAGGAACTGGAAGAATATCCGGGCGCCGTGCTCTTCATCGACGAGATCCACACGGTGATCGGCGCTGGCGCCACCTCGGGCGGCGCGATGGATGCATCGAACCTGCTGAAGCCGGCCCTATCATCGGGCGCGATTCGCTGCATCGGTTCGACCACCTACAAGGAATACCGCCAGTTCTTCGAGAAGGATCGTGCGCTGGTCCGTCGTTTCCAGAAGATCGACGTCAGCGAACCGTCGATCGAAGATGCGATCGAGATCATGAAGGGCCTGAAGCCCTATTTCGAAGAGTATCACCACCTGCGTTATTCGAATGATGCCATCAAGTCGGCCGTCGAATTGTCGGCCCGCTACATCTCCGACCGCAAGCTGCCCGACAAAGCGATCGACGTGATCGACGAAACCGGTGCGGCCCAGATGCTGCTGCCGCCGTCCAAGCGCCGCAAGCTGATTACCGAAAAGGAGATCGAGGCAACGGTCGCCACGATGGCGCGCATTCCGCCGAAGACCGTCTCCAAGGACGATGAAGCGGTGCTCGCCAATCTCGAGCAGGAACTGCGTTCTGTGGTCTACGGCCAGGATATCGCGATCGAAGCTCTTTCGACCTCGATCAAGCTGGCACGTGCCGGTCTTCGCGAGCCGAACAAGCCGATCGGCGCCTATGTCTTCTCCGGTCCGACCGGCGTCGGCAAGACCGAGGTGGCAAAGCAGCTGGCATCGTCGCTCGGCGTCGAACTCCTGCGCTTCGACATGTCGGAATATATGGAGCGGCACACGGTCTCGCGTCTGCTCGGTGCACCTCCCGGCTATGTCGGCTTCGATCAGGGCGGTCTTCTGACCGATGGCGTCGACCAGCACCCGCATTGCGTGGTCCTGCTCGACGAAATCGAGAAGGCCCATCCCGACATCTACAATATCCTCTTGCAGGTCATGGACCACGGCACGCTGACCGACCATAACGGCAAGAAGATCGACTTCCGCAACGTCATCCTGATCATGACTACCAATGCGGGTGCGTCGGAAATGGCCAAGGCGGCGATCGGCTTCGGCTCGTCCAAGCGCACCGGCGAGGACGAGGAGGCGCTGACCCGCCTGTTCACGCCGGAATTCCGCAACCGTCTCGACGCGATCATTCCTTTCGCGGCGTTGCCGACGGCCGTCATCCACAAGGTCGTACAGAAGTTCATCATGCAGCTGGAGGCCCAGCTTTCCGAAAGGAACGTCACCTTCGACCTGCACGAGAATGCGATCGCCTGGCTGGCGGAAAAGGGTTACGACGAGAAGATGGGCGCCCGCCCGCTTGCTCGCGTCATTCAGGATACGATCAAGAAGCCGCTTGCCAACGAGATCCTCTTCGGCAAGCTGAAGAAGGGCGGCGTCGTCAATGTCACCGTCGGCCCGAAGGAAGACGGCAAGCCCGGCATCGTGCTCGAAGCCATCTCGGAAACGGCGCCGATCAAGCCGAAGCCCGAAGCCGAGGTCGTGCATCCCGAAGCCGAGGATGGGGATGACGGCGAGCTGAAGACGAAGGCGGCCCGCAAGACCCGCGCCAAAGCGGTGCCGCAGGCCGAGCCTGAGGTCCGCGAAGCCCCGAAGAAGGGAAGCGCGGTTCCGAAGGTTCCACGCAAGAAGTAAGATACCGTCACCGTTTTGGAAAAGGCCGCGTCACTGCGGCCTTTTTCGTGTCCGGATCTACATGCGCCCTTTCAGAGCTTGGTGTAGTCGATCTCGAGAAAATCGGCGACCTCGGGCACCCAGCGGTCGCGGACGAAGGCGACATGCAGGGGATGGAGGTTGTACGTGTCGTAGCCAGCCTGATCGTCGAATTCCATCGAAAAGCCGAAGGCATAAGCATTCTTTGGACTCGTCTGCCGAAGCTGCTCGAAATTCCGCACGCTCGGGATCTTGGCAAGCACCAGCGCGTCGGAGAGGAACGACGTTTCTTCAGCCGAGCCGGCTTCGTGCTTCAGGCGGAATGCGACAGTATGGCGGATCATGATCTTGTTCCAAATAATTGTCTGGATTGAATTCTCTCAAATCGACAGGGGTTGACCTTACCCCAGCGCTGCTCTGATCTTTTCGGCATTGCCGGCAAGCACGGCGCCGTCCTCCATCTTGCCGGAATGCGGCTTGAGGGCCATGCCTTCATGCCGCGGGATGACATGGAAATGCAGATGGAATACCGTTTGCCCGGCCGCCGGCTCGTTGAACTGGGCGACGAACACGCCATCGGCGTCGAAGACGTCCTTGACCGCATTGGCGATCTTCTGGACGACCGATATCGCGTGGGTGAGGGTGGCTGGATCGGCATCGAGGATATTGCGCGACGCCGCCTTCGGAAGGACGAGCACGTGGCCCGGCGCCTGCGGCATCACATCCATGATGGCCACGGTATGCTCGTCCTCGTAGACGCGGTGCGAGGGGATTTCGCCGCGGAGGATCTTGGCGAAGATGTTGTTGTCGTCATAAGCGGCGGGGTTGGTCATCGCGAAAATCTCCTCGTTTCCAGATTATTCGGGTAGCGCGGCCGGTGCGGCGGCGTCAATCCTCCTGCTGACGCTCGCCCTTGCGGAAAGGGCTGTGCTCGGTCAGCAACTCGCTCATCTGTTCGACATCGGCGCGCTCGCGCGCGAGATAGTCGCCGATCGCCCGGCGAAGGCCGGCATGCGCGACATAATGGGCGGAATGCGTCGTCACCGGCAGGTAACCGCGGGCGAGCTTGTGTTCGCCCTGGGCGCCGGCCTCGACACGTTTCAGCCCTTTCGAAAGGGCGAAGTCGATCGCCTGATGATAGCAGACCTCGAAATGCAGGAAGGGATGATCCTCGATGCAGCCCCAGTGACGGCCGTAGAGTGTATCGCCGCCGATGAAGTTGATCGCGCCGGCGATATAGCGCCCGTCGCGCTTGGCCATGACGAGCAGGATATCGTCGGCCATGCGTTCGCCGATCAGCGAGTAGAACTTACGGGTGAGGTAAGGCCGGCCCCACTTGCGCCCGCCAGTATCCATGTAGAACTTGAAGAATTGATCCCAGATGCGTTCCGTCAGGTCGCGGCCGGTCAGCCAGTCGATGCTGATACCGTTTTCGAGGGCGGCGCGACGTTCCTTGCGCAACGCCTTGCGTTTGCGCGAGGCAAGCGTTTCGAGAAAATCCTCGTGATCGGCATAGCCGTCATTGATGAAATGGAACTGCTGGTCGGTGCGGTGCAGATAGCCGTCCATCTCGAAGACGCCGATCTCTTCGTCCGGCACGAAGGTGATATGGGCCGAGGAGATGCCGAGCCGGCGCACCACCTCCTTCAGGCTTTCGGCGATCGCGCTCTGGATCGGCAGCCGCTGCAGCCCCTCGGCGACAAGAAGCCGCGGGCCTGTCGCCGGGGTGAACGGGATCGAGCACTGAAGTTTGGGATAATAGCGCCCGCCGGCCCGCTCGAATGCGTCGGCCCAGCCATGGTCGAAGACATATTCGCCCTGGCTATGGTTCTTGAGATAGCCGGGCAGGGCGCCGATCAACTCGCCGCGCCCGGTCTCGAGCAGCAGATGATGGCCGAGCCATCCGGTCTCGGCGTCGGCGGAGCCGGATTCCTCCAGCGACGACAAAAAGGCGTGCGAAACGAAAGGGTTGTAGGCAATCGCAGCGCAGGTCTTCGACGCCCCGGAAAGCCTGGACCAGCTCTCCGGGGAAATCGCGGTGAAGGAGCGTTCTACGCGAATGGATAATTCATCAGTCATGGGACAAATGCGAAGCCTGTGGGAGGATAGTCTCGGCTCTGCCTTACAGCGCCGCGCGTCTTTTCAGACGCGCAAAGGACGCTGTAACGCTTTGAGTTGCTGCATAATTTATCCTCAAATGGATCCGATTTAAGGAGTTATGCAGCAGTCTGCGCATGATCTTGGCCAAAAAGCGAGCGTCAAGCAGTCGCACGCGGATCGAAGCCTTCGAAGGTCATCTGGTCTGCATTGGCGAATGTGCGTCGGCGCACCTCTTCGTCACGCACCGTCCAGGTGATGACGGGAATCCCCTTTTCGCGTTCGCCGGTGATGAAGGCATTCGGCAGGTCGTCATAATAATAAGAGATGAAATCGAGACCGATCTCCATCGCCTTTTCATGCGTCTTGAACTCTTCCGGCGTGTTGCCGTTGGCGGTCAGCCCGAGCGGGTAGGGTGAGCCAAGCGCCTTCAGGTCGCGCAGCAGCCAGTGGTCGAAGCTCATCAGCGCCACCTTGCCCTCATAGCCCTCGAGGACCTCGAGCACAGCTTCGGCGAAACCTTCGTCATCGGCCTCGCGCCCCTTGAGCTCCAGCACCAGTGGCACCTTGCCTTCGACGAGATCGAGAAGCTGGCGCAGCGTCGGCACCTTGTCGCTCGTGCCGCCAACGGCGATCAGTCCGAGTTCCCGGGAGGTGCGCTCGCGGATGTCGCCGTTGAGATTGCACAGGCGCTGCAGGTCCTCGTCGTGAAAGATGACCGGCACGCCGTCGGAGGCGTAGTGCAGGTCGCATTCGATCGCAAAGCCCGCTTCGACAGCGCGCGAGAAGGCCGAAAGCGTGTTTTCCCAGACATGCGTGTTGAGGTCGTGATAGCCGCGGTGGGCGACCGGCAGTTCCCTGATCCAGGCAACATTGGTCATTTTGCGATTTCCATGATAGCGTCTATCTCGACGGCGGCATTCAGCGGCAGGGCCGCCATGCCGACGGCGGCACGCGCATGTTTGCCGGCTTCGCCAAGCACGCCGGCAATCAGGTTCGAAGCGCCGTTGATGACGAGATGCTGCTCGACGAAGTCGGGCGCCGAGGCGACGAAGCCGTTCAGCTTGATGACGCGCCGGATACGGCCGAGATCGCCGCCAAGTGCGGCCTTCGCCTGGGCAAGGATGTTGATGGCGCAGAGTTCGGCGCCGCGCTGCCCCCTTGCAACGTCGACGGTCTTGCCGAGATGGCCCGAGACAGTGACCTTGCCGCCTTCGAGCGGCAGCTGGCCGGAGATGTAGAGAAGATTGCCGCTGATCACATAGGGAACGTAATTTGCAGCAGGTGCTGCGGCCTCGGGAAGGGTTATCCCCATCTCAATCAGGCGAGCCGCAATTTCATCGGGCATTTTCGTCTCCGCTTTTGTTGTCAATTCTTCAAAAATTATGCATCAAGACTAGATTCTTCAATATGACAGTTTCGAGCCTCGATTTGGCCGAAAGCGTTCTTATAACATGGCGACCGAGTCCAACAGGAGTTAATGAATGTTCCGATCGAGTCTTGTCGCTCTGCTTCTCGCCAGCGTTTCCGCCAATGCATGGGCGGCTGCGCCTGCGGTTAGCGCTGCGATCGCGACCGGCCTCGTCGCACATCGCGCGGTCTACGATCTGGAATTGAAGGATGCCTCGGACCGCTCCGGCATCGCCGCCATGTACGGTCGCATGGTCTATGAGTTCGACGGCAGCTATTGCCAGGGCTTTACCACCAATTTCCGCTTCGTGACGCAGATCGACACCGGCGACAGCGTGCGTGTCAGCGATCAGCAGACAAAGACCTTCGAGAACCTGAAGGACGGCAAGTTCACTTTCGACACCAAATCCTTCACCGACGAGCAGCTCGATAAAGAGGTCAACGGTGCGGCGCAGGACCAGCCTGATGGTGTCAAGGTCGATCTCAAGCAGCCGGCGAGCCGCGAGCTGCAGCTTTTAGAAAGCCGGTTTCCCACGGAACATATGCTCGATGTGATCCAGCACGCCAAGGACGGCAAGCGCTTCTTCGAGGCGCGCGTCTTCGACGGTTCGGACGACGGCGACAAGTCGCTGGCGACGACCACGATCGTCGGCAAGCAGGAGACGCCGATCGCCGAGGAAGCCGATGCCGGCAATGCCGGCGCCTTCTCCAAGACGGCCTTCTGGCCGGTGACGATCGCCTATTTCAACGAAAGTGCGAAATCGGATGCGTTGCCGGTCTACCGCATGTCCTTCAAGCTCTATGAGAACGGCATTACCCGCGATCTGACGATGGATTACGGTGATTTCGTCCTGACCGGCAAGCTCGCCAAGCTGGAGCTGCTCGACCGCAAGGCCGAGGTTTGCAAGTAGGCGACGAGATCTCGCCTGTCATAAAACTGTATCATAAAATTCACTATGGTTCGGCGATCAGCGATGACTGAGTCGCCGTCTGTCGTCCTGCTTTTCGGGTCGGTGCGATCCTGGCGGCCAAGCCATTGCGATGACGTCTATCTGCTAGACTGCGTAGCCATTACGCATCGCAAGCTTGAAAGCCCGAACCATGGCCGACACCGATCTCGCGACTGTTCAGAATGCCGCCCTGCCGGTTGTCGTCGCCGATCCGGCGGAAATTGCCCGCATTTCCGATAGCATCAACATCACCGACCGTGCCGGCATCTCGGTCTATGGCGACCGCGCCCAGCAGGCGGTCAGCGATTATGCCGACAAGATCCTGCGCGAAGTCCGCAACAAGGACCTCGGCGATGTCGGCCGCCTGCTGACCGACATCATCCTCAAATCGAAAAGCCTCGATCCGGCATCGTTGAAGGATAAGGGTTTCCTCAGCCGCATGTTTCTCTCGGCCAAGGCCCGGCTCGAACGCTTCAAGGCGGAGTTCGAAGACGTGGCCGGCCAGATCGACCGGATCGGCCTGGAACTCGACCGTCATAAGGACACGCTGAGGCGCGACATTGCGCTGCTCGACGACCTGCATGAGGAAACCAGGCAATCGATCATGCGGCTCGAGGCCTATGTTCAGGCCGGCAAGACTTTCGCCGAGCGTTTTCGCAGCGTCGAGCTGCCGAGGCTGAAGGCGCAAGCAGAGGCTGCAGCGACCGGCCCCGGCGGCGGCATGCTGGATGCACAGACCTATCAGGACAGCCTGCAGGCGCTCGACCGGCTGGAAAAGCGGGTGTTCTACCTGCAGCAGGCCCGCCAGCTCGGCATCCAGCAATTGCCGCAGATCCGCATCGTTCAGGCGGGCGACGAAACGCTGATCGAGAATCTGCAGGCGACTTCGGCGCTGACGGTGCCGGCCTGGAAGCAGAAGATGGCGATCCTGCTCGGCCTGACGCGGCAGAAATCGGCGCTCGACCTGCAGAAGGCGGTGACCGACGCCACCAACGATATGATCCGCCAGGCATCCGAGATGATGAAAGACCAGGCGATATCAATCGAGCAGCAGTCGCAGCGCGGCATCGTTGACATCGACACGCTCGCCAAGGCGAACAGGGATCTGATCGACACGATATCAGGCGTGCTGCAGGTTCAGGAGGAGGGGCGCCGGAAGCGGGCGCTTGCCGAGCAGCAGATGGAGCAGATGACGATCGAACTCAAGAAGGCGATGACCCAGGCGTGATCGGCAAGATGACGATGCGAGCACTGCTATCAGGCCTGGCACTTCTTGCCGCTTTGCCCCTTGCCGGCTGCAATCCCTTTGGCCAGGGGCCGGATTTCTCGATCGTGTCGGGATCGGAGAACACCGTTCTGCAGCCGATCGTCGAAGAATTCTGCAAGCAGAAGAACGCCACCTGCACCTTCAAATATGAAGGCACGCTCGATATCGGCCTGGCGCTGCAGAGTGACCAGGGCGTCGCGCAGGATGCGGTCTGGCCGGCCTCCAGCGTCTGGGTCGACATGTTCGACACCAAGCGCCGCGTCAAGAGCCTGACCTCGATCGCCCAGACGCCGGTGGTACTGGGTCTGCGCAGGTCCAAGGCGCAGCAGCTCGGCTGGATCGGCAAGGACGTCTTCATGAAGGACATTCTCGCTGCCGTCGAGGGCGGATCGCTGAAGTTCCTGATGACCTCGGCGACGCAATCCAATTCGGGCGCCAGCGCCTATCTTGCCATGCTGTCGAGCGCGCTTGGCAACAAGCCGGTGATCGAACCCGGCGATCTCGACGACAGGCACGTCCAGGAGAGCGTCCGGTCGCTGCTGTCAGGTGTGGTGCGCTCTTCCGGCTCTTCCGGCTGGCTTGCCGATCTCTACGTCGATTCCGCCGGCAAGGGCACGGTCTACGACGCGATGTGGAATTACGAGGCGGTGCTGAAGGAAACCAACGACAAGCTCGCCGCCCTGTCGCAGGAACCGCTTTACGCGATCTATCCGGCCGATGGTGTGGCCATGGCGGATTCGCCGATCGGTTTCGTCGATCATGGCCGCGGGCCAGAAGTCCAGACCTTCTTCAACGATCTGCTCGCCTATCTGAGCTCGGCCCCCGTACAGCAGCGCATCGCCGATACCGGCCGGCGCATTCCCTTGACCGGCGTTGCCGCGAAGCCGGAGCCGAGCTGGAATTTCGATCCCGCCCGGCTGGTGACGGCAATCCGCATGCCGGAGGCGGGCGTCATCCGCCAGGCGCTCAACCTTTATCAGGCCGCGCTGCGCAAACCGTCCCTGACCGCTCTCTGCCTCGATTTTTCCGGTTCGATGCAAGGTGACGGCGAGGATCAGCTGCAGAAGGCGATGCGCTTCCTGTTGACGCCAGACGAGGCGAGCAAAGTGCTGGTGCAATGGTCGCTCGCCGACCAGATCATCGTCATTCCCTTCGACGGCAGCGTACGCAACACTTTCATGGCGAGTGGAAATCCGCTGGAGCAGGAAGGGCTGCTGAACGAGATTTCCCGGCAGAAGGCCAATGGCGGCACGAACATGTATGCCTGCGCCGAACGGGCTCTGCAGCAGATTGCCCGAACCGACAGGCTCTCGACTTATCTGCCTGCCATCGTCATCATGACCGACGGCAAGTCAGATGATCAAAGCCAGGCCTTCACCAGAGATTGGAAGGCGATGGAGCCGCATGTGCCGATCTTCGGCATCACATTCGGCGATGCCGACAAGACCCAGCTCGACAGCCTCGCCAAGCTGACCTCGGCGCGCGTGTTCGACGGCGGCTCGGATCTCGCCACCGCCTTCCGCACCGCGCGAGGCTACAATTAGGACAGGCATGCGCAACTGGCTCGGCAATGACGGCAACTGGATCGTGGCGGGACTGGCTGCGGCAATCACCGTGCCGCTCTTGAGCTTTGCAGCCGGCATGCCCTTCTGGATCGCGGCCATCATCGCCCTTCTGGTCTTTGCCGGCCTCGTCATCCTGCTTGCGCCGCGCCGGCTGTTCGAAGGCCTCGATATCAAGAGCATCGGCAGCGGGCGCGTCGCCTTTGCTCGCGACCTGCTGGAGGCCGCCGTTCCCTTCGCGCAGAGGCTGAAGATCGCCGCCGACACGATAAGCGATCGTCAGATGGCAGCCGCAGTCCGGCATCTCGCCGAAATCGCCGCCGATGTCTTTCACAAGGTCGAGGCCAAGCCCGAAGGCGCCAATGCCGTGCGGCGGTTCCTCTCCTATTATCTGCCGCGTGCCGCCGAGGTGGCGGAAGGTTTTGCCGTCATAGAGGCCAAGGGCGTTCCCGACCCCAAGCAGATGGAGGAAGTGCGCGGCGTGCTGGTGAAGCTCGAAGAGGCCTTCGTCCATTATGCCGACAGCCTGGTCGATGAGGAACTCGGCACGCTCGACACCGATCTGCGCCTCATCCAGGCATCGCTCAAAGAGGATATCGGACGCTGATGGCCCTTTCTCGTCGCGCCTTTGGAGTGGGACTGCTCGGAGCCGGCGTCGTCGGCACCGGCGGTTATTTCGCCGTCCGGGATCGGCCGGAATTGCAGGGCCTGCTCGGCAGCCGCACGACGCTGTTCGGCTTCGTCGGCGGCGAGAAGGAAGCCTTCCTGGCCGACCCCGACGTCATCAGGGCGCTCGGCGGATATGGATTGACGGTGGGCAGCCGTGTCGCGGGCTCCGTCGAAATGGTCCGCGAACAGGCGCTGCTGTCGCAGCATCCGCAATTCCTCTGGCCGTCCTCCTCGATCATGGTCGATATCGCCCGGCAGAACGGCATTTCTATCCGTAACGACCGCGTCGTGCTGAACACGCCGATCGTCGTCTATTCCTGGCAGCCCGTCGTCGATGGACTGATGAAAGCGGGATTGGTGACGGTGACGAACGAAGGCCATCATCAGCTCGACATCAAGGCTTTGCTTGATGCGATTCTGGCCGGATCCGACTGGTCGAAGCTCGGCGTCAATTCGCTTTACGGCCGCGCCCGCATCGTCTCGACCGATCCCAACCGCTCCAATTCCGGCTTCATGTTCGCAGGCCTGGTGCTCAGCCTGTTCAGCGGTAATGTCGCGACATCTGGCGACCTTGCTATATTTGGCGGCAAGGTGCAGGCGATCTTCCGCAACATGGGCTTCAAGTCGCCGTCCTCAGGCAAACTTTTCGACCAGTATCTCGCAGGCGGCCTCGGCGGCGAGCCGATGATCGTCGGTTATGAGAACCAACTGGTCGAATGGATCCTCGCCGATCCCGCACGCTGGGAGCGCATCAAGGCGAGTGCCGGCGCAAAGCCGGTGGTGCTCTATCCGCGCCCGACCGTCTATTCGGCGCATCCGCTGATCGTCGTCGATGAGAATGCCAACCGACTGATCGAAGCGCTGGTGAGCCCGAAGCTCCAGGAGCTTGCCTGGACGAGACACGGCTTCCGCGGTCCGCTGGGGACCGCCACCGGCAACGCCGACAGCGCGATCGGCACCCTGCTGCCGGCCGAGGTCGATGCCATCCTGCCGATGCCCGATGCAGGCGTCATGCTGTCGCTGCTGCCGACGCTGGCAAGCTGAGTCGCCAGGTTTTTTCGGCATAAGCCTTGCTTTTGCGCGAAATCGAATGTATGGGCACCGGCATTCCACACGTAAGGCATGGGATCGTCCGGGAGAAATCCGGGCTGTTCCGCCCGGTGGCACCCTCGAAGAGGGTGCTGTTCGCCTTGCGGAGGTTCAACCGGAAAAGGAGTAACAAGGCATGGCATTGCCTGATTTTTCTATGCGTCAGCTGCTTGAAGCAGGCGTCCACTTCGGCCACCAGACGCATCGCTGGAACCCGAAGATGAAGCCGTATATCTTCGGCGATCGCAACAACATTCACATCATCGATCTGGCTCAGACCGTTCCGATGCTGTCGCGCGCCCTTCAGGTCGTCAGCGACACCGTTGCCCGCGGCGGCCGCGTTCTCTTCGTCGGCACCAAGCGCCAGGCCTCTGAGATCATTGCCGACAGCGCCAAGCGCTCGGCCCAGTACTACGTCAACTCGCGCTGGCTCGGCGGCATGATGACGAACTGGAAGACGATCTCCAACTCGATCCAGCGCCTGCGCAAGCTCGACGAGATCCTGAACGGCGAAGCCCAGGGCTTCACCAAGAAGGAACGCCTGAACCTCGAGCGCGAACGTGAAAAGCTGGACAAGGCTCTTGGCGGTATCCGCGATATGGGCGGCACGCCCGACCTGATGTTCATCATCGACACCAACAAGGAAAAGATCGCGATCGACGAAGCCAAGCGCCTCGGCATCCCGGTTGTCGCCATCATCGACTCGAACTGCGATCCGGACCTGATCGACTATCCGATCCCGGGTAACGACGACGCATCGCGCGCGATCGCTCTTTACTGCGAGCTGATCTCCCGCGCCGCCATCGACGGCATCGCGCGTCAGCAGGGCTCTTCCGGCCGCGATCTCGGCGCATCCTCCGAAGTTCCGGTCGAGCCGGCTCTCGAGGAAGCAGCCGAAGGCTGATGAAGGCGGGCGGATCGAGAAGGTTCGCCAATGCTTGCAGAGACTGGGAAAGGCCGCTCGCGACTCATCGAAGTTCGGCGGCCTTGCCTGTTTCAAGGGGAGGGCGTCAGGCTCTCCGTCCGATAAGTTTCGTTATGACGCGTCTTCATCACGCTGTCATACATACAGGTACATTTCGTGCCTCAATCCGGTGCCGAGCCGCGCTTTACGGCCCACCGTATGAACCGACAAGAGGAAGCTAATGAGCGAGATTACGGCTGCAATGGTGAAGGAACTGCGCGAAAAGACCGGCGCAGGCATGATGGACTGCAAGAAGGCTCTTGCTGAAACCGCTGGCGATATGGAAGCGGCGATCGACTGGCTGCGTGCCAAGGGCATCGCCAAGGCCGACAAGAAGTCCGGCCGCACCGCTGCCGAAGGCCTCATCGGCGTTTCGAGCCAGGGCACCAAGGCCGTCGTCGTCGAAGTCAATTCCGAAACCGACTTCGTCGCCCGTAACGATGCCTTCCAGGAACTCGTTCGCGGCATCGCCAAGGTCGCCGTCTCGACCGACGGCACCGTCGATGCCGTTGCCGCTGCGACCTACCCGGCATCCGGCAAGTCCGTGTCCGACACGATCAAGGATGCGATCGCAACGATCGGCGAGAACATGAACCTGCGCCGTTCGGTCGCTCTCTCGGTCGAGGACGGCGTCGTCGCCACCTATATCCACAATGCTGTTTCCGACGGCCTCGGCAAGCTCGGCGTTCTCGTTGCGCTGAAGTCGACCGGCGACAAGGAATCCTTGAACGCCATCGGCCGCCAGGTCGCCATGCACATCGCCGCGACCGCGCCGCTGGCGATCCGCCCGGAAGAAGTCGATGCCGCCGTCGCCGAGCGCGAGCGCAACGTCTTTATCGAACAGTCGCGCGCCTCCGGCAAGCCGGACAACATCATCGAAAAGATGGTCGACGGCCGCATGCGCAAGTTCTTCGAGGAAGTCGCTCTTCTCTCGCAGGCTTTCGTCATCAATCCGGATCTGACGGTCGCAGCCGCCATCAAGGAAGCTGAAAAGGCCGTCGGCGCGCCGATCGAAGTCGCCGGCATGGCCCGTCTGCTGCTCGGCGAAGGCGTCGAGAAGGAAGAAACCGACTTCGCGGCCGAAGTCGCGGCTGCCGTCAAGGGTTGATCTTCCAGCCATAATTGGGAAAACACGAAGGGCATCGCGTGACAACGCGGTGCCCTTCGTGTATCGGGCATTCACGGCAATTTACGAGGAGCCAAGATGTCTTTAGAGCCTGTCTATAAACGTGTTCTACTCAAGGCTTCCGGCGAAGCGCTCATGGGTGGCCAGGGTTTCGGGATCGATGTGACGGTGGCGGACCGCATTGCATCCGACATCGCCGAGGCACGGCATATGGGCGTGGAAGTCGGCGTCGTCGTCGGCGGCGGCAATATCTTCCGCGGTGTCGCGGTCGCGTCCAAGGGCGGCGACCGGGTGACCGGCGACCATATGGGCATGCTCGGCACCATCATCAACGCGCTGGCGCTGGCGACCTCGCTGCGCAAGCTGAACATCGATAC
This sequence comes from Rhizobium laguerreae, assembly GCF_019778565.1. NCBI lineage: Bacteria > Pseudomonadati > Pseudomonadota > Alphaproteobacteria > Hyphomicrobiales > Rhizobiaceae > Rhizobium > Rhizobium laguerreae. The sequence continues at coordinate 225,534 of NZ_JAAXQT010000005.1, read as the reverse complement.
GGTGGTGCTTTCGGCCATCTCCATGCCCGAGATCTGCGAGAGCTTTTCGCAGCGCGCAACCCTTTATCATCTGTCGATGGGACGCGTGGTGATTTTTGCCGGCGGCACCGGCAATCCCTTCTTCACCACCGATTCCGCCGCAGCACTCCGCGCCGCCGAAATGGGTGCGGAAGCGATCTTCAAGGGCACCCAGGTGGACGGCATCTATACCGCCGACCCGAAGAAATATCCCGATGCGACCCGCCTCGACCGGCTGACGCACCAGGAAGTGCTGGACAGGGGGCTTGCGGTGATGGACGTTGCCGCCGTAGCGCTCGCCAGGGAGAATTCCATTCCGATCATCGTCTTCTCGATCCACGAGAAGGGTGGTTTTGCTGAAATCTTGACGGGCGGTGGTCTCAAGACCATCGTCTCCGACAACTGATATAAGCTGCGCCGCGGTTTCGGCGCAGCCCTCGCTAGAACATGATGATTTTAGGCCCGGTGGGGCCTAAAATCTGAATCATGTTCGACATTAAATAGTTAGAGCATGATGTCGCCCGAAAACCGCTGACACTTTTCGGCATCATGCTCTAGACGGGAGCATCCATATGAGTGAAGGTATCGACATCAAGGAACTGAAGCGCCGCATGGACGGCGCGATTTCCGCATTCAAGAGCGACATCGCATCGCTGCGCACCGGCCGTGCTTCGGCCAACATCCTCGACCCGGTGACGATCGAGGCCTATGGTTCGCGCATGCCGCTGAACCAGGTCGCCAACATCACCGTGCCCGAGCCGCGCATGCTGTCGGTTTCCGTCTGGGACAAGTCGATGGTCAGCGCCGTCGAGCGTGGCATTCGCGAATCCAATCTCGGCCTCAACCCGATCGTCGATGGCCAGAACCTGCGCATTCCGCTGCCGGAGCTGAACGAGGAGCGCCGCAAGTCGCTCGTCAAGGTGGCGCACGACTATGCCGAAAAGAGCAAGGTGGCGATTCGCCATGTCCGCCGCGACGGCATGGACGGCCTCAAGAAAGCCGAAAAGGATGGGGTAATCGGCCAGGACGAGAGCCGGGCGCAGTCGGAACGTGTCCAGAAGATGACGGACGAGACGATTTCCGAAGTCGACCGCTTGCTTGGCGAGAAGGAAAAGGAAATCATGCAGGTCTAGAGGATCTGTGCCTTTGCCTGGAAAGACCGGACGGGAAATGTCGGAATCTGTATTTGTGACTGTGCCAGAGCATGTTGCCATCATCATGGACGGCAATGGCCGTTGGGCCAAGCAGCGCGGCCTGCCGCGCACGATGGGCCATCGCAAGGGCGTCGAGGCGGTGCGCGAGACAGTCCGCGCCGCCGGTGCGGCCGGCATAAAATATCTGACCCTCTTTGCCTTCTCCTCGGAGAACTGGCGCCGGCCCGAAGCCGAGGTTTCCGATCTGCTCGGTCTGCTCAAGGCGTTCATCCGGCGCGACCTCGCCGAGCTCCATCGCCAGAACGTGCGGATCAAGGTGATCGGCGACCGCCACAGCCTGCGCAGTGACATTCTGGGCCTTTTGCTGGAGGCGGAGGAGACGACCAAGGACAACACGTCACTGACGCTCGTCATCGCCTTCAACTATGGTTCGCGCGACGAGATCGCCCGCGCCGTCGTCAGTCTCGCCCGCGACGTCGAGGCCGGCCGGCTGAGAGCGCAGGATATAACACCGGCGCTGATCAACGCCCGTCTTGACACGGCCGGCATTCCCGATCCGGATCTCATTATCCGCACCAGTGGCGAAGAGCGGCTTTCCAATTTCCTTCTCTGGCAGGCCGCCTATTCGGAATTCATCTTCCTTCCGGAATATTGGCCGGATTTCAGCCCCGAGATCTTCCGTTCGGCGCTCGAGACATTCGCCTCTCGCGACCGGCGCTTCGGGGGCTTGTCGTCGCAGGCGGCCGCGGTCGGCACCTGATGCAGCAGGAATTGAAGCTCCGCATCGTTTCAGGACTGATTCTTGCGGCCATCGTTCTTGCCGCCACCTGGTATGGCGGCCTTGCCTTTCGTGTCCTGGCGATCGTGATCGGCCTGCTGATCTACTATGAATGGTCGAAAATGACAGGCATCGCGCGGGATTGGGTCGCCAATGCCGTCAGCTGGATCGGTGAGGCGGCGATTGCCTTCCTGGTGCTTGTCGGCACTTTCGAATTCGCCGCCGGCATGCTGGCCGGCGTCACCGCCGTCGGCATAGCCCTGATCATCCTGCAGGGCACGAGCCGCTGGTTGCCAGTGGGCCTGTTTTATGCCGGCGCCACCGGCCTGGCGCTTGCCGCGATCAGAAGCGATGACCGGCTTGGCCTTTACGCCATGCTCTTCGTCTTTGCGGTCGTCTGGGCAACCGATATCCTTGCCTATTTCGTCGGCCGGGCGCTCGGCGGGCCTAAGCTTGCCCCTTCGATCTCGCCCGGAAAGACCTGGTCGGGTGCAATCGGCGGCGCCATTTCGGCGGTCGTAGCCGGCGTCGTTCTCATCCATTTTCTGCTTCCGGGCGCTGAAATCATCGCCGCCGGCGTGGCGTTCGTTCTCTCGGTTTGCAGCCAGTCGGGCGATCTTTTCGAATCGTTCATCAAGCGAAAATTCGGCGTAAAGGATTCGAGCCGTCTCATTCCGGGCCATGGCGGCGTCATGGACCGTGTCGACGGACTGATTTTCGCCTGTTTTTCGGCGTTCTTGCTTGCTGGGGTTTTTTCCCTGATAAAGGGGACCGGAATGACGTCGCTTGGCGCGGCATTGTTCGGGCTCTGACAACACGGCAGTCTGACGGAAAGGACTCATGGAGACGATGAGCGGCATATACGCATTTCTGATGGGGAACATCGTTACCTTCATCCTCGTGCTGTCACTGCTCGTCTTCGTGCATGAGATGGGCCATTACCTCGTCGGACGCTGGAGCGGCATTCGCATCCTGGCCTTTTCCGTCGGTTTCGGCCCGGAGATCTTCGGCTTCACCGACCGCCACGGAACGCGCTGGAAGATCTCGGTGATCCCGCTTGGCGGCTACGTCCGGTTCTTCGGCGACGAAGATGCCTCGAGCAAGCCCGACACCGACAAGATCGCCGCCATGTCCGAGGAGGACAGAGCGCGCTCCTTTGCCGGCGCGAAGCTGTGGAAACGTGCTGCAACAGTCGCGGCTGGCCCGATCGCCAATTTTCTGCTGGCAATCGCCATCTTCACCATTCTTTTCTCGGTCTATGGCCGCACGATCGCCGATCCTGTCGTTGCCGAGGTCAAGCCCGACGGCGCAGCCGCTGCCGCCGGCATCCTTCCAGGCGATCTGCTGGTCGCCATCGACGGCGGCAAGGTCGAGACCTTCGACGATGTGCGCCGCTATGTTGGCATCCGCCCGAGCCAGAAGATCATCGTGACGATCGAGCGCGCCGGCCAGAAACTCGATGTGCCGATGGTGCCGCAGCGCGTAGACCAGACCGACCAGTTCGGCAACAAGGTCGAGCTCGGCCAGATCGGCATCGTCACCAGCCGGGAGGCCGGGAACTTCCGCCTGAAGACCTATACGCCGCTGCAGTCGCTGCGCGAGGCTGTGATCGAGACCCGCGACATTGTCACCGGCACCTTCAAATATATCGGTAACATCTTCAGCGGAACGATGCGCGCCGATCAATTGGGCGGGCCGATCCGCGTGGCGCAAGCTTCGGGCCAGATGGCGTCGCTTGGAATAGGCGCAGTGTTGCAGTTGGCGGCGGTGCTTTCTGTTTCGATAGGATTGCTTAACCTGATGCCGGTTCCGGTACTTGATGGCGGCCACCTGATGTTCTATGCGGTGGAAGCGGTGAGGGGGAAACCGCTCGGCTCTTCGGCCCAGGAAATTGCATTTCGCATCGGCCTGGCGATGATACTGACATTGATGGTTTTCACGACCTGGAACGACATTGGCTCGTTGAGAGGGTAAACGAGCAAGGCGAGGCTAATTACTATTTATTTACGATGTTTCAAGGCTGTAGTGGCGAATGGGTCACGCTTGTAAATGAAGTAAACAGAAATTAACGACCTGCCTTGCTTGTATGTCAAAAGCGGGTAAAACGACACACGTGACCGGAATCGGGTTTTCCTGGGGCCGGGGACGAGGGAAACAAAGGTAATAGGTGAAATGAAGGCTGGTTCAAAGTTTTTGAACGCAGTATCGGCGGTTGCGCTGTCTGCTGGTGTTGTTGCTTCGGGCGCAGGTGCTGTGACGTTCGTTTCCGCTACGGCCGCTGAGGCCGCGGTCATCCAGCGCATCGATGTGCGCGGCGCAAGCCGTGTCGGCGCGGAAGCCGTCCGGTCAAACCTCACCATCGCTCCCGGAAAGAGTTTTTCGAACAGCGATATCGATGCCTCGGTCAAGCAGCTCTACGGGACGGGTTACTTCTCCGACGTGAAGATCTCGGTCTCCGGCAGCACGCTGGTCGTCAATGTTCAGGAAGCCCAGCTGGTCAATCAGGTCGTCTTCAACGGCAACCGCAAGATCAAGGACGACAAGCTGGCGACGATCGTCCAGACCCACGCCGCAGGCCCCTATAGCGACACCCAGATCCAGGCCGACATTCAGTCGATCAAGGAAGCTTATGCTGCCACCGGCCGCAGCGAGGTCGAAGTCACGACCCAGGTGGTGCCGCTCGGCGAAGGCCGCGTCAACCTTGCCTTCGTCATCAACGAGGGTGACCGCACCAAGATCGATTCGATCAACTTCGTCGGCAACAATGCCTACAGCGCTGGCCGTCTGGCTGCCGTGATCGCCACCAAGCGTTCGAACTTCCTGTCGTTCCTGACCCGCAAGGACGTCTACAACGAAGACAAGCTCCACGCCGACGAAGAAGCGCTGCGCCAGTTCTATTACAATCGCGGCTACGCCGACATGCGCATCGTCTCTTCCGATGCCACCTTCGACGACGCGACCAACAAATACACGCTCACCTTCAACATCGAGGAAGGCCAGCGCTACGACTTCGGACCGGTGACCGTCCAGTCGACCGTCGAAGGTGTTGGCTCAGAGCAGCTGCAGCCGCTGGTGCGCACCCGCGAAGGCCAGGTCTACAACGCCAAGGAAGTGCAGAAGTCGATCGAGGCGATCTCTGATCAGGTGGCGTCTGCCGGTTATCCCTTTGCGCGCGTCACGCCGCGCGGTAACCGCGACCTCAACAACAACACGATCGGCGTCGAATATCTGGTCGACCAGGGCGAGCGCGCCTATGTTGAGCGCATCGAGATCCGCGGCAACAGCCGCACGCGCGACTACGTCATTCGCCGCGAATTCGACATGAGCGAAGGCGATGCCTTCAATCAGCAGATGATCACCAAGGCCAAGCGTCGCCTCGAAGCGCTCGGTTACTTCTCCTCGGTCAATATCTCCACCCAGCCAGGCAGTTCGCCGGACCGCGTCGTGGTGATCGTCGACGTTCAGGATCAGTCGACCGGTTCGTTCGGTGTCGGCGCGGGTTATGCCGCCGGCGGCGATGGTCTGCTGCTCGAAGCCTCGATCGAGGAAAAGAACTTCCTCGGCCGTGGCCAGTACATCCGCATCTCGGCCGGTGGCGGCCAGGAAGGCTCGCGCGCCTACGGCGTCAGCTTCACCGAACCCTATTTCCTCGGCTACCGTCTGGCGGCAGGCTTCGACGTCAACCGCAGCGAAACGTCGAGCAACGACGATTACGATTACGAAGAAACCAGCGTCGTCCTGCGTGTGACGGCGCCGATCACTGAAGATCTGGCGACGACCTTTCGTTATAACTACAAGCAGATGAAGTATGACGGCGATACCTCTGATCTTTCGGCGACCTACGCCAATCTGGTCGATGAGAGCCCGTGGACGAAGTCTTCCGTCTCGCAGACGCTGACCTACAACACGCTCGACGATACGGTCCTGCCGCGCGAAGGCATTTATGCGACGGCGACGCATGAAATTGCCGGCCTCGGCGGCGACTCGCAGTTCTACAAGATCTACGGTAAGGCCCGTTATTACCACTTGCTCGCCGACGATGCCGATATCATCGGCTCGCTCTCCGCTTCGGCTGGCTATGTCGTTCCCTTGGGCGACGATCTGAACGTCTTCGACCAGTTCACGCTGACCAACGGCGATATTCGCGGTTTCGAGAACAAGGGTATCGGCCCGCGCATCACCGGGGACCACGATGACCCGCTCGGTGGCACGACCTATTTCACGGCGTCTGCTGAAGCGACCTTCCCAATGCCGGGCTTCCCGCGTGACTTCAATCTGCGCGGCGCAGTCTTTGCCGATGCCGGCACGCTGTTTGGCAATGATGTCGAGCTTCTCGGGTCCGACCAGGCCGAGGGCACCAGCGCTTCGCTGCGCGCTTCCGTCGGTGTCGGCGTCGTCTGGCAGTCTCCCTTCGGTGCATTGCGTCTGGATTACGCAATCCCGGTCCTCAAGGAAGACTTCGACAAGACGCAGAACTTCAAGTTTGGCATCAACAACCAATTCTGATATCGGCAGTCCGGAACTGTAAGACTCAATTCCGTTCTGGAGCATTGCCGATGGAGCAAAACGTTTTTTTTCTGCCCCATGAAGGTCTGAAGCTCGCTGAGCTGGCGGAGTTTCTTGGGGCGGAACTCGCCAATTCCGACTATGCCGATGTTATCGTCAGGTCCGTTGCTCCCATCAGCCGGGCCCGGGCAGGCGATGTCTGTTATATCCTGTCGCGTCGTAACCGCGATGAACTGGTGACATGCGAAGCCTCGGCAGTGATATGCGACAAGGCGCTCGCCGATCTCGTACCCCCCCATATCCCGGTCATCCTGTCGTCCAATCCGCATGCGGCTTTCGCGATGGCGGGCGGCCTGTTTTATCCCGCGGCATTGCGCCCGGTCATCTTTTCCGGTGAAAGCGAGATCGCGCCAAGCGCGGTGATCGATCCGAGCGCCAAGCTTGAAAAGGGCGTGATCGTCGAGCCGATGGCCGTCATCGGAGCGCATGCCGAGATCGGCGAAGGGACGCGCATCGGCGCCCACAGCATCATCGGTCCGAATGTCAAGATTGGGCGGGATTGTTCGATTGCGGCCGGCGCGAGTATTCTCTGCGCGCTGCTCGGCAATGGTGTCATCATCCACAATGGCGCCCGCATCGGCCAGGATGGTTTCGGTTATGCGCCGGGCCCGCGCGGCATGATCAAGATCGTCCAGATCGGCCGGGTGATCATCCAGGATAATGTCGAGATCGGCGCCAACACCTCGATCGACCGTGGCACCATGGACGATACGGTCATCGGCGAAGGCACCAAGATCGACAACCAGGTACAGATCGGCCACAACGTTCAGATCGGCCGCCATTGCGCCGTCGTTGCGCAGGTCGGCATCGCCGGCAGCGCGAAGATCGGCAATGGCGTTCAGATCGGCGGCCAGGTCGGTATCAAGGGGCATGTGACGATCGGCGACGGCGTGCAGATCGCCGCCCAAAGCGGTATCATGACCGATCTTGCCGCCGGCGGACAATATGGTGGTACACCTGGGCGTCCGCTGAATGACTATCTGAGAGATGTCGCGCAACAGATGTCAAAGACGAAGCTGCGCGGGAAGAAACCTGGAGGCGAGCAAAATGACTGAGGAAGCCACGACAACGCTTTCTTCGGCTGACATCATCGAGATCATGAAACTGCTGCCGCATCGCTACCCGTTTCTCATGGTCGACAAGATCATCGAGATTGACGGCGACAACACGGCGATCGGCATCAAGAACGTCACGGTGAACGAACCGCATTTTACCGGTCATTTTCCGGAATCTCCGATCATGCCCGGCGTTCTCTTGATCGAGGGCATGGCCCAGACCGCGGGTGCGATCTGTGCCAAGAAGGATGGCCAGCCAGGCAACCTCGTCTATTTCATGACCATCGAGAATGCGCGCTTCCGCAAGCCCGTCGTACCCGGCGATCGTGTTGAATTCCATGTCAGGAAGCACAAGCAGCGCGGCAATATCTGGAAATTCCATTGCGACGCCAAGGTCGACGGCGCGCTTGTCGCCGAAGCCGATATCGGCGCGATGATCGTTCGTAAGGATCAGGCATGAGCACTATCGCCGAAAGCGCCCGCATTCATCCGATGGCTGTCGTCGAAGACGGCGCGAGTATCGGTGAGGGCGTCAGGATCGGTCCCTTCTGCCATGTCGGGTCGCACGTCGTCCTCAATGCGAATGTCGAGCTTTTGTCGCATGTGGTCGTCACCGGCCGCACCGCGATCGGCAAGGGCACGCGCATCTTCCCGATGGCGGTCGTCGGCGGCGATCCGCAGAGCGTGCATCACGGCGGCGAGGAGACGTCACTGACGGTCGGCGCCAACTGCACGATCCGCGAAGGCGTGACGATGAACACCGGCACGGCCGATTTCGGCGGCCAGACGATCGTGGGCGACAACAATCTCTTCCTTGCCAATTCCCATGTCGCGCATGACTGCCGGGTCGGCAATCACGTGATCATGTCGAACAACGTCATGCTTGCCGGCCATGTCGTCATCGAAGATCGCGTCATCCTGGGCGGCGGCTCGGCCGTTCACCAGTTCACCCGCGTCGGCCGCCAGGCCTTCGTCGGCGGGCTCTCGGCAGTGAGCTACGACGTCATTCCCTACGGCATGCTGAACGGCAATCCCGGGCTGCTGAGCGGCCTCAACGTCGTCGGCATGACGCGCGCCGGCGTCGACCGCGCCGTCATTCACAGGGTGCGCCGCGCCTACAAGTCGATCTTCGAAGGAACAGGCTCCGTCCGCGAAAACGCCGCCGCCATCCGCGAAGAATATGCCGATTGCGAGCAGGCGGTCCACATCCTCGATTTCATCGCCGCCGACAGCGACCGCGCCTTGTCCTCGCCGACCCGGGGGCAGAAGGGCTAATCCGTGACTCTTTCCGGCGATACCGCTGCGGGCCGGCTGGCGATCATCGCCGGCGGCGGCCTTCTGCCTTCCTATGTCGCCGAAGCTGCGCGCGCGGCGGGCGAAAATCCCGTCATCGTCGCACTGAAGGACGAAAGCGACCGGCGCTGGGAAGGCTATGACCATGCCGTCATCGGCGTCGGCGATTTTGCAGCTCTCGAGGGCCTCTTGAACCGCTACGGCATCGGCCGTGTCGTCATGTCCGGCAGCGTGCGGCGCCGGCCGGAATGGCGCGAGGTGCGCCCGACGCTGCGCACGCTGATGAAGATGCCGGCCACGATCCGCACGTTGCTGTCCGGCGGCGACGATACGGTGCTGCAGATGGTGATCCGGCTGATCGAGGGAAACGGCCGCCGCGTCGTCGGCGCTCATGAGATCGCTCCCGACCTTCTTGCCTACGTCGGCCCGCTTGGCGCTGCAGCGCCTGGCGAGGAAGACCGGCGCGATATCAGGCGCGCAGCGGAAGCCGCCGAAATGCTCGGCCGGCTCGATGTCGGGCAGGGCGCCGTCGCCATCGGCGGGCGTATCGTCGCGCTGGAGGGTCTTGAGGGCACGGACGAGATGCTGGAGCGTGTCGCGGGTCTCCGAGCCGCCGGACGCATCTCGCCACGCCGCCGCGGCGCGCTGGTCAAGCTCTGCAAGCCGCAGCAGGATGTTCGCGCCGACTTGCCGGCGATCGGCGTTTCCACGGTCCTGAACGCGAGGAAAGCCGGCCTTGCCGGCGTCGCCGTCGAGGCCGGCCGCTCGCTGGTGCTCGATCGCGCCGCCGTCATCAAAGCCGCCGATGAGGCCGGGCTTTTCGTCTGCGGCATCGATCGCGGCCTGCCGGCATGGGGGCTCGAATGAACGGGGCGCCGCTGAAGATCGCCGTCATTGCCGGCGAGGTGTCAGGTGATCTGCTTGGTGCCGATCTTGTCGCCGCCCTGAAGCGGATTCACAGCGGACCGGTGGAACTCGTCGGCGTCGGCGGCGAGGGGCTCCAGGCCGAAGGCTTGAAATCCCTGTTCGATTTTTCCGAGCTGTCGATCATGGGCATCACCCAGGTGCTGAGCCGGCTGCCGAAGCTCTATACCCTGATCCGCCAGACGACGGCTGCGATCATCGCCGCAAGGCCTGATATTCTTCTCATCATCGACAGCCCGGATTTCACCCATCGCGTCGCCAAGCGTGTCCGCACCACGCTGCCCGATCTGCCTGTTGTCAATTATGTCTGTCCGAGCGTCTGGGCCTGGAAGGAATATCGCGCCACGCGCATGCTCGCCTATGTCGATCATGTGCTCGCCGTCCTGCCCTTCGAGCCCGCAACAATGCGCGAACTCGGCGGGCCCGAGACCACCTATGTCGGCCATCGCCTGATCGCCGATCCGGCGCTGCTCGAAGCGCGGCGGCTGCGCGCCGGGCGCGCACCCGTCGGGCAAGCGGGCAAGGCGATCCTGATGCTTCCGGGGTCAAGATCCTCCGAAATCGTCAAGCTCCTGCCGTTCTTCGAGGACGCGGCCAAGGAACTCGTCGCCCGCAACGGCCCGATGCGATTCCTGCTGCCGACCGTGCCGCACAACGAAGCGCTGGTGAAGGGTCTGGTTGCCGGCTGGGTCACGCCGCCGGAGGTGGCGGTCGGGCCGGCGCAGAAATGGAAGGCCTTTGCCGAAGCGGACGCGGCGATGGCAGCCTCCGGCACAGTAATCCTCGAACTCGCCCTTGCCGGCGTGCCGACGGTGTCCGTCTACAAGACGGATTGGATCATCCGCCTGCTCGCCCCGCGCATTAAGGTGTGGACGGGCGCATTGCCCAATATCATCGCCGATTATGCCATTGTGCCGGAATACCTGAACGAGATCGTCCGCGGCGCCAGCCTGGCGCGCTGGATGGAGCGGCTGTCGGCCGACACGTTCGAACTGAAGGCGATGAACGAGGGTTACGATCTCGTCTGGCAACGCATGCAGACCGAAACGCCGCCCGGCGAGCACGCCGCCGAGACCCTTCTCGACGTCTTGAAAAAGAAAAAACCCGGTCGTTTCTGACCGGGTTTTCTTTTGGGTTCTTTTAAAGCGATCAGCGCTTCGAAACTGGGATGTAATCGCGCTTCGGTTCGCCGACATAGAGCTGGCGCGGACGGCCGATGCGCTGTTCCGGATCCTCGATCATCTCGTTCCACTGCGCGATCCAGCCGACGGTGCGGGCGAGCGCGAAGAGCACGGTGAACATGGTCGTGGGGAAGCCCAGCGCCTTCAGCGTGATGCCGGAATAGAAGTCGATGTTCGGATAGAGCTTCTTCTCGATGAAATATTCGTCGGTAAGCGCGATGCGCTCCAGCTCCATCGCCACTTCGAGCAACGGATCGTCCTTGATGCCGAGTTCGCCGAGCACCTCATGCGTCGTCTTCTGCATGATCTTGGCGCGCGGATCGTAGTTCTTGTAGACGCGGTGACCGAAGCCCATCAGGCGGAACGGATCGTTCTTGTCCTTGGCGCGGGCGACATATTCCGGAATGTGATCGACCGTGCCGATCTCCGTCAGCATGTTGAGCGCTGCTTCGTTGGCACCGCCATGCGCGGGGCCCCAGAGGCAGGCAATGCCGGCGGCAATGCAGGCGAACGGGTTGGCACCCGACGAACCGGCGAGACGGACGGTCGAGGTCGAGGCGTTCTGCTCGTGATCGGCATGCAGGATGAAGATGCGGTCCATGGCGCGGGCAAGCACCGGATTGACCACATATTCCTCGCAAGGCACGGCAAAGCACATGCGCAGGAAGTTCGAGGCATAGTCGAGGTCGTTCTTCGGATAAACGAAGGGCTGGCCGATATGGTATTTGTAGGCCATGGCGGCAAGCGTCGGCATCTTGGCGATCATGCGCAGGCTGGCAACCATGCGCTGGTGCGGATCCGTGATGTCGGTGGAGTCGTGATAGAAGGCCGACAGTGCGCCGACGCAGCCGCACATGACGGCCATCGGATGCGCATCGCGGCGGAAGCCGGTGAAGAAGCGGCTCATCTGCTCGTGCACCATGGTGTGGTGCGTGACGCGGTAATCGAAATCCTTCTTCTGCACGGTGGTCGGCAGTTCGCCGTAAAGCAGGAGATAGCAGACTTCGAGGAAGTCGCCATGCTCGGCGAGCTGCTCGATCGGATAGCCGCGATGCAGCAGGACACCTTCGTCGCCGTCGATGTAGGTGATTTTCGATTCACAGGATGCGGTCGAGGTAAAACCCGGATCGTAGGTGAAGGAAGCGGTGTTCTTGTAGAGGGCACCGATATCGATGACGCTCGGGCCGATCGTGCCGCTTTTGACAGCAAGGTCGACAGACTTGTCACCGATTTTTATTGTAGCGCTTTGATCCGTCATGCTGATCCTCCGAAATGGCGGTGGCGCCACAAAAGCGCCATAGGGGTTAAGCGTCCTCACCGATAGCTATATGATCGCGAAGCTAATGCCAAGTTACCGTGACGGCATTTTGTGCATTGCGGTATCACCTTTTAGGCACTGCAGCGATGAGCCGCACGCATATCGGAAGCCGATGATTCGACTGGTCTTTTGGCGCTCGCGATTTTCCCTCATATTTCAATCGATTATTCTTGCCGGATTTGATTGGAGGTTGCATTCTGGCCGCCTTCGCATCCGGGCTTGGGCGGTTCATGCAGGAGTTGACGACAGTCGAATTGCGGCCGGAAGCAGGCGAAGGCGCTGCTAACACTTCCAATTTTTCACCACCTCTGGTGGGAACGCGACCGACACGGACGCAGTCGGCGACACCATTGCGCCATCGGCTGCCGGCCGCAGCCTCGCAATTGCTGCGGGCCGGCATGCGCATGCTGGGCGAGGAGGCGGACCACGGCCGCCTGCTGCTGTTCTCGCCAGTTTTCCTCGGTACCGGGTCAGCCGTCTGGTTTCTCGCGGCATCGGATTTTCCTCTCATTGCATCGCTGCTCTGCCTGTTGGCGCTGACCGTGGCGGTTGTCATCGCCAGCCGCAGCCGGACGGCGGTGCGGGCAACGCTGCTGGCGCTTGCGCTCGTGGCCTGCGGCATGGTCTCTGCGCAGCTCGAGAGCTGGCGGATTTCCACGGTGATCCTCGATTCCGCCGTGACGACGACGGTGACCGGCCGTGTCGAGCGGCGTGAAGGCGACGGTCGCGGGCGGTGGCGCTACATTCTTGCCGTCACCGGCACTGAGGCGCCACAGGTGAAGCGGCCGCCAGAACGTATCACCGCGATCGCCCGCGGCGCGGACGCGGCCTTCGAGATCGGCGATATCATCACCGGCAGGGCGCGGCTGACGCCGCCGGCAGGTCCAGCGCTTCCCGAGCTCAACGACTTCTCCTTCAGTGCTTATTTCGACGGCATCGGCGCGAATGGCTTCTTCTACGGCGCACCGACGAAGGCCGATCTGCAGGCAGGTCCGCAGGCTGCGAGATCGACGCCGGAAGCTTTGCTCGAAGGGCTCTACCGGCTGCGCAGCGGCATCGGCGACCGCATACGGTCGATCCTGCCCGGCGACACCGGTGCTTTTGCCGCTGCTCTGGTGACGGATGAGCGGCGCGCCATTTCGGATGCGACGACGGAGGCGCTGCGCCAGTCCGGTCTGGCTCATATCATCGCCATCTCCGGTCTCAACATGGCGCTGTCGGCCGGCATCTTCTTCGTCGGCTTCCGGATGCTGCTCAGCCTCTTTCCCGGCATCGCTGAGGCCTACCCGACGAAGAAGATCGCTGCCGCCGGCGCGCTCATCGCCGTCACCGCCTATTTCCTGATCTCCGGCTTTGCGGTCTCTGCAGAGCGCGCCTTCATCATGATGGCCATCATGTTGATTGCGGTCTTCTTCGACCGGCCGTCGATCAGCCTGCGCAACGTCGCGCTCTCCGCTCTCGTCATCATCGCCATTTCGCCGTCCGAGGTCTTGGGACCGAGCTTCCAAATGTCCTTTGCCGCGACATTGGCGCTGGTCTCGGGCTATCAGCTGTGGAAGGACCGGCGCGTCCGCGAAAACGCCTTTCTGAAGCTGCCGATCATCCGGCCGTTCGTTACGGTTGCCGGTTTCTTCGGCGGCGTCTTCCTGACCTCGCTGATCGGCGGTTTTTCAACCGCGCTGTTTTCGATCGAGCATTTTCATCGCCTGACCGCCTACGGCCTGCCGGCTAACCTCGCGACGATGCCGATCATCTCCTTCATCATCATGCCGGCAGGTCTGCTGGCGATGCTGCTCATGCCTTTCGGTCTGGATGTTTGGGCTTGGAAGATCGTCGGATTCGGCCTCGATTTGGTGATCGCGGTCGCAAAGACGGTGTCCGGCTGGGGTGGCAATATCGACGTCGGCCGCTTGCCCGCCTGGTATTTCGCCGTCGCCGTGGCAGGCTTTCTGCTGCTGACGCTGTTCCGCACCCGGTTGCGCCATGTCGGCACATCGATCATCACGGTCGCAACACTCATCCTGTTGCTTCTACCGGGTCCCCGGCCGCCCGATCTGGTGATTTCGGAGGATGGCAGTCTCGTCGCAGTCGTTGAGGCGGCGGCAATGGCTTCCAACCGTGAAAGACCGCCGGATTTCATCTTCGACCAGTGGCAGAGAGCGCTGGTCCGGCCGAGGCATGATCCGCCGAAGATGCTGGATGGTCCTGCTATCCCGCCTGAGGGACAAGACCGCCGCGTCAGGCTTTCCCGCGATCAGCAGAACGAAGCAAGGACCGCGATGCGGGCGGCCGCAGCGGCCGGTGACGCAGACCGCTTTTCCTGCGTCAAGAAGGCCTGGTGCACATCAAGGCTTGGCAATGGTCAGGTGGTAACCGTCATCGACAACGCCGGCTATCTCGGCCCGGCATGCGACGCGGCCGATATCGTCGTGACGTCGGTGCGCCTTCGCTTCAACAATTGCCGCTCAGGTGCGACGCTCTTCACCGGTGAGACGCTGCGCAGGACCGGTTCCATCGAGTTGCGCTTCACGGACACCGGCCTCGAGGTCGCAACCGCATTCGATGCATTGTCGCGGCCATGGATGCGCCATCGCGCCTATGACTGGCGCAGCAACAGTTTTACCGAATCCGGCTTGGCCAATGTCAGTGATAGCGGCGAATGAGACCGACGAGTTTACCCTGAACCTTGACACGGTCCGGCCCGAAAATCCGGGTCTCGTAAGCCGGGTTGGCCGCTTCTAGCGCGATCGAGGCGCCCTTGCGGCGGAAGCGCTTGAGTGTCGCTTCTTCGTCGTCGACCAGAGCAACGACGATGTCGCCAGGACTTGCGGTGCTGCCGTTGCGGATGATCACGGTGTCGCCGTCGAAGATGCCGGCATCGATCATCGAATCGCCCTTGACCTCCAGCGCATAATGTTCCCCGGAACCGAGCATGTCGGCCGGAACGACGATGTCGTGGGTATTGTTCTGGATCGCCGAGATCGGCACACCGGCAGCGATTCGGCCCATGACCGGCACGGAGACCGAGTTGCCGTTGTCGGCGACGGGTTTTGCGGGAGCAGGAGTGGCGACCGGCTGAGGTTTGCCGAGGCTGCCCTCGATGACGCTCGGCGAAAAGCCGCGCCGGGGCTGAATGCTGGGGCTGTAGGCCTCCGGAAGCTTGATGACCTCGAGCGCACGGGCGCGGTTCGGTAGGCGGCGAATGAAGCCACGCTCCTCGAGCGCTGTAATCAAGCGATGAATCCCGGACTTGGAGGCGAGGTCCAGGGCATCTTTCATTTCGTCGAAAGACGGCGGAACGCCGGATTCTTTCATGCGCTCGTGAATGAAAAGGAGAAGCTCCTGTTGTTTGCGCGTGAGCATCGACGTTGTGACCTCGTGATTGAAACAAATCCAGAACAGACACTATATGTTCCATATGTGTTCCGCAAGTAGCTAAATTTCTGTAAAGCTTGGTGCCAACTCGTTGAGATTTTTATTTTCATTCGCCGGATTGGCACAGATCTCTTGCAATGAGGGGCGCGCCGTCGCAGATCTCTTGCCGTTTCCAGGAGGGATATCATGAACGAGCATTCCGCCAAACCGCACCCGCTGGATCATGTCGTGCTGCCGGTCGTCAATATCGATCTGGCGCGCGAGAGGCTCGGCAAGCTCGGCTTCACCGTTGCCGCCGATGCGCGCCATCCCTTCGGAACGGAGAATGCCTGCGTCTTTTTTGCCGACAAGACCTATCTGGAGCCGCTCGGGATTGCGAACGTCGAGGAGAGCGAGGCATCGGCGCGGCAGGGTAATGTCTTCACTGCCCGCAACCAGGCCTTCCGTTTCCGCTGTGGCGAGGAGGGGCTCTCGGGGCTGGCTTTCGGCAGCAAGAATGCCGGCATCGACCATCAGGATTTCGTCGGCAACGGATCGAGCGCTGGCGAGATGCTGCAATTCACCCGGCCGATGACGATGCCGGACGGTTCCGAGACGATTGCCGGCTTTAAGCTGGCTTTCGCCGGCGACCTGCGCGCGCCTGATCTCCTGTTTTTCACCGTCGAGCGCGTCAATCCGCTACCGGCCGACCGCGCGGCGCTGGAGACGCATGCCAATGGCGTCACCGGCATAGTTGAGATCGCGCTTTGCACGCCAGAGCCGGCCGCCTTCGCTGCCTTCGTCGGCCTTGCCGTGGCGCAATCGGCAGTCGAGAAAACCGGTTTCGGCGTCGATATTGCGGCATCGAATGCGAAAATCAGCCTGATGACGCCGGAAGGGCTGGAGGCATATTTCGACATCGCCGTCTCATCCGCAGATCGCGGCCTGCGCGGCCGGGCAATCCTCTTTGCTGTCGCCGATCTTGCCGTGACAGAAGCGCATTTGGCTGCTAACGGGGTGACATACACGCGCAAGAACAATCGCATTCTGGTGAAGCCCGCGCCCGGGCAGGGCACGCTCTTCGCCTTCGAGGAAACACGATGAGCACTGATACGAATTCCGAGGTCAGGATCGGCGAAGGCCAAGGCCAGGTCACCTTTTCCAATACCGGCCGCCTGTCGCTGATTGCCGGTCCCTGCCAGATGGAGAGCCGCGACCACGCCTTCATGGTGGCCGGGACGCTGAAGGAGCTTTGCGCAAAGCTCGGCATCGGCCTCGTCTACAAGAGCTCCTTCGACAAGGCGAACCGGACCTCGCTCTCGGCCGAACGCGGTATCGGGATCGAAAAGGGCATGGAGGTCTTTGCCGACCTCAAGAAGGAATTCGGCTTTCCCGTCCTGACAGACGTTCATACCGCCGAGCAATGCGTGGAGGTGGCAAGGATCGTCGACGTCCTGCAGATCCCGGCCTTCCTCTGCCGCCAGACCGACCTTCTCATCGCCGCCGCCAAGACCGGCCGCGTCGTCAATGTCAAGAAAGGCCAGTTCCTCGCCCCCTGGGATATGAAGAACGTTCTGAAGAAGCTCAATGCCAGCGGCAATCCGAACGTGCTGCTGTGCGAGCGCGGCGCCTCGTTCGGCTACAATACGCTGGTCTCCGACATGCGTTCGCTACCGATCATGGCGGCGATGGGCGCGCCGGTTATCTTCGATGCCACCCATTCCGTGGCACAGCCGGGCGGGCAGGGCGAATCCTCCGGCGGTCAGCGGGAATTCGTGGAAACCCTGGCGCGCGCCGCAGTGGCTGCCGGTATTGCCGGTGTCTTCGTCGAAACCCATCAGGACCCCGACAATGCCCCTTCGGACGGCCCGAACATGGTCTATCTCAAAGACATGCCGCGGCTTCTCGAAAAGCTGCTTGCCTTCGATGCGGTCGCCAAGGCTTGACGTTCAACAGCATGACATGATCGTGCTATAGGCGAGATCTAACGCGGTTCGAAGGCTGGAAATTGCAGCATTGTAATTTGCACGCCTTCGACTAAGACAGGTTTCGAACCGACTTATCATCCACCGAGCAGGAAGAACCCATGACTGCAATCACCGATATCATCGCCCGCGAGATTCTCGATAGCCGTGGTAACCCCACCGTCGAAGTCGATGTCTATCTCGAAGATGGCAGCATGGGCCGCGCGGCCGTCCCCTCGGGCGCCTCGACGGGCGCGCATGAGGCGGTCGAACTGCGTGACGGCGGCAAGCGCTACCTCGGCAAGGGCGTCGAAAAGGCGGTCGAAGCCGCCAACACCGAGATCTTCGACGCGATCGGTGGCATCGACGCCGAAAACCAGATCCAGATCGACAACATCATGATCGAGCTGGACGGCACGCCGAACAAGTCGCGCCTCGGCGCCAACGCCATCCTCGGCGTATCGCTCGCCGTCGCCAAGGCTGCCGCCCAGGCGTCCGGCCTGCCGCTCTACCGTTATGTCGGCGGCGCTTCCGCCAGCCTGCTGCCGGTGCCGATGATGAACATCATCAATGGCGGCGCCCACGCCGACAACCCGATCGATTTCCAGGAATTCATGATCCTGCCGGTCGGCGCCGATTCGATCGCCGAAGCCGTGCGCATGGGTTCGGAAGTCTTCCATACGCTACGCAAGGAACTTGCGAGCCAGGGCCACAACACCAATGTCGGCGACGAAGGCGGTTTCGCACCGGGCCTGAAGAGCGCGCCTGAGGCCCTCGACTTCATCATGAAGTCGATCGAGAAAGCCGGCTACAAGCCGGGCGACGACATGTGCCTCGGCCTCGACTGCGCCTCGACCGAATTCTTCAAGGACGGCAAATACGTTCTCGAAGGGGAAGGTCGCACGCTGGAATCGGGCGCCATGGCGGAGTATTTGGCCGAGCTCGCCGCCAACTATCCGATCATCTCGATCGAGGATGGCATGGCCGAAGACGACTGGGACGGCTGGAAGACGCTGACCGACCTGGCCGGCAAGAAGACCCAGCTCGTCGGCGACGACCTCTTCGTCACCAACTCCGCCCGTCTTCGCGACGGCATCCGCATGGGCGTCGCCAACTCGATCCTCGTCAAGGTCAACCAGATCGGCTCGCTGACGGAAACGCTCGACGCCGTCAACACGGCGCACAAGGCGGCCTATACCGCCGTCATGTCGCACCGCTCCGGCGAGACGGAAGATTCGACCATTGCCGATCTCGCGGTCGCCACCAACTGCGGCCAGATCAAGACCGGTTCGCTATCGCGTTCCGACCGTCTCGCCAAGTACAACCAGCTGATCCGCATCGAAGAAGGCCTCGGGCCCCAGGCCCAGTATGCCGGCCGCTCGATCATCCGCGGCTGATCGGATCTGACCTTTGATTGTTTAACCCGCGCCTTCCCGGCGCGGGTTTTTTCTTGCCCGTTTTTTAGAGTCAACGAACGGTTAATCTCTGCGCGCTAGATTGAACGAATTGGTAATGCGTTCAAGAGCATGCGTGTATGTGGACAAAGCATCATAAAAAGAGAAGAATCGGTCGCTTCGTCATTCCGGCCATGACGGTCGCCTTCCTTTCCTACTTCGGTTATCATTGCATCCATGGCGATTACGGCCTGCGCGCGACGGAGACATTCGAGCGTCAGCGTGTCGCGCGTGAAAAAGAGCTTGCCGTCTTGAAAGCAAAGCGCGAACATCTGGAAAATCAGGTCGCGCTCTTGAGTGATGGCTCGCTCGACAAGGATATGCTGGACGAAAAAGCGCGTTATCAGCTCAACATGTCGCGCGCCGACGAGATCGTCGTTTTCAACCACTATTCCAATTAACTGGAAATAGGTTAATTAGAATTTTCGTAGTTTTTCCAACGTTTTAGCGTCGAATACGAGCCATGCATTTATGGCATTGCTGTGGTCATATTTCTTCCCTATGGTACGCGCGACCAAGAACCGACAAACCCATAGGGAGGGTTGAATGGCGCCGCGAAAGACCGCGACCGTTTCCAGCCGCAAAACTGCAGCAAAACCGGCAGCCAAAGCATCGAATGGAGGCCCGGTAGCCGACTTCGATCGCAATGAGGAGCTCAAGGCCTATCGCGAGATGCTGCTGATCCGCCGCTTCGAGGAGAAGGCCGGTCAGCTTTACGGCATGGGCTTCATCGGCGGCTTTTGTCACCTCTACATCGGTCAGGAAGCTGTCGTCGTCGGCATGCAGATGGCGCAAAAGGAAGGCGACCAGGTCATCACCGCCTATCGCGACCACGGCCATATGCTGGCAACCGGTATGGAAGCGCGCGGTGTCATGGCGGAATTGACCGGGCGTCGCAGCGGCTATTCCCACGGCAAGGGCGGCTCGATGCACATGTTCTCGAAAGAGAAGCATTTCTACGGCGGTCATGGCATCGTCGGCGCCCAGGTCTCGCTCGGAACGGGTCTTGCCTTTGCAAACCGCTACCGCGGCAATGGCAATGTCTCCATCGCCTATTTCGGCGACGGCGCTGCCAACCAGGGCCAGGTCTACGAGAGCTTCAACATGGCGGCTCTCTGGAAGCTGCCGATCGTCTATATCGTCGAAAATAACCGTTACGCCATGGGCACCTCGACCGCCCGCGCCACCGCTCAGTCGAATTACTCGCTGCGCGGATCCGGCTTCGGCATCCCCGGCATTCAGGTCGATGGCATGGACGTCCGCGCCGTCAAGGCGGCGGCCGACGAGGCGCTCGAACATTGCCGTTCCGGCAAGGGCCCGATCATTCTCGAAATGCTGACCTATCGTTATCGTGGTCATTCGATGTCCGACCCGGCGAAGTATCGCTCCAAGGACGAAGTGCAGAAGATGCGCTCCGAGCATGATCCGATCGAACAGGTGAAGGCACGCCTTATCGAAAAGGGCTGGGCTTCCGAAGACGATCTGAAGGCGATCGACAAGGATGTTCGCGACATTGTCGCCGATAGTGCCGACTTCGCCCAGGCCGATCCGGAGCCGGATGTATCCGAGCTCTATACCGACATTCTGCTGTAATCGGGGAGGGAACCCATGCCTATCGATATCCTCATGCCCGCCCTCTCTCCGACGATGGAAGAAGGCACGCTGTCCAAATGGCTGAAGCAGGAAGGTGACAAGGTCACTTCTGGCGACGTGATCGCCGAAATCGAAACCGACAAGGCGACGATGGAAGTCGAAGCCGTCGACGAAGGCGTCATCGGCAAGCTTCTGGTTCCTGCCGGAACCGAAGGAGTCAAGGTGAACGCCAAGATCGCTGTTCTCCTGCAGGACGGCGAATCCGCATCCGACATGTCTGCGTCCGCTCCGGCGGCAGCGCCGGCTGCTGTACCGCAGGCAGCGCTGGAGGAAAAGCCGGCTGCCGCAACTCCGGCATCCGCACCCGTTCCGGCCGAGCCGAAAGCCCAGGTGCAGAACGACCCCGAAATCCCGGCCGGCACCGAAATGGTGTCGACGACCGTGCGCGAAGCGCTGCGTGACGCCATGGCCGAGGAAATGCGCGCCGACGAAAACGTCTTCGTCATGGGCGAGGAAGTCGCCGAATATCAGGGCGCCTACAAGGTCACGCAGGGGCTGCTGCAGGAATTCGGCCCGCGCCGCGTCGTCGATACGCCGATCACCGAGCATGGCTTTGCCGGCGTCGGCGTCGGTGCGGCAATGGCCGGCCTTCGCCCCATCGTCGAATTCATGACCTTCAACTTCGCCATGCAGGCGATCGACCAGATCATCAACTCCGCTGCCAAGACGCTCTATATGTCCGGCGGCCAGATGGGCGCTCCGATCGTCTTCCGCGGCCCGAATGGTGCAGCAGCCCGCGTCGGCGCCCAGCACAGCCAGGATTATGCAGCCTGGTACAGCGCCATTCCCGGCCTGAAGGTTGTCATGCCCTACACGGCATCTGACGCCAAGGGTCTGCTGAAGGCTGCGATCCGTGATCCGAACCCGGTCATCTTCCTGGAAAACGAAATTCTCTACGGCCAGCACTTCGATGTGCCTAAGCTCGACAATTTCGTCCTGCCGATCGGCAAGGCGCGCATCCATCGTCCGGGCAACGACGTGACCGTCGTCTCCTTCGGCATCGGCATGAGCTATGCCACCAAGGCTGTCGCCGAACTCGAGAAGCTCGGCATCGACGTCGAACTGATCGACCTTCGCACCATCCGTCCGATGGACCTGCCGACCGTGATCGAATCGGTGAAGAAGACCGGCCGTCTGGTCACCGTCGAGGAAGGTTATCCGCAGTCCTCCGTCGGCACCGAAATCGCCACCCGCGTCATGCAGCAGGCCTTCGACTATCTCGATGCGCCGATCCTGACGATTGCGGGCAAGGACGTTCCGATGCCCTACGCCGCCAATCTCGAAAAGCTGGCGCTTCCGAACGTCGGCGAAGTCGTCGATGCCGTGAAGGCTGTTTGCTACAAATAAGGGGAGGGTGTTTCGATGCCGATCAATATCACGATGCCCGCCCTCTCTCCGACCATGGAGGAAGGCAATCTTTCCAAATGGCTGGTCAAGGAAGGCGACAAGGTCAAGTCTGGCGATGTGATCGCCGAGATCGAGACCGACAAGGCGACGATGGAAGTCGAAGCCGTCGATGAAGGCACGGTCGCCAAGCTGGTCGTTGCCGCCGGCACCGAAGGCGTCAAGGTCAATGCGCTGATCGCGGTTCTCGCCGCCGATGGCGAGGATGTCGCTGCTGCCGCAACTGGTGCGGGTTCCGCCGCACCTGCGCCGAAGGCAGACGGCGCGGCCGCGCCGAAGGCCGAGGCCGCGCCGGCTCCGGCCCAGTCCGCTCCGGCTGCAGCACCAGCACCCGCCGCTGTACCCGCATCGGTTTCGGCTGATGGCAACCGCACCTTCTCTTCGCCGCTTGCCCGCCGTCTGGCCAAGGAAGCCGGTATCGACCTTTCGGCTGTCGCAGGCTCCGGCCCGCACGGTCGCGTCGTCAAGAGCGACATCGAGGCCGCCGTTGCCGGCGGTGGCGCCAAGGCGGCCGCTGCGCCTGCACCCGCTGCAACCCCGCAGGCTGCCGCGCCGGCGCCGGCCGCTGCTGCTGCACCGAAGGGCGCTTCCGAGGAGGCCGTGCTCAAGCTCTTCGAACCTGGCTCCTACGAGCTCGTGCCGCATGACGGCATGCGCAAGACGATTGCCAAGCGCCTGGTCGAATCCAAGCAGACGATCCCGCATTTCTACGTCAGTGTCGATTGCGAGCTCGATGCGCTGCTGGCGCTGCGCGCCCAGTTGAACGATGCGGCCCCGCGAAAGGATGGCGGCGCTCCGGCCTACAAGCTCTCGGTCAACGACATGGTCATCAAGGCCATGGCGCTGTCGCTGCGCGACGTTCCGGATGCCAACGTCTCCTGGACCGACAACAACATGGTCAAGCACAAGCATGCCGATGTCGGCGTCGCCGTCTCGATCCCCGGCGGCCTGATCACGCCGATCATTCGCAAGGCAGAGCAAAAGACGCTGTCGGTGATCTCCAACGAGATGCGCGATCTCGGCAAGCGGGCCAAGGACCGCAAGCTGAAGCCCGAGGAATATCAGGGCGGCACCAGCTCGGTCTCGAACATGGGCATGATGGGCGTCAAGGTGTTTTCAGCCGTTATCAATCCGCCGCATGCGACGATCCTCGCGGTTGGCGCCGGCGAACAGCGGGTTGTCGTCAAGAAGGGCGAAATGGCGATTGCCACCGTAATGTCAGTCACCCTCTCGACCGACCATCGCTGCGTCGATGGCGCGCTCGGCGCCGAACTGCTCCAGGCCTTCAAGGGCTACATCGAAAACCCGATGGGCATGCTTGTCTGATAGCGGTACGAGGCGGAAATGACCAAGACCGTTCTTTGCTATGGTGACTCGCTGACCTGGGGTTATGACGCCGAGACGATCGGCCGTCATGATTACCAGAATCGCTGGCCGAGCGTGCTTCAGGCAGCGCTCGGCGGTGACGCGCGTATCATCGCCGAAGGCTTGAACGGGCGCACCACCGCTTTCGACGACCATCTCGCCGATTGCGACCGCAATGGTGCGCGCATCCTGCCGACGATCCTGCAGACGCATGCACCGCTCGACCTCGTCATCCTTCTGCTCGGCACCAATGACATGAAGCCGGTCGTGGCAGGCTCGGCCTTTGCCGCATGCCAGGGCATCAGCCGGCTCGTGCGGCTGATCCGCAATCATGCCTGGCCCTTCGAATTCGATGGGCCGGAGATCCTGATCGTGGCGCCGCCGGCGATCCGCGCAACGGGCAATGTGCCCTTCGCCGCATCGTTTCCCGGCGGCATCGAGGAATCGGCAAAACTTGCGACGCTTTATCGTGATCTTGCCGACGAACTCGGTTGTGGCTTCTTCGACGGCAATTCCGTCGCCAAGACCACACCGATCGACGGCATTCACCTCGATGCGGAGAATACGCGTGCGCTTGGACGCGGGCTGGAATCGATCGTGCGGATGATGCTGGGGATCTGAGTATGACCTCCTTCATCGCCCTCCGGCAGGCCTCACGGCGGGATGCCTCGGAGCTGGCGATTCTGGCGGATATCGCATCGCGCGGTTTTGCCTCCTGGCTTTGGTTTGCCGGTGTGCAAAACGGCGTGAGCGACACGCCGCTGGAGCTGGGCCGGCTGAAGATGGGCGAGGAGGAAGCTGTCGGCGGCTGGCGGGATGCCGTCATTGCCGAGGCCTATGGCGAGGTCGCTGGTGTGGCGATCGGCCATGCGCTGAATGAGGGGATAGGTGATATCGAGGCCACCATTCCGGCGACCGCACCGATGCTTGCCTTGCAGAAGACGGTGGTCGGAAGCTGGTTCATCGGCAGTCTCGGCGTCTATCGCCATCTGCGTGGCATCGGCATCGGACGCAGGCTGCTGGACGATCAGATCGAAAGGGCCGATCGCCGACCGGTCAGTCTCATTACCGCAAGTGATAACGAAGCGGCTTTGTCGCTTTATGGAAGAAACGGATTCCTGGAGGCTGCGCGCGCCGATGCCGTGCCGCTCTTCGAAAACAGCAAGAGACATGCGTGGGTGCTCATGACCCGCAGCGCAGCGCAACAAAGGCAGGAAACACATGGCTGAATCCTACGACGTCATCATTATCGGCTCAGGCCCCGGCGGCTATGTCGCCGCCATCCGCGCCAGCCAGCTCGGCCTCAAGACCGCGATCGTCGAGCGCGAGCATATGGGCGGCATCTGCCTGAACTGGGGCTGCATCCCGACTAAGGCGCTGCTGCGCTCGGCCGAGGTGCTCGATCACGCCAACCACTTCAAAGATTACGGCCTCGTTCTCGAAGGCACGGTCAAGCCGGATGCCAAGGCCGTCGTCGGCCGCTCGCGTGCCGTCTCCGCCCGTCTGAATGCCGGCGTCGGCTTCCTGATGAAGAAGAACAAGATCGACATCATCTGGGGAGAAGCGAAGATCACCAAGGCTTCGACTGGAGCTCAGCCCGGCGAGATCGTCGTCGGCAAGCCGTCGAAGCCGGTCGTCGAGCCGCAGCATCCGCTGCCGAAGAACGTCAAGAGCGGCGAGGGCACCTATTCCGCCAAGCATATCATCATCGCCACCGGCGCCCGTCCGCGCGCGTTGCCCGGTATCGAGCCGGATGGCAAGCTGATCTGGACCTATTTCGAGGCGCTGAAGCCGGATGTTTTGCCGAAATCGCTGATCGTCATGGGCTCGGGCGCGATCGGCATCGAATTCGCCAGCTTCTATCGCTCGATGGGTGTCGACGTCACGGTCGTCGAAGTCATGCCGACCATCATGCCGGTCGAGGATGCCGAGATCACGGCGATCGCCCGCAAGCAGCTTGAAAAGCGCGGCCTCAAGATCTTCACCAGCGCCAAGGTCACCAAGGTCGACAAGGCCACGAACAGCGTTACCGCCCGTGTCGAGACGGCCGATGGCAAGGTTGAGCAGATCACTGCCGACCGGCTGATTTCGGCCGTCGGCGTTCAGGGCAATATCGAAAATCTCGGTCTCGAGGCGCTCAGTGTCAAGACCGACCGCGGCTGCGTCGTCATCGACGGCTACGGCAAGACCAATATCGCCGGCATCTATGCGATCGGCGATGTCGCCGGCCCGCCGATGCTGGCGCACAAGGCGGAGCATGAGGGCGTCGTCTGCGTCGAAAAGATCGCCGGCCTTCCCAATGTCCATCCGACCGACAAGGGCAAGGTGCCGGGCTGCACCTATTGCAATCCGCAGGTCGCCTCCGTCGGCATCACCGAAGCGAAGGCCAAGGAACTGGGCCGCGACATCCGCGTCGGCCGCTTCTCCTTCGCGGCAAACGGCAAGGCGATCGCACTCGGCGAAGACCAGGGCATGGTGAAGGTGATCTTCGACAAGAAGACCGGCGAACTGCTCGGCGCCCACATGGTCGGCGCCGAAGTCACCGAACTCATTCAGGGCTTCGTGGTCGCGATGAACCTCGAGACGACCGAGGAAGAACTGATGCACACGATCTTCCCGCATCCGACCGTGTCGGAATCGATGAAGGAAGCGGTGCTCGATGCTTACGGCCGCGTCCTGAACGCTTGATACTTTCCAATGCCGCCCTTTATGTCGGGGTGGCAAAGCCATCCTCACCAGGGTGGAAAAAACGAAAGGAAATCATCATGTCTATGGAGACGCAGGCGTTGCTGGTGTTTTTGCTGATCGGCCTGGTTGCAGGCTTCCTGGCAAGCCTGGTCGTCGGTGGCGGCGGGTTGATAAGATGCCTGCTGAGCGGAATCATCGGCGCCTTCGTCGGCGGTTATCTGTTCAGCGCGCTCGGCATTTCGCTGGGCATCGAAAATGCGCTGGTCGTGCAGATCATCCACGCCACCGTCGGCGCCATCATCGTGGTTCTAATCGCGAGAGCGGTCGCTTGAAGAGCAACTGAGGGCCAACTTGAGGGTAGGGGTAGGCATGGAAAGCGTCGGCTGGATTTCGGCAATCACCATCGGCGGGCTTGCAGGCTGGCTCGCCGGCAAGCTGATGGAAGCGCGATACGGGATTTTCCTGAACATCGTGCTCGGCATCGTCGGCTCGGTCGTCGCAAGCGCCATCCTCGCGCAGTTTCATCTCGAGGTGGTCGGCGGGCGGCTCGGCTATTTCGTGACGGGTTTCCTCGGCGCCTGCTTGTTGATATTCCTTGCGCGGCTGGTGCGGCGCTAGATCCGAATGAGATTTGCCGCATAGGGGCGGTAGAAAGCTGAAACTGCAATGGTGACCATCCTCGATACGATCAATCCCGACGCCAAGCGCGTGCGGCATCCGGAGAAGGCGCATCGGCCGGACACGGAAGTCATGCGCAAGCCGGACTGGATTCGCGTCAAGGCGCCGACCTCCAAGGGTTATGCCGAGACCCGTGCGATCGTGAAGGAGCACAAGCTCGTCACCGTCTGCGAGGAGGCCGGCTGCCCGAATATCGGCGAGTGCTGGGACAAGAAGCACGCGACCTTCATGATCATGGGCGAGATCTGTACCCGCGCCTGCGCCTTCTGCAATGTCGCCACCGGCAAGCCCAATGCGCTCGACATGGCCGAGCCGGAGAATGTCGCCAAGGCGGTCAAGGAGATGGGCCTCAGCCACGTCGTCATTACCTCGGTCGACCGTGACGACCTGGAGGACGGCGGCGCCGCGCACTTCGAAAAGGTGATCTGGGCAATCCGTGCCGCCTCGCCGATGACGACGATCGAGATCCTGACGCCCGACTTCCTGAAGAAGCCGGGTGCGCTGGAACGCGTCGTCGCCGCCAAGCCGGACGTCTTCAACCACAATATGGAAACGGTGCCCGGCAACTATCTGACGGTTCGCCCCGGCGCCCGCTACTTCCATTCCGTTCGCCTGCTGCAGCGGGTGAAGGAACTCGATCCGACGATGTTCACGAAATCGGGCATCATGGTCGGTCTTGGCGAAGAGCGAAACGAAGTGCTGCAGCTGATGGACGATCTGCGCACAGCCGATGTCGACTTCCTGACGATCGGCCAATACCTGCAGCCGACGCGCAAGCACCATAAGGTCGAAAGTTTCGTCACCCCCGACGAGTTCAAGTCTTATGAGACCGTCGCCTACAGCAAGGGCTTCCTGATGGTCGCCTCCAGCCCGTTGACGCGCTCGTCCCACCATGCCGGCGACGACTTTGCTCGGCTGCGGGCGGCGCGCGAGAAGAAGCTGTTGATCGCCGCCGAGTAACATCTGGTACTTGCTTTTTGATTGAACCGCGGCGATTTTCGCCGCGGTTTTTCTTTGGGAGGCCGACGATGAACATCACCTCCGGATTGAAATCGCCGCTGATCGAAGCCGACCGTATCCTGGTTATCGGCTGCCCCGGCAGCGGCAAGAGCACGCTCGCAAAGCGGCTTTCGCGAGCGCTCGACCTTGACTACATCTCCATGGACCGCGACTTCTACTGGCAACCGGGCTGGAGAAAGAGACCGCGCGACGAGATCGACCGCCTGATCGCCAGGGCGGTGGCGGAAGAACGCTGGATCATGGATGGAACCGGGCTGAGCTCCTTCCATCTTCGTTTGCCGCGCGCCGACGCCGTCATTTGGCTTCGGCTGTCCAGTTATGCATGCCTGTACGGCGCGGTCTCAAGAACATTCCGTTATTTTGGGCGCAACCGTCCCGAACTGCCTGCCGGCTGCCCCGAACGCTTCTCGCTGGACGCGCTTGCCTATATCTGGAATTTCGAGCGGGATGCCGCGCCTCTGATCGAGGCAGCACTTCGCGATCACGGGCTTGTCGAATCCACCGTCATTTTAAGATCGCGCAAAGCGGCTAGCCGGTTCGCCGCTCTTGGCGCTTGAGAGCATGCCGGCGAAGCGCACGTCTGGCTCGAGGGAGTTGCATGATGGATCAGAAAGTAGACCTGCCGCCGCGTCAGCAAATCACCGATCTCGAACAGGCGGCAAAGCATATCCGGACAGCCCGCCGCATCCTCGTCATCGGTTGCTCGGGCGGCGGCAAATCGACGCTGTCGCTGAAGATCGCCAGGCGCTTCGGGCTTTCCTACATTTCGCTCGACCGCGACGTATACTGGCTTCCCGGCTGGGTCACGCGCGACAGGGTCGAGCAGAGAATGATCATCACCAGCCGGATCCTCGAAGAACGTTGGATCATGGACGGCACGAACCCGTCTTCCTTGGACATTCGGTTGCCGCGCACCGATTTCGTCGTCTGGGTCCGCATGCCGCGGCTTGTCTGCATCTGGGGCGCAATCAGCCGGTGGGCGAAATGGATCGGCCGCACTCGCCCCGAAATGGCGCCGGGCTGTATCGAGAAGGTCGATTTGGAATTCCTCCGATTCATCTGGACCTTCGAGGAGAAATTCGCGCCGCGCCTCGTCGCCGGCATCGCCGCGCATGGCCCCGACGTGCCGGTTCTTCAGCTAAAATCCCGCCGCCAGATGCGCGAGCTTCTTGATCTTCTCGGCCGGCCCGATTAATTGCCGCTTATGCCGCAATTCGAAACGCACCGTCCCGTCCCGCACACGCCCGAGCAGATGTTCGATCTCGTCGCCGATGTCGAGCGTTATCCGGAATTCCTGCCGCTCTGCGAAGCGCTCGCCATCAGGAGCCGCAAGGAGCGCGACGGCAAGATCCTGCTCGTCGCCGACATGACGGTCGGCTACAAGGCGATCCGCGAGACCTTCACGACGCAGGTGCTGCTGAACCGGGCCGAACACGTCATCGAGGTCAAATATATCGATGGTCCGTTCAAATATCTCGACAATCGCTGGCACTTCGCCGAGATCCCGTCCGGCGGCTGCACCGTCGATTTCTTCATCGACTACGAGTTCAAGAGCCGCATCTTGGGCGCGCTGATGGGCTCGATGTTCGACCGCGCCTTCCGCATGTTCACCGAAGCCTTCGAGACCAGGGCAAACCGAATCTACACGCCGGTTTGATGCGCGAACCCGCGTCAGGCAGCAAGCAGTGAGCGCACCATCTCCAGCGCCGTCCTGATCGTCGCCAGCCGAATCTCGCTACGGCCGATATCGCCATAGAGCATCTTTCGGTGGATGAGCATGCCGGCGCGCGATTTGGCGGCGAGATGCACGAGGCCGACCGGTTTTTCCGCCGATCCGCCGCCGGGGCCGGCAATGCCTGTGACGGCGACGGCGATCTCGGCGCGTGAGCGGAAGAGGGAGCCATGCACCATCTGCCGCGCCGTTTCCTCGGAGACCGCCCCGAAGCGCAGCAGCGTTTCCGCCTGCACGCCGAGCATCTCGATCTTTGCGGTATTCGTATAGGTGACGAAGCCACGGTCGACGACGGCGGACGAACCCGAAATCTCCGTCAACGCTCCGGCGATCAGCCCGCCGGTGCAGGATTCGGCGGTCGAGATCATCAGCCCTGCAGCCGTGAAGTCGCGGACGATCGCCTCCGCCGTCGAAATAATATCCTGAGGAAAAAGGCTCATCATTTCCTTCCGCGATAGACGACGGTCGCCGTGGCGATCGCCGCGATGCCTTCGCGTCGGCCGACGAAGCCGATCGTCTCATTGGTCGTCGCCTTGACCGAGCAGCGCTCGATATCGATGCCGAGATAATCCGACAGTTTCGCCCGCATGGCGTCTCGATGCGGGCCGACCTTCGGCGCCTCGGCGATCAGAGAGACGTCCGCATTCATGATCGTACCGCCGCGCTCGCGCACGATCCGGGCGGCATGCTCGATGAAGATCCGCGAGGCCGCCCCCTTCCATTGCGGGTCGGACGGCGGGAAATGATCGCCGATATCGCCGGCGCCGCAGGTGGCGAGCAGCGCGTCCGTCAGCGCATGCAGCGCAACGTCGGCATCCGAGTGACCTTTCAGCTTCTGGTCATGCGGAATGAACACGCCGCAGAGCGTCACGCCATCGCCCGCTACGAGCTGGTGCACGTCGTAGCCGTTGCCTGTGCGCACGTCCGGAAGCAGCGAAGACGAGAGCTTGTCGTCGGCCATGGCGATATCGTTCTTGACCGTCAGCTTGACGTTGTCGTTCGTGCCCTCGACGATCGTCACCGGAATGCCCATCCATTCGGCGATCGAGGCGTCGTCGGTGAAATCGCTTCGTCCGTTCGCGGCTGCCTTCTCATGCGCCTCGAGGATCTTATCGAAGGCGAAGGATTGCGGCGTCTGCGCCGCGTAAAGATGCTCGCGTGAAATCGTCGTCAGCACGGTGCCGGCGCTGTCGGCGCGTTTCAGCGTATCGGTGACCGGGATCGCCGGCAGGACCGCCTGTGCGCCGGCGTCAAGGCTCTCGGCGATGCGGTCTAGAAGCACATGATCGAAGAACGGCCGCACGGCATCGTGGATCAGGACATGACTGATGTGCTTGTCCTTGAGGTGTCTGAGGCCGGCAAGCACGGATTGTTGCCGGGTCGCACCCCCATGCACCGTTTTGATCGGCGTTGCCGAGATGATGTGGCGGAAGGCTCTCGCAAACAGCGCCTCGTCATCGGGATGGATGACGACGACGATCTCGGTTGCGGCTTCCCATGTCATGAAGTTTTCAAGCGTATGCACGATAACCGGCTTGCCGCCGATCATGCGATATTGCTTGGGGCCTTCCTTGGATGATCCTGCGCGCTCGCCGCGGCCGGCGGCAACGATGACAATTCCAGCCGATATCGGTTGCTTAGAAGGCATTTGCAGCATAAATCCCCTAAAATATGCGGAATTGACCCCAGTGCTCTAACGTCTTGCTTTGGCCTTTTCCAGCATCTGCCCGAAAAATATCAATTCCTGTCTCAGCCCCCTTGGCAAGACAGGGAATAGTGGCTAAAAATAATGCAGTTCTATTGTGTGCCCGAAAGATAATCATTTGATTTCCCAGGACCTCGCAGCGCCTTTCCAAATCGGACCCGTGTCCGTGCGGAACCGCGTTGTGCTGGCGCCGATGTCCGGCGTCACGGATATGCCCTTCCGCGAGCTTGCATGGCGCTTCGGCGCCGGCCTCGTCGTCACCGAGATGGTGGCGAGCCGCGAACTGGTCAACGACACGGCTGAATCCTGGTCGCGGCTCAGTGCTGCGGGCTTCCGGCCGCATATGGTGCAGCTTGCCGGGCGAGAGGCGCACTGGATGGCGGAGGCGGCCAAGATCGCCGCCGATCACGGCGCCGATATCATCGACATCAACATGGGCTGTCCGGCAAAGAAGGTGATCGGCGGTTATTCGGGTTCGGCGCTGATGCGTGATCCCGATCACGCGCTCGGCCTCATCGAGGCGACGGTCAAAGCCGTCGACATTCCGGTGACGCTGAAGATGCGCCTTGGCTGGGATGAGAACTCGATCAACGCGCCTGATATCGCCCGCCGCGCCGAGGCGGCCGGCATCCAGCTTGTGACCATTCATGGGCGCACCCGCATGCAATTCTATGAAGGCCGCGCCGATTGGGATGCGATCCGCGCCGTCCGCGAAGCGGTCGCCATTCCGTTGGTCGCCAACGGCGATGTCGAAACCGCAGCTGACGCGCAGGAAATATTGCGCCGCTCCGGCGCCGATGCCGTGATGATCGGCAGGGGCTGCCAGGGCAGGCCGTGGCATGCCGGCGTCATATCAGGTGCGCCCGCACCGCAATCCCAGGAGATCGCCGATATCGCCGTCGAACATTACCGGATGATGCTGGATTTCTACGGCGAAGCGGTGGCGATCCGCCACGCCCGCAAGCACCTTGGCTGGTATCTCCAGCGTTTCGCGCCTGACCTGTCAGGCGCTGAAAAGGCGGAGATCATGACCTCGCGCGATCCGCGCGAGGTGGCCGCGCGCCTTTACGATGCGCTGGCTGTGAATATTGTCGACAGCCGGGAGGCGGCATGATGAAGGATATGACATCTCCGTCCGATCATGCCGGCGGGACCGTCGCCATGGCCGTGCTGAACGCCATCCAGAACCCCGTCGTCATGGTCGACGAATCCGGCTTCGTCGTTTTCGCCAATTGGGAGGCGGAGGCCTTCTTCGGCGCCAGCGCTTCGCATCTGGCGCGTTACCGCATCTCGACCTTCATTCCTTTCGGCAGCCCGCTGCTTGCCCTGATCGACCAGGTGCGCGAGCGCAAGGCGCCGGTCAACGAATATCGCGTCGACCTGAGTTCGCCCCGCCTCGGCCAGGACAAGCTCGTCGATCTCTATGTCGCCCCGGTGCTCAGCGAGCCCGGCGCCGTCGTCATCGTCTTCCAGGAACGGTCGATGGCCGACAAGATCGACCGGCAGCTGACCCATCGCGCCGCCGCCCGCTCGGTGACCGGCCTTGCCTCGATGCTGGCGCATGAGATCAAGAACCCGCTCTCCGGCATACGCGGCGCCGCCCAGTTGCTCGAACAGTCTGCGGTCGACGACGATCGGGCGCTGACCCGGCTGATCTGCGACGAGACCGATCGCATCGTCTCGCTGGTCGATCGCATGGAAGTCTTTTCCGACGAACGCCCTGTTGACCGCATGCCGGTCAACATCCATTCCGTGCTCGATCATGTGAAGGCGGTCGCCAAGGCGGGTTTTGCCCGCAACATCCGGGTCACCGAGAGTTACGACCCGTCGCTGCCGGCCGTCTATGCCAATCGCGACCAGCTCGTCCAGGTCTTCCTCAATCTGGTGAAGAACGCCGCCGAAGCGGTCGGCGATCGGTCGGACGGCGAGATCATGTTGACGACGGCCTATCGTCCCGGCATCCGTCTTTCGGTCGCCGGCACGCGTGAAAAGATCTCGCTGCCGCTGGAATTCTGCGTCCACGACAACGGCCCCGGCGTTCCCCTCGATCTGTTGCCGCATCTCTTCGATCCTTTCATCACCACCAAGCCGAACGGCAGCGGCCTCGGTCTGGCGCTGGTCGCCAAGATCATCGGCGATCACGGCGGCATCATCGAATGCGACAGCCAGAACAGCCGCACGACATTCCGCGTTCTCATGCCGGCGTCGAAGGACGCCTCGCTCGAGGACGCCTCTATAGCAAGCTCGACAGGACCTTCTCGATGACAGCTACGATCCTCGTTGCAGATGATGATGCGGCCATCCGGACCGTGCTCAACCAGGCTTTGAGCCGCGCCGGTTATGACGTCCGCATCACCTCCAACGCCGCTACCCTCTGGCGCTGGATTTCGGCAGGCGAGGGCGATCTGGTCGTCACCGATGTGGTGATGCCCGACGAGAACGCCTTCGATCTGCTGCCGCGCATCAAGAAGGCGCGGCCCGACCTGCCGGTCCTCGTCATGAGCGCCCAGAACACCTTCATGACCGCCATCAAGGCCTCGGAAAAGGGCGCTTACGATTATCTGCCGAAGCCCTTCGATCTCACCGAGCTGATCGGCATCATCGGCCGGGCGCTCGCCGAGCCGAAGCGCAAGCCCGCCAAACTCGAAGACGACATGCAGGACGGCATGCCGCTCGTCGGCCGGTCGGCGGCGATGCAGGAAATCTACCGCGTGCTCGCCCGCCTGATGCTGACGGACTTGACGCTGATGATCACCGGCGAATCCGGCACCGGCAAGGAGCTCGTCGCCCGCGCGCTGCATGATTACGGCAAGCGCCGCAACGGCCCGTTTGTTGCGATCAACATGGCGGCGATCCCGCGCGACCTGATCGAATCCGAACTGTTCGGCCACGAGAAGGGCGCCTTCACCGGCGCGCAGACCCGCTCGACCGGCCGCTTCGAGCAGGCCGAAGGCGGCACGCTCTTCCTCGACGAGATCGGCGACATGCCGATGGACGCCCAGACACGGCTCTTACGCGTCCTGCAGCAGGGCGAATACACCACCGTCGGCGGCCGCACGCCGATCCGCACCGATGTGCGCATCGTCGCCGCCACCAACAAGGACCTGAAGCAGGCGATCAACCAGGGCCTCTTCCGCGAGGATCTCTATTACCGCCTCAACGTCGTGCCGCTGCGCCTGCCGCCGCTGCGCGACCGCGCCGAGGACATTCCCGATCTGGTACGCCATTTCATCCAGCAGGCGGAAAAGGAAGGTCTTGGCTCCAAGCGTTTCGATCAGGAAGCGCTCGAATTGATGAAGGCATATGCCTGGCCGGGCAACGTCCGCGAACTGGAAAATCTCATCCGCCGTCTGATGGCGCTTTACCCGCAGGATGTGATCACCCGCGAGATCATCGACGCCGAACTTCGCTCCGACGTGCCCGACAGCCCGATCGACAAGGGGCCGATGCGCAGCGGCTCGATGACGATTGCGCAAGCCGTCGAAGAGAACATGCGCAGCTATTTCGCAGGCTTCGGGGACAATCTGCCGCCGCCCGGCCTCTATGATCGCGTGCTGACCGAAATGGAATATCCGCTGATCCTCGCCGCACTGACGGCGACGCGCGGCAACCAGATCAAGGCGGCCGATCTTCTCGGTCTCAACCGCAACACCTTGCGCAAGAAGATCAGGGAACTTGGTGTCTCGGTCTACAGGAGTTCCCGCACCGCCTGAGGTCGTTCGGGGGGTGCGCTGAAAAGAAGGCGGCGGGCCCTCATGTTGCCCACCGCCCACCCCTCCCGGCGTCCGCCGCCACGGTCGGGAGGAGAGGTGAGCCTATCTGAGCCAGGCCACGGTTTGTATCCAAGCAGACAAACAAAGATGCGGTGTCATTCGACAGTCACATAAGCATTTGTGAGGAGTGTTTTGCCGAGAGGCGAATGTCATTGAAGTTGCTGCGATCATTGTCGCGGTGCCTGTGGATAGGCTGTGGATATCCGGTGGATGACGGGATCAATCAGCGCGCGATAACGTCGCAGACTCCAATCGCATGTTGCCTATCCGTTCCGAATCTCATCATGCTGCCGTTGCTGCCGTCGACCTCCGCCGCAAACGTCGTCGATCGCATGCCACGGGCGCTCCGGCTGATGTCGTGGAGCGCCCTTTTTCTTTACGGTCGGGGGCTGACGGGACCTGCGACATCGTGTTTTGGTCAACTTGGCGGGCTGAGCCTCGCATATCGTTGCGCATGCCATAGATTACGCCAATCGGTCGTCGATCGATCGGGCGACGCCGACCCCGATGACAGGCCGGCACATATTCATAATTTGCGGGAGTTACATGATGGAATATCGACGTTTGGGAAAGTCGGGCCTGCAGGTGAGCGAGTTCTCCTTCGGTTCATGGGTGACGTTCGGCAAGCAGGTCGATGGAGGCGACGCCGTCGACCTCATGAAGCTTGCCTACGACAATGGGGTGAACTTCTTCGACAATGCCGAAGGATACGAGAGCGGCAAGTCCGAAATCGTGATGGGCGAGGCGCTCAGCAGGCTCGGCTGGAGCCGTGACAGCTTTGTCGTCTCCAGCAAGGTCTTCTGGGGAGGTGAGAGGCCGACGCAGCGCGGCCTGTCGCGCAAGCATGTGACCGATGCCTGCCACGCAGCGCTCAAGCGGCTTCAGGTCGACTACCTCGACCTTTATTTCTGCCACCGCCCGGATATCGACACGCCGATCGAGGAAACGGTCCGGGCGATGCACGATCTCGTCGCCCAGGGCAAGGTGCTCTACTGGGGCACGTCGGAATGGTCCGCGCAGCAATTGACGGAAGCCTATGCCGTCGCCCGGGATTTGCGCATCACGCCGCCGACCATGGAACAGCCGCAGTACAACATCTTTGAACGCCAGAAGGTCGAATCCGACTATCTGCCGCTCTACGACCTGATCGGCCTTGGCACCACGATCTGGTCACCGCTCGCCTCGGGCGTCCTGACCGGGAAATACAATGACGGTGTGCCGGCCGATAGCCGTATGAACCTGCCGGGCTATGAATGGCTGAAGGATAAGTGGTCCAGCGATGCCGGCCGCGCCCAGCTCAAACAAGTTGGCGAGCTTGCAAAGCTTGCGGACGAGATCGGCCTATCGATCACCCATCTCGCCCTTTTGTGGTGCCTCGCCAACCGCAACGTCTCGACCGTCATCCTTGGAGCCTCGCGCGCCAGCCAGCTGCAGGACAATCTCGCGGCCCTCTCACACCGACAGAAGATGACGTCTGACGTGCTGGAGCGGATCGACACGATCGTCGGAAACAAACCCGAAGGGCCTCGGCGCTTCTAGAGAAAACAAAACCTTCCTCGGGGTCAGATTAAGGCTCGTCGAGGGAAGCACGGCTTGACAATGTGCCGAGGCGCGTTGCATTTTCGCCACAATGCGTTGCTTAAAGGTCACGCACGGGTTTTGGACATTCGCTCCCGATCGAGTCGTTGCAGCGCTGGCTTTTTAAGCCGGCGTTGCTTGGTTTTCGATCGGATGGCGAGGGCGGCGGGTGCCGTCTGAAGAGAGGCCGAATGACGCAGGATGGGGTATCGCCGGCGGCGGCGGGCGAGACGGTGACGACGGTGACCGATCGCCGCGCCCTTTTTGCCGTGCCCGGCCTCGTGCTTGCCGGCGGCGCGCTTCTCTGCGCCACGGCGACGCTGTTCGTGCTGCTCGGCCTGACGCCGATCGCCCCGACGTCGCATGTCGTCATCACCTCGGTGATCGTCAATTCCTTCTTTGTCCTGACGCTGCTCGCCTTGATCGGCCGCGAAGTGGCAAGGCTGCTGAAGGCCCGCACCCGCGGCCGTGCGGCAGCCCGCCTGCATATCCGCATCGTCGTGCTCTTTTCGATCGTCGCGATCACACCGGCGATCCTCGTCGCCATCTTCGCCAGTATCACGCTGAATGCCGGTCTCGACCGCTGGTTTGCCCTGCGCACCCAGTCGATCGTCAGCTCGTCGCGCAATATCGGCCAGGCCTATATGATGGAGAATGCCAGCTACCTGCAGGGGCAGACGGTCTCCATGGCCAATGACCTGGAGCGCAACCGCGCGCTCTACAGCCTCGACAGGACCGGCTTTGCCGACCTGATGACCCGCCAGGCGAGGGGCCGCGGCCTGCTCGGAGCCTTCCTCGTCGAGCGCGACGGCTCGGTGATCGTCCAGGCCGATATCGCCACCGAAAAGCCGCTGCCGGCCATTCCGCAGGATGCGCTGGAAAAGGCGGCCGCCGGCCAGCCGACGCTGATCCCGCCCGGCGTCACCAATCTCGTCGGCGCCATAATCAAACTCGATGCCATTCAGGGCACCTTTCTCTATACGGTGCGCGCCGTCGATCCCAAGGTCATGGGCGCGATGCGCATGATGGAGGAGAACGCCACCGAATACCGCTCGATGGAAGCCAACCGCTTCTCTCTGCAGGTCGCCTTTGCCGTGCTCTATATCGGCTTCGCGCTGATCGTGCTGCTGGCAGCGATCTGGACCGCGATCGCCGTCGCCGACCGCATCGTCCGGCCGATCCGCCTGCTGATTACGGCGGCCGACAGCGTTGCATCGGGCAATATGGATATTGTCGTGCCGGTGCATGCCGTTGACGGCGACGTCGCCAATCTTTCTCGCACCTTCAACAAGATGATCTCGGAAATCCGCACCCAGCGCGACGAGATCCTCGAGGCCAAGGACGAGGTCGACGACCGCCGCCGCTTCATCGAGGCGGTGTTGTCGGGCGTCACCGCTGCCGTCATCGGCGTCGAGCAGGACCGCCGCATCGCCATCGTCAACAGCTCGGCCGAGACGCTGATGTCGCTGTCGGCCGACGAGATGCTCGGAAAGCAGCTGGTCGACATCGCGCCGGAGGTCGATCACGTGCTGACCGAGGCGGCGGTGCGTCATCGCGGCGATTTCCGCAAGCAGATTGCTCTGGTGCGCGGCGGCACTGTCAGGACGCTGAGCGTGCAGGTCACCCGCGAGGAAGTGCGCGACATGAGCGAATCCTACGTGATCACGCTCGACGACATCACCGATCTCGTCATCGCCCAGCGCTCGACCGCCTGGGGCGACGTGGCAAGGCGCATCGCTCATGAGATCAAGAATCCGCTGACGCCGATCCAGCTGTCCGCCGAGCGCATCCAGCGCCGCTACGGCAAGCAGATCGACCCGGATGACCGGACGGTCTTCGACCAGTGCACGGATACGATCATCCGCCAGGTCGGCGACATCGGCCGCATGGTCGACGAATTCTCTGCTTTCGCCCGCATGCCGAAGCCGACCAAGGAGCCTAGCGACCTGCGCAATATTCTGCGCGACGCGATCTTCCTGCGCGAGATGGGCAACCATCACGTCACCTTCGAGCAGGATTTCGGCGATCAGCCGCTGGAGGGTCTGTTCGACAGCCGCATGCTCGGCCAGGCTTTCGGAAATCTTATCAAGAATGCCGTCGAATCGATCGAGGCCGTTCCGAGTGACGAGCGGGACGAACGCAAGGTTCTCGTCCGCGCCGCACTCGATACCGGCCGCGACCGCTTCACCGTCGACGTGATCGACAACGGCCGTGGCTTGCCGGTGGAGAACCGCCACAGCATTCTGGAACCCTATATGACGATGCGCGAGAAGGGCACCGGCCTCGGCCTCGCCATCGTCAAGAAGATCATCGAGGAACATGGCGGGCAGCTCGAGCTGCATGATGCGCCCGCCGATTTTGACCGGGGAAGAGGGGCCATGATCCGCGTGCATCTGCCACGCCTGGATCCGACGCCTGCTGCTCCCGCAGCCAATGACAAGGAAAGCGTTTATGGCCTCTGATATTCTCGTCGTCGACGATGAGCACGATATTCGCGAGATCGTTTCCGGCATTCTCTCCGACGAAGGGCACGAGACGCGCACGGCCCATGACAGCGACAGCGCGCTGGCGGCGATTTCCGATCGCGTGCCGCGGCTGATCTTCCTCGATATCTGGATGCAGGGCAGCAAGCTCGATGGTCTGTCGCTGCTCGACGAGATCAAGACCCGCCATCCCGAACTGCCCGTGGTGATGATATCAGGCCATGGCAACATCGAGACCGCCGTCTCGGCGATCAAGCGTGGCGCCTTCGATTTCATCGAAAAGCCCTTCAAGGCCGACCGGCTGATCCTGATCGCCGAACGCGCGCTGGAGAATTCCAAGCTGAAGCGCGAGGTCTCCGATCTGAAGCGCCGCACCGGCGATGCGCTGGAGCTGATCGGCACCTCGGTTGCCGTTTCGCAGCTGCGCCAGACGATCGAGAAGGTTGCACCGACCAACAGCCGCATCATGATCCTCGGCGCGTCGGGTTCCGGCAAGGAGCTGGTGGCGCGGATGATCCACAAGAAGTCGGCTCGCGCCAACGGCCCCTTCGTTGCGATCAACGCCGCCAACATCACGCCCGAACGCATGGAAGTGGCGCTGTTCGGCACCGAGGGCACGCCCGGCCAGGCGCGCAAGATCGGCGCGCTCGAGGAAGCCCATCGCGGCATCCTCTATCTCGACGAGGTCGGCGAGATGCCACGCGAGACGCAGAACAAGATCCTGCGCGTGCTGGTCGATCAGCAGTTCGAGCGCGTCGGCGGTTCCAAGCGCGTCAAGGTCGATGTCCGCATCATCTCTTCGACCGCCTATAATCTCGAGAGCCGCATCGCCGAGGGGTGGTTCCGCGAGGATCTCTATCATCGCCTTGCCGTCGTGCCGGTGCGTGTGCCCGCACTTGCCGAACGGCGCGAGGACATTCCCTTCCTCGTCGACCAGCTGATGCGCCAGATATCCGAGCAGGCCGGCATCCGTCCGCGCCGCATCGGCGATGACGCCATGGCGGTGCTGCAGGCGCATGATT
Organism: Rhizobium laguerreae; assembly: GCF_019778565.1. NCBI lineage: Bacteria > Pseudomonadati > Pseudomonadota > Alphaproteobacteria > Hyphomicrobiales > Rhizobiaceae > Rhizobium > Rhizobium laguerreae. The sequence goes on along the minus strand of NZ_JAAXQT010000005.1, from coordinate 185,374 downwards.
GGCCCGGCAACATCCGCCAGCTGCGCAACAATATCGAGCGGCTGATGATCCTTGCCCGCACCGACGGCCCCGATGCGCCGATCACCGCCGACATGCTGCCGACCGATCTCGGCGACATGCTGCCGAAGGTGTCCGCCAAGAACGACTATCACATCATGACGCTGCCGCTGCGCGAAGCCCGCGAGATGTTCGAGAAGGATTATCTGATCGCCCAGATCAACCGCTTCGGCGGCAATATCTCGCGCACCGCGGAGTTCGTCGGCATGGAGCGTTCGGCGCTGCACCGCAAGCTGAAGTCGCTCGGCGTCTGATCGTTTCCGGCGCGGCCGACGCCGCGCCGCGTCCCATATTGCTTCCCGGAAGACCAGGTTTCCCATGCCGAGAATTGCCTATGTGAATGGCCGTTACGTCAAGCATTCCGATGCCAGCGTGCATATCGAGGATCGCGGCTACCAGTTCGCCGATGGCGTCTATGAAGTCTGCGAGGTGCGCCACGGCTATATCGTCGACCTCACGCGCCATCTGAACCGTCTCGACCGTTCGCTTGGTGAGTTGCGCATCGCCTGGCCGATGGGCCGGGCGGCACTGACGCAGGTCATTCGCGAGACGCTGCGCCGCAACCATGTCCGCAACGGGCTTTTCTACATGCAGGTGACGCGCGGTGTCGCCCGCCGCGATCATGTCTTTCCGGTCGAGGGAACGCCGCCCTCGCTTGTCATTACCGCCAAAAGCACCGACGCCAGGGTTATCGCCGCCAAGAATGCCAACGGCATCCGGGCGATCACCCTTGTCGACAACCGCTGGGACCGCGTCGACATCAAGTCCATCGGCCTGCTGCCGAATGCCATGGCCCGCCAGCAGGCCAAGGAGGCCGGCGCCCAGGAAGCGATCTATGTCGACGGCGACGGCATGGTGAAGGAAGGGGCGGCGACCAATGTCTGGATCGTCGATCCGGACGGAACGCTGGTGACGCGACCGGCCGAACACGGCATTCTGCGCGGCATTACCCGCACCACTCTGATGGATGTCGGGGCCAAGCTGGGGTTGACGATAGCGGAGCGGAATTTCTCCGTTTCCGAGATGCTCGCGGCCCGCGAGGTCTTCCTCACTGCAGCCACAAGCATTTGTTTTCCGGTCGTTTCCGTCGATGGCCAGGCCATTGCCAACGGTCATCCAGGCAGCGTTTCGCAGAAAGTCCGCGAGGCCTTTTTCGACGTTGCGGAAAAGATTGCGATTTGATACCAAGATTTGCTGGACAGGTGGAATGAGGATGCCACCGGTCTTCGCATGGTGAGGTTGATTGATATTCTACCGGCCAGATCAGGTCGGCAATAAAGAAAGAAGCGGCGCGATGGCGGAACGTTCTCAGAATCTTCAGGACTTATTTCTCAATACTGTTCGCAAGCAAAAGATTTCCCTGACAATCTTTCTGATCAACGGCGTGAAACTCACGGGCGTTGTTACGTCTTTTGACAATTTCTGTGTTCTTCTTCGCCGTGACGGCCATTCGCAGCTGGTGTATAAGCATGCGATCTCGACGATCATGCCGGGCCAGCCCATGCAGATGTTTGAGAGCGAAGAAGCCGCGTCCTAACAGGATCAGCCGTCATTTCGACACGCGATACCAAGAACGATTCGATCATCCCTGAGGCCGCCAAGCACAGGGACGACATGCGCGCGACTGTCGTCGTGCCGGTTCTGAAATCGCGCAGCCGCGGCGGGCAGGGTGAATCAGCCTCGACCCGCACGCCGGAAAGCCGGCTCGAAGAGGCGACGGGCCTTGCCCAGGCGATCGATCTCGATGTCGTCAATGGATCGATCGTCCCGGTCAATGATCCGAGACCGGCTACGTTGCTTGGCACCGGCAAGATCGAGGAGATCAAGGCGCTGCTCGACGAGCGCGATTCCGGTCTCGTCATCGTCGATCATCCATTGACGCCGGTGCAGCAACGCAACCTCGAAAAGGAATGGAACGCCAAGGTCATCGACCGAACGGGCCTTATCCTCGAAATCTTCGGCCGCCGCGCCTCCACCAAGGAAGGCACGCTGCAGGTCGATCTCGCCCATCTGAATTATCAGAAGGGCCGCCTGGTCCGCAGTTGGACCCACCTTGAACGCCAGCGCGGCGGCGGCGGCTTCATGGGCGGCCCCGGCGAAACCCAGATCGAAGCCGACCGACGGATGCTGCAGGACCGCATCATCAAGCTCGAGCGTGAACTGGAGCAGGTCGTCCGCACCCGCCAGCTCCACCGCGCCAAACGCCGCAAGGTGCCGCATCCGATCGTGGCATTGGTCGGCTATACCAATGCCGGCAAGTCGACGCTGTTCAACCGCATCACCGGCGCCGGCGTGCTGGCCGAAGACATGCTCTTTGCCACGCTCGACCCGACCCTTCGGCGCATGAAGCTGCCGCACGGCCGCACCGTCATCCTCTCCGACACCGTCGGTTTCATCTCCGACCTGCCGACCCATCTGGTCGCCGCCTTCCGGGCGACGCTGGAAGAGGTGCTGGAAGCCGATCTCATCCTGCATGTCCGCGACATGTCCGATGCCGACAACCAGGCGCAGAGCTCCGACGTGATGCGCATCCTGAACGATCTCGGCATCGACGAGGCCGAAGCCGAAAAACGGCTGATCGAGGTCTGGAACAAGATCGATCGGCTGGAGCCCGAGGTGCACGACACCATGGTGCAGAAATCGGCCGGCGCCAGCAACGTGGTGGCGGTTTCCGCCGTCAGCGGCGAGGGTGTCGACACGCTGATGGAAGAGATCAGCCGCAGACTGTCAGGCGTGATGACCGTGGCAACGATCCGACTTCCTGTTGATAAGCTGGCGCTGCTGCCCTGGCTTTACGATCACGCGATCGTCGACAGCCGCGAGGATAATGAAGACGGCACGATCACGCTCGATCTGCGCCTCTCCGAAACCGAGGCAACCGAACTCGAACGCCGCATCGGCAATGGTCCGAAGTCTGATAAGGAAGATTGGGAGCGGTAATCGCCCCTTTAAGGATGTGCTTTCGCCTCCCTTTATAAGCTCAGCTCAATCGGCGTAACGGGCAGCCGATCGAATACCATATGGTTTGACTGGGCTGAGAGGAAGCAAGAGCGCTGCCACATCCCCCTTCTCCCCAGCGGGGAGAAGATGCCGGCAGGCAGATGAGGGGGTGAGCGACGACAGGAGCGAATGCGCTGAGCGCAAGCGAAGAGCACAATGAAGGCGTGCCGCGCGGCCCCCTCATCCGACCCTTCGGGCCACCTTCTCCACGCTGGGGAGAAGGGGAGCAAGCCCAGCCTCCGCTCTAACTCTGTTCCCTTTGAAATGCTCAGGGAAAACTCACTCAGCCCCCGATGTCACAGCTCTTTCAATCGACTTCGCCGCCTGCCAGATTTCCTCCATCCGCTCCAGCGTCGCGTCTTCCAGCGTCTCGCCTTCTGCCTCAAGAACTTGTTCTATATGGCTGAAACGCCGCCGGAATTTCGTATTGGTTCCGCGCACTGCCTGTTCCGGATCCGCCTTCACATGCCGCCCGATATTGACGACCGCGAAGATCAGGTCGCCGAGTTCGTCGCTGACCTTTGCCTGATCGCCTTCGCGAAGGGCTACCCGCAATTCACCGATCTCTTCCTCGATCTTGTCGAGGATCGGCTCCGGTGCTGACCAGTCGAAGCCGACCTTGGCGGCGCGTTCCTGCAGCTTCAGTGCTTCCGTCAGAGCCGGGAAGCTACGCTGCACGGAACCGAGGAAGCCGCTGTTGAAATCCTCGGTGATGCCACGCCGTGACCGCCGCTCAGCGCGCTCGCGTTTCTCCGCCTGCTTGATCTCGTCCCATTGTCTCTTCACCGCGTCCGGCGTATCCGCCGCCGAGCGGGCAAAGACGTGCGGGTGGCGGCGGATCATCTTGGCGGTGATGGCGTTGACCACGTCGCCGAAGGAAAATTCGCCGGCCTCCTCGGCCATGCGTGCGTGAAACACCACCTGCAGCAGCAGGTCGCCCAACTCGTCGCAGAGATCGTCCATATCGCCGCGCTCGATCGCGTCGGAGACCTCATAGGCCTCCTCGATCGTATAGGGCTTGATCGTCTCGAAGTTCTGTTCGATGTCCCAGGGGCAGCCGGTTTCGGGATGGCGCAGCGCCGCCATGATCTCGATCAGCCGCGAAATTTCTTTGGAAGGTTCCATGTTGCCTCGATTCAGCGGGCTTCAGTTCGGTGGGCCTCAATTCAGAGGAATATCGTTGGCGCTCTTCGACGATTGGTAGCTGGTCGACAGCGCGTCGTAGCGCGCCTTGATGCGGGCGGTCTGCGTCTTCAGCGCGGTCTTCAGCGGACCCTCCTCGGTCTCGACGAGATCGGCGATGGCAAAGCTGTTCCAGAAGGCGTTTTGCCTGCGGTAGCCGCCGGGTTCAAGCCCGAAGACCTCCTTGAGTATCTTCAGGTCGTGCGGAATGGCGAAGGCGTCGCGCGAATCCTCATGGCTGAAAAAATAGTAGAAATTGTCGAAGCCGGCCCAGGTGATCGCCGACATGCACATCGTGCAGGGCTCGTGCGTCGAAAGGAAGATCAGATCCTTGGTCGGCGGCTTGTCGCCAAGCTCGTAGAAGCGCTTCAGCGTATGGACCTCGCCGTGCCAGAGCGGATTTTCCAGCTCGTTATTCGTCTCGGCGACGACGAGCGAAAGATCGGATTTCCTTAAGATCGCCGCACCGAACACCTTATTGCCAAGCGAAACGCCACGCTCCGTCAGCGGCAGGATGTCGCCTTCGATGACCGAAAGCAGGCGGGAGGCAATGGTCTTATCAGGCATGAGGGCGCTCCAGTTTTCCTCAATCTATCGCCTTGGCGGCGCGAGTGAAATGCGTCAAGCACCGGTGGACGTCTTTTGTCACAAGCTTTATACTGCATTGCAGCAAGCGGGCTGGGAAGATGCGGCTTTTTGGCCGCACGGGTGACTTTTCTCAAATCATTGACGGCACGAGCAAAAGAATACCCGCTTGCTTGGGCTTTCGAATTTCTGTTCCTTCAATCCCTTGTCGATCAAGGGCATATTCCGGCAACCTTGAAGTGGATTGATGATGCCTCCCAAGACTGAACAGCTTTCGGTATTTCCCGCCTTCTTTCGCGTGGAAGGCCAGAAGACGGCTGTCTTCGGCAATGGCGACGAAGCTTTCGCTAAGGTGCGGCTGCTGCTGAACACGAAGGCGCGGATTGTCGCCTATGCCGATCGGCCGGAAGCCGATTACCACTCGTTCCTGATCGGCAACCGTATCGAGACCGTGCGCGTTGCCTTCTCAGCCGAACAGGTCGAGGGTTCGGCGCTCGTCTTCGCCGCAACCGGCAATGAAGCCGACGACCGCAGCATCGTCGATGCCGCCCGCGCCGCCAGAATTCCGGCCAATGCCGTCGATCAGCCCGATTACTGCGATTTCTTCACGCCGGCGCTGGTCAACCGCGCGCCCGTCGCCGTTGCGATCGGCACTGAAGGGGCAGGGCCGGTTCTGGCGCAGATGATCCGCGCCCAGATCGACCAGCTTCTTTCGCCCTCGCTCGGCCGCCTTGCCGGGTTGGCAACGAGCTACCGCAAGGCCGTCGAACAACTGGTTCCGAGAGGCGTCTCCCGCCGGGTCTTCTGGCGTCGTTTCTTCTCCGGCGCCGTTGCCGATGCGGTCGCCAACGGCAACCTGCCGCAGGCCCACCATGCCGCCGACCGGCTGCTGCACGCGATGGACAAGGTCGCAGGCCACGTCTGGCTGGTCGGCGCCGGTCCGGGTGCCGAGGATCTGCTGACGCTGCGGGCCCAGCGCGTGATGATGGAAGCCGACGTCATCGTCTATGACGCGCTCGTGCCGCAGGCGATCGTCGATATGGGCCGCCGTGATGCCGAGCGGCTTTCCGTCGGCAAGCGCAAGGGCTGCCACTCGAAGTCCCAGGAAGAAATCAACGACCTGCTGGTCGATCTCGGCCGCCAGGGCAAGCGGGTCGTGCGCCTGAAATCCGGCGATCCGCTGGTCTATGGCCGGGCAGGGGAAGAGATGGCCGCATTGCGTGCTGCGGGCGTCACCTATGAGGTCGTGCCCGGTATCACCTCGGCTTTCGCTGCCGCAGCCGATTTCGAGCTGCCGCTGACGTTGCGCGGCGTCGCCTCCTCGTTGGTCTTTACGACAGGCCATGATCTCACAGGCGACGTGCTGCCCGATTGGGCAAGCCTTGCCGTTTCCGGCGCGACGATCGCCGTCTATATGGGCCGCACGGTTGCTGCCTCCGTTGCCGAGCGGCTGATGCAGGCGGGCATTCCCGCCGAAACCACCGTCGCCGTAATCGAAAATGCCAGCCGCGCCGATCGTCGCCTGCTGCATGGGACGCTCGCCGATTTGCCCGATCTGCAGCGCCGCGACGAGTTGACCGGGCCTGTCATGGTCATCATCGGCGATGCGGTAGCCGGCGCCAATTTCGAACTGTCCGAGCCACTAGTGCGCGCAAATGCCCGGCTCGAGGAACTTGCAAGGAGCTGAATATGGGTGACAAGGTTCTGACCGCCAACCGGCTGACGGACGGCATTGCCGTCTGGCTGGATGCGAACGGGAAGTGGTCCACCTCGCTGCAGGAGGCGCTCGTTGCCCATCATGCCGAGGCCGTCGCGGCGCTGGAGGCGATCGGCAAGAAATCCTATGCCGACAACGAGGTCGTCGACGTCGCCGTCGTCGACGTTCAGGAAACCAACGGCATTCTCTGGCCGCTTCGCCTTCGCGAGCGCATCCGCGCACAGGGCCCGACCATGGAATATGCCCCGGGCTACGCTCCTGCCGATCCCGAATTCATTGCAGTCTGAGGAAGACGATGTACCGTTACGACGAATTTGACCATGCCTTTGTTACCGAGCGCGTCGAGCAGTTTCGCGATCAGGTCCAGCGCCGCCTTTCCGGCGAACTCGCCGAGGATGCGTTCAAGCCGCTGCGCCTGATGAACGGCGTCTACCTGCAGCTCCACGCCTACATGCTGCGCATCGCCATTCCCTATGGCACGCTGAGCGCGCGCCAGCTGCGCATGCTCGCCCATATCGCCCGCACCTATGACCGCGGCTACGGACACTTCACCACGCGCCAGAATCTGCAGTTCAACTGGCCGAAGCTGTCCGATATTCCGGATGCGCTGGCCGACCTCGCCAGCGTTGAAATGCATGCGCTGCAGACCTCCGGCAACTGCATCAGAAACGTCACCGCCGATCACTTCGCCGGTGCCGCCGCCGATGAGGTCGCCGATCCGCGTCCTTACGCCGAAATCCTGCGCCAGTGGTCGTCGGTACACCCGGAATTTTCCTTCCTGCCGCGCAAGTTCAAGATCGCCGTTACCGGCGCCGAGCGTGACCGCGCCGCAATCCAGGTCCATGATATCGGCCTGCATGTGAAGAAGAACGACAAGGGCGAAATCGGTTTTGCCGTCTATGTCGGCGGCGGCCAGGGCCGTACGCCGATGATCGCCAAGCTGATCCGCGACTTCCTGCCCGAGGAAGACCTGCTCTCCTACACCACGGCAATCGTGCGCGTGTACAATCTGCACGGCCGCCGCGACAACAAGTACAAGGCCCGCATCAAGATCCTAGTGCACGAAACCGGCACCGAGGAGCTGACGCGCCAGGTGGAGGCCGAATTCGTCGCGCTGAAGGATACCGAGCTCAAGCTGCCGGAAAAGGACGTCCAGTCGATCGCTGCCTATTTCGCGCCGCCTGATCTGCCCCAGCGCGCCGAAGGCTGGGAAAACCTCGCCCGCTGGAAGAAGGCTGATTCCGGTTTCTCCCGCTGGGTCCAGCAGAACGTGCAGCCGCACAAGAACCCCGACTACGGCATGGTGACGATCTCGCTGAAGCCGATCGGCGGCATTCCGGGCGATGCCTCGGATGCGCAGATGGATGCGATTGCCGATCTCGCCGAGGAATATGCCTTCGACGAAATCCGCGTCAGCCATGAGCAGAACCTGATCCTGCCGCATGTGGCACTTGCCGATCTCGAAGCCGTCTATCGCGGCCTCGTCGCCATCAATCTCGCCGAAGCCAATGCCGGCCTGATCACCGATATCATTGCCTGTCCCGGGCTGGACTACTGCGCGCTGGCCAATGCACGCTCGATTCCGCTGGCGCAGGAAATCTCCCGGCGTTTCGGCAATGCCGAACGTCAGGCAGAGATCGGCGAACTGAAGATCAAGATCTCCGGCTGCATCAATGCCTGCGGCCATCACCATGTCGGCCATATCGGCCTGCTCGGTGTGGAAAAGAAGGGCGCCGAACTCTACCAGATCACGCTCGGCGGCTCCGGCGACGAACATACCTCGATCGGCGAAATCATCGGCCGCGGCTTCGAGCCGGACCGGGTGACCGACGCGATCGAGACGATCGTCGACACCTATCTCGGCCTGCGCCTCGATCCATCCGAGAACTTCCTCGCCGCCTATCGCCGCGTCGGACCGCAGCCTTTCAAGACCGCGCTCTACGGCGCGACGGCCGAAGCGGCATAAGGAGGGGATGATGACGAAGATCTGGAGAGAAACCGGTTTTGTCGAAAACGATCCCTGGGTGATCGAGACCGACGAGGTGAAGGCGTCCGAAGAGCAGAAGCCGCTGCTTAGTCTCGACGAACTGATCGCCAAGGCCGACGAAAGCAACGATGTCGGCCTCGGCGTGTTGATCAAGCCGGCCGACGACGTGCGCCGGCTGGAGCCCTATCTCTATCGCCTCGAAATCATTGCCGTCGCCTTTCCGGCTTTCAACGACGGCCGCGCCTTCAGCCATGCTTCGTTGCTGCGCCAGCGCCTCGGCTACACCAACGAGCTGCGCGCCGTCGGCGACGTGCTGATCGATCAGGTGCCGCTGATGCTGCGCGTCGGCATCGACAGCTTTTCGGTCACCAACGCCACGGCGCTGAAGCGTCTGGCCGAAAACCGTCTTCCCGCCATTCCCCATCATTATCAGCCGGCGGTGCGTGACGCCGAAGCCGGCAAGGGCTATAGTTGGCGCCGTCAGGCGAAGCCGGCCGCATAAGCGGTCGATCCGCCTTTTTACGATGGCGGAACGATAGCATGAAGACATTCGAAGTGGCGGTGGTCGGTGGCGGTCTGGCCGGCATGATCGCCGCAATCGCGCTGGCGCGCGGCGGCCGCAGCGTGGCGCTGGTTGCCCCCGTTGCTCCCAAGGAGGACCGGCGCACCACAGCGCTGATGGATCAGTCGATCCGCTTCCTCGACCGCCTGGCGCTCTGGGAAAAGCTTCGTCCCGCAGCCGCCCCTCTCACCAGCATGCGCATCGTCGACGGCACCGACAGGCTGCTGCGCGCGCCGACCACCACCTTCCGCGCGGCCGATGTCGGCCTGGATGCCTTCGGCTACAATTTCCCCAACAGGGCGCTGATCGATATCCTCGAAGAGGCCGCTGCCGGCGAGGGCAATATCAACCGCTTCACCGATATGGCCGAATCGATCGACATCTCAGCCGAAGTGGTCTCGATCACGCTTGCCGGCAGCGAGACGCTGTCGGCCGATTTTGCCGTCGGCGCCGATGGCCGCGGCTCGAAGCTGCGCGAAACATCGGGCATTACCGTGCGCAACTGGTCCTATCCGCAATCGGCCATGGTGTTGAATTTCGCCCATTCGCTGCCGCACCAGAATATCTCGACCGAATTCCACACCAAACACGGCCCCTTCACCCAGGTGCCGCTGCCGGGAAGCCGCTCCAGCCTGGTCTGGGTGCAGGATCCCGCCGAGGCGGCGAGCCGCTTGGAATTGCCGCTTGCCGAGCTCGGCGCTCTTGTCGAGGCGCACATGCAGTCCATGCTCGGCAAGGTCAGCGTCGAGGAGGGCGTCCAGGTCTGGCCGCTGTCCGGCATGATGGCGCATCGTTTCGGCAAGGGACGCATCGCGCTGATCGGCGAGGCCGCCCATGTCTTCCCGCCGATCGGGGCACAGGGGCTGAACCTTAGCCTTCGCGATATCATGGCGCTTGCAGATATCCTTTGCGACAGGGCGGAATTACCGGTGCCGGCCGATGCCGGCGAAAGCTTCGACCGCAGGCGCCGCGCCGATATCATGACGCGCACGGCCAGTGTCGATCTTCTCAACCGCTCGCTGCTCTCGGATTTCCTGCCCGTCCAGATGCTGCGGGCTGCCGGCCTGCATATCCTCTCGGCCATACCGCCGCTGCGCAATATCGTCATGCGCGAGGGCATCGAGCCCGGCCGCGGCTTTCGCGATATTCCCGATGCGCTACGGGAAAAGCTGAAGCGGAAGAAGGCCTGATCGGATCACGATCAGCCAGAGCGAAACAGTCACCACCGAAAACACCGTCGTGACCAGGATCGTCGCCGAGGCGCGCTCCTGCCAGACGCCATATTGCTGGCCGATGACGAAGACGTTGGTCGCCGTCGGCAGTGAGGCCAGCAGCACGGCGGCCTGAATCCAGACCGGCTCGAAACCACCAATCGCCGTCAGTGCAACAAAAACCGCGATCGGATGCAGGATGAGCTTCGCCGGCACGATATAGGAGATCTCGGCCGGGATCCGCTTCAGCGGCCGCAGCGCCAGCGTCACGCCCATGGCAAACAGCGCGCAGGGAGCCGCCGCCTGGGCGAGATAATCGACGAGGCGCTGAAACGCCAGCGGCTGGTCGAGATGCAAGGCAGCCACGGCAAAGCCAAGCGTCGTCGACAGGATGAAGGGATGCAGGCCGACTTTCCGCACGATGTCGGCGATAAGCCGGCTGGCTGAACGCTTGTCGTCGCCAGCCGCTGCCATCAGTGCCGGCGCCACGACGAAATGCAGCGCGTTTTCGAAGCAGATGATCAGCGCCACCGGCACCGCCGCGCCTTCGCCGAGCGCCAAGAGCGCCAGGCCCGGTCCCAAATAGCCGATATTGCCGTAGGCGCCGGCAAAGGACTGGATGGTGCAATCGGCAAGCGAATTGCCGCGCAGCAGGCGGCCGATGGCGAAAAGCAGGATGAAGACTGCATAGGTCGCCGCAATATCGGTGGCGATGAAATCGACGCGGCTCAGCTCTTCGATCGGCGTGCGCGAGACGAGCTTGAAGAACAGAGCGGGCAGGGCGGCATAGATGATGAAGGTGTTCAGCCAGCCGAGCGCTTCGGTAGGCTGCTTCGTCGCCTTGGCGGCGATGTAACCGATGAGGATCAGGCCGAAGAACGGCAATAGCAGGCTGACGATATCGGCCAAGAGGTCTTCCAGGATGTGGGGATGATCGGCGGGTCAGGATCTGACTTAAGCAATTCCAGCAAAAGTGTGTAGTGGTTTAGCGTTCGGAATTGCGCAGAAACAAATCGATAGAGCGTGGACTCATTCACGCGATGAGTACACGCTCTAAGATCCCAACCCGACAAGCGATCAGTAGTCCCAGAAGGCCGCCACCCAACGAAAGGCGTCGCCGTCGACCGCCACCCGGCCGACGGACGGGAACGGCAGGTGCGTCGCCACCAGCTGCTCGCCGGTCTCCGCCAGTTCCCGCAAAAGACGGATCCGAACGCGCGCCGCCTCCTCGGGGTCGTGCTCGAAGCCGTTGAACCAGTCGGGGTGCTCAAAGCCGACCGCGAATACGGCGTCGCCGGCAAACATCAGCCGGTCGCCGCCGGACGCCAGGCGGATCACGCTGTGCCCCGGGGTGTGGCCGCCGGTGCGATGGACGACCACGCCCGGCGCCACCTCGTACTCGTCATCGAACAGCCTGAAATGGCTGCGATATTCTTCGGCGAACCGCGTGGCAGTCGCCCGAAGCGCGTCCGGGAACCCCGGTGGCATAGAGACCCGGGAGAAATCGGGCGCCTCCCAGAATTTGACCTCAGCCGCCGCCACGTGGATGCGTAGGTCCGGACGCAACTGGTCCTTCACCCCGTCGACGAGCAGCCCGCCAATATGGTCCATGTGCATGTGGGTCAGCACCACGTCGGTCACCGACGCAAGATCGATGCCGGCAGCTTCCAACCGTTTGATCAGCTGCCCGGCCCGCGGCAGATGCAGGTCCGGGTCGATCCCCAGCCCTGCGTCGAGGAGTATGGTCTGGTCGCCGCTGCGCACCACGACCACGTTCAGCGCCCAGTCGAAAGCATCCGCCGGCAGGAACATGTCTTTCAGCCAGGCCGCTCGGACGGCGGGATCGATGTTGTGTCCCAGCATCGCGGTAGGCAGCGGTAGCACTCCATCGCTGACCACCAGCACCTCAATCTCGCCGACCCGCACCGCGTAGCGCGACGGAACCAATTCGTCGAGCTGAGGTCTGCCGGTGTGTGCGGTGTTTTCCAGGCTCATCTTTGTCTCAAGGTTCATGTTCGTCTCCTTCTGACCGCCGCCTCAAACACGGCATCGACGACGCTACATGGAGGCGTGTTTGCGATCGATTGGTCGAGGGGCAAGGACGAGTGGGGCCGAGGGACAGGACAAGCCATACCACGGCATAGGTGCAGGCCTGGCTTTTTACTGCCGGCGTGGTGCTGATGGAGGTGGAGTCGATCAGATCAGCGAACGCGGCAAGCCTGCTACCGCCATTTCTCGACGAGAAATCCCGATGGTCCTTGAACGGGATCGGTGTGGGGTAGGGGTACTGACGAGATTTTCGTCAGCGTTTCGCTTGAAGCAGCCGAAGTCTGAATGTCGGCATGCTGTCCCTTAGGATAAGCGCCGATGACCTGGAAGTTCGACGTGCAGCCGAGATTCTGATGCCCTGTCCCGGCAGGAAGCACTAGACAGTCTCCGGCCGCCACCGCTATTGCCTGCCCCTCGGGACCACCAATCAGCAGCGTGGCGCTACCAACTGCAATTCCCAGCACTTCATGGGCACCGGAATGGTAGTGCTGATAATCGAAGACACCGTTTCTCCAGATGCCTGTCCAACCGTTTGCCGCGAAGCGACCTTCGAAATCGGTCGGTCCGCTGTCGGCAAACAGCCCTTTGTAAAGCAATACAGGAAGATGCGGGTTGTTCGGGACCCAGTCGCTCGGCCCGAAAATGATCGTCTCGATGTTCATGCTGAATTCCCAAGCTAGTCGCCGATTGCCGCGACGCGACGGCGATCGAGTCGTCGACGTTGTTCGCCCAAGTCTCTCGCTGCGTCTTCCATTGAACTCATCTGCGCTGATGTTCTCGAGGCTAAACCTTGGCGGTCGCCAGCGGTTCCTTGACGTGCCGTCTTTTCGATAAGCTACTGGTCTGCGAAGAGTGAGAATTGGAGGGCTTTGGAAAGGCCACCGAATAGCCCGCCACCGCAGCGCATCGCGGAGACAACTTCCGACGAAGACGGTGCAGTGGCCGGTCGGTGGCGTCAGTCAGAGCGTGTCGATCAGGCCTCCGTCCACGCGCATCGAAGCTCCAGTCGTTGCGGACGCCAAAGGGGAGGCCAGATAGGTTACGAGATTGGCAATTTCCTCGACGCTCGCGGCCCGTTGGATGATCGAACCGGCGCGGTGCTTCTTGACGAAGTCCGCCGCCACCTCCTCGATCGGTTTCCCCGTCTTCACACGTTCCTCGGCGAGCATCGCCTCGACGCCTTCCGAAAGCGTGGGGCCGGGAAGGACGGAGTTCACGGTGACGCCCGTGCCAGCCATGCGCTTGGCAAGGCCGCGGGCAACCGCAATGTCTGCGGTCTTGCTGACACCATAGTGGATCATCTCGACCGGAATGTTAAAGCCGGATTCAGACGCGATGAAGATGACGCGGCCCCAATCGAGCTTCTGCATCCCCGGAAGATATGCGCGCGAAAGCCTGACGGCGGACATGACGTTCACCTGCCAGTGGCGGTCCCATACCTCGTCGCCCGCATCGAAGAAGTCTAGCGGCTGGAAGATGCCCGCGTTGTTGATGAGGATGTCCACGTGAGGAACTTGGGCGACAAGAGCGTCACATCCGCCAGCGGTTGCGAGATCCGCTGCCGCCGCGGTCACGCTTCCCTTGGCGCCTTCGCCTTTCAGGCGGACGGCGGCTTTTGCGGTCTTTTCTTCGGACCGGCCGTTGACCACCACGTCCGCCCCCGCCCTCGCGAGCTGGCGGGCGATTGCGTATCCAATGCCTTCAGTGGATCCGGTAACCAGAGCGGTCTTGCCTGTGAGGTCGATCTGCATCTTGTGCTCCTGTGAGGTTGGATGACAGAACGTATGAACTGGCGACCGGTCTCGCAACAGCCTACGATGCGGATAAGCCTTCCCCTTCGACTGGGCGGCCGCTGGGCCTAGTCACAGGCACCGCGCAGATCATCGCGGGTGGCGGGCAAAAAGCTACGATGGCCGCTAGAACAGCGGCAGTCTGACCTGCGTCGTGGATGCATCGATCGCATCCACGACATTCTGTTGCCCGAGGCTAAACGCGCTTAGAATAGTTTGAGCGGCTCGGGAAGCAGATCTATTGGAAAGTCCTGATAGGAGACCGGGCGCAGGAAGCGGTAGATCGCCATGGTCCCGACCGAGGTCGATCGTCCGTCCGATGTGGCTGGATAGGGTCCGCCATGGACCATCGCCGGGGAGACCTCGACCCCCGTTCCGAAGCCGTTGACGAGAAGTCGGCCCGCGAGCAGCTCCAACTGCGAGATCATCGGCGAGGCGGCCCCGATGTCTCCAGCGTCCACGTGCAGGGCGATGGTCAACTGACCTTCCAGGGATCCCACGACCCTTCGCAATTCCTCGTCGTCACGGCAGCGGACGATCAGTCCCGAGGCGCCGAAAACCTCTTCCTGAAGTTCCGGATTCGCGAGGAATGCAGCCGCGGTCGTCTCGAAGAGCGCCGCCGCTGCCTGATGGGGCGTTCCGTCTTTTCCCGCGGCCACTTGCGAGACGGAAGACGATGACGACAGCCTTGCGACGCCATTGCAGTATGCGTCAAAGATGCCACCAGTCAGCATTGTTTGAGCCTGCGATTCCGAAAGCGCTGCGGCGGCACTCTCGGTGAAGGCGTCGAGGCCCGCACCCTCGACGGCGATGATCAGGCCAGGATTGGTGCAGAACTGGCCAGCGCCGAGGGTCAGAGAGGATACGAACGATTTTCCGATCTCCGCTCCTCTGCTCCGAAGTGCGTTGGGATAGAGGATGACAGGATTGATGCTGCTCATTTCGGCGTAGACGGGTATCGGCTGCTTCCGCTCCGACGCGATCTTCATCAGCGCGGTGCCGCCGCGGCGCGAGCCCGTGAAGCCGACGGCGCGTATGCGGTGGTCGGCGACCAGGGTCTGACCGACCTCGAATCCCGCGTCGAACAAAAGCCCAAACGTCCCCCGCGGAAGGCCGCATGCAGCAACCGCGTCCGCGACGGCTCTGCCGACCAGCTCGGACGTGCCGGGATGCGCGGAGTGCGCCTTGACGATAACCGGGCAGCCCGCGGCGAGGGCGGAGGCGGTGTCACCGCCAGCGACAGAGAAGGCGAGGGGAAAATTCGATGCCCCGAACACCGCGACAGGGCCGAGGGCAACGTTTCGCAGCCGAAGGTCCGGCTTTGCAACCGGCCTGCGCTCCGTATCGGCCGGATCGAAGCGAAGTTCCTGAAATCTGCCGTCGCGAACCTCCTTGGCGAACAGGCGAAGCTGTCCGACGGTCCTGGCGCGCTCTCCCTCGATGCGGCCGCGTGGCAGGCCAGTCTCGTCAATCGCTCGCAGGACGAGATCGTCGCCGAGTGCGACGATGCCTTCGGCGATTGCTTCCAGGAACCGAGCCCGATCATCGAGCGACGTCTCCTTGTAGATCGGGAAAGCGTCCCACGCCAAACTCGTGGCCTCTTCCACCTGCTCCTTCGTCGCACCCGCGAAGCGCGGTTCCATCGGGTTGCCGTTGGCGGGATTGATTGCGGAGAATGCCGCGGCCGCGCCGCGCACGTGCGCGCCGCCGATAAGAAGGTCGCCGGAGAGTGTCATCGTGGATCCTTTCAAAATGAGAAGCCATGGCCGCCCTCGCCATGCTGAATGGAGGCTCTGCGTAACCGTCGGCGTACGGCTGTCGAACTCACATAGGCATCGACGGCGGGCATGCCAACCCTTCGCTCGTTAAAAGTATTACTTTTCAATTCATGCCAAATCGGCGCGCGCATGGCGACCGCCGGATGCTAATGGCTTGACCAGTCCCGCTCCGATTCCCTGCGAAGCCCCGGGATAACCACGGTTTTAAGCACGCTCATGCCTGCCTCCGTTTGGGCGACGCGGGTGGCCTTCGTTCACCTAGCGGCGCCATGCGCTGACCGGTTGTGTGCGGAGGCAGCCGGACACGGTTTGCGTCGTCTTCCGCTTTGCCGGGACAATCGCGCCGAAAACCGTGCCACGATATTGTACGAAGGTGTCTCCGATACGTTCGGATCGGGTGCCGCCTTGGGCACACCAAGGTACAATAGACGTGAGGAATGGCCGGAGGTATCACCCGAGCAGCACCACGGATGATTGGAGTTCACATGACCCGCTGGCCGATCGTCCTCGATCGGCGCGCGTCCGCCTGACATCGCCTTCCGGACGACGCCGTGGTTGGTGCGCAGGGACGGGGGTCCGGCGACAGCTTCACCATCACGGGTCGGTCGAGCATTCGAAGATAGCGGCGCCGATCAATGTAGGCGCCTCAATGGCTCTAGCCGAGACGGTGTCCGCGAACGATCGGAGCGACATCGGTGCCAAGGAGTTCGATCGAACGGCGCATTGCTTCGGTCTCCAAGGCGGCTGTGCTCATCTGGAAGGTGAGGCGAGAAATCCCTCCCAATGTCCTGTTAACATGCTCGATCTTTGCCGCAACCGTCTGCGGGCTGCCAACCAGAAACGCACCGTTCGGGCCGCACATGAAGTCGAATTGCGCCTGCGTTGGCGGTGGCCAGCCCCGTTCCCGTCCAGCGTCCGTGAACATCTGGAACCAGCCAGGGAAGAACGCTTCCCTGGCTGCTTTGTCAGTTTCCCCGACAAAGCCGAGAGCGTGCACGCCGACCCTCTGTTCCTCGCTGGGGTGGCCCGCGGCGAGCCATGCACGTCGATAAAGTTCGACCAACGGCAGAAACCGCTCGAAGCTACCGCCGATGATGGCGACCATCAGAGGCAAGCCAAGTGTTCCGGCGCGGATGAAGGATTCGGGCGTCCCGCCGACACCCAGCCAGATTGGCAAGGTTGGCTGGTGCGGACGGGGAAAGACACCCTGGCCGCCGATGGGCGCTCGAAAGCGGCCCTGCCACTCGATACTTGGCTTTTCCCTGATCTTCAGCAACAGGTCCAGCTTCTCCGCGAAGAGGGAATCGTAGTCCCGAAGGTCGAATCCGAACAGGGGATAGGCCTCAATGGATGAACCTCGGCCGACCACGATTTCCGCTCGTCCGCGCGATATCAGATCCAGTGTGGCGAATTCCTGAAAGAGCCGCACGGGGTCGGCAGCGCTGAGGACGGCGACAGCGCTTGTCAGCCTGATCGACTTCGTGCGCGCCGCAGCGGCCGCAAGGATCACGGCTGGCGCGGAATCAAGTGCGTTCTCTCGATGATGTTCGCCCATGCCAAAGACGTCGAGGCCGACTTGATCGGCCAGCTCGACCTCCGCAAGTACGCTCTCCATGCGATCGATGGCTGACTGCAGTCGTCCCGTAGCGGGGTCGTTCAGCAGCATGGCAAAACTATCGATACCGATTTCCAACGAAGGATCCTTTCGAGGCACTGTCGCCACGCAACCGCGGTGGTCGCTGTTTCGGCGCTTCCTGCTTCTGATAACTCGCCCCGCGATGGAGCGGACACGTCTGTCTTGCAGAAGCGCCTCCCGCTTCATCACACGATGACGGGCGTCCTACTACCCGTCATTTTCTGATCGATACTATCCAAATATCCGATAGGTGAGTTCGGCTGTACCTGATGGCTGGCGAGCCTCGGAAGAACCGTCCAGCAATGCTGGTGCTTATGCCCATGCATCCGCGTCGATGACTGCCTGAGCGAAAGCCTCTGGTGACTCCTGCGGGAGATTATGGCCTATACCGCCCTTGATCAGACGGTGTTCGTATTTTGCCTTGAATTTTCCGGCGTAGGCCTTCGGATCAGGATGCGGTGCTCCATTGGCATCGCCTTCCATCGTAATCGCAGGCACGTGGATGTCGGGAGCGGATGCGAGCTTGGTTTCGAACTCGTCGAACCGCTTCTCTCCCTCCGCGAGACCGAGCCGCCAACGGTAGTTGTGGACGACGATCGCCACATGGTCCGGATTGGCGAACGCCGCAGCGCTTCGTTCAAACGTCTTGTCGTCGAATTTCCACCGAGGAGAGGCGAGTTGCCAGATGAGTCTGGCGAAGTCGTTCGTGTATTTTTCATAGCCGTCGCGACCGCGTTCTGTCGCGAAATAGAACTGGTACCACCACTGCAGTTCGGCCGACGGCGGCAACGGCGCCTTTCCGGCGGTCTGGTTCCCGATGAGATAGCCGCTGACGGAGACCAAGCACTTGCATCGTTCCGGCCAGAGCGCGGCGACAATGTCGGCGGTCCGCGCGCCCCAGTCGAAACCCGCGACAGTGGCTCGCTCGATCTTCAGAGCGTCCATCAGCTTGATGGCATCGACTGCCAGCGCCGACTGTTGGCCGTTGCGCATCGTGTCGTCGGCGAGAAACTTGGTGCTGCCGTATCCTCGCAGATGGGGGACGATTACACGATGGCCCTGGTCTGCAAGCAACGGGGCGACTTCGGCGAACGCATTGATGTCATAGGGCCAACCGTGGAACAGAAGGACGGGCGATCCGTCGTTGGGGCCAAGTTCGGCGTATCCAACAGTGAGGTCTCCCGCGTCGATTTGTCGGTCAGCGACCAGCCCGTGGCCATTCTTTCGGCCGACCATGTTGCCCTGGTCAGCACCCGCGGCATGTCCCGCGAGGATCCCCGCCGCCGTAAATCCGAGTGCGACCCCGCCGAAGGACCGACGCGTGAGGCTCCCAGTTCTAAGATCGCTCATGATTGCTTCTCCGATAATGGACGATGGATGGCCGCCTCGAGATCATGCTCAGAGAGCGTTGGCATCGGGAGTTTGCGACTGATGACTGGGGTCCGCTAGTGGACGAAGGTATTGGGCATACTAACGTGTCGTCGATACCTAGGTGCAACAGCCGCCTCTTTTGCCGTTAGCCATACTGTTCTCCAGGCCGCGGGCGTTCCGCCGGCGCGCTTTAGGAGAGGATGATGAGCTACCGAGACAACGACAACGATACGTCGGGGTCATTTTCCTTGCGTCGCAATCCTTCTCGCCATGGCGGCTTTGGCTGGCGCCTTGGTATCGGTCAGACAGCCCGTCGTGCCAGCCCGCGTCTGGGTACCCGTTCAGTCAGCCGGATCATCGACCGTTAAGCCGGCGGCGGCGTGCTCCCCAGCACGGGCGGGCTGCAATCCGACGGACGAAGCCTCGTCGGAAAGCATTGCAAAAATCGCTAGGATCGACGGTCACAATCCCTCGTCCGGTATGTTCAAGACCTCTCCGCACGCCTTGCAATGAACGGCGTCCGCGTCATGGCGCTGAAGGCCGCATCGGTGGCAGGAATAGGTCACCTTGTGAGGGCGGACCACTGCCTGAGCAAGCCTGACGAAAAGGGAAATGCCGACAATCATCGTCACAACGGAAGTGAGCTTGCCCAACGTTCCCGGAAGCGTGATGTCTCCGAATCCCGTCGTCGTCACCGTCGCGACCGTGAAGTATAGCGCATCGACGAATCCTTCGCCTCCCTCCCTGTTATAGAAGAACGACGTATAGACGAACCCGGTTGCCATGAAGAGGAACACAAGGAAATTGATCACCGCCCGGACGACGTCGAGAAGGTATGAATAGCCGGCCTTGCGCAGCAAGTCCCTAAGCAACGGACTCCTGCCGATCGCCCAGAACCGCATGATCCGCAGGAAAGCGAAATTGAAGAGCAGATCCGGCAGCAACAGCGTGGCCAGCACCACAAAGTCGATCCAGGTCATCGGCCGCCGAATCCACTCGCGCAGAGAGAATGCGGCAATCGCCCGGCCCGCCATCTCGGCAGCGATCCACACGGCTATCGCATAGTCGATGATCAGATAGGACGGACCCGATCGCAGGTACGGGCCGAGCAGGAAGAAGGCGAGAATGGCGACATCAATGGCAGCAAATACCACCCGAAAGGCGACCGCCTGCTTGCCGTCGGCCCTATCGAGCTTTCGCAGCACCTGACGAAGCGAATTCTGCCGAGAGCCGTTGTCGGATTCGAGGGTTTCCATCCAGGGAATCTAGATCCCTCATTGGCGTCTGCAAGTCGCCAAGAAATCGACTCCTCGGTGACAGTCCGTCTGCTCGACCGACCTTCCACTCCGAGCCGAATTCATGGCCAGTTTGCATGAGAGCTATTGATCCTGGCCGAAATCTTATGACCAGCGCCTTTGCCGATGACGTAGGGCGATCCTTGTCCGGCAAATCGTTGTTCACTTGCACAGGACTTGCGCTGCAAGGGGGCTCAATCTCAGGCGACGGACCATCCACCGTCCACCAGCAGATTAGTGCCGGTGATCAGGCTCGCTGCCGGTGATGCAAGGAAGATGACTGCACCCACCACATCATCGGTTTCTCCGATCCGGCCGAGCGGAATGTGATCGAGCGTCGCTTCGCGATTGTCGGCATCGGATAGAAAAGGTGCTGTGCCATCGGTGTGAATGAACGTTGGCGATACGGTATTTACGGTGACATTATAGCGTGCCCATTCGGCTGCAAGGCAACGCGTGAGGTGATTGATGGCCGCCTTGCTCATGCAATAGATTGCCTCGCCGCGCAGTGCCACGGTGCCGGCCTGTGAGCTGATGTTGATGATCCTGCCGCCGTTGCGCTTGATCATGTGACGGCCCACAGCCTGCGTCATCAGAAAGGTACCCTTGATGTTGACATCGAGTATCTCGTCCAGATCCTTCTCTTCGACGAGTTCCGCGAGATTGCCCGGGGCCACGCCGACATTGTTGACGAGGATGTCGATCCGGCCGAACGTCGCAAGCGCCGAGTCGACTGCTCGTGCGATATGGGCCTTGTTGGGAATGTCCAGTTCAACGGGGAGAACTTTTCGCCCCGCTCCCTCGAGTTCGGCAACTAGGCCCGCCGACGCTGCGACATCGCGGACCCCCAAAACGATATCGGAACCTGCTGCGGCACAGGCAAGTGCGCAAGCTCGACCGATGCCACGGCTCGCTCCCGTCACTAAGGTCACCTTGCCCTCAAGGCTGAAGTCCGGCGCATTCTTCTGCATCACGATGCCTCCCTCGATGAAGCTCATTTATGGCAGCGTCGGCGTGCGGATGCCAGATATTCTCAGCATACTGAGGAGTGTCCCCTTGACCAATGGGCTATCCCGCAACGTGGGGCGCTTTTCCCGATAGGCCGCGCAAAGCCGCATTGCCCGTCGGTACCGGCGACGGACGGCGCAGGAGGAAGCGGAGGAGCCCACGCACACCTGCACCATGGCCCGGAAAATCGGCAGCCGCTGGCCTAGCCGATCTGCACCAGGATCGGAAAGGTCTGCTGGAACCAGATCGCCACATTGCTGACCCATCCGAACAGGAAGGCGAGGCCAGTCAGCACGAGGAACAGACCCATCACCTTTTCCACCGTGCCGAGATGGCGGCGGAAGCGCGACAGGAAGCGCATGAAGGCGCCGGAAAAGCCGGCGGCTATCCAGAAGGGAATGGCAAGGCCAAGCGAGTAGATGGCCAGCAACCCGGCGCCGGAGCCGACCGTCTCGCGCGAGGCGGCAACGCCGAGAATGGCGCCGAGCACCGGGCCGATGCAGGGCGTCCAGCCGAAGGCGAAGGCAAGGCCCATGATATAGGCGCCCGTCAGCGTCGCCGGCTTGCCGCTGCCCTGGAAGCGCGCCTCACGCGCCAGCACCCCGATTCGAAAGAGACCGAGGAAGTTCAGCCCCATGACGATGATGATCAGCCCGCCGATCTTCGACAGGAGGTCGAGATGCTGGCGAAGCGCCATGCCGATGCTGGAAGCACCGGCGCCGAGCGCCACGAAGACGGTGGCAAAGCCGAGCGTGAAGAGCAGTGCCGAGAAGAACACGCCGCGCCTGACGTCGGGCGCCACCGCCACCGCACCGCCTCCGCGGAACTGCTCGACGGAGATGCCGGCCATATAGCAGAGATAGGGCGGAACGAGGGGGAGCACGCAGGGCGACAGGAAGGAAAGCGCCCCGGCAATGAGCGCGCTCCACAGGGAAATATCGGCAATCGACACGCATTCTCTCCGGCTGCAATCTGCGTGATGTTCCTAGCTTTGCATGCAAGCGATTGCCAATCACCTTTTTGCGCGCGCAAGAAATCTGTCTCTGCGCGTAAGATATTTGTCTTGGCGTGCGCAAGAAATGTGCCGAACGTTTGCAAAAGGCAAAATTTTCGGTTGACCGGCATGGGTCGCCTGCCTATGTTCCGCCCACTTCCAGCCGGGGTGGTCACACCCGCGGAGAGGGAGAGCGTAGCTCAGCTGGTAGAGCAACTGACTTTTAATCAGTAGGTCTCGGGTTCGAACCCCGACGCTCTCACCACGATTTCAATGGCTTAAAGCCTGGGATTGGCCTAAATATCGGCCATAATACCCCTCACACATGTCTCGCACAGTCCGGAAGGGTAAGTGACCTCGCATACGGTATTCGGTGACAAGGTTCGAATCTATCGTCGCGCCCAGAGTTCTCTGTGGAAATGCTCCAACCTATTTGGAGGGCCGGGAGTGGCACGTGAGCACCAAGACGGACAGTCTTGCGCTGGCCAAAGTTTGCCGAGGACTGATATCTTGAGCTCCGGGGCAAAAGCCGGGTGGGTCAGCTGAAGCTGGAAAGAACCTTTGCCGACGCTGCCAAGCAGCTCATTCGGGAATATGTGCCACGTCGACGGCGCCGCCCGAAACCCATCGGGACAAATCTGGCGCCGGCTGAACGGTATGCAATGGGAATATAAGCAGGACCCTGAAACGATTGAAGAATTCGATGCTCGACAATATTGAGGCTTAAAGCCCTACTGTCGCACAGAACCTACGCCTCTGCATTTGTCATGTCGGCTGCGGGAGGCGCGGTGCCAGCCGCTGCCCCAACGGAGGCCGTGACGTGCGGCCTGTTTGGTGCGGAACGGCGAGCAGTAATCTCCGCCGTCCAGCTTGTCCCCCAAGGCTTATAGGCGTTCAGCCATCATAGTGGCCCGAAAGTGCCGCCTCGGCAGACTTAACAACCACGGCAATATTCACGCCCTTCGTCAAGGTTGTCCCGGTCGCGCGAAGGTCTGTCACCACTTTCAGGCCGCCCGATTTAGGCTCCGGGAGCGGTACGACGGTGCCGTTGTCCAGATCCGCAATCCAGAGCCCGTCCTGACCTTCAACACTAATAACAACAACTGTAGCCATGTTATTCCCTCCAACGATTGATGTTTAAAATCCAGCTTTCTTCAGGCCTTGACGATAAAGATCTTTATGCCATTGCTCTTTACTTGGAACCGCGGACAACCACTTGTCCACATCGAAGTCCGGATTGCCTTCGCGAAACCTCCGTACGAAGATCCGCGCCTTGTCCTGGCGGCCCAGCATCGCCCAACTCGCGGCGGACAGCCTGTCCGCCAGACTGGGATCGGCCATCTGCCCAATGTAGTCCAGCGAAGCTTCGAATTCGCCGAGCGCATAGTTTGCTCCCGCGCCGGTCCAGAAATAGGTATCGGGACCGAGCGGGTTCAATTCAATTGCCCTCTCGATCTTTCGCAAGGCCATGGCGGGAAGCGAACAATGAACCAACGTGTCAGCGTAGTCGGCAATCACGTCGGCGTAGTGCGGAGCAAGGCTCTCCGCCACTTCCATCGCCTCGGCGCTTTCGTCAAACGCCCCCTGCAATAGTTTGGCGACCCCGAACTCGCGATACCCATCGGCGAAGTCCGGACGTGTCTCGGTGGCCTGCTTAGCCAAGCTCTCCGCCGTTTGCAAAAGCTCGATATCACCTCGGGCCGTCAGCAACCATTCCTTGGAGTAGGTCCGCGCCATCGAGCTCAGTGCGGGTGCGAAATCGGGGCTTACGCTGAGTGCGGCTTTCATTTCCTTGCGCGCACGCCGCAGATTCGGAAGCGTCAACCGTGCCAGGTGCCGCCTGCCGACAAGATATCGATGGTAAGCGATCGGGTTCAGATCTTCGCGCAATGCCTCATGGCGCTCGATTTCACTGGACACGGAGAGCGCGATCCGTCGGGCGACTACTCTCCGGTCTTTGACGAGATCCATATGATCAAGGCTGAATCTTTCCGCCCAAACAATTTGATTTTGGTCGAAAAAGATCAGTTGGGCGAACAGGGTGACTTCATCGCCCGTATTGCTGACCCGGGTATCGAGAATATAATTGACGCGATGCCGTTCAAAGAAAGCCTTCTGCGTCTCCACGTGGTGGCCGATTTGAACTGCCGAATAGGGGGCTATGACCTCCAGGCTGTTGAAGGCGCAAAATCCGATTGTGATATCTTCGACCAAAGATGCGGCTAGAAAACCGACTTGGGGTCGGGCGGATTGGTTCTTGGGCGGAAGCAGCACCAGGCGGGGAATTGCAATCCGGATATCTTGCGGCTCAAGGGGAAAAGCGGTCTCGCGTTTCGGCATCGAAGGCGATGATGTCGGACGGAGGGATATGGCGTCACCGTCGGGTCTGGTGCGCGCTGCGGTCCCTCGCAAAATCGCATTCCGCCGCTGTTCAAAATGGTTCCGAAGGGACGCAACCTCGTCTTCCGCCTGGAATATCTCTATGAGCATTTGCAGCGTATCGGGATCCTTCGGCTCCGCCCGAAATAGGATAACTGCAGCCTTCCTCAGGAGTTCGGATTCCTTCGGCGATTGCGCCAGTCGGGACGCCGCTCTCAACGTACTTCCGAGAAGTGCGATGTGGCTAATTTCGCGCTCGGCAAGCCACAGTTGAAACCGACGGCTATGACTGTGAACCGACTCCAGAAAAGGCTGGTTCATGAGCTTCACGAGAAGCTTAAGCCGGGAGAACGGTTCAACCTCTTCCTCCGTCCCGGACAGCAGAATATCGGAAGACAGAGATTCCCGGTCGACGGTGACCATGTTGCCCTGAGATGAAAGGATATTTATCCCGAGTTCAATTTGACGGGCCTTCATTCTCGAAATCAACTTACGCAAAGTCGCAAGCGTGTCGTCCCTATCGGCGTCGCCCCACAGAAAGCTCACCAGGGTTGCTCGATCCGCGGAACCTTGATCGGTTGTAAACAAATACGCGAGGAGCAGCAGGCCTTTCTCGGGAAACGCGACATCATTGCCGTCCTCGTCAACGAGCTGCAACCTACCGAAGGTCTTCAGAACAAAAGCCATTTTGCCCTTTAAGCCACCTAATTGGCTCGGCGTTTACATGAAAGTGCCGGTGCGTATATTCACCAGCAGAAGTCGAAGACTACATCCTTGCGATGGCACCTTGTCGCAATGTGGGGCAAAATTCAAGTTGATGCGGTCGAGATCGTCCGTGTGGTGGATGGCCGGCGCGATTTGGTGGCCTTTTTCTGAAAATTTGTTGGGGAGGCGGCCGGCACTAAGGGCCATCGCACACCCTCAAATAGCGGCCTAATCTCCGCTTATTCGTACACACAGTTTTACGCACAGTTGAAAATTAATACAGGACTACTAAGTAAAATCAAAGAGATACCTGCTGATACAACTGACCTTTATTCAGTAGGTCTCGGGTTCGAACCCCGACGCTCTCACCATTTCTGGCCTTCAAGATTGCCGCCGCGCTCTCAGATCAGCAGTCGCATTAACGCGGCCTCGTCCTTCACCCCATGCTGGTACGAATGGATAACCCGCTGAGCCAGATCTTCGCGCTCGGTGTCTGTCGTGATTTCTCGCACCGAGCTGATATGGTCAAAGACTCTTTGGCAAAGCGCGACTTCTTCGTCGCTCAATGCGGTTTGTGCGTCGGCTATCTGGGATCGGATCATGATCGCCCTCACTTCCTTTGGAACGATAGAGAATAAACATCTCCTTTTTCAGCGCATGAAGGGAGACACAAGCTCGTGAGGTCTCATCGCAATCTTCCGGATAGGCCTTTGTCCCATCTGACAACTCGTGTTCGTTCGGACCACTCCACACATATGCGGAAGCTGGCTTTCTCCGGGCGTTCCAGATCACTTCGTACCCTATCTTCTGAAGAGAGAGTAATGCACCAAGCCTTTCTTCATTCGACAGGCTCCGCAGAGAATCGTTAAGTGCGTCAAGGCCGCCTAGATTGTAGAGAACGACGAATATATCGAGTGACATTGTTCCTATCCCGTCGACATAGTATAACACTGGGAAAATGATTTGCTTCACGCTTAGATTAATATTTTCACATCTATTGTCGTTTCAAAAATCGTTTGCGATTTTCTTGATTGGAGTCTGGGTTTGATTGGACGCGGGCAGAGCCTTGCGTCTTTCGCTCTGTCCTATACCGCACATTGAAATCTCCGGAACTTGGCATAAAATCAGTGCCTTGTGGTTACGTGTCACGTCAGCATCTGGGAGGATTGCGATGTTTCAAGGTATGCACGGCTCCAAGTCGGCTCTGGGTCCAGAAGACCTCACAATGATCAAAGACATCTATGACGAATGGTGCGCCGCTCGCTGCTGCTCCAAGGATAGCCCAAGTGCAATTAAAGCAGCTCAAGAGTTGATCTCCATGTTCGAGCATGGGGTACGGTCGAAAGATGATCTCCGCACTATGGTCGGCACAATAGGTGCTCATTTGCTCAAGCACTGAACTAAGCCGATGGCGATCGACTGCTGGCGAGCACTCGCGCGCATGGCCCGGGCTGTCGTTTACGCGCGTCGTTGCAGGTAACGCGACGGTTTGTAAAATTGGCTCAGACACTGGAACCAACGTCCGCTGCGGTCCGTTTTCTCCTCATCAACAACAGGAGAAATCCACCATGGATTGGAATCGTATCGAAGGAAACTGGAAGCAGGCGAAGGGCAAGATCAAAGAGCAGTGGGGCAAACTCACGGACGATGATCTTGACCAGATCGCCGGCAAGCGTGACCAACTGGAAGGCAAGATCCAGGAGCGGTATGGCCTCGAAAAGGACCGTGTGAAACGGGACGTCGATGACTGGAGCGGTCGCCAGACTTGGTAATGCCTGAACAAAAACCCGGTGAAAGCCGGGTTTTTGTTGCC
This sequence comes from Rhizobium laguerreae, assembly GCF_019778565.1. Lineage (NCBI taxonomy): Bacteria > Pseudomonadati > Pseudomonadota > Alphaproteobacteria > Hyphomicrobiales > Rhizobiaceae > Rhizobium > Rhizobium laguerreae. The sequence goes on along the minus strand of NZ_JAAXQT010000005.1, from coordinate 158,255 downwards.
GAAGGAGCTAAGACGCCCAAGGAGTGTCGGTCATGAATATCCCCCAAAAGCCAATAGAAGTGCGCCGATCGCGATAACGGCCAGCGCCGGCCAGTTTTGGGATATGCCGAGGAACCTGAGGCCTTGGCGTCGTGGTTCCAGCGTGGTGCCGCCTTGCGGCATTTGGTGCGGATTACTCGGTTTTCGACCAAGCGCCGACGTAAAAAGAAAAAGAAGTCCGCCGATGATGAGAGCGGCTCCGGTCAGGATTGCCCACATGATGGCCTCCGCTAGCGATGAGGATGTGGATTAAACCAAATTCGGACCCGATCGTTCCGTGCGCGGCTATTCACCTGAACAACCGCCGCGTCGGAACCAAAAGCGCTCGCATGAAATTGACTGTGAGCAATCTTGGAGATCCTGATGGACAAGACACCGAAGACGGCCATCCGCGGAATGATGTTGTACGTGCTCACTCTTCTCGTCCTCGGGGTGCTGGCAGGCGCCGCCTACATGATCTATGGCCATCCCGCCGATCCGTCCGAGCGACCGGCGGCCGAGACGATTCCGCAAAAAGCTCCGGCTCCGCAGTAAGATACCCTTTCCAAGTCATTGATTGGCCGCCGTTCGAGAACGGACGATGACCGGGGAAGATGCCTGTCAACATCCAGCGCCCACCCGGTCAGGTCGTGCTGAAACGCCTGAGGCTCCACGGCACAAGAGCAGCAAATGGCAAAGAATATGGCTTTAGAGAGCAAGCCCGACATCCTGTCGCAAGTCCTTCCAACCAGTATGGAACTCTTATTATAGGGAGAACAACCTGCGACAGAGAAAATCGGCATCTGCGCAGGACCGATTACTAGTGGGCCAGCTCTGTCTGGAATCCTGAAGGAGCGGCGGAATAGGGAGTTTGCGGATGAGGGAACATGCAGTCGTGATATCAGGGGCAGGGCCGACGGGCCTGATGCTGGCAGGCGAACTGGCCTTGGCGGGCGTCGACGTCGCCATTGTCGAGCGCCGCCCTGACCAGGAGCTTGCCGGTACGCGTGCCGGCGGACTGAGCGCACGCACGCTCGAGGTTCTCGATCAGCGCGGCATCCTCGACCGGTTCCTCGCGGAAGGGCAGATAGCCCAGGTCACGGGGTTTGCGGTGACGCGTCTGGATATCAGCGATTTTCCGACCCGGCGCAATTACGGGCTGGCGCTGCGGCAGAAGCATATCGAGCGCATTCTGGCCGGCTGGGTCGGCGAGCTGGCGGTGCCGATCTATCGCAGCCTTGAGGTAACGGGTTTCGCCCAGGATGACAGCGGCGTTATCATCGAACTCTCCGATGGCGCCTCGCTCGGGGCCTGCTATCTCGTCGGCTGCGATGGCGGCCGCAGTCTGGTTCGCAAGGCTGCCGGCATTGCGTTTGCAGGGTGGGATGCGACGACCGGCAACATTCTCGCCGAGGTGGAGATGGAAGAGGAGCCGCCATTGGGCATCCATCGCACGGCCCTTGGCATCTATGCCTTCGGTAGGGAGGAGTATGAAATCCACGACGGCAAGATCATCTTTGCCAAGGAAGGTCCGATCGGCGTGATGGTGCCGGAGAAGAATGCCGGCGCCACGACCGAACCGACGCTCAGCGATCTCAGGGAAGCCCTCCTCGCCGCATTTGGAACGGATTACGGACTCCATCGCGTCAACTGGATTTCCCGGTTCACCGATATGTCCAGGCAGGCGACGGCCTACCGCAAGGGGCGGGTACTCCTCGCCGGCGATGCCGCCCATGTGCACTCTCCGGTCGGCGGGCAAGGCCTGAATACCGGTGTGCAGGATGCCGTCAATCTCGGTTGGAAGCTGGCCCAGGTGGTAAAAGGAAGATCGCCTGACGCCTTGCTCGACACCTATCACGCCGAGCGGCATCCGGTTGCCGCCCGCGTGTTGCGCATGACGATGGCGCAGGTGGCATTGCAGCGCACCGACGATCGCACTGAAGCCTTGCGTGACGTGGTAACGGAGCTGCTTGGCATGGAGGAACCGCGCAAACGCATCGCTGCCGAAATGTCCGGATTGGCGATCCACTACGAGTTTGGCGAGGGGCATCCGCTGCTCGGCCGCCGCATGCCTGACCTCGACCTCACCACGGCTGTCGGTCCTATGCGTCTCTTTACGCTGCTCCAGGATGCGCGGCCGGTGCTCCTGAACCTTGGCGCGCCCGGCAGCGTCGGCAACACGCGGTGGTCGGACCGCATCAAGTTGGTCGACGCCGGATATGAGGGCGCATGGGAGCTGCCGGCGCTGGGCTTGGTCTCGGCGCCAACTGCAGTGTTGATCCGGCCCGATGGATATGTGGTGTGGGTCGGCGACGGGGCGCAGGATGGTCTGCAAGAGGCTGTGAATAGCTGGTTCGGACCACCCGGCTAAAGCTGACGAAAGCGCTTGCCTAAGCGGCGAGCGAGATCGGATCGCAATCCGATATCGTCGCGGGCTTCGGCATGGGTTTGCCGCGGCGTTCCCACGTCCGGCGGCTGATGCCGAAAGCCTCCCAGGGGCGCGCTTGGCTGAAAGAATTGGCGAGATAATCGGCTCTGGAAAGCGCGCCGGCGGCACGGCGCTGCTCCTCTTTTCGGCTCCGGTCCCGCTGCCGCCGCTTTTCCTTTTGAAGTTTTGCTCGTTTCTGTTTCGGCACATCGAATGCACCAATGGTGCGGATATCGAGGGCGCTCCGTTCTGCGTAGCTGAGGTGTAGAGCATGGCCGAGCGCGTCGGCGGACAAGTCAGAAAAGCGCACTTTTGTCCGCTCGTAGATCACGTCTTCTATGTCGGCTTTCCTAGCCCAGGGAAGCCATCGCGCCGCCCAGCCGAGGACCACCTCGACAAACTCTTCCTTGAATTCGACAAGAGCGAGGCCGGCGATCACCTCGACGTAAATCAAGGCGTCATCGGCCTCGGGCACGATGTCTCCGTGACGGTGCCTGATCAATTTTTCGATCTCGCGCATCCGGCCGCGGAAATGGCTCCAGCGGCCGGTCCGCATGCGGCGCTGGACGGCCTTGTAACCGAGCAGGCAGTCGCCGACCTTGACGGCTGTCACATCACGGGCCAAGCCCTCCAGCCGATCAGCTTTTGCAGTCCGCTTTTCCGATTGAGCCGCTTGATCCGGACCCATAAAACGAGCCATCGATTTTCCTTTGCCATCTGCCTTGGAAGGCCGAAACGACTGATTGTAAAGGAAGGCCGAGGGGGTGATCATCCACTTTTTGCGATCGGCGACCATCGTCGCGCAGGAAAGTTTCAATCCTGGGGCAACGCCTCGTAATAGGCTGCGAGCGCCTGAATATCCTCGTCGCTCAGACCTGCAGCAGCCCTGGTCATCACATCAGCATAGGCGCCGCCGCCACGATTTCCGCTCCGGAAAAGACCGAGTTGGTTTTCGATATAGGGCACCGGTTGGCCGGCAAGGCGTGGATAGGCCTCGTTGACACCGGCAGCATCATGGCAGGCGGCGCAGGCCGCGACGCCACGCGTCCGGTCACCGCGTTCCGCAAGGACCTTGCCGCGAGAGATCATTCCCGAAGGCCGGCCCGTTTCAGTGACTACGCTCTGGCTGGCGAAATAGCTGGCCAGCTTTTTCCGGTCTTCGCTCGATGTCTGCGAGAGCGCAACCTTCATGACACCGCTTGGACGCTTGCCGGTCGCGTAAGCCTCGAGACTGTCACGAAGGTAAGTCTCCGACTGGTCTGTGAGACGCGGAATGAGGCTGGTTTCATCGGGGCCTGCCGGCGAATGGCAGCCTTCGCAGCTTTTCACGATCGCATCGAAGTCCCGGGATCCCGTCGCGGAAAAGCCGGCGAGCCGCTGATAGGCGGCTTGGTCGAGGCTTGGATATTCCCGCAGGAAGGCGACCATGGCCCAGACCTCGTCATCCCGCTCCATCGACGGCCAGGCGGGCATGCCGGTATAGCGCACGCCATGTTTGACGACCTCGAAGAGCTCGGCATCATTCCATGTCGCGTTGACATGCTGCAGGTTGGGCGGAGGAGGAAGCATGTTTTCGACAGCGGCGGGTCGCGGCATCGCCGGTGAACCATGGCAGCCCGCACATCCGGTTTCGTAGTGACCTGCGGCAAGCGGCAGCATCGCCGCCGTAAACCGTGGCGCATGCCCGCCGAGCGCTGCCGTGCGCACGGATGACCGCATCACCCAATGCAGGAACCAGTCCGTGATGCGCCAATGCCCGGTGCTTGCACGGATGTCGATGATGCCGGCCCAGGCGACGAACAGGCCCACTGCAGCAAGTACTGCGGTGCCGGCAGATATCCGTCTCCACCTTATCCGCATTGGCTGCCCCTTGAAGACGTAGGCTTGAGGACGTCGGCAAGCAGGATGATGGCGCCGAGCATGTAGGCGGCTGCGCCGACCAGGAGCATGACGACACCGCCGAGTTGCTGATCGGTGTCGCGGCCAAGGACGAAGCCGAGACAGGTGACATCTCCGACCCCATAAAGCGGGCGGGGAGCAAGGGTCAGCAGGACGCCGAGCAGCGTCATGTGGATCGAGGTGAAGAGCAGGCCGATGATGCCCGCCAACCGCTGGGTGCCTTCCTCATGACGCCGGAAACACGCGGTCCACAACAGAATGCCGGCGAGAAGAAAGCTTGCCTGTTCGAGAAGCATCGCATCAAGCCGCGTTTCCGCCAGCCGACGGAGCGCCGGCATATGCCAGAGCCAGACGACGAGGAGCTCGGCGACTGAGGCGAGTAGCGGCCCGAACCAGGGGAGATGGACGGCGGGATCGAGCCGCCTGCCGCCGACCGCTATCGCCAACAGCGGAGCTGCAATGGCGACGGTCGTCATGTGAACGATCATATGCGCCGTCAGCGACCCGCCGTTCCAGGTCGTCGCAAGAAGCGCCAGCGCAAGACAAAGGGCAAAGATGCCGGCGACAAGAGCAAGGTTCTTCATCGGGCACAGGCCTCGATAAAAAGCAGCGGGACGGATACGAAGATGACCGCGACGAAACTCAGGCCTGACAGCAGCAGTGTTGCAAAGCCCTGGAACAGCAACCGGTCTTGCCTCGTCGGTTCGTCATGGGGCGGATCGCCGCTGCCGAAGCCCCATTGCCGCCAAGCGAGCCAGGCGGCACCGAGAATGGCAAGCAGCGCGAAAACCGTCGCAATGGACAGGGTAAAGCGGAGCATGCCGAAAGAGAAAGCAACTTCCGATGCTTTCGCGCAATAGACAGCGGCTGCGACATAGCAGACAAGAAAGTGCAGAGCCCAGACGGCGGGCCCGGTAAACAGGGTCCAGAGCGTTTCCACCTCTTTTGGGATCAGGCGCATCTCGTCACCTCAACTCTGGAAACAGGCCCAGCACTCCGAAGGAGGTGAGGGCAGTGATGACCAGGAAATGCCAGTAGAGCACGACATTGTGCAGATCGGCGTCATATTCCGCCGTCAGACGACCCGCAAAACTACTCGCCAGACAATAGAACTGCATGATCACGGCAACTAGGCCATGAAGGACCGTCCAGAGCACGATGACCCAGACGATCGCCGGATAGACATGCGCCGTCGGCTGCATGTCGTACAGATAGGGACCCGCTAGACCGGCGGCGCAGGCCGCAAGTGTGAGGATCGTGGAGGTGAGGAGGCAAAGGCGGACAGATGCCATCCGGCCATTCGTATTGATCGATCGCGCAAACAGCATGGCAAGCCAGGCAAGGGCAAAGAGCGCGGCCGCCATCAGCGGCCAGATCCTGCCCGGACCAGGCAATCCTGCTGTAAAATCGGGATGGATCGTCCAGTAGAAGAAATAGCCGAACATCAAGCTGGCATAGGCCGTGCCGTCTCCGGCCATGGTGATGAAGACCGCCCACCAGCCGACCGAAGCCGGGCCGGAGGCATAAAGGGGAACCTGCTTGTCAAGCCCGATATCCCTGAGGTTTTGCCTTGGTATCTCGTTGGTTCCGGTCCAGAGCCAGATCAGGATGGCGACAAGTGTCACGGCGGCGCATAGCGCCGTCAAGATCCACCAATGGAAGGTCAGTGCGATGAATGCGCCGCCAAGTGCCAAAGCGGAGATTATGGTCAGAAGCGATGTGCCGCCGACCCGCAGGCATTGCAGCGGTTCGGCGTCCAGAACCGACGTCACGAGCGTTTCGCGCCGACCATCGGCCGCGTCCGGCAGATAGTACCGGCCCGCCTTGATGCCGTCGATCAGCTCCGGCTGGTCCCAGAGCGGATACCGGCTTTTGATGATCGGAATGGACCGCACGCCCCAATTTTCTTCCGGCTCGCTAATCCACTCGAGCGTTCCGGCATTCCAGGGGTTCATTTCGCCTTTCGGCTCGCGATGTTTAGGACGCAGAACATCGACGACGATGATGGTGACACCTGCGGCAAAAATGAAAGCACCGATGGTGGAGACGAGGTTCAGGAGGTTCCAGCCGACATCGGAGGGGTAGGTGAAGACCCGCCGCGGCATGCCGCGCAGGCCGGTCAGGTGCATGGGGAAGAAGGCGGTGTTGAAACCGACGAACATGAGCCAGAAGGCGATTTTGCCCCATCGAGCCGAAAGTTTTTGTGCGTTCACCAGCGGATAATAATAGTAGATTCCGGCAACCACCGGAAACAGCATGCCGCCGATCATCACGTAATGGAGATGGGCGACGACGAAATAGGTGTCATGCGCCTGCCAGTCGAAGGGCGCGAGCGCCACCATGACGCCGGTCAGCCCGCCAATGATGAAGATCGCCAGTCCCCCGGCGCCAAAGAGCATGGGAAGGGAAAAGATCACCCGGCCGGCCAGCATGGTGGCGATGAAGACAAAGATCTGCACTCCGGTCGGGATTGCGACGGCCTCGGACGCTGCCGAGAAGAAGGCCAGTGAAATCTGCGGCAGGCCCGTGGTGAACATATGGTGGACCCAGAGCCCGAAGCTCAGGAACCCAGTGCCGACCGCAGCCAGCACGATCCAGGAATAGCCGACGATCGGACGCTGCGCGAAGGTCGGAACGATCATCGCCATCAGCGCGATGGCGGGCAGGAAGATGATGTAGACCTCGGGGTGGCCGAAAATCCAGAATAGATGCTGCCAGAGCAGCGGATCGCCGCCACGTGCTGCATCGAAAAAAGGCCAGTCGAACATCCGCTCCATCTCGAACAGGATGTCGCCGGCAATCAGCGGCGGAAAGGCGAAGAGGATCATGCCCGCCACGATCAGCAGATACCAGGCAAAGAGCGGCATCATGTTGATCCGCATGCCCGGCGCCCGGCATTTCATGATGCCGACGATGAGCTCGACGGCTGCGGCGATGGAGGCGACCTCGATGAAGGAAAGGCCGAGCAGCCAGATATCCGCGCCGATGCCGGAATATTGCTTGTCGGTGGCAAGCGGCGGATACATGAACCAACCCGCATTGGGCGCCGCCCCGAAAAATATCGACCCGCAGACGAATACGCCGCCGAGCGCAAAACTCCAGAAGCCGAAAGCGGAAAGCCGCGGAAACGGCAACTCCCGCGCGCCAAGCATGGAGGGCAGGAGGAAGATTGCGACGGCCTCGAAGATCGGAACGGCAAACAGGAACATCATCACGGTGCCGTGCAGCGTGAAGGCCTGGTTGAAGAGATCGGCGGAGAGAAAGTCGTTGTCGGGGACTGCCAGTTGCAGGCGCATGAGCAGCGCGAGGATGCCGGCAAACAGCATGAAGATGAAGGCGGCCGATCCATACCAAAGGCCGATCTGAGTGTTGTTGACGGAGGTCCAGTAACGCCAGCCTTTCGGATTGGCCCATACGCGCCGAAGTTCCGCTTCCTGCGCGGCGGATGTTTCGGCTGAGACCGAAGCGAGTGGTTCCGTCATTGGAGCCCCCCGAGATAGCGGGCAATTTCTTCGATATCATCTTCGGGAAGCATGTTGAAAGCGGGCATCTTTGCGCCCGGTTTCACCGATGAGGGTGAGTGAATGAAGCGGGCGATGTTTTCCGGCGTGTTGGCAAGCGCACCTGCGCCGATCGAGAGGCGGGCGCCGATCAAGGTGAGATCCGGGGCGGTCTGGCCGGCGATCTGCAGTCCACGGAGTGAATGGCACCCCACACAGCCATGGCGCTGCAGGAGTTGTCCGCCTTCATTCGCAGCGCTTGCCTGGCCATCGATCAGCCTGCTGCGCCAGGCGTTATAATCGTCCTCCTCCATGACGACGACCGACAATGCCATATAGGCATGCGAGGCTCCGCAAAATTCGGCACAAGGGGCACGATAGCTGCCGGTGCGCGTTGGCGTCAGCGTGAGGAAATTGGTCCGGCCCGGAATCATGTCCATCTTGCCGCCCAGCGCCGGAATCCAGAAGGAATGAATAACGTCGGTCGCTTTGAGGGAAAAAGTCGCCGGTCGGCCGAGGGGCAGGCGAATTTCGTTGGCGGTCTCGAAAGCAGGCTGGTCACCGACGGCCGGATAGCGAATACGCCACCAGAACTGCTCCCCCGTCACCTCGATCGCCCCATCCTTTGCTGCAAGCGGGTTCCAAGGCCGTATCGCCGGCATCAACCAGACTGCGTAGCCCAGCAAAAGCAGAAGGACGACAGTCGGAAATGCAACGCCACCCCAGGCAATGAGCGCGCCGGCCTTCTCCGCCGGCCATGCTTCCCGTCGATGGCGCGCAGCGTGAAGGAGCAGGGAGGTTACGCCGACCCAAATCGAAATGCCGCCAATAACCATGACGACGAACAGCCGATAGACCGCCTCCGATTCCTCGCCGGCGGGACTAAGCGCGGACTGCTGACCGCTGCAACCCGCAAGAACGAGTGCACTGAAAGGAACAAGACATCGCAGGATTGTCGGTCTCCCTTTCCTCCAATGCTCAAGATCTCCGATATGGAACGCGTATGTCCGGTGGCAAGTGGCTGGTGTTTGTTAGGCGGCAACTGGGCGGTATCGCCAATGCTGTGAATACGTCACAACCGACGACCGAAAATTCCTTTGGCGAAACAGCCGGTTCGGCCTTCTCGAAACCTGTCAGGAGGCGTTGGCGGATCAATCGCGTTTCGTGAAGTGTTTTCAACCAGGCGCGTGCTCCGGCTTCCCCTCGTCCATACGATCGCCGGGAGAAGAAGACGCGGTTGAGCCGCCGCATGCCATCAGCACGTCTGCAATCAGCGGAAGCCGAAGAAACTCAAAATCGCGAGCACGATAACGACAGCGCCGACAAGCCAGATCAAATTGTTCATGGGAAACCGTTCTCCTGTTTAAGGGTCGGGCCATTGTGACCCGATCATCTAACGGTGAGGCAGGGCTTGGAGTTCCCAACCGGTCCAATTGCTGCAGCGTGCCGCCCAATTTCCGGCTCTATGCCTTTCAATAACTGCACGAGCGAGCATTGCTGGGTCTGAACCCATCCGCACATGCCGGGTTTACCGATGTATTCCGCTGATACTGAAAATCCTGGTGATCCTGCCTTGCAGGCGACGTGCAGGAAGACGTGAACGCGGACACACCGATCAGCACTGCCGCCACCAATGGAAAAAATCGGTTCATCTGAACGTGTCCTCACAAGCTTGTCATGGTCGCAATCTACCATGCTAACGCGAGCCTATACGAAAACTTCTTGCCCGCTAGATCACGCTCACCTGAACCGAAACATTCGCGCGATTGATCAATCAATCTATAATCGTGATGCGTCGCGGCCTCAGCCGATGACTAAATTCACGTAAGTCTAAGCTGATCGGGCTATTCCGTCCCTATGGAAGTAGTTCCGCGACGTTAATAGTCAAGCGGGCGCGATTTCGACTTGAATAGATTGCGGTTTTTGAGTAAAATTACACCATAAAAAAGTAATATAAATGGGAGGATACTATGTCGTCAACTCGGTTTGATCCGATTCTGCTTCATCGTCAACATTTCATCGATGAGGTCACATGCCTCGATGAAATCTTCGATGTTCTGGACGGGTGGCCGGAGGACAAACGGGGTTTGGCATATGAAACGCTGTTGAAGGCGTGCAGAGATACGGCCAACGGGCGTTTCCCGCTGAGCGCTGCGCGCGAGAATTTCCGGCGCTTTCTGAAGATGTCGGGCGTGCTTGCCAAGGTCGAGGGTGGTCCCAGGTTCGACGGGCTGATGAATTATCAAATTGGTAATGCTTAATCAGACATGGCTGTTGGGGGCCGCCTGCATGGCAGGTGAGGGCGCGCCGTGACATCAGTTGCGGCGCGTTCTGCTTTAGATATCTACAGATCGGATGATCCCCTATTTCTTGGCCACAAAGCGCCGCGGCGAGCCCTGCCAAGAGGCAGCCGGCTATTCGGGTGTCGGATCCAGCAGATCTTAGTTTACGCCGGCATTGGCCCAGTCGCATCGAAAGACCAACATAGGCTTCGAGAACCCCTTGAATCGTCGGCGCGTTGCGTGAGCGAAGAGATCGGCGGCGCCGTATTCCCGAAAAATATTCTCCGAGACGAGGATCTGGTCGCTGGAGGCTGCCGCACAGAGACGCGCGGCAAGTTGCACGGTCGAGCCGAAGAGGTCGTTGCTGTCCTCGACCGGTTCGCCGCAATCCACTCCGATGCGGATATGGAGAGGCTCGGAGTTTCCGCCGTTGTAACGTTCGAATTCCCGCTGGATCGCCATGGCGCATGCGACCGCTGCCGTTGTCGCGGCGAAGGTCGCCATGATGCCGTCGCCGGTGTGTTTCACTTCTCGGCCTGAATTCTGGCTGAGGCATCTGCGCACGATAGCGTCATGAGCCCTGACCATTTCGGTTGCAATGCGGTCGCCGAGGCGCGATGTCATTGCTGTCGATCCGACGATGTCGGTAAAGAGGATTGCCCGGTGGCCGGGATCGACGTCGCTGGATGACTGTCCAGGCGCCGGCTCAGGATCGTGAATTCGGCCAAGAAAAGCTTCGACCGCCGATAAGGCGACCTCGACGACCTCGCCGGCGACGAAACCGTGCGCCTCTCGATGCACGCATTGCGCCGTTTCCGCATCCGGCGCATCCACGAGGCAGAAGGCGGTACCGCGCCGCTGGTCGAACCAGTAGGTCAAGAACTTGACGCCGTATTTGTCCTGAATGTCGAGATCCATGCGATGCGCCCGGGCAACGTCGGCGGCTGTGGTTCCTTCAAGAAAGTGCCGGTCCATGAAAATAGGCATCGCGCTCCTCCCAGATCCGCGTGCAGATAGATTTGGATTGTACGACCCGGATGAAACTCCGTCCACCTCTGGTACAATCCATTAATGATTAGAGAGCGTCCTGCGTCGCGCAAAGCATATGAGTTGCTGTAATTCTTATAGAGTATAAAAGGAAAGACTGAGACGTAATCAGCAGGCGCGGGACTGGGAGCCCGATATTTACCATAATCGCTCGCTTAAAGACTGATCGGAGGGCGTCAGTTCAAGCTCCGTGTTCTCAAACCGGGCCGGCTGCAGGGATCTGGAGTGGACGAAGGGGAGCGTCTACACTGCGAGCATCGCTGACCAAGATCGAATCCCGTGAAGCCGCACTTCGGCTGGTGACGCGGCCTACCAACGGCATGCAAATTGCATCGTACCCATGAGCTCCACCGAAATTGGGAAAAGCTGTAGCAAAGTGAAACAGACGGCACATTTTCGACCGGTTGGCTTGGCCTCAATGGGGCTCGGCCATTACGCCGTTATTAACTCTGTGTGGGACGCCGCGCGCACGCTCCTGCGCGACTGGCCCGTAGACGACGGCGAAGAGTATTTCGAGGCCGTCAAGTCGTGCCTGGATGCGATTATCGGCGATCTCCCGCCGGAACACGTTCGGGCGGCCTTCATCAGGGCGGCACAGGAGGCGGGCATTGCCGTCATAGAAGCAGCGGACTGAATACTCTCCGCGCTTCCCACCCATCCTCAAAGCCATATTGTCCCGACGCTTGACTTTTCTTGCCGAAGTTCTAACTTAGAACAAAACAGGAACATTGGAGATGATCATGACGCATACGGAACAGGTGATCGCCAACGCTCTCGCGCTTGTCGAAGCATCCCGCGCAGCCCGCGAGCGGGATCAACAGCGTCGTGCCGCCTGGCAGAGAAAGGTCGAACTCAGCCGGCCGCTGCCGCCGTTGCCGCGCCCTGTTCAATTGCCGTTGGCGCTGAACTGATGCAGCCGGTAAAAGCCTTGGAACCCCATCGGGCACGCCCCGAACAAACTGGACCTGGTCAAGCTTGGCCGGATCAAAGCTGGCCCGATCAAGCTTGGGAAGTCGAAGCCGTGCTTGCCTGGCATGACGACAATGCCAAGGCGGCGATACGCTCGCTGCTCGATGACTGCAAACATCTCCGCCAGCAATTGGCGCTGGCGGAAAGAGTGATGAGCCGCGGGATGGCCCGCGGATGGGCGCCGCGATACGAGCGCGACGCCCTTTGACGGTCGACCTTCGCCAAGGATGTTGAGCCGGTCAAATAACGGAGCCGGCAACAGGCGTCAGTCGCCTGCCGCCCCGATCCTGCGGTTGAATCCCGGGAAGCCGGCTGGTGGCCAGCAGGATGTCCGCCGCGCGACCTTGAAACGGTAAGTTTGGTTCTGGCTAGTCGGCCGGCGTTACACGGGTCCAAAACGCGTTGAACACGACCGAATCGAAGAAGGCCGAGGCGCGGACGATACGGCCGTCGCGCATGTCGAGGAACCAGGCATAAGTGTTGGCGTAGGGCTCCCCGTCGCGGGCGATGCCGCGGGCATCGAAAAAGACGATCACAGTGTCGCCGTCGGCATAGACGTTGCGGATCGCGGGCTTCAGCGGCGCCTTCATGCGGGCGTTAAACGGGCGGATCACTTCGCGCAAGAACGCCTCGCGACTGGAATAGGTCTTCGATGCCAACGAATAGCCCTCGATCGTCCAGCGGGCGTCGTCAGCGAGGAGGTCATAAGGGCTGCCTGTGCCGGCCGCCCACGCTTCAAAGCCGGCCTCGACAGTCGTCTTGTTGCGGCGTTCAGTCTCGGTCAGCGTCTGCGGTGCGGCACGCACTTCCATCCCACCCAGAGCCAGTATGGTGGCGGCGATGCCGAGGGCAGCGTTGAAGATGCGGCGGACTAAGGGTGCCGGGCTGCGGACAGTTGCGGTTGCGATGATGGACATGGTTTCCTCCAAGGATCGGTTTGGTGGCGCGACACCGCTGGCCGGGTGTCGCTTGCAGAGCTCGCCGCCAAAAATTCTGCTTAGATCTGGTTTTCCCAGGCTTTCAGCTGATGCTCCTTCAGCATGTCCTCGACGACCTTCGGTACCACGTTGCGGAACCTGCCGGTGTCGGCCGGGACGACGTCGATCATACGGTCGATCATTTCCTTCGGGTCCATCATACCTTCGGGGGTGGCGAAGAAATCGTCGAAGCCCTTGCGCAGATCTGCGCGCTTGGTGAAGTTCTTGCTGTCGTCCAGCCAGCGGAACGGATTGTCGGCCATGGTCTCATTGTAGCCGGTGTAGTAGGCGCCCGGATTGATCGTCTGGATCTTGATGCCATAAGGGGCGAGTTCCTGCTGCAGCGCTTCGGCGATCGATTCCAAAGCGTGCTTGGTGGAGACATAGGTGCCCCAGTTGGCCGGAGTGAAGAGGCCGCCCATGGAGGACGTAAAAACAACCTTGCCCTTCTTGCGTTCGCGCACCCATTTCTGGACGACGCCCTGGGTCAGCACCAGCGGCAGGAAGACATTGACTTCGTAGTTCTTGCGAACGAGCTCGATCGGGATTTCCCAAACCGGACCGGCTTCGCCCATGCCGGCATTGTTCCAGAGCACGTCAAAGTCCCAGCCCTGCGCCTGCTTGATGTCATAGGCGTCGGTGAGGTCGAGACGCTCGACTCGAACGTTCTTCAGTCCGAGGGCGGAGACCTCCTCACGCAGCGGAGTGACCTGCGACGAAACCTGTGTGGTCGCGATAATGCTGTGGCCGTTCTTGGCCATGCCAATGGCGGCAGCCTTGCCGAAGCCGGAGCCTGCACCAGTGATCAAAATGGTCTTGGTCATGCGACATTCCTTTCGATACTTTAGGGTTGGTCAAAAGCAAGGGTTGGCACGTCACGCGACGGCTGCAGCGGCTGCCTTCGCGATTTCCAGATCCTGCGGAACCGCTCCGCCGGAAACGCCAACGGCGCCGATCACCGTGCCGTCGTGGGCAAAAAGCGAGATGCCACCGGGAAAGGGAGCCAGGCCGCCGTTGGATAACTCGAGGGCATGGGCGGGAGCGCCGGGCTTGCAATATTCCCAGACGGCCTCGCTTGTGGTTTGAAACAATACGGCCGTCCGGGCCTTGCCCATAGCAAGGTCGATCGAGCCGAGCACGGCGCCGTCCATTCGGCTGAACGCCTTGAGATGGGCTCCGGCGTCCAGGACCGTGATATTGACCGGCACGCCGATTTCTTTAGCCCGCGCCTCGCCTGCGGCGATGATCTTGCGCGCTTCGTCAATGGTAATCATCTCCCTGCCTCCTTTTTCGTTCGAGGATGAGTGCTCCCCGTTCGATAAGACAGGTGTAGGCCGGAAATGGTTTTGCGGTATTTTCAGCTCTTGCTGCGCTATGCGCAAATCTTGCGCTCCGGCGTGCGTGCACAAACGTCGAACTCTGTCCGACAGGCGGAAACCGCTAACCGGTGACGAGTGCGCGGTATTGGCCGGGCGTCAAGCCGGTCATCTTGCGGAAGACGCGCGTGAAATTCGCCTGCGAGCCGAAGCCGGTATCGAGCGCGATCTCCACGAGCGAGGATCCCGCAAGCCGCAGCTTTTCCTTGGCCGCCTCGATCCGTCGCTCGGTGACGTAGCGATGCGGGGTCAGGCCGGTGGCCTTGCGAAACATACGGGCAAAATGAAAGGGGCTAAGGCAGGCCTCGGCAGCAAGGTCATTCAGCGAGATCTCTGCGGCGATGCGGGCTTCGATGAAATCGAAGACGCGTTGCAGCCTTTTTGGATCGATGGTCGGGACCCGCACGGCAGGATGCCACCGACCAGACGAATAGGTGCCGAGCAGGTGCGCCACCAGCGCCATCTGAATGCCGTCGAGGAAGAGTCGATCGGTCGGCTCCAGGCTTCTGTTCAACAAACCGCCAAAGAGTTGGCCGATATGCAGCACCATGGGATCGGGGACGCCGCCCGCATAGGCGAGCTGCACCTTGGCCGGGTCGATGTCAAAGTTCGAAAGCGCGCTCTCACCGACGAGCGACGGCGGCAGGAAGATGTGCAGGGACTCGGGCATGGTGCCGATGATTTCTACATCGCTCTCATGGACACCCGCCGGACATATCCAGGCGACACCGGGGCGAGCGATGGCCTCCTGCCTGTGACCGTCACCGGTCCACCTGATCTTCGACTGACCCGAGAGCAGGACGGCTATTTCCGTGCATTCGAGTGTAAGGTCGACTTGCCAGCCCGGATCGAAACGCCTGAGCTCGACCTGCAGCGACGAGCATTCAACGAGCCCGCCCACTCGCTCGCTGGTCCGATACTTTCTGTCCCCTTGCGATTCCACGAAAGTCATGTCGCATCCACGCCGTGACGATAGATATAAATTCGAATTGTTCAGTCTCGGCGGATCAATCAACACCGCCACGCCACTGTCAATCTGCAATCATCCTTGATGTATTAAATGAATAGCTTCCAGGCGCGCCGCATTGCTGTCAGGAGCCTGGGTATTACGATCAGGATTTTGGCTAAATTTCAGGGGAGCGCAAGTCTTATGGAACAAAAGCGATACCGCAGCCCCTTGTGCCTTCAGTCAATTCACGCCTGCACTGACGCCTTTGCGGATGACCGAGTGCCGACGAGGGCAGGGACCCTCCTCCGGGGAAAAACTGGAGTTGAGGCGATGAACTGGTGGCAGTCTTGCGCAGGCGCGCCCGCAATGGTTTGGTAGCGTCCTGCATTCGCAACACTTCCGGTGATTCCCGATGTTCGATATTCTATTGCGTGGTCTGGCGCTCGGCGCCGGCGCAACAATCCTGATGGACCTCTGGGCAATCGTGCTCACCCAGCTCGGCCAGGCGGCCCCAAACTGGGCACCTGTGGGACGCTGGTTCTGGCACCTCGGCCGCGGCAAGGTCTTTCACGAGAGCATTGCCGACGCCGAGCCCTATGCTCATGAGCTGGCGCTCGGCTGGATCAGCCACTACGCCGTCGGCATCCTCTATGGGGTGATCTTCGCCATCATCATGGGCTCGGCCTGGCTGGCGGCACCGACATTTCTTCCCGCCTGGATCTTCGGAATCGTCACCGTCGGGGCAGGGTGGTTCCTGTTGCAGCCCGGCCTCGGCATCGGCTGGGCCGCCGCCAAACATCCGACCCCGAACAAGGTCCGGTGCTTCAACCTGCTGGCCCATACGGTTTTTGCGCTGGGGCTCTACGGGACGGCATTGATCATCGGCTGAGCGCGGGGTCGGTTTCGTCCGTCCGGGCGAGGGACATGCGGCAACGTCTCGATCCCCTCTTCTCCCCAGCGGGGAGAAGGTGCCCGTAGGGCGGATGAGGGGGCCGGCGAAGCCGGTCTTTTCAACAACGCGGACCCCGCAGGATTCGACCGTGTCGGTATCGTCTCGACTGTGTTCAGGGCGCTGGAGCTCGGTGTGGCGGGATAAGTGAATTATGTGAGAGGTTGTGCCGTGTGGCCCCCTCATCCGCCTGCCGGCACCTTCTCCCCGAGGGGAGAAGAGATTATGCCGCGACCTCTCCGTCCCTTGCCACATCTCGCAAAGCATGTCCTTCGCCGCGTTTGCAGAGTCTGGAGGGCCGAGACGAGTGGCTCGACCCGGTAGGGTTAGGGTGAGGGGCATCATCCGCCTCAACAGCCTAGCCTACCGTGCCGCCCAGTTGGCGCCGCGGCGGAAGATGGTCTTCATCTGGGGAACGTCGAATTCCTTGGCCTGGTGACCGAGCGAGGAGTAGAAGACGCGGCCCTTGCCGTATTTCCGCTTCCAGACGACGGGCATGACGACGCCGTCGATCCAGTAGGCGTGTTCGCCGGTGAACTTGGTCGTCGCCAGAACCTCGTTCGAGGGGTCGACATGCATGTAATATTGCTCTGACGTATAGGGGAAATCGGCAATACCCTCCATGAGCGGATCGTCGGGGCGGGTGATGTTGACGGTATAGTCGATGATGTTGCCGGGGTGAGCCACCCACTGGCCGCCGATGATGAACTGGTAGTCGACGGAGTCGCGGAAGGCATCGCCCGCGCCGCCGTGATAGCCGGCGATGCCGACGCCGCTTTCGATCGCGGTCGCGAGGTTCTTGACCTCTTCCTTCTCGACCTTCGACATTGTCATGATCGGCACGACGAGGCTGAGATCATGGACGGAAGGGTCGGCAAGCGCCTCGGTGCCGTGCTCGAGATAGACCTTGAAGCCGTCCTCCTCGAGCATGGTCTTGATGATTTCGGCGCACTCCTGCGGCTCATGCCCGCTCCAGCCACCCCAAACGATCAGTGCTTCACGCATAGTCTTTCCTCCTGAAACTTATTTCGCCAACCGTCCGTCGACGATGGAATCGGACAGCGGGGCGGGGCGCTCCGTTGCCGTGGCGATCGCGACCGTCCGGCCGGTCGCGGCGGCGGTGTGGAACGCTTCCATGACTTCGAGCACATGCAGCGCCAGATCGCCATTGGCGCGGTGCGGCCGGTTGGAGCGGATCGCATGCGCCATGTCGGCAACGCCGAGCGAGCGATAGTTGCCGTCGGCATAGGGTGCTGTGACCGGCTGGTCCTCGAACGAACCGCCCTTCTTCAGATATTCCACCGGGCCGCCAAACTTGTTGGGATCGGGAACAACAAGCGTGCCCTCGGTGCCGTAGACTTCGAGCGGCACATGTTTGTGGCCGGCAACATCGAAGCTCATGGCGATCTGCACGACAGCGCCATTGGCAAAGGCCATCATCCCGGCGACGTGGGTCGGCACATGCACGGGAATGCGTTGGCCGTTTCGCGGTTCGCTGGTGATCAGCCGCTCGGCCCGCGGCGTCGTCGCAAAGCCTGCAACCTGCGCAACCGGCCCGAGAAGATTGACGAGATCGCTGATGTAGTAAGGACCCATATCGAGCATCGGCCCGCCGCCGACTTCGTAATAGAAGGCCGGGTTCGGATGCCAGCGCTCATGGCCCGGGCACATGAAGGTTGCCGAGCCGCCGACCGGCTGGCCGATGACGCCCTGGTCGATCAAGCCACGCGCCGTCTGGTGGCCGCCGCCGAGAAAGGTGTCGGGGGCAGCACCAATGCGCAGATTCCTCGCCTTGGCGGCCTCCGCCAATTTTTTCCCTTCCGCGAAATTAATCCCGAGCGGCTTTTCCGAATAGGTATGCTTGCCGGCATCGAGCGCCTGCAGCGCTACGGCAACATGGGCCTTCGGGATCGTCAGGTTGACGATGATCTCGACCTTGGGGTCGGTGAAAAGCTCCTCGACGGTCTTGACGGGAACGTTGAATTCCGCAGCCTTTGCTTCCGCCAGCTCCCGGTTGAGATCGGCGACGCCGCGGATGTCGAGGATGGGAAAGGATGCCATCGCCGTGAGATAGGCGCCTGAAATATTGCCGCATCCGATGATGCCGATACCGACCTTGTCCATGAATTCCTCCATTGATCGTGCCATTGATGTTGATTGTGCCGCCCGTCAGAGCGCCGGCCCTGTCGTGCTCCAGGGCGATTCGTAAAGCTCGTAGAGCGCCACCGCAGCGGCACCCTGCGCCCAGAAATCATCGGTCGAATCGTCGAAGACGAGTTCGCTCACCCCGCGCAGCGACGGCGGAATGGCGAGCGCATAGGCATCGCGCAGGCTGTTGAGAAAGGGTTCGCCGAGCGCCAGGCTCGATCCGACCAGAATGACTCGCGGTGGCGCAAACAGCGTGACGATGTTGGCAATGGTCAAACCCACCGCTTCGCCGGCGCGGATCGCGGCGCTAATCAGCCGGTCGTCGTCTGCCTTGATCAGCGCCTGGGCATGGTTCATGCCGCGGCCGAGACGGATCGCCTCGGCAAAACGCCCATCGGCCTGCTGTTCGCCGAGGATCGCGCTTTCGCCGGCCCGGCTAGAAAGCCGGACGACGCCGTTCGGTCCCATGCCGAGCACCAGATCGCCGAGATTGTGGCTGAGACCGCCAGCGCCGCGAAACAGGCTGTTGCCGTGCAGGACGCCGAGCCCCAGCGTCTGTTCCAGCGAAATCAGCACCATATCCTCGAGATCGCGGGCCTTGCCGAACCAGTGATGGCCAAGCGTGATGGCGTGGGCGTCGCTTTCGACAATGGTCGGCGTCGCCAGCCGCGTCGACATCTCGGCGGCGAAATCGACATTGGTGTCGCGAAAGATCGGGCTGCTCCTGATATAACCGGTGCGGTGCTCGATGACGCCGGGAAAACCGAGGCAGACGCTGTCGACATCCTCCAGCGAAAGCCCGGCATCGACGACGCAGCGCCGGACGCCATCCTCGACCAGATCGGCGATGACGCCGATCGGCTGCCGGTCGATGCGGATCGGCAAGGCGAGCTTCGACAGCACGTCGCCGCGGAAATTGGTGACGACGAAGACCATCCTGTTGGCGGCGATCTTGGCGCCGACCACGCGGGCGGCATCGGGATTGAGCTCCAGCATCACCCGCGGCCGTCCGCGCACGGCCTCATTGCGGATATCGCCTTCGTGACGCGGCAGGATCAGCCCGTCGTCGAGCAATGAGGCGGTGATGGCCGAAACGGTCGTGGTGGAGAGTTCGGTACGCTCGCTGATCTCTATCCGCGAGATCGGACCATGGCGCCTGATGGTATCGAGCACGTTCAAGCGATTGATCGCGCGCATTAATTCGGGATCTGCGGTCTTCATGGGAACTAGCCAGGCGAGCGTTTCTTTGGGGCGGAACCCAAATATTTTTAACGGGTTACGAAATAAATAGCAGGGAATTCAGCGGTCATGTCAAGCGCATTTGATAAAAATAGAGGCATTGGGTTGACAATATGCCAAAGCTCCGTTGAATTAATCCGCATAGGGGAAAAATTGTGAGGACAGGACCCCTGGGAGGAAAAATCATGACTTTTAGGTTCAAGAGCGCCGCTTTTGGCGGCAGGCGTATCGCATCCATGGCCGCGGCTGCCGGCATATTGCTGGCCGGAGCTGGTGCTGCTTCGGCGGCGACGGTCGTTAAATGGCTGCATCTCGAGCTCGACCCGAAATATGTCGCGGCCTGGGAAGACATCGTCAAGAAATACGAAGCCCAGCATCCCGACGTCGATATCCAGATGCAGTTTCTCGAAAACGAGGCCTTCAAGGCCAAGCTTCCGACATTGCTGCAGTCCGACGACGTGCCGGATTTCTTTTACAGCTGGGGCGGCGGCGTCTTGAAGCAGCAGTCCGAGACCGGCGCGCTCCAGGACGTGACGGCGGCCCTCGATGCCGATGGCGGTAAGCTGCGCAGCGCTTATACCCCGGCTTCGGTCGAAGGCCTGACCTTCGACGGCAAGACTTGGGCCATACCTTACAAGGTCGGCCTGGTCAGCTTCTTCTACAACAAGGCGATGTTTGCCAAGGCCGGCGTCAAAGCCGAGGAGATCAAGAGCTGGAGTGATTTTCTCGAAGCGGTGAAGAAGATCAAGGCCGCCGGCATCGTGCCGATTGCAGGCGGCGGCGGTGAGAAATGGCCCATCCATTTCTACTGGAGCTATCTTGTCATGCGCGAGGGCGGACAGAAGGTCTTCGAGGCGGCCAAGAACGGCGAAGGCGAAGGTTTCCTCGATCCGGCGGTCATCAAGGCAGGCGACGACCTCGCCGAACTCGGCAAGCTCGAACCTTTCCAGCCTGGCTATCTCGGCGCGAGCTGGCCACAGACGCTCGGCGTATTCGGTGACGGCAAGGCCGCGATGATCCTGGGCTTTGAAAATACCGAAGCCAACCAGCGCAAGAATGCCGGTGACGGCAAGGGGCTTTCGGCAGACAATATCGGCCGTTTCGCCTTCCCCGCGGTTGAGGGCGGCGCCGGCAAGCCGACGGACACGCTCGGCGGCTTGAACGGCTGGGCCGTCACAAAGAAGGCTTCCAAGGAGGCGATCGATTTCCTCGCCTTCCTGACGAATGCGGAGAACGAGCGTGCGATGGCCAAGGCCGGCATGTTGCTGCCCGTGGCCGTCGGCGCCGATGACGGTGTCACCAGTCCGCTCCTGGCCGAGTCGGCCAAGCAGTTGGCTGGCTCGACATGGCATCAGAACTTCTTCGACCAGGATCTCGGTGCAGCCGTTGGCCGTGTCGTCAACGATGTGTCGGTGGAAATCGTCTCCGGGCAGATGAATTCCAAGGACGGCGCCCAGATGATCCAGGACGCTTTCGAACTGGAACAATAACCAGCGCCTGCAGACCCTTCCTGGCGCTCCCGCTAAAATCCGGAGCGCCAGCATTGCTGCCGACGAGATGCGAAAGCAGGACCCATGGCCAATATTTCAGTCCCATCGATAACGACGGCCGCAAGGCCGGCGAAAAGAGCCGCAAACAGCAAGAGCTCGGTCGCGCATGACCGGCTGGCGGTGCTGTTGATCTTCCTGCCGCCGGCGCTGCTGCTTTTCACGCTCTTCGTCATCATGCCGATGGGCGAGGCGGCCTGGTACAGTCTCTACAAGTGGAACGGCTACGGCACGCCGACCGAGTTCATCGCGCTGCGCAATTTCCAGGTTCTGTTCCGCAATGCGGCCTTCACCCAGGCGCTGGTCAATAACGGCCTGATCATCGTGATCTCGATCTGCATCCAGGTGCCGCTCGCCATCTGGCTGGCCACCATGCTGGCGCACCGCATTCCGGGTGTCGTCGGCTACCGGCTGATCTTCTTCCTGCCCTATGTGCTGGCGGACGTTGCTGCGGGCCTTATCTGGCGCTTCGTC
This sequence comes from Rhizobium laguerreae, assembly GCF_019778565.1. Classification (NCBI taxonomy): domain Bacteria; kingdom Pseudomonadati; phylum Pseudomonadota; class Alphaproteobacteria; order Hyphomicrobiales; family Rhizobiaceae; genus Rhizobium; species Rhizobium laguerreae. The sequence continues at coordinate 136,453 of NZ_JAAXQT010000005.1, read as the reverse complement.
TATGATGGCGACTATGGCCTGTTTGCCGCCGTTTCCAACTTCTTCGGCTTCGCCAACCCTTACGTGCTCGCCGACAAGGACGTGGCGATCTATGCCGTGCTTGGGGTGGTCGTCTGGAAATATTTCGGCTTCCACATGATGCTGTTCATCGCCGGCCTGCAATCCGTCGACAAGAGCGTGCTGGAGGCCGCCGAAATCGACGGCGCCACCGGCTGGCAGAAGTTCCGCTACGTCACACTGCCGCTACTCGGCTCGACCTTGCGTCTTTCCATCTTCTTTGCCGTCGTCGGCTCGCTGCAGCTCTTCGACATGATCATGCCGCTGACGGGCGGCGGGCCATCCAACTCCACCCAGACGATGGTTACCTTCCTCTATACCTACGGCGTCATGCGCATGCAGGTCGGCCTCGGCAGCGCGGTCGGCGTGGTGCTCTTCATCATCTGCGTGACGCTGGCCTTCGGTTACAAAAGGATCTTCATGCGCCATGACTGATATGAGCTCTTCCATCCGCATGAGCACATCAACACGCGTCTATCTCTACGTGTCGCTGAGCCTGATTGCCGCGATCGTGCTCGTGCCGCTGCTGACGACGGCGCTCGGCGGATTCAAGACGCTGGGCGACCTGCGCACCAATCCCTTCGGCCTGCCGACGGAGTGGCAATTGGCGAACTACACCGATATTCTCTTCGGTGAACGCTATTGGCTGCAGATCGGCAATTCGCTGTTGATCGCGTCGCTCACCGTCCTTCTGACGCTGATCGTATCGTCGATGGCAGCTTTCGCCTTTGCCCATGTCCGCTTTTTCGGGTCGTCGTTCCTGCTCAATTATTTCCTGCTCGGCCTGATGTTTCCGGCGGCGACCGCGATCCTGCCGCTGTTCATCCGCATCCGCGATCTAGGCCTGCTCGATACTTATTGGGGCGTGGTGCTGCCGCAGGTGGCCTTCGGCCTCGGCATGAGCATCCTGCTGTTTCGAAACTACTTCCGCAATCTTCCGGAAGAATTGTTTCAGGCGGCCTTTGTCGATGGCTGCGGCTATCTCCGCTTCTTCTGGCATATCTCGCTGCCGCTTTCCCGCCCGATCGTCGCCACCGTCAGCATCATCTCCTTCGTCGGCAGCTGGAACAGCTACATCCTGCCGCTGATCATGCTGAACTCGGAATCGAAATATCCCTGGCCGCTCGGCATCATGGTCTATCGCGGCGAGTACGGCACGGAGTGGCAGCTGGTGCTGGCCTTCATCACGCTGACCATCCTTCCCACCATCATCGTCTTTTTCGTCGCCCAGAGACACATCATCGCCGGTCTGACCGCCGGTGCCGTGAAGTCCTGAGCCGAACCGTTGGAGTACAATCATGGCATCCGTTGAACTCACCGATATCAGCAAAACCTATGGCGCCGTCGATGTCATCCACGGCATCTCGCTTCATATTGAGGATGGCGAATTCGTCGCGCTCGTCGGGCCGTCCGGTTGCGGAAAATCGACGCTGCTGAGAATGATCGCCGGCCTCGAGGAAATCACCGACGGCGAAATCGCCATCGGCGGCAAGGTCGTCAACGCCATGACGCCGCGCGAACGTAACATCGCCATGGTCTTCCAATCCTACGCGCTTTATCCGCACATGACGGTTGCCGAAAATATGGGCTTCAATCTGAAGCTCGCCGGCGTTGCCAAACCGCAGATCGAGCTCCGCGTTGCCGAAGCCGCCCGCATGCTGGATCTCGCCGAGCTCCTCGACCGCAAGCCGGCCCAGCTTTCCGGCGGCCAGCGTCAGCGCGTCGCCATGGGCCGCGCCGTCGTGCGCAATCCCGCCGTCTTCCTGTTCGACGAGCCGCTCTCCAACCTCGACGCGAAACTGCGAGTGCAGATGCGCTCGGAAATCAAGACGCTGCACCAGAAGGTCAGGACGACCTCGATCTATGTCACCCACGACCAGATTGAGGCGATGACGCTTGCCGACCGCATCGTTGTGCTCAATCAGGGCAGGGTGGAGCAAGAGGGCACGCCGCTCGAACTCTACAGGAAACCCGCCAATCTCTTCGTCGCCGCCTTCATCGGATCGCCGGCGATGAACATGCTCGAAGGCACGGTCGACGGCGAAAATGGTGAGCCCGCCGCCCGCCTCGGGGATGGCACGGCGATCCGCATCGCGCCCGACCGCAAGGTCAAGGCCGGCCAGGCCGTCACCATCGGCCTGCGCCCCGAACATCTCGTTCCCGGTGTCGCCGCCGGCACGCCGCTCGCCGGCCGGACGATGCTGGTGGAACCGACAGGCGCCCAGACCCATGTCGTCTTCGATCTCGCCGGACAACAGGTGACCGCCATCGTCGACGGCGAATACCCCGCCCGTTACGGCGCCGTCTTCGAGGCAAGCATCACCAGCGATCAGGTGCACGTGTTTGACCGCGGTACTGGTGTGGCGCTGTAGGTACAGGAACCGCTGGGGTATGCGAATCCTCGGTCTAGGAGATCGCCGAAACCAGCCAAGGGCGGATAGCCAGCACCTACTTTGCTCAAAAGACCGAAACAGACGGGATGAGCGGTTTCTCCACCATATCCGCCGCCACCGGACGTTGCCAATGCCACAAGTTGCACTATTGTCTGTCCGGCACGCGAAAACTTGATGGTGGTTATGCCGGTAGTAACTCGACATCTCATTGACCGGGGTGACGGAGCCACGGTCGAGCTTTTTCAAGCTCAAGCCGCAAGCGAAACGCCCGCAGGAGCAATCCTATTTGTCCACGGCAATCAGCGTGGCCGTCTGCTTGGAGGGATAGAGGCGGTCGACAGCGGCGCATTGCTTCGGTTCTGTTCCGGTTTGAATATCACTGCTGCGGCAGTCTCGCAGCCCGGTTTTGGGGCGTCAGACGGCCCTCCAGATTTCTGCGGTCCCAAAACCCAGCAAGCGATCATAGCTGCTCTCGCTTTCTTACGGGGCCAGCCTTCCGTCGATCCTGACCGAATTGTTCTCTATGGAAACAGTCGTGGTGCCGTTGCATCGGCCATGGTCGCTACCCAGGTTTCTGATCTGCGAGCAGTCATTCTATCCAGCGGCGTCTACGATCTTGAAACCGCTTATCACGAGAGTTCAGACGGTTTGCGGTGGGCTATCGAGAAAGAGGCGGGCCTATCGAGAGAGGCCTTTCTGGCTCGCTCTGCATTGCATTATGCGCCAGAAGTTCGGTCTGAGACGCTGTTGCTGCATGGAAAGCATGACGACCGTGCTCCGGTTGCCCAAGCCGAACGCTTCTCAAAAGCTCTGTCCAATGCCGGAGTCCTGGCGACGCTTCACCTCTTTGACTGTGGACATCAAATTCCAAGGAACCACATGCAGGGAGCTCTCAGGCCCTTCCTGCAAAGGGTGTTCAATCCCGCCGTGACGTACCACTAGGCAGCATGACAGCTTCGGGAACGGGAAAGTGACGAAAACCTGAAAGAGATTAAGCCCAGACCCGCCTCTTGAAGGAGGAGAAAAAATGAAACGCATCGAGATGGAGGTGAGCGGCGGCTGCCAGTGCGGTGCCGTGCGCTACCACGCAACCGCTATGTTTGATAATTCGCATCTCTGCCATTGCCGCATGTGCCAGAAAGCTTCGGGCAACGTCTTTGCCGCGCTCGTCGCTGCGCCCGATGATGCGCTTACCTGGACACGCGGCAAGCCGAGCGTCTGGAAGAGCTCGGAGCTTGTCGAGCGCGGTTTCTGCGCCAATTGCGGCACCCCATTGTTCTTCCACCACCTCGAAAACGGTCGCACCAACCTGATGATCGGTTCGCTCGACGATCCGCATGCCTTCTCGCCGCTTGCCAATACCTGCACCGAGAACATGGTGGGATGGTTCGATACGATCACGGGCATCGAAAATACCGGTGCGACCGAAGACAACGGCGCCGACTGGGCCGCGGCGATCAAGGAGAGCAACAACCAGCACCCCGATCACGACACCACCTCGTGGGCGGTGAGGGGGCGTGATGGCTGAGGCCTAATCCGGCGGTTGCCAGTGCGGCGCTGTCCGAGGCCATGGCGCGTGGGCAGTAGTGTTGCCGGTGATATGGGGTCAGCGCTGCGAGTGCGACCCCTGCGACCGGGAACTTTGCACATCGATGCTACCGACCGCCGCTAGGGGGGCGATAGCATCGGTTGACGAGGGCTACTTTGCTCCTGCGGCCGCTTCTATGACCGCAGCCACTTCCTCGGCGTGCGAGGCCAGCGAGGCGTGGCTACCCTCGACCGTCGTCACCTTGGCCTTCATCCGTTCGGCAAAGAAAGCCTGTGCGTGGGGATCAAGGACGAGGTCCTTGGAGCTCAAGACGTACCAGCTTGGCTTGTCGTGCCATGCCGCGACCTCAGCAGGTGCATCGAAGGCGGTGTGATTGATCGGCATCTGGTGCGCTGCCAGATGTTCACCGATCTTCTTGGGCAGGTCGCCCGCCACTGCACTGGGGAATACTGCAGGATCGATGGTCAAGTAACCCTTTGCGTCGGGCCGAATGGCCGCCGCTCCGGGGGTTGCCGGACCGCTGGCTGCCAATGCTGTGATGGTTTCACCTTTCTCGGGCGCAAAAGCCGAGACATAGACGAGTGATGCCACCTTGGCGTTGTCGCCCGCCTCGCCGATCACCACGCCACCCCAGGAATGGCCCACCAGGACAACCGGGCCATTTTGCGCATCCAGCACCGCATTGGTGGCAGCGACGTCGTCAGCAAGCGAGGTCAATGGGTTCTTTACCGCAGTCACCTTGTAGCCCTTGGCGGTCAGGATTGCAGCGACGCCGTCCCAACTGGTTTCGTCGACGAAGGCGCCGTGGACAAGAACGAGATTCTTAATTGTTTGATCCGGGAGAGCCGGCTGGGCCCTTGCGGGTGCAGCACCAAGCATGGCGGTTGTTAGCATTAGGGCGGACATAAGAACAGATTTCATTTGGAGCTCCTATAGGGCGCGTCAGCGCGATTGCTTAATTCGGATAATCTGCAATGCTGTCTCCTACACGACGGCAGGAAGACCAGGATGGCCTTGCCTTCGCGGAAACACTTGAACTGCCAGATAATTCCTCTTTGAAGACAAAACAGAACTAGGGCTTACCGAGATGGATCACCATGACCCGAGCCCCGCAATGCATGCTCCGTCGTCCAAAAATGCGATCATGCTCGCCTCTCGGGTGGATCTGCTCTCCCAGATTTTGGCCATGGTCAGCCTGCATGGCGAAATCGTCTTTACAGTCGAGCTCAGCCAACCATGGGCGCTACGCTTTCATCCAGGAGCGGCTTATTTCTTCATCGTGCTCGAAGGGGGACTGACGGTTGTGAACGATCAGGGCCATGCCTTGCAGGTGGCAACTGGCGATCTGATCATGCTGCCGCGTGGCCTTGGGCACGGCTTGAGCGATGGCGAGTGTGCAACTGAGGCTGACTTGGCAGCCCTGATGGCGGCGCAGGTTACCGCCGAAAAACTCAATGTCTCCCACGGCGGAGGCGGCCAACAGACCAAGCTTATCGCTGGAGCTTTTCGGTTCGAAAGCGCTTCTGTGCCCTGGCTCGTATCGGCACTGCCGTCGGTCATTCACATTCCAAAAGCCAGCGGCGAGACCGGCGGATGGGCCGAGGGCCTTGGCTACTTCATGATGAAGGAAGCCCAGGAGGTGTATCCCGGCGCGTCCATCATGATTTCACGGCTGATCGACGTGCTGGTCATCAGTATCCTGCGGAGCTGGGTGCGGATCGAGCGGGGCGGCAATGTCGGCTGGCTTGGAGCGCTCGGGGATGCGCGCATCAGCCGCGCGCTCAAGGCCATCCACGACGAACCTTATCGGCGCTGGACCGTGCTCGATCTGGCTCGGGTGGCGGGCCTGTCCCGGTCCGGCTTCGCGGCGCGATTTACAGCATTGGTGAAAGAAGCGCCACTTTCCTACCACAGCCGCTGGCGGCTGACGCTCGCCTTGGGCTTGATGCGCCAGCCTGAAGCCAAGGTTGGGTCGGTCGCCAGGCAAGTGGGCTATGATTCCGAAGCAGCCTTCAGCCGAGCCTTCAAGGCACAGTTTGGTTTTGCGCCCATGAATGCCAAATCGACAACTATTCAGGATCGATGATGGTGTAGATCCGGCGCAATGCATGAACTCGCCCTGATAACAGACGCGCCGCTTCCGGCCCCATAGCGGTCGTCTATCCAAGCCGAGCCGATGTCCGTTGTTGGTGCGAACCGGACAGCCGCCGGGCCACCCCGGCGGCCGACTGCCGCGATATATTATTCCGCCGCGATCCGTGTGACGCCGTTGGCCTGGACGATCTTTTCCAGCAGGACGAGCTCTTCCTGGGTAAGATCCGTCAAAGGCGGGCGCACGGGGCCTGGGTTCTGCCCGAGGACGCGAAGGCCGGCCTTGATGATCGAGACGGCATATCCCTTCTTGCGGTTGCGCAAGGCGACGAAGGGGAAGAAGAAGCCCTTCAGTATCTCGTCGACGGTTGCCTGATCGCCGGTGCGCAAGGCGCCGTAAAAACGCTGGGCAAGCGCGGGCACGAAATTGAACACGGCCGATGAATAGGTCGTCACGCCGGCTGCAAAATAGGCCTGGGCATAAACCTCATGGGTCGGCATGCCGCCGACATAGACGAGGCGGTCGCCAAGCAGGGTGGTGATCTCGATCACCTTGTCGACATCGCCGACGCCATCCTTGAAGCCGATCAGGTTCGGGCATTCCTCCGCCAGGCGCGCGATACTGTCGGCGGTCAGAATGGCGTTGTCGCGGTTATAAACGATGACGCCGATGCCGACCGATTGGCAGACCGCCTTGACGTGGGCGATCAGACCCGCCTGTTCGGCAAACATCAGATATGGCGGCAGCAGCAGCAGTCCGTCCGCACCGGCCTTCTCGGCCGCGACTGCAATCTCGATGGCGAGCGACGTGCCGTAGCCGGTTCCCGAAATGATCGGCGTCTTGCCCGCCGACGCCTTGGCGGCCCGGATCACCTGCGGAATTTCGGCCGGATTAAGCGAGAAAAATTCACCGGTGCCGCCGGCGGCAAACAGCGCAGCAGCATCATAACCGGAAAGCCACTCGACATGACGGCGATACTTCGCTTCGTCGAATTTGAGGTGATCGTCGAAATGGGTCACCGGAAACGACAGGAGGCCACTACCGACGGCCTTCTTCAATTCAATCGGGTTCATCATGAAGTCCTATTTCTTAGGTGTTGAAAACCGGCTCACTCGCTCTCGAGCACTTGCAGAAGTGCGGCGATATAGCCGTAGCAGAAGGCAAATGCGGTGGCGGTTGGATCCTTGCCGCTGACGGTCGGCACATGGTCGGGCATCAGCATGTATTTGAAGCCCACTTCCTTGTAGATCCTGGCCGAGCGGACCATGTCCATGTCGCCTTCTTCGGGGAAGGTCTCCATGAAGGACAGCTTGCCGCCGCGAATGTTGCGGAAGTGAACATTGAAGATCTTGCCGCGCTGGCCGAACCAGCGGATGACATCGTCGATTTCCTCGCCGGGATTTTCCAGCATCTCGCCGATCGAACCCTGGCAGAAATTGAGGCCGTGATACGGGTTTTCGCGCATCAGCACGAATTTCTTCAAGCCTTCTACCGTACCTAGCACCCGCGTGACGCCGCGATAACCCGGCGGCGTATAGGGATCGTGCGGATGGCAGGCGAGCCGGACGCGGTTGCTTGCAGCGACAGGAACGACGCGTTCCAGGAAATAGTCGATCCGCTCCCAGTTTTCGTCTTCCGAAAGCACGCCGGCAAGGCCGGGCTCGGCCTGCTGGTCCGTCTTGTCCCAGCGGAAGCTCGCATTCAGCGATCCGCCGCGTCCCGGTTCATCCGGCGTACGGGGAATGCCGATCAGGTTGAGATTGTACTTCACCGCAGGAATGCCGGCGGCGGCGGCATTCTCGATCAGCTTGCAGACGGCGTCGATCTGTCTGTCGCGCTCGGGGCCGGCAAGCAGGATATCGGGATAGGAAGCCTTCTCGATCGGCTGCGAGGGCAGCGGCAACTGGATCATGTCGAGGATCAGACCGAAGCTTTCGACCTTGTCGCGATGACGTTCGAGATCGGAGAGCGTCCAGCTGCTCGGCTTTCCCGGCGGGTCGGCGTTGATATGCTTCACACCCAGTTGCGCGAAGATACGATAATCGTCGTCGTCCCGCGCTGCGACCTGTGTTCCCAGATACATTTGAGTCTCTTTCGAAATTACACAATGTCATATGACATAATATGAATGTCTGAGAGTGTCGAGCCCTATTGCTGCTCCGCGAGCATGCGATAACGGCGCTGGCTGGCCAGCATATGCGCCCGCATTGCCTGTCGCGCCCGCTCCGGATCCTGGTCGGCGATCGCCGACAGAATCTCGACATGTTCGGCATAAACCTTCTGAAGATAGTCACGGTCGCTGGCCTCGGGAAGCGTCGGAAATTGGCCGCGGGGGATGGCTTTTGGCCCGAACTGGCGCAAGACGGCAACGTAGAATCGATTGTTCGTGGCGGCAGCAATCGCCATGTGGAAGGCATAATCCGCCTCCACCGTCTGCTGTCCTGTCTCGATAAGGTTTGCCATTCTGCGGTTGGCGTCGCGGATCGCAGCTTCCTGCTCGGCGGTGCGGCGATAGGCGGCGATCGCCGCCGCTTCACCCTCGGCGGCCATGCGAAACTCCAGCAATTCCAGGGTTTCCGGAATGCTCTTGATTTCCACCGGCGTTAAAGAAAGGACCGAATGCGCCTTCGGATCCGCGACGAAGACGCCTTTGCCCTGGATCGGCTTGACGAAGCCGGCTGACCTCAGATCGGCGATAGCCTCGCGCACCACCGTGCGGCTGACGCCGAATGTCGCTTCAAGCTGCGGCTCTGTCGGCAACTGGTCGCCGACGCGCAGCTTCCCCGTTTCGATTTGCGCCCGCAACTGATCGATAACCTGTTGCGCCAGTCTTTGCCGGCCACGGCTGAGTGTCGTCATTTTCGGCTCCCCCAATCCCTTCGATCAAGTCTCTGCCGCTCGGGCCTTGTCAACCCTATCGGACTTCGTTAAATCATAATACGACATACGGACGACATAATATGTTTCCTATCGTAATCCAGGGAGGAGTGACAATGAAGCATTTTTCTAAAAGCTTGTTCGTCGGCGCTGTCATCGGCGCCCTGACGATATCGGCACCACAGCTGCAGGCCGCTACGCCGCAGGACCAGCTAGTGATTGGCACTTCGCTAGCGCAGGTTCTGTCGCTCGATCCGCACCAGGCGACCGAAGGCAAGGCGGTCGAGATCATGTCGAATCTGTATGATCGGCTGGTTGCCAGCACGGCGGATGGTAAGGTCCTTCCGCAGCTGGCAGAAAGCTGGAAGGTGGACGACAAGGGCATCACGTTTACGCTACGCAAGGCAAATTTCGCCTCCGGCAATCCGGTCACCTCAAAGGATGTCGTCTATTCATTGGCCCGGCTCCTGAAGATGGATCAGGCCGCCGCCGCCAACCTCAAGCGCGTCGGCTACGACAAGGACAATGTCGAAAAGCTCGTCAAGGCCGTCGACGACCAGACGGTGCGGATCGATCTCTCCAATCAGGTGACGGCAGAGCTGCTGCTCTACCGGTTGACGACGACGACCACCAGTGTGGTCGACAGCGTCGAGGTCGAGAGCCACGCCGTCGACAACGACTACGGAAACGCCTGGATGCGAACGCATTCGGCCGGCTCCGGTCCGTTCACCCTCAATCGCTGGTCTCCGAACGAACTGGTGATCCTCGATGCCAACAAGGACTATATGACCGGCGCGCCGAAGATGCGTCGCGTCATCGTGCGGCATGTGCCTGAAAGCCAGGTCGAGCGGCTGATGCTCGAACGCGGCGATATCGATATTGCCAGTGCGTTGACCGCATCCGATCTCGCGACCTTCCAGGACAAGAAGGGCTTTGCTATCCAGCGTATTCCGACGGGCGGCTTCTACGTGCTGTCGATGAATGCCGGCAACAAATATCTCGCCAACCCGAAGGTTCGCGAAGCCATTGCCTACGGCATCGACTACAAGGGCATCGAAAAGACCATCATGGGCCCATACGGGCGGGCCAGAAACGTTCCCGTTCCGGAGAATTTCGAATATGCCATCCCGAACCCCGATTGGCATCTCGACGTCGAAAAGTCCAAGCAGCTGCTGAGCGAAGCAGGCTTCAAGGACGGCTTTTCGCTGTCGCTGAAGACGATAGCGCAAACGCCGCGCATCGATCTTGCTACCGCCATCCAGGCATCGCTGGCCCAGATCGGCATCAAGATCGACATCCAGCAGGGCAACGGCTCGGAAATCATCGCCGCCCATCGCGCCAGGGATTTCGATCTGCTGATCCCGCAGACCAGCGCCTATATGCCGAACGTGCTTGGTTCAATGGAGCAGTTCTCCTCCAATCCCGACAACTCGAAGGAAGCCAACAATGCCGGCAATTTCGTCTGGCGTTCGGGCTGGGACATTCCCGAGCTGACGGCCTTGACGGCGAAGGCATCCATGGAGCCGGACGCCAAGAAGCGCGGTGAACTCTATGTTCAGATGCAGAAGATGTTCGTCGAACAGAAGCCGGCGGTGCTTCCGCTCTTCGAGCGCTTTGAACCGATCGTCCTGTCCACCAAGGTCGAGGGATATGTCGGCCACCCGTCTCAGCTGACGCGTCTCGAGAACGTCACCAAGGTCGAAACCCAGTAATACTCCAGGACAGCCGATCATGAAGGAACTCTCCGTAGCCGAATTTGGCCGACGCCTGGCGCATTTGCTGGTCAGCCTGTTCATCCTCTTATGTGTGACCTTCGTGATCGGCCGTATTCTGCCCACCGATCCGGTCGGCGCAATTGTCGGCGAGCTCGCCGATCCCGCTGCCTATGCGGCGATGCGGGCGCGTCTGGGGCTCGATCTGCCGATCTACCAGCAGTTTTTCCTCTATCTGAACGGCTTGGCGCATGGTGATTTCGGCACTGCCGTCCTCACCGGCAATCCGGTCTCTGCAGACCTCGCTCAAGCCTTTCCGGCGACATTCGAACTCGCGACGCTGGCGGTGATCATTTCGACCTTCGTCGGTGTCCCGCTCGGGCTGGTCGCAGCACTCTTTCGCGACAGCTTCATCGACAAGACGGCCCGCGTGGTCGCGCTCGTCGGCCATTCGATCCCGGTTTTCTGGTTCGGCATCGTCGGGCTCGTCATCTTTTATGCCGGCCTCAACTGGGTCGGCGGGCCGGGCAGGATTGACGTCTTTTACGAAGGCCTCGTCACGCCGCACACAGGGTTGTTGTTGATAGACAGCCTGCTGCAGGGCGAGACCGAAATCTTCTGGAACGCGCTCGGTCATATCATTCTTCCGGCCGTCATCCTTGCCTATGCGGCGATGGCCTATATCACCCGCATGACGCGCAGCTTCACCCTGGAGCAGTTGAGCCAGGACTATGTCATTGCGGCCCGAGCCAAGGGTGTGAGCCCCCTCGGCACGATCTGGCGCCATGTGCTACCGAACATTGCGGTGCAGCTGATCACCATTCTCGCCATTTCCTATGGCGGGTTGCTCGAAGGCGCTGTCGTGACCGAGATCGTTTTCTCCTGGCCGGGCATCGGCCAGTACATGACCAACGCGCTGATGATCGGCGATATGAACGCCATCGTCGCCGGCACCATCATTGTGGGATTCATCTTCATGTTGTTGAACTTCCTGGCCGACGTCGCTTACGCCGTCTTTGATCCGCGCATGCGGGAGGCGGCCCGATGAGCGATGTCATCCGCAGCGAGATAGAGATCCGCCCTCCAAGTGTGTCGACCCGTATCGCGGCTTCGTTTGCGCGCGCCGGCCGCAAATTGGCTGCCGAGCCGCTTGGTCTCGGCGGGTTCGTCATCCTCGGTCTGCTTTGCTTGATCGCGATCTTCGCGCCGCTGCTGGCGCCTTACGATCCGGTCGTGCAGAGGCTTGGTGATGCCTTGCAGCCGCCGAGCCTCGCGCATCTGGCCGGCACGGACGAATTCGGCCGCGACATCTTGAGCCGCTTGATCTTTGGCACGCGCATCACCATCCAGACCGTATTTTCGGTCTCCCTGATCGTCGGGCCGATCGGCCTGTTGATCGGAGTCGTTGCCGGCTTCTTCGGAGGGCGCACCGATGCGCTGCTGATGCGCGCCACCGACATCGTTCTCTCTTTCCCGTCGCTGATCCTGGCGCTCGCCTTTGCTGCGGCGCTCGGCGCCGGATTGACCACGGCAATCATCGCGATCTCGTTGACCGCATGGCCGCCAATCGCGAGACTAGCGCGCGCCGAGGCCCTCGTCGTCAGAAACGCCGACTATGTGGTTGCCGCCCGCCTTTATGGCGCCTCGCCGATGCGTATTCTTCTCCTCTATATCGCACCCATGTGCGTCCCATCGGTCATCGTTCGCCTGACGCTCAACATGGCAGGCATCATCCTGACGGCCGCTTCGCTTGGCTTCCTCGGGCTTGGCGCCCAGCCGCCGGCGCCGGAATGGGGCGCGATGATCTCCAGCGGCCGCAAGTTCATGCTCGATTATTGGTGGGTTGCCGTGATGCCGGGTATCGCCATCCTCCTCACCAGCCTTGCTTTCAACATCGCCGGAGATGCTCTGCGCGACATTCTGGATCCTCGCCATGCAAGATCGTGATCTGCAGCCCGTTCTGTCCGTCGAAGGATTGAGCGTCCGTTTCGGCCGAGGCGCCGTGCCTGCCGTCTCCAATGTCAGTTTCGACGTCGGGCGCGAACGCGTCGGGATCGTCGGAGAATCCGGTTCCGGCAAATCGACGACCGGCCGCGCCATCATGCGCCTTCTGCCGCCCGCTGCGGTGGTATCCGCCGAACGCCTGGATCTCGCCGGCAGTTCGTTGCTGTCGAAGAGCGAACGTCAAATGGGCGCGCTTCGCGGCAAGGATATCGCGCTGATCATGCAGGATCCGCGCTATTCGCTGAATCCGGTGCTTTCGATCGGCAAGCAGATCGCCGAAGCCGCCCGCCTTCACCTCAGTCTTCATAAGAAACAGGCGCATGAGGCTGCCCGCGCCATGCTGGAGCGCGTGCGCATCAGCGATCCGGAGCGGGTCATGGCGCTTTATCCGCACCAGATATCGGGCGGCATGGGCCAGCGCGTGATGATCGCCATGATGCTGCTGGCACGGCCGAAGCTTGTCATCGCCGACGAGCCGACCTCGGCGCTTGATGTCAGTGTCCGTAAGGACGTGCTGCTGTTGCTCGATGAGCTGGTGCGCGAGAACAATTCCGGCCTGCTGTTGATCAGCCACGACATTCGCATGGTGGCTGCCTTTTGCGAGCGCATCATCGTCATGTATGCCGGCCGGATCGTGGAAACGCTGACCAGTCTGGAGGAGGCGCGCCATCCCTATACTCGCGGGCTGATCGCTGCGCTGCCCGACCCCAGGAATCCGGTTCGCCGGCTCGCGGTTCTCGACAGGACGAAACTCGATCTGGAGATGGCGCAATGATCAATGTGCGTGACCTCGATGTCGTCTTTGCCTCCGGCAAATCAAGCAACCATGTCGTCAGGGGCATCAGTTTTGAGGTCGGCCAGGGGGAGACGCTTGGCATTGTCGGTGAATCCGGATGCGGAAAATCGACGGTGCTGCGTTGCCTTGCCGGCATGGAGGCCGGTTGGACCGGTGACATCGAACTTGGCGGCAAACCGATCGGCAAGAAGCGCTCTCGCGAGGAGCTGAAATTCGCCCAGATGGTGTTTCAGGATCCTTACGGATCCCTGCATCCGCGCCATCGTATCGGCACCGCCCTGGCCGAGCCGCTGCGCGCCATGGGCCATTCCGACATCTGGTCGAAAGTCGAAAAGGCATTGATCCAGGTGGGTTTGCCGGCGAGCTTCGCAAACCGTTTCCCGCACGAGCTTTCCGGCGGCCAGCGGCAGAGGGTGGCCATCGCCCGGGCCCTGATCCTGTCGCCGCCCATCCTGTTGCTCGACGAGCCGACATCGGCGCTCGACGTCTCGGTCCAGGCCGAAATCCTCAACCTGCTGGCCGACCAACGCGAGGAAAAGGGCCTGACCTATCTTCTCGTCAGCCACGACCTCGCGGTCATCTCCCATATGTGCGACCGGGTGCTGATCATGAAGAATGGTTGTTTCGTGGACGAACTCACCAAAGCGGATCTGCAGGCCGGCACCACGCATGATGCCTATGCGCGAGAATTGTTCGAAGCGAGTTTTATCGAGGCTTGATATTCTCGATCACGGTGTGGGTTCAGCGACCTTCCGCTACGGCAGACATATGCCTGACGGCCGCGACGCTGCCCCTTTCGACGAGATGGCAGGCAAGCTCGACCCGCCGCCGTGGGGCCGCCAGGCCGAGCATCATGTCGCGCAGCAGATCGAGCGCGGTGGCGCCGAGTTCGCGCATCGGAATATGCACCGTCGAGAGCGGCGGATTGAGAAAGGCCGACTGCGGCAGGTCGTCTATGCCCATGACGGAAATGTCCTGCGGCACGGCATAACCCATCGCCTGCAATCCGCGCACTGCGCCATTGGCAAGACTGTCGCCCGCCGTCAGGATGGCGGTGAAGGAAAGACCTTTCTCGCGGATGAGACGGGTGACCGCCTCGGCGCCAAGTTCCGGCAGCCAGTCGTCGACCTCGAGCACCAGATCGGCATCGGCCGTCAGTCCATGATGCTGCAGGGCATCGCGCCAGCCCTCGAGGCGCCGCTCGATCGTCCGCCGACCCGGCCTCAGCATGAACAGGATGCGTTCATGCCCGGCTTTGATCAGCCGCTCGGCGGCGATGAAGGCGGCCGAGCGGTTGCAGGGCGTAACGCTCGAAAGCCGCATATAGGGATCGTCGCTGTTGACCAGCACGACGGGCTTTCCGAGATCAGCCGCCGCCGCCAGCATCTCTTCTTCGTCGACAGTCAGGATTAGCATGCCGCCAAAGCTCGGATCGTCACGCATCTCGGCGACGACGCGGGCTTCATCCCCCTTATCGGCGACCGGCCGCATCGCCAGTTCGATGCCGAGGGCGGCGGCGCGCGCATTCAATCCTTCGAGCACGTAGACCGTAAACTGGTTGCGGACATAGTCGATCATCGCTGCGCCGGAGGCGACGAGCATGACCTTCTTGCCGGCAACGCTTGCCGGCAAGGCGTAGCTGACCGCACTTGCCGTTTCCAGCACCAGCTTGCGAATCTCCGGCCTGACGCCCTTTTCGCCCGCCAGCGCACGCGACACCGTGCTGATCGAGACACCGCATCGGGCGGCAATGTCGTCGAGGCGCGTGCGCCTACCTTTTTTCTCTTCCGCCGTCATGTCGTCTCCTCGCGCCCCGCTACTATGCAAAAATCTTTCAGATTGCGCAAATGGATTGCCTGTGCACAATCGTTGCCTGAGGAGCCCGCGACAAGCGGCAGAGCAGGGAGGCTTTGAAGATGCGGCTTGAGGGTCAATCCGTGCGTCGGCGTTCTGCCCGGCGTCCCAAGGCTTGAGCGGGCTGAAGCATGACCGCTGAGCAGCAATCCCATCTCCGCCGTGCAACGGCCAAGGCTAGCCCGATCGTCTACTGGCAGCTCGCCGACCCGTGGCAGCAGCGCTACGACGTCGCCGACCGCCCGATGGAAGGCCGCATGGATCCGTTTTTTTTCGTCACCAAGACGAAGAACTTCATTCCGCATGAATATCCCTGCCGCACCGAATTCAAAAAATCCTTCTCCGACCGTCGGCCGCAGCCGACTGGCGAATTCGAGGCGGTCCGCTGGTGGCTACCCTTTGCCTCCCCGCGTGTCGATCTCTCCGGCTTCTGGTTTCGCCCGACACGCATCGGCTGCTGGGCGCGCACCTTCCTCGATGCCCGCTCCGCGGGGCGTGCCACGCTTCGGCTGTCGACCTGCGGCGGCGCGATCCTCTTCGTCAATGGCCTCGAGCAGGGTTTCATGGCGCCTTACCAGCGTAATCTCGAAACCCAGCAAAACTTCGAGGTCGAACTCACGGCAGGCCTGAACGAAATCCGCGTCTATTTCGACGATCTCGCCGAGCGCGACGCCCGCTTCTATTTCCAGCTGGATTATGTCGAAGGGCCGGAAGTTGAAACTGCCCTGCCTGTTCCCATCGCCGCCGGTGATGCGGATGCGCTGGAGGTCATACTCGAAGGCATGCGCTTCGACCGCACCGCTTATCTCGGCGAGGATGTGACCATCCTTTTTCCCGCGCCGCTGCCGGTGACGCTGAGCTGCCATGTCGAGATCGAAGGCGACTTCATGTCGATCGAGCGCTTCGACTATGATTTCGATCTGGAAGCGGGGGCAACGAAACTGGCGCTCGGCACCTCGGCGGATATGCCCGCCGATTTCCGCCATTTCCGCATCACCTTCAAAGCAGGTACGCTTTCGCTCGGTCGCACGCTCGGTGTCGAGATCTGTCATCCGGAGCGGCAGGGGGAGGCACCCGCCGCCCTTGAAGACCGCGTCGCCGAGGCGCTGGCCGAGGTTGCCGCCCATTCCGAGCCCGACACGGTCTGCGCTTTCGCGCGCCTTGCGCTGGGCCAAGGCGGCGAGGAAACCGAGGCGATGATCTCGGCGATGCTGCCGGTCATCGAGGATTGTCACGACTGCGCCGATTTCGTGCTGGTGCCGCTGCTCTTTGCCTATACGCGCTGGAGCGATCTGCTGTCACCCGCGCTGTGCGACAGGATCGAGCATGCCGTCCTCAATTACCGCTACTGGATGGATGAGCCCGGCAACGATGTTCAGTGGTATTTCTCGGAAAACCACGCGCTTCTCTTCCATACGGCCGCCTATCTCGGCGGCAGGCTTTTCCCCGATGCCGTCTTCGTTCGTTCCGGCCGCACCGGCACCGAGCAGATGAAGGTCGGCGAAGAGCGTGTCCGCGCCTGGCTCGATCATTTCGAGCGCTGGGAAATGGCCGAGTGGAATTCCGTTCCCTATTTCCCGATCGACCTTAAGGGGCTGACGGCGCTGGCCGCCTGCGCGCCGGATGATACGATCCGCAACCGGGCGAGTGCCAGCATCGTCCGCCTGATGGAGATCGTCGCCCGCTCGGCCCATCACGGCATGCTGACTGGCAGCCAGGGCCGCTCCTACGAACATACGTTGCGCCCCGGCCGCTCGGTCGAACTCTCCGCCATTGCCCGGCTGCTCTGGGGCCGCGGCTGGTACGGCCGGCGTGTCCACGCTTTGCCGCAGCTTGCCGTCTGCATCCGCGATCATGGCCTGCGTTTTCCAGAAACGCTGGCCGCGATCGCCGCGCACCAGTCCGACGACGCGCAGGAATGGACCTTTTCCCAGGGCGAAAACCGTTTCGCCGCCCTCTATCACTATAAAACCCGCGACACCGCGCTCGGCACCATCGCCCGTTATCGTCCCGGCGCCTGGGGCTACCAGGAGACGGTGCTGCACCTGCGTCTCGGCAGCCGGCCGGAAGCGCAGATCTGGATCAATCATCCCGGCGAAACCATCCAGTTCGGTTATGGCCGGCCGAGCTTCTGGGGCGGCTGCGGAACGCTGCCGCGGGTGCACCAATATCGTGATCTGGCGATCCTCGATTTCGAGATCCATGAGGGCCAGCCGGATTTCACCCATGCCTGGTTCCCGCTCGAGGCTTTCGACGACACGGTGGTTGACGGCAATCTGGCGCTCGCCCGCTCCGGCAACGGGATTGCGATGCTGATCGGCAACGGCGCGCTGGAGCCGGTAAAGCAAGGCCCGACGACGGATATCGAGCTGCGCCTGGCCGGCCGCAACGGCCGCTGGATCGTCCGTCTCTCCGATCTCGGGCGCGAGGGTAGCCTTGACGGCATGCAGGCGCGTTTCGCCACGCTTTCGGCCCGCCGCGGCGACGAGGGCGCATTGATCGTCGCCGATCCGGATTATGGCCGGGTCGTCTTCGAAGAAGACGGCACCGTGCGTGCCGAAGGCCGTATTCTTCGCCCGCCGGACTGGTCGGTGCGGGGAGACGCGGTACATCTGAAGATACCGGGCAGGCAGTCTCGGCGCGCGGCCTCGTAGACGACATGTCCGGCGGGTGGAGGACCGGCCGGGCGCAGGAATTCACGGTCAATAGGAGGAGAAAATGACCAGAATGAAATCGATCGGCGCGGCTTTTGCTGCAATTCTGTTGAGTTCCGTTGCCGCCCATGCCGGCGACGTGCGCATCATGTGGTATTCCGATGGCGGCGAAGGCGAGGTGATCAAGGATCTGCTGTCGCGCTTTTCCAAGGCCAATCCCGATGTCAATGTCATCCTCGACGAGGTCTCCTACGACGTCGTCAAGGAACAGCTGCCGGTGCAACTCGAAGCCGGGCAGGGACCGGATATCGCCCGCCTCACCAATCTGAAGGCGCCGGCCCAGCACTGGCTCGATCTTCGCCCCTACCTCACCGATGCGAAATATTGGGAGGACAATTTCGGCGCCCAGGCTGACTGGATGCGTCCGGACGGCTCGAATGCCATCACCGGCTTCATGACGCAGCTGACGCTGACCGGCGGTTTCGTCAACAAGACGCTGTTCGAACAGGCCGGCGTCGAAATTCCCGGCCCGAAGGCCACCTGGGACGACTGGGCGGCGGCGGCCAAGAAGGTCGCCGACAGCCAGAAGGTCTTTGCCATGGCGATCGACCGCTCCGGCCACCGCGTCTCCGGCCCCAATATCTCCTATGGCGCCAACTATATCGCCGCCGACGGCAAGCCGGCGCCGATCGATCAGGGCGCCAAGGAATTCCTCAGCCGCTTCGTCAAGTGGAACGAGGACGGCACGATCAACAAGGATGTCTGGGTCAGTGCTGCCGGCACCACCTACCGCTCCGCCGCCGAGGACTTCATCAATGGCGGCCTTGCCTATCTTTATTCGGGCAGCTGGCAGGTTTCGGGCTTCGCCCAAAAGATCGGCGACAATTTCGACTGGGTGATGGCCGGAAGCCCCTGCGGCACGGCCGCTTGCACCGGCATGCAGGGCGGTGCGGGTCTGGTCGCCGTCAAATATACCAAGAACCCGAAGGACGTCGCCAAGGTGATGGATTACCTGGCAGGTGCCGACGTGCAGAAGGAATTTGCCGAACGCAGCCTGTTCATTCCGGCGCATAAGGGTGTCGCCGCCGGCCAGATGGACTTCAAGACCGACAATCCGCATGTGCAGGCGGCGCTGAAGGCCTTCGTCGAAGCGGCCGGTCAGACGGCGGCACCCGCCATGAAGCTGCCGGGCTGGAAGTGGTCGGATGCCTATTACAGCGCCATCGTCGCCCGCATCAGCCAGGTGATCGCCGGCGAAATGAAGCTCGACGACGCCTATGCCCGCATCGACGAGGACATCAAGGCCAAGGTCGCCGGCAACTGACGGAAGAACAGATGACGGCGAAGACGGTTTCTTCTGAACCACCGGCGAGAACCGGTCTGCGGCAGGCGCTCCTTGCGCCTGTCCGGCTTGCCATGGGGATCGTCGACATTCCCATGCGCGGCTGGCAGAAACTCACCGGGCTGAACGGCATGGCGGGCGTCTTTTTGGCGCCCAACATGCTGATCTTCACCGTCTTCGTGCTGCTGCCGCTGGTCATCAACTTCATCTATTCGACGACGAGCGGCAGCGCCATCTTCCTGCAGAACAGGACCTATGTCGGCGCCGACCAGTACCGCATCCTCTTCGATTGCCGCAGCTATCTCGATCCCTCGACCTGTGCCGCCGACACCTTCTGGGCGGCGGTACGCAACACCGCCGTCTTCGTCGTCTTTCAGGTCACAGTGATGCTGATCGCAGCGCTCGCAACGGCTTTGATCCTCAACCGCGAGCTTTCCAATCGCGGCTTCTGGCGCGCCGTGTTCTTCTTCCCGGTGCTGCTGTCGCCCGTCGTCGTCGGCCTGATCTGGAAATGGATCCTGCAGCGGGAGGGCCTGTTGAATTATGCGCTGAGCCCCTTCGGCTTCGAACCCTTCTCCTGGCTCAGCGATCGTTTCTGGGCCTTCTTCTTTGCCGTCTTCGTCTCGGTCTGGGCGCATATGGGCTTTTATGCGCTGATCCTGCTCGCCGGCCTGCAGGCGATCCCGCGCGATCTCTACGAGGCGGCGGCGATGGACAGCGCCCGCCCGACCCGCATCTTCCGGCGCATTACCCTGCCGCTTCTGATGCCGAACCTCATCGTCGTGTTGGTCTTGGCGCTGATCCGCGCCGTGCAGATTTTCGACGAGGTCTTCGTGCTCACCGGCGGCGGACCGGGCACCAGCACCATGTACATCACCCAATATATCTACGAGACCGGCTTTGCGAGTTCGCTGCGCAATCCGGGACTGGCGTCGGCCGCCTCGATCCTGATGGGCATCGTGCTCGTCATCCTGACGCTGGTCCAGCTCGGCGTCAGTAGCCGCAACGAGAAGAAGGGAGCACGCCAATGAGCGCCGTTTCTGCCTTTCTGCTCCGCCGGCGCGGTCGCGGCTGGCATTGGACGGATGTCGTCACCTGGATCTGGCTGATCTCGGGCGTCTTCCTGATGTTCGGCCCCGCCGTCTGGCTGGTCTTCTCTTCCTTCAAGACGCCGGCGGCCCTTGCCGAATTCCCGCCGTCCTTCCTGCCCTATGTCACCGAGCAGGCAGTGGTGCCGGGATACGACAAGCCGTTGCCGCTCTATAATGTCGCAATGCCGGATGGCAGCACCCGCGTGCTCGCCGAAGTCCGCCGCATCGGCATCATCGGCCAGATGGTCGATCCGAAACAGCCGGGCGAAATCGTCAAGGCGAATATCAAGGACCGCACACCGGTGCGCCAGGTCGAATTCGCCGGCGGCAATTACACCGAACCGTTCCAGCGCTTCGATTTCTTCCTGTTTCTGCGCAACTCCGTCTTCGTCACCGTCGTGGCGACGGCGATTACGCTGCTCGTCAATTCCATGGCCGCCTTCGCGCTGTCGAAATACCAGTTCCCCGGCCGCACCGCCGTCATGTTGATGATCCTGGCGACGCTGATGGTGCCGCTCTCGGTCATCGTCGTGCCGCTCTATTCCGTCATCGGCACGCTGAACCTCTTCGACAGCCTCTGGGGTGTCATCCTGCCGACGGTCGCCACTCCGACGGGCGTCTTCCTGCTCAGGCAGTACATGCTGACGATCCCCGACGAATTGCTCGACGCCGCGCGTATGGACAAGGCCAGCGAATGGCAGATCTACTGGAGGATCATCCTGCCGCTGTCGGCGCCGGCGCTCGCAGTGCTGGCGATCTTCTCGGTCGTCTGGCGTTGGAACGACTTCCTCTGGCCGCTGATCGTACTCTCGCGCAAGGAACTCTATACGCTGCAGGTCGGCCTGAACGTCTATGCCGGCGAGTTGAATGTGCAATGGCACTACATCCTCGCCATGACCGTCGTTTCGATGATCCCGGTCGTGCTGATCTTCGTCTTCCTGCAGCGCTTCATCACCACGGGCATTGCCGGCTCGGGGCTCAAATAGGCCAACCTTAAAATAAGAAACAGGAGAGTGCATGAGCGGGCTTGAGCTCAGGAACATCGTCAAGAATTTCGGCGCCGTCGAGGTCATTCGCGATGTCTCGCTTCATGTCAACGACGGCGAGTTCGTCGCTTTCGTCGGCCCATCCGGCTGCGGAAAATCGACGCTGCTGCGCCTGATCGCCGGCCTCGATAAGCCGACTGGCGGCAGCATCGCCATCGACGGCAAGGATGTTACCGCTATCAGCGCCGCCGATCGCGGCCTGGCCATGGTCTTCCAGTCCTATGCGCTCTATCCGCATATGAGCGTCAGGGAAAACCTCGCCTTCGGTCTCGAGAACACCAAGGTGGCGAAGGCCGAGATCGAAGCGCGCATCACCGACGCCGCACGCATGCTGGAGATCGAACCTTTCCTGCAGCGCCGCCCGGGCCAGCTCTCCGGCGGCCAGCGCCAGCGCGTTGCGATCGGCCGCGCCATCGTGCGGCGGCCGGATGCCTTCCTGCTCGATGAGCCGCTCTCCAATCTCGACGCCGAACTCAGGGTCACCATGCGTGCCGAACTCGCAGCCCTTCACGCCCGCCTAGGGGCGACGATGATCTACGTCACCCACGATCAGGTCGAGGCGATGACGCTGGCCGACCGCATCGTCGTCTTGAGAAGCGGCAGGATTGAGCAGGTGGGAACCCCGCTGGAACTCTATAACAAACCGGCCAACCGCTTCGTCGCCGGCTTCATCGGCGCGCCGCACATGAATTTCCTCGAAGGTGCGATCGTCGGTCACGACGGCGGTTTCGCTGAGGTCGAAACCGTCGGCGGCCATCGCCTTTCCGTCATTGCTAAGGAGGCACGCCCGGCGGGCGAAAGGGTCAGCATCGGTATCCGGCCGCAGCATATCACCCTTGCCGATGCCGGCTCCGCGAGCAGGCTGGATACAAGCGTCACGCTTGTCGAGGAACTGGGCTCGGAGACCGTCGTGCACGCCGAGGCGGCCGGAAAGAAGCTGATTGCGGTCTTTGCCGGCCAGCAGCGCATGAAATCCGGCGACAGCCTGCCGCTGCATCTCGATCCCGATATACTCCACCTCTTCGGCGAGGACGGCCGGCGCCTGTCTTGATGGCGCTCTGCGAAGTCTCTTGTCTGGCGTTGAGATCATCATTCGCGATGAGGCATTCGGTCGAGTAACTTCTCCAGTGTGATCGGATATTGCCGCACCCGCACGCCGGTTGCGTTGTAGACCGCATTTGCGACGGCCGGCGCGACACCGGTCAGTCCCAGTTCCCCGACGCCTTTCGCTTTCACCGGCGATATGGCTGGATCTACTTCGTAGAGGAGCATAGCCTCGAGATGAGGGATGTCGGCGTGGACCGGAACCTCGTAGCCGGCGAGATCATGATTGACAAAGAAGCCAGATCTCTTATCGACGACCATCTCTTCCATCAGGGCCGCCCCGATCCCCATTGTCATCCCGCCGATCACCTGGCTGCGGGCGGTCTTGGGGTTGAGGATGCGACCGGCGGCGCACACGGCGAGCATGCGGCGAACGCGGATTTCGCCGGTATAGACGTCGACGCCGACCTCGGAAAAATGCGCCCCGAAGGTCTGGATCGCCAAGCGCCTCGCCAGATCGCCGAATTCCATGACGTCCTCGGCGACGAGATCGCCGTCGGCGGCAGCGTTAGCGAGCAGCGCGCTTCGATTTCCGGAACGAACCTCACCGTCGACGAACTCTGCCTCGGCGGCGTTGAAGCCCAGGCGCTGGGCGACCACCGCCCGCAGCTTCGTGCAGGCAGCATAGACGCCTGCGGTGACGGAAGGCGCGCCCTGCTGTCCTCCAGATCCCGGCGTTTCCGGAAAACTCGAATCCCCGAGCTTTGCCACCACGTGCTCGATCGGCAGACCCATCATCTCGGCCGCCGTCTGCTGCACGATCGTATAGCTGCCGGTGCCAAGGTCCGTCATGTCGGTCTCGACCGTCAGCATGCCCTGGCGATCGAGACGGACCCGCGCTCCGGCCTTTGAAATCGGTGCCCCGCGGATCGCACCCGCCATGCCCATTCCGATCAACCAGTCACCATCGCGGACTTGACCTGTCTCTGTTTTCCGCATGCTCCATCCGAAGCGTTCGGCGCCCGTGCGCAGGCATTCGACGAAGGGACGCGAGGAAAAGGGCCGATCGGCATTTTCCGGGTCGACCTGGGTATCGTTCAGGATGCGGAACTCAACCGGATCCATGCCCAGCTTCTCGGCCATCTCGTCCATGGCGATCTCGAGCGCCATCAAACCGGGCGCCTCTCCCGGCGCACGCATGGCATTGCCCTCGGCCAGGTCGAGCGTCGCCAGCCGGACAGCTGTCATCCGGTTCGCCCCGGCGTAGAGCGACCGTGTCGAAAGGGTGGTCGGCTCGGTGCGGCCGCCGGCGAGATTGCCCGACCAGCTCTCATGACCGACCGCCGTCAGCCTGCCGTCGCGCGAGGCGCCGAGCCGGATTCGTTGGATCGTCTTCGGCCGATGGATCGTATTGTTGAACATTATCGGACGTTGAAGCGTGATCTTCACCGGTCGCCGCACCATTCGCGCGGCAACGGCCGCCAGCACCAGATCTGACTGCACCGTGCCCTTGCCGCCGAAGCCGCCGCCGATGAAGGGTGAGATCAGCCGAACGTTTTCGCGCGGAATGCCGAGAATGAGTCCGAGATCGCGGGTTCCCCAATTCATCTGCTGAATTGAGGTCCAGCACGTCACCCGATCGCCATCCCAGGCCGCGATCGTCGCATGCGGCTCCATCATTGCATGTGCCTGGTCGGGAACAGTATAGGTCTCGTCAACTTTCACCTCCGCTGCTGCGAAAGCCTGGTCAAAGTCTCCGACCTGCGTCTCGGTCGGTCCACCAAACTCCATCTGCGGTGCAACCGGGGCACTGTCCAGTTGCTCGGCGAGATCGAATCGGCCCGGGCTGCGCGTATAGTCAACGCGGATCAGCGAGGAAGCCGCGCGTGCCTGTTCGAAGGTCTTGGCCACCACCACTGCAACAGGCTGATGGTAGTGATCGACATCAGGGGCAGCCAACATGCGCTGGACATAAAATTTTCCGACACCAAGCGGACCGGCATTGCGGTGAGTAATGACGGCCAGCACGCCGGGCGCGGCCTCGGCGCGCCGGGAGTCGATCGATGAGATCCGGCCCTTGGCAATTGCCGCGCCAAGGATATAGCCGTAGGCGGCGTTTGGTGCGACGTTGTGATATTCGTAGGCGTAAGTCGCCGTCCCAGTCGTCTTGAGCTCTGCCTCGAAGCGGTTGTGAGGCTGGCCGACAACGGTCATTCGGTCAATCGGGTTCGGTCCTGCAGGTGTGTCGAACTTCATGGATCAGCCCTCGCTTGCGCTATCACGTCGCTGAGCGTCCGCTCCACCAATAACAGCTTGAACGGGTTCTTGACTCGCGGCTCCGCGCCTTCAGTAGTCGGTCAGCCGGTATAGTCGATGCTGGGACTCGTGCTCAGCGGCGAGGCAGCGGATCGCTCACGTGAGTAAATGGGTCACGCATCGGAAAGGATTACCGGCGGCAAATTGCAAGACCTTATGAGTCTGCCTCACGAACGGGAGCTTTCTGCCGAGATCAGCCGAGCAAGCGGCCTGCGGTGAGGCGCTCCCAGTTCGCATGCGCGAACTTTGCCTTGTCAACGGCGCCTAGCCCAGATCTTCGACAAATCGCCGCGCCTCCGGGGCGATATTGGTATGGGTAGTCCGTCTAGAACAGGATCCGGTCCACGCCGACGGCATCGATCGCCTGCCGCAAGTGGGCAGTGCTGAACATGCCGCTGGCCGTCAGAGACGAGATGGCCGCCGTTTGCGCTTCATTTCCCGCAGGAGCCGCGCAACGGCGCCTAAAGTGGCTCTCCACGGTGTCGTCGCAGCCGCTCACGTTGAATAACGCAACGCGTTCACGAGAAGGGAAAAAGCGGCCGAAGACTGCCGTCGGCTTGGGTAGTAGAGATGGAAGCCTTCCCAATAGGGCGAAAAATCTTCCAGAAACCGGTGGAGGCGACCAGTTCCGAGATGGAGCTTGGCGATATCCTCAGGGACATAGGCAAAGCCGAAGCCGTCGAGAGCCGCCTCAAGAACGTTGTAGATCGTGTTGAAGACGAGCTGTCCGTCCACCCGAACCTTGATCTCGCGGCCGTTCTCTTCGAACTCCCAGGCATAAAGACCGCCATAGGTGGGCAGGCGCAGATTGATGCACCTGTGCTGCATGAGGTCCTTCGGATGTCTTGGAATATCGCGTGAGGCAAAATAGGATTCTGCGGCGACGACCGCGAAGCGAACATCCGGCCCGATCCTCACCGAGATCATGTCCTTGGCGATCTGTTCGCCGAAGCGCACGCCCGCGTCGTAGCCTTCGCTGACGATGTCCTGCAGACCGTAGTTCACGTCCAGTTCGAGCCTGATGTCGGGATATTGTTGGAGAAAGGTTCGAAGCTTCGGCCATATGTAGCACTGGATCTGGTAGTCGCCGGCGGTCAGCCGGACGGTTCCAGCCGGCTGGTCCCGAAGAATGTTGAGCCCATCGAGCGCAGATCCGATCTCGTCGAAAAGCGGACCGATGCTCTGCAGCATCCTTTCGCCCGCCTCGGTCGGAGAGACACTGCGCGTCGTCCTTGTCAGCAGCCGCACGCCCAGCCGCTGCTCGAGCTGACGGAGCGTATGGCTCAGCGCCGACTGCGAAACGCCGAACTTGGCTGCGGCTTTGGTGAAACTGCGCTCCCTCGCAACCACCAGGAACACCATCAGGTCGTTGATATTCTGGCGCTCCAATGATGATTCCTCCTCATAGACGCCCATCATAAACGCCTGCCTATGAAATGGTAGCAATCAACTCTGGAGCAGCAAGCACGCCGGACCCCTTTGCGCCGGACCGGCGTGCTTTTGCTGCAAGCTGGAGCTTCACTTCGCCCGGCTACGCAGCACCTCTCCGACAACCGGCGATGCAGAGAAGGCGTTCGGCCAGCCGGCGTAGAAGGCCGTATGGGCAACGATCTCGCCGGCTTCGTCGGCGGTCAGGCCGTTATCCATGGCGCGGTTGAGGTGATAGGTGATCTGAGCGCTCTGGCCCGATGCGATCAGCGAACTAACCGTCACAAGGCTGCGGTCTCGCGGTGCAAGGCCCGGCCGCTGCCAGAGGTCGAGGAACAGCGGGTCGGTCGTAAACTGCACCAGCCCCGGAGAGATTGGACCGACGTTCCTCTCGACGCCGGTGGCGCGTTGGCGCTCGACCTCTTCGTTGAGCGGCAGCAGTTGCGGAGAGGCCGCAGGCAGCTGGTCGGCCGTGATGCCCCGGTCTTTGAAGACGTCCTTGGTCGCGGCGACTGCCGACATCGCGTTCGACCAGCCCGAGTAGAAAGCCAGATGCGTGATGATCTCGGAGACCTCCGTCGGGCTCACCCCGTTATCGAGAGCGACGTCGACGTATTGCTTCAGATCGATTGCCTGGTTTCGGGCGATCAGCACGGCCAGAGTGACGATGCTGCGATCGCGGCGTGACAGTTGCGGCCGCTGCCACAGATTTCCGAGCACGTCCTCTTCCGCGTATCGGCCAAGAGCCGGTGATACGGACTGGATGTCGCTGACCGACAATGACGATGCGCTTCCTGGCATAGCTCCGCCTCCCGCTCCTTCCTGAGCGAAGACAGGCTCACCCATCGTGAGCGAGATCGCCGTGGCAGCTATAATTCTCTTCATCGATATCTCCTGGCGACTGAATGCTTGCCGACCCGGCGTCGACGCTTGGCCAATCAGTTAAGGTACTGCTCGTCGATGACATGCTCCATCCAGCCGCCGGGAACTGCTGGGTCATCCGGGAAGGTGATGGAGATGTGACGCATACTGGTCGTGGCCGTGGCGCCGTGCCAGTGTTTGACACCTGCCGCCGTCCACACGACGTCACCAGCCCTGATTTCGCGCTTGGCGCCACCATCTTCTTGGATCCAGCCAACCCCGTCCGTGACGATCAGAACTTGCCCGGTGGAATGGACATGCCAGGCCGACCGGGCGCCCGGCGAGAAAGTCACGTGACCACCAATGGAGCGCTTGTTCTGATGGACGGCAAACAGCGGCTCGACCAAGACATGGCCGGTGAAATTCTGGGCAGGTCCAATGGCGTGGGCGCGGGAGCCGTTCGGCGAGACGGCGACGCCTTCGGCGGATGCGGGTTCCACACCCATGAGGGCGAGAGGCAATGCCGTTGCAAGTATCTTCTTCATCGTTTCCATCTCCATTTATGATTTCGGCTGACCGTCCGCAAATCGTGCTCCCGCAAATTAAAGCGGAGCCTTGATTGCGTCTCGCTCACGGCAATGACGGGACTAGAGCCCGGATCGGCGCATCATGGCTTCGGGATACCGAGCGCCATGAATGACGATATTGGCCTGCTCGATCTCGTCGAGATCGGCCTTGTCCAAGGTGACGTTCAGCGCGCCGATATTCTCCTCGAACCGTTCGAGCTTGCGTGTGCCGAATAGCGGGACAATCCACGGCTTCTGCGCCAACAGCCAGGCTAGCGCGACCTGCGCAGGCGTCGCGCCATGCCTCTCACCGATCTTGCCGATCAGATCGACCAGTTTCTGGTTGGCGAGACGGGCTTCCTCAGAGAAGCGGGGGATGCCCGCTCGGATATCGGAACTGTCGAACCTGGTGTTGAGGTCGATCTTGCCGGTCAGAAATCCCTTGCCGAGAGGGCTGAAAGGCACGAGCCCGATGCCGAGTTCCTCGATCGTCGGAATGATTTCGGCCTCCGGCTCGCGGGTCCACAAGGAATATTCGCTTTGCAGCGCGGCCACCGGCTGTACCGCATGCGCACGGCGTATCGATCGGGCACCGGCCTCGGACAGGCCGAACCACCGCACCTTGCCCTCGGCGATCAGCTCCCTGACCGTCCCGGCCACATCTTCCATCGGCACGTCTGGATCGACCCGATGCTGATAGTAGAGGTCGATGTGATCGGTGCGCAGACGCTTTAGGCTGCCCTCGATGGCGCGGCGGATCTGCGCCGGCTTGCTATTGACGCCACCGCGGTGCTTGCCCGTCTCCTGATCGATGTCCCAGCCGAATTTCGTGGCGATCTTGACCTTGTCGCGAACCGGGGCAAGCGCCTCGCCCACCATCTCCTCGTTCGTCCAGGGGCCGTAGACTTCAGCGGTGTCGAAGAAATCCATGCCGCGTTCGACGGCGGTGCGAAGCAGGTCGATCATCTCGGCCCGGTCGGGAAGTTCGCGGGCCTTGCCATAGCCCATGGCGCCCAGCGACAAAGCGGAGACCTCCAGGCCCTGGCCGAGTGTGCGCTTGATCATCTTGCGTCTCCTTTGCTCGAGTTGGTTTGGATGGCTACCGACGACGCCATCCGGATCCGAGCGCCGTCAGGCAGTTTCCTCACGCGGCGTGATCCGGACGGTTGCCGCGCGTGCTCGGGCGCTGACCATCGGCGCGAGATACTGGCTCTTGCCGTATTTGGCGCGGTAGGCGTCGTCGATGCGATCGTTGATCGGGCCGTCGACAGGCTCGAAGGCGACGGTGCGCGTCATGCCGGCGGCAATGATCCGTCCAGCCTTCTGCTGGACCGTCGCCTGATACCAGCGGGACTTCTGACCATGGTAGCCGCGCACGTAGAGCGAGCCATCGACGACAACCTCCCAGATCCAGGTCGGGGTGCCATAGGTGGCGCCATCTTCGCGAAACGGTGCGATTTTCAGATCGTCGGCCTGATCGATTTTGCTGAGCTCGTCATCCGACCAGTTCATCGTCGCTCTCCGCTCAGTTTGGCTACAGTCGTGGTGCCGCTTCCCGATCTCATGCTCTGAATATAGAGCGCGTGCCCAACCATGATTAGGCGCCGCAAATCGCATGAACTTATGAGCGTGAATCATCAATGCAGGCCGGTCGCCGGCGGAGGTTCGGCCTGCGATGCAGACCTTTTGCTCTTACGGTGCTGTGCTGGAAAGGTGGCTGAAACGCACATCGGTCATCGCTCACGTCAACAGGCGACGTAACCCGGTGCGAGGGAACATGGCGACCGGATTGCGGTTCGATCGGCATTCTGGTACGAACGGCCCGTCGAAAGAGTGCTGACCGGATGGTAGCCCGGTCGCCGTCTCAAGGGACGGCAATTCTCCCTCCAAGGGTATCCGCGACACCCGAGACCGGCTTGCCGGTCGCAAAGGTGTGTCCGCTGATAACCACGTCATCGTCGGCGCACCTTCTCAACTGTTGGAAGGATGGACGACCTTGAAGCTCACAGGAAACACAATTCTCATCACTGGCGGCGCAACCGGCATCGGTTTCGCGCTCGCGCGGCGCCTTTGCGAAAAGGGCAATCACGTCATCATTTGCGGCAGAAGCGAAGCCGCGCTGCGGAAGGCACAAGAGAAAGTGCCTGCGCTGATCACCCGCATTTGCGACGTTGCCGACGGCGAGAGCCGCCATTCAATGGTCGAATGGCTGAAGGTGGAACATCCGGCACTCAATATCATCGTCAACAACGCCGGCGTTCAGCATCGGCGCGATTTCAATACCGATCCGGCGATCGACACTCTCGATCAGGAAGTGGCGATCAATCTGACGGCGCCGATCCATCTGATTGCCGAGTTGCTCGCTACCTTGAGGCAGCAAGAACATGCGTTCATCATCAACGTCAGCTCGGGCCTCGCTTTTTCGCCGATGGCCGATGTGCCGGTCTATTGTGCCACAAAGGCCGCGATCCACTCCTTTACGCTCAGCCTGCGCCATCAGTTGAAATCCACCGCAATTCGGGTGATCGAGGTCGCGCCACCGATCGTCGATACCGCTCTCGGCGGTGGTACGCGCAGCGAAGGCACCGCAAGCCGCATGATGGTCTCCTCGGAAGAGTTCGCTGCCGATGCGCTGGCGCAGCTTGAAACGGATAAGGATGAGATCCTGATCGGCATCTCCGCCGACACGCGCCGGATGGGCGAAGCCCTGTTCGAGCGCATGAACAGCCGCTCCTGATGGTGGATTGCCGCGACCGGTCGCGGCGACCCTCGCGAAGATCCTGCTCGGCGGCTGGATCTGTAAGCGGACGATGTCACAAAAACGATGGTGCCAGAATCTGGCACCATGGTGGTCTAACCTGCATCGACGTGACGGAATTCAGGAAAGCCATGGTCATCAGACTTCGCGGCGACGCCGGATTGCCTCCGCGGATGTCTATGCGATCTCCAAGCATTCCCGTCAAACGCGGGCAGGGGAGGCCGCCTGGTCGTCGGGCCGCTGGCACTGCCCGGGCTCGCGGCGGCTTGCCACCGTCACAGTCGTGCCTTCAGCAAAACAGGAAGAATGGCCCACTATGAAACGCATTCAATATCACCAGTACGGCGGCCCCGATCTAATGCGGATCGAGGAGTTCGAACTGGCTTCGCCGGGTAAAGGACAGGTGGCGGTCAAGATCAAGTTCGCAGCGATCAATCCCATCGATTGGAAGCTGCGGGCGGGACGGATGAAGATCGTTACAGGAAGGGCTTTTCCTCGCGCAATGGGGATGGATATTTCCGGGACGGTCATTTCGGTCGGTGAAGGGGTGACGCGTTTCAAGATCGGCGATGCCGTGTTCGGTCTTGCCCGGTTCAAGGAGAGCGGCGCCCTGGGAGAGGCTGTCGTCACCAAGGACAGCTTCTTGGCCAAGAAGCCCGACACCGTTTCGTTTGAGCAGGCGGCCTGCCTCGGAACCCCTGGAGCCACTGCTTGGAACGGGCTGGTCGATAAGGCGAAGCTGACTGCCGGCGAGCACGTCTTCATCAATGGCTGTACCGGTGCGGTGGGCGAAGCGGCTGTGCAGATCGCGCAGATTCTGGGCGCAAAGGTCTCGGGCAGTTGCAGCGCGGTGGCGACGGAACGGGCGCGGGCCCTCGGCGTTCAAACCGTGTTTGACTATCGTACAACTGATTTGTCGACGGTTCGCGAGCGTTACGATGTGGTCTACGACACGGCGGCGACGATGACGGACGCAGTAGGGCTTGGGCTGTTGCGTCAGAATGGCCGGTTCGTCGACCTCAATCCCACGCCGGGGAAATTCATTCGATCGATGTTCAACCGAAGACTGAAGGTTGTGGTGTGCACGCCGAGGGCCGAGATCCTCGATAGGCTCGCTCGTGCCGCCAAGGACGAAAATCTTCGCCTTCCGATCGCCGAGATCGTGCCTCTCAGCGAAGCGATTCCACTCATCACGGCTCTTGAGTCCGGACGGAAGCTCGCCGGAAAAGCCCTCGTCGTGATGGAGTGAGCGTGTCACGAAGCCATCGACTATTTGACCTGATGCAAGTTCTTCGTCGTCACCGCGGAACGGTGCCCGGCTTGACGCTTGCGCGTGAGCTCGGCGTTTCGCTGCGGACCATCCGTCGTGACATCGTGACGCTACAGGCCATGGGCGCCGATATCGATGGAGAGCCCGGGGTCGGCTACATACTGCAGCCGGGCTTCCTTTTGCCGCCTCTGTCTTTCACGGAAGAAGAGATCCAGGCGCTTGTCGCTGGCGCGCAGTGGGTCAGTCGGCACACGGACGATGCTTTGGCGCACGCTGTTCAAAACGCGCTCGCAAAAATCGGCGGTGTGCTTCCGCCCGACCTGCGACGGAGCTTGGACGACCACACGTTCTTTGTTGGTCGTTCTGAAAAAGGTTCATCGGTTGTTGATCTGGCGCAGGTCAGGCGAGCGATGCGCGAGCAGCGAAAGATAAGCATCACGCACAAAGATCGAAGCGGGGCCGTGTTCGAAAGGACCATATGGCCAATCATGCTGGGGTTTATTGATTCACAGCGATTTATCGCGGGTTGGTGCGAACTGCAGGGCGACTTTCGTATCTTCCAAGCTGACCACGTCATGACCGTCAGTTTCCTGGACGATCATTATCCGGGAAACCGCCGCCAACTCGTCAAGGAGTGGCGCGCTCAGGAAAAGCATCCCTGCAAACAGAGGGATTGCGGATAGCTGATTGTCGCCTCGACCCCCGAATTCAACCTCGCCCTGAGGCACAGCCTGCAGAGCGTTTCGAAGACTTTATAGAGATCGGAAATATTTATGGCTTATACGACTTCCTCCGACCGCCCCTTTAAGCAGAAGCGGCGAATTTTGGCTTTTTGGGTGCTGACCGTTGCTTTCGTCACCTTCCAACTCATCGCGCATCCGGGCCTTGGATCTGAAAGCCTTTTTCTGACCCTGCTCGCTCAGTTCGGTACATTGTTGATCGCCTTTGGCATAATCGGACGGATCTGGTCGACCATCTATATTGGAGGTCGAAAGAATTCCGCGCTTGTGACCCAGGGACCCTATTCGATCACGCGCAACCCTCTTTATCTCTTTTCGCTCTGCATGATCAGCGGTGTCTGCCTGGTGTTCGGAAGTCTGCTTATCACCGCAATTTTCACGCTGCTCGCCTATCTTGTGTTCAGATATACGGCGAAGCGGGAGGCTGTATATTTGTCTCACCTCTTCGTTGAGCCATATGCGGAATACGCCCGGCGCACACCGTTGTTCTGGCCCAATTTCTCCAATTTTGAGTGGGGGCAGGCTCCGGTAATTTCCAACCGGGCGCTGCTGGTGACATCAAGAGATTCTCTCTTTACCATCGCCATGATCCCATTTTCCGAACTGGTCGAATACCTTCGAGAAAGCGGCTTTCTAACCATGGCAATCGTTGTTCCTTGATCGCGCCGAGCGTAAGTCGAAGCCCGGGACGCGCTCACGGTTGTCGTCGGCATGCTCAGGCAGCCCCTTGTGTCCGCACGTTAGAGTTTTTGTGCGGCGCGCAGCACAGGCTGGCACCGCCGCGTCCGCTTGGCGCGGCCCGCAACCTCGGTCCGAAAAATACGCATATCGGCGAAAAGGTTCCAGGAAAACAACCGCATTCCCCAATGCCGGAAGCCTCGATGCGGCTCGTCGGCTCTTTCCAAATCGACAGCTCGCTCTAGCTTAAAAGGGACGTGACGAAAGGAGAAAACCATGACCGACGCACCGAATACGGCGACCCCGGCGCGAAGAGTGTTGCGTGGCCGCCCCTACAGTATCGGCGAATTTGCCAGGAAATACCGCTTGGACGACAAGGAGGCAAAGCGCCTCTACGAGAAGTTCGGCCCATCCGCCACCGAACTCGACCTGTTGATGGCGGCAAAGCAGCGCCCGCCGGGCCTGCCGACCAATCTCGACGCCTGACGGTCCGACATGAAAATCCGAACCGGAAGCTGCCTTTGCGGGGCGGTCGCCTACAGGGTGGACGGTGAGCCGCTTCGCACCGGCCTCTGCCACTGCGCCGATTGCCGCAAATCGAGCGGCTCCGCCTTCACCTTTTTTGCGGTCTGGCCGCGCCAGGCTTTCTCCCATAACGGCGAGATCGCCACCTTCGCCGGCCGCAGCTTCTGCCCCGCCTGCGGCAGCAGGCTTTTCTGCCTCAGGGAAGACGAGGCGGAAATCCGCCTAGGGTCCCTGGACACTCCGCCGACCGACCTTGCGCCTGGCTATGAAGTCTGGATCAGGCGGCGCGAACTGTGGCTGCATCCCTTGCCCGGCGCGGGCCAATATGCCGAGGACGCGGATTGATAGACGCTTCGGGCGCCTGAACCAGCCTTTCCTTACCAATATTTCATTTCACCCATCCGCAATTCCGTGCCAGTTCGACGGCACGCTAATCGCCGGTTCATCTGCGTTGTGATTATTTCGCCGCAAAGGCCGCAGGCGCCACTGACGGGTTGAGGACGACATGAACAAAATCGTAAGCGGCAGCGAGACCGGAGCAAAGACAGGCGCAGCGTCCGATCTCGCAACGGTCCTTGCCGCATCGGGACGACAGGGCAAGCGCAGCCGCTGGCGCGGACGCCTGATCATCCTGCTGATCCTCATCGCTGCCGCAGCAGTCGCTGCTTATTTCTATATGGGCCGCGGGCAAAGCGAAGTGAGCTATGCCACCCAGCCGGCAAAACGCGGCGACCTGACGGTGCTCGTCACCGCAACCGGCTCCGTACAGCCGACCGAGCAGGTGGATATATCGAGCGAGTTGTCAGGCACGGTCCGCGACGTCAATGTCGATTACAACAGCACGGTCAGATCAGGCGAAGTGCTCGCCCTCCTCGATACCAACAAGCTCGAGGCCGATGTGAAGAGCTCGCGCGCCAAGCTCAATTCGGCCAAGGCGAACGTCGTCAAGGCCGATGCCGATATGCAATCGGCAAGTACCTCGCTCGAGCGGTTGAAGAGCCTGGTCAGGAGCAACGTCTCCACTCAGCAGAGCCTCGATGACGCCAGCTACAAATATGATTCCGCCGTCGCCGCCAAACAGATCAACGAAGCCGAGGTCCTGGCCTCGGAAGCCGACCTGCAGCTTGCCGAAGTCAATCTCGCCAAGGCGAAGATCATATCGCCGATCGACGGCGTCATCCTCACCCGCTCCGTCAATCCGGGCGCCACGGTCGCAGCCTCGCTTTCGGCCCCGATCCTTTTCACCATCGCCGGCGACCTGAAGAAGATGGAGCTGCAGGTCGATGTCGACGAGGCCGATGTCGGCCAGATCGCCGTTGGTCAGAAGGCGAAGTTCACGGTCGACGCCTATCCCGACCGGACCTTTCCCGCCGAGATCGAGCAGATCCGCTTCGCCTCCGAAGTGGTCAACAATGTCGTGACCTATAAGGCGGTGCTGTCGGTCGACAATGCCGACCTGCTGCTGCGCCCCGGCATGACGGCGACGGCCGATGTCACCGTCGAGGCCGTCAAGGACACGCTGATGGTGTCGAACGCTGCGTTGCGCTATGCCCCGGCCCAGGCCGAAAGGCGCGGTCGCGGCATTTTCGGCATCTTCGGCCCGCCGCGCCAGCGCAACAACAATGCCGGTTCGGCGCTGACGGGCACGCAGCGCCGCGTCTGGGTGCTGCGCAACGGCCGGCCAGTGCCTGTTGTCATCCAGGTCGGCTCATCCGACGGCCAGTTCACCCAGGTCGTCTCCGGCGACATCAAGCAAGACGACGCACTGGTGATCGACGCCACGGCGCGTGCGAACTAGGCGGAGAGACGGATGGCAAGCCCGCCGCTCATCGAATTCAGACAGGTCTCGAAAGTCTATGGCGAGGGCGAGGCGGCGATCCGCGCGCTCGACCACGTCGACCTTGCGATCAACGCCCATGAATTCGTCGCGATCATGGGGCCGTCAGGCTCCGGCAAGTCGACGGCGATGAACATTCTCGGCTGCCTCGACGTGCCGAGCGCCGGCGACTACATCTTTGAGGGCATTCCGACCAGCGGCTTCGACCGCAGCCAGCTGACTCTGCTGCGCCGCCACATGCTGGGCTTCGTCTTCCAGGGCTTCAACCTGCTGTCGCGCACCTCGGCCGTCGAAAATGTCGAGCTGCCGCTGATCTATCGCGGCATGGCGGTGCGCGAGCGGCGCGAACGGGCCCGCGAGGCGCTGGCGCTGGTCGGCCTCACCGGGCGCGAGCATCACAAGACACAGGAACTGTCAGGCGGCCAGCAGCAGCGCGTCGCCATCGCCCGCGCCATCGTTACCGAGCCGGCGCTGCTGCTCGCCGATGAGCCCACAGGCAATCTCGACACGAAGACCAGCATCGAGATCATGGATCTGATGACCCGGCTGAACCGCGAGCAGGGCATCACCATCGTCATGGTCACGCACGAGCCCGATATTGCCGCCTATGCGCAGCGGCTGCTGCGTTTCGTCGACGGCAAGCTGGAGACGGAAGTCGAGCATCGGAGGAGGGCGGATCATGTTCTTTGAAACGCTGAAGCTGGCGCTGCGGGCCATCAGCCGCAACATGCTGCGCTCGTTCCTGACCGTGCTCGGCGTCGTCATCGGCG
The DNA here is from genome assembly GCF_019778565.1 of Rhizobium laguerreae. NCBI lineage: Bacteria > Pseudomonadati > Pseudomonadota > Alphaproteobacteria > Hyphomicrobiales > Rhizobiaceae > Rhizobium > Rhizobium laguerreae. Next base: position 100,193 of record NZ_JAAXQT010000005.1, on the reverse strand, counting down.
TCGCCGCCGTCATCGCGCTGGTGACGATCGGCAACGGCACCACCGCACAGGTCTCGACCGAGCTGTCGCGGCTCGGCACCAACATGCTGTTCGTCCGTCCCGGCCAGTTCGGCCCCGGCCGGGCGAGCTCCGAGGCCAAGCGCTTCAGCGTCAAGGACGTCGCGGCGATCCGCGACCAGATCGGCGGCCTCAGGGCCGTGGCGCCGCTCAACCAGTCGACGGCGACGGTGATCTTCGGCGGCCAGAACCATTCCACAAGCGTCTCCGGCACCACCAACGATTATTTCATCGCACAGGACTGGAACCTGGCGCTCGGCCGCAATTTCACCCCTGCCGAGGAGCGTGGCCAGGCGCGCTGTATCATCGGTGAGACGGTGCGCTCACAGCTCTTCGGCAGCGCCGACCCCACAGGCCAGCAGATCCGCGTCGGCAAGGTCTCGTGCCCCGTCATCGGCGTGCTTGCCAAACGCGGCCAGTCCGGCATGGGCAACGACCAAGACGATGTCGTCATCATGCCGGTCAAAGTGTTCCAGCGGCGCATCAGCGGCAGCAGCAACGTGCCGCAGATCATCATCTCGGCGCGCGACGGCGTCTCCACCGCGAAGGTCCAGTCCGATGTCGAAAATCTCCTGCGAGAGCGCCGCAAGATCGTGCCCGGCCGCCAGGACGATTTCAACGTCAACGACATGACCCAGATCGCCGAGGCGATGACTGGCACGACGACGCTGCTGACCGGCCTTCTCGGCGCCGTTGCCGCGATCAGCCTGCTCGTCGGCGGCATCGGCATCATGAACATCATGCTGGTCTCCGTCACCGAGCGAACCCGCGAGATCGGCATCCGCCTGGCGATCGGCGCGCTCGAAAGCCAGGTGCTCACCCAGTTCCTGGTCGAGGCCGTGGCGCTGTCGCTGTTCGGCGGCATCACCGGCATCATACTCGGCCTCGGCCTCGGCTTCGGCACCGTGACGCTGCTGAAAGTCCCCTTCGTCTTCAGTCCCCTGATGGTCGCCGTCGCCTTCCTCTTCTCCGCCGCGATCGGCATGATCTTCGGCTATTTCCCGGCGAGAAGGGCCGCGCAGTTGAACCCCATCGAGGCGCTGCGGCACGAGTGAAAGACTGTGGCTCCCCGATAAATGCGCCATGGCAATACGCATGACGTCTCTCTGCTCTTGTCAATCGAACGCAACCGCTATCGGAGGCCAAGCATCATGCCGCTTAACAGGCTGGTGATCTATGCTGGGAATGTCGAGGAAACGGCGCGCTTTTATGAGAAGCACTTCGGTTTCAAGGCAACCAGCCTGCCCGGCGACAGGATCGTTGAACTCATCGCTCAGGACGGCGGTGCGAATATCATGCTGCACCAGGCCGCCAAGGGCCAGCGGAGCGGCCAATCCACCGTCAAGCTGGTCTTCGATGTGGAGGACGTCGAGGCTTTTTGCAGGCGATGCGCGGAGAACGGCCTGGAGTTCGGTGCCATCCATAAAGCCGATGGCTATCAGTTCGCCAATGCAAAAGACCCATGTCAAAATTCGATCTCGGTTTCCAGCCGGGCATTTCGCAAGGGGTGACCGAGGGAAGGTAGCGCGCGCTTTGCCTCTATAGACGAGGGCGAGTTTGGCGAGAGAGCCCGCGGCTGCTGATGGATGCGAGGTGGATGCTCGGCTCAAGGCCGAGCACGACGGAGAGTGGGGTGGTCGGCAGGAGCCATTCACGGCGTAGACGCCCGCGCCTGCAATGCCATTCGCAGATTTTCAGCAGCCTCGCGAATGTTATCTATCTGTCTCTATTCGATATTTCGGTGCCGACTTGTCTTCGGTTTTTGGCCGTGTCACTATGTGATATATCAGACTTGGCGACGGAGCTCCGTATTGCAGACTTCACAAAGCCATCTTGCCTATCTCGCGCTGGAGCATCTGATCGTGACGCTGGCCTTGAAGCCCGGCGCGCTGGTCACTGAAAAGCAGCTGATCGATATGGCGGGCCATGGGCGTACGCCGGTGCGCGAGGCGATCCAGAAGCTTGCCTGGCAGGGGCTGATCCTGGTCAAGCCGCGCGTCGGCCTGCAGATCGCCGAGATCGCGGCTCAGGATCATGGCAATGTCATGCAGGTGCGCCGCGAGCTGGAGCCGATCGCGGCAAGCCTTGTTGCTGAACATGCAAGCGACGAGCACCGCGCGCGCCTCATCGATTGCGCCCGCGCGATGGAGGAATGCGCCGTCACCGGCGATCTCGCCGGCTTCTTCGCCGCCGACAAGGCCTTCGACGAAATCCTTGAAGATGCCTGCCCGAACGGCTTCATCACGGCAGCACTCGGCCCGGTGCAGACGCATTCACGTCGCCTCTGGTACTCCAAGGCAAGTCCGGAGCGCATGGATCGCGCCATCGCGCTGCATGTCGCCGTCATCCGCGCCATCCATCAAGGCAGGCCGGATGAAGCGCGCACCAGCATGGCGGTGCTGATCGATTACCTTAGCCACACATAGCAACGACCCCGTTTCCGGAGCCGTTGTCAGATCAGATTGTCAGAAATGCTTTAGCCGACGAAAGCGCGCTCGATGACGAATTCGGCAGGCTTGCTGTTGGCGCCTTCATCGAGGCCAGCCTTCTCGAGCAGTTCCTTGGTATCCTTCAGCATGGCCGAGGAACCGCAGATCATGCCGCGGTCGATCGCTGGGTCGAGCGGCGGCACGCCGAGATCGGTGAACAGCTTGCCGGAGGAGATCAGGTCGGTAATGCGGCCGCGATATTCGAACTCCTCGCGCGTGACTGTCGGATAGTGGCGCAGCTTGTCGCCGACGACTTCCTTCAGCAACTCGTCGTTCTGGATCTCGTGCACGAGGTCGAAGCCGTATTTCAGCTCGGCGACATCGCGTGTCGTATGGGTGAGGATGACTTCCTCGAACTTTTCATAGGTCTCGGGATCGCGGATCAGGCTGGCGAAGGGCGCAATGCCTGTTCCCGTCGAGAACATGTAGAGACGACGGCCGGGCGTCAGCGCGTCGAGCACCAGAGTGCCCGTCGGCTTCTTGCGCATCAGCACCTGGTCGCCCGGCTTGATCGCCTGCAGATGGGAGGTGAGCGGGCCATCCGGCACCTTGATCGAGAAGAATTCCAGCTCCTCGGCCCAGGCGGGGCTGGCGATCGAATAGGCGCGGAACACCGGCTTGCCCTCGACCATCAGGCCGATCATCGCGAATTCGCCGGAACGGAAACGGAAGCCCTGCGGCCGGGTCATCGTGAAGCGGAAGAGCCGGTCGGTATAGTGCGTGACATCGAGCACCGTCTCGGCATAGACGCCGGCGGGGATGGACAAGGCGAAGTCTTCGGTCTTTGCAGGCGCGTTCATTTCGGTAGCGGATCCCGTTTCGTCGGATGAACTTTCGAATGCGAGCGAGATATTACAAATCCGGCCGGAATTAAAGGCATTCCATTCCACGCGACGCTTCTAAAGGGAAATATGCATGTCATTGTCAGGATTCAATGGGCAGCAAGGGCAGGCGGGGAATGTCGTATTTCCCGCTGGCGAAGGCCGGCAAAGGATGCATATTAGAGCAGCGCGCCGCAAACGGATACCGGTTTTCGACAAAAACGGTGCGACAACAAAGACCTACGGCGTCGAACCCGATTCAGCAACAGGGTCCGGCGATGGTGGCGAAAAAAAGATGCTTGCCGGGGCGAGCGCGATAGGGCGGTCGGGGAATATGAAGATTTTCAACTACAAGCGAGTTCCTTATGCGGAGATGCGCGCCTTTTCCGTCCATATTCTGACGGCATCCGGCTCCTTTCTTGCGTTTCTCGGCGTCGTTGCCGCCGCCGAGCACCGCTTCATCGACATGTTCTGGTGGCTGGGCCTCGCCCTTCTGGTCGACGGCATAGACGGGCCGATCGCCCGCAAGGTGCGCGTCAAGGAAGTTCTGCCGAACTGGTCGGGCGATACGCTCGACAATATCATCGACTACGTCACCTATGTGCTTCTGCCGGCCTTCGCGCTCTATCAGAGCGGCATGATCGGCGAGCCCTGGTCCTTCGTCGCCGCCGGCATGATCGTCGTCTCCAGCGCCATCTACTATGCCGATATGGGCATGAAGACGGACGAGTATTTCTTCTCCGGCTTCCCCGTCGTCTGGAACATGATCGTTTTCACGCTGTTCGTCATCGATGCCAGCGCCACGACGGCGCTCACCGTCGTCATCGTTTCGGTGGTGCTGACCTTCCTGCCGATCAATTTCCTTCACCCGGTCCGGGTCAAAAGGTTGCGCCCGCTCAATCTCGGCGTCTTTTTCCTGTGGTCGGCGCTCGGCATTTTTTCGCTGCTGATGCATTTCGACACACCCGAATGGGCGCTCATTCTCTTCATCGTAACCGGCGCCTATCTTTACGTCATCGGCGCGGTGCTGCAATTCTTCCCCGCCCTTGGGCGCGAAGCATAGGACAGGCAAGATGACCAAGACGCAGGCGGTTTCATTTTCGAGGACGGGCGGGCCGGAGGTTTTTGACTATGTTGAGATCGATCTTCCGCCGCCATCGACAGGCGAAGTGCAGATCAGACAGGCGGCGGTCGGGCTCAATTTCATCGATGTCTATTTCCGCAACGGCACCTACAAGGCGCCGCATCTGCCCTTTGTCACCGGCAAGGAGGGCGCCGGCACCGTGACATCGGTCGGCCCCGGCGTCGAGGATTTCAAGGTCGGCGACCGTGTCGCCTATGCCAGTGCCGACGGCGCCTATAGCGCCGAACGCAATGTCGAGACGCGGCATCTGGTGCATGTGCCGGACGGCATAGAGCTGGAGACCGCAGCGGCGATGATGCTGAAGGGCATGACCGCCGAATATCTCTTGAACCGCACCTTCCAGGTCGGCCCGCAGACGGTCCTGCTGTTCCACGCAGCTGCCGGCGGCGTCGGCCTGATCGCCGGCCAATGGGCAAAGGCGCTCGGCGCCACCGTCATCGGCACGGCGGGCTCTGACGACAAGATCCAGCTGGCGCTCGCCCATGGCTACGACCATGTGATCAACTACAAGAGCGACAGCTTCGTCGACCGTGTCCGCGACATCACCGGCGGCAAGGGTGTGGATGTCGTCTACGATTCGATCGGCCGGGATACTTTTCCACAGTCGCTCGATTGTCTGAAACCGCGCGGCCTTTTTGCCTCGTTCGGCCAATCTTCCGGTCCGATCGAGAATTTTACCCTCGCGGCTCTGGCGCAGCGGGGCTCGCTCTTTGCGACACGGCCGACGCTCTTCACCTATATCGCCGCGCGTCAGGAACTGATCGACAGTGCCAAAGCGCTATTTGATATTGTGCAAAGCAACAAAGTGGGTATCAATATCAATCAAACCTATCCGCTGCGTGAGGTTGGGCAGGCTCACGCGGATCTGGAAACAAGAAAAACAACAGGAACGACGCTGCTGATTCCATGAGATCCGAACGGACCGGTTGGCAGAAGAAATGAGGGGAACGTGTCGCCATTGAATGTGCCGGATTCCGGCGCGTTATTATCGGTCCAGAAGCTGACGAAGTTCTTCGGTGGCTTTGCAGCCTGCAATGAAATCGATCTCGATATAGCGCCGGGCGAAATTCATGCGCTTCTCGGCGAAAATGGTGCAGGCAAATCCACCCTGGTGAAGATGCTGTTCGGCGTCCTCGAGCCGACGGGCGGGCATATCCTCTGGCAGGGCCAGCCGGTTGCGATCACGTCGCCGGGTGAAGCCCGCAGGCTCGGCATCGGCATGGTCTTCCAGCATTTCTCGCTGTTCGAGGCGCTGACGGTTGCCGAAAACATCGCGCTGTCGCTCGATGACGCCATCCCGATCGACAGGATCGCCGAGGAGGCGAGGGCACTGTCCGTCGCCTACGGCCTGCCGCTCGATCCGCATGCCCATGTCGCCGATCTCTCGGTCGGCGAGCGCCAGCGCATCGAGATCGTCCGCGCACTGCTGCAGAACCCGAAGCTCATCATCCTCGACGAGCCGACCTCGGTGCTGACGCCGCAGGAGGCCGACAGGCTGTTCGAGACGCTGTTCAAGCTGCGCGCCGAAGGCCGTTCGGTTCTCTATATCAGCCACCGCCTGGAAGAAGTGCAGCGCATCTGCGATCGCGCCACCGTCCTGCGTCATGGCCGCGTGACCGGCGCCTGCGATCCGAAACGGGAAACGCCTGCCTCTCTCGCCCGCATGATGGTTGGCAGCGAAGTGGCGACCGTCACGCATCCGGAGCGCAGCGACAAGGGCGAGGTGCAGCTTGCCGTCGCCAATCTTTCCGTCGCCGCGCGCACCCCTTTCGCCATGTCGCTGCGTGATGTGTCGATGGCGGTGCGCTCCGGCGAAATCCTCGCCATTGCCGGTGTCGCGGGTAACGGGCAAAGCGAGCTCTTCGACGCACTGTCGGGCGAATATCCGGTCGCCTTGGCCGAGGCGATCGTCATCCGCAAGAAGCCGGTCGGCAATCAGGGCATTACCGCCCGCCGTCTTCTCGGCGCCGGCTTCGTGCCGGAGGAGCGCCACGGCCATGCCGCCGTCTCCGCCATGAAACTGTCGGATAATCTCATCCTTGCCCGCAGCCAGTCGGACCGCAAAGCGTTTCTGGGCCTCTTTGGCATCATCCGCCATGCTGCGGTGAAATCCGCCGCAAGGCGCATTTCCGAGGCCATGGATGTCCGTAAGAGCGGCGATGATCCGGCCGCAGGCTCGCTTTCCGGCGGGAACCTGCAGAAGTTCATCGTCGGCCGCGAGCTCGACCGCCAGCCGGCGGTGCTCGTCGTCAACCAGCCGACCTGGGGCGTCGATGCCGGGGCGGCAAGCCGCATCCGTCAGGCCTTGGTGGATCTCGCAAGAGCTGGTTCGGCCGTCGTCGTCATCAGCCAGGATCTCGACGAGATCTTCGAAGTGGCGACCGATATTGCCGTCATCTGCGAAGGCCGTCTTTCCCGCCCGTTCCCGGCGGGCGAACTGACGCGTGAAAGGATCGGCCTGCTGATGGGCGGCCTGCACGAGAGCAGCTCTGCCCCGGAGGCGCCCCATGCGCATTGAACTCGAAAAACGGCCCGACGTCTCGAAGCTCTTCGCCTTCGTCTCGCCGCTGCTTGCCCTTGTCCTGACGCTGGTCTTCGGCGCCATCATGTTCGCCATGCTCGGCAAGGATCCGGTCGCCGCACTCGACGCCTTTTTCGTCGAGCCGTTGCTCGAGGTCTGGTCGCTGCACGAACTGGCGATCAAGGCCGCGCCACTGATCCTGATCGCCGTCGGCCTGGCCGTCTGTTATCGCTCGAACAACTGGAATATCGGCGCCGAAGGCCAGTTCACCATCGGCGCCATCACCGGCTCCTATCTGCCGATCGTCTTCTACGACTGGCATTCGCCGCTGGTGCTGCCGCTGATGCTGATATTGGGCGCGCTCGGCGGTGCGCTCTTCGCCGCCATTCCGGCGCTGCTGAAGGCGCATTTCAACACCAATGAGATCCTGACATCGCTGATGCTGGTCTATATCGCCCAGCTTTTCCTCGATTGGCTGATCCGCGGCGCCTGGCGCGATCCGAAGGGTTTCAATTTTCCGGTTTCCCGTGATTTCGCGCCGGAAGCAGTGCTGCCGGCGATCTGGGAAGAGTCGGGCCGCGCCCATTGGGCCTTCATCTTCGCCATCATTGCGGCGGTTGGTGCCTGGTTCATGCTGCGTTATACGCTGAAAGGCTTCGAGATCGTCGTGCTCGGCCAATCGGAGCGGGCGGGGCGCTTTGCCGGCTTCTCGTCGAAGAAGATGATCTGGTTCAGCTTTCTCTTCTCTGGCGCTCTTGCCGGCCTTGCTGGCATCAGCGAGGTCTCCGGCTCGATCGGCCATTTGCAGCCGGCGATCTCGCCGGGCTACGGCTTCACCGCCATCATCGTCGCCTTCCTCGGCCGCCTCAATCCGCTCGGCATCATCGCATCCGGCCTGGTGCTGGCGCTGACCTATCTCGGCGGCGAGGCAGCCCAGCTTTCGCTCGGCCTTTCCGACAAGGTCACCCGCGTCTTCCAGGGGCTGCTGCTCTTCTTCGTGCTCTCCTGCGATACGCTGATCTATTACAAAATCCGCCTGGTCTGGTCGCGGGTAGGGGGCAAGGCGGCATGAGCATCTTCGAAGCCATTCTGCTGACCGTCATCACCGCCTCCACGCCGCTCGTCATCGCCGCACTCGGCGAACTGGTGACCGAGCGCTCCGGCGTTCTCAATCTCGGTGTCGAGGGCATGATGATCATGGGCGCGGTCGGTGCCTTTGCCACGGCACAGCTCACCGGCTCGGCCTATATCGGCATTGTCGGCGGCGTCGTCAGCGGCGCGGTGTTTTCGCTGCTCTTCGCCTTCCTGACGTTGACACTCGTCGCCAATCAGGTGGCGACAGGCCTTGCGATGACGATCCTTGGCCTCGGCGCCTCCGGGATGCTCGGCGAGGCCTTCGTCGGGGCACCCGGCGTCCGGCTGCTGCCGATCGAAATCCCGCTGCTTTCGGCCATTCCCTATGTCGGAACGGTCCTCTTCAAGCAGGATCTGATCTTCTACCTGTCGATCCTGCTCGTTATCGCCGTCAACTGGTTCCTCTTCAAGAGTCGCACCGGCCTGAAGATCCGCGCCATCGGCGACAATCACGCCTCGGCGCATGCGCTCGGTATCGACGTCATCCGCATGCGCTACCTCGCCGTGATGTTCGGCGGCGCCTGCGCCGGCCTTGCCGGCGCGCAGCTGTCGCTGATCTACACGCCGCAATGGACAGAGAACATGTCAGGCGGGCGCGGCTGGATCGCGCTGGCGCTCGTCGTCTTCGCTTCCTGGCGGCCTTGGCGCCTGCTGGCCGGCGGTTATCTCTTTGGGGCGGTAACGATCCTGCAACTGCACGCGCAGGCCTTCGGCATCGGCATTCCCTCGCAGTTCCTCTCGATGCTGCCCTATGCGGCGACAGTTGTGGTCCTCATCATCATCTCGCATAATCGGCGCACGACGTTGATCAATACGCCGGCCTCGCTCGGCAAAGCCTTCGTGCCGGACCGGTGAACAACAACAAATAAGACGGGTTTCGAAACTTCCAACCAACAGGGATCAATATGAAAAAATTTGCACTTGCTCTCGCAGCGACAGCTGCCCTCGTCCTGAGCATCGGTTCGGCCGCCGAGGCGGCTGACAAGACCAAGGTCTGCTTCGTTTATGTCGGCACCCGCACCGACGGCGGCTGGACGCAGGCCCATGAGAACGGCCGCCTCCAGCTCGAGAAGGAATTCGGCGACAATATCGAGACGCCCTACCTCGAAAGCGTCCCGGAAGGCCCGGATGCCGAACGCGCGATCGAGCGCATGGCCCGCTCCGGTTGCTCGCTGATTTTCACCACGTCCTTCGGCTTCATGGACCCGACTATTGCCGTCGCCAAGAAGTTCCCGAAAGTGAAGTTCGAGCATGCGACAGGCTTCAAGGCCGCCGACAATGTCGCGACCTACAACTCCCGCTTCTATGAAGGCCGCTACATCAGTGGCATTATCGCCGGCAAGCTCTCGAAAACCGGCACGGCCGGCTATATCGCCTCCTTCCCGATCCCCGAGGTGGTGATGGGCATCAATGCCTTCGAAACTGGCGCCAAGTCGGTCAATCCGAACTTCAAGATGAAGGTTATTTGGGTCAACACGTGGTTCGACCCGGGCAAGGAAGCCGATGCCGCCAAGGCGCTGATCGACCAGGGCGTCGATATCCTCACCCAGCACACCGACACGACGGCTCCAATGCAGGTCGCCGAGCAGCGCGGAGTCAAGGCCTTCGGCCAGGCTTCCGACATGATCAAGGCTGGCCCGAACGTCCAGCTGACCGCGATCATCGACACCTGGGGCAATTATTACGTCAAGCGCGTCAAGGCGCTTCTCGACGGCACCTGGAAGTCAGAGCAGAGCTGGGATGGCCTCAAGGACGGCATCCTGACGATGGCGCCCTACACCAACATGCCCGACGACGTGAAGAAACTCGCCGAGGAGACCGAAGCCAAGATCAAGTCAGGCGAACTGCATCCCTTCACCGGACCGATCAACAAGCAGGACGGAACGCCCTGGCTGAAGGCCGGGGAGAAGGCCGATGACGGCACACTGCTCGGCATGAACTTCTATATCGAAGGTGTCGACGACAAGCTGCCGGGTAAATAGTCCCGTAGCTATCTCGCAGTTGCGAAGAGCGCCCTTCTGGGCGCTCTTTTTTTGCTGCAATGCATCCCAAGATTCCGATTTACAAAAGTAATACTATATGATTTTTTGACCCTGCGCCGCGAGATGCGGCATTGGGAGGAAATCATGAAATTGAAGACTGCACTTTTGAGTGCCACGATTCTGGCTGCCTGCATGTTCGGTTCGGCTTCGGCCGCCGGCCTCACTGTCGGCTTCTCGCAGATCGGCTCGGAATCGGGCTGGCGTGCGGCTGAAACGACCGTGACCAAGGAACAGGCCAAGAAGCGCGGCATCGATCTGAAGTTTGCCGATGCGCAGCAGAAGCAGGAAAACCAGATCAAGGCTCTGCGCTCCTTCATTGCTCAGGGCGTCGATGCCATTCTCATTGCTCCGGTCGTCGAAACCGGCTGGGACGACGTTCTCAAGGAAGCCAAGGAAGCCGAAATCCCGGTCATCCTTCTCGACCGTACCATCAAGGCTCCTGACGATCTCTACCTGACGGCGGTGACGTCGGACCTGGTCCATGAAGGCAAGGTCGCAGGCGACTTCCTGGTCAAGACCGTCGGCGACAAGAAGTGCAATGTCGTCGAGCTTCAGGGCACCACCGGTTCGTCGCCGGCCATCGCCCGCAAGAAGGGCTTCGAAGAAGCTCTTGCCGGCCACGACAACCTCAAGATTGTTCGCAGCCAGACCGGCGACTTCACCCGCACCAAGGGCAAGGAAGTCATGGAAAGCTTCCTGAAGGCCGAGAATGGCGGCAAGGATATCTGCGCTCTCTACGCCCATAACGACGACATGGCCGTCGGCGCCATCCAGGCGATAAAGGAAGCCGGCCTGAAGCCCGGCAAGGATATTCTCGTCGTCTCCATCGACGCCGTTCCGGATATCTTCAAGGCGATGTCCGAAGGCGAGGCCAATGCCACGGTCGAGCTGACGCCGAATATGGCAGGTCCGGCCTTCGATGCGCTCGAAGCCTATCTGAAGGACAAGAAGGCTCCGGCCAAGTGGATCCAGACCGAGTCGAAGCTCTACACGCCGGCCGACGACCCGATGAAGGTCTACGAAGAGAAGAAGGGTCAGGGCTACTGATCTGATGTGACACCGCTGCATAACTCCTCAAATCGGAGTCGATTTCAGGGTAAAATCATGCAGCAATAAAAGCGCTACAGCGTCCTGCGTCTGAAAAGACGAGAGGGCGCTGTAGAACCGCACCGGCCCGTCATGGACCGGTGCGGAACTGCCTTGCCGCCTTGGGACGTCATGTCCGGCGGCGGCGCGGCTTTCGGCGTCAATATCAGGAAAACAGACCCTTATGATTCACGATTTCGAGAACGTTCTCGCGGCCTCTGGAATATCGAAATTCTTTCCCGGCGCGGTGGCGCTGGATAAGGTCGATTTCACACTCCGTAGAGGCGAGGTGCATGCATTGCTGGGCGAGAACGGTGCCGGCAAGTCGACGCTGATCAAGTGCATCACCGGCGCCTACCATCGTGACGAGGGCAGCCTGACGCTCGACGGCCACGAAATCAATCCGGCCAATACGCTCGCCGCCCAGAAGCTCGGCATCGGCACGGTCTACCAGGAGGTCAATCTCCTATCCAATCTCAGCGTGGCCGAAAACCTCTTTCTCGGACGCCAGCCAAGGCGGTTCGGCATGACCGACGTGCGTGCGATGAACCGCAAGGCGCGTGAGTTGCTCGCCGGCTACGGCGTCGATATCGACGTCACCGCCGAACTCGGCCGTTTCTCCGTCGCCGTCCAGCAGGTGGTTGCCATCGCCCGTGCCGTCGATCTCTCCGGCAAGGTGCTGATCCTCGATGAGCCCACCGCAAGTCTCGACAATCAGGAAGTGGCGCTGCTCTTCCGCATCATCGACGACCTGAAGAAGCGCGGCCTCGGCATCGTCTTCATCACCCATTTTCTCGAGCAGGTCTATGCTATCAGCGACCGTATCACCGTGCTGCGCAACGGCAAGCTCGTCGGCACCCGCGATGTCGCCGATCTGCCGCGCCAGGGCCTGATCGCCATGATGCTCGGCCGCGAACTGGCCCATGTCGAGGAGACGGTCAGGGAACACAACCTTGCGGCGGGCGACGTCCGGTATCGGTTTTCAGGCTACGGCAAACGTGGCAAGGTCAAGCCTTTCGACCTTGAAGTGCGCGCCGGAGAGGTGGTCGGCGTCGCCGGGCTGCTTGGTTCCGGTCGCACCGAAACCGCCGAACTGCTCTTCGGCATCGAACACGCCGACAGCGGCAGCGCCACGATCGACGGCCAGCCGGCGACGATTTCGAGCCCCCGCGCGGCGATCGCAAAGGGCTTCGGCTTCTGCCCCGAGGACCGCAAGACCGACGGCATCATCGGCGACCTGTCGATCAGGGAAAACATCGCCTTAGCGCTGCAGGCCCGCCGCGGCTGGACGCGGCCGCTGTCGCGCGCCGAACAGAATGCGCTCGCCGACCGCTACATCAAGGCGCTCGATATCCGCACCACCGATCGCGAAAAACCGATCCGGCTGCTGTCCGGCGGCAACCAGCAGAAGGCGATCCTCGCCCGCTGGCTGGCGACCAATCCGAAGTTTCTGATCCTGGACGAGCCGACCCGCGGCATCGATGTCGGTGCCCATGCCGAGATCATCCGGCTCATCGAAGAGCTCTGTGCCGGCGGCATGTCGCTGATCGTAATTTCATCGGAACTTGAAGAGCTTGTCGCCTATAGTTCACGTGTTATCGTACTTCGCGACAGACAGCATATCGCCGAACTGACAGGCGAACGTATCACCGCTGCCGGCATCGTCGATGCCATCGCTGCGGCCGAGCACAAGATGGAGGATGCATGAGGTCCTCGCTGAAAGCGCTGGCATATCGCCTGGCGCCGCAATTGATAGCGCTCGTTGTCATTCTTCTGTTGAATTTCATAACGTCACCGCAGTTTTTTAATGTCGTGGTTCAGAATGACCGCCTCTATGGCAGCCTGATCGACGTGCTGAACCGCGGCGCGCCGGTGGCGCTGCTGGCGATCGGCATGACGCTGGTCATTGCCACCAAGGGCATCGACCTGTCCGTCGGTGCGGTCATCGCGATCTGCGGCGCCGTTGCCGCGTCGTCGATTGTGTCAGGAAATTCAGTTGCTTATACCATTATCCTGACGCTTGCGATCGGGCTTGCCTGCGGTGTCTGGAACGGTTTCCTGGTGGCAGTCCTCAATATCCAGCCGATCATCGCGACGCTGGTGCTGATGGTGGCCGGCCGCGGCATCGCCCAGCTGATCACCGAAGGCGCCATCCTGACCTTCAACGATGACGGGCTCACCTTCTTCGGCAGCGGTTCGCTGGCTCTCCTGCCGATGCCTGTCGTCATCTGGCTTCTCGTCGGCCTGCTCGTCATCCTGCTCGTCCGCCGCACGGCGCTCGGCATGCTGATCGAGGCCGTCGGCATCAATCGTCGCGCCAGCACGCTCTCCGGTATTCAAACGCCGGTGCTGCTGATGGCGGTCTACATGCTGAGCAGTCTCTGCGCCTCGATTGCGGGCATCATCGTCGCAGCCGACATCAAGGGCGCCGATGCCAACAATGCCGGCCTCTGGCTGGAGCTCGACGCGATCCTTGCCGTCGTCGTCGGCGGCAATTCGCTGCTCGGCGGACGCTTCAGCATTCTCGGATCGCTGATCGGTGCGATGATCATCCAGGCGGTGAATACCGGCATCCTGTCCGCCGGCTTCCCGCCTGAATTCAACCTGATCATCAAGGCCGTCATCATTATCGTCATTCTCGTCATCCAGTCGCCGGCGGTACAATCGCTCGCCATCTTCGCCAGCCGCCGGCAGGGCAGGGAGCAGCCGAAATGAACTCGAAATACCTGCCGCTGCTTGCGACCATCGTCATCTTCGTGCTCGCCTATGCCGGATGCGCGCTGCAATATCCGAACATTCTGTCGACGCGCGTCATCGGCAATCTTCTGACCGACAACGCCTTTCTCGGCATCGCCGCCGTCGGCATGACCTTCGTCATCATTTCGGGCGGCATCGATCTGTCGATCGGCTCGGTCATCGCCTTTACCGGCGTCTTCCTGGCGGTGATCCTTGAGAACACCTCGATCCATCCGCTGCTTGCCTTCGCGCTGGTGCTCGTCATCACCACTGCCTTTGGCGGTATCATGGGCGCGATCATCCACTATCTCGAAATGCCGGCCTTCATCGTCACCCTTGCCGGCATGTTCCTGGCGCGCGGTATGGCCTTCGTGCTCTCGATCGACAGCATCCCGATCAACTACGAATATTATTCGACGCTGACGAGCCTCTATTACCGTCTGCCCGGTGGCGGGCGGCTGACGCTGATCGGCGGCATCATGCTTCTGGTCTTTGCCGTCGGCATCTTCATCGCCCAGCGCACCCGCTTCGGCACCAATGTCTATGCGCTCGGCGGCGGCACGCAGACGGCGCGGCTGATGGGCGTGCCGGTCGGCCGCACGACAATCCAGATCTATGCGCTGTCGGGTTTTCTCGCGGGTCTATCCGGGATCGTTTTTTCGCTGTACACCTCTGCCGGATATTCTCTTGCAGCAGTCGGCGTCGAACTCGATGCCATCGCGGCGGTCGTCATTGGGGGGACGCTGCTGACCGGAGGAGCGGGATTCGTGGCAGGAACCTTGATCGGTATCCTGATCCAGGGGCTCATTCAGACCTACATCACCTTCGACGGCACGCTGTCGAGCTGGTGGACCAAGATCCTGATTGGCCTTTTGCTGTTTGCATTCATCCTGATGCAGAAAGCCATCCTGTTCGTTTCCAGTCTGAACAAGAGGTACGCCTGAGGGGGAGACGGATCGCTTGCGCTACAAATTGGACGAGACACGCAAAACGGGGCGTAGAACCCGGACGAGCCACGCTCAGGTGGTCGACGAACTCGGCAAGGCGATCGTCGCCGGCACCTATCCGGTCGGCTCGATCCTGCCAGGCGATACGGAACTGGCGCAACGCTTCAAAGTGTCCCGCACGGTGTTGCGCGAGACGATGAAGACGCTCGCCGCCAAAGGCATGGTCGTCGCCAAGGCGCGGGTTGGTACGCGTGTGACCGAGAAGAACCTCTGGAACATGTTCGACAGCGAGATCATCGCCTGGCACTTCGACAACGGCGTGACGGAAGAGTTTCTGCTGCAGCTCTACGATATCCGTCTCGCCTTCGAACCTTTCGCCGCCGGTCTCGTCGCCGAGCGGGCGAATGCCGAGGAGATCGAGATGCTGCGCGGGCTGGCGCTCGAGATGGCGGCGGCCGGTCATACGGCCGACAGCCTCGCACTCGCCGACCTTCGTTTTCACCTGGCGATCGCCGAAGCCTCGCACAATCCCTTCATGCGGACACTGGGCAGTCTCATCGAAGCAGCCCTCGTCGGCATGTTCCGGATGAGTACGCCGCCAACCGAAAACGGCTTCGCCAATATCGCCGATACCCATATGCGCATCGTCGATGCGATCGTTTCCGGCGATAACGCCGCCGCGCGCCGTGCGATGGAGGACGTCATCCTCGACGGTCGCATCCATGTGCATGAAGCTTTCGAGGCCCGCGGGTCCGAGGCCGTCACAGGGTCGATTTCGGCCGCAATTTCACCCTTGTGAAGGCTTTGCTTGTCTGCAGCGCCGCACGTCTTTTCGAGAGATGCAAAGGACGCTGCAGCACTTTGAATGGCTGCATAATTTATCCTTAAATCGATTCCGATTTAGGGAATTATGCAGTATGAGGCGATAAAGCCGCCTCATAGCGCGGATTCGCGGAGCAAATCATGGAACGCACTTGTCTTGCCGTCATCCTTGCCGCCGGTGACAGCACGCGGATGAAATCCTCGAAATCGAAGGTACTGCATCCGGTCGCCGGCCGGCCGATGATCGCCCATGTGGTCGAGGCGGTCGCCTCCGCCGGCATCTCGTCCGTCGCCCTTGTCGTCGGCCGTGATGCCGAGGACGTGGCAAAGGCGGCAAGCATCGACGGAGTCGGCATCGAATCCTATCTGCAGAAGGAACGCCTCGGCACCGGCCACGCGGTGCTGGCAGCGCGCGACGCGATCGCCAAGGGTTATGACGATATCCTCGTCACCTATGGCGATGTGCCGCTCCAGACCGACGGACCGCTGAAGGCCGCCCGCCAGGGCCTTGCCGATGGCAGCGATGTCGTCGTCATCGGCTTCCACACCGACCGCCCGACCGGCTACGGTCGTCTGCTCGTCAAGGACGGCGAACTCATCGCCATCCGCGAGGAAAAGGACGCGACCGATGCCGAGCGCACCGTCACCTGGTGCAACAGCGGGCTGATGGCGATCGACGGCAGAAAGGCGCTCGATCTTCTCTCGCGCATCGGCAACGCCAATGCCAAGGGCGAATTCTATCTGACCGATCTCGTCGAGATCGCCCGTTCGCTCGGCGGACGCGTCACCGCGGTCGATGCTCCCGAGATCGAGATGACCGGCTGCAACACCCGGGCCGAACTCGCCGTCATCGAGCGCTTCTGGCAGGAGCGCCGCCGCCACCAGATGATGCTTTCAGGCGTCACCATGATCGCGCCGGAAACGGTTTTTCTCGCCTACGACACCGTCATCGGCCAGGATGCGCTGATCGAGCCGAACGTCGTCTTCGGTCCCGGCGCGGTGATCGACAGCGGCGCCGTCATCCATGCCTTCTCGCATATCGAAGGCGCTCATGTCAGCCAGGGCGCGACGGTCGGCCCCTTTGCGCGGCTGCGGCCGGGTGCGGATCTCGGTACCGGTTCGAAGGTCGGCAATTTCTGCGAGGTCAAGAACGGCCGGCTCGGCGAGGGCGCCAAGGTCAACCACCTGACTTATATCGGCGATGCCGTCATCGGCGCCGGCAGCAATATCGGCGCCGGCACGATCACCTGCAACTATGACGGCGTCAACAAGAGCGAGACGGTGATCGGCGAAAACGCCTTCATCGGTTCCAATTCTTCGCTGGTCGCGCCGGTGACGATTGGCGACGGCGCCTATATCGCCTCCGGCAGCGTCATCACTGCCAACGTGCCGGCCGACGCGCTGGCGCTCGGCCGCGCCCGGCAGGAGATCAAGCCCGGCCGCGCGACGCTGCTGCGTGAGCGTGCGCTCGCCATCAAGGCGGCGAAGAAGGCGAAAGCCTGACCGGCCTTGCGTAACCGGCGGAAATTGAAAGTGACCGCCGAGGTGATTGAGAAATAAGCAAGAATCGTTAGGACTGGCCTCGTAGTCGAAGCCTTTATGGGGATACTATATGTGCGGTATTGTGGGGATCGTCGGAACTGCGCCTGTTGCCGGGCGCCTGGTCGATGCGCTGAAGCGTCTCGAATATCGCGGTTACGATTCCGCCGGTGTCGCCACCATTCATGACGGCGTGATGGATCGCCGCCGCGCCGAGGGCAAGCTGTTCAATCTGGAAAAGCGCCTCGACAGCGAACCGCTGCCCGGCACCGTCGGCATCGCCCACACGCGCTGGGCGACCCATGGCGTGCCGAACGAGACCAATGCCCATCCGCATTTCGTCGAAGGCGTCGCCGTCGTCCATAACGGCATCATCGAGAACTTCTCCGAGCTTCGCGACGAGTTGACCGAGGAGGGGTCGGTTTTCGAAACCCAGACCGACACCGAGGTCGTCGCCCATCTGATGGCGAAATACCTGCGCGAAGGCCTGGAGCCGCGCGCCGCCATGCTGAAGATGCTGAACCGGGTAACCGGCGCCTATGCGCTGGCCATCATGCTCAAGGCCGATCCCGGCACGATCATGGCCGCCCGTTCCGGCCCGCCGCTCGCCGTCGGCTACGGCCGCGGCGAGATGTTCCTCGGCTCGGACGCGATCGCGCTTTCGCCCTTCACCAACGAGATCACCTATCTCGTCGACGGCGATTGCGCCATCCTCACCCGCGACAGTGTCGTGGTGCTTGATTTCGCCGGCAAGCCGGTCAAGCGCGCCCGCCAGATCTCGCAGGCGACCGCCTATGTCGTCGACAAGGGCAACCACCGCCACTTCATGGAAAAGGAAATCTACGAGCAGCCGGAGGTTATCTCTCACGCGCTCAGCCACTATGTCGATTTCGCCGAGAACACCATCGGCGCCAATGCCGCCGCGATCGACTTCAAGGCGGCGACCGGCCTTGCGATCTCGGCCTGCGGCACGGCCTATCTCGCCGGCCTCGTCGGCAAATATTGGTTCGAGCGTTATGCCCGCCTGCCGGTCGAGATCGACGTCGCTTCCGAATTCCGCTACCGCGAAATGCCGCTGTCGCCGTCACAGGCAGCCCTCTTCATCTCGCAGTCCGGCGAGACCGCCGATACGCTCGCATGCTTGCGTTATTGCCGCGACAACGGCTTGAAGATCGGCGCCGTCGTCAATGTCCGCGAATCGACGATCGCGCGCGAATCCGACGCCGTCTTCCCGATCATGGCCGGCCCCGAAATCGGCGTCGCCTCGACCAAGGCCTTCACCTGCCAGCTCGCCGTGCTGGCATCCCTGGCGATCGGCGCCGGCAAGGCGCGCGGCACGGTGAGTGCTGACGAGGAGAGGGCGCTGGTGCGCCATCTTGCCGAAATGCCGCGCATCATGAGCCGGGTGCTTAACCTTATCCAGCCGCAGATGGAAAGCCTGGCGCGCGAGCTGTCGAAGTGCAAGGACGTGCTATATCTCGGCCGCGGCACCAGCTTTCCGCTCGCCATGGAAGGCGCGCTGAAGCTCAAGGAAATTTCCTATATCCACGCCGAAGGTTATGCCGCCGGCGAATTGAAGCACGGACCGATCGCGCTGATCGACGAGAACATGCCTGTTATCGTCATCGCCCCCTACGATCGTTTCTTCGAAAAGACCGTCTCGAACATGCAGGAGGTCGCAGCCCGCGGCGGCCGCATCATTTTCATCACCGACGAGGCCGGCGCGGCGGCCTCGAAACTGCCGACCATGGCGACGATCACCCTGCCTGTCGTCGACGAAATCATCGCACCGATGATCTTCTCGCTGCCGATCCAACTGCTCGCCTATCACACCGCCGTCTTCATGGGCACCGATGTCGATCAGCCGCGAAACTTGGCGAAATCCGTGACCGTGGAATAACCTGTAACGCCGTGACCGTTGCGCCGAAACATATTGTGCGGCGCCCCGAATTCTGGCAATTTTGGTGTGCGGACAAGGGGGAAGGGCCGGCGTTCCGGCCCCGTCCAGGACTGATATGGAGTTCATCAGGAAACGATGGCCGACAACACCCCCAGAATGCCGGTCGCGACGCGGCTGAGGAATAATTTTCTCGCAGGACTGATCATCTGCGCCCCGATCGCGATTACCATCTGGCTGACCTGGACCTTCATCCATTGGTCGGACAGCTGGGTCAGGCCCTATATTCCGGCACGCTGGAATCCGGAAAGCTATCTCAATTTTGCCATTCCCGGTTTCGGCCTGTTGACTGCCGTCGTGCTGATCACTGTCGTCGGCTTTCTCGGCAAGAACCTCATCGGCCAGAGCATCGTCGGTTTCGGCGAATCGATCGTCCAACGCATGCCGCTGGTGCGGACGATCTACAGAAGCGTGAAGCAGATTTTCGAAACCGTGCTGAAGGAGCAGTCCAACTCCTTCAAAAAAGTCGGCCTCATCGAATATCCAAGTCCCGGTCTCTGGGCACTGGTTTTCGTCGCCACCGACGCCAAAGGTGAAATCGCGTCGAAGTTCAATGCCATGGGCCAGGATATGGTGGCGGTCTTCCTGCCGCCGACGCCGGTGCCGACGGCTGGTTTCCTCGTCTTCGTTCCGCGTGAGAAGATCGTCTTGCTCGACATGTCGCCGGAGGATGCCGCCAAGTTCCTGATTTCGGGCGGTCTGGTGGCTCCTGAAACCCCGCAGCCGGAGCCGAAGCAGAAGCATTTGCCGCGGCCGAAGCCGGTGGCGGTTTCCAAGGCTGAATGATGCATGTCGCCCAAAAGTGTTCGGCAGTTTTGGGATGACGACATGCATAGAACAAAGACTTAAAGCGCGCCTCGGGGCGCTTTAACCCGCTCTCAAGAACCCGATCGCCTCGTCGCGGCGGAAAAGATAGAGCAGGGTGCGGATCGCCGTTCCCCTCTCCGTGGTCAATTCCGGATCCCGCTCGATCAGGTAAGCCGCATCCTTGCGGGCGATCTCCAACAGGTCGGCATGCGCCTCAAGGCTGGCGATGCGAAAGCCCGGCGTGCCGGATTGCCGTGTGCCGAGCAACTCGCCTTCACCGCGCAGCTTCAGATCCTCCTCGGCAATACGGAAGCCGTCCTCCGTCTCCCGCATGATCGAGAGCCTGGCATGGCCGGTCTCGCCGAGCGGCCCCTTGTAGAGCAGGATGCAGGTCGAGGCCTCGTCGCCGCGCCCGACGCGGCCGCGCAGCTGATGCAATTGCGCCAGGCCGAAACGCTCGGCATGTTCGATCACCATGATCGTCGCGTCCGGCACGTCGACACCGACCTCGACGACGGTCGTGGCGACAAGCAGCCGGGTCTCGCCGTTCTTGAACGCCATCATCGCTGCGTCCTTCTCCGGCCCGCTCATGCGACCGTGGATGAGACCGATGCCCGGCCCAAGTGCTGCGACCAGCGTCGCATGCCGCTCCTCGGCCGACATCAGGTCGAGCTCTTCGGACTCCTCGACCAGCGGGCAGATCCAGTAGGCCTTTTTGCCCTCGGCGATCGCGCTTTGTAGCCGCCCGACGATTTCACCGGTCCGTTCCATCGGCACGGTGATCGTCTGGATCGGCTTGCGGCCGGCCGGTTTCTCGGTGAGCTTGGAGACGTCCATATCGCCGAAGGCGGCAAGCACCAGCGTGCGCGGGATCGGCGTCGCCGTCATGACAAGCATATGCGGCGAGAGGCCCTTGGCGGTCAGCCGCAGGCGCTGATGCACGCCGAAACGGTGCTGCTCGTCGACGACGGCAAGCATCAGATTGGGGTAGGCGACGCTGTCCTGGAACAGCGCATGCGTGCCGATGATGATCTGGGCAGCACCCGAGGCGATTCGCTCCAGGATTTCCTCCCGTTCGCGTCCCTTGGTGCGCCCGGTCAGCACCTCGATGCCGAGCCCGGCGGAGACGGCGAATTTCGAGATCGTTGCATGGTGCTGCCGCGCCAGAATTTCGGTCGGCGCCATCAGCACGGCCTGGCCGCCGCTCTCGATCACCGCCGCCATCGCCATCAGCGCCACCAGCGTCTTGCCGGAACCGACATCGCCCTGCAGCAGCCGCAGCATGCGCTCGTTGCCGGCCATATCCTTCAAAACCTCGGCGATCGCCTCGTTCTGGCTGCCGGTCAGCGAGAAGGGCAAGGTCTTCAGGATCTTGCTGCTGATGGCGCCGGTGGCATGCACCGGCTGGCCCGCTACCTTGCGCAGCCTTTGCCGCACCAGGCTCAGCGACAGCTGGCCGGCGAGGAACTCGTCATAGGCAAGCCGCCGCCGGGCAGGGGCCTGCGGGTCGATATCCCCAGGATCGTGCGGCTCGTGCAGCATGTGGAAACTGTCGCGGATCGACGGCAGGCCTTGCTTCTCCGTCAGCGCCAGATCGATCCATTCCGGCAGCTCGGGAAAACGCGGCAGGCCGGCGTCGATGATCTTGCGCAGCGTCTTCGGCGAAAGTCCCGCCGTCAGCGGATAGATCGGCTCGACCAGCGGCAGGCTCTCCGCCTCGTCAGCCCTGACGATATAATCGGGATGCACCATCGAGGCGCGGCCGTTGAACCAGTCGATCTTGCCGCTGACCGTCACCTCCGCGTCAACAGGCAGTTGCTTCTCCAGCCATGCCGCCTGTCCACGGAAGAACACCAGCGTCAGTTCGCCGGTCTCGTCATGCAGGAAGACGCGGTAAGGGATATTGCTTTTGCCGCCCGGCGGCACCTGGTGGCGGTCGACGCGCGCCGTGATCGTCACGATCGCACCCTGCGGCGCGCGGGCGATGCCCGGCTGGTTGCGCCGGTCGATCAGCGAAAAAGGCGCGTGGAAGAGCAGGTCGATGACCCGGCAATCCTCCAGCGTCTCGCGCCCGAGCAGCTTGACCAGCAGGTCGGCGATCTTCGGGCCGACGCCGGGAAGGCCCGAAATGGGTGAAAACAGAGGATCGAGAATGGCGGGGCGCATTCGGCCAAAATGCGATAAACAATGCGGCCTTGGCAAGGCTGACAAGCCGCTTTCCAGGGTCTATAGAGGCGCATCAACAGGAAGGTAATGCCATGACAGGTGTCACGCTCACGAGTGCCGGTCTCGACCCGCGCCGCCGCCGGATCCTTTTCCGCTGTTGGCATCGCGGGCTGCGCGAAATGGATCTGGTCTTCGGCCAGTTCGCCGAGGCCGAGATCGCGATGCTGTCGGAAGCCGAGCTCGACGAGTTCGAGACGATCATGGCCGAAGAGGACAATGATCTCGTCCGCTGGGTCATGGGAACATGGCCGGTGCCCGAGCGTTTCCAGACACCGATGTTTGCCCGCATCGCCGCCTACAAGCCCGATTTTGACAAGCCCCTCAGGACGCCGGAATGATCCCTGGTTTCGATGCGAAGAAGCTTGCGGCCATTGCCGAGCCGCTGACGATCGGCAATGTGCCGGCAGGTCTTGAAACGCTGCTGCTCGCCGAGCTCGCCCGAACGGGAGAGCCGGTCGCCTATGTCATGTCCGACGGCCACCGCATGGCTGATCTCGAACAGATGCTGAGCTTCGTCGCCCCCGACATTCCGGTTCTCACCTTGCCGGCCTGGGACTGTCTGCCCTATGACCGCGTCTCGCCGAGCGCCGACACCTCGGCTCGCCGGCTGGCTGCACTCGGCGGCCTCATCGCCCATCGCAAGAAGCCGCATGCGGCAATCGTGCTCGTCACCGCCAATGCCATGCTGCAGAAGGTGGCGCCGCAGGATGTCATCGAAAGCCTGAGCTTTTCGGCTCGCCCCGGCAACCAGCTGCGCATGGACGATCTCGCCGGCCGCCTGGAGCGCAATGGCTTCGAGCGAGTCGCCACCGTTCGCGAAGTCGGCGAATATGCGGTGCGCGGCGGCATTCTCGATGTCTTCGTGCCGGGTTCCGAAGAGCCGGTCCGCCTCGATTTCTTCGGCGACACGCTGGAAAGCATCCGCTCCTTCGATCCGGCCAGCCAGCGCACGATCGGGCAGGTGCGTTCCCTCGATCTCAATCCGATGAGCGAGGTGACGCTGACGCCCGATACGATCAGCCGTTTCCGCAAGAATTACCTCTCCGCTTTCGGCGCGACCACACGCGACGACGCGCTCTATCTCGCCGTCTCCGAAGGCCGCCGTTACCCCGGCATGGAGCACTGGCTGCCGCTTTTCTACGAGAAGCTCGATACCGTCTTCGATTATTTGAGCGGCTTCCGGATCGTCATCGACCATACGGTACGTGAAGCAGCCGAAGAGCGCTCCAAGCTCGTTTTCGACTATTACGATGCCCGCCTGAA
Organism: Rhizobium laguerreae; assembly: GCF_019778565.1. NCBI lineage: Bacteria > Pseudomonadati > Pseudomonadota > Alphaproteobacteria > Hyphomicrobiales > Rhizobiaceae > Rhizobium > Rhizobium laguerreae. The sequence continues at coordinate 76,602 of NZ_JAAXQT010000005.1, read as the reverse complement.
CTCCGGCCAGCCGGCCAAGGGGATGACGCAGGGCACGCCCTACAAGCCGGTGACGCCGGGCCAGCTCTATCTCGACAGCAAGCTTTTCGGCAAAACCCTCGACGCTCTCGGCGCGATCCGCATCAGCCCCTTCAACGAGCATGAGGGCGAGGCAAGGCGGGTCGTCAATGTCGACGCTCGCCAGGGCCAGCGCTGGGCTCGCTCGAACGCCGAAGGCGGCGGCGATGCCGAACGCATTAACATCTTCGACGTCGTCGTCAAGCATATTGCCGACCGGCGCGCTGCCGGCGCGAAAGTGCTCGTCACCGCCTGGACCGAAGGCTCGCTGGAGCGCCTGCTGCAGGTGTTGAACGAACATGGCCTGGAAAAGGTCAAGCCGATCGAGGCGCTGAAGGATGTCGGCTCGCTGGCGAGAGGTGAGGCTGCTGCTGCCGTACTCAGTCTCGAAGCCGGCTTCGAGGCCGGCGACCTCGTCGTCATCGGCGAGCAGGACATCCTCGGCGACCGCATGGTGCGCCGCTCCAAGCGCCGCAAGCGCGCCGCCGATTTCATCTCGGAAGTCGCGGGCCTCGATGAGGGCTCGATCGTCGTCCACGCCGAACATGGCATCGGCCGCTTCATCGGGCTGAGGACCATCGAGGCCGCAGGTGCGCCGCATGCCTGCCTCGAACTGCAATATGCCGACGAGGCCAAGCTCTTCCTGCCGGTCGAAAACATCGATCTTCTCTCGCGTTACGGCGGCGAGGGCACCGAAGCCCAGCTCGACAAGCTCGGTGGCGGCGCCTGGCAGATGCGCAAGGCCAAGCTCAAGAAGCGCCTGCTCGACATGGCCGATGCGCTGATCCGCATCGCCGCCGAGCGCCTGACGCGCCATGCGCCGATGCTGACGACGCCGGAAGGCCTTTACGACGAATTCGCTGCCCGCTTCCCCTATGACGAGACCGAGGACCAGGAAAACGCCATCGAAGCCGTGCGCTCCGATCTCGGTGCCGGCCGGCCGATGGACCGCCTCGTCTGTGGCGACGTCGGCTTCGGCAAGACCGAAGTAGCGCTGCGCGCTGCCTTCGTCGCGGCGATGAACGGCGCCCAGGTCGCCGTCGTCGTGCCGACGACACTGCTTTCCCGCCAGCATTTCAAGACCTTCTCCGACCGTTTCCGTGGTCTGCCGGTGCGCATCCAGCAGGCCTCGCGCCTCGTCGGCGCCAAGGAACTGGCGCTGACCAAGAAGGAAGTGGCGGAAGGCAAGACCGATATCGTCGTCGGCACCCATGCGCTGCTCGGCGCCGGCATCAAATTCGCCAATCTCGGTCTGCTCGTCATCGACGAGGAACAGCATTTCGGCGTCAAGCACAAGGAGCGGCTGAAGGAATTGAAGAGCGACGTGCACGTGCTGACGCTGTCGGCAACGCCGATCCCGCGCACCCTGCAGCTCGCCATGACCGGTGTGCGCGAATTGTCGCTGATCACCACCCCGCCGGTCGACCGCATGGCGGTGCGCACCTTCATTTCGCCTTTTGACAGCCTGGTCATCCGCGAGACGCTGATGCGCGAGCATTATCGCGGCGGCCAAAGCTTCTATGTCTGCCCAAGGCTTGCCGATCTCGAGGACGTGCATGCCTTCCTGCAGTCGGATTTGCCGGAACTGAAGGTCGCCGTCGCACATGGCCAGATGCCGGCCGGCGAACTCGAAGACATCATGAACGCTTTCTACGAAGGCCGTTACGACGTGCTGTTGTCGACCACCATCGTCGAATCCGGCCTCGACGTACCCACCGCCAATACGCTGATCGTCCACCGCGCCGACATGTTCGGCCTTGCCCAGCTCTATCAGCTGCGCGGCCGCGTCGGCCGCTCGAAGGTGCGCGCTTTTGCGCTCTTCACCCTGCCTGTTAATAAGGTGCTGACGGCCACCGCCGAACGCCGCCTCAAGGTGCTGCAGTCGCTGGATACGCTCGGTGCCGGCTTCCAGTTGGCAAGCCACGATCTCGATATCCGCGGCGCCGGCAATCTGCTCGGCGAGGAGCAGTCCGGCCATATCAAGGAGGTCGGCTTCGAGCTTTACCAGCAGATGCTGGAAGAGGCGGTCGCCGAGGTCAAGGGTGTCGACGAGATCCACGACACCGGCTGGTCGCCGCAGATCTCCGTCGGCACGACGGTGATGATCCCGGAAACTTACGTTCCCGACCTGCATCTGCGCATGGCGCTCTACCGCCGCCTTGGCGAAATCACCGAACTCAAGGAGATCGACGGCTTCGGCGCCGAGATGATCGACCGCTTCGGCCCGATGCCGATCGAAGTTCAGCACCTGCTGAAGATCGTCTACATCAAGTCGCTCTGCCGCACCGCCAATGTCGAAAAGCTCGATGCCGGCCCGAAGGGCGTCGTCGTGCAGTTCCGCAACAAGGAATTCCCCAACCCGGCAAACCTCGTCGGTTATATCGGCAAGCAGGGCACGATGGCGAAGATCCGCCCCGACCACAGCCTGTTCCTGACCCGCGACCTGCCGACGCCGGAAAAACGCCTGCAGGGCGCTGCCGTCATCATGACGCAGCTGGCTGAATTTGCGAAATAGAGCAATTCCAGCAAAACTGTGCCGCAGTTTTGCGTCCGGAATTGTGTGGAAAAAGGAGACAAGGATGGCAACATACGGCGCAACGATTGCCTGGCAGCGCAACGGCGAGACCTTCACCGACAACCGCTACAGCCGCGTCCACCGCTGGACCTTCGACGGTGGCGTCGAGGTGCGGGCGTCTTCCTCCTCGCATGTCGTTCCGCTGCCCCATTCCGCCGAAGATGCCGTCGATCCGGAGGAAGCTTTCGTCGCCTCGCTCTCCAGCTGCCACATGCTCTGGTTCCTGTCGATCGCCGCCAAACAGCGCTTTTGCGTCGACAGCTACACCGATGCCGCCGAGGGCATCATGGAGAAGAATGCCGAAGGCCGCCTCGCCATGACCGTAGTGACCCTCCGTCCGCATGTCGTCTTCAGCGGCGAAAAGCAGCCCTCGCTGAGCGAGCTGGAAGCTCTACACGATCGCGCTCACGGCGAATGCTTCATTGCAAATTCGGTGAAGACTGATGTGCGCTGCGTTCCGGTTCTGGGCTGAACCTGGAGCCGGCAGCGTTAGTTCATGCCCGACCGCGCCTCGGCTTTCGCCTTGGCGATGTCGCGCAACGCATTGGCGAGAACGTCGGGCGTCTGCGCGCCGCTGACGGCATATTGCTGGTCGAAGATGAAGAAGGGCACGCCGTTGACTCCCATCTCCTGGGCCGCCTTGATCTCGGCGACGATCAGATCGCGGTCGGCATCGGAGGCAAGAAGTGAGGTGATGACCGAGCGGTCGAGGCCCGATTTTTCGGCGATATCGAGCAGCACAGCATGGTCGCCGACATTGCGGCCTTCCTCGAAATTCGCCTTGAACAGCGCGGCAACAACCTTGTCCTGCTTCTCGCGGCCTTCGATCATCGCCCAGTGGATCAGCCGATGCGCATCGAGCGTGTTCGGGCCGATCTTGATCGCTTCGAAATTGAAGGCGACACCGACTTCGCGGCCGTAATCGGTGAGCATCTTGTGCGCCTGCGCCACGCGCTCCTCGCCGCCGAGCTTCTCAGCCAGCGCCTTCTTCTGGTCGACGCCCTCCTTCGGATAGTCGGGATTGAGCCGGTACGGCCGCCAGTTGATGTCGACGCCGATCTCGTCTTGCACCTCGGCGATGGCGAGGTCCAGCCGCGCCTTGCCGAGATAGCACCAGGGGCAGACGACATCCGAGACGACGTCGATGGTGATACGCTCCATGATGATTTTCCTTATTCTGTGCGTCTCCAGGGGAGACATTTAAGCCGGGGCGGTTCGGCTGCTTCTTATTGGGCGCTCGTATCCCACCATAGCGGCAGCTGATAGCCATAGAGCGGCACCGCGTCGGGATGGCCGATGCGTTTGCTACGCGCCACCCATTGCTGACCCATATGATAGAGCGGCAGCACGTAATGGCTGGACAGCAGCAGCCGGTCGTAGGAGCGCACCGCCGCGGTGAAATCCTCGGCCGTGCGCGCCCGGAGCAGGTGATCGATCAACGCATCGAGATCCGGGTCGGCAGCGCCCGCGAAACTGTCGCTGCCCTCGCGGGTCTTGGCGGCCGAAGACCAGCGGCCGAGCTGTTCGTTTCCGGGCGACAGCGAGGACGTGTAGGACTTCATGATCATGTCGTAGTCGAAGCTGTTCGTCCGGCTCTGATACTGCGAATCGTCGACGGTGCGGATCGAAACGGCGATGCCGATCGTCTGCAGCGAACGCTGATAGGCGAGGGCGAGCTTCTCCTGGTCGGCATTCTGCGTCATGATCTCGAAGGCGAGCTGGCGGCCGGAGGCGTCGTTCATCTTCCCGCCCTGGATCGTATAGCCGCCCTGTTTCAACTGCTCGACGGCCTGTTTCAGCACATTGCGGTCGCGGCCGGAACCGTCGGTGACCGGCAGCTTGTAGGTGCCGTCGAGAATCTCCGGCGCGATCTTGTCCTTGATCGGCCCGAGCAGGGCAAGCTCGGCCGCGTTGGCGGGAACGCCGAAACTCGACAGCTCGGAATTCTGCCAGAAGCTCTGCGTGCGTTTATAGGCGCCGGAATAAAGGTTCTTGTTCGCCCATTCGAAGTCGAACACCAGCGACAGACCTTCGCGCACCTTGGGATCGGCGAAGATCGGCCGGCGCGTGTTGAACACGAATCCGAGCATGCCGCTCGGCAGTTTCGGTGTGAACACGTCCTTGACCACAACCCCCGAGGTGACGGCGGGGAAATTATAGGCATTGGCCCAATGACCGGGATTGCCGTCGGGATAGATGTCGACATCGCCCTTCTTGAAGGCCTCGAACAGCGTTGTGTCCTGCAGGAAATACTGGACGGTGATCTGGTCGTAATTGTCGGTGCCGACCTTGGCAGGAATGTCCTTGCCCCAGTAATTCGGATCGCGCTCATAGGTGATGCTCTCGCCGGGCTTCACCGTCTTCACCTTGTAGGGACCGGAGCCGACCGGCGCCGTCAGCGACGACCGGTCGAAGGTTGCCGGATCGATCGCATGTCTCGGCAGCACCGGGAACAGGCCGAAGATCAGCGGCGTCTCGCGGTCGGCCTTGTCGTTGAAGGTGAAGCGCACGCTGTGTTCGCCGACCTTCTCCATCTTGGCGACGACGTTGAGGCGGTTGGCAAAGGGCACGCGGCCCTTGTCGCGCATCAGCTCGAATGTGAACATCACATCCTCGGGCGTCACCGGCTGGCCATCGGCCCATTTCGCCTTCGGATTGAGGTTGAACTGGATGAAGCTCCGGTCGTCGTCCCATTCCACCGTCTCGGCCAGCAGGCCGTAGAGCGTGAAGGGCTCGTCCCTGGAGCGCTGCATCAGCGATTCGTAGACGAGATTGCCATAATCAGGATCCCACATGCCGCGCGCCGTCGTGCGCATGCTCTTGAGGATGAACGGGTTGAGGTTGTCGAAGGTGCCGACCACGCCATAGGTGATCTTGCCGCCCTTTTTCACGTCGGGATTGACGTAAGGGAAGTGTTTGTAGTCGGCCGGCAAGGCCGGCTCGCCGTGCATCGCGATGCCGTGCAGCGGCTCGGCAGCGACAGTGCCGCACAGCAGCAGCGAGAGGACGAGGGGGACGACGATCCGGAGCATTCGGCAATCCTTGAGCCGTGAAAAACGGGGCATGATTCACGCCAAGATTATCATGGGGTCGACCGATTCCAACACGGATCGGCGATTTCTTTGGCTTCGCGACGAAATGCACCTCAAATTGCCAAAGAAAAGCTGGATATCTTGAACGCTGCGATGTAACAGGTGAACCCGAAGTTTAGGGGTCATGCATTTGCCTTATTTTTTTAAGAGGTGGAGTGCCGAACGACCCGATGGTTGGGGCGGCAAACCGCTGCCCCGAACGGATATCAGGAGACGGAATTCGTTATGATGTTCAAGTCTGAAAAGAAAATGCGGGCAGCACTGTCCGTTCTGGCAGTGGTGTTCGGCGCTTCGGCTCCGGTCTCCTCCTTCGCACAGGATGCGGCGGCACAGGCTCCGGCCGATGCCCCGGCACAGGCCGCAGGAGCGCCGAAGCTCGGCTGGTACAAGACCTGCAGCAAGCAGGAAGACAACGACATCTGTGTTGTCCAGAACCTGATCCTCGCCAATGGCGGCCAGCTCGTCACGGCCGTCGGCCTGATCTCGGTTTCCGGCAAGATCAACCGCAAGCTCCTGCAGGTCTCGGTTCCCACGGCACGCCTCGTTCCTCCCGGCGTCATCATGCAGATCGACGGCGGCAAGGGCCAGAAGCTCGATTACGCCGTCTGCCTGCCGGACAAGTGCACCGCCGAAATTCCGCTGACCGACGCGATGATCGCCAGCCTCAAGAAGGGCAGCGACGTGATCTTCACTTCGATCAACTTCCGCCGCGCCCCGAACCCGATCAAGATTTCGCTTGAAGGCTTCACCGGCGCTTACGACGGCGAACCGGTTTCCGAATCCAAGCTCGCCGAAAGCCAGCGCAGCCTCCAGGAAGGCATGCAGAAGAAGGCCGAAGAAGCCCGCAAGAAGTTGGAAGACGCCCAGAAGGCAGCCAAGGCGCAGTAATCCTGCCACTTTCTTTGAAACAGAAACCCGGCTTCGCGCCGGGTTTTTTGTTTCGCAAAGAAAAGGCCTCGCCGGGAGAAGCGAGGCCTTGATTCAACGATCGGCACGAGTGGGTTAGTGGGCGAAGCTCATCTTGGGTTTGAACTGCCCTGACGGGGCCTGATCGAAAATCTGGTAGATCTGCGGGTTGCGAAGCGGCGTACCGCTTTCGTCGTTCGTCAGGTTTTGCTCGGAGACGTAAGCGACATATTCGCTTTCGTCATTCTCGGCGAGCAGGTGATAGAAGGGCTGGTCCCTGCTCGGACGCACCTCGGCGGGAATGGAATTCCACCATTCCTCCGTATTCGCGAACTCCGGATCAACGTCGAAGATGACGCCGCGAAACGGAAAAACCTTGTGCCGAACCACTTCGCCGATACTGAACTTTGCTACTCTTTCTTTCATGGTACGACTTCCTTTCATCACCAAATTTGGTGATTGGTGCCGCGCAAATCAAGATTTGTGCGCGAGTTCGTCACATGAACGTCATATCCTCCTTCTGCATAACTCCTTAAATCGGAACCGATTTAAGGACAAAATTATGCAGCACTCCAAGTTCTACAGCGTCCTTTGCGCGTCTGATAGACGCGCGGCGCCGTAGTGGCGTCCATGACCTGGGAGGCGAGAGCCCCGGCGGGCCGGGACTTTCTGTGTTTGCGGCCGATCAGGCCGAATAGTACATATCGTATTCGACCGGATGCGGCGTCATTTCGAAACGCATCACCTCAGCCATCTTCAGCTCGATGAAGGCATCGATCTGATCGTCGTCGAAGACGCCGCCGGCCGTCAGGAACTTGCGGTCCTTGTCGAGGCTTTCGAGTGCTTCGCGCAACGAGCCGCAGACGGTCGGGATCTTCTTCAATTCCTTCGGCGGCAGGTCGTAGAGATCCTTGTCCATGGCCTTGCCGGGATGGATCTTGTTCTTGATGCCGTCGAGGCCGGCCATCAGCATGGCGGCAAAGGCGAGATAGGGGTTGGCGGTCGGATCCGGGAAACGGACTTCGACGCGCTTGGCCTTCGGGTTGGAGCCGAACGGAATGCGGCAGGAAGCCGAGCGGTTGCGGGCCGAATAGGCCAGCAGCACAGGGGCTTCGTAACCCGGGACGAGGCGCTTGTAGGAGTTCGTCGACGGATTGGTGAAGGCGTTGATCGCCTTGGCATGCTTGATGATGCCGCCGATATAGAACAGGCAGCTCTCGGAAAGGCCGGCATATTCGTCGCCGGCAAAGGTCGGCTTGCCGCCCTTCCAGATCGATTGGTGCACATGCATGCCCGAGCCATTGTCGCCGAAGATCGGCTTCGGCATGAAGGTCGCCGTCTTGCCGTAGGCGTTGGCCACCTGGTGCACGACGTATTTGTAGATCTGCATCTTGTCGGCGTTGCGCACCAGCGTATCGAACTTGATGCCGAGTTCGTGCTGGGCGGCCGCGACTTCATGGTGATGCTTTTCGACGACGACGCCCATTTCGGAGAGCACCGTCAGCATTTCCGAACGCATGTCCTGGGCGCTATCGACGGGGGGAACCGGGAAATAGCCGCCCTTGACGCGCGGGCGATGGCCGAGGTTGCCTGTTTCGTAATCGGTATCGTCGTTCGACGGAAGTTCGGTCGAATCGAGCTTGAAGCCGGTATTGTAGGGATCGGCCTTGTACTTGACGTCGTCGAAAACGAAGAATTCGGCTTCCGGGCCGACGAAGACCGTATCGCCGATGCCGGATGCCTTGAGGTAGGCTTCGGCCTTCTTGGCAGTGCCGCGTGGATCGCGGTTGTAGGCCTCGCCGGAAACCGGATCGAGGATGTCGCAGACGATAACCATGGTCGACTGGGCGAAGAATGGGTCCATATGCACCGTTTCGGTATCGGGCATCAGCACCATGTCGGACTCGTTGATGGCCTTCCAGCCGCCGATCGACGAGCCGTCGAACATCACGCCATCAGCGAACATGTCTTCATCGACGCAGACAACGTCCATCGTCACATGCTGCAACTTGCCCTTCGGGTCGGTGAAACGCAGATCGACGAACTTTACGTCGTTCTCCTTGATCTGCTTCAGAATTTCGCTTGCGGTCGCCATTAAGTAGTTTCCTCCGATTTGCGATGACGGTGTAGGTCGGCGGTGACGGTAACGGACTTTGCGCGATTGGCAAAGTGGTCAGATGGCATCGATACCGGTCTCGCCGGTTCGGATGCGGATAACCTCTTCGACATTGGAGACGAAGATCTTTCCGTCGCCGATTCGGCCGGTCTGCGCCGCCTTACGGATCGCATCGATAACGGCCTCCGCGTTCTCGTCGGCCAATACGACCTCGACTTTGACCTTCGGCAGGAAATCGACGACGTATTCGGCTCCACGGTAGAGTTCCGTGTGGCCTTTCTGACGGCCGAAACCCTTGGCTTCCGTGACCGTGATACCCTGCAGGCCAACTTCCTGAAGGGCTTCCTTCACTTCGTCCAGCTTGAAAGGCTTAATGATCGCTTCGATCTTTTTCATGAGAAAATGTCTCTCCGCTTCTCTTGTTATGGCAGGAATTTTCCCGCTCGCGGGATATGATGCAGATATCGTGCCAGTTTGAAATCCATCCTGTCGAAAAAAGACGTCGATTCTGCCAAAACCGGCGAGTTTGTAGGGAATTCTGTGTGGTTTTGGCGACGGCCAGATGGAAAAACATCGTCTCCCGATCAAAATCCCATCGGAAACGGAAAAACTCATGTATTTTCGCAACTGCGAATACGCGTCACGTTGAGATGAAAATGTAGGCAAATGCCTAAATTGAGTCCTTCTCTTTGGTATTTCAGACGGTTGTTTTTTAGGCGTTTTTTGATTTGAATAGGATGATGAGCAAACATCTGTCCGACCTTCTTCTCACTCCTGCCGAAATGGCCGCCGTCGACGCGGCCGCTGCCGCATCCGGCATCGACTCTTTTGGCCTGATGGAGAGGGCAGGTGCCGCGGTCGCAGCTGCTGCTCTGCGCCTTCATCCCGGAGCGTTGCGTTTCGTCATACTCTGCGGACCCGGCAACAATGGCGGCGATGCCTATGTCGCAGCCCGTCATCTGCAGGAGAGCGGGGCGAAGGTGGCGCTCTTCCACCTCGGCGATCCCTTGAGGTTGAAGGGTGATGCCGCCCGCGCCCGCATGGGCTGCGCGCTCAGTGGACAGGAACTCGGCCTCTATCGGCCGGAAACCGGCGACGTCGTCATTGATGGTCTGTTCGGGGCAGGGCTTGGCCGCGCGGTGTCGGCCGATGTGTGCGCGCTGATCGAGGGCGTCACCGAGGTCGCTATTCCCGTGCTCGCCATCGATCTGCCCTCCGGCCTCGATGGCCGCACCGGCAAGGTGCTGGGTGCCGCCTTCCGGGCCTGCAACACCATCACCTTCATGACCCGCAAGCCCGGCCATCTGCTGATGCCGGGCAGGGAGCTTTGCGGTGAATTGGAGGTCTTCGACATCGGTATCCCCGCCCGCATCATCCGCGCCGAGGCAGGCGGTATCATTGCCGAGAACAGGCCGGATGCCTGGAAGAGTGCGCTGCCGGCCGAGCAGTTGGAAACCCACAAATACAAGCGCGGTCATCTGGTCGTCTTCTCAGGCGAGGCCGACAAGACGGGTGCGGCGCGCATGTCGGCGATCTCGGGCCTGAAGGCCGGCGCCGGCTTGGTGACGATCGCCGCCCCCCGCGCGGCAATGGCCGCCAATGCCGCGCATCTGACCGCCGTCATGCTGCATGCCATCGACGACGAGGCCGACCTCGGCGACTGGCTCTCCGACAAGCGGCTGCAGACCTTCGTCCTCGGCCCCGGTTTCGGCATCGGCGCCAGGGCGCGCGGCTTCGTCTCGGCCCTTGCCGATCGTCATCTGGTGCTCGATGCCGACGGCATCTCCTCGTTCAAGGATGATCCGCAACAGCTGTTCGATCTTTTCCGGGGTGAGCCGCGTCTGGTGCTGACACCGCACGAGGGCGAATTCGCGCGGCTCTTTCCCGATATCGGCAGCGATGATGCGCTCGGAAAGGTGGATAAGGCTGTGGCCGCCGCCCGCCGCGCCAATGCCGCGATCATTTACAAAGGCGCCGATACCGTTATCGCAGCACCCGATGGACGTGCGCTCATCAATACCAACGCTCCCGTCTGGCTTGCCACCGCCGGTTCCGGCGACGTGCTTGCCGGCATCATCGGCGGCTTGCTCGCCCAGGGCCTGCCGGTCTTCGAGGCCGCCGCTGCCGGCGTCTGGCTGCACGGCGAGGCCGGCCAACGCGCCGGCAAGGGGCTGACGGCGGAGGAGCTTGCAGCCGAGGTATTGCCGCTTTAGCGCCGCCGCATCCTCTTGCACCTCGAACGCAGAAGCAATCCGCACCGTCGGTCTGGCCGTGGCGCGGGCTGCGTTGTTTTACCATTATAAATGCGGCCGATGTGTCAGTTGAGTGACGGTTTTATTTCGAATTTTTAGAGCGACATCGATCAGTCCAAGAATGTCCTGCGCGGAGAATCCGCAACCCGCAAAACTAAACTGTCATTAAAATGTTAATGAATGGAAATACTTAGTCGTGTCAGGAATTCCTGTCGGCTGGAACACGGGTTCGGACAGTGGGTCCTGAGCTGATCTGGTTTGAATTCTGATCGAAGTGCGCAGTTAACGGTTGCGAGGGAAGCGCCGATGGAACGTTTTTTTCGGCAAGTCCACAGAGTGACGACCGCCGCCGCCGGCTTTAGCGGACTTGCGGCAGTTGTCGGTTCACTCTTCATCGCTCCTGCAGCCATGGCCGAGCCCATTCGGGGCGCCGGCTCCACATTCGCGGCACCCATCATCGCGAAGTGGGCGGAGATCTACGAGAAGGCGCGGATGGATGACGGCGACTTCAGCTCACCCGATTGGACGGTAGATTACGAGCTCGTCGGTTCGCTGGCAGGCCTGATGCGCCTTGATCAGCCGGAGCTGGATTTCGCTGCGACCGATGTGCCTGTCTCCCACGACGAGCTTTTAAAGCATGGCCGCCAGCAATTTCCGATCGTGCTCGGCAGCGTGGCGATTGCCGTCAATCTTGACGGTATCGACAAGGGCCGTATCAACCTGACTGGCCCGCTGCTTGCGAATATCTATCTCGGCAAGATCCAGTCGTGGGCTGACCCTGCCATCAAGGCGATCAACCCGGAGATCAGCCTTCCCGATCAGAAAATCAGCCCGGTTAGCCGCAAGGATGGATCAGGCACCACCTTCATGTTCACCGAATTCCTGTCCTCGGCAAGCCCGGAATGGAAGGCGGCACATGGAGCGGATACGCTGATCGCCTGGCCTGTGGGGACGAGTGTCGAGGGAACCGGGGATCTCATTCGCGCGGTGCAGGCAACCAAGGGGGCGATCGCCTATGCCGATTTTGGCCAGGTCGAGCGTGCAAACCTGCCCTATGCCGCTGTTCAGAACAAATCCGGCCAGTTCGTAAAACCGGGACCGGATGGCGTGCGGGCTGCCGCCAGCACTGCCTCATGGGATGAAGCGAAGGATTTTTCGGTATCGCTCGCGGATCAACCGGGAGAGGCGGCCTATCCGATCAGCGGCGCAACATTTGCTGTCGTTCCAATCACGGGACAGGCGCCCAATCGCTATCGCCGCGTGCATGATTTTTTCCGTCTGGCGTTCGAGGCAGGCAGTAAGGACGCCGAGGCGCTGGGCTATGTGCCTTTGCCGCCGCAGCTCGTCAGTCAGATCGTCAAATACTGGCTGAAGCAGGATGCATCCGCGAGCCAGTAAGTCGTTCGGGCGCGCATGATACGCGGTCGGGGCATCCCCGACCGTATCAAATCGGGCATGTGAGACGCGGGGGCGTCGTTGAAGCGCGCCATTTTGGCGCCAAGGGGGTAAGGCGTAATGAACATCGACATTTTCAAGGATATTCTTGTGCCTGTTATTGGCGGGCTGGGGATATTCATGCTCGGTCTGGAGTTCATGTCGAACGGCATCCAGGCACTCTCCGTCAACAAGATGCGCGCATTTCTCGCGAGAGCCGCAGGCACGCCGATCAAGGGCGTCATCGCGGGAACGCTCATCACCGGTGTCATCCAGTCATCCACGGCAATGACGGTCATGGTCGTCGGCCTCGTCAATGCCGGCGTTGTCGGATTGCGTCCGGCGATCAGCGTCATCATGGGCGCCAACGTCGGAACGACGCTCGGAAACGGCTTGATCGCCTTGCCGCTCGGTCCACTTGGCCTGATCTTTGCGGGCGTTTTTTCGCTGGTTTACTGCTTTGCTAAGAGCGAGCGCGTCCGCAACGTCGCGCTTGCCTGCATGGGTTTCGCGCTGATTTTCTACGGTCTCAATCTGATGACCGGCGGCCTTCGGCCGCTGCGCAACATACCGGAGGTCATGGACGTTCTGTCGACGCTGACCGCCGACTCCTATTACAACCTGATCAAATGCGTGCTGATCGCCGCCGGCGTCACTGCGATGATCCACTCCTCGTCGGCGACGATCGGTATCGTCATGGGGCTCGGCGCGGCCGGTGTCCTTGACTGGACGACGGCGGTTGCCTTCTCGTTGGGTGCGGATCTCGGAACCACGATCACCTCCTGGATTGCCTCGATCAACCTGTCGAAGAACGCCAAACGCGCTGCCTATGCCCATATGTCCTTCAACATTATCGGCGTTTGTATCACCGTGCCCTTGTTCTTCGTCTCCATCGACATTCTGGCATGGGCGATGCAGTGGTTCGGCGGCGATCCCGGCGTTCCGGTCGTGGTCGAGGGCAAGGAGACATTTCCGCTGGTCCCGGTCGCTGTCGGTCTGTATTCGACCTTCTTCAACGTCTTCAACACAGCGCTGCTGTTTCCTTTCGTCAGCGTCTTCGAACGTGTCTTGTCGCGTATTGGCCGCACCGATGCGGAGGATGTGGAAGATTATTCGACGCCGAAATTCCTCGATCGCAGGCTCACCAGCGACTTCGCGCGGGCGGTTCCGGCCGTCCAGCAGGAGACCGCGCGGCATCTGCAGGCCGGCGCGATGTTCCTGGATATTGCCCGGTCCGCCAAGTCGGCTCCATCCGATCCGGGCGAACATTATCTCGCCACCGATATCCTCAGCCGCGACATTCGCGATTATACCGCATCGCTGATGAAGGAGGATCTGCCTTACGAGCAACTCGATCTGGTTGCCAGCCTGATCGAGGAGGCCGATTTCACCGCTGCATTGACGGAATCGATGCATCAGGTCGCCCGGCGCGTGAAGCGTGAAAAATTCAGCGAGCCCGCGTTGGCGATCGTCAACCAGGCATTGAGCAAGCTCGATGCCTCTTTGCAGGAAATCATGCCCGACTACGGCGTGGTTCGTCCCTCCATGCCGGCCGGCCATGTCAGCCTTCCCACCGTCACCGAACTTCGGACTCAGACACTGGCGCTTGGCCCGAATGCCGGCGCGGCTGAACGCGGCACGATCCTGGCGCTTCTCGGCTCCGTCGAGCGCGCGGAGATTCTGATCCGCCGCATCGACGAGGAGCGCAAATCCGTGAACAGGCAGAGCGTTCTGTCGCGAGTTTCGCAGAAACGGGAACGGCAGGCACGTCCTCCGCTGGACGAGGGCGGGTTGAGCCCGATGCCGGCTGAATAACGGCCATCGCGGTCGCGATCCTTGCGTGGCATCTTCCCGGCGGAGGATGCCACGTCTCGTTGACGGGCCTTCCGTTTTTGCTGCATAAGTCTGTCTTCCCGACGGAGGCTCGAATGAGTGTTGGCCTGATCGCCCTTCTTGATGATATCGCGGCATTGGCCAAGGTGGCTGCGGCATCGCTCGACGATATTGCCGGCCAGGCTGCCAAGGCAGGCGCGAAAGCGGCCGGCGTCGTCATTGACGATGCCGCAGTCACACCCCGCTACGTCACCGGATTTTCGGCAGCGCGCGAATTGCCGATCATCGGCAGGATCGCGCTCGGCTCGCTGAAGAACAAGCTTGTGATCCTGCTTCCGGCTGCACTGATCCTGAGCCTTGTCGCACCGCAGGCGATCACACCGCTGCTGATGATCGGCGGACTTTATCTCTGCTACGAGGGTGTGGAGAAAGTCTACGCACTGGTGCTGCCGCATGCAGCTCACGCCCATGAATCGGCACTCGAGACGGCAAGCCTCGATGCCAAATCGGTAGAAGACGAAAAAGTTGCCGGTGCAATCAAGACGGATTTCATCCTCTCGGCCGAAATCATGGCGATTACGCTCGCCGCGGTTCCGTCAGGCAGCATGTTCACACAGGCCCTCATCCTTGCCGTCGTTGGACTGGGCATCACGGTCTTGGTCTATGGCGGCGTCGCGCTTATCGTGAAGGCCGATGATCTCGGTCTGATGCTGGCGCGCGTGCGGACGGCATCGGCGATGGGCGCCTTCTTGCGCTCGATCGGGAAGGGGCTTGTCACAGGCATGCCTTATTTTCTGAAAGTGCTCGGCATTGTCGGAACGGCCGCGATGATCTGGGTCGGCGGCGGCATCTTCGTTCACGGCCTCGAAGCCTATGGTATCGGCGGCCCTGCGCATCTGATCCATGATGCCGGCGAGGCGACCGCGCATGCCATTCCCGCTCTGGCATCCGTGCTCAGCTGGATCGTCGAGGCCGCAGGAGCGGGCATCGTCGGTATCGTCGCCGGCTTGATCGCTATTCCGGTCGCCGGCTACGCCGTCTCGCCGATCTGGCGCTACCTCAAATCGCTCCTGCCGCGCCGCCGCAAAGAGGCGCTGGCGGACGGGAAGAAATGAAGCCCGAGTCCGTTGACGAGCAAGGCGTCATATCCAGCGGGCGCGCTTGAAACGGATGAAAAGTGCGATGCACATGACGGCGATGACTGCCAGGACGATAAAATAACCGTAGCTGGTTTTCAGCTCGGGCATATTGTCGAAATTCATGCCGTAGATGCCGGCGATTGCCGTTGGAACGGCGAGAATAGCAGCCCAGGCCGCTAGCTGCCGGGTGATCGTGCCCTGTCTTTGCTGTTCAAGCAGATTGCTCGCTTCGAAAACCGATGTGATCACGTCGCGCAAGCTTGCAACCATCGTCTCGACACGGTGCATGTGCTGAAGCGCATCGCGGAAATAGGGCTTCGCTTCCCTGTCGAGCGACGGCAGGTCGAGATGGTAGAGCTTCCCGCAAAGGTCGAGCATCGCGTCCAGCACCCGCTGAAATAGAATGACTTCCCGGCGCAACTTGAAAATGCGGGCGATCTGGCTGCGGTCGAGAAACGCGTCGAGCATTTTTCGTTCCATGTCGAAAACGGAATCCTCGATCGTGCGCACGATGGGAAGATAGCCGTCGATGATGAAATCGAGAATGGCATGCAGAATATAATCGGTGCCGTGGCACAGCGTCTTCGGCGACGTCTCCAGCCGGCCGCGCAGCTCTCCGTGCCCACGCTCGGAACCATTCCGCACGGTGATGATATAGCGCTTGCCGACGAAAATTGCGGTTTCCCCGTAGGTGATGTGGTCTCCCTCGAGCTGCGCCGTCTTGGCGATGACGAACAGCTGGTTGTCATAAACACTGAGCTTCGGCATCTGCAGGGAACTGAGCGCATCGGCGATCGAGAGTTCGTGAAGGCCAAAACGGCTTTGCAGCAGCAGGAGTTCGTCCCGGCTGGGCTTGTGCAGGCCGATCCAGATGAATTCGTTATCCGTCGCCGGAATGGAGGCAGCCTCGAAAGGGACAGCCTCGACCCGGCGTCCGTCGCGATAGAGATAGGATGCGGCAACGCTCATGCGGGCTCCCGGGTTACCACGCTCATAATGCCCTCATGCAATGCGTGTCTGACGATGTGATACCCACAAGGTCACGATCCTTTTGTGACTATCGAGCCCCGCCTATTTCGACAACGCCTGCTGCAGGGCGATCGCCCCATGCGGCGCATTGACCTTGCCTTCATGGATCATGAAGGCGAAGACGTCGCGTGGCTCGACCTTCACTTTGCGATCTCCATCGATCAGCGGCAGGTCGTCGGGAATCTTGCCCTCGGCCCAGGTCTCCAGCCGGTCTGCCCAGGCCTTCAGGTCCTTTTCCGGATAGCAGGTCGGAATGTCGTCCGAGCCCTTCTGCAGCCGCGCATAGACGAAATCGGCCGTCACGTCGGCGATCATCGGATATTCGAAATGTTCGGCACAGACCGGCGCCACGCCGTATTTTGCAAGCAGCGCCACGAACTCCGGCACCTTGAAGGAATCGTGCCGTACTTCGACCACGTGGCGGAGCGACAGTCCGTCCTGTTTTGCCGGCAGCAGTTTCAGGAAGGCTTCGAAATCGTCTGCATCGAATTTCTTCGTCGGCGCGAATTGCCACAGCAGCGGCCCGAGATGATCGCCGAGTTCGCTGATGCCCGATGACAGGAACCGCTCCATCGATTCACCGGCTTCGGCAAGCACCCGCCGATTGGTGACGAAACGTGTCGCCTTCAGCGAGAAGATGAAACCGTCGGGCACATCAGCCGCCCATTTGGCAAAAACCGCAGGCTTCTGCGTGCTGTAATAGGTGCCGTTGACCTCGATGACCTTCAGCTGGCGGCTGGCATAATTCAGCTCGTCCTTCTGTTTCAGGCCCTGGGGAAAGAAATGCCCGCGCCAGGGCTCGAAGGTCCAGCCGCCGATGCCGGTGCGGATAGTGCCGGATTTCGTCATGTCGTCCTCCCCATTTGCAGCCGCTCAGGCCGCATTGATCTCTTTCGTCATGTCGACGAGCGTCCATCCTGGCCGATAAGGGTTCGGCCGGCGACCCGTTTCCTGAAACCCGAAGGCGCTGTAGAGCGCGATATTCCGCTCCATCCGCGCATTCGTGTAGAGCCGGATCTCCGGCACGGCCCATTCCCGTGCCTTGCCCTCCAGCCAGCGCAGCATCGCCAGTCCATGCCCGGCACCCTGAAACGCCGGCGAGACCGCGATGCTGAACAGCATGAGGTGATCGGAATGCTGCTCGACGACCACCAGGCCAGCCGTTTGCCCGCCGATCTCGCGCAGCCAGACCTCGCCGCGTTCGATCCGCGGCGTGTAATCCTCCGTCACCGGCATCGGCGGAGCGCCGAAGAGTTCGCTATAGGGCCGATAAGCGGCTGACGTCAGCGTCGCGATCGTTTCCAGATCATCGGGCGACGCTGGCCTCATCGTCATTCCGCCGCAACCGCCTTCTTCGCCGGCCGCCGTTCCAGCAATTCCTTCAGGAACTGTCCGGTATAGGACCGCTTTTCCTTGACGATCGCTTCGGGCGTGCCGGTCGCGACGATCTCGCCGCCGCCGTCGCCGCCTTCGGGGCCGAAATCGAGCACCCAGTCGGCCGTCTTGATGACTTCGAGATTGTGCTCGATCACCACTACCGAATTGCCCTGGTTGACCAGTTCGTGCAGCATTTCGAGCAGCTTGGCGACGTCGTGGAAATGCAGGCCGGTCGTCGGTTCATCGAGAATATAGAGCGTGCGCCCCGTCGAGCGTTTCGACAGTTCCTTGGCAAGCTTGACGCGCTGTGCCTCGCCGCCCGAGAGCGTATTGGCCTGCTGGCCAACCTTGATATAACCGAGACCGACATCCTTCAGCGCTTGCAGCTTGTCGCGCACCGCAGGCACCGCCGTGAAGAAATCGACGCCTTCCTCCACGGTCATGTCGAGCACGTCGGCGATCGACCTCTGTTTGAAGGTGACGTTGAGTGTCTCGCGATTGTAGCGCTTGCCGTGGCAGACGTCGCAGGTGACGTAGACATCGGGCAGGAAGTGCATCTCGATCTTGATGACGCCGTCGCCCTGGCAGGCCTCGCAGCGCCCGCCCTTGACGTTGAAGGAGAAACGGCCCGGCTGGTAGCCGCGTGCCTTGGCCTCCGGTAGGCCGGCGAACCAGTCGCGGATCGGCGTGAAGGCGCCGGTATAGGTCGCCGGGTTCGAGCGCGGCGTGCGGCCGATCGGCGATTGGTCGATGTCGATCACCTTGTCGATATGCTCGAAGCCGTCGATGCGGTCGTGATCGGCCGGGTTTTCACGCGCGCCCATGACGCGCCTTGCTGCCGATTTATACAGCGTTTCGATCAGGAAGGTGGATTTGCCGCCGCCGGAAACGCCGGTCACCGCCGTGAACACGCCGAGCGGGATCGACGCCGTGACATTCTTCAGATTGTTGCCGCGCGCGCCGACCACCTTGATCTCGCGGCCCTTTTTCGGCTTTCGGCGCTCGTCGGGAACGGGAACGCCGAGTTCGCCGGAGAGATATTTGCCGGTCAGCGACTTCGGATTATCCATGATATCCTGCGGCGTGCCGTGTGCGATGACCTCGCCGCCGTGAATGCCGGCGGCCGGGCCGATATCGACCACGTCGTCGGCCGACAGGATCGCATCCTCGTCATGTTCGACGACAATGACGGTGTTGCCGATGTCGCGCAGGTGCTTCAGCGTGTCGAGCAGCCGGGCATTGTCGCGCTGATGCAGGCCGATCGACGGTTCGTCGAGCACGTAAAGCACGCCCGTCAGCCCCGAACCGATCTGCGAGGCGAGCCGGATGCGCTGGCTTTCGCCGCCCGACAGCGTGCCGGAATTGCGCGACAGGCTGAGATATTCCAGGCCGACATCGTTGAGGAAGCGCAGCCGGTCGCGAATTTCCTTGAGGATGCGCACGGCGATCTCGTTCTGCTTGGCATTGAAGCTTGCCGGCAGCGTCTCGAACCAGTCGCGGGCGATGCGGATCGACATACCGGTCACTTCGCCGATATGCAGCGTGTCGATCTTCACCGCCAAGGCCTCCGGCTTCAGGCGGAAGCCGTTGCAGGAAGGGCAGGGGGCGGCCGACATGAAGCGCTCGATATCCTCGCGCGCCCAGGCGGAATCGGTCTCCTTCCAGCGGCGCTCGAGATTGGTGATGATGCCTTCGAAATTCTTCTGCGTCGTATAAGAGCGGGCGCCATCGGCATAGTGGAATTCGATCTTGTCGTTGGTGCCGTTGAGGATGACGTCCTTGGCCTCGTCGGAAAGATCGTTCCAGCGGGTGCCGAGCTTGAAGCCGTAATGTTTGCCGAGCGCTTCCAGCGTCTGATTGTAATAGGGCGAGGTCGACTTGGCCCAGGGCGCGATCGCCCCGTCGCGCAGCGTCCGCTCGGGCTCGGGCACGATCAGATCCGGATCGATCTTCTGCTGGGCGCCGAGGCCATCACAGGTCGGGCAGGCGCCGAAGGGATTGTTGAAGGAGAAGAGCCTGGGTTCGATCTCGGGAATGGTGAAGCCGGAGACCGGGCAGGCGAACTTCTCCGAAAACAGCACGCGTTGATGCGTCTCGTTCAGCGATTTGTTGGCCGAACCGCCGGCCGACGTCTCTTCCGGCGGCAGCGGCTTGTCGGCGAATTCGGCGACCGCCAGCCCGTCGGCGAGCTTCAGGCAGGTCTCCAGGCTGTCGGCCAGGCGCGCCGAGACATCCGAGCGCACGACGATGCGGTCGACCACCACGTCGATGTCGTGCTTGTATTTCTTGTCGAGCACCGGCGCCTCGGCGATCTCGTAGAACTGACCATCGACCTTGACGCGCTGGAAGCCCTTCTTCATCAGCTCCGCCAGTTCCTTCTTGTATTCGCCCTTGCGCCCGCGCACGAGCGGCGCAAGAATATAAAGACGGGTGCCCTCGCCGAAATCGAGGATGCGGTCGACCATCTGGCTGACAGTCTGGCTCTCGATCGGCAGGCCGGTCGCCGGCGAATAGGGAACGCCGACGCGGGCAAAGAGCAGGCGCATATAGTCGTAGATCTCGGTGACGGTGCCGACCGTCGAGCGCGGATTGCGCGAGGTGGTCTTCTGCTCGATCGAGATTGCCGGCGAAAGCCCGTCGATCTGGTCGACGTCGGGCTTCTGCATCATCTCGAGGAACTGGCGGGCATAGGCCGACAGGCTCTCGACATAGCGCCGCTGGCCCTCGGCATAGATCGTGTCGAAGGCGAGCGAGGATTTGCCGGATCCCGAAAGCCCGGTCATGACGATCAGCTTGTTACGCGGCAGATCGAGATCGATGCTCTTGAGATTATGCTCGCGCGCGCCGCGGATGGAGATCGTCTTCAGTTCGCTCATCGTCTCTGCTTTGGTTTTCTGGATGACAGCCCTTATTTAGTGATGCCGACGGGCGAGTCGAGGCTGAATATCCGCAAGGGCTCAAGGTTTTCGATTCTGTTGACAGGATCATACGGATAAACTAGAACAAATAAAGAACAAAATTCCTGATGGATGCATGCGGCTTTCTGATGGATAAACATGTGGATTAAATGCCGCCCATGCGCATCGGCGGTCCGTGATGGTTTAAGGTGCGCCGATCGATTAAACGCCGCCGGGCAGGGCGGCAGGTAGGGTGAGAAGCATGGCTGGTAGTGTGAATAAGGTAATTCTGATTGGAAACGTCGGTGCAGACCCCGAAATCCGCCGCACTCAGGATGGCCGGCCGATCGCCAATCTTCGTATCGCGACCTCGGAGACGTGGCGCGATCGCAATTCCGGCGAGCGCCGTGAGAAGACCGAATGGCACACTGTCGTCGTCTTCAACGAGGGCCTCTGCAAGGTCGTCGAGCAATATGTGAAAAAGGGCGCCAAGCTCTATATCGAAGGCCAGCTGCAGACCCGCAAATGGCAGGACCAGCAGGGCCAGGATCGCTACAGCACGGAAGTGGTGCTGCAGGGTTTCGGTTCGACACTGACGATGCTCGACGGCCGCGGTGAAGGCGGCGGCGCGAGCGGCGGCCGTGGCAGTGGCGCCGGCGGCAACGATTATGGCGACGATTACGGCGCCCCGGCTCCCGCTTCATCGCCGAGCCGCGGCGGTGGCGGCGGCGGCAACTTCTCGCGGGATCTCGACGACGACATCCCGTTCTGATCGGTAGCCTTTTCTGGCTTCATGAAAGACTTGAGAGCATGATGCCTTGGATGGCGTCATGCTCTTTTTTCGTAAATCTCGCGGCAGATGCCGCCATTTCAATGCGGTGTCGCGCTGATCAGATTGAACGCCGACTTCGCGCCGTCGACGACGAATTGTGCGGCGAGCGCTGCGAGGATGACGCCGAGGAGCCGCGTCAGGATGGCCCGGCCGGTGACGCCGAGGAAACGGTCCAGTCTTTCGGCGATGAGCAGCATGACGAAGGTCAGCAGCAGGTTGGCGGCAATGACGCCGATCAGTTGCGCCTTCCCGATCGAGGTGGCCAGCGTGCCGGCAAGCAGTATCGTCGCCGAGATCGCACCCGGGCCGGCAATCAGCGGCAAGGCGAGAGGGAAGACGGCGATATTCTCGATATGATCCTTGGTGATCGCCGCCTCGGTCGCCTTCTCCTTGCGCTCCTGCCGCCTCTCGAACACCATCTCGAAGGCGATCCAGAACAGCAGCAGCCCGCCGGCGATGCGGAAGGCGCCGATCGAAATCCCGAGCACGCCGAGCACGCCGGCGCCAAACAGCGCGAATACGGCGAGGATGATGAAAGCGATAACCGAGCCGCGTAGCGCCACCTGCTTGCGCTCGGTTCGGCTCATGCCTGTCGTCAACCCCAGAAAGATCGGCGCAAGCCCCGGTGGATCGATGGTGACGAGCAGCGTCGTGAAGGCGTTGATCAATTGGTCGGCGCTTGCCATCGGCTCTCCGGAACCCCATATGGGTGCGTGGTTTTGATGATTGTGAAGCGGGGATTTCGATTTGGCAAATATCCCGCGGCGGGCCGCGGCGGATTTGTCCGGTCCGGCCGCGCAACTTGCATGTTTTACCCTCTTTAAGCCGCAAAAGCCTGTTCAAAACGCGCTGTGAAATTGGCGCGGCAACAGGCTTTCCGCTATAAATCTTCAAGTGATTCTAGAAGAGATCGTGATCTGTTTTGACTGAGCAAACACCCCCCGGCGGCGGGAAGCTCCCGCCAGGCATCGAGCCCATCTCCATCATGGAGGAAATGCAGCGGTCGTATCTCGATTACGCCATGAGCGTCATCGTCAGCCGCGCGCTGCCCGACGTGCGCGACGGCCTGAAGCCCGTGCACCGGCGCATCCTCTACGGCATGTCCGAGCTCGGCATCGACTGGAACAAGAAATACGTCAAATGCGCCCGCGTCACCGGTGACGTGATGGGTAAATTCCATCCGCACGGCAATTCCGCGATCTATGATGCGCTCGCCCGCATGGCGCAGCCCTGGTCGCTGCGTCTGCCGCTGATCGATGGTCAGGGCAATTTCGGCTCGGTCGATGGTGATCCGCCGGCAGCCGAACGTTATACCGAATGCCGCCTGGAAAAGGCTGCCCACTCGCTGCTCGACGATCTCGACAAGGAAACCGTCGATTTCCGCGACAACTACGACGGCACGCTCTCCGAGCCGGTCGTGGTGCCCGCCAAATTCCCGAACCTGCTCGTCAACGGCGCCGGCGGCATCGCCGTCGGCATGGCGACCAACATTCCGCCGCACAATCTCTCCGAGGTCATTGACGGCTGTATCGCGCTGATCGACGATCCGGCCATCGAGCTGCCGGAACTGATCCAGATCATTCCCGGTCCCGATTTCCCGACGGGCGCGAAGATCCTCGGCCGTGCCGGCATTCGCTCGGCTTATGAAACCGGCCGCGGCTCCGTCATCATGCGCGGCGTCGCCGCTATCGAGCCGATGCGCGGTGACCGCGAGCAGATCATCATCACCGAGATTCCCTACCAGGTGAACAAGGCGACGATGATCGAAAAGATGGCCGAGCTGGTGCGCGACAAGCGCATCGAAGGCATCTCCGACCTGCGCGACGAATCCGACCGCCAGGGCTATCGCGTCGTCGTCGAGTTGAAGCGCGATGCCAACGCCGAGGTCATCCTCAACCAGCTTTATCGCTATACGCCGCTGCAGACTTCCTTCGGCTGCAACATGGTGGCGCTGAACGGTGGCAAGCCCGAACAGCTGACGCTGCTCGACATGCTGCGCGCTTTCGTCTCCTTCCGCGAGGAGGTCGTTAGCCGGAGAACGAAATTCCTGCTGCGCAAGGCGCGTGACCGCGCCCATGTGTTGGTCGGTCTGGCCATTGCCGTCGCCAATATCGACGAAGTCATTCGCGTTATCCGCCAGGCGCCCGATCCGCAGTCGGCCCGCGAAGAGCTGATGACCCGCCGCTGGCCGGCGGAAGATGTCGAAAGCCTGATCCGTCTGATCGACGATCCGCGCCATCGCATCAACGAGGATCTCACCTACAACCTCTCCGAAGAGCAGGCCCGCGCCATCCTCGAACTGCGCCTTGCCCGCCTGACGGCGCTTGGCCGCGACGAAATCGGCGACGAACTCAACAAGATCGGCGAGGAAATCAAGGATTATCTCGACATCCTCTCCTCGCGCGTCCGCATCCAGACCATCGTCAAGGACGAACTTCTCGCCGTCCGCGACGAGTTCGGCACGCCGCGCCGCACCGAGATCATCGATGGCGGTCTCGAAATGGATGACGAGGATCTGATCGCCCGCGAAGACATGGTCGTCACCGTCTCGCATCTCGGTTATATCAAGCGTGTGCCGCTGACTACCTACCGCGCCCAGCGCCGCGGCGGCAAGGGTCGCTCCGGCATGACCACCCGCGACGAGGATTTCGTTAGCCGGCTATTCGTCGTCAATACCCATACGCCGGTGCTGTTCTTCTCCTCACGCGGCATCGTCTACAAGGAGAAGGTCTGGCGCCTGCCGATCGGCACGCCGACCTCGCGCGGCAAGGCGCTGATCAATATGCTGCCGCTCGCACCCGGCGAGCGCATCACCACCATCCTGCCATTGCCCGAGGACGAGACGAGCTGGGACAATCTCGACGTCATGTTCTCGACGACGCGCGGCACGGTTCGCCGCAACAAGCTGTCGGACTTCGTCCAGGTCAACCGCAACGGCAAGATCGCCATGAAGCTCGAGGAGGAGGGCGACGAAATCCTCTCCGTCGAGACCTGCACGGAAGATGACGACGTGCTTTTGACGACGGCGCTCGGCCAGTGCATCCGCTTCTCCGTCGACGACGTCCGGGTCTTTGCCGGCCGCAACTCGATCGGCGTGCGCGGCATCACGCTTGCCGGGGGCGACCGCATCATCTCGATGACCATTGTGCGCCATGTCAACGCCGAGCCGTGGGAACGCGCCGCCTATTTGAAGCGCGCCGCCAACGACCGCCGCCTGACGACCGGCGAGGCCGAGGAAATCGCGCTGGTCGGCGAGGAAGTCACCGAAGGGGGACAGCTGAGCGACGAGCGTTACGAGGAGCTGAAGCAGCTCGAGCAGTTCGTCCTCACCGTCTCCGAGAAGGGCTTCGGCAAGCGTTCGTCCTCTTACGACTTCCGCATCTCCGGCCGCGGCGGCAAGGGCATCCGCGCCACCGACACGTCGAAGACCGGCGAGATCGGCGAGCTGGTCGCGGCCTTCCCTGTCGATGACGGCGACCAGATTATGCTGGTCTCCGATGGTGGTCAGCTGATCCGCGTGCCGGTCGGCGGTATCCGCATCGCCAGCCGCGCCACCAAGGGCGTCACCATCTTCTCGACGGCCAAGGACGAGAAGGTCGTCTCGGTCGAGCGCATCAGCGAGCCGGAGGAGGATGAGACGGAAGAGGCTGTCGAGGTCGCCGAAGGCGCGCTCGCTACCGATGAGGGTGCTGCCGGCGAAGGTGGCGGCGACGAGGCGCCGATTGCCGATGGCGATCCGGCCGGGCCTGCCGAGGAATGATCAAATGAACGGGGCGGCTTCGAGCCGCCCTTTTTCTTTTCAAGCAGGATGATGGTTGAGGACTGCACCCAAAGAAAAAGCCGGACGCTGGGTGCATCCGGCTTTGAATGGCCCTGGCGACGGAAGGGTGCCGCTCAAGGGTGGGAAGAGGAGAGAAAGGAACGTCAGAACGCTCTATGTTTTTCGTTCAGAGCCTTCACCTCTTCGCCTTCGCGCCGAAGCGCTGAAATCGTTGAGGCCACAGACACGATGAACATGACGCTGATGAGGGCGGTGAGCACTGTCAAGATCGTGAACATAGGCATTCCTTTCCTGGGGAGTTGCGTTCTCGCCCCTCAGTACTGGCCCAGCACGGCCGTCCGGGCCGAAGCATAGGGACCATAAACCTTGGACGTATCGACCTTCTGATCATAGAGAGCGACAGTTGCGGTCAGCATGCCCGTGACCATTACCATCCAGAGCACGTTAATCATCGTAATCTTACCGGGCATTTTTATTCCTTCCGCGCCGCTCTATGTATCGGTTGAATGAACGCATCCGTCTGTAAATGGTTCCGCCGGATGTTGATCGGGTGTTTACCAATGCCGATCTGAAGCGACCTTGAATGTCTCGTTCATCTGGCATTCAGATTCGAAGCTCTTTTTTTCACGCAGCCGGCCCTGGGCACGCACGATCGCCGCATGCTCGGCAAGCTCCGGCCGCACCCAGCTCATCTCGTATCGATCGGCGAAATAGCCATAAGCCATCTCGGCGGCGAGGGAGGAAACGACGGCAAGTGCAACGAGCACGATCAGCATGGACCTGGTCTTTCGGGGAGCGCCGGATGCCAGAATGGCATCGGCTGCCTTGATGATCCGAGTTAAGCAGATCCTGTCTGAAACCGCCTTGAACGGCACATTCATCCGCCGTTCAGCCGCCCGGAACGACTGGCCAAATCACTTGCGAGAAGGCGTCATCCGTGACAAAAGGCGTCAAACCAACGGTCGGGCCACATGACGACAGCTTTCTATCCGGGGTCCTTCGACCCGATCACCAATGGGCATGTGGATGTTCTGGTCCAGGCGCTCAACGTCGCCGAAAAGGTGATCGTCGCGATCGGCATCCATCCCGGCAAGGCGCCGCTCTTTTCCTTTGAGGAGAGAGCTGAGCTGATCCGCCGTTCACTGGCTGAAGCGCTGCCTGGCAAGACCGGCGACGTCACCGTCGTCGCCTTCGACAATCTGGTCGTCGATGCCGCCCGCACCCATGGCGCCACGCTGTTGATCCGCGGTCTTCGCGACGGCACCGATCTCGATTACGAAATGCAGATGGCCGGCATGAACCGGACGATGGCGCCCGATATTCAGACCATCTTTTTGCCGGCGGGCACGGCCTCGCGGCCCATTACCGCCACATTGGTCCGCCAGATCGCCGCCATGGGCGGCGATGTCAGCGCTTTCGTGCCGGCCGCCGTCTTGCAAGCCCTCACATCCAAGCGCCCAAACTAGCAAGACTAGCAAGCGCAAAGACTAGGCGGAACCCGCCGCAATGGAGCTCATATGAAACTCTTTTATCTCGCATTTGCCGGCGTGTTGTATCTCGCCTCCTTCGCGGGGGATGCCTTCGCCCAGTCGGCCGATCATTATCTCACCATCCAGCTGAAGAATGGCCCTGTTGTCATCCAACTCATGCCTGAGGTGGCGCCGAAGCATGTTGCCCAGATCGAGGCGCTGGCCAAGAAGGGCGAATACGACAATGTCGCCTTCCATCGCGTCATCGATGGCTTCATGGCTCAGACCGGCGACGTCAAATACGGCAACATGGAAAAGGGCTTCGATGCGAGTCTCGCCGGCACCGGCTCCTCTGACATGGCTGACATCCCGGCTGAATTCTCCAAGACCCCGTTCGTGCGCGGTACGGTCGGCATGGCCCGCTCGCAGGATCCGAATTCCGCCAATTCGCAGTTCTTCATCATGTTCGCCGACGGTTCCTTCCTGAACGGCCAGTACACCGTCGTCGGCAAGGTCGTCTCCGGCATGGAGAACGTCGACAAGATCAAGAAGGGCGAAGGCCAGAACGGCGAAGTCAAAAGTCCCGACCGGATGATCAAGGTCACCCTGGGCAACAAGTAAGTTACGAGAGAAAACTAGAGGAGAAGACAATGGTCGAGATCAAGGATCCCGAAAACACCGTCATTCTGGAAACCACCAAGGGCAAGGTTGTCATTCAGCTTTTGCCGCAGGTTGCTCCGGAGCATGTCGCCCGCATCAAGGAACTCGCGCGCGAGAAGGCCTATGACGGCGTCGTTTTCCACCGCGTCATCCAGGATTTCATGGCCCAGACGGGCGATGTCGAATTCGGCAAGAAGGGCTCGGAAACCTTCAATCCCAGCCGCGCCGGCATGGGCGGCTCCTCGAAGCCGGATCTGAAGGCCGAATTCTCTGCGACCACGCATACGCGCGGCACCTGCTCGATGGCCCGTTCGCAGAACCCGAACTCGGCCAATTCGCAGTTCTTCATCTGCTTCACCGACGCGCCCTGGCTGAACAAGCAGTATTCCGTCTGGGGCCAGGTCATCGAAGGCATGGACAACGTCGACAAGATCAAGCGCGGCGAGCCGGTTTCCGATCCGGACTCGATCGTCTCCATGCGGGTTGCCGCCGACGTCTGATTGTGATTTCTGCTGAAACCCGCCCTTGCGCATAGCTGCGCGGGGCGGGTTTCGCTTTGCCTGAAAGTGCCCTGATGCGCGTAGACCTTTTCGATTTCGATCTGCCCGACGAACGTATAGCGTTGAGGCCCGCCGAACCGCGCGACAGCGCGCGCCTGCTCGTCATCGATCCGAATGCGGAAAACAGCCTGTCGGACCATCGCGTCGGCGATCTCACATCCTTTCTGCGGCCCGGCGATGCGCTGGTCTTTAACGATACCAAGGTCATTCCCGCCCAGCTCGAGGGCATCCGCCATCGTGACGGCGCCGGCGGCCAGCAGGTGTCGGCAACGCTGCACATGCGCACCGGCCCCAGCCGCTGGAAGGCCTTCGCCAAGCCGGGCAAGCGTATCAAGCAGGGCGACCGCATCTCCTTCGGCCATTCCGGCGAAAGCTGCTTTCTCGGCTCGCTCGACGCCACCGTCGAGGAAAAGGGCGAGGCCGGCGAGGTGACGCTGCTGTTCGATCTCTCAGGCCCGGCGCTTGACGAGGCGATCGCCGCCGTCGGCCATATCCCGCTGCCGCCCTATATAGCCGCCAAACGTCCCGAGGACGAACGCGACCGCGCCGACTACCAGACGATCTATGCCCGCGAGGAGGGCGCCGTTGCCGCCCCCACCGCCGGCCTGCATTTCACACCGGGCCTGTTCGAAGCGCTCGATAGGGCCGGCATTGAACGCCATTTCGTCACGCTGCACGTCGGTGCCGGCACTTTCCTGCCGATCAAGGCCGACGATACCGCCGATCACAAGATGCATCTGGAAAGCGGCTATGTCAGCGCTGAGATCGCCGCCCGGCTGAATGCCGTGCGGGAAAGAGGCGGGCGCATCATCTGTGTCGGCACCACCTCGTTGCGGCTCATCGAGAGTGCGGCCGCGGAAAGCGGAGAGATCATGCCCTGGGCCGGCGCTACCGGCATCTTCATCACGCCTGGTTATCGCTTCAAGGCGGTCGACATGCTGATGACCAATTTCCATCTGCCGCGCTCGACGCTGTTCATGCTGGTCTCGGCCTTTGCCGGCCTCGAGACCATGCACGCGGCTTATCAACACGCCATTTCGACGGGCTACCGCTTCTACTCTTACGGCGACGCGAGCCTTCTTTTCCGGAAAGACAGATGACAGACAACTTCCAATTCACCTTGAAGAAGACCGATGCCGGCGCACGCCTCGGCCAAATCTCCATGCCGCGCGGCGAGATCCGCACGCCGGCCTTCATGCCGGTCGGCACCGTCGGTACGGTTAAGGCCATGTATCTCGACCAGGTGCGCGAGACCGGCGCCGATATCATCCTCGGCAATACCTATCACCTGATGCTGCGGCCGACGGCCGAGCGTGTCGCCCGTCTCGGCGGCCTGCATAAGCTCATTCGCTGGGAGCACCCGATCCTGACGGACTCGGGCGGTTTCCAGGTGATGTCGCTATCCGGCCTGCGCAAGCTCGACGAGCAGGGCGTCACCTTCAAGTCGCATGTCGATGGCAGCCTCCACCATATGTCGCCAGAGCGCTCCATCGAAATCCAGGGGCTGCTCGGCTCCGATATCCAGATGCAGCTCGATGAATGCGTGGCGCTGCCGGCCGAGCCGAAGGAGATCGAGCGCGCCATGGAAATGTCGCTGCGCTGGGCCGAGCGCTGCAGGGTCGCCTTCGGCGAGCAGCCAGGCAAGGCGATGTTCGGCATCGTCCAAGGCGGCGATATCCCGGCGCTGCGCATCCGCTCGGCTGAGGCGCTGGCCCAGCTCGATCTCAAGGGGTATGCGATCGGCGGCCTTGCCGTCGGCGAGCCGCAGGATGTCATGCTGCAGATGCTGGAAACGACGCTGCCCGTGCTTCCTCTGGAAAAGCCGCGTTACCTCATGGGCGTCGGCACGCCTGATGATATCCTGAAATCGGTCGCCCGCGGCATCGACATGTTCGACTGCGTCATGCCGACGCGTTCGGGCCGCCATGGTCTGGCTTTTACCCGCCGCGGCAAGGTCAATATCCGCAATGCCCGCCATGCCGAGGATATGCGCCCGCTCGACGAACAGTCGAACTGCCCGGCCTCGCGTGATTATTCGCGCGCCTATCTGCACCATCTCGTCCGCTCCAACGAGGCGCTCGGCGGCATGCTGCTCTCCTGGCACAATCTCGCTTATTACCAGGAGCTGATGCAGGGCATCCGCAAGGCGATCGCCGAAGGCCGCTTCGCCGATTTCATGGCGGAAACGCAGGAGCAATGGGCGAGGGGCGATCTCGAACCGGTGTAAAGGCTACTCCGGCCCCGCGTTGCTTACCGCGGGGACTGCGGACGCCGGGTTTGGCGCAACCATTATTCTAAGTTTTTTTCGCACTGGCTCGTCGAAGTGGACGGCGGCGATGCCAGCCACAATGAAAATTCCGACTACGACGACCATACCGGCTGCCGGAGAGGTAGGAAGGTCAAAGCCCTTTTGCCGCAGCGACTGCAGCAGACTGAAGATGGGGCCATGCAGGATATAAATCGGATAGGAAAGCCTCCCCAGCCAACGGAATACCAGCTCGACCAGGCCGGTCTGTCTCGTGCGCATCGCAAGCCAGACAATGGCCGGGAAGACCACGAGGCATATTAAAAAATCAAAATATGGGAAACCGAAGAATATGCGGGCTGGTATGTTGGCGATGACGATCAGACAACCACAGAGAAGAAGGCCGATAACGTTGCCGTTATTGGCTGTATTCGGTTTCTGGACGTCATATAACCTGTAAAGGCAGATTCCGAGCGAGAACGAGAACAGCACTCTTGAAAAGCCAAATCTGAAGTCGCCCGCCTCGGGACCAATATCGAAGTTACCTGCGACCGATGCCCCAAAGATGGTGATGCCGGCCGCACCCAGGGCGATGGCGAGCAAGCTTCTGAATGACAGTCGTATCAGAAGCACGGAGAACAGCACTCCGACCCAGAGCTCGAAGAAGAGCGACCAGCTGGGCCCGTTGAAGGGAAAGATACCTTCTTGGCTTGCGCTTGGAACGAACAGAATTGCCCTCAGCAGAAGGTCCGCCAGGGTGGAGTAGTCCAACCCGTTTTTAAGCGCATAGCTGAAAAGTCCGATCGGAAGCGAAAGAAGATAAAGAGGGTAGAGTCGAATGATACGCTGTAGCAGAAGCCCGGTGGGCGAAATCTGCTCCCTTGTCAGTCGCTTCTCATATGAATTTGCAAGAACGACGCCGCTCAACAGAAAGAAGAGGTCAACGGCAAGGTAACTGATATTCGCCGGGATCGGACCCAGCGTACCACCCGTGTGGAGGAACATGACCATGATAGCCGCAATTCCTCGCAACGCCTCAAGAGCTGTAAAAAATTGTTTGCCGGCGTTCAACGCAACAACCCTCCGTTGGCACGTTGTTACTCCAGGAGGATTTCGAAATCGTTATTGCAACGAAACCGTGTAATCTGTCGAGTTTCCACCGAAGAGTGGAAACAGCGCGTCAGATGCCCTTGCTGTCCGCGTCCGGCATGATCTGCACGCCGTTGATCCTGTAGCTGCCGTCCGGCTGACGCGTGATCTGGTAGATCGCTGTCCAGTCCTTGCCGTCGCGGCCTGAAATCAGCACCTCGTGATAGATCAGCGCGCCATTGTCGATCGAGCGGCTGCGGCCGAAGGCGTAATTGCCGGGGTGATAGACCGGCTCGTAGCTCTTCTTCACCATGGCGAAGAACAGGTTCTTGTCGGGATACAGTGCCCGGATGCCGGGAGCAGCGAAAGAATAGGCGGTCTCGGCATCGTCCTTGAGGAAGGCCTTGATCTGGTCCTCGATCATCGTCCGCGTCGTGTCGATCGGATCTTCGGCGCGGGCCGAGACAGGGGAGAGAAAGGACGCGGCACACAGAATAAGAACTGCGAAGAAGGCGCGCATGGTGTACCTCCGGCTCTATCGGGGAAAGGATCGCCGATAAAGCAGAAGTGTAGGCGATTTTCAGCGCAAGGAAAGTGAACTTTACGACCAGCGGCGGAACAGGGCGCTGGCATTCACCCCGCCGAAGCCGAAACCGTTGGTGATCGCATAGTTCATCGCTAGCGGCCGCGCCGTCTTGCCGACGATATCGATGCCGTCGGCGGCCGGATCAGCCTCATCGAGGTTGCGGGTCGGCGGTGCAATCTGGTCGCGCAGCGCAAGGATGGTGAAGATCGCCTCCAGGCCGCCGGCGGCGCCAAGCAGGTGGCCGGTCGCCGATTTCGTCGCGCTGACGGCAATATCGCCATTGCGGCCGAAGACCGTGCCGATCGCCGCGATCTCGCCTCTGTCACCGACCGGTGTCGAGGTCGCATGCGCGTTCAGATGCCTGACCTCCGAAGCGGGGATCTTCGCCTGCCTGAGTGCTGCCTCCATCGCCCGGCGGGCGCCGTCGCCGTCTTCTGGGCCTGAGGTCATGTGGTAGGCGTCCGCAGCGGTGCCATAGCCGACGAGTTCGGCGAGCGGCGTGGCGCCACGGGCAAGCGCATGCTCCAGTGTTTCGATGACCAGGACGCCTGCACCTTCGCCCATGACGAAACCGTCGCGCGCCGTGTCGAAGGGCCGTGACGCCAACTCCGGCGTCTCGTTGAAACCGGTGGAAAGGGCACGTGCAGCGGCAAAGCCGCCGAGGCTCACCTTGTCGATGCAGGCCTCTGCACCGCCGCAAATCGCCACATCTGCTTCGCCGGAGCGGATCAGCCGCGCCGCATCGCCGATTGCCTGGACGCTGGCCGCACACGCCGTCACCGGAGCCCCGAGCGGCCCCTTGAAGCCATAGCGGATGCTGACCTGGCCGGCGGCGAGGTTGACGAGGAAGGACGGCACGGTGAAAGGCGACAGCCGCCGAACGCCGCGCGTTTCGCCGATCCGCACCGCTTCGGCGATCGCCGGAAATCCGCCGACGCCCGACGCGATGATCGTTGCCGTGCGCTCGCGCTCGACTTCGTCGGTCGGCATCCAGCCGGCCTGCCTCACCGCTTCCTCCGTCGCCGCCATGGTGAAGTGGATGAAGCGGTCCATCTTCTTCTGGTCCTTGGGCGTGATGTAACGGTCGGGATCAAAACCAGCCTCAGCATCTTCCGCGATACCGGGAACGATGCCGCCGACCTTGGCCGAGAGCTCGCCGACGATATCCTCCGCCAGCACCCGCAGCCCCGAACCGCCATCGAGAAGGCGCTTCCAGGCGGGCTCGACACCGGTGCCGAGTGGCGAGACAAGTCCCATGCCGGTGACAACAATGCGATCCATTCTTTTGTCCTTTCTATGCGTCGATACCGAGATACCAGGCGCGCATGCGGTTGATCCGCTCGTGCACCTCGTTGTCGGCGGCGGGGCCCGCAAGCAGGCTGGTGTTTTCGGGGGTCACTTCTTCGCCGGTCCGCGCATCGACCAGCATCGTCTGGCGCTCTCTGCCGGAAGCGGCATCGCCCAAGAGAAAGGCGAGGTCCTCTTCCGGGATGTGCCGGCTTCCCCAGGAAAACAGCGTCATCAGAACAGGAAAGAAATCACGGCCCTTTTCCGTCAGCAGATATTCGTAGCGGGCAGGGCGCTGATGGTAGAGCCGCCGTTCGAACAGCCCCTTTTCCGTCAGATGTTTGAGCCGCCGCGTCAGGATGTTCGGCGCCACGCCGAGGCTTTTCTGGAATTCGTCGAAGCGCGAAAGCCCCTGAAAGGCATCGCGCAGTATCAGCATGCTCCACCAGTCGCCGACGCTGTCGAGCGCACGCGCCGCCGGGCATTTGAAGTCGCTGAAGCTCGTCCGCTGCATGGCTGATGTCACTACAGCAGTGACTATTATCATGCAAGTTAGTTGTATCAAACGTCGCCCTCAAAGGCCTCACCGTTGCGGCACGCGTGGCGTCAATGGAGAATGTGGCCGGGATCTAGGCTAAGAGCGGGAGACCGCCCCCCCAAGGAGACCGGCCGACAGGGTCAGACAAGCAGGAGATCTTTGAAGTGAAGTGCGGCGGAATTGTCGAGATCGGTGACATGGATTGCCCCGCCCGCTGCGCTTCCATCCGCATCATAGGATAAAATGCCGCTGGCCTGATCGTAGATCAGCTTGTCATCAGCCTCGAGCGCTTTTGTTCCGAGAACGAAATTCTCGGCCGAAAAGCTCGATGGCTTGAGCCCGGTGAAGACAGCATCGTCGAACACCAGCTTATCGCCTGCGGCTGACGAGAAATCCACGATCTTGTCGACGCTGGAATTGCTGGGATTCACATCGAAGACGAAGGAATCGGCTCCGCCTCCGCCGGTGAGAACGTCAGCACCGGTTTTGCCGATCAGCTTGTCGTTGCCGAGCCCGCCGATCAATCGGTCGTTCCCTTTCCCGCCGTTGAGGAAATTGTTTCCGTCGTTGCCGGTCAGAATGTTGGCCGTATTGTTGCCTGTCGCGCTGAGATTGGCCGTTCCGGTCAAGGTGAGGTTTTCGATCGTTCCAATCGTATGCTTCTGATCGGCAAGGCTGAAGGAGATCGACGCCTTGATGGTATCCGTTCCGCCGCCCCGGCTTTCGTCGACGATCTGGTTGGCATTGGTCACGGTGAAGGTGTCGTTGCCGGTGCCGCCATAGAGATGGCTGTTGGCCGGCGGCGGCGTGCTGGCGCCGCTGCCTGCTACCTCGATGATCAAGGGATGGTCGACGACATCGAGCGTCAGGGATGAGACGTTGCTGAGGCTTTTGATCGCCGTCGTTCCGGTCACGGGGTCGAAGACCTTAACGGAGCCGAACGAGGCGCCGAGATTGACCTTGACGGCTGTTGTCGCAGCCTGAATGGCGGTGTCGGAGGATTGGTTCCAGATATCGGGCTCGTTCCAGAGGATGATCTGGTAGCTCCCATCCGATTTTTCCGTGAGCAGGCTGCGGGCGGAGGACGGCAGGCCGTCGATCGAATAGTTGAGCGCTCCGGCGCTGAAGCTCGCCTTCTGAGCGCTGTCATCCGCAAGGATTTCGGTGAGGTTGTGGATCGCCGTCGCAGCCGGCTTGGCCGAATAGTCGAGATGAAAAAGGCCGAAATGCTTTTCCTGATTGGCGCCCTGCGGGTCGGAATAGGCGTCCAGCAGTTCGTAGATGAATGTCTGTTTCGATCCGAGTGCCGCGCCGTCCATCAGCGTATTGAGCAGGAGCTTTGCCTGCGTCGCTTCGCTGACGCCTTCCCAGCCGCCATTGGTGTCGGCGGTGAGCGAGGTGTGGTAACCGGTCTCGGTGATCGCCAGCGGCTTGCCCGGATCGGCAGCGCGCTGAACGCCGGATTCTCGGGAAAGCCATGAGAATGGTTGGTCGCCATCCTTCGCATAGGTGTGGATCGTCGTGTAGTCGGAGGCCGACGCGACCGTATATCCGGTAAAGCCGAGGACGGGGATATTCTTCAGCAAGGGATCGGCGCTGACGGCCGCAAACAGATCCTTCTGATAGGCAACCGCTGCTGCCTGGCCGCTCAGGCCATGATAGCTGACCGGCCAGTTGTTGACTTCGTTCGGACCTTCGATGCCAACGACCGATCCGGGATGGGCCTGCACGAAGGCGTGCAGCCGTTGGGCGACGGTGGCGGGGTCGACTTCCCGCTGGGCACTGAAGACGAATTGCACGCCGGCCTCGGCCGCATCGCCCAGATGCGTTTGGCCATTGGGGTCGGAAGCGGAGTTTGGGGCGTGATCGCGGACCGTATCAAGGCCAAGATAGTCGAGAGCCTTAACAACTTCTCCAACATTGGAATATTTTCCGTCGGTATAGTCGATATGCGTATCAATTCCAAAGGAACGAATAATATCGTTTGTTCTAACGGCTTGAGCCAAATTTTTTCTCCCAGTTCATGAGGGAATTGGCGATGGGAATTTATCCCATTTCTGATGCCGATTCGATTTAATACAGAAGGAGGGCTGCGCAGTATTGCCCGTTAACCATGATATGTTGTCATGAATGTGGCCCGTTCCGGATCGCATTGAATGCCGAATCTATGCTTGCATTTTTGTATTCAGCCGGCTGATCATGCCCGAGTGAGATGGCCGCATGAGCGGGGACCGCAAATCCGACACGGCTTGGAGGATCCGATGACCGTCAATGTTCAATTCCGGTTTCGCAGCGGTTTGCCTTCGATGGCGTTCGACAATGTCCGTCTCCGCGGCAGTTGGGACGACCAAGGCCGTCCCTCGAACGGGTGGACGTCTCATCCGATGCAGCGCTCTCGTGACGAGGATGGCTATGATGTTTTTGTCGCCCGCGTGCCCTTTCCCGATGGCGAGATCGGTACGCATTTTCGCTGGGGGATCGAACTCGATCGGCCGGGCATTCCAGACCTATGGGCGATCGCCGCTGAATTGGACGATGAGGCCTCCTCGCGCCGCGAATGCTCCTTCCATCTCCAGCAGGGAATCGGGCCGCAGACCTATTATCTGACGTGGATCGGCCGTCTGGGAGCGAACCGGGTTGAGAAGCCCAACAGTTCCGACGGCATCCGCTTTTCGGTCTGGGCGCCAAACGCCAGGGCGATTTCGCTCGTGATAGCCGATCCTGCCATCGGCTACGTCGCCGACGACGGCACCGGAACGGTCGCAACCATCGGGATGCGAAGGACCGTTGATGGATTCTGGAGCGTTGAAACCGGCGAGGACGACGGCCTTTCCGATTTCGACAGCATGGTCGGCACGCCCTATATGTACCGCATCACCAGGGATGATGGATCGGTTGCTTACCGCACGGATATCTGGTCGCTCATGCAGATCGGCGCCGGAGACTTCGATCCGGATGGAGCCGTCTATCACGGATCGCCGGCGGCATTGGACGGACCGCAAAGCTGCTCGGTCGTCTGCGATCCGAAGCGGGTCGTACTTCCATCCGGGCAGGAGGTTGCCGCCGAGACGTTCTGGGTTGACGAATTCGTTGGCGGCCGAACACTTCCGGAGCGGCTCGAGGATCTGGTGATCTATGAATTGCACGTCGGCGCACTCGGTTTCGGCAAGGCCGCGCCCGGCACACTTGATGATGCCATTGCCTTCGTTGAGCATCTGTCGGCGCTCGGCGTCAACGCCGTGGAACTGCTGCCGATTGCGGAATTCGAGACCCGGGCCAACTGGGGTTACGGCACGTCGCATTTCTTTGCCGCCGACCAGGGGGCTGGCGGTACCGATCGGCTGAAGATGTTCGTCAAGGTCTGCCACCAGCGCGGCATCGCCGTTATCCTCGATGTCTGTTATAACCACTTCGATCCGGATGGCGAGCGGGCGCAATGGGCCTATGATTCCACCGATCACACCCGCAACATCTATTATTGGTATGAGGGACGCCCCGGCGACTACGCCGATCCGACAGGCGGCTATATCGACAACATCTCCACGGGATGGGCGCCCCGCTTCCATGAGGAAGCCGTGCGCCAGCTTTTCATCTCCAGCGCGGCATTTCTCGTCTCCGTCTGCCATATCGATGGTTTCCGCCTTGATCAGACCAGTTCGATCCATCAATATCCGGTGCTGCATGCCGATGGCCGGCGCGCCGATCGGGCCGCGGCCTTCGGGGCCAAGTTCCTGAAGCAGTGGACCCGCACGATGCGGCTGATCAAGCCGCAGCTTTTCCTGACGGCCGAGGATTATTCGGATTGGTCGGCGATGACCGAGCCAAGCCTGACCGGCGACGGGCTCGGCTTCGATGCGACCTGGTACGGTGATTTTCATCACAACCTCGTCGAATATCACGGCGGCGCGCAGGCGCAGCTGTTGAAGAATGCCGGTTTCGGCGACAAGCGGGCGCTGACCATGTCGTCTCTTGCCGGCGCGCTGCAGACGAGCGCGCGATCCAAGGTGGTCTACAACCAGTCGCATGACGATTGCGGCAATCGTGAAGGATCGGCGCGAACCGCTGTTATCGCCGTCAATTTCGCGCCAATCGCCGGTGAGACCAGGGCGTGGGCGGAGGCGAGATCCCGGTTCGCAGCGGCGATGACGCTGCTATCGCCGGGGACGCCGATGTTTTTCATGGGTGAGGAAATCGGCGCCCAGAAACCCTATCGCTACAATGATTTCCTCGAGAACCGGGAGAATATTCTCGGCGAAGCTGATGGTAGCGGCGCGGGGATGCTCAGCTGTTATCGCGATCTCATCGCGCTCAGCGTCCATCAGGATGCTATTCGATCCCGCAACATCGCCATTCCCGTGGTTCACGACGAAAATCGGGTGATCGCGTTTCATCGATGGAACGACGGCGAGGATTGCCTCGTCGTGGGGTCGCTGAACGACGCTCCCTTCGAACACGGCTATCGGCTGTACAGCGAACGCCTGGGCGATGACCTCTGGGAGGAGATCTTCAACACCGATGCTCAGATATATGGCGGCTGGAACGTCGGAAATGGCGGCGGAAGAATCAGAGCAACGGCGGGAGTGCTGAATGCCGTGTTGCCGGCATCAGGCGTTCTGGTCTTTCGCAGGCTCTGACGCTTCCGACGTCCCGTATGGTCAGGCAAAGCCGAGCGGCAGGTTTTCCACTTTCCTGTCATTGCCGTAGTCGCGCTCATGCGGCGAGCGACGACGGCCGTCGCGGCGAGCGGA
The DNA here is from genome assembly GCF_019778565.1 of Rhizobium laguerreae. NCBI lineage: Bacteria > Pseudomonadati > Pseudomonadota > Alphaproteobacteria > Hyphomicrobiales > Rhizobiaceae > Rhizobium > Rhizobium laguerreae. The sequence goes on along the minus strand of NZ_JAAXQT010000005.1, from coordinate 38,100 downwards.
AAGATCGATCCGGTTTTCGGCAAAGATCCCATCGGGCCAGGTGCCGGTGTCATGGCAATCGGCGTCGATCTTGGGTGCAAGGATTTTCAGGATCATCGGGGTTCCTCCACGGCGCAGCATCAACAGTTGGAAAGGTTGTCTGGTTCCATTCATAATCCCGCAATTATTAATAAATTAACCATAAATGCCGGTCTTCGGCAAAGGAGATCGCCGCCGGCCTAGCCGGACAGCCGCGATCGTTCTCAGGAACGTTCAATGGACGTTTGACGACGAGGACATCGACGCCAGCATTCCCTCAGTCGCGCGGACCAGCCGCGCCGTGCGCGCCAGCACTTCGGCGCCGGCCTCTGTCTCGGCAATCGTGGTTGCCATGCTCTCAATCCGTCCGCCACCTCAATCAGCGCTGGCAGCATGTCGGCCCGTCCGATCGCTTCGGCCGATCTGGCGAGTTTGCGCAACGCCTCCGAATAGCTCGATATCAATGCGCGTTTCCGATCTGCCGGAATATCGCAGAACGAGCGTTTTTCAGAGGGCGACAGTGGTGACTTCGACATGGACGCGACCTGTTGAACCTCGAACGAGCTCGCATCCGCATTATTTGTTCCCGAGCCGGTCAATCGTCGCGAGGCCGGCCGCTTGCATTGAAATGGAACTCCGGACCTCGATGGCCGTTGAGGTGCATGAACACAGGAGGTTTCCATGCAGCTGATCGATACTCGGGTGACACAAGCCGGCGACATCTTCACCGTCGAATTCCTGGGCGAGGGAGGAGAATCGATTTCCGTCAAAATCGACAACTCCCATGGCGAGCTCGACGATACGACGGCGGTCGACCACGCCAAGGTCATGATGGTTCAGGTGACCGCCTTTGCCGGCGCAGAAGCAGACGGCAGCATCAACCGTTACGATGCCTTGAGCAACGGCAATTTCGACGAAGGCAGCAAGGGCTTGATCGGCCAGCCGAGTGCGCGTTCGGCCGGCGACAGGCAAACGCTGGAAGAGGAACTCGATGAAGGCCTCGAGGACAGCTTTCCTGCAAGCGACCCTGTCTCGGCAACGGTATCATCCATTCCCGCCAACGCACGACGGCACTGATTTCACCGCGATCTCAATTCCAAATGCAGGCGAAGGCTGCCCCGGTTCCCGCGGGCAGCCTTCTTCTTACATGACAGATTGATGTCAAAACTGAGAAACAGGTGAAAATTCCAGCTGTGTGATTGACATGGGAGCCTTCTAGAGAGGGCACGAGAAGGGAGCGCCCGTGAGGCGCTGCCGACGTCTCGGAGACGCGCCCCCATGAAAATCATTCAGATCACCGACACCCATTTCAGCCCCGGCAAGCCGCATTTCAACGGCAACTGGGCGCCGCTTCTGACCTGGATCGAAGCGACCGGTGCCGACCTGATCGTCCATACTGGCGATCTCACCGTCGATGGCGCCGACAAGGACGACGACATCACCTTCTCTATGGATCTGATGCGTCAGGTGTCGATCCCGATGCTGATCGTCCCCGGCAATCACGATATCGGCCACCTCAAGGGATCGGATCAGCCCGTCACTGCCGAGCGGCTGTCCCGCTGGCGCAGCCTTGCCGGCGACGACCGCTGGCTGGAAGATGCGGCCGGATGGCGCTTCATCGGATTGAACTCGCTGCTTCTCGGTCATGAGGATGACGAGGAAGAGGCGCAGTTCGAATGGCTTCACCAGGCGCTGTCCGACAGGGCAGGGCGGCGGGTGGCGCTGTTTGCGCACAAGCCGCTATTCGTCGATGCACCCGACGAAGGCGATACCGGATATTGGAGCGTTCGCCCGGCTCAGCGCCGGCGGCTCTATGATCTGATCGCTGCTCATGACGTGGCGCTGTTCGCAAGCGGCCATCTCCATTGGGCCTGGCAGGGTCGCTTCGGCAATACCCAGCTGACATGGGGTCCGTCGGCCGCCTTCATCATCGACAAGATGGAGCGCGAGATGCCGGGCGAGCGCCTGATCGGCGCTGTCGTCCACGAGTTCGATACTGGTGTCGAAAGCACGATCGTCGCCGTTCCCGGCATGACCGCGCATGTGCTCGACGATGTCGTGCACGAGGTCTACCCCCAGGCGGTCAAGCAGCGGGAACCCGTCGAATGAGCGCGCTCTCGCTTCGCGGCATCGCTAAGGCGTTCGGCGGCAACCAGATCCTTGATGGCGTCAGCCTGGATGTCGCCGCCGGCGAATTCATCGCGCTGGTCGGTCCTTCCGGGTGCGGCAAGAGCACGCTGTTGCGCGTCCTTGCCGGCCTCGACCACGCCGACCAGGGCGAGATCCTGATCGGCGGGCTGGATATGTCCGGCGTTGCGGCCGCCGACCGCAACATCGCCATGGTCTTTCAGTCCTACGCGCTTTATCCGCATCTGACGGCCTCTGAGAATATCGCCGTGCCTTTGGCGATGCGTCGGTTGTCGAGGATGCAGCGGCTGCCCTTCATCGGGTCGTTGATGCCGGGCCAGCGCGCCACCCGGAGGGCGATCGCCCGCGACGTCAGGGATATGGCGACATCGCTGAAGATCGACCACCTGCTTGACCGCAAGCCCGGCCAGATGTCGGGCGGCCAACGTCAGCGCGTGGCGCTGGCCCGCGCCATGGTGCGCCAGCCGAGCATCTTCCTGATGGACGAACCGCTCTCCAATCTCGATGCCAATCTGCGCGTTCACGCCCGAGGCGAGATCGTCGACCTGCATCGCCGCGCCGGCGTGCCGACGCTCTATGTCACTCACGACCAGGCGGAAGCGCTTTCCATGGCCGACCGTGTCGCCGTGATGATGGGCGGAAAGTTGCTGCAGATCGCCAGCCCCGAGGTCATCTACGACGATCCCGCCCATATCGAGGTCGCCCGCTTCATCGGCCAGCCGCGCATCAATCTCCTGCCGGCCTTTGCCGAAGGCGGCGTCATTCTCTGCGGCGGCCTGCGCCTGGCGCTTGAGAATGCGCCCGGCGGCAAGATGCCGGTCACGCTCGCCATTCGCCCGGAATTCGTCTTTGTCTCCAAGAGCCGGCATGACGGCCTTGCCGCTAGTATCGAACGCGTCGAATTCCTGGGCTCCGAAGTCATCCTCCATTGCCGGCTGGACGCGATCGGCGAGACTATCGTCGCCAAGGTTCAACCGGCCGAAGCCTCCGGCCTTGTTGCCGGCGATCCGGTCGGGCTGCGGCTTTTGCCCGACCGCACGCTGATCTTTGCCGAAGACGGCAGCCGGCTGGCCGGCGGCGTTGCAGTGGGTGATGCAGGGCTCGGCGCTGCCGATGCCGGGCTCGCTACAAGCGATGCCGGGCTCGCAATAAGCGATGCCCAGCGGGAGAGGGCGCATGGCTAGCATCGTCTCCATGGCCGTGCCGCAGGATGCCGCCGTTGCGCATCGGCGCAGCGAGGCCCGCATCGCCTGGATGCTGGTGATGCCGGCGATGGTCCTGCTATTCCTCTTCGTGCTTTTGCCGGTTGCATCAGTCATCGTGCTCGGCTTCACCGATTTCGAACTCGGCTACGGCAAGTTCCGTTTCGTCGGCTTCGAGAATTACGCGCATTTGGTCACCGACCGCACGTTTCGCAAGTCGCTGTGGAATACGACGGTCTATACCGCGGTCGTAGCACCCGTCTCGATCCTTCTCGGTCTCGGCATCGCCATGTTGATCGAGAGCGAGACGAAGGCGCGCAGCTTCTTCCGCACTGCCTATTTCCTCCCGGTCGCCTCGCTGATCGTCGCTATGGCGACCGTCTGGCAATATATGTTCCACCCCACAATCGGCCCGCTCAACGCACTGCTCGCCCTCGTCGGGATTCCCGGCCCGAACTGGCTGGGCAGCTCCGGCACGGTGCTTTACAGCCTCTCGATCATCGGCGTCTGGCAATCGGCCGGCTTCAATATGGTGCTGTTCCTGGCCGGACTGACGGCAATCCCGCGCGAGCTTTACGCGGCAGCCGAAGTGGACGGCGCCAGATCCTCCCTCGACCGGTTCCTGCTCGTCACCTGGCCGATGCTCGGGCCGACGACGCTTTTCGTCATCACCATCAGCATCACCAATTCAGTCAAGGTCTTCGAGACGGTGAAGACGCTGACCGAGGGCGGCCCGAACAAGGCGTCGGAGGTGCTGCTCTTCACGATCTACCAGGAAGGCTTCGTCTATCTGCGCGTCGGTTATGCCTCCGCGATGACGGTGGTCTTTCTGCTGATCCTGGTGGTGCTGATGTTCCTGCAGTACCGCGTTCTCGATCGCCGGGTGCATTACACATGATGACGAACGCTTCTTCCCTCGGCAGGATCATCCGCCTGGCGCTGCTTTCGCTCGGCGCAATCATCTTCCTGTCGCCCTATGTCTTCATGATCTCGACGGCCGGCAAGGCCCAAAGCGACATCTTCACCTCGTCGCTGTCGCTGATCCCGGCGCACTTCACCTATGCCGAAAATTTCGCCAAGGCCTTGAGCCGGGTACCGATGGCGCATCTGTTGTGGAACGGCGTCGTCGTCTGCGGGCTGATCTTCTTTTTCCAGGTGCTGGTGGCGATCCCTTGCGCCTACGCCATGGCAAAGCTGCGCTTCGGCGCCGCCCGCGCCATGATGGTGCTTGTCATGCTCGGCCTGCTAGTGCCGATCCATGCGACCGCGCTGCCGCTCTATGTCGCCTTCGACCGCGCCGCGCTGCTCAACAGCTATGCCGCCCTGGTCGCGCCCTTCACCATTTCGGTCTTCGCAATTTTCATGTTCCTGCAGTTCTTCCGCGCCATGCCTGATGATCTCATCCATGCCGCACGTCTCGACGGTATGTCGGAACTCGGAATCGTCGCCCGCGTCATCGTGCCGAATGCCTGGCCGGCGGTCACGGCCTTCGCCATCTTTTCGGTCGTCGCCCATTGGAACGATCTCTACTGGCCGCTGATCGTCATCAGCAAGCAGGACTATGCCACACCGCCGCTCGGCCTGATGTATTTCCGCGCCGCCGAGGCCGGCGACGACTACGGCGCGCTGATGGCGGCGACCCTCACCATTACCCTTCCCCTCGTCATCGCCTTCCTGCTTGCGCAGAAGCGCTTCGTCGAAGGCATCACCATGACCGGTCTCAAAGGCTGACCGGTTTCAACCCAGGAGAACGAGCGATGAAACATATCACCCAGCTTCTCGCCGCAGCGGCCGTCTCGATGGCAATCGCGCTTCCCGCGCATGCCGAGACGACGCTGACGGTTCACTACCCGATGCCGGGCTTCTTCAAGGACGTGATGGACACGATCTCGAAGAAGTTCATGGAAGAAAATCCCGATATCAAGATCCAGTTCGCCAGCCCGTCGGCCACCTATGAAGAAGGCATCCAGACGATCCTTCGCCAGGTCGGCACCAGCGAAATGCCCGATATCACCTTCATCGGCCTCAATCGCCTGCGCATGCTCGACGAACGCGACGTCGCCGTCGACCTCGGTCCGCTCGTCCAGAAGGACGGCAACATGGGCGAGCAGGGCTTCTCCGACACGATCCTCAAGCTTGCTCAGGTCAAGGGCAAGCAGGTGGGCCTGGCTTTCGCGACCTCCAACCCGATCATGTATTACAACGCCGATCTCGTGAAGGCGGCCGGCGGCGATCCGGAAAATCCGCCGAAGACCTGGGATGAGGTCATCGCGCTCGGTGGCAAGATCAAGGCGCTCGGCAATGGCGTCGACGGCATCGACTTCCGCTGGCAGGGCGACGACTGGATGTTTTCGGCACTGCTCTTCGGCGCCGGCGGCAAGATGCTGAGCGACGACGAAAGCAAGGTTGCCTTCAATGGGCCGGAAGGCCAGAAGGCCGTCGAAGTCTTGCATCGCCTGGTCACCGAAGGCGGTATGCCTGTGTTCACCAAGGCCGCCGGCGAACAGGCTTTCGCAGCCGGCAAGGTCGGTTTTGAGTTTCAGACCACAGGCGCGCTGCGCAACACGATCAAGAATGTCGGCAACAAGTTCGATCTGCGCACCGCCAAGATCCCGTTGATCGATCCGGTGAACGGCCGCCTGCCGACCGGCGGCAACGCCGTCGTCATCCTGACGCATGACGCCGCCAAGCAGGATGCCGCCTGGAAGTTCGCCAAATTCGCCGCCGGCCCTTATGGCGCTTCCGTCGTCGTGCCCGGCACCGGTTATGTCCCGAACAACGAGCTCGCCGCGAAGTCGGCCGATTATCTCGGCGATTTCTACAAGCAGAACCCGCTGTTCCAGGCAGGCCTCAGCCAGATGCCGGTGATGATCCCCTGGTATGCCTTCCCAGGCTCGAATGGCGTCAAGGTCACGCAGACCATCGTCGACAATCTCTCGCGCATCGTCGACCAGTCGGCCGAGCCGAAGGAAGCGCTCGATGACGCAGCCGCCGATGTCGAGGGCATGCTGCCGCGCAGCTGATCGGTTTCCCAATCGGGAACAGGGCAGGGCCGCCACGCCGAGCGCGTGGCGGCCTTGTTGTTTCGCAAGCGTCAGATGGCGCGCACGGTGCCACCGCGGCGAAGCGTATAGGCGACATTAAGATGGCGGGCAGGGGCGGCATTCTCCGCCATGTCGAGCAGCAGCGAGGCGGCCGTCGCCCCCATGCTGGCATCCGGCATTTCGATGGTCGTCAGCGGTGGATCGATCAGCCGGCCGATGGCGATGCCGTCGAAGCCGGCGACCGAAACATCCCCAGGCACGGAAAGCCCCTCGCGCTTCAGCGCGCCGATGACGCCGAGCGCCAGGAGATCGTTGGAGGCGATGATCGCCGTCGGCGCAAGCGAAGTCATCGCGACGCCAAGATCGAGCTGGTCATAGCCGCTGACGAACGGGATCTGTACGGCATCGAGTGGTGTCAGCCCGTTCTCGGCCATAGCGTCGAGATAACCGCGGTAGCGAAGGTGGGCGCGGTCGGAGGCGGCGAAATTGCCGGAGAGAAATAGAATGCGGCGATGGCCCATGCCGATCAGAAATGTTGTGACCTCGCGGCCGGCGCCACGATTGTCGGCGGTAACAGCCGCCGGAAACTGCGCCGTCGGCAGGTTGTTGAGCAGCACGGTCGGCGGGAGCTTCGCAAGCAGCGCCTGGCTGGTCGACGGATTGCAGACGGTGAGGATCAGCCCGGTCGGCCGGTCGTTCAGGAGTGCTGCGACGGCATCGGCCTCGCGCGCCGGATCATAATTCGACTGGGCGATCAGGACGCCATGGCCGGCCACCAGCATGCGGTTCTGGATGCTCGACAGCGACGAGGCAAACACCGGATTGGTGATGCTCGGAATCAGCACGCCGATCACAGGCCTGCGTCCGAGCCTGCCGGCGGACGAGCCGGCCGGGCGATAACCGAGTTCGGCGGCCGCACGGCGCACCTTGCGCACCATCAGGTCGCTGGCCGGTCCGTTGCGGTTGAGAACCCTGCTTGCGGTCGCCAGCGAGCATCCTGCCCGGAACGCGACCTGCTCCAATGTCGCCATCGAAAACGCCTCCTGGTGACAGTATCGAGGCGCAATCCCTTAGGCGGGTTCGATGACATTGGTCTGACACCCACAGCATGATGCCGAAACCTGTGAGCAGTTTTCGGACGACATCATGCTCTAACTCTTTAATTGAGAACAGGATTCAGATTTTTGGCCGACCGGGCGTAAAATCATCCTGTCCTAGGGAGAGTTATCTACTTCTTATTCATTACAAACATGGAAGTTGATGGGGAATGCAACCTGTGGAATAGTCAGGTTGGCGCGATCTACCCTCTTCATTCTCATCACCTGGACAAGAATGTCTCACAAAAAAATGGAATGCTCCACGGTGTGGTGGTTTCTCGCGACGATCTCCCTCGCCGCAAACTTCATGTCGCCAGCCTATGCGGACAGCCCGTCCGTGCCCTGGCCACAAACGCAAAGCGACATCCAAGCCGATCCCCACGTGCGTTTCGGCATGCTCGCCAACGGCATGCGATTTGCGATCATGCGCAATGTCACGCCGCCCGGACAGGCGGCGATCCGTTTTCGCATTGGCTCCGGTTCGCTCGACGAAAACGACAACCAGCAGGGTCTGGCGCATGTTCTCGAGCACATGGCCTTCAAGGGTTCCACACATGTCGCCGAAGGGGAGATGATCCGTATCTTGCAGCGCAAGGGTTTGGCCTTCGGGCCGGACACCAACGCCCATACCTCATATGACGAGACTGTCTATGCACTCGATCTGCCCGAGGTCGATGCAGACACGGTTTCGACGGGCCTGATGCTGATGCGAGAAACGGCGAGCGAGTTGAGCCTCGACGCCGACGCCTTCGATCGCGAACGCGGCGTCATCTTGTCGGAGGAGCGGCTGCGCGACACACCGCAGTATCGCGCGGCGCTTGAAATCATGAATTCGTTGCTTGCCGGTAAGCGTGCGACCATGCGGGCACCGATCGGTAAAGCCGACATCATCAGCAATGCGCCTGTGGCCCTCGTCCGTGATTATTACCGGGCCAATTACCGACCCGATCGGGCAACGCTGATGGTGGTGGGCGATATCGACCCCGCCGCCATGGAAACGGAAATCCTGCAGCGCTTCGGCGATTGGAAGGCCGTCGATCCGGCGCCGGCAAAGCCGGATCTCGGCACGCTGGTGACGAAAGGCGAAAGCGCCGACCTCATCGTTGTTCCCGGCGGCATGACGAGCGTACAGGTCGCCTGGACACGTCTCTTTGACGCGGCGCCTGACACCTTCGCCAAGCGCCGGGCCGAACTTATTGAAAGTCTCGGACTTATGGTGCTCAATCGCCGGGTGAGCACCATCGCCGGCAAGGCGGATGCCCCGTTCATCAGTGCGGGTGTCGGCTCTCAGGATATCGTCGATTCCGCTCATGTCGTGCTGATTGCGGCGAACTCCGAGCCGGACAAATGGCAGGCGGCGCTCACGGCCATTGACCAGGAACAGCGTCGTATCCAGGAGTTCGGCGCTACGCAGGCGGAGATCGATCGCGAAATCCTCGACTATCGTTCGGCCCTGCAGGCTGCTGCGGCCGGAGCCGCGACGCGCACGACCACCGACGTCGCTTCCCTGCTGGCGAGCAGCGTCGATGACTATCAAGTCTTCACCTCGCCTGCCGAAGACCTCTCGCTGTTCGAGACGATGACGAACGGCGTCACGGCGGCCGAGGTCAATCAGGCGCTGCAGCGTGCGTTCTCCGGCAACGGTCCGCAGGTCGTGCTACAGACGGCCCAATCACCTGAGGGCGGAGCCGACGCGGTTCGGCAAGTCTACGATGCTTCGAATGCCGTTGCCGTCTCGGCGCTATCCAATGCAGCTGACGTCGCCTGGCCCTACGCCCATTTCGGCGCGCCGGGCGCCGTGGTCGAACGCCGCGCCGTCGACGATCTCGGCTTGGCCATGGTGCGCTTTTCCAACGGCGTACGGCTTACCGTCAAGCCAACCAAGCTGCGTGCCAACGAAGTGCTGGTGCGTGAAAATATCGGCGGTGGTCGGCTGGACCTGCCGCACGACCGTTCCGCCCCGATCTGGGCATCTCCGGCCGTCGTGCTGTCCGGCGTCAAGGCCATAGATTACCAGGATATCCAGAAAGCGCTGACGGCCAACATCGTCGGCATCGATTTCTCGGTAGGCGATAGCTCCTTCAGGTTCGACGGTCGTACAAGGACTGAAGATCTTGCAACGCAGCTGCAGCTCATGACCGCATACACCTCCGATCCCGCCTATCGCCCCGAGGCTTTCAAGCGTGTGCAGCAAGCCTATTTGAGCGGTATCGATCAGTATGAGGCGACGCCCGGCGGCGTTGTCAGCCGCGATTTCCCAGGTCTCGTCCATTCGGGCGACCCGCGCTGGACCTTCCCCGATCGCGCACAGTTGTCGGCCGCTCATCCAGACGATTTCGAGGCGCTGTTCCAACCTATGATCTCCAACGGCCCAATCGATATCACCATCGTCGGCGACGTGACGGTGGACGACGCGATCCGGCTGACAGCTGAAACCTTTGGCGCCTTGCCGCCGCGCTCGCAGACGACGTCGAGCGACGACGGGAGCGACGTGCGTTTTCCGGCGACGACCGAGAAGCCCGTTGTGGAGGCCCATAACGGCAGGGCAGATAACGCCGCCGCCGCGGTAGGGGTTCCCATTGGCGATTTGCTTTCCGACCTGCCGCGGTCCTTCACCGCCAATCTCGCCACCCAGATTTTCCAAAACAGGTTGATCGACCAGTTTCGTATCGCAGAGGGATCAAGCTATGTGATGGAGGGCGATGCTGACCTGTCAAGTGAACTCCCTGGCTACGGCTACGCATATTTCTACGTCGAGACAGACCCGGCAAAGGTCGCGCGCTTCTACGCACTCGTCGACGAGATCGCCAAGGATCTGCGGTCGCGTGATGTCTCCCCGGACGAACTCACGCGCGCCCGGGAACCCATTATCGAGACACTGAAGCATCAGCAGCAGGGTAACGAATATTGGATCGAATATCTGCACGGCGCTCAGACGGATTCGCGTGGTTTAGACCGGATACGCGACAATCTCAGCGGCTACGAGAAGGTTGCCGCCGCAGATATTCGCGCTTTTGCCACGACCTATTTCAGCCCGGAAAAATTCTGGAAATTCGAAGTGCTGCCGCCGGCGGTGCGATAGGAACGGCGTTTCACCACGCGCATGTTCATCTCCGCGCGAAGCGCAAAGCCGTGTGTCTTGTAGAGCGAAATGGCCGATGTGTTCGCCGCATAGGCGTGCAGATAGGCGGTGTCGCCGCTCGATGCGATTTCGCCGGCAACGAAGCGGAAGAGCAGGGTGCCGAGGCCGCGTCCCTTGAAATCCGGATGGGTGCAAAGCCCGCTGAGCTCGATGAAGCCTGTCTGCCGCATCCGTTCCCCGGCCATCGCCACGAGGCGGCCCTCGCTCTTGATCCCCCAGAAGCTGCCGAGGCTTTGGGCTCGCAACGTGAACGGCCCGGGTTTCGTCAGTGTCGCCAAATCAAGCATGTCGGCGGCATCGGACTCCGTCAGCGGTTGGATGCGAGGATCGGAAATCCGCTCATGGGGCCGCTCGGCAACCATCTGGACCACCGATGCCTCCGTTGCGACGGCAAGACCCGGTGGAATGGCGATCGGACCGGATTCGACGAGAATCATGCTCTCCTCCTGCGAAAGCAGGTTCTCCAGGGCGTCGAGGCTCTCCGGCGTTTCGTCGGCGGACGCCGCGAAAGGGACGATGGAGGGAGGGTATCGCCGCGCGAACTTGCCGCCTTCGGCAAGATAGGCATGGGCGGTCTCCAGCGCGCTCCAGATCGGTCGGTCGAGGATATGGGGCATTATCGTTCCTCCTCGGCGGCGTTGCGGCGCGCAAGCGGCACCGCCGCAAGCCCGTCCTCGATGGCCGCGAGCTGTTCGAGGATCGGCCCGTCGAGATCGCCGCAGAGATCTGCAACGGCGGCGGCGATGCGCGGCCAGATCACCTTTTTCGAATGGTCGACGAGGTCCTGTCCCTTGTCGGTCAGCGAGACCAGTCTGCGACGCTGATCATCCGGGGCCGGCTGCATGTCGACGTAACCAAGTTCGAGAAGCTGGCCGACGGTGCGGGTTGCGCCGGGCTGGGTGATGCCCACCGCCTGCGCGAGCTCGCCGATCGTCAGCGGCCCAGACCGATCGATCGCTGCAAGGAATGGATATTGGCCAGCCTGGATGCCAAGGCCTGCTTCGTCGATGACCTGCTGCGTATCGGCCTGCAGCCTTTCTCCGATGCGCCGCAGCCGGCTGCCCATGCACAGAAATCCCAGCGTCCGGACCACATCCTCGACCATGCCGATCTCCATTTGTATGGGAAATTATATAACATGTTATACATTAAATGGCAATTCTCCTGAGCAAAGGGCCGGCAGGTCAAGCCGGGGCAGGGCGGCACAAGCAAGTGCCTCGATCAGCCCCGCCATCTCCTGGCCATTAGCAACGCCGCCAGCACACAGCTGAGCAGGCCAAGGGACAACGGCAGACCCTGATGTCCGTTCAGTTGCATCGCCAGTCCTGTCGCAGGCGATCCGACGATGCCGCCGATGCCCCATACCAAGGCGAAGGTCGCATTTCCGGCGATCAGGGCCTGGCCGGTGAAACGCTCGCCGAGCTGGATCAGCGATAGGGTGTAGATCCCGAACGAGACCCCGCCCCAGACGAAAACGAGCGGCCAGATAAGCCACGAATTGAAGGCCGACGGCAGCAGCAGGCAGCTGGCGAGGCAGGCCAGGACGCAGAATAACATCATCCGTGTCGAGCCGAACCGTTCGGCCAAGCGCCCGAGCAAAATCTGCAGCATGGCATTGCCGGCGATGAAACAGGTGATGAGCGAAGCGATGCGCCCTTCGGCGCTGCCGAGTGCTGCACCATAGACCGCGAACAGTGAAAGCAGGATCTGCTCGAAGGCGGCAGCGGCAAAAACGGCAAACAACAGCAGTGGTGCCAGCGCGAAGAAGCGGCCCACCGTTGTAGCCTCGCCTTCACCAGGCATGTCCGGCAGGCGTGGGACGACCGCAAGCACGATCAGGCCGCAGAGGAGGAAGGCCGTAATGCCGATCACGAAAGGCGGCCAACCCTCAGTGCCGGTGAGCCAGAGCGACAGCGGGCCGATGGCGAAGCCGCCCGAAACGATCGATGAATAGAGACCCATGATCCGGCCCCGGCGCGGCGCCGGTGTGATCGAGATCAGCCAGGTTTCGCTGATCACGTAAAGCGGATTGGCGAAGACGCCGAGCAGGAAGCGCAGCGGCATCCAGGCCCAGACGTCCTGCGCCCAGGCAATCGTCATCAGGGTGAGCGCGGCCAGGCTCGAACACAGGATCGCCAGCCGAGCCGCACCCACGCGCCGCGAAAGCGCCGGAATGAAAGGCGCCGATAGAATGAATCCGAGCGGCGTCATAGCCGCCGACAATCCGATCAGGGCTGATGTGGTCCCGTGCCGCTCCAGGATGAAGCTGAGCAGCGGATAGGTCAGCCCCTGCGCCACGGCAAATACCGTGACGGTCGCGATGATGCCCGCCATCGCGGCCCATGGGATCCGATCCGCTTGCAGCGATGTCGTGCCGGGCAAGTGCCGATCCGACACGTCCGACGACTCCACAGACGTTCCCGCCCGCGCCGCGTGATGCGGCGCCAATGCAGGGGTGGAAGTATCGTTCATGGCAGCCTCCATGGGGTTTGAAGGTGCGGGAACCTTCAAGCTCAAAAGAGGATGAATTCTGCGGGATACGGCGAGCGCCGTAATTAAGCGCGTCCAAAAAGTTCTCAAAAACTTCCAAAGGGACTAAACAGGTCTGCATAGAATTTTTCCCCGGCCAAAAGCCCTCACCACAGCAATTCCGCCGGACATCATCAGGACCATCTGGAAATGACCGCCTCGCCTTCCTTTCTTGGCCTTCCAAATCGCCTCACCGACGGCCGTTTGCCCCGTGCGGTGATCTTCGCGGCCGGTCACGGCAGCACCTATCCCGGCAAGGACAGCAGCGGCTATGTCCTGGCCGCCGACGCCATCCGCGCTGTGAGCCAGGACGATGCCGCGCTGGTCGAGCACTGGGACTTCGATCTCGGCGGACCGTTGTTCGATGGCAAACCGGTGTGCTGCATCGACGCCGGTGTCGTCGAAACCACCATGCATGACAATGCCGGCAACCGCGCCCGGATCGAGGTGAAGACGCGCGAGATCCTGTCAATGCCAGCCATGCCGATCCTGCTTGGCGGCGACTGCTCCGTGACCATTCCTTTCCTCGCCGGCTTTGCCGATCACGAACCGGTCTGGATCCTGCAGGTCGACGCCCATATCGACTGGCGTGACGAGGTGCATGGCGAGCGTTTCGGCTATTCGAGCCCGATGCGTCGGGCGAGCGAGATGCCGCATGTCGCCGGCATGGTGCAGGTTGGCCTCCGTAGTGTCGGCAGCGCACGCCTCGCCGACATCGAAGCGGCGCGGGGTTACGGCAGCCGCTTCGTCACTGCCCGCGAAATTCATGCTGAGGGCGCCGAAGCCGCTCTCCGGCATATTCCGCAAGGAGCGCGGGTCGTCGTCACGCTCGACTGCGACAGCCTCGATCCCAGCATCATGCCGGGTGTGGCGGCGCGGACGCCCGGCGGCCTCACCTATACCGAGGTAATCGACCTGATCGCCGGCCTTGGCAGGCGGGCCAGGATCGCAGGATTCGATCTTGTCGAGCTCTATCCTCCCGCCGACATCGACCGCCTGTCGGCGCTGACCGCCGCGCGCCTTCTCGTCAATGTAGTCGGCGCCATCGCCCGGCAGGTTTGAGATCCGGCTCGCGGCATCGTAGCCGGACAAGGTTTCATCGACGAGCGAAAGGGTGTTCTGATGCGGCTAGAGCCTTGAACTGGACCGAATTGTCCCCTGCTGAACAGTTCCAACGAAGGCTGAAAGTCTCTAGGATGCGCTCGATGCAGGGATCGCGCTTTGCCTTTGGTCCGTTTGTGCTTGATCCGGTGGCTGGAACCCTCCTTCGGAACGATGATCCCGTTGCCATTGGCCACCGGGGTGTCAAGCTGCTTTCAGCGCTCGTCGAACGACCCGGAGAAATCCTGGGGAAGGGCGAGTTGATGGATGCGGCCTGGCCGGGCTTGGCCGTCGAGGAAGGCAACCTCACCGTCCAGATCGCGCAGCTGCGCAAGCTGCTCGGTCCGGCCGCCGACGGCGGTGAATGGATCTCCACGGTGCCGCGTGTCGGCTACCGCTTCACCGGCGCCATCGATCAGCTCGGCGGTGTGAAGCGAAAACCTTTGCCGCTGCCCGACAAACCATCGATAGCGGTGCTGCCCTTCGTGAATATCAGCAACGATCCCGAGCAGGAATCCTTCGCCGATGGCCTGACCGAAGACCTGATCACCGACCTTTCCAGGATGCCGGGCCTGTTCGTCATCGCCCGCAGCTCGGCCTTCGCCTACAAGGGAAGGGCGAAGGACGTGCGCGCAATCGCCGAGGAGCTCGGCGTGCGCTACCTGCTGCAGGGCAGCGCAAGACGCGCAGCGGGACAGGTGCGCATCAACGCCCAACTGGTCGATGCGGCAAGTGGCGATCATCTGTGGGCGGAACGCTTCGATCGCAGTCTGGACCATATCTTCGCCGTTCAGGACGAGGTGACGGCCAAGATCGTGGAGGCCTTGCTCGGCCGGCTGCGCACACCGCCGCCGCGCAACCGGCCCAAGAATCTCGACGCTTACGATCTCTGCGTACGGGCGCGCAGGCTGATGGATGATACGCCACAGACGGCGCGGGAAGCGCATCTGATGCTGACACGCGCGATTTCGCTCGACCCTGATTATGCCGAGCCCTATCGCTGGCTTGCCATAAACCACTGGATGGGTGAGGTGCATTCCGGCGGACCGACGGAGCCTACGCGCAAGAATGCTCTGCAACTGGCGCGCAAGGCTGTAGCGATCGATCCCAACGATGCCGGCTGCCGCTGGGTCCTGGCTTACCTGCTTGCCTAT
This sequence comes from Rhizobium laguerreae, assembly GCF_019778565.1. Classification (NCBI taxonomy): domain Bacteria; kingdom Pseudomonadati; phylum Pseudomonadota; class Alphaproteobacteria; order Hyphomicrobiales; family Rhizobiaceae; genus Rhizobium; species Rhizobium laguerreae. Next base: position 22,665 of record NZ_JAAXQT010000005.1, on the reverse strand, counting down.
GAGCGCAGTTTCGCCGAGGCGGATGCGGAATTCGCCAGGGCGATCGAGCTCGACCCCAACGACGCCGACACCTTTGCGGCATTATCCGACATCGCGGTCCTGGCCGGGCGGATCGGGGAGGGCCTTGAGCACATCGCCAAGGCCTTTCGGCTGAACCCGTTCCCGGCAAGCTGGTACTATCTGACGCTCGGCCAGGCGCAATATGCCGCCGGCCAGTACGAAGCCGCCATCGAGACGCTGCGCCGGGACGAGACCTATCGCACGAGCTCACGCCGTTTCCTGGCGGCAAGCCTTGCCCAACTCGGCCGGCTCGACGAGGCGCATGCCGAGGTCGAATTGTTCCTCGTCGCCAACCCGCATTTTTCAACCCGCCACTGGGCGGCGGCCGAACCGTTCCGTGACGCTCGGACGCTTGCGCATTTCATCGACGGCTACCGCAAGGCCGGTCTCCCCGAGTGATGCGCTGGTGCGACGAAATTAGAGGGTGCCGGGTCGTCCACTGGTGGTCGATTGACTTGCAGAAGACAAAAAGCTCTCTTCGGCGGTGGGTACTCTTCCCTCGGGTGTCAGGTCGTCCACCGCTTTGGGAAGACCGCGCTTGAGGCGCCCCAGAATCTCTTCATGCGAAAGGCCGGTACTGGCCGCGATCTCGTTGAGAACGTCCGGTCCCAGTGCTTCCGCGAGCTGGCCGTCATTAATGTCCGCATTCGGACCGGGTTTTACCCACGACTCCGCCTTGTCACCGTGACCATTCTGCTGAAACGTCTTCAGCAGATCGCCCAAACCGCCGCTGACGACGCTTCCGGACGTCAGCCCGCCGAGAAGTCCGCCGAGACCACCCGAACCGGCCAGTCCGCCAAGAAGGCCGCCAAGCCCGCCGGGCTGCTGGTTTCCCGCGCCGGCCTGCTGAGGATTCTGAATGCCCCGTAGGAGCTCTCCGATTTTGTCTCTATTTTGGTAGCCGGCAACGGCAAGCACGGCGAGAAGCGCCTTCAATTGACCGCTCATCATGATGAATCCTCCTATGGTGCTCAATGCACGCGACCCAAAGCAGAGCGCTGCATGGGCAGCAATGTCCAGAGGGGCCAAAGGTTCCGTCGCTTTGAAAACAAGGCCGCACGGTTGGAATCCTTCGATGGTCTCGAAGGCCGGCCGTCCCACCTCATGGCTCACGCCGCGGTCAGATTTCCGGGCAGCCGCGCTGGTTTGCGAAGGTCATTCGTTCCGGTCCACGGCGCGTCATCCCCTGCACAACGATTCTGCGGGGAGACACGCGTACGATCTGTGCTCTGCGAAGTCCTTCGCTCCGCGCGATGTCGAGAGCATCATCCGGGTCGCAGCCTCGCGGTCCGCGGCGGTCATATCCATATCGATCACGATCGCGATCCCGGTCGTAAACGCCGACGCCACCGGGGCCGAGCCGCAGCTCCAAATCCTGCGCGGCCGCGATCGTCGGCGAGATCGTCAACCCGGTTATCGCGGCCAAGCCGACCAGTACGAACTGAAGAGATTTCCGCATGAGTTCCTCCCATGGTTCAATGTTTATATAAATGACAACATCGCCATGCGAGATTTGTTCCTTGAGATAAGAGGAGTCGATGCGAGCGACGAACTTGTAGTTCGTCTCATGGAAAGCGCGTCACATGGATCCAATTTCGATGCGACGCGCTTTAAAGATCATTCGCTTCAAACAGCCATGTTCGACGCTGCCGACATCACCTCCCGCGGGGTGGGACTGCCGAACATATATGGCGGCCATCCGCTTCGACTTCGGTGAAACACCCACCAGCGCACGACACCATCCGATCGAGCAGAAATTCGCCTGCGGGCTGGCCTTCGCCGATGGCGATCACGCAGCGTCGTTCGGCGGCAACCGGTCGATCAGTCTCAGTCTGGCGCACGGTGGTTCCGCTCCGGTTTCCTGATCGGTCGTCCGGTTCTGGCCAGATCGATCGCAACCTCAGCCCTTCCGGGGACGGACCTCCATGAATACGTATGGCGCGCCGGTTCCCGATGGGATCGCATACACGTCATAGGACGCCTGCGGGTCGTCGCCCATTCCCAACGAGCCGGACGGCATGCCCGGCACGGCCAGCCCCCGGACCGACGGCCGCTTCTGCAACAGGCGCTGGACGGCCTCGAGCGGCACATGTCCCTCGAGGTAGTATTCCTCAATGACGGCGGTGTGGCAGCCCTGCACGTCGGCCGGCACGCCCAACTGCGCCTTGATCGCTGAAAGGTCGTCGGTGTCGCGAGTGTCCAGCGAAAATCCTGCTGCCGCCATCGCCTGCGACCATTCATGACAGCAGCCGCAGTTTGGATCCTTGTAGACCGTCATCTTCGTCGGCGTGGCGGCACGTGTCCCTCCGCCAAGAAACGCCATGGCGGATGCCGCCATTGTAATGAAGCTTCTCCTGTACATCATCTCCACTCCTTGATGTCCTGCCGCCCGGATTGAGACCGGGCGGCAGGAGCCCACTATTTTACTTCGGTGACGGTCAGCTTGCCGTTCACCCGTTCGGCGACGAATTCGATCTTCGAACCTTCCTTCAGCCTTTCGAGCAGAGCTGGGTCTTCGACCCGGAAAACCATCGTCATCGCAGGCATGTCGAGGCTCTTCAGGTCCTCATGCTTGATGGTCACCTTGTTCGCTTTGGCGTCGACCTTGTTGACGACACCCTTGGTGAATTCCTGGGCGAACGCACCGAAAGCCGCACCGGCAGAGAGCAGGGCGGCCACGCTGATTTTGATCATGGCAGTTTTCATGTTCGTAGCTCCTTTTTGCGGATTATTTCCCGGCAACGGTGACGTCGCCGTGCATGCCGGCTTCATAGTGGCCGGGGATCAGGCAGGCGAACTTGAACTCGCCGTCGGTGGTGAATTTCCAGACGATCTCGCCGGATTGGCCTGCCGGAAGACGGATGGAATTGGCGTCGGCATGTTCCATTTCCGGGAACTTCTCCATGACCTTCTTGTGTTCCAGAATCTTGTCTTCCTGATCGAGCACGAATTCGTGGTCGATGGTTCCGGCATTCTTGATCGCGATCTTGACGGTCTGCCCCTTGCGGACGTTGAAGACCGCGGGGGTGAAGAGCATCTTTCCGTCGTCAGTTTCCTTCATCGTGACGCGGATGGTCTGTGTCGCTTTGGCCTTGTCGCCGGGTTCTCCGACAGCCATCTTCTCACCGTGGCCACCGGCATGATTGCCGGAAGCGAGCGCTGGAGACGCGAGGGCGACGAGCGCCAGTGCCATGAGATAATTCTTCATCCGTAATTCCTTTCGATGTTGAGATGGACCTCAGCCGTTTGTCGGCTTCGGCGTAATTTGCGTCTTTGCGTCTTTGGCCTTGGTCGCGTCTGGCAATTCGCCAGTCCATTCCCAAGCCTGGGTCCCGGGTGGGTTTTCGTACCAACCCGGATCGGTGTAATCGTCTGCCGAGATGCCCTCGCGGACCTTCACGACTGAGAACATGCCGCCCATTTCGATCGGACCATGCGGCCCCCAGCCGGTCATCATCGGAACGGTATTCTCGGGGATAGGCATTTCCATTTCGCCCATGTCGGCCATGCCCTTGGTGCCCATGGGCATGTATTCCGGCTGCAGCTTCCTGATCTTTTCGGCGACCTTCGATTTGTCCGCACCGATGAAGGTTGGAATGTCGTGACCCATGGCGTTCATCGTGTGGTGCGATTTGTGGCAATGGATCGCCCAGTCGCCGAGATACTTGGCGTCGAACTCATAGGCGCGCATCGCGCCGACGGGAATGTCGATGCTCACCTCCGGCCACCGCGCTTCCGGCCGCACCCAGCCACCGTCGGTACAGGTCACCTCGAAATCGTAGCCATGCATGTGGATCGGATGGTTGGTCATCGTCAGGTTGCCGACGCGGACGCGCACCCTGTCGTTCTTCGACACGACCAGAGGGCTGATGTCCGGGAACACGCGGCTGTTCCAGCACCACATGTTGAAGTCGGTCATCTCCATGATCCGCGGCACGTAGGAGCCGGGGTCGATGTCGTAAGCGTTGAGCAGGAAGACGAAGTCTCGGTCGACGCGCATGAACTTGGGATCTTTCGGATGGATCACGAAGAAACCCATCATGCCCATGGCCATCTGCACCATCTCGTCGGAATGCGGGTGATACATGAAGGTGCCGGATTTCACGAGGTCGAACTCGTAGACGTAGGTCTTGCCGACTGGAATATGCGGCTGCGTCAGGCCGCCGACGCCGTCCATGCCCGATGGCAAGATCATGCCGTGCCAGTGGATCGTCGTGTGCTCCGGCAGCTTGTTGGTGACGAAGATGCGGACGCGATCTCCTTCGACGGCCTCGATGGTTGGCCCCGGAGATTGGCCGTTGTAGCCCCACAGATAGGCGGTCATGCCGTCGGCCATCTCGCGTTCGACGGGCTCGGCGACGAGGTGGAACTCCTTGACGCCGTTGTTCATCCGATGGGGCAGGGTCCAGCCATTCAGCGTAACCACTGGCTGGTAATCTGGTCCCGATGTTGGTTGGAGCGGCGGCTGCATATCCGCCGATTCCATTGTCGGTGCGTCCGGCAAGCCCATTGCCGACGTCTTTGTCCAGGCGGCCGTCGAAAGCAGAGCGGCGCTGGCTCCAATGATCTGTCTTCTATTGAACATAGCGATGTTCCTTTCTCAATGACCGCCGCCAGCGCTGCTTTCGGAAGCAGTGGCGACCTCGGTCTCTGCCGACGCCTTCGTCGCGCCGCCGCCGTAGATCGCAGGCGCCAGATCGGCTTCGGCCAGCCAGAAATCTCGCTTCGCGTTGACGGAGAGCAGGATGGAGTTGATCTTGTCGCGGGTGTCTGTCAGCAGCTCGAAGGTGTTCGAGATCATGCCGTTGTAGGTCAGCAGGGATTCCTCCTCGACCTTGGTGCGCAGCGGCACGACGCTGTTGCGGTAGTGCCGCGCGATGTCGTAGTTCGAGCGGTAAGCCTCGTAGGCGGAGCGTGCTTCTGAGCGGACGTTGACGGCTTTCTCCGCCAGCAGGTTCGCCGCCCGCATGTAGGCCAGTTCAGACTTGCGCATCCGCGCCTTGCCGGTGTCGAAGATCGGGATGGCGAACTCAAGCTCGACTTGCGCAGTGGTTCGCGTTTTCTTCTCGTCGTCCTCGATTTCGCGTTCCGTTTCGAAACCGGTCAGGATGTCGAGGTCGGTCACATAGCGCGTCGCCTCGGTGAGGCCGTAGGACTTGGCCGTGGCCTCAAGGTCGAGCTTGGCGATCTGCAGATCGATGCGGTTCCTGAGAGCCTCGGCCTCGATGGTATCGCGTCTGATGACGGACTTGGGCAGCGGCGGCAGACCGTTGGGAACCTGATAGTCCAGGTCGGTGCCCCAGAGGCCCATCAGCCGCGTCAGCTCCTCCTTGGCAAGACGGGCGGAGAGGCGGGCCTTCGCCGTTTCTCCGGCGAGTTCGGCGACGAAGACATGCTCACGGGCTTGAGCGCCCTTGGTCATAGCGCCGGTCTCGCCAAGCTTCTCCGCGAGTTCCGAGGCTGCGTCGGCGGTCGCCTGGGCACGCTGGAGCTGCCCGACGGTCTCCCATGACGCCACCGCGCCGATCCAGGCGCGCCGCGTGTCGGCGGCGACCTGAAGTGTCTTCACCGCCGCGGTCAATTGCGCCTGCCGGAAGCGGGTGTCGGCGATCGCCATGTCCCTGTTCTTCGTGGCGAGCGCCAGGATGTTCGTCGCAATCATTCCTTCGATCGTCTTGAACGCCTCCAGGCCCGGCGCGCCCATGCCGGTAGTGCCGATGGAGACAGACGGGTTGAGGAACATCGTCGTTTGCCAGGCGTCGGCCGCGCTGTCGCCGAGATCGGCGTAGGCGGCCTGCAGTCCCTTGTTGTTGAGCAGCGCGATCTGGACGGCCGTCTCGACGTCGAGAGGCTTCGTTCGAGGAAGCAGGCTTTTGACTTGAGCTGCCGCCGATCGAGCCTGGTTCTGGTTCTGGATCCAGACGGTCTCTTTCGCCGTGACGGTGGCGGTTTTGTTGGCAACGGAGGTGAAGCCCGCCTCTTTGCGGGAATACTCGGCGCCTGTGACACAGCCGCTCAAAGCGAGCGGAAATGCCAGCGCCAAGATCAGTTTTCTGGTGCCGATCATGAGTCGTCTCCATTCATGGGAGACTGCAGATCGTTCTGTCTGCGCCAGGGCTTGGGATCGACCGGCTGCCGGGCGACGTAGCCTGCGATCGGCGACCTGTATGCCGCCGGAGGTGCGGACGGCTGGTCGACAGCGGTGGGAAACGCCACCACGTCGGGAGGAAGTGTGGATGCGCAGCCGCCGACGACAAGCGGCAGCCCCACCACGAAAAGCGAGGGTTTCATTATGAAATTTCCGAATAGGAGATAGCCTTACGGCGCGCTCGCCCGGAAGCAGGCAAGCGTCCGACTAGACCCGATCAAACGGGTAGGTCTCTATTCAGATATTCGGGGGACGGTGGAGGGGCGGCAGCTCGCCAAGGGTCGTCCGGTCGTCGATGAACTGCCGGATCGAGGTTACGACGGGTCCGTCGACATCCTGGCCTTCACAAATGATGCCGAGCCCGCCACAGAAATCCTTGCAACATTCTTGCTTGACAGGCTTCGATACGCCATCGGCGTCATCACTGACGTCGCCCTGGGAGTGGTCATGGACAGTCATCTGCGTCATGTCATGGCCATCATGATGCTGCATTGCATCGGACTCGGACAGTACCGCTGCCGCCTCGGGGAAGGAGGAGCCATGCATGGCGGCGCTGGCGTTCGACAGCGAGTACCCCGCCAGTGATACGATGATCACCAGCCGCATCATCACGAGCAGCCTGCTCATTGCGATTCGGTACATCTTGCCCATGCTCCTCGAACTACACGCAATGCAGCTCGATTTCAATTGCGACTTCATCTGTCGTCGATGTTCGCGTCCTTTATGTGGCACGGAACCGCTTGCCGTTCAGATCCTGGATTCTCAGCCAACACCGGCCGCTACGTCGTGCTGCTGTTCGCCACGTTACAGATCCTCGGCTGACCGCTTCCGGCGCGGGAACACCATCCGGTCGACCGTCTCGTCACGAGCGACGATCGTGTGCCAAATCGCCGCCGTGAGATGCAGCGCCACCATCGCCAGGATTATCCTCGATCCGACGACGTGGTATGGCGCAATCCCGAACCAGAAGTAGCTCGCGACGAGGCCCATGCAGGCCTGTCCAATGATCGCGGCGTAGAAGGCGTGGTGAAGCGCCGCGGCTGCTCGCTCACTCCATGAGCTGGGTGCGCTGGTTTCGGAGGGCTGAAGAAGACGAAGAACCAACCGCAGGCCCATCAGCAGGCCGATCGCCATACCCGCGTAGTTGTGGAGATGGTGCTGGACGACGTCCCAGTACGCCGGAGTCATGCCCATGTGGACGGCGTGATGGGTTCTCTCGATGCTGCCGCCCGTCAGATACTGGACCGGCACCAAGAGGGCGATCAGCCAGTGAAGTCCTATCTGGGCCAGCGAATAGCCAGGTTTCATCGAATTTTTCCGAGCGAGAGGCGCAGACTAGCCCGCGACGGTTAATGCTTCCTCATCGGCCGTTGCTAAAAGAAATAAGTGCTACAGATCAACCTTCCATTGGAACATTTCTGCTGGCGCCCAGTTCGGCGCCGGAAGGGAACCCAGCCGAATGAGACTTGGAAGCATCTTCCGGTACGCTCAGCTTTTGCTCGTCGCTCTCCTGGTGGCGGCGAGTTCTTTCGGCATGGCCGCGGCGCCGAGCACCCTGCAAAGCCAGCACTGTGCCGTCGTGGGGGAGCGTGATCGCCATGCGGGGCATGCCTGCGGCACGCAGGCCGGGTGCTGTTCGGCGATGCACTGCTGTCCGATCCTTGCGGAACTTGCCAAGGTCGCGGCTCCGCGCTTCGAACCGGGGAGGCATGAACGGACGGAGCCCGTCGACAGGCCGCTCCTGCTGGTCCGTTCAATCGATCCGCCGCCCCGATTTCAGGCGGGCTAAGACGGACCAAACAATCAACCAGATTTCGGAGATCGAAAAATGAAGACGTTCACCAAGCTTGCCTTGTGCACGGCAGTCGCCACCGGCTTTGCTATCCTGCCATCGGCGGTTTCCGCCCAGTCGACGATGGCCTATCCGGAAAAATGCAAGTCCAAAGACATGGACATGTCGAAGGCGGACATGCCTTCGGGCGGCATGCCGATGGGCGACATGACCGACTACCAGAAGGCGTCGATGGACGGCATGAAGGATATGCACATGAACATGATGCAGGGGATGATGAAGAAGGACGCCGACGTCTCCTTCGTCTGCGGCATGATCGCCCACCACATGGGCGCGATCAGCATGTCGGAGGTCGAACTGAAGTACGGCGACAATGAAGAGGCCAAGCAGATGGCCAAAAAGGTCATCGAAGCCCAGAAAAAGGAGATCGAAGAGATGTCCAAGTGGGTGGACAAGGAAGCCAAATAGGAGATTGAGCCATGCATCACATGTCGACTGAAATGAAAGCCTGCATCGACAATTGCCTCGCTTGCTACAGCGAATGCCTGTCGATGGCCATGGGACATTGCTTGGAACTGGGCGGGGAGCACACCAAGCCTCCGCACTTCAAGCTGATGATGGCATGCGCGGAGATTTGCCGGACCTCCGCGCACTTCATGCTGATCGGCTCGGAGCACCATAAGCATGTCTGCCGGGAATGCGCAGAAATCTGCGGACAGTGCGCCGAAGACCGCGAGCGGGTGGGCGACATGCAAAGCTGCGTCGACGCCTGCCGCCGTTGCGCCGATAGCTGCCGCAAGATGGCGGCGTGATCGGGGAGGGCGTTCTCCGTCCGCCCCCTTCCTGCCCAGATGAGAACGGATATCCGTTGAAGCGACGGATATCCGAAGCAAGCGGCATGGCCCGGTTTGGAACGCAGCGTTTATGAAACAACCCGCTTATATGAAGAAGGCTGGGCTGCTCTCCATCGTGGGAGCAGTCCTGATGGCCGGGCTTCCATCGCCAGCCTCGGAGGACCTCGTCTCCCGTCGACAGGCGGACATGAAGGCCATGGCCGCCGCGGCGAAGACGATCTCCGGCATGTTCAAGGATCCGGCGGCCTACAACGCCAGCGAGTTCAAATGGGCGGCCGACACCATCCGCGACAAGTCCGGGAGTATTCTCTCCGCACTTTTCGCGTCCGAGGCCGACAGTCGGCAATCGAAGGCCGGGCCGAACATCCTTAAGGAGCGCGACCGGTTCGACCGCATCGCCAACGACCTGCGCGACTACGCCGTCGCGCTGGACGCCGCCGCGCAGAATAACCCAGGACAGATGTCCGCCAGCATGCGCATGAAGCCTGGGGAAGCGATGGGTGGCGGCCCGCTCGGCACCCATGTTCGCAACGAGCAGGAACTGCTGGCAATGCCGGCGGAACACGCGTTCCACCTTATGCTTCAGACCTGTACGACCTGCCACGCCAAATTCAGGATGGAATAGGGGCGATCACGCGGGACCGGGAATTGCTCGCCTTGTTCAAGCGTCCGACCTTTCGGCCCCATCAAACAGCCATGTTCGACGCTGCCGACATCACTTCCCGAGGGGCCGGACCGCCGAACATATGGCGGCCATCCTCCTCGACTTCGGTGAAACACCAGCGCACGACGCCATCCCGATCGAGCAGGAATTCGCCGACGAGCTGGCCGTGGCCGGCGGCGATCATCTGCTTGTCATCCTCGGTGATTTCATAGCCGTCCGCCTTGTCGAGGAATTCCGACGCCGCCATCGGGTCCATAGGCGCTGGAAGCTCGCCCGGCATGTCGATGCGCATCGACATCACCGTGTTCATGCTGACTTTGCGCGGCCACTCATTCTCATCTTCGGTGAACTGCAGATTCGGCAGGCCGAAGGCCTTGTGCGATACCCGTTCCGGGTCCGAGGCCGCCAGCAGATTGGGAAGCGGATGGTAGCGGAAATAGAGGCGAGCGCGGTCGATCGGCGTGTTGACGACGGTCAGGCTGTCGATGCCTTTCTCCTGCAAGGCATCGGTGAGTTCGGCCATGGCGGCGATCTGCCGGCGACAGAAGGGGCAATGCAATCCGCGGAACAAACCGATGAGCACCGGCTTCTGGCCGCGAAAATCGTCGATGGCGACCTTGCCCTGGCGGGTGATCGCATCCAGCACCACGTTCGGTGCGCGATCTCCCGGCTGTAACGGTCTTGCGGCGTGGTTCTCCTGCATGTTTCGTTCCTCCCTTTATCTTCTTGAATCGATTTTCCTAATCGATCTCCGGCGATCACTGCAACGAGGACAAGTCAGTCGAGAAACGGCAAGACGACGAGCGTGCCGGGGTCGAGGTTGTGGCGGATGCACACATCCTGTGCCAGCGTGAAATACCGTTCCGCCTCGTCCATGTCGTCATGCTCAAGGCTGAGTGTCGCCAAGCCATCATAGCACGGAAAGAGCAGTTGCGGTTCATCAATTTCCTTCGCAACCTCAAGGGCTTCTTCGTAATACTTACGAGCTAGCTTCGGCTTCCCGTGGCACTGATGAATCTGGCCCAGCACGATCAGCGGCACGGAGAGGTGGTCACGCTGATCGAGCGCCCGGTCGATTTCGACGGCCTTCTCCGCCGCTGGTACACCCTCGGCGGCGCAGCGATCAGTGAAGGTACAGCAGGCAACTGCGAGGTTGGCGAGAAGGCGCGCCTGGAAGCCGAGATCGCCGATACGGATCGCAACCTCCAGACCGCGCCGGCAGATTCTGATGGCGTTAGCAGGATCGACAATCGTGTAGAGAACACCAAGATTGGAATAGGCGCGACAGGCAGCACTTTGCAGATCCGCCTTTTCGGCAACAGAGAGGCTACGCTCCACTTCCTGCACGGCCTCGCGGCGGCGTCCGAGCCGCGCAAAGGCTACCCCCTTGGTATTCAGCGCCTCCGCCATCGCTCGCGCTGTCTCCCGTCCGGCCTCGGTCGTCCCGTCGATCGGCAGCGTTTGCAGGCATTGCAGCGCCTGCGTCGCCCACTCTGCGGCAGCGGACTGATCCCCCATGCGGAAGGCCAGATGGCCGCGCTCCTGCAGAACATGTGCACGTTCGACCGGCGCGTCGATCGTTGCGATCATCGCTTCGGCTTCGGCCAAATGTGTCTCCGCTTGATCGCGGCGTCCTGCATCGAGATGCAAACGGCCGATCTTGCGCAATATCCTCGCCGCGGCGATAGGGTCATCTTTGGTGCGATGGGTCGTCAGCGCCCGCTGATAATGGTTCAAGGCGGTGTCGCGCAGGCCGGCGGGACCGCAGAGATCGGCAAGACGCTCCAGGAGCGCCTGTTGCTCTGGTGTCACCTCCGCCTCGTTTGCGAAGGCCGCAAGGGCCTGACGATAGAGGCGCATTGCATCGTCATTGGCGTAGGCCTTGCGCGCCAGATCGCCCGCCGCCATCAGATAGGTGGCGCCCTTGGCCTTTTCGGTGGTCAGGCTGAAGTGATGGCCGAGCTGTGCCAGATGCTCGGGCCGGTCGGGCGCTGCACCATATTGACGTTCCAGAACCCGGCCGATCCGTTGATGAAGCTCCATGCGCCGTTGCAGCAGGAGATTGTGGTAGATGACGTCATGCATCAGCGTCTGGCTGAAGCGATAGCCCGGCGAGCCGCCGGCATCCGGCCCGCGCAATTCCTCGATGATATTGGCATCGCAGAGATGATCCAATGCAGCATCGATGGCGGCCGGGTCTGTGGCGACGGTGCGGAGCAGGGCGGTATCGAACTTCGGGCCGACCACCGCCGCCTCTTGCGCCAGCCGTCTGATCTCCTGCGGCAGACGATCGACGCGGGCAAGCAACAGGGCTTGCAGGTTCACCGGTATATCGACATCCGTGTCTTCCGCTGCGACATGCCAGCGCTGGCCGTCATTGTGCAACGTGCCCATGTCGATCAGCGCCCGAAGGGTTTCTTCGATGAAAAGCGGATTGCCGCCGGCGCGGTCGAGGATGCGTTTGCGCATCGTCACTGGCAACTTGGCATAGCTCTCGCCAAAAAACGCAGCAAGCAGCTTCTGCCCGTCGGCCGCAAAGAGTGGGGCAAGACGTTGGACGGTGACGCTGACACGATTGGAGTCCAGTGGGTCGGTCTGCGATGTCGGCCGGTAGACCGCCAGCAGCATCAACCGGCTGCGCTCCAGCCGGTCCATCATGAAGCGAAGCACTTCCAGCGAGGCAGCGTCCGCCCAGTGCAGATCCTCAATGACAAGCAGCAGGGGACCTTGCGCCAGTCGCCGCTCGAAGACGGTGCGGACGGCATAGAAGATCTGCCGCCGCAGCTGCTCCGGCTCGATGTACCGCAACGCGCCATCGGGATCGCCGAGGCCGAGGACATGCAGAAAGAGCGGCAGAAGTCCCTCGACCTCCTCCTGCGTCAGATCGAGCGCGCGAAACCCCGTTGCCAGCAATTGCCGCGCCCTGTCGAGATCGTCTCGCTCGCCAATGCCGTAGGCGCTGCGCACGACCGCGCCGAGCGTGCCATAGGATTGTTCGCCGAGGGGAGAGCAGGTCGCTTTGCGGATGGCGAGGCCCTGGAAACGAGCGGCATTGCTGGCTATCACGACGAATTCATTGACCAGCCGCGACTTCCCGATACCCGCTTCGCCGATCAGGCGGACAAGCTGTGCTGCCCCGCCGCAGGCAAGATCGAGGCATGTCAGCAACCGCGACATTTCCGTATCTCGTCCGATCATCGGCGCCTGAAGGCCGAGACTCTCGAGCCCGCGCGCCGCATGCGGCGCTTCCAACAGCCCTGTCAGCCGATGGACAAGGACGTTTCCGCTTTTGCCGCGCAACGCCTGCGCACCGAGACTCTCGAAGGCAAAGGCATGGCGGGTGAGGCGATAGGTCAGCGGCCCGACAAGGATATCGTTTTCGCCGGCCATGGATTGCAGGCGTTGGGCGGTGTTCACCGTGTCGCCGGTCACCGAATAGGATTTTGTACTGACCGCACCGAAGCCGCCGGTAACGACAGGGCCGCTATTGATTCCAATATGCAGACGCAGCGGCACGCCGGCCCGGGCGTGCCAGCGCTCGCCGACCTGCGTGGCCCGACTGATCATATCGAGTGCGGCACCAAGCGCCCGGACCGGATCGTCCTCATGAGCGACCGGCGCGCCGAACAGCGCCAGCAGCGCATCGCCGACGAACTTGTCGACGAAGCCTCCATAGGCCTCGACCGCCTGGGTCATCTCTTCGAACAATTCGTTCTGCAGCACCCGCATGACTTCAGGGTCGATCTGCTCGCTCAGAGTCGTGAAGCCGCAGAGATCGGCAAAGAGCACGGTCACCGGCCGCCGGTCGGCATCGCCGTCAGATTTAGACTGCACCGTCTCGATGTTTGGCTTCGACGCGGGTTGGACTTTGCCTGAAACCGACGCGCCACAGCTGGGGCAGAAGGCAAAATCGGGCTGACAGGGATAGCCGCAGGCAGCGCACGAGATCGGTTGCCTTGCGCCGCATCGCGGACAGAAAGCAAAACCGCTCTGAATATTGAACCCGCAGCCGGCGCACTCCATCGCACGCGTCTCACGAAAGCCCAAACTGTTACGGCTATTTCAGCCGCAACCAGCGGGCCTCAAAACAGGAACAAGCATGAACCTGCTGCCCCAGGCCCGCAAGCACTAAACAAACGGCGAACCGACGATGATGATCCTGTTCGCAACATCTTTAAGCCAGCCGAGTCGCCGAGCGAGGTTCGAGAAACCATGTCACGATTGAATTCTTTGTGATGAATATGGACAATATATGCTACGCTGCACCACGATAGAGGAAGAACGAAAGGGTATGCCCATGGCATCGGGCAGCATTCATGTGAAGGTCAGCGGCGTGCTGCAAGATCACATTCAGCAGCAGATCGGTGACGACGGCCTCTATGAGAATGCGAGCGAGTACATTCGCGCCCTGATCCGACGCGATTTGCAAACGCGCGACGAGGCATGGGATGGCCTGCAAAAGGAGCTTGCACCCGCAATGCGTGCCGACGACAGCGAGTTTGTCGTCGTTTCCGCTGAAGACGTTATCCGCCGCAACAAGCGCCGCTGAGCATGGTAGCCTATCGGTTTTATCCACGCGCTGACGCCGCGCAGGACAAGATTTGGCGTGACACTTTCGAAGCGTGGGGAGAAAAACAGGCAGATGCGTACATTCTCGGGCTGCATGTTTATTTGCAGCGTTTATGCGAAGATCGACTGATCTGGCGACAGCTTCCGCAACGGTTGGCAGTTCCCGCTGACATCAGGCGTCGGGCCTATTTCAGCCGCTATGAGCATCACTACCTATTCTTTCGTGAGCTTGAGAACGGTGATCTTGGCGTCATGAGCATTCTTCACGAACGGATGGATTTACCGGTGCGGCTTAAAGAGGACTTGGCCGCTCTTTCAAACAAAGAGTCGTGACACAGCATCTTTGATCAGAAGCGGGCTGAAGAAAATCGATCTCATAGAACGGCATAAATCCATGATCGAGACGCCAGTCTCGATCATGAGGTCTTCGGCTAGGATAGACGATGACTGCGGGCTGCACGATCGCACGGCTTGCTTTTGGGGTGTTCGATCATCAGCCGTTACTGCCGATGGGTATCGGTCAGCCTTGCAACCCGGCAGTGGAGGAGCACCGGCCGGTCCGCGTCGATCATCTCCTTGATTTTGGCGTCGAGTTCGCTTGGGCTTTCGCAACGAAGGCCGATGGCGCCATAGGCTTCCGCGAGTTTGGTGAAATCGGGCAGTGAGGCCGAATAAGAGCGCGCTCGACTGTTGCCATCCGGTATGGAATCCCATTCTTGCGCCATGCCCGGATGCTCATCGCTCAAGACGAAAATCTTGATCGGCGCTTGATGCTGTATCGCCGTCGACAGCTCTTTCATCGTCGTTTGCACCGACGCGTCGCCGGCAATGTCGATGACAAGGCGGCCGGGATTTGCGAGCTGCGCCCCCAGCGCGGCAGGAAGGCCGAAACCCATAGTCCCCAATCCCCCTGAGGTAATCCAGCGATTGGGCCTGTCGAAACCGAAGAACCGCGCCACCCACATCTGCTGACCGATCTCCGTGGCGATGATCGGGTCGTGCGGCTTTGTCAGCGCATACAGACGCTCCAGCGCATGTTGCGGCATGATTGCATGGTCCAGCCGCTCGTAGGAAAACGAATCGTGGGTTCGCCAATGGTCGATCTGCGTCCACCACGCCCGCAACCGTTTCTGGTCGGGCATAGTGGAGAGCGACCGCCAAGCATGGATCATATCCGCCAGCACATGCGCGGCGTCGGCTTGAATGCCGATGTCGACGGGAACGCGTTTGTTGATCGACGAGGCGTCGATATCGATCTGGATTTTCTTCGAGTGAGGCGAAAACTCATGGACGCGCGAGATCGCGAGATCGTCAAACCGCGCGCCGATGGCGAGCATCAGATCGCAGTCGCCAATTGCCATATTGGCTTCATGCGATCCGTCCTGTCCGGCGACGCGCAGCCAGTTCCGCCCGCTGGCGGGATAGGCTCCAAGCCCCATGACAGTCGACGTTACGGGAAAGCCGGTGAGGTCGACGAACTCACGCAACAATCTCGACGCCTCCGGTCCCGAATTGATGATGCCGCCGCCGGCATAGATGATGGGTTGCCGGGCTTCGGCCATCAATGCGACCGCCGCTCGGATCGCGTTCCGATCGCCTTGCATTGCCGGCTGGTAGCTCGTCAGCGCAGCTACCTGGTCAGGTGCAACGTAGGTCCCGCTGGCGAAGAGCACGTCCTTCGGCATGTCGACGAGAACAGGGCCGGGTCGGCCGGCCGCCGCGATCCGGAAAGCCAGATGGATCGTTTTGGCCAGATCGTCGACGTGTTTGACGAGGAAATTGTGCTTTGTGCAGGGGCGGGTGATGCCGACCGTATCGCATTCCTGAAAAGCGTCGGTACCGATGAGACTTGTCGGCACCTGGCCGGCGAGGCAGACGAGCGGAACGGAGTCCATAAGAGCATCCTGCAGCGCCGTAACCGCATTTGTAACGCCTGGTCCCGATGTCACCAGCATGACGCCAACTCTTCCCGTCGAGCGGGCATAGCCTTCGGCGGCGTGTCCGGCGCCTTGCTCATGGCGCACCAGGAAATGTTTGATGTCCTCCTGTTGGAAGATTTCGTCATAGATCGGCAGCACCGCTGCGCCGGGATAACCGAAAATGTGTTCGACACCGTTGTCGCACAGCGCCTGCAGAACGATCTCGCCGCCGTTCATGCGACGATCAGAGGGGGTGTTGAGAAAAGAGTTGGCTGTCTCGCCGGTCATATCTGGGTTCCGTCGTGAGTGAGGTGATGGGTGCGACGGGGCATAAAAAAAGGCCCCGTCAGGGACCTGTTTTCGGCGCATGGGTGGCTATTGCCGGACGATCAGACCGTCCTGCCCATGCGCGATATCACCACTACGAGAACCATTGCGATTTTCATGGCGCTAGAGCTAGCTCTAAATCCACACGTCGTCAACGTCGCCTCTGCGTAGATTGTATCTGTGGTTGAGATTATTTGAGATCGGTGGTTCGTCAGTGACGACGCAAGGGCAGGGCGATCCGTTCGCAAGCCTATCGACCAACGGCAAGCTCTGCCCGCTCTATCGCTCGAGAAGTGATTTCTACCACTTCCTCCAATGTGGGCCGGTCAGGAGTTCCGAGCGAGCTGGGCTCCACTCAGTGGATGAGTGACCCGGCGCGAACGCTATGGCGACGTATATGCACCATCGAGGATCTGCCGCGCCTCGGCCCGCGGCGCGGCGACGGAATGACGCTTAACGAGCGAGCATTCGAGCTTCGCAATGGGATAGCGCTTGCCGGGCACACTTTCCGGGTTGAGATGTTCGATCGCCCATTGCCCCATGGCAAGATGGGGAAGGACCGAAGTCGTCAGCGGGGGTACGAGATGTCGTGAAATTTCTTCGTCGTCATAACCCACCACCGACATGTCCTGGGGAATGCGAAGCCCTGCATCCTTGAGCGCTTCGTAGCACCCGATGGCAGTGCGGTCGTTCTGGCAGAAGATCGCAGTGGGCGGCTCTTTCAGAGCAAGCAGTTTCATCGTGGCGGCATAGCCGGCACTGGCCGACCAGTCGCCTTCAATGACCAATTCCGGATCGAAGGGTATATCGGCGGTCGCCAGCGCGCGGCGATATCCCGTCAGCCGGTCCTGCGCCGCCTGCATCCAGATTTCACCGGTGATCGTCGCGATACGATGGTGTCCGTGCATGATCAGATGCCGGGTAGAGCTCTGCCCTCCGGCGATCTCACTCGGCACCACGGCGGGAAAGGCATGGTCCGCGGTATAACAGTTCAGCAGGACCGTCGGGATGTTGAGCTTGCTGACATAGGATGGAAGCTCCACCTGGCGAGTATAAATTGTCATATATATGAGCGCCGATATGCCTCCGTTCGTCAACGCCTCGATTGCTTTCGGCTCCATGACGGGGTCACTGAGCGTCTGGGTTACCAGAAGGACATTGCCGGCGTTCCAGGAGGCTTGCCGCGCGCCTTCGATCGCAACGATCGCTTCCGGGCTGGTGGCGAGTTGATCCACGGCGAAACCGATGACGTTGTCCAGTCCCGAATAAGAGGCCTTCGTCGTATAGGTCTTCTCCATGTAACCGAGCGCGCGCGCCGCCTCCAATACGCGATCGCGCGTCTGCTGTGAGATGCGGGTGCCGGGTGTGTCGTTGAGGACGAAGGAGACGGCCGCCTGCGAGCAGCCAGCCGCCGCGGCGATGTCCATCATCGTCACGCGCACAGGCTTATTTTGGGTCTTGGACTTTCGCATTCGTGGAGACTGTCTCTGCTTGGGATAACGGTTCAGGGTGATTGATTGTCGGTTTTGGTAATTAATATTATCATCTATCTGAAAGCGCTGGCAATTGCAGGAATTGTTGCAACTCTATCAGTTATTGGCAAGTGTCAGTACAAAATCGCCATCGTAGCCATTGCACGATGAAATGTTTTGATCTGCATTGATAATACTATTTACTAATTAAATTTCTTGTATACCGTCAAGGAGCGATCGGAACCAATGCCACTCGTCGCTTTGCGACGGCCCTAGGAGGGGGCGCGCATCCGGCCGGCCGTAAATCGGAAACGGGCCCGTGCAACTGCGGCCCTCGGGAGGTGTATTATGAAACAGCTGAAACGCAATGCAGCCTTGTTCTTCGCCGGGTTGATGCTGAGCGCGGCACCGATTGCCGTATCAAATGCTGCCGACAAGCCGACACTCGCATTTGTCGTCAACGGCGCATCCGACTTCTGGAAAGCCGCAGAGGCGGGCGTGAAGAAGGCGCAGGGCGAGATGCCCGACTACCAGATGGAGCTGAAGTACCCTGAGCAGGCATCTGTCGCCGTTCAGCAACGGCTTATGGAAGACTTGGTCAGTGCCGGCGTCAAGGGGATCATGGTTTCCGCAGTCGATCCCAAGACCCAGACGGACGGTTTGAACAAGATCGGCTCGCAGACTGCTCTCTTCACCACAGATAGCGACGCGCCGCAGACCAACCGCGTCGCCTATATCGGCTCATCGAATATCGACGCCGGCATGCAGGCCGCCGAAATCGCCAAGAAAGCGATGCCGGACGGCGGCAAATGTATCGGCTTCGTCGGCCTGCTCGGCGCCGATAATGCCAAGGAACGCATCCAGGGCATGAAGGACGGCCTGAAGGGCACGAAGATCGAGCTGACAGATGTACGCGGCGACGATATCGACCAGACGCGCGCAAAGAAGAACGTCGAGGATGCGCTGGTGGCCAGCCCCGACGTCACCTGCATGGTCGGTTTCTACTCCTACAATACGCCGCGCATCTATGAGGCGTTGCGCGACGCCGGCAAACTCGGCCAGATCACCGTCGTCGGCTTTGATGACGATCCGATCACGCTCGGCGGCGTCAAGGAAGGCACGGTCGCAGCGACCGTCGTGCAACAGCCGTTCGAATGGGCCTATCAGGGCATGAAGCTGATGGCGGCCTACCTCAAGGGCGACAAGTCAGGCGTTCCTAGCAACGGCTTGATCATCATACCGACGGTAATCATCGGCAAGGATGACGTTGACAAATATGCCGCCAGCCTGAAGGCCATGTCTGGAAAATAACCCTCTTTCGCGGCGGGGGCACTTGCCGCCGCCGCGAAAGACGTCCCATGCCGACAGCATTAGCAGCTATGGACAGGCGATGAACCACAGCTCCGACTTCCCGTCACCGGACGCGCTTGCAACGCCGTTCCTTTCGCTTTCCGGCGTTGGCAAGTCCTATCCGGGCGTCGTTGCGCTTGAGGGCCTGTCGATCGACATCATACCAGGCGAGGTCATCGGCCTCGTCGGCGAGAACGGGGCTGGAAAATCGACGTTGATGAAGATTCTCGGCGGCGTGATCGCACCCGACCGAGGCACGATTCTGCTCGACGGAGCAGAGCTTCGTTTCCTCACTGTGGAATCGAGCATCGCATCCGGCATCGCCTTCGTTCACCAAGAACTCAATCTCTTTGAGAATCTCGACGTTGCCGCCAATATCTTCCTGGGCCGCGAGCCGCTGAAGGCCGGACCTCTCAAGCTCGTCGATCGCAATCGGTTGCGAGACATGGTGAAGCCGCTCTTGAAGCGGGTAGGGGCTCATTTTTCCGCCGACACACCCGTGGCATCGCTTTCCCTTGCCGAGCAGCAGATGGTGGAAATCGCCAAGGCGCTGTCCATCAATGCCAGGCTCGTCATCTTCGACGAACCCACGTCCAGCCTGCCGCTGGCCGAAACCGAGCGTCTCCTGAGCATTATCAAATCGCTGAAAGCCGATGGCATCAGTGTGGTTTTCATCTCGCATCGCCTCCACGAGGTTGAGCGCGTCGCAGACCGGGTCGTAGTCCTGCGCGACGGCACGCTTGTGGGCACGCTTGCCAAGAAAGACATCGGCCACGACCAGATGGTCAAGCTGATGATCGGCCGGGTGCTTGCGGCCCGGACCGCAAAACCGCAGCGCTCGCCCGGCTCGGTTGCGCTGAAGGCAAGCGGCGTGCGCACCGAGGCCTATCCCGGCCGCCCCGTTGATCTGGAAATCCGGTATGGAGAAATCATGGGGCTTGCAGGGCTCGTTGGGTCGGGCCGCACCGAGCTTGCAAAAGTACTCTTCGGCATCGACCGGAGCTACGGCGGAGCCATTCTGCAGGACGGGCGGCAAATTGCGGTCAGTTCTGCCCGAGATGCCGTCGCTCGTGGTATTTTCCTGGTCCCGGAGGATCGCAAGCACAACGGCATTCTTCTTGATCTTCCGATCGCCCAGAACATAAGCCTTGCCGACCTTCCCCGGCTCTCCAGCCGCTTCATGCTTTCTGCCGAGCGGGAGAGGGCGGCGGCCGAAAAGCAGCGCGTTCGCCTTGGTATCAAGGCGCCCTCCGTTTCAACGCGAACCGGCACTCTGTCCGGCGGCAACCAGCAGAAGGTGGTACTTGCCAAATGGTTGTCGATGAGCCCGAAGGTGATGATCTTCGACGAGCCGACACGCGGCATCGATATCGGCGCGAAGAACGAGATCTACGGCCTGATGCGAGCACTTGCCGATGCCGGAGTGGCGATCCTGATGATCTCCAGCGACATGGAAGAAGTGATCGGCGTTTCTGACCGCATCGCCGTCATGCACGAGGGCCAGATCGCCGGCATATTGGAAGAGGACGAAATCAGCCAGGAAAGCGTCCTTTTGCTTGCCGTCGGCAAAAGGGTAAAATAGCCGCTGCGGCACATAAAAATAAGGTATCGGGGGATGGATCTCGAATGATCAAAAAAGATCTCGGACTGCTGCTTTTGATCGTCGTCGTCGGCATCGTCGTCGCCATCATCAATCCGCGCTTCCTGCTGCCGATCAACCTGGCCAACACTGCCAACCTGATCGGTCTGTTCGGCATCCTGTCGATCGGCCAGGCCTTTGTCATCATTACAGGCGGTATCGAGCTTTCCGTGGGCTCGCTGGTAGCACTTCTCGGCGTGCTCTTCGTCGATTTCATCGCGGTCCAGGATATGTCATGGATGCTGGCGCTGCCGCTCATTCTCGCGCTCGGCGCGGTCATAGGCGCCGTCCACGGCTGGCTGATCACCCGGCTCAACCTGCAGCCCTTCGTCGTCACCCTCTGCGGCCTCCTGATTTATCGTGGGGCAGCGCGCTTCTATACGGCTGACGGAACCGCGGGCTTTGCTTTCGGCCAGAATTTTCCAGACCTCGAATTCCTGACCGCTGGACGGTTTTACGGCGTTCCCAACACCTTCATCGCACTCGTCATCATTGCCGTGGTCATGTGGATCATGCTGCATCGCTCTGTCTTCGGGCGTTATCTTTACGCAATCGGGAAGAACGAGGAGGCGGCCCGCTATTCCGGTATCCGTACCGGCCGCATGGTCATGTCGGCTTATGTCATCTGTGGGCTGCTGACGGCGCTTTCGGCGATTTATTTCGCCATGTACACACGCTCGATCTCGCCGGCGAGCCATGGTCAGTTCTACGAACTCTACGCAATTGCTGCTGCTGTACTTGGCGGTTTTTCGCTCCGCGGCGGCGAGGGATCGATTGTCGGCGTCGTGCTGGGCACGGTCCTGCTCCAGGAGTTGCAGAATCTCGTGAATCTCCTTGGTATCCCTTCGTCGTTGAATTTCGCTGTCATGGGTGGCGTGATCCTCATCGGCGTCCTGATTGACCAACAATGGCACGCGATCCGCGCAAAGCGCCGCCTTGTCTCGGCCGCCCGGCAGACCGAAACTCGTCTTTCGAACGAAGGCAGTTTGCCAGCGGTTGCCAATCAGGACTAGGTCAATTGATCGGGCCATGCGTGTCGTGACCTTTGCCCCGTTGCAAGATTAGATCGGGGCGGGTGAGGGCGCCGATCCATCGTTCTGAACCAGCTCCCCGAAACAGTCGCGCCGGCCGCGTGGCTGGAAAACCCGCTTCTTGCGCTCGCGACGCGAGACCCAGATGCCGCCCTCGGTCATCCATTGCCGCAGCGTTTCCTTGGCCACCGAGATCCGGTGCAGCTCGATCAGCTTCTCGCGAGCCAGCGTCCAGATAGCGCTCCCGGATCAGATCCAGCGCCGCATTGCGAAACTCCTCGCAGTGGCGCCGGTTGCTCGGCTGGCGCTCAAGCTGCAATCGGCCGGCGATCTGTTGCGGCGACCAGCCATGCATGATGCGCTCGATCACCGATTGGCGGAGCTGCGCGAACCGGGCAAGTTTGCGCAGCTTGGCACGCCGTTCTCGCGCCATGTCATTGGCCATCACGCAGTAGTAACCGTTGAGGTCCGGCATCTCACGATCCTCGAACGTATTGCGGCGCAGCTCACGGAAAATGGTTGAGCGATGTCGGTGCAGCTTCTCGGCGATCACATCAACGCTGACCCCAGCCGTGCGCCAGCGGGCAATCTTGCGGCGTTCATCGATATCGATCCGGGAGTAGGTGCGCTTCATGTCTCGTTCCTTGCAAGGATAAACCGTTGTTATCTATTGCAAGTCGCACTTCATCCTTGAACCCACCCCCTTACAACACTGTGGCGGCAGGGTTGGAATGTCCGTTTGTGTGCAAAGTAGAAGTGTCACTTTGGGTGTGTCTTCAGCCATTTAGAAATGCGACACTCGGCATGTCCACTTGCGCTGAGGCAAGCCCCCGACCGGAG
>NZ_JAAXQT010000004.1:0-508740 GCF_019778565.1 Rhizobium laguerreae | reverse complement strand
CAGAACACAAACCAGCAATCGCCAATCCGCTTGAGTTTCACTAGAACGAAAGACTTCGTCGCCAGCAGCGCCGCCGCCCTCGTTCAGTGAGTGGGCTTATAGAACTAACCCTCATAAACAGTCAACAGCGCTTTTCGAAAAAATTGATTTTTCTTTCAAGATATTGTTTTTACGGGAAAAATTTCGGACGACGCGCAAATTCGATCATTTCCCGGATTCCGACCGGCCATACACGGCCACGAAAGATGAACGTCTTTCGACTTTTCGTGGAAAGAACGCTCTTTTGTCCCCCGCGCCCCGACATCATCACAATCTGCTGGTCTTAAGAGACACATGATTCACACAGGCAAATGCAGGCAGACTGCCTTTTTCTGAGTGATTTGACTTCCATGCCCAAAATATGCACATCTTTCGCCCCAGCCAGGATGGCCGATACATGCTCCCACAGACGCCTGATGTAAGGACGCGGACCCGACTGCCATGATGACGGAGAAAATGATGATCCGCTCGTTGGGCAACGAGCCTCCGCTTCTGGCCGACGGCAGACGCGCGCCCGACCGGCGCGAAGTTTCCTTGCGCTGGCTCTCGGGCACGTTCCTCACCGGCATTACATCATCCGTCTTGATGGGTGTCGCCCTTTTTGCCGCACTTGACGGCCGCCAGCAATTGGCGATCCCCGCCGAAGCCTATGCGAGTGTTGCGGCAGACGCGCATGAGGATACGACAGTGGTCCGCGGTGGCCGGCTGATCGCGCCCGCCATCGCCGCAAAACCGTCCGACCGTGCCATCATGGAAGTCTCAACCGTCGTCCACGACGGCGAAAAGGAAGTCGTGCGCCGCCAGCCCTTCGCGCACGTGAAGATGACGCTGGCCGCCAACCATGTGGCGACGGAGGACTATCCCGACTTCGATCCTCTGGCGATCTTTTCCGCCGACGAGCCGCAGCCCGCGCCGCAAAGCCGCACAGGCGCGCTTTACGGCTCCGACGTCGAATCCGAAGTCAGCCTGAAGACCATTCCCTTCCCGACCGGCAAGACCAGCATGCAGATGGCATCCGGCCTGTCGCTTGAGGAGGTCGAAGAGAACGTGCGCTCCAACGGCTCGGTGCTGACGGACGGCAACACGCAGCTCGCAGCCCTTTATTACGTCGATCCGCGTCGTTTCTCCAACGAGGACGCCGATGTCGATCTGACCGCCGGTCTGTCCGCCCGCGTGCTCGAACAGAACATGACCGTCTCCGCATCGGAATCGATCACGCCGCAGACCGAAGAATTCGCCGACGACATCCTGCCGGTGCGCATCGACACGCCGATCGCCAAGGCGCTGACGGAGTCAGGCTATCCGCAGCAATATGCCGACGGCATCGCCGGCTATATCGCGCAGCAACTGGGTTCTGGTGATCTCGACAAGGGCGATGTGCTGCGCATCGGCATCATTCAGAAGGGCGAACAGGCAAAGATCATCCGAGCCAGCGTCTACCGCGGCACGCGCCATCTCGTCACCGTGGCCGTCGACGACAAGGGCAGATACGTGCCCGGCAGTGAGCCGCCGATGCTGGATGCCATCGCCACCGCCTTCGATGACAATTCCTTCGCACCTCCCCCCGGCCAGAACCTGCCGCGCGTCTATGACGGCATCTATCGCGCCGCGCTTTCCTACGGCATGACCAAGGATATGACGGCGCTGATCATCAAGCTGCTCGCCAGCAATGTCGATTTCCAGGCGCAACTGAGGCCGACCGACAGTCTCGAAGCCTTCTTCTCCGTCGCCGACAGCGCCGGTCAGGCGACCGAGGATTCCGAACTGCTCTACGTCAACGCCCGTTTCGGCGATACGCAGACGCGCTTTTACCGCTTCCAGGACCCCGAAGACGGCACGGTCGATTATTTCGACGAGAACGGCAAGAGCATCCGCCAGTTCCTGCTGCGCAACCCGGTTCCGAACGGCATCTTCAAATCGGGCTTCGGCATGCGCCGCCACCCGATCCTCGGTTTCGCCCGCATGCACACCGGCGTCGATTGGGCAGCACCCCGCGGCACGGCAATCATCGCCGCCGGCAACGGCACGGTCGAAAAAGCCGGCTGGGATTCCGGCGGTTATGGCAATCAGACGATCGTGCGCCATGCCAACGGCTATGAATCCTCCTACAATCACCAGAGCGCCATCGCCAAGGGCGTCGTCCCCGGTGCCAAGATCCGCCAGGGCCAGGTGATCGGCTGGGTCGGCACCACAGGGGAATCCACCGGCCCGCACTTGCATTACGAGCTGATCGTCAACGGCACCAAGGTCGATCCGCTGCGCATCCGCCTGCCGGGCGGCAAATCGCTGCAGGGCGAGGCGCTGGCGAAATTCGAAGACGAGCGCAAGCGCATCGATACGCTGCTGAACAACCAGACGCCAGACCAGGTGGCGAGCAAGTAATTTCCATTAAACCGACAAGCTGATGACCCGCCGGTCGTTACTCCCGCCTAACGAAAAATGGCGGCCGAAGCCGCCATTCTCATTCATCCGGCAAACCGTATTTACGCCGCTTCGCTCACCGTCTGCCTTGTCCTGAACTGCAGCCGGTCCGAACCGCTCGTCACCGTCACCGTCGATCCATCCGGCACCTGGCCGGACAGGATCTGCTCGGCCAGCGGATCCTGCACGAACTTCTGGATCACCCGCTTCAGCGGCCTTGCGCCGTAGACCGGATCGTAACCCTTGTTCGCCAGCCAGTGGCGGGCTTCCTCGTCGAGATCGATGACGATCTTGCGCTCGGACAGCAGAGCCACCAGCCGCTTCAGTTGGATATCGACGATCGCGCCCATCTCTTCGCGCTTCAGGCGATGGAAGAGGATGATCTCATCGATGCGGTTCAGGAATTCCGGCCGGAAATGTCCGCGCACGACCTCCATCACCTGCTCGCGAACCGTGTCGCTGTCGTCGCCGTCCCTCAACTGCGTCAGATAATCGGCACCGAGGTTCGAAGTCATGATGATCATCGTGTTACGGAAGTCGACCGTCCGACCCTGGCCGTCCGTCAGACGTCCATCGTCCAGCACCTGCAGCAATATGTTGAAGACGTCGGGATGCGCCTTTTCGATCTCGTCGAACAGCACGACCTGATAGGGCCTGCGGCGCACGGCTTCGGTCAGCGCTCCGCCTTCGTCATAACCGACATAGCCGGGAGGCGCACCGATCAGCCGGGCAACGGAGTGCTTTTCCATATATTCCGACATGTCCATGCGCACCATCGCCGTTTCGTCGTCGAAGAGGAAGCGGGCGAGCGCTTTGGTGAGCTCCGTCTTGCCGACGCCGGTCGGGCCGAGGAAGATGAACGAGCCGATCGGCCGGTTCGGGTCCTGCAGGCCGGCGCGCGCACGGCGGACGGCGCGCGACACTGCCTGAACCGCATCGCCCTGGCCGATCACCGATTTCGCCAGTTCGTCTTCCATCCGGAGCAGCTTGTCGCGTTCGCCCTCCAGCATCCTGTCGACCGGAATGCCGGTCCAGCGGGACACGACATGGGCGATATTGTCCGGGGCGACCACCTCCTGCACCATCGCGCTGCGGTCCCCATCCTGCTTCTCGGCATCGACGAGCTGCTTTTCAAGGTCGGGAATGACGCCGTAGGTCAGTTCGCCGGCACGCTGGAATTCGCCTTTGCGCTGGGCAATCGCCAGTTCGTTGCGGGCATCATCGAGCTGCTTCTTGAGATCGGCGGCAAGGCCGAGTTTCTGCTTTTCCGCCTGCCAGCGGGCCGTCAGCGCATCGGCCTGTTCCTCGAGATCGGTCACTTCGGTTTCAAGCCGCTTCAGACGGTCGGCGGACGCAACGTCCGTTTCCTTTTTCAGCGCCTCGCGCTCGATCTTCAGCTGCATGATGCGGCGGTCGAGTTCGTCGAGCTCTTCCGGCTTGGAATCAACCTGCATGCGCAACCGCGCCGCCGCCTCGTCCATCAGGTCGATCGCTTTATCGGGCAGGAAGCGGTCGGTGATATAGCGGTTGGAAAGCGTCGCCGCAGCCACCAGCGCCGCATCGGCGATGCGCACCTTGTGATGCTGCTCGTATTTTTCCTTCAGCCCGCGCAGGATAGAGATCGTGTCTTCGACCGTCGGTTCGTCGACGACGACGGGCTGGAAGCGACGGGCAAGGGCCGGGTCCTTCTCGACATGTTTGCGATATTCATCAAGCGTGGTCGCGCCGACGCAATGCAACTCGCCACGGGCAAGAGCGGGCTTCAGCAGGTTCGAGGCGTCCATCGCTCCATCCGCCTTGCCGGCGCCGACCAGCGTGTGCATCTCGTCGATGAACAGGATGATCTCGCCGTTTTCCGCCTGGACTTCATTGAGCACGGCCTTCAGCCGCTCCTCGAATTCGCCGCGGTATTTCGCACCGGCAATCAGCGCGCCCATGTCGAGCGCCATCAGCTTCTTGTCCTTGAGCGATTCCGGCACGTCACCGTTGACGATGCGCAACGCCAAGCCCTCGA
Source organism: Rhizobium laguerreae (assembly GCF_019778565.1). Lineage (NCBI taxonomy): Bacteria > Pseudomonadati > Pseudomonadota > Alphaproteobacteria > Hyphomicrobiales > Rhizobiaceae > Rhizobium > Rhizobium laguerreae. The sequence continues at coordinate 504,266 of NZ_JAAXQT010000004.1, read as the reverse complement.
CGATCGCCGTCTTGCCGACGCCGGGTTCGCCGATCAGCACAGGATTGTTCTTGGTGCGGCGCGAAAGCACCTGGATGGTGCGGCGGATTTCGTCGTCGCGGCCGATCACCGGGTCGAGCTTGCCCTCGCGGGCTTCGGCGGTGAGATCGCGTGCGAACTTTTTCAGCGAGTCGAAACCCTGCTCGGCATTGGAGGAATCTGCCGTCCGACCCTTGCGGATGTCATTGATGACCTGGTTGAGGCCCTGGGCCGTCACGCCTGCGTTCTTCAGCGTCGAAAAGGTCGAGGCCGAGGATTCGATCGCCAGCGCCTGCAGCAGGCGTTCCACCGTGACGAAGCTGTCGCCGGCCTTCTTCGCCGCTTCTTCGGCGGTCGAAAGCACCTTGGCGAGGGGTTGTGCCAGATAGATGTTGCCGTTGCCGCCGGAAATCTTCGGCAATTTGGCGACAGCCGCGTCATTGGCCAGGCGGGCGGCCTTGGCATCGCCGCCGGCGCGCTCGATCAGCGACGCCGCCATGCCCTGATCATCGTCGAGCAGGACTTTCAGCACATGTTCCGGCGTGAATTGCTGGTGACCCTGCGCCAACGCATAGGTCTGGGCGGACTGGATGAAACCGCGCACCCGCTCCGAATATTTCTCGATATTCATATTCTACCTCCATGGATCGCCCTGCCCTGATAAGGCGCAGACCGATGATTGAGATCGACCCCCTGAAAAGGCAGGTCGCGCTTTGCCCGTAAGGGATTCGGGCGAAGCAGTTCGAAGAGAATATGGTAGCCTGTTCTGCGAGTTTAAAGAGCCCATAAAATGAAATCCCCGGCACAAGGCCGGGGATTTTCAAGCTAATTCGAGCAGATGGCATGAGAGTCAAGCTCTCCCCGTAGGGGAAGCGAAACCCTCATTCCGATGCGGCGTCAGCCAGCACTGGCGCCTCGGCCGAGGCACCCTCGCCTTCAGCGGCTGTTTCTTCGCCCTCAGCGCCGCGACGCGGGCGACGGGGACGGCTGCCGGTGCTGCGGCGGCGGGGCTGGCGTTCGCGCGGCTGGCCGCCGGCACCTTCCTCGTCCATCGCGACTTCGGCCGGAATGCCTTCGATCTCCGGCTGCGGGCCGGTTCCATCGTTGACCTCGGACTGTGCCGGTGCAGGCGCCTGAGCGGCTACCGGCTTCGGCTGTGCCTGCGGCTGGTGCTGTCTGCTCTGCTGCGGCTGGTGCGACCTGCTCTGCGGTGGCTGGACGATAACGACATCGTCGCCGTCATTGTCATTCTCATTCTCATTGTTGTCCATGTCGTCGCCGTCGCGGTCCGCACCGTCGCGATCATTGTACTCGCCGCGGTCGTCGCGCTGGAAGCGTTCCTGCATCTGCGCCTGGGCGCTGGCAATGATACGATTGTAATGTTCGGCGTGCTGGAGATAGTTCTCGGCCATTACGCGGTCGCCGGAGCTTTGGGCGTCGCGGGCGAGCTGCGCGTATTTTTCGGCGATATGCTGCGCCGTACCGCGAATCTTCACATCGGGGCCGGAGCTGTCATAGGACCGGGTCAGCGGATTGCCGCCCTTGCGGTTGAAATTGTTGTTATTGTTATTTCCGCCGCCGCCGCCGCCGTTATTATTGTTACCACGCCCTCGACCGCGCTTGTTCTGCTGTCCTGGCCTCATAGATCGTTCACCTGAATTCTCTGTTTGTGATGGATACATGGCACCAACCGCCATGACCGGAAAACCGGATCAGGACCTTTGTGCCGCGAGCATACTGCGCCTTTGCGCCGACCTGCCGCTTGGTTCTCAAGTCAGTTTGACTGATTCACGCATTGGGTCGTGTTCAACCGTTGAAACTCTCGTTTAAAAGAGCGGCCCCCCGAGGCAAACCAAGTACCGAACGAATCTCGTTCATTCCTCTCTGCCCAACACGTGACCGCAACCTATATTGCTTCACCGGGAAATCCAAGCCTTTTCTTCGCAATAACAATAATGTCTCGTCCAATGCCGCATTATCGTCTTTCACGCGAGCGCGAACACGAGCACCCTGTCGTTCTGACCATAATCTTTCACGGATTTGAGGCACCTGAAGCCTTTCGCTTCAAAGATCGCCGTCACGTCGTTTCGTTGATCGTAGCCGATCTCCAGTCCGACGACCCCATCGGGCCTGATGAACCTTGCCGCATCCTTGGCTATGGCTTTGTAGCCGTCAAGCCCATCCGGGCCGCCATCCAGAGCCGCAGCCGGATCAAATTTAGTCACTTCGGGAGCGAGATCGTGAATGACATTGGAAGCAATATAGGGCGGATTTGAGACAATCGCGTGAAAGGATCCCTGGATGTTCTCGAACCAATTTGACTGTACGGCCTCAAAACGATCCTGCAACCCGTTTCTTTCTGCATTCGATCTTGCCATCAAAAGTGCGTCCGCCGATATGTCGCTGCCGACACCTGACGCATCAGGACATTCGCTCAAAAGCGCAAGGCATATCGCCCCGGTCCCGGTTCCCATGTCAAGGATATGGAGACGGCTTTGCGCCTTTGCAAGGTCTTGGAGATAGATCAGAACCGTATCGACCAGGATTTCCGTATCCGGCCGCGGTTCCAGCGTTTCCGCCGAAAGCCGAAGCGGCAGGCCGTAGAATTCCCGCACGCCGAGAATGCGATGCACCGGCTCATGACCGAGCCGCCGCTCCAGTGCCTTGAAAATCACTTCGGCCTGCTCGGAAGAAAGCCTCTCGGCCGATCGCGTCAACAACTCGGTCGGCGACAGTTTCAGAAGGCCCGCGACAAGCAGCCGCGCATCGGTCGCCGGGTCGACGATACCTGCTTCGGTGAAGCGGCGGCGCGCTTCGGCAAGTATATCGGCGACCGTCGAGCTCATTGTTGCTCGCCGAGCTGCGCCAGCTGGCTGGCCTGGTAGTCGGCCATCAGCGCGTCGACGACCTCCTCGATCTCACCTTCCATCATCCGGTCGAGCTTATAAAGCGTCAGATTGATGCGATGGTCCGTTACCCGCCCCTGCGGGAAATTATAGGTGCGGATCCGTTCCGAGCGGTCGCCGGAGCCGACCTGGCTCTTGCGATCGGCAGAGCGCTCGCTATCGGCTCTCTGCCGCTCGGCATCGTAGAGCCTGGAGCGTAGCACCTGCATCGCCTTGGCGCGATTTTGGTGTTGCGATTTTTCCGAACTGGTGACGACGATGCCGCTCGGCAGGTGGGTGATGCGCACCGCCGAGTCCGTCGTATTGACGTGCTGGCCGCCCGCACCCGAAGAGCGCATCGTATCGATGCGGATGTCTTCAGCCCGGATCTCGATGTCGATCTCCTCGGCCTCCGGCAGCACCGCAACCGTTGCGGCCGACGTATGGATACGCCCGCCCGCCTCGGTTTCCGGCACGCGTTGCACGCGATGCACGCCGGATTCGAATTTCAGCTTGGCAAAGACCCCCCTGCCGGTGATCGTCGCAATGATTTCCTTGTAGCCGCCGGCTTCGCCCTCGCTTGCCGAGAGCACCTCCACCTTCCAGCCCTTTTCCGCCGCAAAGCGCTCGTACATGCGAAACAGATCGCCGGCGAAAAGGGCGGCTTCCGAACCGCCCGTGCCGGCGCGGATTTCGAGGATCGCGCTCTTTTCGTCGGCTGCGTCCTTCGGCAGAAGCAGGATCTGCATCTCCTGTTCCAGCGCCTCGATCTGCTCTTTCACCTCGGGCAGCTCCAGCTCGGCGAGGTCGCGCATCTCGCGGTCGACCGATCTGTCCTCGAGCAGCGTTTCCAAGTCGGCAAGCTCGGCGACGGCCTTCTCATAGACGCGGATCTTCGTCACGACAGGCTGCAGCTCGGAATATTCGGATGCGAGCTTCACATAGACATCGGCAGCCGGACCAGCCGACATGCGCGCCTCGATCTCGCCGAAACGGCGTTCCAGTTCGCGCATCTTTTCAACGGGAAGCTTCGCCACCCTTCACTCCGATTCTTCTTTTATCTGTCTAAAGGGGAATATTGTGGCTCTCGGCGAAGCGGGCAAGCACCTCGCGCATCGGCATCAAGGCATGGTGATCGTCCAGCACCTCGTCCATCGCCTTCGTCAGTGCCCCGACGTCGAGCCCGAGCAGCATCGCCTTCACCGGTCCGATCGAGGCCGGCGACATCGAGATCGAGCGGAAGCCAATGCCGAGCAGCGCCATCGCCGAGATCGGTTTGCTGGCGAGTTCGCCGCAGAGCGTCACCGGCGTCTTGTTCCTGTCCGCCCCGCGCACGATATCGCGCAGGATGCGCAAGAACGGTTTGCCGAGCGGATCGAACCTGTCCGAGACCCGTGCATTGCCGCGATCGACCGCCATCGCGAACTGGAAGAGATCGTTCGAGCCGACCGAGACGAAATCGACCGCCTCCATCAACTCGTCGAGCTGCCAAAGCAGTGCCGGCACCTCCAGCATCGCCCCGAATTGCAGCTTGCGCGGCAGCCCGTGACCGAAACGCGAGAGATGCTGCACTTCTTTCTGCAACAGCTCGCGCACCATCTTCAGCTCGGAAACCTCGGTCACCATCGGCACCATCAGCTTCAGCTCGGTGTCGGCCGATGCCTTCAGCAGAGCGCGCAACTGGGTGCGCAACAGCCCCGGCCGGTCGAGCGATAGCCGGATGGCGCGCCAGCCGAGGGCGGGATTTTCTTCCTCATGGCCGCGGAAATACGGCACGACCTTGTCGCCGCCGATATCGAGCGTACGGAAGGTGACAGTGCGGCCCGCCGCCTGCTTAATCACATTGCGATAGAACTGCTCCTGCTCCTCCGCCTTCGGCATGGTGGAGGCGATCATGAACTGCAGCTCGGTGCGGAAGAGTCCGATCCCCTCGGCACCCGATTCCGAAAGCTGCGGCAGGTCGACCAGCAGCCCGGCATTCATCATCAGCGCGATCCGCTGCCCATCCTTGGTGACCGGCTCGACGGCGCGCAGCGCCCGGAACTGCTCCTGCCGCCTGGCCCGGAAGCGAACCTTTTCCTCGTAGGAACGCCGGTGATCGGCCATCGGCCGCAGATGCACATGCCCCTCGTCGGCGTCGATGATCACAGCATCGCCGTTCTCGGCGAGCGCCACCACGCCCGCCGCCTGGCCGATGACGGGAATGCCCATGGCGCGCGCGACGATTACCACGTGGCTCGTCACCGCCCCTTCTTCCAGCACCAGCCCACGGACATTAGAACGCGGATAATCGAGCAGTTCGGCCGCCCCCATCGCGCGCGCCAGGATGATCGCATCGCTGGGGAAACCTTCGGCGGTCGTCCGGCCGGTATAGCCGGTCAACTGCCTGAGCAGCCGGTTCGCCAGATCCTCGAAGTCATGCATGCGTTCGCGCAGATAAGGGTCGGTCAACCGCATCATCCGCGCCTTGGTGTCGCTCTGCACCTTCTCGACCGCCGCTTCCGCCGTCAGGCCGTTGCGGATCGCCTCCTCGAGCTTGCGCACCCAGCCCTGGTCATGCGCGAACATGCGATAGGTCTCGAGCACCTCGCGGTGTTCACCCTCCATCGACACGTCGCGACGCGACAGCATGTCGTCGATCGAAATCCTGAGCGAGCCCATGGCTTCGGCCAGCCGCCGGATTTCCTTCTCGGCATCCTCGTTCAACAGGTTGGTGACGACGATGCGAGGCTCGTGCAGTACGACGTAACCGAGGCCGATGCCGTCATTATAAGTATCGCCGTCGACAGTGACCGAACGCGTCAGGTCGAGTTCGAGGCCGGGCTTGGTGATCTTCTTGAGCTCGCCGGTGGCGATCATCTCTGCAAGCACCATCGCTGTCGTCTCGAGCGCTTCCACCTCTTCCTCGCGATAGTTGCGGCTTGCCTTATTCTGCACGACGAGAACGCCAAGCGAGCGCCCGGTCCTGAGGATCGGCACGCCGAGGAAGGAATGGTAGATTTCTTCGCCCGTCTCCGGCAGGTAGCGGAAGGCAGGGTGCGACTGCGCGTCGGAAAGGTTGAGCGGCTGGGCCGAGGCCGCGATGGTGCCGACCAGGCCTTGCCCCATCTTCAATTGCGCCAGGTGCACGGCTTCGCGGTTGAGGCCTTCGGTCGCATAGAGTTCGAGTACGCCGTCGGCGCGCAGCACATAGACGGAGCAAACCTCCGCCACCATGTTGCCGGCGATCTGGCGAACGATCCGGTCAAGACGCTCCTGCGGCTCCAGCGGCTCCGCCATCAACTCGCGCAGCCGCCTGAGCAGCACGCGCGGACCGCCGGAAAGGTCTCTCATGGCGTCTCAAGCTCCCGAAACAACGCACTTAGTCCCCGGCGGGCCGGCCTCATCTCCTCAACCTGAAGGGGCAGGCCGCCCGCTGGGAATCAATTCTTATCCAGACCGTAGCAGGAATGCAAAGTCCTGACAGCGAGTTCTGCATAGGGACCGTCGATCAGGATGGAAATCTTGATCTCGGAGGTGGTGATCGCCTTGATGTTGATGCCTTTTTCGGCAAGTGCACGAAATGCGGTAGCGGCAACGCCCGCATGGCTGCGCATGCCGATACCGATGACCGATACTTTCACCAGCCCCGATTCGTTCTGCACGACATCGTAGCCGATCTTCTCCTTATGGTCGCCGAGCACCTTGATCGCCTTCTCGACGTCGCCTGACGGTACGGTGAAGGTCATGTCGGTCTTCGACCCGTCCTCGGAAATATTCTGGACGATCATGTCGACATTGATATGGGATTCGGCGAGCGGCCCGAAGATTGCCGCGGAAACGCCCGGCCGATCGGCAAGACGGCGAAGCGAGATCTGAGCCTCATCCTTGGCATAGGCGATGCCGGTGACTACTTCCTGTTCCACGATTTCATCCTCGTCACAAATCAGCGTTCCGGGCGGGTTCAGCAGATCGCCCATGCCCGGAGCATCGGGATCTTCGAATGATGAGCGCACGAAGGTGCGCACCTTATGCACCATGGCAAGCTCGACCGAGCGCACCTGTAGTACCTTGGCGCCGAGCGAGGCCATTTCCAGCATTTCCTCAAAGGCGATCTTCTTCAGCCTGCGCGCCTTCGGTACGATGCGCGGGTCGGTCGTGTAGACGCCGTCGACATCAGTATAGATATCGCAGCGGTCTGCCTTGACAGCTGCCGCGATTGCGACGGCCGAAGTGTCCGATCCGCCGCGTCCGAGCGTCGCGATCCGGTTGTCGGGTCCCAACCCCTGGAAGCCGGAGATGACGGCGACCTGTCCCTCGCCCATCCGCTTAACGATGTCGGAGCCGTCGATCTCCATGATCCGTGCCGCGCCATGCGCATTGTCGGTGCGGATCGGGATCTGCCATCCCTGCCAGGACCGCGCATTGATATCCATCGCCTGCAATGCGATCGCCAGCAGACCGGAGGTCACCTGCTCGCCGGATGCGACCACCGCGTCATATTCCCGCGCATCGTAAAACGGAGAATTGGCGCCGATCACCTTCGGCGTGCCCTGGACCCAGCCGACCAGTTCATTGGTCTTGCCGGACATGGCCGAGACGACCACCGCCACCTCGTGCCCGGCATCGACTTCGCGTTTTACGTGGCGGGCAACGTTCTTGATGCGGTCCAGGTCAGCGACGGACGTGCCGCCGAATTTCATTACGATGCGTGCCATATGCCTCTACCACGACTGGCGCCGGGAAAGCGGAAAACCGGACCCGGCATCACGAAAGCTCTGGGGCAGACCGCTTGGGCCAGAGAGCCGGATTCCCAACTTCCGGAACCGCTCTAAAAGCCCAGGCCCCAAAGACCCCAAGTTGCGGCGTCTCTTAGCGAGTTTGGCGGGGGGAGGCAAGCACGCGCGATAAAAGCTATTGGCGAGCGGTTCCGCGCTCACCAATCCCCTGATCTGCGCCCCTTGACTTATGCCCCCGATCGTCCGACTTCACATGTCACGAATGAAGGAGTGGACGATGACGGAAGGCGCCAGAAGCACGATCGACCAGGGCGAAGTGGACCGCTTCTCGGCGATGGCGGCGGAGTGGTGGAGCCCGACCGGCAAGTTCAAACCGCTGCACAAGTTCAATCCCGTTCGGCTCGCCTATATCCGTGACAAGGCCTGCGAGAATTTCAGCCGTGATCCGAAAAGCGTGCGCCCGCTGGAGGGGCTGCGCGTGCTCGATATCGGCTGCGGCGGCGGCCTGTTGTCCGAACCTGTCGCCCGCATGGGCGCTTCCGTCGTCGGCGCCGATCCGTCCGAGAAGAATATCGGCATCGCCTCCACTCATGCGAAGGCCTCCGGCGTCTCGGTCGACTATCGCGCCGTCACCGCCGAGGAGCTGGCGGAGGCTGGCGAGACCTTCGATATCGTCTTGAACATGGAAGTTGTCGAACACGTCGCCGACGTCGAGTTCTTCATGACCACCTGCTCGAAAATGGTCCGCCCCGGCGGCCTGATCTTCGTTGCCACCATCAACCGCACGATAAAGGCGGCAGCGCTTGCCATTTTCGCCGCCGAGAACATTCTGCGCTGGCTGCCGCGCGGCACGCATCAGTATGAAAAGCTGGTACGCCCGGAAGAACTGGAAAAGCCGCTGGTGGCAAGCGGCCTTGAGATCACCGACCGCACCGGCGTCTTCTTCAATCCGCTGTCGAACCAGTGGAACCTGTCTAAGGATATGGACGTCAATTATATGCTGCTAGCAAAGCGGCCGGCATAGTTCCCACCGTCAACAAGCCGGCTACACTTTCAGCAGTACGACATGCAGGCAGCAGTGCGACATGCAGGCCGAAATTGTAGACGGCCACTCGGACTGCATGGTCAGTTCACGTCCTCCGGCAAAACGGGAATGGCCGCGATCTCGATGCCTTCTTCCAAGAGCGCCTGCGCCTCGTCGACCGTCGCCTGGCCGATGATGCCGCGGGCCTCGGCCTCGCCGTAATGGATCTTGCGGGCTTCCTCGGGAAATTGCGTGCCGACGTCCTCGGAATTGGCCTTGACCGCAGCAACGGCCTCCTTGAGTTTTTGCAAGGCCTCGCGGCGCATGGCATCCATTGCCAGCGTCTGCATCGTGTCTTTCCCACGCGCGGTCGATACCGACGGCGCCATCAACAGCTTGGAAATGGCGGCGGAATGACAGACCGGGCAGGTCAGAAAACCGGTTTCGACCTGACGATCGAAATCGGCGCTTTCCGAAAACCAGCCTTCGAATTCATGGGCATTGTCACAGGTGAGGGAATAGCGGATCAAGCGGCGACGCCTCCGGCGATTGCGTCCGCAATCCTTTCGACCGAGAATTCCCGCCCATTCCTCAGGTTCGGGATCTTGTCATGCGCAGCCTTGACCGCGCTCGGATCGATCTCGGCGACGATGACCGCCTCACCGGTGGCGCCGGCCGACGCCAGCACCGTGCCCCAGGGATCGACGATCATCGAATGGCCGAAAGTCTCGCGCCCATCCTCATGCGAGCCCGCCTGCGCGGCAGCGATAACGAAGACCCCGTTCTCGATCGCGCGTGCCCTGAGCAGGATCTCCCAATGCGCTTCGCCGGTCTGCTTGGTGAAGGCGGCAGGAACTGTCATCACCTCGGCGCCGGCAACCGCCTGGGCGCGGAAGAGGGCGGGAAAACGTACGTCGTAGCAGATCGCGAAGCCAATTTCGGCAAAGGGCAGCGACAGGACGCGGGCCTCCGAGCCGGCCGTATAGGCGGCACTTTCACGCCAGCTCTCGCCATTGTCGAGGTCGACGTCGAACATATGGATCTTGTCGTAACGATTGAGGATCTTGCCGTCGGGGCCGAACAGGAAACCCCGATTGGCGATCTTGCCGTCGGCAAGGGCGATCGCCGTCGAACCGACATGCATGTGGATGCCGAGTTCCCCAGCGAGCTCTGAGCCGGTCTTGACGATGATGTCATGCGCCTCATCGGCAAGCACGGCGCGTGCCGCTGTACGGTCGCGCTGCAGCATGCCGGTCATCTCGGGCGTCTGCACATAGGTCGCGCCCTGGCCAGCGGCCTCGCGCACCAGCCGTGCCATGGCGGCGGCATTCTTCACCGGGTCGACCCCGGAGCACATCTGGACGGCGGCGGCCTTGAAGCTCATCGGTTCTTCCTCAGGCTGCCAGCATCGGATCGAGCTTGCCGGCCCGATCGAGCGCAAAGAGATCGTCGCAACCGCCGACATGATCGGCGCCGATGAAGATCTGAGGAAAAGTGGTACGCCCGTTCGACTTGCCGATCATCTCCCGGCGAAGATCCGGCGAAAAGGTCGCGTCGTGCTCGACATATTCGACACCCTTTTCTTCGAGAAGGGACTTGGCGCGGCTGCAATAGCCGCAGAACTGCCGTGTATAGATTGTGACGGGTACCATAGTCTCTCCAGACCGATGCCGGGTATTTCTGTCATATAGGCTCGGAGAGAGCCCTTGCAAAGGTCAAAACCGTTATGTCAGCCGCACCCGCCTTGCGCAGCGTCCGGCTTGCCGCAGCGACCGTTGCCCCTGTTGTATAGACGTCGTCGATAAGGACGATGCGCTTGCCGAAAATGTCGTTTTCGCAGCCCTTGGCGATCGCAAAGGCGCCCCTGACATTGTCTTCGCGCGCCTTGGCGCCAAGGCCGACCTGCTGGCTGGTGCGCTTGACGCGCATAAGCGTGGCGGCAAGCAGCGGCTTGCCCGAGAGCTTTGCCATGTGGCGGGCAAGCTCGGCTGCCTGGTTGAACTTGCGCGTCAGCATACGGCTACGGTGCAGCGGCACCGGCATCAGTGCATCGCAGCTTTCGACCGTCCCGTCGGAAGCGCGCAGCATCCAGGCTGCCATCATCGGCGCCAGATCGGTGCGATCGCGATATTTGAGCCCATGGACGAGATCGCGGACCGCGTGGTCGTGGGTCGCCGCCGACCGCAGCCGGTCGAAGGGCGGCGGGTTGGCGATCGCCTCGGCGCTGAGGATGCCGGCACCGAGATCGTGCGAGAAGGGAATGCCGAGCACCTCGCAATAGGGTCGTTCGATGAAGCGGATGCCGGACCAGCATTTCGCGCAGAGCCCGCGATGGCCGCCGGTCGAAATGCCGCAGACGGAGCAGGCGGGCGGATAAAAGAAATCGGCAAGCGCCGAAAACGGTCGCAAGAGATGCGCCCGCAAGAACTCTGACGGATTTTCGACGTTGATCAGTCTCATGCCGCAGAGATTAGCGCATAACCCCGAAAATCGGAATCGATTTTCGGAAAGGATTATCCGCAGATTCAAAGTGATAGAGCGTCCTTAGCGCGTCCTGTGGAAGCGCTAAGGACGCACTAGCGTGTTCTTCGCGAAAGGAAAATCGTCTTGCCGCGCAGGCAGTGCGGGACTAAGGACATCGCCATGGAAACGATCTTCGACAAAGCCGTGATCGCCGCACATCGGCGTCGCGCGCTTGTAAACAACGACCCGAAAGCCGCCTTCCTGCTCGACGTTGCCGCTGAAGAGATGGCCGAGCGGCTTACGGTGGTCGAGCGGACCTTCGGAACCGCCGTCGAACTGCATGGCGCGACCGGTGCTGCCGCCCGGGCCGCACTGGCAACGGGCAAGATCGGCACGATGATCCGCGTCGAAAGTGAGAAGGCCTATGCCGGGCCGGACGAAATCTTGATCGAGGCGCCGCTCGAGGACGTACCGCTCGAACCACAATCGGCCAATCTCATCCTTGCGCCGCTCAGCCTGCATCTGACCAACGATACGCCGGGTGTCTTCATCCAGATCCGCCGCGCCCTGAAGCCCGACGGCTTGTTCCTGGCCGCGATCCCCGGCGCCGGCACGTTGCAGGAACTGCGTGACGTGCTGCTGGCCGCCGAGGTCGAGATGACAGGCGGCGCAAGCCCGCGTGTCATTCCCTTCGCCGATGTGCGCGATGTCGGCAGCCTCATGCAGCGCGCCGGCTTCACGCTGCCGGTGATCGATGCGGAGAATTATACGGTGCGCTATGATTCGCTCTTTCCCCTGATGCGGGATCTAAGGGCGATGGGCATGAGCAATCCGCTTGCAGCCCGCGCCCGGATGCCGCTGACACGTGCCTTCTTCCTGCGCGCAGCGGAGATCTACGCCGAACGTTATTCCGATACCGATGGACGTATCCGCGCCACCTTCTCGATCATCTATGTTTCGGGATGGGCTGCCCACGAGAGCCAGCAAAAGCCGCTCAGGCCGGGTTCGGCCAAGGCGCGCCTTGCCGATGCACTGAAGGTGGACGAACACAAGCTCAAGCAGTAGCCGCCGGCTACTTCTTCAATTCACCGTCATATTGTTATCGATCACGTTGAAGACGTCCTGCAAGGCGCCGGTGAAGAACCCCAGACCGGAGATGAGTGCGCCACAAATGAGGGCGGCGATCAAGCCATACTCAATTGCCGTCGCACCTCTGCGATCTGCAAGAAATGCTTTCAAAATACGCATTATTACGAGACCCTCTGAGCGAGACCGACGGCAAACGACCAATTCCACGACCATCGGGCGACGGCCGGCATTTTTCAGCAACCGGCGCCGACGCCATAGCCCTGGACGACGCAGACCGAACCGGGCGTATCCTGGAGGACGCTGCGGCGGATCGTATACCGCTTGCCACTCTCAGTCTTTGGGATTGATCCCGTAGTGATCGTATCGAAATCCGCCGGAGCACTGGCAAAGACGCTTTTCTTCGAGGAATCCGCAAGCATTGGCGTCAGGATAAGCGTCAGCGCGACTACCGCCGTGCCGAACAGGAGGGCGATATTCAGCGCACCCGTCCTGCGCGAGGCAGACGAGGCCCGTTCCTTTTCCCGGACAGCTTTCCAGAAATCATCGTCCATGAGGTCAAGCCTTTTAATACACGCACGCCAGATGCTTGATTGAGGCCGATCTTTGGCAGAAGGTGTTAAACGATCCATTAATATCCACAGCCGAAAATGGTGTGGCACAATAATAATCAGATAATGCTAAAGTAAATCCTGCAACATCGGGATGAGCGGCTCGTCGGCCGGCGGCATCGGGTAATCGCGCAGCGCCTGCGGACGCACCCATTTCAGCGCCTGCCCCTCCCGGCCCTGGGGAATGCCCTCATAGCGCCGGCAGATATAAAGCGGCATCAAAAGGTGGAAGGTCTCGTAGGAGTGGCTGGCAAAGGTAAGCGGCGCGAGACAGGCGATCTTGGTGTGGATGCCGAGCTCTTCTTCGAGCTCGCGCACCAGCGTTTCCTCCGGCGTCTCACCGGGCTCGACCTTGCCGCCGGGAAACTCCCACAACCCGGCGAGCGACTTTCCCTCGGGGCGCTGTGCCAACAGGATACGCCCATCGGCATCGATCAGCGCACAGGCGGCGACCAGCAATATCTTCCGGCCCGCCTCGCTCATCGCGGCTCCTTTTGCCAATAGCAATAATGATAGGCGTCGCGAAAACCGAGGCGCTCATAAAGTGCGATGGCCGGACGGTTGGACAGCTTCACCTGCAGCCAGGCCGAACGGGCGCTGCGCATGCGCGCCCAGCGCAATGCCGAGGTGAGGATTTCGGTGCCGAGCCCCTCACGCCGCCGCGCCTCGGAGACCGAAAGCGACACGATGCCGGCGAGGTCGTTGTCCTGGACGCAGAGCACGGTTGCAAGCGGGCCGTCCACCGCGTTCTCGATCATAAACAGGCCGGATGGCGGCTTGATCGCCGAAATGATCTCGGCAAGCGCCGGCTTCAGCCTCAGTGGCGCCTGGTCGACGGCGAGGTTGGCGTCGACGAAACGACCGACATCATGGGTCGGCAGGTGATCGAGCGTATCCGGCAGCTCCGCCTCGGCAAGGTCGCATGTCATCACCACCGTATCGTCGAAGCGCGTCCAGTTCTGCGCGCGCAGAAGTTCGATCAGCACCGGCGAGGCAAGCGGCGTCTGGCGGACCACGGCGGCGCGGCCATAGGCCTCGAACTTCCGGCTCGCCTTTTCCAGGCGGATTTCGACGTCGCGATGATCCGAGGGATCGAGCGGTACGATCGAGTTCAGCCGGTTGGACGGGTGACCGGCCGTCAGCCGCACCTGCCAGCTGCCGTCATATTGCACGGAAGCCGCCGGCCAGGCGCGGAAGCCAACGGCCTCCAGCCTACGCACCAGTGGCAGATTGTGTGAAGAAATGGATGCCTGCGCCAATGAACGATCAGCTCCGATAGTCGCCATTGATCGCAACATATTCCTTGGTGAGGTCGCAGGTCCAGACGGTTGCCGAACCAGTGCCGAGCCCGATATCGACTTTGACGGGGATATCCTGCGCCTTCATGACGTCCGAGGCAGCCGCCTCGGAATAATCGGGATCACGCTCGCCATTGACGGCGACCCTGATATCGCCGAACCAGATGGCGAGCCGGTCGCGGTCGGCCATCTCGCCGGATTTGCCGACGGCCATGACGATACGGCCCCAATTGGCGTCTTCGCCGGCGGCCGCGGTCTTGACCAGCGGCGAATTGGCGATCGACAGCGCGATGCGCTTGGCGGCGGCATCGCTCTCGGCCCCCGTCACGGTGATTTCGAGCATCTTGGTGGCACCCTCGCCGTCGCGCACCACCTGCAGCGACAGATCCTTCAGCACTTCGTTGAGCGCGGCCCGGAAGGCGGCAAGCCGCGGGTCGTCGGCGCGTTCGATGCGGGCCTGGCCGTCCTCGGCCGCCGCACCCGTCGCAAACAGCATCAGTGTGTCCGAGGTGGAGGTGTCGCTGTCGACGGTCATGGAATTGAAGGTCGGGCCGACGCCGTCGGACAGCAGCGCCTGCAGCGCGGCAGGCGCAATGTCGGCATCGGTGACGACGAATGAGAGCATCGTTGCCATATCAGGCGCGATCATGCCGGCACCCTTGGCGATACCGTTGATCGTCACGGCCACGCCGCCGATCTCGGCGCTGCGGGTCGAAACCTTCGGATAGGTGTCGGTCGTCATGATCGCCTTGGCGGCCTCGAACCAGAAATCGCCGGTCGCTTCGACCTGCATCCGATCTAGAACGCCTGCGAATTTGGTGGCATCGAGCGGCTCGCCGATGACCCCGGTCGAGGCCAGGTAGACCTCGTTTTCGGCGCAGCCGACGGCAGCGGCAGCCGACTTCGCCGTCAGCGCGGTCGCCTGGCGGCCCTTCAGGCCGGTGAAAGCATTGGCATTGCCTGAATTGACGACGACGGCACGCGCGCTGCCATGGGGGAGATTGGCCCGGCAGAAATCGACCGGCGCCGACGGGCATTTCGAGCGGGTAAAGACGCCCGCGACAGCCGCCGGCTTATCGAAGACCATCATCAGCACGTCGGTGCGGTTCTTGTACTTGATGCCGGCGGAAGCCGTCGCCAGGCGCACGCCGCGCAGCGGCGGCATCGAGACGAAGGATTTCGGAGCGAGCGGAGAGACGGAACCGGACATGATGAGACCTGCCAATGAGCATTTCCAGGCGAAATGGAAACCGGTTCGCCGTCCGGAAATGCGACAACCACGATAGTGAAGGGCCCGGAAGAACCGGGCCCTGATGCGACTATTACTGCTGCGGCACCGGCGCGACGGGCTCGCTGCCCGGCTCCGGCTGTTTGTTTGCCTGGTCGTAACCCTTGCGCAGCGTCTCGTCCGTGATCTCGATCTTGGCGGACGCCTTCGCCTGGTTCAGAAGCGCAAGATACTTGTCGCGCATGACGAGTTGACGAACCTGATCCTGCACCTGCTCGAAGGGCGGCGGCGGGGCATCGCGCTTATCTTCGACCTTGATGACATGGAAGCCGAAATCGGTCTTGACGGGCGTCTTGGAATAGGTGCCCTTCTCAAGCGCGAAGGCTGCGTCTTCGAATTCCTTGACCATGCGGCCGCGCGAGAAATAGCCGAGATCGCCGCCTTCCGACTTGTTCGGATCGGTGGACTTTTCCTTGGCGAGTTCGGCGAAATCCTTGCCGGCGTCGAGCTGCTTGATGATGTCCTTGGCTTCGTCCTCGGTCTTGACGAGGATGTGGCGGGCGTGGACTTCCTCCTGCTTCGGCAGGGCGGCGACTTCCTTGTCGTAACGGGCTTTGACTTCGTCAGGCGTCACGATATCGACGACATGTTTCTTGAAATAGGCATTGTGCAACTCGCGGTCGGAGAGATACTGCATGCGCTTCTTGAATTCGTCGGTCTGATCAAGCTTCTCGGTGGCAGCGTCGGCGGCGAGCAGCTTCACGTCGATGGCTGCGGAAAGGGCTGCGACCTTCTTCTGGTCATCGGGAAGCTGCGCCAGCTGGGGATCGAGATTGGCGACGGCGAGGTCGAGTTCCGACTGGTGGATCTCCAGGGTGCCAACCTTGGCGATGACGGCGTCATCGGCATAGGCCGGGGCCTGGAGCGCAACAAAGGTTGCAAACGCCAGAACGGCAAGTTTGTTGGTGCTCAACATGAAATACCCTTCACAGTTACATTGCCGGTTTCAGCATCCCCTGAATCCAGCCCAAAATAGCCATCAACACTGGATTGTGGCCTTTCTGTATCCGCCAAATCCGTTGACATCATTCGACCCCCCTCTTATCTGTCACGCAACCTCGCGTCCAGAACAGTTTCCGGGCGTTTTAAGGCGCGCGCCTGATTTTCGGCTGGGCCGCGAACAAGAAACGCCGGGGATGAATATTGAGAAAGGGCCAGTCATATGGTCAGCTTTGGCGGTATAGCCCGCAAGTTATTTGGGTCTTCGAATGACCGCCGCGTGCGGTCCTACCAGCCGAACGTCACTGCCATCAACTCTATCGAAGAGAAGACGAAGGCCCTGACGGACGAGCAGCTCGCGGCAAAGACCGCGGAGTTTCGCGCCCTGCTCGCCGAGGGCAAGACGCTCGACGACATTCTGATCCCGGCCTTTGCCGTCGTGCGCGAAGCCTCGCGCCGCGTTCTTGGCCTGCGACCTTTTGACGTACAGCTGGTCGGCGGCATGATTCTGCATTCGAATGCGATCGCCGAGATGAAGACCGGCGAAGGCAAGACCCTCGTCGCCACCCTGCCGGTCTATCTGAACGCGCTTTCCGGCAAGGGTGTGCACGTCGTCACCGTCAACGATTACCTCGCCCAGCGCGATGCCGCCACCATGGGCCGCGTCTACGGCTTCCTCGGCATGACCATCGGGGTCATCGTCCACGGTCTCTCCGACGAGGAGCGCCACGCGGCCTATGCCTGCGACATCACCTACGCCACCAACAACGAACTCGGCTTCGATTATCTGCGCGATAACATGAAGTACGAGAAGAACCAGATGGTCCAGCGCGGCCACAACTTCGCAATCGTCGACGAAGTGGACTCGATCCTCGTCGACGAGGCGCGCACGCCGCTGATCATCTCCGGTCCGCTCGACGACCGCTCCGAACTCTATAATACGATCGACGCCTACATTCCGCTGTTGGAGCCCAGCGACTACGAGATAGACGAGAAGCAGCGCTCCGCCAACTTCTCCGAAGAGGGCACCGAGAAGCTGGAAAACCTGCTCCGCCAGGCCGGCCTCCTGAAGGGCAACGCGCTCTACGACATCGAGAACGTTGCGATCGTCCACCACGTCAACAACGCGCTGAAGGCCCACAAGCTCTTCCAGCGCGACAAGGACTATATCGTCCGCAACGACGAAGTCGTCATCATCGACGAGTTCACCGGCCGTATGATGCCGGGCCGCCGCTATTCGGAAGGCCAGCACCAGGCGCTCGAAGCCAAGGAAAAGGTACAGATCCAGCCGGAAAACCAGACGCTGGCCTCGATCACCTTCCAGAACTATTTCCGCATGTACGACAAGCTCGCCGGCATGACCGGTACGGCGCAGACGGAAGCGGAAGAATTCGCCAACATCTATAATCTCGATGTCATCGAGGTCCCGACCAACCTGCCGATCAAGCGCCTCGACGAGGACGACGAGGTCTACCGGACCTTCGACGAGAAGTTCAAGGCGATCATCGAGGAGATCCTCGACGCCCACAAGCGCGGCCAGCCGGTGCTGGTCGGCACCACCTCGATCGAGAAATCGGAACTGCTCGCCGAGCGCCTGCGCAAGCAGGGCTTCGACGACTTCAAGGTTCTGAACGCCCGCTACCACGAGCAGGAAGCCTATATCGTCGCCCAGGCCGGCGTGCCGGGTGCCATCACCATCGCCACCAACATGGCCGGCCGCGGCACCGACATCCAGCTCGGCGGCAACCTCGACATGCGCATCGAGCGCGAACTCGGCGAAGTCGAAGCCGGTCCGGAGCGTGACGCCCGGATCCAGGCGATCATCGAGGAGATCAAGGAACTCAAGCAGAAGGCGCTCGACGCCGGCGGCCTCTACGTCATCGCCACCGAACGCCATGAAAGCCGCCGCATCGACAACCAGCTGCGCGGCCGCTCCGGCCGTCAGGGCGACCCCGGCCGCTCGAAGTTCTACCTGTCGCTTCAGGACGACCTGATGCGCATCTTCGGCTCCGACCGCATGGACAGCATGCTGACCAAGCTCGGCCTCAAGGAGGGCGAGGCGATCGTCCATCCCTGGATCAACAAGGCCCTGGAGCGCGCCCAGAAGAAGGTCGAAGCCCGCAACTTCGACATCCGCAAGAACCTCCTGAAGTATGACGACGTTCTCAACGATCAGCGCAAGGTGGTCTTCGAGCAGCGCCTCGAACTGATGGAATCGACCAATATTTCCGAGACCGTTTCCGACATGCGCCGTGAGGTGATCGAGGACATGGTCGAAAAGCATATCCCAGAGCGCGCCTATGCCGAACAATGGGATGCCGCCGGCCTGAAGACCGGGGCTTTGAACATCCTCAATCTCGACCTGCCGGTCGAGGACTGGGTGAAGGAAGAAGGCATCGGCGAGGACGACATCCGCGAGCGCCTGACGGAAGCCGCCAATGCGGCCTTCACGGAAAAGGCCGAGCGTTTCGGCGACGACATCATGCATTATGTCGAACGCTCGATCGTCATGCAGACGCTCGATCATCTCTGGCGCGAGCACATCGTCAACCTCGACCATCTGCGCTCCGTCATCGGCTTCCGCGGCTATGCCCAGCGCGATCCGCTGCAGGAGTACAAGTCGGAGGCCTTCGAGCTCTTCACGGCGCTGCTCAACAATCTGCGCGAGGCCGTCACCGCTCAACTGATGCGCGTCGAACTGGTGCAGCAGGCCCCTGCCGAGCCTGAACCGCCGCTGATGCAGGCCCATCACCTGGATCCGACGACCGGCGAGGACGATTTCGCCCCGGCGATCTACCAGGCGTCGGAAGTCGTTTCTCCTGAAAACCGCAACCCGGATGACCCAGCCACCTGGGGCAAGGTCGGCCGCAACGAGACCTGCCCCTGTGGTTCCGGCAAGAAATACAAGCACTGCCACGGCGCCTTCGAGCAGGTCTGAGGCAAGCCCGCAAAGATCCGCGAAAATGCCGCCTTCGGGCGGCATTTTCTTTTCTGCGGCAATGCCGGAAAGCCGGAATTTCAGCGTCGGGCGGCAGACCCTATCCGGAACCGTTTCTTAACCCTGTTCTGTCAAGACTTCAGGGGCGATTTGCCTGACCTCAGAGTTTTGCGTGTTCATCATGGCGGTCATAGAAACAGCGGAGAAGATGCTGCCCGCGGGCCTGCGCCCGATCGGCGGCCGCACGCTGCGTTTGCTTGCTGCCGTGCTCACCGAGCGCGGTGAGAGGGCGGCCGCCCAGCGCATGGCGCTGACGGCCTTTTCGATCCGTATCCTCAGCGCCGCACTCGCCTTCGTCTCGCAGATCGTGCTCGCCCGGCTGATGGGAGAATATGAATACGGCATCTTCGTTTTCGTCTGGGTGCTGGTCGTCGTCTTCGGCGATCTCTCATGCCTCGGTTTCCACACCGCGATCGTCCGCTTCCTGCCGCAATACAGGGCAGCGGGCGCTTTCGAGGAAATCCGCGGCCTGACCGGCACGGCGCGCATCTTTGCGCTGCTGTCCGGCACGGCAGTGCTCGCAGCCGGCATGCTCGGGCTGCATTTCTTCGGCGGTATGATCCAGGTCTATTATCTCGTTCCGATCTTCATCGGCCTGCTCGCCATGCCGATGATCGCACTCGGCGACATTCTGGAAGGCACGTCACGGGCAAACCATTGGCCGGTGATGGCGCTGGGCCCGGTCTATATCGCCCGCCCGATTCTCATCATCCTCTTCATGCTGATCGCGATTGCCATCGGCGCCGAACACACGGCCGTCACCGCGATGCAGGCAGCGCTCGCCGCCACCTACGTCACTGCTCTCGGCCAATATGCCGCAACGCTCTACCGCTTTCGCCGGCATTATGACGACGGCCCGCGCAAGGTCGACTTCCTCGCCTGGTTCAGCGTCGCCTTTCCGATTTTCCTGATCGAGGGCGTGAGCTTCCTGCTGACCAATTCCGACGTCGTCGTCGTCGGCATCTTCCTCGAGCCGCACGATGTCGCCATCTACTTCGCCGCCGCCAAGACGATGGCGCTGGTGCATTTCATTAATTTCTCGGTCAAGGCAGCCTCCGGCCCGCGCTTTTCCTCGATCATCGCCGAAGGCGACCAAGACCAGTTGGCAGCAGCTGCCATCGACTCCGCGCGCTGGACCTTCTGGCCGGCGCTCGGGGTCGGCCTTGTCGTGCTTGCGGCCGGCCATCTGCTGCTGTCGCTCTTCGGCGGCGCTTTTACATCAGGTTATCTGGTCATGGCGATCCTGCTCGCCGGCATCCTCGCCAAATCGCTGGTCGGCCCGGCCGAAACGCTGCTGATGATGGCGGGCAAGCAGAACCTCTGCGTCGCGCTCTATGCCGGCGCACTGACGGCCAATGTCGGCCTCAACCTCGCTTTGATCCCGCATTACGGCATCGAAGGCACGGCGATCGCCACGGCCTCCGCCATGGCCGTTGAGGCAATCCTGCTGCATGTCGCCGTGCGCCGCACCCTCGGCATCGTTCTTTTCGCCTTCGCCAGCCCCTCCGCCGCAACGCCAGAAATGAGAGTTCGATAGATGGTGCGTGTTCCCCCCGTTACCGAAAGTACCGACAGCGCAGCAAACCGCATGGTGCATGATCTCGCAGCGCTGCATTTCGAAGCGCCGCAGGCCGAGGCCCGCGCCGAGATCGGCCGGCCGGGGCGCGAGCTCTGCCTCTATCCGGGCAAGCTCGGCTATGAGCTTCAGGATGAGCTCGATTTCCTCTCCAACCGGGCGATGGAACCGAACGTCTTTTTCTCCGGCCGTTTCCTCGCCCCCGCCATGCCGCGGCTCGAAGACCGGCAGGTGAACTTCGCCCTGATCCGCGATCACAATGCCGGCCGCAGCCGCATGCGCTTCCTCTTGCCATTTTCGGTCGACAAGCCGGGCTTTGCCGTCGGCCCGTCAATCATCCGCGGCTGGTCGAACAGCTTTGGTCCGCTCGGCACGCCGCTCGTCGATGGCGAGGATGCCGCCGAAACCCTCGACAACCTCTTCGACGGGCTGACCGCGCGTGATCTCAATCTGCCCAGCATAATGGTCCTGCCGGATCTCAGGCTGAACGGGATCTTCGTGCGCATGGTCAAGGCCGTTGCGCTCAGCCGCAATCTTCCCGTCACCGTTACCAATCCATACCTGCGCCCGATGCTGCAGAGCGAGGAAGAGGCGCCGGTCTATCTCGGCAAAACCATCTCCTCCTCGCATATGCGCGAGATGCGCCGCCAGTGGCGCCTGCTGGAGGAAAAGGGAACCGCGGTCTATGCCGTCGCCCGCCAGCCGCGCGAAATCCATACCCGCTTCGAGGAATTCCTGGCGATGGAAGCCGGTGGCTGGAAGGGCAAGCGGCGAAGCGCTCTCGTCACCGATCGTTATCACACGGCATTCGCCCGCGAGGCGGTGTCGAACCTTGCCGCCGGCGATGCCGTGCGCATACACACGATCGACCTCAACGGCAAGGCGATCGCCGCCATCGTCGTGCTGATGATGGGCGGCGAGGCCTATACCTGGAAGACCGCCTACGACGAAAACTATGCCCGCTATTCGCCGGGCAAGCTGCTGATGAGCGAACTCACCGAATGGCATCTCGACGATGCCAATATCGTCCGCTCCGATTCCTGCGCCGTCTCGGATCATCCGATCATGAGCCGCTTCTGGCAGGAGCGCGAGGAGATGGGAACGCTGGTGATCGGCCTGACGCAGAACAGCGACCGCGACATGCGCCAGGTCACCGCCCAGCTTCACATGTACCGCAGCACCCGCAATATGGCGAAGATGCTGCGCGAAAAGATCATGTCGCTTGCCGGCCGGGGCTAAGCATTCCAGCAAAATGCGTAGCGGTTCTATCCTTCGCTGGCAGCCCTTTCGCGCAGCAGCCGGCGGATCACCTTGCCGGTGGTGGTCAGCGGCAATGCATCGATGAATTCCACTTCGCGCGGATATTCGTGCATCGAAAGCCGCGTCTTCACCCATTCCCTGATGTCGGCGGCCAGCGCCTCGCTTGGATGATGGCCTGGTGAAAGCACGATATAGGCCTTGACGATTTCGGTGCGCACGGCATCGGGTTTGCCGACGGCGGCGGCAAGCTGTACGGCGGGATGGCCGATCAGGCAGTCCTCGATCTCGGCGGGGCCGATGCGATATCCCGACGAGGTGATCACGTCGTCGTCGCGTCCGTCGAAGGTAATATAGCCCTCAGCGTCCTGCCGGCCGATATCGCCGGTGAGCAGCCAGCCTTTGACGAATTTTCGTTCCGTCGCTGCCATGTCGTCCCAGTAGCCGAGAAACATGACAGGATCGGGACTGGCGATCGCGATCTGGCCCGGTTCGCCGACGGGCAACTCGTCGCCCGTCTCGCTGACGATCGCAACGCGGTGCCCGGGCACCGCCCGTCCTATGGCGCCCGCCGTGGTGACGCCATAGGCAGCGCTCGACGCAAGCACGAAATTGCACTCCGTCTGGCCGTAGAATTCGTTGACGGTGATGCCGAGCGTATGGCGCGCCCATTCATAGGTCTCGCGGCCGAGCGCCTCCCCGGCCGAACCGATGGTGCGCAGCACCAGATCATATTTCGAGCGCGGATCGGACACGGACCGCATCAATCTCAGCGCCGTCGGCGGAATGAAGGCATTGCGCACCTTCATTTCGGCCATGATGCGATAAGCCATGCCGGCATCGAATTTCTGCGCCGGCGACGAAACGACGGGAACACCGAGCAGAAGGCTTGGCAGCAGCGCGTTGAGCAGCCCCCCGGCCCAGGCCCAGTCGGACGGCGTCCAGACCTTATCGCCCGGCCGCGGAAACCCCTCATGGGCGAACTGCATGCCCGGAATATGGCCGGGCAGGACGCGGTGGCCATGCAACGCGCCCTTGGGCGGCCCCGTCGTTCCCGACGTGAAGATCATCAGCGCCGGGTCGTCCGGACCAGTTTTGGCGATGTCGAAGACAGGGGGATGGCCATCCACCAGTTCGGCAAAAGCAGTCGCATCGGCACACGTCCCGTCGATGCTGACGATATGCTTCAACGCCGGCAGGCGTCCGCGGATCTGCCGGATGCGTTCGAGACCAAAGCCGTTGGTGACGACGGCCGCGGCACCTGCCGCCTTCAGCCGATATTCCAGCGCCTCGACGCCGAAGAGCAGCGCCAGTGGCAGCGCAATCGCGCCGGTCTTGTAAATCGCCACATGTGCGATCACCGTTTCGAAGGATTGCGGCAATAGCAGCGCGACGCGATCGCCGCGTTTGATATCTAGTGAGACGAGCGCATTTGCGAAGGCCGAGGAACGATCGGCGAGCGCGCGATAGGTCATCGCACGGTGATCGCCGTCGGGGCTGAAATGCTCAAGGCAGACGCGCTCCGGATCTTTCGCGGCCCAGTCGTCGCTGACGGCGCGGCCGATATTGAAATCCTCCGGAATCCGCCAGGAGAAATCGCGATAGAGATCGTCATAGCGATCGTGGGACGGCAGTTGCATGGTCGGATTCCGGTAAAATGCTGCATCAGCTAACATCTTGCGGCGCTGATGTGCAAGCTGCAGCCGGAATCGACAGCGATGAGCCTCAGAAGGCGATCACGGATCATTGTGCGCATGCAGCATAGATTCTTCATCTGCCGCCCTGCGACTTTGGCCATCTCGCGCTAAATCATGGAAAGCCGCCTGGGGTTATCAAATTCATCACGGAGCCGTTTCATGGAATACGCAAAATTTGGCAAGACCGGTCTCGAAGTGTCGAAAATCTGCTTGGGCTGCATGACCTTTGGCGATCCCGGCCGGGGCAATCATGCCTGGAGCCTCAGGGAAGAAGAAAGCCGGACGATGATCAAGCAGGCGATCGACCTCGGCATCAATTTTCTCGACACCGCCAACACCTACTCCAATGGTTCCTCGGAGGAGATCGTCGGCCGGGCCATAAAAGACTTCGCCAAACGCGAGGACATCGTGCTGGCGACCAAGGTGTTCAACCGCATGCGGCCGGGCCCGAACGGCGCCGGCCTGTCGCGCAAGGCGATCTTCGACGAGATCGACAACAGCCTGCGTCGCCTCGGCACCGACTACGTCGATCTCTACCAGATCCACCGCTTCGACTACACGACGCCGATCGAGGAAACGCTGGAAGCGCTGCACGACATCGTCAAATCGGGCAAGGCCCGTTATATCGGCGCCTCCTCCATGTATGCCTGGCAATTCGCCAAGGCGCTTTACGTCTCCAGACTGAACGGCTGGACCGAATTCGTCAGCATGCAGGATCACCTGAACCTGCTCTACCGTGAGGAGGAGCGCGAAATGCTGCCGCTCTGCGAGGATCAGAAGATCGCCGTCATCCCCTGGAGCCCGCTTGCCCGCGGCCGCCTGACTCGCGACTGGGACGAGACGACGGCCCGCAGCGAAACCGACGAATTCGGCAAGACGCTCTACACCCAGTCCATCGATGCCGACCGCAAGATCGTCGGGGCCGTGGCCGAAATCGCCAAAGCCCGCAACATCTCCCGCGCCCAGGTCGCAACCGCCTGGATCCTGCAGAAGAATGCGGTGACCGCCCCGATCATCGGCGCGTCCAAACCGAACCACCTCACGGACGCCGTTGCCTCGCTCTCGGTCAAGCTTACCGACGAGGAAATCGCTGCACTGGAGGCACCCTACATCCCGCATGCCATCGCCGGCTTCAAGTAGCCGCTGGCTTCTCGGTCCTCAGGCACATGCAAGATAGATCCCTCTCCACGTGGAGAGGGAGATCGAAACCAGCGCCATTCGCGACTGAGATTATGTCTGGCTTTCAGGATCGAGCTGCCGGCGCATCGTCACCAGAAACTGCTCGGCAAGCGCTCTGTCTTCGACAGCACGAGCAAGAATGACGGCACCCATCATCGATGAGAGTGTCGTCGTCGCATTGGCGCGGCGCTCCTCTTCCGTTTCCCCGGGAACGATATCGGCAAGCGTGTCGACCAGCACAGACAGCCCATCGCTGAAGACCGCGCGGACCGCGCCGCGGCTGCGGCTGACTTCCTGGATCAGCGTTGCAAAGACACAGCTGCCGCCCGGATCGTCAACCGTGCGCCAGTGGATATAATGATCGAGAAGCGCTGCCAGCGGCCGGTCCGGCGATTCGGCGATATGCTCCTTCCAGCGCGTCTCGACCTTGTCGATCAGCTTGCGGCTGACCTCAAGCGCCAAGTCGTCCTTCGAACCGAAATGACCGTAAAAGCCGCCATGCGTCAGCCCGGCCGCCTTCATGATGTCGGCAACGCCGACCCCGTCGAAACCGTTTTCGCGGAAAAGCACGCCGGCAACGCTCAGGATCTTTTCGCGGTTCTCGGCAAATTTTTCGCGGCTGACCCGCATTTGTCATCTCCAGAAATAGTCGCTTGACAAAATATATGACGTCCATCATCAATACGCAAGAAATATGATGACCATCATGTAAATCGGTCCTGTATTTCCCGAACCTGAATTCAACCGGAATCTTGCCCATGGTTTCCACCGTCCTCGCCTCCACCCTTGCCCGGCGCAACATCCACTACGGCTGGGTCGTCGTTGCCGCGACCTTCCTCACCATGCTGGTCACCGCCGGCGCCATGGGCGCACCCGGCGTGCTCATAAAGCCGCTGCAGGACGAGTTCGGCTGGGAGACCTCGCAGATTTCCTCGGCCCTTGCGATCCGCCTGATCCTGTTCGGTTTCATGGGTCCGTTCGCCGCTGCCTTCATGAATTATTTCGGCGTGCGCAAGGTCATCGTCTTCGCACTGGCGCTGATCGGCGCGGGCTTCGTCGGTTCGCTGTTCATGACGACTCTGTGGCAGTTGCTGCTGCTCTGGGGCATCGTCGTCGGCTTCGGCACCGGCCTGACGGCGATGGTGCTCGCCGCGACCGTCTCTTCCCGCTGGTTTACCAAGCACCGCGGCCTCGTCGTCGGCATGCTCTCGGCAAGCTCGGCCACAGGCCAGCTCGTCTTCCTGCCGCTGATGGCGGAGCTGACGGAACGCTACGGCTGGCGCTCGACGGTGTTTTTCGTCTGCGCCATGATCATGGTCGCAGCCCTTGCCGTGCTGGCTTTCATGCGCGACCGCCCGGCCGACCTCAACCTGCCCTCCTTCGGCGAAACGCAGGTAACGCCGCCGCCGGCAAGCACCTCGCTTGGCGTCGCGCTGATGACACCGATCACTGTCCTCAGAGAAATCTCGAAGACCTCGACCTTCTGGATCCTCTTTGCCACCTTTTTCATCTGCGGCCTCAGCACCAACGGCCTGATCCAGACCCATTTCGTCACCCTTTGCGGCGATTTCGGCATCGTGCCGGTGGCCGCCGCCAGCGTGCTGGCTGTCATGGGCATCTTCGATTTCTTCGGCACCATCGGTTCCGGCTGGCTGTCCGATCGCTTCGATAATCGCTGGCTGCTGTTCTGGTATTACGGCCTGCGCGGCCTGTCGCTGCTCTACCTGCCCTTCAGCGATTTCAGCTTTTACGGCCTCTCCATCTTTGCCGTCTTCTACGGCCTCGACTGGATCGCGACCGTGCCGCCGACCGTCAAGATCGCCGCCGACCGCTTCGGCCCTGAAAAGGTCGGCCTCGTTTTCGGCTGGGTCTTTGCCGGCCATCAGCTGGGAGCCGCGACTGCCGCCTATGGCGCCGGCCTCTCGCGCACGGAGCTTTCGAGCTACCTGCCCGCCTTCTTCGTCGCCGGTGCCTTCTGCCTGCTGGCCTCGATTCTGGCGATCACGCTGAAGAAGTCCGGCCTGAGCAGCCCGGCCCCCGCCGCCGCCCATTGATATCAGACGGGATCCGGCCTCCAGCGAGGCCGGATCTCTCTACCGGATCAGTCCGATAACTTCGTTTGCCGGTCTTGCGCGTCCGGGCGCTCGCATGTTAGACAGCCGCCCGTTCATATCCGTTGCCCCATTGGCGGAATTGGTAGACGCGCTCGACTCAAAATCGAGTTTCGAAAGAAGTGCTGGTTCGACTCCGGCATGGGGCACCAGCCTACGCTCTGCGAGCTTCGGCTCGGCAAGCCGAAGAGAGCAGCTAAGCGGAGGCTGTCGCGCCGTAGTTCCGTCAGGAACGAAGGCGGACCGGTTCTATAATGCTCCGGTTAGCTGCACCATCATCTCAAATGGCTAGCCTGCTCAAAGAACCGATGGCCCTACGGAACGAATTTCGCATCTAAGCGAAGCTTACTTATTCTTCAGCAGCCACATCTTGCCGGCCATCGTGATGCCGTAGACGTCTTTTGATGCGTCGTCATCCAGGTGCCGCCTTTCGAGAAAACCCGGCTCCTTCAACTCGCCCAACGTCTTGGCAGTGACCGACTTTATTTTCTGAGGCCGCTCTTTCCACCGGTCAGTTTTGGCGTAAGTCACTGTCGCGTTCTCGTGCGTCCATTTATTGGCTGGCTGAGGATAAAGGTCTCCATCCCTGGCGAGTTTAAGTGCGGCGATCTGGGACGGCGTAAGCTCAATCATTCTAAAAAATCCTGTGCGGGCGGTGTTTGCGCTAGGAATGCGCTTTTACCAAAGGCGTGCTCATAACACCGACAGACGACTTTCACCACTGCATTGAGATATTCGTGCCACGAAAGGCGAAAACCCGGCTCGTCGGAACCGGGCTTCGCCCTTATCGCATATTTTTTCGTTAATAGCAGCGCCGGACCGTCCTGGTGACCTCGCCTTCGTCGGTCTGTCGGGTGACGCTCCTGGTTTCGCAGCCATTATCGCGATAGCGGCGGTGCCCACGTTCGCGCACGGCACCGAAAGTGACGCCACGTTCGCTGATGGTGATGCCGGGTCTTACCCGCTCGTGGCGATAGCCATCGTCATAGGAACGCTCTCTGACATAAACGCTGTCGGCAAGAACAGGCGCTGCAAACGAGCAGGCGGCAAGGGCCGCCACAGTACAGTTCAAGATGATCTTCCGCATGCCGTTTCTCCTTTCTTGATGAAAAGGCAACGAGACAAGACGCAGGTGGTTCCAACATCGGTGACGGCCGGATGGTGCCTTGAACGACGTCTGCGCCTCACTAGCCAGGATTGAGAACAAAGGCCTCAAACTGTAGCCCATCCCCCAAATCAACTGTTTAATTTTGCTCGCGCTTCGTCCAAAGTGGCCGCCGCGATCACAAGTGAGGGCGGACGTGCATCAGGAAGTAGGACTTATCGCGACGGTCGCCGTCAGTTTCGTTTTCGCGGCGATCCTGGGCTATGGCGCCGACCGGCTTCGGCTGCCTCCACTCGTCGGCTACCTGATGGCGGGCATCCTGATGGGGCCGTTCACGCCGGGCTTCGTCGCCGATACCGCCCTTGCCGGCCAGCTCGCCGAAATGGGCGTCATCCTGCTGATGTTCGGCGTCGGCCTGCATTTTTCCGCCTCCGACCTGCTCGCCGTGCGCGGCATCGCCGTGCCTGGCGCGATCGGACGGATTATCCTCGCGACCCTCTTGGGCATCGGCCTTTGCAAACTCTGGGGCTGGAGCCTCGGCGCCGGCATCGTCCTCGGTCTCAGCCTGTCGGTGGCGAGCACTGTCGTGCTCTTGAAGGCGCTGGAGGAGCGCAATCTCGTCAACGCGGCAAGCGGACGCGTCGCCGTCGGCTGGCTGATCGTCGAGGATTTGGTGATGGTGCTGGCGCTGGTGCTGCTACCGGCCCTCGCAGAGCTTCTGGGCGGCAACGCCAGCACTACGACCAACCACGGCCTCGGCGACCTGCCGCTGGCGCTGACGATCGGCCTGACGCTGCTGAAGGTTGCGGCCTTCGCCGCCATGGCGATCTTCCTCGGCCCTCGCATCGTGCCCTGGCTGCTGACGATGATCGCCCGCACCGGCTCGCGCGAACTCTTTACGCTGACGGTGTTGGCGATCGCACTCGGCATCGCCTTCGGCTCGGCGGCAATCTTCGGCGTCTCCTTTGCACTCGGCGCTTTTTTCGCCGGCGTCGTCATGAGCGAATCCCAGCTCAGCCACAGGGCCGCCGCCGACTCGCTGCCGTTGCAGAATGCCTTCTCCGTGCTGTTCTTCGTCTCCGTCGGCATGCTCTTCGATCCCTCGATCCTGGTGCGCGAGCCGCTGGCCGTGATCGGCGCGCTGGCGCTCGTCATCCTCGGCAAGGGCATCATCACCTTCCTCATCGTCATGCTGCTCAGATATCCGATCAGCATGGGACTGACATTAGCCGGCGGCCTTGCCCAGATCGGGGAGTTTTCCTTCATCCTCGCCGGCCTCGGCGTATCACTCGGGCTTTTGCCGCATGAGGGTCAGGATTTGATCCTGGCTGCCGCGATCCTGTCGATCACACTCAACCCGATCGTGATCTTCGCAACCGACGGCCTGAAGAAAGTTATCCATTCGAGGTGGCCCTCCCTCTGGGAGAGCTACGGCAGAAGCAGGCAGAAGGCGCTCGGCAAAGAACTGGAAAAGATCAGGGCGCTCGGCGAAGAGCGCGAGCGCCAGCATCAACTGAAGATGCAGCAGCTGATCGAGACTTTCCCGCTGTTCTCCCAAGTCAACGAGGACGCGCAAGAGGAGCTGCTGCTGCTCTTCAAGGCGAAATCGGCGCCGCCCGGCGAACGCGTCATCCGCCGCGGCGACCGCGGCGACAGCATGTATTTCATCTCTTCGGGTGCGGTGGAAGTGCGGCTCGCCAGCGGCGCGATCCGCCTGGAGCCGGGAGCTTTCTTCGGAGAAATGGCACTGCTGACCGGCGCACGGCGCACCGCCGACGTCATTGCCGTCGATTTCTGCCAGTTCGAGGTTCTCGAACGGCGCGACTTCAACATGTTCATGTCGCACCACCCACATCTGCGCGCCGCCGTTAGCGAAATGGCCCAGAAGCGGACGGAAATGAACGTCCTGCGTCAGCAATGGGAAAAGTCGATGGACCTGTCCTGAAAAGGAAGCCGCAGCTCCCGAAGGAGCTGCAGCGTTTCGGCAAATAGTGGACTACTTGTCAGGGCAGGCTTCGCTGGTCGTCGTGCCGCTGTTGCCGCCTTGCGTCTGAAGCGACTCACCGCTCGGTTGGTCCGGGCAATTCGCCTTGTTCATCGGCATGTTCATCGAACTGGCGGAGCCATTGTTCGTCGTGCTGTTCGTTGCATTCGGATCCAGTGGTACAGTCGTGCCGCTGCCGCTGTTGCCGGTGCTGTCATATTCCGAGCTGCTCGGCGTATTGGCGCCGCTGTTGGTCGGAGCCTGCGGCGGGTTGGCCTGTGCGAAAGCCGACGTCGCCATGCCAAGGGCGAGCAGCGAGGCGGCAGCAAGTTTCATCCGCATGGGAATATCCTCCTCGGGATTTTTTGATCATGAGAAGGAAACCATGCAGTCAAGCCGTTGTTCCGACAGGCGTCGGGATTAAATACCCGGACGCGCGGCGCCGTAAGCGTGATTGCCTCAGCCCGCCGGCCAATAGCCATCGGCGCGGAAATCGTCCGGGATTGGGTCGAGCCGCGACAACGCCTCGGCTGCGAAGTCGATCTGTAGCGACAAGTGTTTGAGAGAGGCCAGCATCGGCACGCCGGTCGCGAATTCCCGGATGCGGGACAGATGATAACCGCTGTCGTCGATCCGTCGCGCGGCCTCCCGGCGCACGTCGTCTCTGCTCGGTCCCCGCCCCTTCTCGGACCGGTCATCCATTTGCACGGCCCGCCCACGGCCACCTTCGATCACTTTGAACATTCTCATGCCGCCCTGCACGTCGACCCTAAATCAGCTTGCCGCAGAATGGCCGATTCGCAATCCCGTGAAATCTTGGGAGAGGTGCTGACACCCGTCATCACGAAATTTTTTTGACGGCGGTGGCACGAAGGACACGGACGAGCATTTACAGCGCCGCGCACGGCCCCTAAAGCTCTTTTGCACTGCAACAGGAAGGAAACGGAATGCTCCGCAGACTTTACGACTGGACCATGTCTCTGGCCGCACGCAAATCGGCCGAAATCTGGCTCGCCGTCATCGCCTTCGTCGAAAGCTCCGTCTTTCTCGTTCCCGCCGACGTGCTGTTCCTGCCGATGGCGCTTGCCAGGCCGGAACGCTCCTATCGCTACGCGCTGGTCGCGACCGTCGCTTCCGTACTCGGCGGCATCGCCGGCTGGGCGCTCGGCTTTTACGCCTATGAGACGGTGGCGCGGCCGGTGCTCGAATTTTACGGCAAGCTCGATGCCTTCGAGCAGATGAAGGCCTATGTCACCTACGAGTGGATCCTGCTGCTGCTTGTCACATCAGGTCTTGCGCATTTGCCGCCGATCAAGATCGTGACGATCCTGTCCGGCGTCATTCACGTCAATCTGGGCCTTTTCATTGTTTCGGCGATTATTGCACGCGGCGCGCGTTTCCTCTTCCTCGCATGGCTGCTGCGCCACTACGGCGAGCCGATCCGTGACTTCATCGAGAAGCGCCTCGGCCAGATCGTTGGCATCGGTGCCGCTACGGTGATCGTGCTATATGTCGGCTACCGCTCTTTCGCTCACTAGGCGAGGATGATTTTCGGCCGAACAGGCCTAAAATCAATCCGCATCTCATGCTCTACTAAACTCGCGGAGCTCCGCCATGACTATTTCCTCGCCGCTCGCCCGCCCCGGCTTTGTCTATTCCATGTTGCTCGCCACCGGCATGGCGGCGGCCGTCGGCACGGCGCTCGGCTTCCAGTATATCGGCGGCTATATTCCCTGTGCGCTCTGCCTGTTGCAGCGGCAGCCCTATTATTACGCTATCCCGATCGCGATCCTGGCCGCAATCTCCGAGCTCGTCGGCCTGCCGAACTGGATCACCCGGGCGCTCATTCTCGCCGCCGGCATCCTGATGCTGGTGACGGCAGGCATGGGTGTTTATCACGCCGGTGTCGAATGGCACTTCTGGCCGGGCCCGGCCACCTGCTCGACGACGGCAAGCAGCATGACGACCAATGCCGGCGATCTGCTTGGTGAGCTCAACACCATCAAGGGCCCGTCCTGCACCGATGCGGCGCTGCGCGTGGTCGGCCTGTCTTTTGCGGGCTGGAACGTGATTGCCGGAATCCTGCTCGCAGCCTTCGCCTTTGTCGGCGTTCGCAAGGCCGCCTCGTAAAATTATGCAGCATTCGAATGGGCTGCAGCGTCCTTTGCGCCTCTGAAAGGACGCGCGGCGCTGCAGGCCGTTCGATCAGGGCTGCAGTTCGGTATCCCAATAGAGATAGTCGAGCCAGCTTTCATGCAGATAGTTCGGCGGGAACAGACGGCCGTTATTGTGCAGATCCTGCACCGTCGGCTGGTACGGCTTCTGCGCCGGAAACATGGCTGCCTGCTTCGGAAGTTTGCTGCCCTTGCGCAGATTGCAGGGCGAACAGGCTGCCACGACATTCTCCCAGGTCGTCTCGCCGCCATGGGCGCGCGGGATGACGTGGTCGAAGGTCAGGTCGTCATGGGCGCCGCAATACTGGCATTCGAACCGGTCGCGCAGGAAGACGTTGAACCGGGTGAAAGCGGGATTGCGGGAGGGCTGGACGTAAGTCTTCAGGCACACGACGCTCGGAAGCCGCATCGAAAAGCTCGGCGAGGAAACCGAATGTTCATATTCTGCAATGATGTTCACACGGTCGAGAAATACCGCCTTGATCGCGTCCTGCCAGGACCACAACGACAAGGGGTAATAACTCAGTGGCCGGTAGTCAGCGTTCAGGACGAGCGCCGGCAGGGCCTGTGGGGAGACTGCAATCGTCAAGGGACTCTCCTGATCGATTCGGCATCTGCACCTGTATATTAGGCCGGTTGTTACAGGATTGTGAAGTCCAATAAATTCAGAGGATAAAGGCATTTTGAAGAGTGTTGCCGATCAGCCGATCGGCACCACGTCACGGCGCACCTTCGTGGCGTAGTAGGCCCAGAAAAGCCGTGCCGCCACCGAGCGCCACGGCGACCAGACTGCCGAAAGCTCAGCAAGCATCTTCGCCTGCGGCCGTGCGGCAAGACTGAATGCGGTCCCGACGGCATTCTGCAGCGCGACATCGCCGGCCGGGAAAACATCGGCATGACCGCCGCAAAACATCAGATAGACCTCTGCCGTCCACGGCCCGACACCCTTCAGCGCGGTCAGTTCGCCAAGCGCCTCGGCCGGCGGCTTCAGGCAGAGCCCGGAGAGATCGAGACGGCCGGAAGCGACCGCTTCGGCAATCCGCGACAGCGTCTCGGCCTTGGCGCGCGACAGACCGAATTCGCGCCACGCCTCGGCGTGAAGCAGTGCGTAGCCTTCGGCCGTCAGCGAACCGTCCGCCGGCAGCATGCGCCGCCAGATCGCCTCGGCGCTGGCGCGCGATACCATCTGCGAGACGATGATATGGGCAAGACCGGCAAAGCCTGGCTCGCGCAATCGCAGCGGAATGGGTCCAGCGTCGGCGACGATCGGCACAAGACGCGGATCGAGGCGAAGCAGCGCTTCGAGCCCCTGCCTGACGTCATCGTCGTTGCGGATGATCTGCACATTGCCTCGCAGTGGTTCAAAAGCCGAATCCATGGCAGAAGAAAGCATGACCACGAGTGAGCGTCAAAAACCTGTCTTTCGTTTTGCGCCGAGTCCCAACGGACCGTTGCATCTCGGCCATGCCCTCTCGGCCCTTCTGAACCGCGACATGGCAGAGGCCGAACAAGGCCGCCTGCTGCTGCGCATCGAGGATATCGACCAGACCCGCTGCACGCCCGAGTTCGAGGCCGGCATCCTGAGGGATCTCGAATGGCTTGATATCAGCTGGGAAAGCCCGGTGCGGCGCCAGTCGGAACATTTTCCCGAATATCAGGCGGCGTTGCACGCTCTGATCGAGCGCGGGCTGGTCTATCCAGCTTTTCTGACGCGCGGCGAGGTGAAGGCGCGCGTCGTCGCCTACGAGGCGGCGGGTGAATCCTGGCCGCGCGATCCCGACGGCGCCCCGCACTATCCCGCAAGTGATCGTGAGCGTCCGGCAGACGAATGGCGGGACATGCTGACCTCGGGGAAGAAACATGCCTGGCGGCTCGACATGCGCAAAGCGCTCGACCTGATCGGCGAACTGCTGTTCTGGACGGAAACCGGCGACGGCAGGACAGGCGAGATCGCCGCCGAGCCCGACGTCTGGGGCGACGTCATCCTGTCCCGCTCGGATGCGCCATCGAGCTATCATCTTTCCGTGGTCGTCGACGATGCGCTGCAGGGCGTCACCCATGTCGTGCGTGGGCTCGACCTCTTCCACGCCACATCGGTGCACCGGCTGTTGCAGGTGCTGCTTGGCCTGCCGCAGCCGGTCTATCACCATCATCGTCTCATTCTCGGCGCGGATGGCCGCAAGCTTTCGAAAAGCCAAGGTGACACCGGGCTTGGCGAATTGCGCGCCCAGGGCATGTCAGGGGCGGATATTCGCCGTCTTGTCGGGCTCTGATTGCCTTTCGACACGCTCTCTGCCGACGATCGAAAGCGTGTGCGAAAACATCCGGAAGACGCGGAACTTGATCAGCGCTGCATTGATCTCCGCCCCGATGATGAAGATGACGCCGACCATGTAGAGGAAGATCAGCACGATCATGACCGAGGCGAGACCGGCATAGGTTGCCGTATAATTGGCGAAGGTCGCGAGATAATAGGCAAAGATCAGCGCTCCGGCGAGCCAGAGAAGCAGCGTCAGCAGCACGCCCGGAATGACGTCGAAGACCCGCCGCTTGCCGGCCGGCAACCACAGATGCATGACCAGCAGTCCGACGGTCAGAACCACCAGCGTGCCGTAGATGCGCCAGCTGAAAACGATGTCGAGCGTATCGGCGAACAGCGGGAACCATCTCCTCGAATAATCGAGCGCCAGCGGCAGGGCGACCAGCAGGATGCTGATCGCCGTGAAGATGATGACCGCGATCAGCACGTAGCCGAGGCTGGCGAGACGCGTGAAATACCAGGCCCGTGTTTCCTGTACCCGGTAGGCGCGGTTGAGCGAGATGCGCAGCGCCTCGACACCGTTCGAGGCGAAATAAGCGGCGGCCAGCACCGAGATCGTCAGCAGCCCGCCGCGCGGAATGGTCAGCACCTGCAGCACCTGGTCGGCGAGCGGTTTGGCGATCGCCTCGGGCCAGGTGTCGAAGATCAGATGGATGGCCGTCGAGGAAAATTGATCGGCGCCAAGGAAGCTTGCGAGCGCCGTGCCGAAGATCAGGAAGGGGAAAACCGCAAGCAGGCTCGACAGCGCCACATGGCTTGCCATCGCAAAGCCGTCGTCCTCGACCATATGACAGATCGCGTCATAGACCACGTCATAGATCGTGCGCAGCACCTTCGGCATTCCGTCTCCGGCTTTCCAGATTGTATCCTCTGGCCGAATATGGGAAACGAGTCCCATTTTGTACAGGAATCATTCCATGGCGGGAGAGCGCACCATCGTCGTGACCGGATGTTCGTCCGGTATCGGCGCTCATTGCGCGCGGTCGCTGAAAGCCGATGGCTGGCGTGTCTTCGCGACGGTGCGCAAGCCGGAAGATTTGCCGGGGCTGGAAACCGAGGGCATCGAGGCCTTCCTGATGGACTATGCCAGGACCGAGACGATTTCCGACATGGTCGGCGCGGTTCTGGAACGCAGCGGCGGTCGCATCGACGCACTCTTCAATAACGGCGCCTATGGCCAGCCGGGCGCCGTCGAGGATCTGTCGACAGCAACGCTGCGCGCGCAGTTCGAGGCGAATTTCTTCGGCTGGCATGAGCTGACGCGGCAGGTCATTCCGCCGATGCGCAAACGTGGCCAAGGGCGGATCGTGCAATGCTCGTCAATCCTTGGCGTCGTTCCCTATCGCTATCGCGGCGCCTACACCGCGTCCAAATTCGCGCTCGAAGGCCTTAGCATCACCCTGCGAATGGAGCTGCAGGGCAGCGGCATCCATGTGAGCCTGATCGAGCCGGGTCCGATCGCCACACGTTTTACCGCCAATGCGCTGGCAAAGATCAAGGAACATATCGACCTCGAGAATTCGCCGCACGCGGTCGATTACATCAGGCAATTGGCGAGACTCGACGGATCGGGGCCGGTCAACCGCCATAAACTCGGCCCGGAAGCGGTCTATTCCGTATTGAAACACGCATTGAACTCGACAAATCCGAGGCCACATTATCCCGTAACGACTCCGGCTAAGCAGGGCATGTTCCTGAAGCGGCTGCTTCCGGCAGACCTCTTCTACCGCCTGATGCGCTGGACGGACTGACTGAGAAAGCTGAACGCCATGTCCACGGTCACCTATATCCTCGCGATTATTGTCATGGGCGTCGTCGCCCTCGTCCTGATCCGCGGCCTCTTCAACATGATGAAGGGCGGCGATCCCAACCGTTCCAACAAGCTGATGCAGCTTCGTGTGCTGTTGCAGGCGATCGCCGTCATCCTGATCATGGTGACGCTCTGGATCACCGGCGGGGGCCGCCCGACCTGATCGAACTTCAAGGGGGAAACCGTGGTCAAGCTCAACAAGATCTACACGAAAACAGGCGATGACGGCACGACCGGGCTGGTGTCCGGCCCGCGCCGGCTGAAAGACGATCTGCGCGTCGAGGCCTACGGCACGATCGACGAGGCCAATTCCGCGATCGGCATGGCGCGGCTGCACACGGCCGGCCTGCCTGAACTCGACGCCATGCTGATGTCTATCCAGAACGACCTCTTCGACCTCGGCGCCGATCTCGCCACCCCTGACACTGGTGAGCCGCCGGCCTATGAGCCGCTGCGGATCGCCGAGACGCAAGTCGACCGCGTCGAGCGTGATATCGACCGGTTGAACGCCGGCCTGGAGCCGCTGAAATCCTTCATCCTGCCAGGCGGCAGCCCGGCTGCCGCGCATCTGCATCTTGCCCGCACGATTGCGCGGCGCGCCGAGCGTTTGATGGTGGCGCTTGCCCGCACCGACGGCGAAATTGTCGGCGAGCCGGCGATGAAATATGTCAACCGGCTCTCCGATTTCCTCTTCGTCGCGGCACGTCATGCAAATGACCGGGGCCATGCGGATGTGCTTTGGGTTCCGGGAAAAAACAGATAGGCTTGTCGCGATCACGATCGCCGAGGGGCCTTTATGTTCATACCTCTTCACGATGCCAATACGCTGAAACATATCAAGGTTCAGTGGGTAACGCTCGCACTGATGGCGCTGAACTTCGCGGTCTGGCTATTGACCAGCCTGGAGAGCGAGCATGCGGCCCAGGCGACGACCGTCGGGCTCGGCTACATCCCGGCAGTCGCCTTCGGCCACGCGGTGCTGGCGCAGGGACTCGAAATCGTGCCGGAGCCGCTGACCTACCTCACCTATGCCTTCGTCCATACCGGCTTTTGGCATCTGGCCGGCAACATGATCTTCCTCTGGGTCTTCGGCGATAATGTCGAGGATGCGATGGGGCATCTGCGCTTCCTGATCTTCTATTTCGTTTGCGCGGCCGCCGGCGCGCTCTGCCACGGCCTGCTGATGATGACCTCGGAAGCGCCGCTGGTCGGCGCATCGGGGGCGGTCTCCGGCGTCGTTGCCGCCTATGTCATGCTGCATCCGCGCGTGCGGGTATGGGTGCTGGTGTTTTTCCGCGTGCCGCTGCCCCTGCCAGCCTTCGTGCCGCTGCTTTTGTGGATCGGGCAGCAGTTCTTCATGCTGGCGATCGCACCTGACGGCGACGTTTCCTGGGGTGCGCATGTCGGCGGCATCCTTGCCGGGGCTTTGCTGATCCTGGCGTTGCGCCGGCCTGGTGTGCCGCTCTTCGACCGGCAGATCGTCACGCCCCGCGCCGTCAGAAACGACCCGGGCGCTGGCCAGGCCATCGCGGCCGGCACGGACGGGCGAACCGCGCAGCGCTTTCCCTGGGGCCGACGCTAAGCAACGATATTGACGTGAACGTAAACGTCCATATATTGCCGAGGCAAATCGCCGGCGGCGTCATGGAAGCGTTGAATTTGGAGGAAAAGCGCGTATCCATGTCGCCATTCGACAATCGGAGCGGCGCTCGAGCGCGCATTTTCTAAAAAAGTCTCTGAAGCCAGTTTCTCCTGAAGGAAGGACCCCATGAAGATACTCGTCCCAGTCAAACGGGTTGTCGATTACAACGTGAAGATCCGGGTGAAGCCGGACGGCACGGGTGTCGAGCTTGCCAATGTGAAGATGTCGATGAACCCGTTCGACGAGATCTCGGTGGAAGAGGCGCTGCGGCTGAAGGAAGCCGGCAAGTGCGAGGAAGTGGTGGTCGTCTCGATCGGTCCGGCCAAGGCCGAGGAGACGCTGAGGACCGCCCTTGCGATGGGTGCAGACCGGGCGATCCTCATCGAGACCGACGATCAAGTCGAGCCGCTCACGGTTGCCAAGATCTTGAAGGCTGTCGCCGATGCCGAACAGCCGGGGCTGATCATATCAGGCAAGCAGGCGATCGATGACGACAGCAACCAGACCGGCCAGATGCTGGCGGCGTTGATGGGAGTTGCCCAGGCGACCTTCGCCTCGAAGATCGAGATCGGCGATGGCAAAGCAACCGTCACCCGCGAAGTCGATGGCGGCCTGCAGACGATCGAGATCAAGCTGCCGGCTGTTGTGACCACCGATCTGCGCTTGAACGAACCGCGCTATGCCTCGTTGCCTAATATCATGAAGGCGAAGAAGAAGCCGCTCGACAAGAAGACGCCAAGCGATTTCGGTGTCGACACAACGCCGCGCCTCAAGGTGTTGAAGACCGAGGAGCCGTCGGGCCGCAAGGCCGGCGTCAAGGTCAAGTCGGTCGCCGAACTGATCGACAAGCTCAAAAACGAAGCCGGCGTGCTGTAATCAGCTTGGAACAGGAGCCATCATCATGACCATTCTTCTTCTGGCTGACCACGACAATGCCAGCCTGTCCGACCAGACCGCCAAGGCGCTGACGGCAGCCGCAAAGATCGCCAAGGAACAGGCAAGCGATATTCATGTGCTCGTTGCCGGCAAGGCTGCCAAGCCCGCTGCCGAACAGGCGGCAAAACTTGCCGGCGTCTCCAAGGTGCTGCTGGCCGAAAGCGACGACCTCGCCAACAATCTGGCCGAACCGCTCGCCGACCTGATCGTCTCGCTGGCCGGCAGCTACGACACGATCCTGTCTGCCGCCACCTCGGTCGGCAAGAACGTGCTGCCGCGCGTCGCTGCCCTGCTCGATGTCGCTCAAGTCTCCGAGATCATCGAGGTAATTTCCTCAAACACCTTCAAGCGGCCGATCTATGCCGGCAACGCCATTCAGACGGTACAGGCGAGCGATGCCAAGAAGGTCATCACCGTGCGCACCGCATCCTTCGCCTCCGCACCGGAGGGAGGTTCGGCAACGATCGAGGCAATCCCGGCGGTTTCCGATCCGGGGCTTTCGACCTTCGTCGGCGATGCGCTGTCGGCCTCCGACCGGCCGGAGCTGACCTCTGCCAAGATCATCATCTCTGGCGGCCGGGCGCTCGGCTCGGCGGAAAAATTCAGGGAGGTCATCCTGCCGCTTGCCGATAAGCTCGGGGCCGCCGTTGGCGCTTCCAGAGCCGCCGTCGACGCCGGTTACGCGCCGAACGACTGGCAGGTCGGCCAGACCGGCAAGGTGGTGGCGCCGCAGCTTTACATTGCCTGCGGCATTTCAGGCGCCATTCAGCATCTGGCCGGCATGAAGGATTCGAAGGTCATCGTCGCCATCAACAAGGACGAGGAGGCGCCGATCTTCCAGGTCGCCGACTATGGATTGGTCGCCGATCTCTTCGACGCCTTGCCGGAATTGCAAAAGGCGCTCTGACCGCGTCAAATGCTTTTCTTTCGCACGTGCGAATGACTGGAAAATTATCTTTTATCGGGCTACTACTGCTGCCGGGCGATCCTTCGTCCGGCAGTATTGCTAGAAAAATGCGGCGGCGCGGGGGCGAATGCCGTGCGGGGGGTTTGGAGATGAATGCGGTGTTGAAGAATATTGGTATTATTGGTGCCGGCCAGATGGGCTGCGGCATCGCGCATGTTTCGGCCGCCGCAGGTTACAGGGTTCACATTTACGATCTCTCGCAGGACCGCATTGAATCCGGCCTTGCCACCATCAACGGCAACCTGGCCCGCCTGGTGACGAACGGCAAGATGACCGAAGAGGAACGAAAGTCGACCTTGTCGCTCATCACAGGCTCGTCCGATGTCAACGATCTCGCCCCCTCCGATCTCGTCATCGAGGCCGCCACCGAGGATGAAACGGTCAAGCGCAAGATCTACACCCAGGTCTGTCCGGTCCTGAAGCCGGAAGCACTGCTTGCCACCAACACCTCTTCCCTGTCCATCACCCGGCTTGCTGCCGCCACCGACCGCCCCGAGCGCTTCATGGGCATACATTTCATGAACCCGGTGCCTGTCATGAAGCTGGTCGAACTGGTGCGCGGCATCGCCACCGACGAGAAGACCTTTTCCGCCGCCAAGGAATTCGTCGGCACGCTGGAAAAGACAATCACCGTCGCCGAGGATTTCCCGGCCTTCATCGTCAACCGCATCCTGCTGCCGATGATCAACGAAGCGATCTACACGCTCTATGAAGGCGTCGGCACGGTCGACGCCATCGATACGGCGATGAAGCTCGGCGCCAACCATCCGATGG
The DNA here is from genome assembly GCF_019778565.1 of Rhizobium laguerreae. Taxonomy (NCBI): domain Bacteria; kingdom Pseudomonadati; phylum Pseudomonadota; class Alphaproteobacteria; order Hyphomicrobiales; family Rhizobiaceae; genus Rhizobium; species Rhizobium laguerreae. The sequence goes on along the minus strand of NZ_JAAXQT010000004.1, from coordinate 463,406 downwards.
GACCGCTGCAGCTTGCCGATTTCATCGGCCTCGACACCTGCCTCTCGATCATGCAGGTGCTGCATGACGGCCTGGCGGACTCCAAATATCGTCCCTGCCCGCTGCTGGTGAAATATGTCGAAGCCGGCTGGCTCGGACGCAAGTCCGGCCGCGGCTTCTATGACTATCGCGGTGAAGTGCCTGTCCCGACGCGGTAAACGCTCGCGGGTCTACGATCCGATCGCGCCCTTGATCAGTGCTTTGGCATCCTCGCTGTCCCAGGCAGCCGGCCCGTTCATCGCCGAAATCAGGCATCCCTTGTCGTCGATCAACAGCGTCACCGGTAGTCCCATGGCGAGGCCCTCTTTCTTCAGGCTGTTGAACACCGAAATCGTATTGTCGCGATAGAGCTGCAGCGCATCGACGCCGATCTCCGTGAGGAAGGTCTTTGGCTTCTCGTCGTCGCCACTATCGATATTGACCGGCACCACCTGGAACTTGTCGCTGCCCATCTCCTTCTCGAGCGCATTCAGCGCCGGCATCTCCTCGCGGCAGGGAACGCACCATGTCGCCCAAAGATTGAGAAGCACGGTCTTGCCGGCGAAATGGTCGAGCGTCAGCGGCCTGCCGTCCGGCCCGTTGAAAGAAACAGCGGTCAACTTGCGCGGTTCAGTGGCGGCGACCATGGCGGCCACCTGGCCCTTCATCAGCGGCGTAATGCCGGCAATGCGGTCTTTGGCGAGCTTGCATTCGGCCGATGCCGTTTCACCGCCGCCATTGCCAATCCCCGCCTCCTTCACGTATACCGCTGCCGCACCGGCAACGACACCCGCAACGGCGGCCATCGCGATCCATCTCAGGGATGGCAGCCCGAGGGGTTTTCTTGTCGTCATTTCATTCTCCTGGACATGCATCCTCAAGGCGGACACCTTCATGGCCGACGACACCACGGACACCAAATCCTCCAACCAGATGTGGGGCGGTCGCTTCGCCTCCGGCCCGGACGCGATCATGGAGGAGATAAATGCCTCGATCGGTTTCGACAAGAAGCTATTCGCGCAGGATATCCGCGGTTCGATTGCCCATGCGACGATGCTCGCCCATCAGGAGATCATTTCCACTGACGATAAGGACAAGATCGTTCACGGGCTAAACACGATCCTGTCAGAAATCGAAAGCGGCAATTTCGAATTCTCGCGTCAGCTCGAAGACATCCATATGAATATCGAAGCACGCCTGGCGACGCTGATCGGCCCGACGGCCGGCCGCCTGCACACCGCCCGCTCGCGCAACGATCAGGTGGCGCTCGATTTCCGTCTCTGGGTAAAGGAAGAGCTTGAGAAGACCGAGCGGATGCTGACCGGCCTGATCGCGGCCTTCCTCGATCGCGCCGAAGAGCATGCCGAAAGCGTCATGCCGGGCTTCACCCATCTGCAGACCGCCCAGCCCGTTACCTTCGGCCATCACTGCATGGCCTATGTCGAAATGTTCGGCCGCGATCGCGCGCGCGCGCGCCACGCCATCGAGCATCTGGATGAAAGCCCGATCGGTGCCGCCGCACTTGCCGGCACCGGCTATCCGATCGACCGCCACATGACGGCCAAGGCGCTCGGTTTCCGCGAGCCGACCCGCAACTCCATCGATACGGTTTCCGACCGCGATTTCGCCATCGAATTCCTGTCGATCGCAGCGATTGCGGGCATGCACCTGTCGCGTCTGGCAGAAGAGATCGTCATCTGGTCGACCCCGCAATTCGGTTTCGTGCGCCTCTCCGACGCCTTCTCGACCGGCTCGTCGATCATGCCGCAGAAGAAGAACCCGGATGCCGCCGAACTGGTGCGCGCCAAGACCGGCCGGATCAACGGCTCGCTGGTGGCGCTGCTGACGATCATGAAGGGCCTGCCGCTCGCCTATTCCAAGGACATGCAGGAAGACAAGGAACAGGTCTTCGACGCCGCCGAGAGCCTGGAACTGGCAATTGCCGCCATGACCGGCATGGTGCGCGACATGACCGTCAACACCGCGCGCATGAAGGCGGCGGCCGGCTCCGGCTATTCGACGGCGACCGATCTTGCCGACTGGCTGGTGCGCGAAGCGGGCCTCCCCTTCCGCGACGCCCATCACGTCACCGGCCGGGCCGTAGCACTTGCCGAAAGCAAGGGATGCGACCTTGCCGAGCTACCACTCGCCGATCTGCAGTCGATCCATGCCGACATCACCGACAAGGTCTACGACGTGCTGACCGTCGAGGCCTCGGTCGCCAGCCGCAAGAGCTTCGGCGGCACGGCACCGTCCGAAGTGCGCAGGCAGATCGCCTTCTGGCGCGCCCGCAACTAAGAGATACCAGGCGTGGCGAAAAGCCGCCGCGCCCTTCTGCGGGGTGCGCAAAGACCGCCAACAATCAGGGTGCACAAGGCGGATAAACTTCGCTATGAAGATGTCCATCGTTCGATATGAATGATGCCATCAAATGCCGCAGAAGAGGATATCCATGAAGAGCTTGCCGCACCTCGTCCGCCTGACGGCGGTTTTCGCCGTCATCGGCCTTGCCGCTGCCGGATGCGGGCGCAAGGGCGACCTCGATCCGCCGAGCGCTGCGGCAAGCAAGGGAGGCGACGTTTCCAAGCCGACGAAACAGCCGGGAACCGTCGACAAGCCCTTCCTTCTCGATCCCCTTCTTTAAGGCATAAACCCGTGAATCATTTCGAATACCGTGACGGCGTCCTTCATGCGGAGAACGTCCCCGTTCCCGAGATCGCCAAGGCAGTCGGCACGCCGTTCTACGTCTATTCCACCGCAACGCTGGAGCGCCACTACCGCGTCTTTTCGGAAGCTTTCGCCGACATGGACTCCATGGTCTGCTATGCGATGAAGGCGAATTCGAACCAGGCGGTGCTGAAGACACTGGGCCGCCTCGGCGCCGGTATCGACGTCGTCTCGGAGGGCGAGCTGCGCCGCGCGCTTGCCGCCGGCATTCCGCCAGACCGCATCATGTTCTCAGGTGTCGGCAAGACGCCGTCCGAGATGGATTTCGCCCTTGAAGCCGGCATCTACTGCTTCAACGTCGAATCCGAGCCCGAGCTCGAGATCCTCAACCAGCGCGCCGTCAGCGTGAGCAAGAAAGCGCCGGTCTCCTTCCGTATCAACCCGGATGTCGATGCGAAGACGCATTCCAAGATCTCTACCGGCAAGAAGGAAAACAAGTTCGGCATCTCCTGGGAGCGCGCCCGCGCCATCTATGCCCATGCCGCCAAGCTGCCCGGCATCGAGGTCACCGGCATCGACATGCATATCGGCAGCCAGATCACCGAGCTGCAGCCTTTCGACGACGCCTTCAAACTGCTGCACGACCTTGTCGCGACGCTCCGCGCCGATGGCCACACTATCCATCACGTCGATATCGGCGGCGGCCTCGGCATCCCCTACAAGGACGACAACAATCCGCCGCCACTGCCGGATGCCTATGCGGCAATCGTCAAGAACCAGCTGCGCGGCCTGGACTGCAAGATCATCACCGAACCCGGTCGCCTGATCGTCGGCAATGCCGGCATCCTCGTGACCGAAGTCCTCTATGTGAAGGATGGCGGCGAAAAGACCTTCGTCATCGTCGACGGCGCGATGAACGATCTCATCCGCCCGACGCTTTACGAGGCCTATCACGAAATCCGCCCGGTAACGATTTCGGCGGCCAACGCGCCTCGCATCCGCGCCGATGTCGTCGGCCCCGTCTGCGAGACCGGCGATTATCTGGCACTTGACCGCGAGATGGCGATGCCGAAGCCCGGCGACCTGATGGCGGTCAGCACTGCGGGCGCCTACGGCGCGGTCCAGGCAGGCACTTACAACAGCCGCTTGTTGGTGCCCGAAGTTCTGGTCAGGGGCAGCGATTTCCATACGATTCGCCCGCGCAGAACCTATGCCGAACTGATCAGCCTTGACTCCGTTCCGGCCTGGCTCGACTGAACAAGCCATCACTTTTTGGCGAATTAACGTGAAAAGCCGGTAATACCGGCCGCTCGCCCTCGCCTTCGCCACAAAGAGTGTTATCCTTTCGTTCATGAGCGTATTGCCCTGCAATCGCCGGAAGCGCCCTCTGTTCCAGAACGCCAGATCGCGGAGACCGGACCGATGAAAAGCCCCTCTCGGCAGAAGAAAGGTGCATTTGCGTTCCGTCCGTCGCTTGCCCGGCTGGTGACGACGAAACGCCTGCTGGCGCGCATCGTGCTCTTTTTCGAGCAGCTGCTGCCGCCTTTGATGCCGGTACTGTCCGTCATCGCCTTTTATCTCTGCGCTTCCTGGTTCGGCCTCTTCCGCAGCGTGCCGGACTGGCTGCGCATCCTGCTGCTGATTGCCTTTGCCGCCGCTTTTCTGGTTTCGCTCCTCCCCTTCCGCACCCTGCGCTGGCCGAGGGTCGCAGAAGCCGACCGCATGCTGGAAGAGCGCAACGGCCTGCCGCACCAGCCGGTCACCGTCCAGGAAGACGAGCCGGCCTTCGATACCCCCTTCGGCCGGGCGCTCTGGCGCGAGCACCAGACGCGCATGGCCGAAAAGATCGCAGCGCTCGATGCCGGACTGCCGCGGCCTGATATCGCCGCGCATGACCGTTTCGCGCTGCGCGCCGTCCCGGCGCTGCTGCTTGTCACTGCCTTCGGTTATTCGCTGTCGATCAACGGCGGCTCGATCCGCGACGCGTTGCAGGCAGCACCCGAGCAGGTGGTCAGCAATCCGGCAGTACGCATCGATGCCTGGGTGACACCGCCTTCTTATACCGGCCGCGCGCCAATTTATCTGACGGCCGATGGCAGCGAGCAGGCGCCGATCGGCATTCCGCAGTTTTCAGGCCTCACTGTGCGGGTCAGCGGCGGAAAGACGGCGGAAAAAGTCGTGTTCCGCAAGGCGAACGGCGAGGCGCAGGATATTGCCGTGCAGGCCGATACCAAACCGCAACAAACGGCGGCATCAGGCAGCGAGCAACAGACGGCGGCACCGGCCAGTCAGGCTCTCGTCGCGCAGACGCATATGATGAAGCTCCAGGAGAACGGTGCACTCGAGGTCAACGGCCGCCGCTGGAGCTTCGACGTTCTCCCCGATAAGGCGCCGGAGATTGCCTTCGACGGCCTGCCGAAGCCCAGCGTCAACGGCGCGCTTGAAATCGGTTTCACCGTTAAGGACGATTACGGCGTCCAGGAGGCGCATGCGGAGATCGTTCCCGTCGAAACAGACCCGACGGCAACGCCGCTCTATCCGCTGCCGGAGTACCGGCTGGATGTCCCCCGCCGCAACGCCCGCGACGCCAAGGGCGTGACCAGCCGGAACCTGACCGAACATCCGCTTGCCGGCAAGCGCGTGCGCATCACGCTCGTCGCCAAGGATGCCGCCGGCCAGACCGGCCGCAGCCCGCCGCATGAAATGACGCTGCCGTCGCGGCCCTTCAACGAGCCGCTTGCCGCAGCCGTCGCCGAGGAACGGCAGGTCTTCGCGCTCGATACGCGCAAGATGCCGCAGGCGATCGCGCTGAACGAGGCGCTGACCATCCGCCCTGAAGAGACCATCCCCAAGCTCACCAACTATCTGCTGCTCGAATCCGCCCTGGCGCGCATGAAGCTCGCAAAGAGCGAGGATGCGCTGAAGGATACCGCCCAATATCTGTGGGAGATCGCCCTCGGCATGGAGGACGGCGATCTATCGCTGGCCGAGCGCAAGCTGCGCGAGGCCCAGCAGAAGCTTGCCGACGCGCTGGACCGCAACGCTCCCGACGCGGAGATTAAGAAGCTGATGGATGAGCTGCGCAAGGCGATGCAGGATTATATGACCGAACTTGCAGAGCGCATGCAGAACGCGCCGATGCAGCCGAACCAGAACGCACAGAACACCCTGCGCCAGCAGGATCTGGAACGGATGATGGACCAGATCGAGAATCTTGCCCGCTCCGGCAATCGTGACGCGGCCCAGCAGATGCTGTCGGAATTGCAGCGGATGATGAACAACCTGCAGGCGGGCCGGCCGCAGCGCGGCCAGCAGGGTCAGGAAAACAGCGAAGCCCGCAAGCAGATCGACAAGCTCGGCGAAATCCTGCGCGACCAGCAGAAGCTGATGGAACAGACCTTCCGGCTCGACCAGCAACTCCGGGACCGCATGCAGCGCGGCGAGACTGACATGGGCGAAAACGATCCGCTGCTCGACGAGATGAACCCTGGAGAAAACGGCGAGCCGCAGGACCAGCAGGGCCAGCAAGGCAAGGAAGGCCAGCAGCCCTCCGACCAGATGACGGCCGAGCAGCTGCGCGAGGCGCTGAAACAGCTGCGCGCCCAGCAGGATGCGCTCGGCAAGCAGCTCGGCGAATTGCAGAAGAGCCTTGGCGAGATGGGCATGAAGCCCGGCCCGGGCTTCGGCCAAGCGCAACGCGAAATGGAAGGTGCCGGCCGTGAACTCGGCCAGGGCCGCGGTCAACCGGCCGTCGAGGGCCAGGGCCGCGCGCTCGAAGCGCTTCGCCAGGGCGCGCGCGACATGATGAACCAGATGATGCAGGCGCAGCAGGGTCAGCAGGGTCAAGGCCCGAACGGCCAGGTGGGCCAGGGCGACCAGAACGGTCGCGACCCGCTCGGCCGACCACGCCGGACCCAGGGACCTGATTTCGGCGATAACGTGAAGGTGCCTGACGAAATCGACGTTCAACGGGCGCGAGAAATCCTCGACGCGATCCGCGAGAAACTCGGCAACAATCCGCCACAGGAAATGGAACGGCGCTATCTCGAGCGGCTGCTGGACATCCAATAATCCTTCCGCCGCCGCACAATAGCAGGCGCGAACGGGATGGTTTTAGGCCGATCCGACCAAAATCTGAATCCCGTTCCAAATCAAGGAGGGTGAGCCGGATGCCGTCCGAAAACCGCTCACACTGTCGGCGTCATGCTTAAGAGACGAGCGCCCGGGCGACTGCCTTGCGGATATCGGGAAGCGCGAATGGCTTGGCGACGACGTCGATGATCTTTTCGGCAAGATCGTCGGCCCGTTCGCGCTGTTCGGCATAACCGGTCATTAGCAGGATCTTCAGACCCGGGAAGGCGTCTTTTGCCTGATGGGCGAGTTCAATGCCGTCCATCACGGGCATGCGGATATCTGAAAGCAGCAGATCGTAGACCCCGTCCTTGAGCTTCTCCAGGCCTTCAGCCCCGTCGGCAGCCTCGTCGGTCTCGTGGCCGTCAAGCCGCAGGGCCCGGGCTACGAAGGACCGCAGGGAGTCCTCGTCTTCCGTAATCAGAATTCTTGCCATATGTGCATCGCTCCGTATCAGCCCCGTGACGGAAATCACCAGACTTTCCTTTTCGATCGGTAAAGATGAGGAAGCGATGGACGAGATGGTTAACAACCCGTCTCGAAGGCATTACAGCGCCGCGCGTCTTTAAGACGCGCAAAGGACGCTGTACACTTTTAATTGCTGCATAATTTTATCCTTAAATCGATTCCGATTTAAGGAATTATGCAGTAGTTCAGGCGTCCCCGGTCACCACGCCGACGAAGGGCAGTTCGCGAAAGGCATAGGCGACATCCATGCCGTAGCCGACGACAAAATAGTCAGGGCATTCGAAGCCGACATAATCAGCCTCCAGCTTTTCCTTGCGCTTGACGCGCTTGTCGAGCAGCACGGCGATCGTGACGTTGCGCGCGCCACGTTCGAAGAGCAACTCCTTGGCAAAGAGCAGCGTCCGGCCGGATTCGAGGATATCGTCGATCAGCAGGACGTCGCGGCCATGCACGTCACTGTCGATATCCTTGACGATGCGCACGCCTTGCGAAACCGTGCCGATGCCGTAACTCGACAGCGTGATGAACTCGACCTCCGGGGCAAGCCCGCTATCATGCAGGGCGCGGATCAGGTCGGCGGCGAAGATGAAGGAGCCCTTGAGCACGGCAATGACGAGCAGGTCCTTGGTCGGGCCGCTGGCGATCTCCCGCGCCATCGAATGATTGCGCTCGGCGATCTGCTCGGCGGTGAAGAGCGGCTCGATGTTTTTTCCGCGCACGACAGGCATAAGGGCTTGCTCCATGAAAAGAAGGGTAAGCCGTTAGCACATATGCGAGCCTGAAACAGCCTCGCCGGCTATGAAATTAACGCGATTGGCGCAACCTGCGACGCGAAAATCGGCAATCCATGTCCTGTTACGTCTGCGGCAGGAAGGACAGCCGGACCTCCGGCATTTTTCCGCCGGCATGCTGAACGCGAGCCGAGAAGCCCCGGCTTTGGCCGCCATAGATCACATCGGCCGGCGGGTTGATGACGATGCTTGCGGTCAGCCGCTCGTCGGTCACGAGATCGGCACGGATCGGATGCACCGTCTGCGTCGTCCCGCTGTCGTTTTCGATGATGCCGTTGATGACGAGCACGCGCATGCCGTTCGCATCACGCGGCGTCACCGTGACATGGGTAAAATGCAGCGATGCTCCGGAAGTGGCTCGCTCGCCGGAAAGGCCGGAAAAACCACCCGCAAGCCCGAAGACGAGCACGACGAGCGCCAGCACCAGCGCTGCGAAGCTCCGCATCGACGCGCGCTGCAGCCAGGATTCCACGGTCTGCAGAACGCAAGCAGCCATTGCCGGCATGAACGGCGGCGGCGCGGCGTTTGCGGCAGCCATACGCTTGCGGTTGTCGTTATAGGTCCTTGCATTGAATTCCCTGGGCCGAACTTTGCCGAGGGTGACGAATTCGGCGTCGGAGATATCGGCAGGACGCGCCGAGCGGTACCGACGGTTGGTGGGTTCCGGCGGCAGGAGATCATAGGCCTGGCCCGGCGTCCGGCTGAAGGAGGATGCTTCCATGATGGCTGCCTCGCAGATGTCCACATGGTTTCGCTGCCAGGGGAAATCTTGGCATTGAAACGAATCCTGCTCAGTCGTAAATTTTAATGGTTAATGCTTCGCAAAGATCGCCATCAAACGGGCGTCTTTCCAGCAAAATTTACCGGCTGTTAACGGTGTTGGTTAACAAGTCGTGCGGTGAAACCCACAACAGACTGAGCTGCCCGTTGATCCACTTCGAGAATGTCGGTTTGCGTTATGGCATGGGCCCGGAAATCCTCCGGGACCTGACCTTCGACATTCCGAAGAAATCCTTTCAGTTCCTGACGGGTCCATCGGGCGCCGGCAAGACGTCGCTGCTGCGGATGCTTTTCATGTCGCTGCAACCGACGCGCGGGCTGATCCGCATGTTCGGGCGTGACATTTCCGAAATCCCCCGCCCCGAACTGCCGCTTCTGCGCCGTCGCGTCGGCATCGTCTTCCAGGATTTCCGTCTCCTCGACCATCTCACCACCTATGAGAATGTCGCTTTGCCCTTACGGGTGCGTGGCAAGGATGAGAGCTCTTACAAGACCGACGTCCTGGAACTTTTGAAATGGGTCGGCCTCGGCGAACGCATCAACGTGCTGCCGCCCGTACTCTCCGGCGGCGAGAAGCAGCGCGCCGCAATCGCCCGGGCGCTAATGGACCGACCGGAAGTGCTGCTGGCCGACGAGCCTACCGGCAATGTCGACCCGCCGATGGCCAAGCGCCTGCTCAATCTTTTCCTCGAGCTGAACCGCCTCGGCACGGCAGTCGTGATCGCCACGCATGACCTGGCGCTGATGGAGCAGGTGGAAGCCCGCCGCATGATCCTCTCAGAGGGGCATCTCGATATCTATGACTGAGCCCCCGTTCAGAAACCCCGAGAAGGCGTCTGCCAAGACCCAGCAGAAGCGGCCGGAATTGCGCGTGCGTCCGACCGCGCCGATTCTGCCGCCTTCCAACATCCAGGGCAGCGCCTTGATGGTGGTGATATCGATCATGGCCTTTCTCGCCTGCCTGACGCTCGGCGGCGTCAGCATGGTGCGCTCGACGGCGGCCAGTTGGGAGAGCCAGATCTCGCGCGAGATCACCATTCAGATCAAGCCGGACGACAATCTCGACATGGAAAAGGCGCTGACCCAGGCGCGCGATCTGGCGCTGACCTTCGTCGGCACCAAGAGCGGCCAGATCGTCGACGAGGCGGCGACCGCTCGCCTGCTCGAACCCTGGCTCGGCCCCGGTCTCGACCTCAAGGATCTGCCCGTTCCCCGTCTCGTCATCATCACCATCGACGAGAGCAACCCACCGGATTTCGGTTCGATGCGGGCGCTGCTGAAGGACAGTATCCCGCAGGCCACCCTCGACGATCACCGCACCTGGGTCGACCGGCTGGTATCCATGGCGCACACGACTGTCATGATCGGCACCGGCATCCTGCTCCTGGTTTTCACGGCGATGGTGCTCACCGTCGTCTTCGCCACGCGCGGCGCGTTGTCGGGCAACCGTCACGTCGTCGAAGTGCTGCATTTCGTCGGCGCCGAAAGCTCTTTCGTCGCCACCGAATTCCAGAAGCATTTCCTGAAGATCAGCCTCAAGGGCTCGGCGATCGGCAGCGCGCTTGCCGCTCTCTTCTTCGCCACCGCCGGTTTCTGGCAAAGCCGCACCCTCGCCACTCCGGAAACGGACCAGGCGACCGCGCTCTTCGGTACCTTCTCCGTCGGCGTGCTCGGTTATGCCGGCATCTTCGCAACGATGATCGTCATCGCGCTCCTGACCACCTTCACCGCGCGGCTGACCGTCATGCGGACGATCTACGAAATCGATACGCTACGCTCGGACCCAACACGCACCGACGGCATCGGAAGTTGATCGTGACCGTGCGGTTTTGCCATGAAAGCGTCTGTTCCGCGCCGCAATCAGCGTATAATCACGATTCATGACGATGGGACACACGACACCCAACCCGATTCATCAGGACCCGGAGCTTGATCGCCCGGCAGGTTTGCTGCCGCCGCGGCGCGGGCCGATCCGCCGCCTGCTGCGCTGGGGCGGCTTTGCCTGCTTGCTGGCAATCGCCTTGGTGTTCGGAGGTTTTCTGCGTTTTGCCGATTCCGTGACGACGCTGAAGCCCCCGGCCGAACCGAAGGCGGATGCCATCGTGGTGCTGACGGGTGGTTACCAGCGCATCGACCAGGCCGTGGAGCTGCTGCAGCAGGGTGCCGGCAAGCGCTTGCTCATTTCCGGCGCCCACCCGACAACGACGCCGGCACAGATCCGCAAGATGACACAGGGCCCGGCCGATCTCTTCTCCTGCTGTGTCGATATCGGCTACGATGCGATCGACACCATCGGCAATGCCGAGGAAGCTTCGAACTGGATTCACGCCAAGGGATACCGCAGCGTTCTGATCGTCACCAACAACTACCACATGCCGCGAAGCCTCGCCGAGCTCTCCTATGTCGATCCCGACATCGAGTTCATCGCTTATCCCGTGGTCAACTCGGATTTGAAGAGCCGCAACTGGTTCACCGATCCGAATGCGATGCGTGTCATGCTGGCCGAATATGTGAAAGTGCTGCTGACCGGCGCCCGCAACATCACCGGCTTCGGCCGCCACACCGGGCTGCGCTCGGCAGGCGTACCGGCCTCAGACTGAGCTTTTACATCAGGGCAGCATCAAACGCTTTTTATGGCGGGCAATATCGTGTAGGCCGGTCGCGTGAGCATGCCTCGGGAAAGTTTCATGATCGCCCTGCGTTCCGTTCTCTTCAACACGATCTTCTACGCCAACCTCATCATCCGGATGATCGTGCTCTCGCCTTACTATTTCGTGGTGCCGCGCAAGATCGCCTATGCGATTCCGAAGAACTGGGCGCGTTCCAACCACTGGCTGATGCGAGTGATCGTCGGCACCACCTTCGAGATCGAGGGCCTGGAAAACCTGCCTGATGGCAGTTACATCCTAGCGCCGAAGCACCAGTCTTTCTGGGATACCTACGCGCTGCTGCCCTGGTTGAAGGATCCGGTTTATATCCTGAAGCGCGAACTGATGTGGATTCCGCTCTTCGGCTGGTATGCGAAGAAACAGCGCATGATCCCGGTCGATCGCGGCGCCCGCGGCAAGGTGATGGTGGAAGTGCTGAAGCGCACGAAGGAAGAGCTTTCAACCGGCCGCCAGCTCATCATCTATCCCGAGGGCACCCGCCGTCCGCCGGGTGCGGAACCGCTCTATAAATACGGTATCGCCCGCATGTACCGCGACCTTAACCTCCCCGTCGTGCCGATCGCCATGCATCCCGGCCTCTTCTGGCCTCGGCGGAGCATTCGTCGTTATCCCGGCCATTTCAAGGTGAAGATCCTGCCGCCGATCATGCCGGGAATGGATCCGGACGCCTTTTTTGCCCATCTGATCGAGGTATCGGAGCGGGCAAGCGACGAGCTTCTGCTCGAAACCGTCGCCCAAAATCCGCATCTGCCGCTCCCGCCGACGGCGGTCGAAAGGCTGGTCGAGCTGCGAAAGCTGAACGCGGCAATTGGCTGAGATCAGGCGGCGCGCAGCCGCTCCACTTCGTTGACGACCTGCTCCAGCCAATGGTCGCAAATGCCCATCTGCTTCAGATGCGTCAGCGTGTTGAAGACATAGGCGTCATTCGGACCAGACTGGCCTTTTGCTTCGTTCACCACCCGCGCCGCCGCAAGCGCATCGAGTGCGCCGGCATATTGCTCATGCTCGCGGTCGATGATGTAGGCGATCGCATCGACCCGGCGCCGGCCTGCAAGCTGCAGCCGCACCCGGCGCTCCAGGTAGACATTGGTCACCAGCTCGCGGGCGCGGAGATAATCGATCACCTCATCCCATTTTTCAGGCGAAATGCGGAAAGCCATGCCGCGGCAGGCACCACCCCTGTCGAGGCCGAGAACCAGGCCCGGATTGTCGCGTGTGCCACGATGGACAAAGGAGCGGACGCAGAGCGAACGCCTGTAGCCGTAGACCAGGGCCTCTGCCCGCTCCATGAACTCGAAGCCCGGATTCCACATCAGCGAACCGTAGCCAAATACCCAAAATTCGTCCATATCGCACGCCAGACCGGAATCACATTTGCGATTCACCATTGGAGAACATCATGGCAGCGTCAAGCCGATCCGGCAGCAGCCAATCAGGCAGCGGCAAGAAATTCTGGTTGCTGGGTGGAGGCATCCTCCTGGCGATCGCGCTTTATACCGGCGGCTGGTTCTATGCGGCGTCGGCGTTGAAGACCACGGTGCTGAAGGCGATCGCGCCGCGCGATCAGGCAGGCGTCAGCGGTGAATGCTCCGATATCGAATTCCGCGGCTATCCCTTCCGTATCGGCCTGTTCTGCTCCAAGATCGACGTCGACGACAATGTCAACGGCGTCTCCGCCACCTTCGGCGCGCTGCGCTCGGCAGCACAGGTCTATGCGCCCGGCGATATCGTCTGGGAACTCGATTCGCCGGCCGAAATCCGCACCAGCAACGGCCTTTCGATCTCGGCCCAATGGACGAACCTGCAGGCGAGCCTTGCGACCAGGCTGCAGGGCGTCGACCGCAGCTCGACCGTCATCGAGGGTCTGAAGGCGATGGCCGTCTCCTCCTACAGCGGCCAGACCATGAGCTTCGATGCGGCTCGCACCGAAATCCATCTGCGCCAGAACGGCGCCGATCTCGACGGTGCGATCTCCCTGCAGGACGCCAAGACGGCGATCAAGGACTGGCCGCAGATCTTTCCGAAATTGTCTGCCAGCATCGACCTGACCGTCGCCGGCAAGGCCGGCCTGATCGACGGCAGTGACCGGAACGGCCTGAATGGTGCCACCGGCGACCTGCGCCGCATCGTCGCCGACATCGGCGACGGCAAGGTTATGACGCTCACCGGCCCCTTCTCCTTCGACGAGCAGGGCTTCCTCTCGGGAAAATTCAAGCTGGAGATCGAACAGCTCGGCCCCTGGGGGGACAGTCTGAAACAGGCCTTTCCGGATATCGCCTCGACCGTCAACACGGCAACGAAGCTCTTGAAGGCGCTTGCCGGCGGCGGCGACAAGGTCTCTGTCGATCTCGTCATCGATCGTGGCAATGCCACCGTCAGCGGTTTCATCCCGCTCGGGCGGATTCCACCGATCTGATGCATCTCGCCCAAAAGTGTCTATAGGTTTGGGATAACGGTATGCATAGCGCGACGCGATGCGCTTCAGGCTATTTGCTTGATGAAGAAGATTTCCGGCACCAATTGCAGACCAGGCAACTCGATCGCGCCGGTCTCCGAAAATCCGTTGCGGCGATGCCAGTCCTGAGGCCGGCTTTCGTCGCATTCGCTCGACGTCATCAGCATGCGGGCGCCGTCGTCGCGCATGGCTTTCTCCCAGGCGAGAAACAGCGTCGTGCCGACGCCCGACCGGCGGTAGCCGGGCAGGACGCGGATCATTTCCATATAGGGAACCCTGCCCCAGAAACGGGAGAAGCGCAGGAAGCCGACGATCTCGCCGGCCTCCCTGGCAACCAGATATTCGCCGAGCGAGACACAGCGCGATACCCACGCTTCACCGGCGCTGGCATCCTCGCGTACCAGCCAGTCCATATCCGCCTGGCCAGCGCTTGCCACTTCCACCATCGCGGGCTGCTACTTCTTATCCAGCGCGTGGCGGCCGAAATCCGGCGCGTCGACATCCTGGCCCGCCTGGACGATCGAACGGCGGATGGCGCGTGTGCGGGTGAAGAGTTCAAAAATCTTGTCACCCTCGCCCCAGCGGATGGCGCGCTGCAGATAGGCGAGATCCTCCGAGAACCGCGCCAGCATTTCGAGGATCGCATCGCGATTATGCAGGCAGACGTCGCGCCACATCGTCGGGTCGGACGCAGCAAGGCGGGTGAAATCGCGAAAGCCCGAGGCGGAATATTTGATGACTTCCGACTCCGTCACCGTCTCCAGATCGTCAGCCGTACCGACGATATTGTAGGCGATGATATGCGGCAGGTGCGAGACGATGGCGAGCACCTTGTCGTGATGCTCGGCATCCATCTCGTCGACCTTCGAGCCCAGCGCTTCCCAGAAGCTGCGCAGCCGCTTCAGCGCCGCCTCATCGGTGCCGGCGACCGGCGTGAAAATGCACCAGCGGCCTTCGAAGAGGCCGGGAAAGCCGGCATCCGGCCCGGATTTCTCCGTACCTGCCAGCGGATGGCCGGGGATGAAGTGCACATTATCAGGCATATGCGGCATCATCTGCGCGATGACCGAGGCCTTTGTCGAACCGACGTCGGTAACGATAGCCCCGGGCTTCAGGTTTGCCGAGATCTCCTTCGCCACACTTTCCGAAGCGCCGACCGGCACCGAGACGATCACCAGATCGGCGTCCTTGACGGCATCCTGCGACGACGTCGTGTAGCGATCGCCGAGGCCAAGCTCTTCGGCGCGCTTCAGCGTATCGAGGCTGCGTGTGGCGACGACGATCTCCCTCGCAAGACCAAGCCGCCTGATGTCATAGGCGAGCGACGATCCGATCAGGCCGATGCCGATCAGCGCGATACGATCGAACTGCACGCTCATGGCTGATGACCCATGAATTCGGTGAGCGCGGCAATCACGCCGCGATTTGCCTCCTCGGGGCCGATGCTCATGCGCAGCGCATTGGCGAAGCCATAACCGCGCACGGCGCGCAGGATATAGCCGCGGCTCGTCAGCAAATCGTCGGCATCCGCGGCGCGCTTGCCGTCGATCTCGGGGAAATGGATGAGGACGAAATTGGCGACGGACGGCGTCACCTTCAGGCCGATCGCTTCGAGCGCCTGGGTCAGCGTCTCCACCCACATCTGGTTGAAGGAGACCGCCTGCTGGATGAAGGCCTGGTCGCGGATGGCAGCGGCTGCGGCAGCGATCGCCGGTGCGTTCAAGTTGAACGGCGCGCGCACGCGGTTCAGCGCGTCGACGATCTCGGCGGGCGCATACATCCAGCCGACGCGCAGCGCCGCAAGACCATAGGCCTTCGAGAAGGTGCGGGTCATCACCACATTGGCATTGGAGGATACGACCTCGATGCCGGCTTCATAATCATTGCGGCGCACATATTCGGCATAGGCGGCATCGAGCACCAGGACGACATGTTTCGGCAGTCCGGCCTGCAGGCGGCGGATTTCGCTGACAGAAACATAGGTGCCTGTGGGATTGCCGGGATTGGCGATGAAGACGATCTTCGTCTTCTCCGTCACCGCGGCAAGGATCGCATCGACATCGACGGTATAGTCTTTCTCCTTGACGACGACAGGCGTGGCGCCTGCGCCCAGGATCTGGATCTTGTAGACGAGAAAGCCGTGCTCGGTGATGATGCCCTCGTCGCCGGCGCCGAGATAGACATGGCAGAGCAGGCCGAGCAGCTCGTCGGAGCCGTTACCACAGAGAATGTTTGCCGGATTGAGACCGTGCACGGCAGCGATCGCCTCGCGCAGTTCGATCGCCTGCCCGTCAGGATAACGCCCCAGATTGTCGGCAACCGCCTTGAAGGCCTCGATCGCCTTCGGGCTGGCGCCGAGCGGCGTTTCGTTGGACGAAAGCTTGTAGACGCGGGCGACACCCGGCGCATGTTCCTTGCCCGGCACATAGGCTGCGATATCGAGAATACCGGGACGCGGAACGGGCTTGCTCATCTCAACGCTCATGGGTTCGACCTTGGAATTGCCGGAAATCCGGGCTGAAAAACACCAAGTGGCATTAAAGCGGAATGCGATTGTTGTCGAGAGCAATGGGCGTGACACAAGCAGTGGAGACCACCGGGAGCGACGTCATCTACTACGTGTGGTCGGCACACCATGAGGCGCGAGAACCGGCACGAAGACACGGCGGGAGGCCCGCGCCGCAACCGGCAGGCCCTGATAGAGCCGCTTCTGCGCTTCGACGATGATGACGCCCGAGAAGGCCGGCCAAAGCGTTCGGCCGATCCGCTCGAAGGCGCGCCGCAGGCGCAATATGGTCCTGAGCTTCGAAGGCGGGAAGAACAGCGCTTCAGCCGTCGCGCCCGGCGTGAAGTTCGTCTCGCGCAGCAGATTTGTCAACTGACCGCGAGAATAGGGCCGGCCCGAACCGAAGGGCGTATGCTCCATGCGTGCCCAGACGCCGCGCCGGTTCGGCACGACGATGACCAACCGTCCGCCCGGCGCCAGCACCCGCCAGAGCTCCTTCAGCGTCTCGCGCGGGCTTTCGGCGAATTCCAGCGAATGCACCATCAGCACCCGGTCGATCGAGGAGTCCGGCAGCGGCAGTTCCTCGTCGAAAATCAGCGCCGTCGTCGAGAGCAAGCCCATCGGCCAGTTCACCGCACCCTGCCCGGCCGGCATGAAGGCGAAGGTGCGCTCGGTATCGGCCTGGAAGCGGTCGAGGAAGGGCACGGCATAGCCGAGGCCGACCAGACGCTCCTGCGGCAGCCGCACCCAGAGCGAGGACAGCGCCATGGCGATCGACTGCTCGGCAAGACGTCCGAGCCCGGAGTGATAGAACTGGCGTAAGTCGACGATATCGGCGTGCATTGCGACAAATGTTATCAGCGGGCGGTTGGACTTCAAGGCCGGAACCTCTACATTTCCGCGAGACTCCTGGGATAAGGGATTATTGAACGATGAAACCTTTGGAATTAGACGTTTTTCTCTGCCGCACCGACAATTTCGGCGTTCTCGTGCACGATCCGGAGACAGGCTTTACCGCGGCGATCGATGCACCCGAGGAAGCGCCGATCCTGGAAGCGGCGACACGTCGCGGCTGGAAAATCACCCATATCTTCACCACTCATCATCACACCGACCATGTCACCGCCAACCTGGCGCTGAAGGAGCAGTTCGGCTGCGAGATCATCGGCCCGATCAACGAGGCCGTCGCCATTCCTGGCCTCGATCGGGCGATGGCCGATGGCGACAGCTTCCTTTTCGGCGATCACACGGTCAACGTGATCGAAACGCCCGGCCACACCGCCGGCCACATCTGCTATCACTTCGTCGACGATAAGCTGCTGTTTGCCGCCGACACGCTGTTTGCGCTCGGCTGCGGCCGGCTGTTCGAACGCCCGGCCGCCGATATGTGGCATTCCCTCCAGAAACTCGCCGTGCTGCCCGATGAGACCGCCGTTTATTTCGGCCATGAATACACGTTGTCCAATGCCCGCTTCGCGCTGACTGTTGATCCCGACAATCAGCGCCTCAAGAGCCGTGCCGCCGAGATCGAGACCTTGCGCGCCGACGGCAAATTCACCATCCCGACGACATTGGGGCTGGAAAAGGAAACCAACCCGTTCCTGCGCGCCGCCGATCCGGCGATCCGCCGCAATCTGGTGATGGAAGGCAAGACGAACGAGGAAGTCTTTGCAGAGATCCGCAAGCGCAAGGACCATTTCTGATGTCGCCTGAGGACATCATCCGCGAACTCGGCATGCAGCCGCATCCAGAAGGTGGCTGGTACGTACAGACATTCCGTGACAAGGCGGGCGGAGAACGCGGTCATTCGACGGCGATCTATTATCTGCTGACCAGGGGACAGCGTTCGCACTGGCATCGCGTCCATGACGCCGCCGAGGTCTGGCATTATTACGCCGGCGCGCCGCTCTCGCTGCACCGCTCGGGAGACGGAACGGCAAGCGAGACCCTGACGCTCGGAACGAATCTCCCTGCCGGCGAGCGGCCGCAGGCAATCATTCCCGCCAATTGGTGGCAATCGGCCGAAACCCTTGGCGATTTCACCCTGGTCGGCTGCACCGTCTCGCCCGGCTTCGAATTTTCGAGCTTCGAGATGGCGCCGCCCGATTGGAAGCCCGGCGGCTAGAGCATGATGCCGAAAAATGTGAGCGGTTTTCGGGCGACATCATGCTCTAACTGTCTCATCCTGTTCTAAGGCCTACTCCGCCACAGCAGGCTGCGCCTGGCTCTTGCGGCGGAACATGTCCTGTGCGGCGAGCGCTGCTCCGCCGGTGACGAGCAGGCAGGCGAGAGCAATGCGCCAGCTCGGCTCGGCAAATCCGAACAGCACCAGAATCAGCGTCGAAAGCAGAGGCGCGGCATAACTTGCCGCGCCGAGAATCTGAATGTCGCCGTTCTTGACGCCGTAATCCCAGGCGTAGAAGGCAGCACCGACCGGAAAGAGCCCGAGCCCGGCGACGGCGACCCACTCGAAACCCGTTGCCGGCCAGACGGTCGTCTCCAGGCCGAGATGGCAGAAGAACGACAGGATGGAGGTCGCAAGGCAGAAGCCGGTAACGACATCCGTGGAGACGGCGTCAAAACGCCGCGTCAGCAGCGAATAGCCGGACCATGTGAAGGCGCAGAGAAAGGCAGCGCCGTAACCAATGGCATAGGCGCCGTCGAAATCGATGCCGTTGCGGCTAACGATCAGGAAGGTGCCGCAAAGTCCGGCAAGCGCACCTGCCACATGATACCAGCGCAGCCGTTCGCCCGGCAGCAGTGCCGAACTGACGACGATCAGCAGCGGCCAGAGATAGGCGACCAGTCCCGCCTCCACCGCCGGCGCGTTCCGGAGCGCGGTAAAATAGAGGAAATGGTAGCCGAACAGCCCCGCAATGCCTGTTATCCAGACCTTGGCCGGTTGCTTCAGCAGCGCCAGCCGCGAGGGATTGAAGGTAAGAACCACAAGGCCGGGAATGCTGCCGATCGCAAAGCAGACGGCCGAAAGCTGGAACGGCGGCATCTTGCCGGAGGCGGCGGTGAACAACGCCAGGAACGACCACATTAGAGTGGCCGTAAAACCGATCAACGTCGCGCGAAGCTTCACCTGTCCCCCCTTTCACGGAGGCAGAAGCCCCGTCAGCTGTTGCTGCCGTATTTGACGGCAGTGATCGTCACCATTCCATATTCGGTTGGAATGCGCACATAGACAGGAGCGTATACATTTGCCGCGTCCGACTTGGCAAACCAGATTTCCATCCGGTTACTCTTGCTGAGATAGTCGATGTCCTTGCGGCCTTTCTTGTAGCCCGAGCGCGGTACGAAGCGCACGCCGCAGACGGTCGCCTTGCCCTTGAAGCCATTGGTGGAAAAATCCTCGTCGCCCTTCGGCGACAGCACCAGATCCATGCGCGTCTCGCCGTCGAAGATCGGCAGCGTCTGCGAGCAGACCTTGGTATCGCCGGTGAAGATCAGGCCGGAGATGGGATCGAGCACCGAGCGCATGTCCCGCGGCGTGACGTCGACCCAGTTCTTCGGGCGCTTCGGCATCGGTGTTGTCGTCGCCGAGATGATGTTGCCGTTGCGGTAGCTGACCTCGTAGACGCGGGCCTTCCTCTTGCCGCTCTTGTAGTAGAGCGAATATTTCAACGCCTGCAGCCTGTTCTTGCGCACGATGCCGGTGACGCTGGTCTTGGCCGAAATCGTCGTGACGAGATCGGCAAGACCGGCAGAATTGATGTCGCCGGCGATCTTGTAGCTGTGATCGTCCTCGATCTGCGTCAGGAACGCGGCGCGCGCGATCGGCAGGCCGGCGAGCGCCACCCGGTATTCCGTCCGATGCTGAATTTCGGCCGCCGATGCCGGTATGGCAAGAAGTGCGGCGATGGCCGAAATGAAAATCCGTCTGCCCGAATGAGCCATGGAAAAAGCCTTGTCTTGCTGCGCGCTGGCAGGCCCTTGCTGAGCGCTCTATACTCCTGCCGCGAAGGGAAGAAAACAGCAGCTTTTTGACAGAATTGCGGGAAAGGCCAAGGTTTGGCTTGACGCGAGCAGCCTGTCTGACTATAGAACCGCAACTTTCCAATCATGCCCGTTGGATTGCGCGCCTGGCTTTGCCGGGAATGGCAATTCGATGGCCCGAGAAAAACAAGAATAGGTGTTCCATGTCCCGCGTGTGCGAATTGACCGGCAAGGCCGTCCTGACTGGTAACAATGTCAGCCATGCCAACAACAAGACCAAGCGCCGGTTCCTGCCGAACCTGTGCCAGGTAACGCTGATTTCCGACGCTCTCAACCAGCGTTATCGTCTTCGCGTTTCTGCTGCCGCTCTTCGCTCCGTCGAGCATCGTGGCGGCCTCGATGCCTTTCTGCTGAAGGCCAGCGAAAACGAACTGTCGATGCGCGCTCGCCTGCTGCGCCGTCAGATCGCCAAGAAGACCGCTGAAGCTGCTGCTGCCGCGTAAGCTTCTGCCCTTCTTTCATACGGCTTCAAAAGGCTTGAACGGATAATACCGGACAAGCCTTTTGCTTTGCCGGTTTGCTCCTCCAACTGGTGGCATCACCCAGGATAAAAAATGCTGAAGACCCGCTATACCATTGCCTATGTCGCGCTGATGACGCTCGTCGTCGTTGCCTCCAACTTCCTCGTCCAGTTTCCGCTGAACGCCGAAGTCGCCGGCATCAACCTCGCGGACATCCTGACCTGGGGCGCTTTCTCCTATCCGATCGCCTTCCTCATCACCGATCTGACCAACCGCCAGTTCGGCCCGCAGGCAGCCCGCAAGGTCGTCTTTGCCGGCTTCGTCGTCGGCGTGACGCTCTCCTTCTTCACCTCGGTGCCGCGCATCGCCATCGCCTCCGGCTCGGCCTATCTCGCTGGCCAGCTGCTCGATATCGCCGTCTTCAACCGCCTCCGCCGCCAGGCCTGGTGGCGCGCGCCGCTGGTCGGCTCGCTGATCGGCTCGGCGCTCGATACGGTGATGTTCTTCTCGCTGTCCTTCGCCGCCTTTTTCATCTTCCTCGGCCCGAATGATCCCTTTGCGCTGGAAGCGGCCCCCATCCTCGGTGTCTTCGCCACCGAGGCTCCACGCTGGATTTCCTGGGCGATCGGCGATTTCGCTGTGAAGATGATCGTCGGCCTCGTCATGCTGCTGCCCTACGGCGCGCTGATGAACGTGCTGCGGCCGATGCGGGCTGCTCGCGCCAGCTAATTGAAGTTACGGACGCCGCCGGACCGCGCCGGCGGCGAGGGCCGGATGCAGCAGCACCTCTGCCGTCAGATCGTCGATACCTAGCGATGAATCGAGCCGCAGCACCGGCGCTGTCTGTGTTTCCAGCCATTGCTCATGTGCCGCAAGGCTGCGGCGTTTGGGACCGGCCGTATCGTAACTCGCCGCCCATTCCAGGAATTCCCCGCTTTTTACGGCCATGTCGCCGCCCGGCCTGATTCTGTCGCCGTATCGGGCAATCTCCCGCGCAAGGATGCGCGCCATTCTAAGCTCCGGGTCGATCCTAAGGAACACGATCAGATCGTAAAGCGGTTCCAGTGGCCCACCCCATTTCAGCGTGGATCCGGAAAGGGCCCAGCCGTCATGCCGCGCCACCTCATCGAGGAGCAGCCGGATGCGCTCGTTGGCATTCCTCGGCGTCGTGAACGGCGGATCGGTCGGCAACCAGAAGAAATCGTCGGTGTCGAGATGGGTGATATCGAGCTTTTCGGCAAGCGCACGGCCGAGCGATGTCGTGCCGGAACCGGACGCGCCCATGAGATGGATATGCGCCATGAATTTCCCTCCGAAGGCTGCTTTGTCGATGCCGCAGGGATAGCCGAGGCATATGACGTCAGTCTGACGTCTAGAGCGCCGTGCGTCCTTTTGGACGCACAAAGGACGCTCTAACATTTTGAATCTAGGCATCGTGCTTTCCGAAAATCGATTCCGATTTTCGGGCCGATGGCTTGGATCAATTCCGCTTCTGGGAATTCGACGCTGACCACGCGGCCTCTTCCGAAAGCCGAAATTCCAGCATCAGATTGCGCTGCAGGATCGAATGATTGTCGTCCGATACCAGGATGATATGGGTCGTGCCGTCGGCGGCCTGGAAGGCATCGAGCCCTTCCATATTGTCGATCTGCGAGTTGAAATTGCCTTCCAGCAGCAAGTCGCCGTCGACGACGGCGCCGGGCCTGATGTCGGCGCCCTTGATGCGCCGAAGACGCATGCCGATGCCTTCGGCCATGTTGAAGCGGCGCTCCAGCAGCAGCAGGTCGCCGTTCGGCAGGAAGGCACCGTCGGTGATGTCGAAGCTGCCGTCCCGCTTAACCGAGAAACGGCCTTTCAGCGGCCCGCTGAGAATGGCCGCCAGCCGGTTGCCGTCACTGTCGAGACCCCGTTCGGAAACGACGACCACGCCGCCCCGTAGCGGGCTGGATGCCGGCGCCGCGGTGATGGTTTCGATGCCGCGGTTGTCGCTCAGCATTCTCCGCGGGATCAGGATCGGCAAAGTGGCGATCGCTCCCGAGCCGGCAAAGCCGGGATCGGGATAGACATCGACGCGATGAGCCTGCTCGAAGGAGACCAGGATCCGGTCGCCGTCGAGCGCCAGGCCCTCGGCATCCATATGTCCCTTGCCTTCGAAGCTGCGCCCAGCGCTGTTCTTCATCGGCGTGATCTCGACATCCGAAAGGCCGGAAAGCCTGCCCTTGACGTCGCGCTCGATGCCGCCGGTCAACCACTGGCCGGTATCGAGCACGACGACGAAATGTTTTTGGTCCGGCCGGAAACGGATGGAGGAGAGCGAGCCGAATAGCGCTCTGCTGGAGACCATCTCCAGCCCGCCGAGAAATTCCAGCGATCCTAATTGCGTCTCCGAAGAGCCGATCCTGAAATCGGAGATTTGCCGGCTAATGACAGGCACGTCGTCGCCGGCCCATGACGAGGAAGCGCCGGCTGCGATACAGAGCGCGATCGACGCCGCACGGCAGAGGCGCTTGACCGTCATTCTTCCCGCGATGTCAGCCGGCACGGCGTATCCGGCCGCCGCGCGGCTGGACGGATTGGTCCTCGAACAGTGAAGCAAGCTGCTCGGTCATCGCACCTGCAAGCTCGTCCGCATCGACGATGGTCACGGCACGGCGATAATAGCGCGTCACGTCGTGGCCGATGCCGATCGCCAGCAGTTCGACAGGCGAGCGCGTCTCGATCTGTTCGATGACGGCGCGCAGGTGCCGCTCCAGATAATTGCCCGGATTGACCGACAGCGTCGAATCGTCCACCGGCGCGCCGTCCGAGATCATCATCAGGATGCGGCGCTGCTCGCGGCGCGCGAGCAGGCGATTATGCGCCCAGATCAGCGCCTCGCCGTCGATATTTTCCTTGAGCAGCCCCTCGCGCATCATCAGCCCGAGATTGGCGCGCGCGCGCCGCCACGGCGCGTCGGCCGACTTGTAGATGATATGACGCAGGTCGTTGAGACGGCCTGGCGTCTGCGGCTTGCCACCGGCAAGCCAATTTTCACGCGCCTGCCCGCCCTTCCAGGCCTTGGTCGTAAAGCCCAGGATCTCGACCTTGACGCCGCAGCGCTCCAGCGTGCGGGCAAGAATGTCGGCGCAGGTGGCGGCAACCGTGATCGGCCGGCCGCGCATCGAGCCGGAATTGTCGATGAGCAGGGTAACGACGGTATCGCGGAACTGGGTGTCGCGCTCCATCTTGAAGGAGAGCGCCTGCATCGGATCGATGATGATACGCTGCAGCCGCGCCGGATCGAGATAGCCCTCTTCCAGGTCGAAATCCCAGGAGCGGTTCTGCTGCGCCATCAGGCGGCGCTGCAGCCGGTTGGCGAGACGTCCGACCGCGCCTTGCAGATGCGCCAGCTGCTTGTCGAGGAAGGCGCGCAGGCGCTCCAGCTCGGCGGCGTCGCAAAGTTCTTCGGCGGTGATGATCTCGTCGAACTCTTCGGTAAAGACGTGATAATCGACCTTCTCGTTGAAATCGGCGAAAGGCGTATTCGGCCGGCGAGTCTCGCCCGGCGTTTCCGAATCGTCCTCACCTTCTTCCATCATGTCGTCGTCGGAGATTTCGGCGCCTTCGGTCTCGCCGTCCTCCATCTGCTCGTCGGCAACTTCACTGTCCTCGACGGGGGCGGCATCGGTGCCGGCATCCTCGTCGACCTCGTCCTGGTCCTGTTCGTCGCCGCTCGACTGGTCTTCCTGCTCCGACTGGTCGTCATTGTCGGCGTCGCTGTCATCGTCGCCGTATTCCTCGGCCATTTCCATGGCCGACAGCATGTTGCGGATGACCTTGGCGAAGGCCTGCTGGTCGTTGATCGCGCTCGACAGATTGTCGAGCTCGGACCCTGCCTTGTCCTCGATAAAGTCGCGCCAAAGGTCGAGCACCTTGCCGGCGGAGGCCGGCGGGCGCTGGCCGGTCAGCTTCTCGCGCACCATCATCGCAACCGCTTCGCCGACCGGTGCGTCTTCCTGGCGCTCGATGCCGGTAAAATTCGCCTTCGAATATTTCTCATCCGTCATGGAGCGCAGGTTCGACGCCATGCCCTCCATGCGCAGCGCGCCGATCGATTCGACACGCGCCTGCTCGACCACATCGAAGATCGCCCGGGCATCCGAGCCCTGTGGCGCCATCGTCGCATGCACCTTCTCGTCATGGCAGGCGAGCCGCAGCGCCATCGAATCGCCGAGACCACGAGTGACCGCCAGCTCATGCGCCGTCGGCCGCTTGGAAAGTTCCGGCAGCCGAATGCGCTCGCCGGTCATCCCTGGCCGTTCATTGGCGAAGGTCACCTCGACGTCGCCGTCGCCGGCGATCGAGCGCACGCAGCCGGTTATCGCCCGGCGCAATGGCTCGACGTCGACAGGCGCGCCGGGTTTTGCTTTCGAATTGTCACCGCGAGCTGCCATGATCGGTCGGTCTCAAGCTCCGAGAACGATATTGGCGGCACTTTCCTTCAGCTCGACGCCGAAGGCCCGCTGATAGTGCTCGGCGACCAGCGGACGCTCCAGCTCGTCGCACTTGTTGAGGAATGTGACGCGGAAGGCGAAGGCGAGATCGCCGAAGATCTCGGCGTTTTCGGCCCAGGTGATGACCGTGCGCGGGCTCATCACGGTGGACAGATCACCGTTCATGAAGGCAGCGCGCGTCAGGTCGGCGACGCGCACCATCTTCGACACGGTCTCGCGGCCGCCCTTGTCCTTGCCGAAGCTCTTCACCTTGGCGGAAACGATATTCACTTCATGATCATGCGGCAGATAGTTCAGCGTGGTGACGATCGACCAGCGGTCCATCTGCGCCTGGTTGATCTGCTGCGTGCCGTGATAGAGGCCGGTCGTGTCACCGAGGCCGATCGTGTTCGCAGTCGCAAACAGACGGAAGGCCGGGTGCGGCCGAATGACGCGGCTCTGGTCGAGTAGCGTCAGGCGGCCGGAGGATTCGAGCACGCGCTGGATGACGAACATCACATCGGGACGGCCGGCGTCATATTCGTCGAAGACGAGCGCAACATTGTGCTGATAGGCCCAGGGCAGGATGCCGTCTTTGAATTCGGTGACCTGCAGCCCGTCCTTGACGACGATCGCATCCTTGCCGACGAGATCGATACGGCTGACATGGCTGTCGAGGTTGATGCGCACGCAAGGCCAGTTGAGCCGCGCCGCCACCTGCTCGATATGCGAGGACTTGCCCGTGCCGTGATAGCCGGAGATCATCACGCGGCGGTTATGGGCGAAGCCAGCGAGAATGGCGAGCGTCGTGTCGCGGTCGAACAGGTAGTCGGTATCGAGGTCCGGCACATAGGCGTCGCCCTTGCTGTAGGCGGGGACGCGGATGTCGGAATCGATGCCGAAGGCCTCGCGAACCGAAACGGTGGTATCGGGCAGTTCTGATATATCCAGGTCGATCTTGCTCATCATGTCTCCAAGGCGGGTGATGCCACCCGGCCATACTGTCTCAGGCCATGTCGCAACCCAGACGCCGCGTTTTTTATTCCGCGCCCGTCCAGGTCGGAACGTCGGCGATACTTCTCCGGGACTGAAACGAAACCTCGGCGGGATAATGACCGCGTGCGAGCATTCTTGAAAGAGTCCCGGACAAGAAACGCCGCGTCCGGAAGGTCGGCGGAGGCGATGTCGGGAAAACGCACAAATATGAGCCGCGTTTGCCTGCGGCCTCAGCCGATTGGGACCATACCCGATTGAAGCCCAAGAGCAAGGACGGGAATTAACAAAAACCGTTCTGCTTCAACAATTGATAGGCCTGGATGACTGCGCGGAAACGCTCCTCCGAGCCGCGGTCGCCGCCATTGGCATCCGGATGGTGTTTCTTCACCAGTTCCTTGTAGCGGCTCTTGATCTCCGCCGATGTCGCATTGGCGTCGAGGCCCATCGTTTCGAAGGCCTTGGTTTCCAGCGATTTCAGCTTGCGCGCCTGGGGGAAACGCGGTCCGCTGCCTTTGCCGCCTTCCTTGACGAAGCCGAAGGGATCGCGAACGCGGGTATAGGCGCCGGAGCGGATCTCCGAATGCAGCGGACTGTCCTTCGCCGCCTTGTTGACGCCGACCGTCCATGTCGGCCGATGGCCGGTGATCGCCTCTTTCTGGTAACGCGCGATCTCGCCGTCCGAAAGACCGGAGAAATAATTGTAGCCCTTGTTGTATTCCTTGACGTGCTCGAAGCAGAACAAGAAGAACTGGCCTTCCGCATTGCGGCCGACGGGAGCGCGATGCGCCCCCTTCTTGTCGCACCCGTCCCATTGACAGGTAGGCGGCGCCTGCTCTGTCTCCGGCTCGCGTTTGCGGCGTGTTCGGATGCGATCGAAATATTTGGAATCAAGTCTCATGACGGCGCTAATTATGGGGCTGTCGCGAAGCGACAACAAGAATTGACAAACGGGAATGTTGCAGGCTTGGTAGGAACCCTTTTCGCGAACCAGCAAGACCGGATGATGACCCTGCGAACCCGCATCGAAGAAAAACTTGTCAAAGCCTTCGCGCCCGAACGCCTGAGCGTCATCGACGAAAGCCATCTGCATGCCGGCCACCAGCCTGATATCACGGGCACCGGCGAAACCCATATGCGGGTGAGGATCGTTTCCGGAAAATTCGCCGGCATGTCGCGGCTGGCGCGTCACCGGGCCATCACCGACCTGTTGAAACCGGAGCTTGATGCCGGCCTGCATGCGCTGGCCGTCGAACCGGCTGCACCAGATGAACCGACCCGCTGGTAGCGGCACCGAAGCCTATATGGATATTCGCCGCCTAAAACCCAAGCCGAATCAGGCTGGCTTTGCGCCGTCTTCCCCGGCCGGGCGGATGCGCAGCTTGGTGATGCGGTTCTTCTCGCGCTTCATGACGACGAAACGCTTGCCGTAGAAGGTGAAGGCCTGGCGCTCTTCCGGGATGGTCATCGATTCGTGGATGACGAGGCCGGCGATCGTCGTCGCTTCCTCATCGGGCAGGTTCCAGTCGAGCGCCCGGTTCAGGTCGCGGATCGGCACGCCGCCGTCGACGACGACGGAACCGTCGGCTTCCTGACGCACGCCCTGTATCTCGATATCGTGTTCGTCGGAAATGTCGCCGACGATTTCCTCGAGAATATCCTCCAGCGTGACGATGCCCTGCACCTCGCCATATTCGTCGACGACGACGGCGAAATGCTGCTTGCGCCGCAGGAAGGCGTTGAGCTGGTCCTCGAGGTTGGTGCTGTCGGGCACGAACCACGGCTTCTGCGCGATCTTCACGATATCGAGGTTCTGCGGCTCCATGTTCGGCTCGGCGAGCGCCCGCAGCAGATCCTTGGCGTGGACGACGCCGATGATGTTGTCGATCGTGCCGCGCCACAATGGCATACGCGTGTAGGGACTTTCGAGGATGACGCGCACCACCGCTTCCGGCGCATCGTCGGCATTGATCGCCCGCATCGCGGTGCGGTGGACCATGATGTCGGAGAGTTCGAGCTCGCTGAGATCGAGCACGCCACCGAGGCGGTCACGGTCGGCCTTCACCACCGATCCCTCGCGGTGCAGCAGATCGACGGCGCCACGCAGCTCCTCATGCGCCGTCAGCATCGATGTCTCTCGTGAGAGATTGATGCCGAACAGCGAAAGAATCTGCCGCACGATTGCATTGACGAAGGAGGAAATCGGGCCGACGACTGCGACGAAGAGCTTGGCCGGCAGCGCGATGGCGAGTGCGAAGCGCTCAGGCGCCGAAATCGCCCAGCTCTTCGGCAGCACTTCGGCGAAGATGACCAGGATGACGGTCATCGCCAGCGTCGCCAGCGCCACGCCGGAACTGCCGAACAGCCCGAGGAAGAGGCTGGTGGCGATCGAGGAGGACAGGATATTGGCGAGATTGTTGCCGATGAGCAGCGCGCCGATCAGCCGGTCGCGCCGCTCGATCAACTGCCGGACGAAGCCGGCACGTTCGTCGCCGTTGACCTCGAGCGTATGAATACGGCTGCGCGAAACGGCGGTCAGCGCGGTCTCGGAGCCGGAAAAGAAGGCGGACATGAGCACCAGCGCCGTGATCGAAAGGATCTCCGGCCAATATGTCGAAAGAAATGCCAGAGCGCCTTCGACCGACATCAGGCGTGTTTTTCCTGAAGAAAGCTGATCACTTCGGACGCCGGAACATCGTCGGCGACGAAAGACTGGCCGACGCCGCGCGTCAGGATGAAGGTGAGCTTGCCGCTCTTGACCTTCTTGTCCTGGGCGATCGCGTCCATCAGCGTTTCGGCGGGCGGCAGTTCGCCCGGAATGTCGGACATGCGGGTCGGCAGGCCGACCTCCTTCAGATGCCGCTCGACGCGCCGCGCATCGTCGGGGCTTGCAAGGTTCATCCGTGCGGAGAATTCGTGCGCCAGCACCATGCCGATCGAAACGCCCTCGCCATGCACGAGGCGGGAGCTGTCATAGGCGGTCGCCGCTTCCAGTGCGTGGCCGAAGGTATGGCCGAGATTGAGCAGCGCCCGCTGACCATTCTCACGCTCGTCGGCAACGACGACATCAGCCTTTGCCTGGCAGCTTGCGGCAATCGCCTCGATGCGCGCGGAGCCGCCTGCGAAAACCGCCTTCCAGTTCGCTTCCAGCCAGGCAAAGAAATCCGGCTTGTCGATCAGCCCGTATTTCGCGACCTCGGCGTAACCTGCGCGAAATTCGCGCGCGCTCAACGAATTCAGCACATCCGTATCGGCCAGAACCAAGTCCGGCTGATGGAAGGCGCCGATCAGATTCTTGCCGTGGCGGGAATTGATGCCGGTCTTGCCGCCGACGGAGGAATCGACCTGCGACAGCAGCGAGGTCGGTACCTGCACGAAGCGCACGCCGCGGCGGACGATGCCGGCCGCAAATCCCGAAAGATCGCCGATGACGCCGCCGCCCAGCGCGATGACGTAATCGTTACGCTCGACGCGCGCCTCAAGCACCTTGTCGCAGGCCGTGATCAGATGTTCGAAGCTCTTGGTCTTCTCGCCGGCAGGCAGGACGACCGCAGCCGAGGCTATACCCGCTTCATCCAGGCTTGCGACGAGAGCTTTGAGATAGAGCGGCGCGACATTTTCGTCGGTGATAACAGCCGCCTTGCGGCCCTTGAGGCGAGAGGCGATCTCGGCGCCGGCCCGCACGATCAGCCCCGGCCCGATCAGGATGTCGTAGGCGCGCTCGCCGAGCGGCACATGCACCGTTCGGATGGCGGAGGCGGAGGTTATCGCATTCATGACGCTGCACTTTCCTTCTGAGCTTCGATCAAGGCCTTTAAGACTTCGTCGGCCATGATTTCCTTGCGGACGTCGCGCGAAAGCACGGTCAGATCGGCCTGCGCATAGATCGGATAACGCGCATTCATCAGGCCCTCGAGCGTCTGCTTCGGATTTTCGGTCTTGAGCAGCGGCCGCGTGTCGCGTTTGGCGACCCGGTCCCAGAGCACGTCGAGATCGGCCTTCAGCCAGACGGAAAGGCCGCCCTTCTTGATATGCTTGCGCGTTCGGTCGTTGATGAAGGCGCCGCCTCCGGTGGAGACGACACGCTGCCCGCTCTTCAGCAGCCGCTTGATCACCCGCGCTTCCAGCGCCCGGAACTCCTGCTCGCCATAGGCGGCGAAAAGCTCGGCGATCGTCATGCGCGACACCCGCTCGATCTCGAGATCGCTGTCGATGAAGGGAATGGCGAGCTGGCTGGCGACGATGCGCCCGACAGAGGATTTGCCGGCGCCCATCAGGCCGACAAGGATGAGATTGCGTGAACCGAGCGCGGCACGAGCTCTGTCT
The DNA here is from genome assembly GCF_019778565.1 of Rhizobium laguerreae. Lineage (NCBI taxonomy): Bacteria > Pseudomonadati > Pseudomonadota > Alphaproteobacteria > Hyphomicrobiales > Rhizobiaceae > Rhizobium > Rhizobium laguerreae. The sequence goes on along the minus strand of NZ_JAAXQT010000004.1, from coordinate 432,667 downwards.
TTCAAGCTGTCAGCAACGGTCAGCAGTTGTTCACTCATCGGTCCATTCACACTTTGTTTGCAAACGGTATCGACAAATGCAGGTGGAGCGTCAAGTCGCAGGCAAGGGAATCATGGCTTGAATACCGCTTCTTGCACTTGCAGATAGGCTTCTTATAACAGAAGCAGCATGAAGGAGTTACCTGATGCCGACCCTGTTCCGCTTCCTGTTCGTCTGCGCGATCCTCGCCGGGGCGGTCTACGGAGCGATGCTGGCGCTTGTGACCTTCGTGGAGCCCGAGCCGCGCGACGTGACGATCCGCATCCCGTCCGAGCGGGTCAATCCGCCCGCCACGGGCGCAATCGACACGACCAGGAAGTGACCGGCATGGTGGATCTCGGCCGCGTCCATGTGGAATCCTTCCTGGAGATGATGAGCGCCGAGCGGGGTGCTGCCGCCAATACGCTGCAATCCTATGAACGCGATCTCGACGACATCAGAACCTTCCTGAAGGAGCGCAGCATCCGGCTCACCGAAGCCGCCTCCGCCGATCTCGCCGCCTATCTCTCCTCGCTCGCCCGAAAGGGCTTCAAACCCTCGTCCCAGGCGCGCCGGCTTGCCGCCATGCGGCAATTCTACAAATTCCTCTACGCCGAGGGACTGAGGACCGACGACCCCACCGGCATACTCGATGCGCCGAAGAAGGGCCGTCCGCTGCCGAAGACGATGGGCGTCGAAGAGGTCGGCAGGCTGCTTTCGCAGGCCGAGGCCGAGGCGGAGGATGCAAGCCCGGGCCAGCTGCAGCGCCTGCGCATGCTGGCACTGCTGGAATTGCTCTATGCCACCGGAATGCGGGTCAGCGAACTCGTCTCGCTTCCAGCCCGCGTGCTCGATCAGGAAGGCCGTTTCCTGATGATCCGCGGCAAGGGCAACAAGGAGCGGCTGGTGCCGCTGTCGCAATCGGCGATATCAGCCCTGAAATCCTACGGGCGCCTGCTGGCGGTGGAAAATGCAGCGGCGAAGGAGCCGCAGGAAAGCCCCTGGCTGTTTCCCTCCGTCTCGAAGGAAGGATACCTGCCGCGCCAGGTTTTTGCCCGCGACCTCAAGAACCTGGCGATCCGCGCCGGCCTGACGCCGTCGCTGATCTCGCCGCATGTCATGCGCCACGCCTTTGCCAGCCACCTGCTGGCCAACGGCGCCGATCTGCGCGTCGTACAGGAACTCCTCGGCCATTCGGACATTTCGACCACACAGATCTACACACATGTCCTCGAAGAGAGGCTGCAGCAGCTTGTCCAGACGCATCACCCCCTTGCCAAACAGGCGAAAAAGCACGAATAGGACCGGCGACAAGGGGCGGAGCCAGGAAAACGCCCCGGGCACAAGGAACGGAAACGCACCTCATGCACAATTATCTCGACTTCGAAAAGCCGATCTCCGACCTCGAAGGCAAGATCATCGAGCTGAAGAAGCTCGCAACGGAAGACGAGAGCATCGACACCACCGATGAGATCGGCAGGCTGGAGGTTCGCGTCCGCGACGCGATCGTCGAAATCTATTCCAAGCTCAATCCCTGGCAGAAGACGCAGGTCGCCCGCCATCCGCAGCGCCCGCATTTTGTCGATTACGCCAAGACGCTGTTCCAGGAATTCACGCCGCTTGCCGGCGACCGCAAATTTTCCGAGGATGCCGCGATCCAGGCGGGCCTTGCCCGTTTCCGTGGCCAGCCCGTCGCCGTCATCGGCCAGGAAAAGGGCAATGATACCAAGAGTCGCCTGAAGCACAATTTCGGCAGCCCCCGCCCGGAAGGCTACCGCAAGGCGATCCGCATTCTTGAAATGGCCGATCGTTTCGGCCTGCCGGTGATTTCGCTGGTGGATACGGCAGGCGCCTATCCCGGCGTCGGCGCCGAAGAGCGCGGCCAGGCCGAGGCGATCGCCCGCTCGACGGAAATGTGTCTCGGCGTCAAAGTTCCCCTGGTTTCCGTCGTCATCGGCGAAGGCGGCTCGGGCGGCGCCATCGCCATCGCCACCGGCAACAAGGTCTACATGCTCGAGCATTCGATCTATAGCGTCATCTCGCCGGAAGGTGCTGCCTCCATCCTCTGGCGCGATTCCACCCGCGCCCGGGAAGCGGCGACCAACATGAAGATCACCGCCGAGGACCTGAAATCGCTCGGCGTCATCGACGGCATCATTTCCGAGCCGCTCGGCGGCGCGCATCGCGATCCGGACAGCGTGATTGCCGCAACCGGTGACGTGATCGCCAGCGCTCTGGCCGAAATGGCACCCCGCTCGGGCGAGCAGCTACGCAACGACCGCCGCCAGAAATTCCTCGCCATGGGCCGCAATCTCTAACGGACATTCAGCTCTTTGCCGATTGGGGCCAAATCTTGGCCACATTGATGTTATCTGTAGCATTCGCGCTTGCGGGGATGTTCCAGGCACGTCATAGGCTGGTAAGGACTTGTAAAGTATAAACCGTCTATGATTCCGTTTGATGCCCGGACTCCATGGGCGGACCGGGTCGCATTATCTTTATGGGCTAGTTGGGATGCGCATACGTCATTTTGCCTATATTTCCCTCATGGCGCTGGCTCTGTCCGGCTGCAATGATGCGTTGGAAACCGCGCAGGTCGACCTTTCCAAGGTCAAGAACAAGGTCGAGCAGCCGCTTCCCAGCCATATCCTCGCGCAGATGTCCGCCAAGGGCATGGACCGCAATTCGCCGATCATGATCCGCATCTTCAAGGAAGAAGGTGCCATGGAGATCTGGAAGGCGAAGACCGACAACCGTTTCGACAAGATCGCCGATTACAAGATCTGCGCCTGGTCCGGCCGTCTCGGTCCGAAGGTGAAGACCGGCGACCGGCAGGCGCCGGAAGGTTTCTACGACCTGACGCGCGCCAATCTGAACCCCAATTCCAAATATTATCTGGCGATCAACACCGGCTTCCCGAATCGTTACGACTCGGTGAACGGCCGCACCGGCTCCGATCTGATGATCCACGGCGCCTGCTCGTCTTCCGGCTGCTATTCGATGACCGACCAGCAGGTGCTGGAGATCTACGCTTTTGCCCGCGACGCCTTCAAGGGCGGCCAGTCGACCGTGCAGCTGCAGGCTTTCCCCTTCCGCATGACGGCGGAAAACATGGTCAAGCACCGCCTCGACAGCAATTACGACTTCTGGAAGATGCTGAAGGTCGGCTACGACAATTTCGAAGTGACGAAGCGCCCGCCTGTGGTGAATGTCTGCGAGAAGAAATACGTCTTCAATCAGCAGGCAACCGACGGCGGCGCCTTCAATGCCGCCGGCAAATGCCCTGCTATGTCGACGCCGCCGGCACTGACGGCCGCCCTCGCCTCCTACGGCAAGACCTACGATGCCGATTATGCCAAGGCGATGAGCAAATTTGACGGCATGGCCTGGTACGATCCCACGGAAGCCGAGCGCAAGGCCGTGGTCGCCAAGCTGCGCAAGGGCCGTGAACTGGCTTACGCTCCGACCGGCACCTCGCTGGAAGCCGGTCGCATGGTCAAGGTCGCCGAACTTGAAGACCTGATGGCCAAGCGCACCGCGCAGGGCCTCGCCGCCAAAACCGCGCCGGGCGCCACGCCTGCAGCCCCTGCCCAGCCTCAGGCAACAGCCGTCGCTGCCGCGACACCCGCGGTCGTGCCGGTGCCGATGCAGAATCCGCTGGCCTTTACCGCGCCCGAACCGCAGGAAACGGCAGACGCCACGGCAAAGAAGCCGTTCTGGAAATTCTGGGCGAGGAACTGAACGGCTTGAACCCCGTTCTCTACGATCTTCGTGGCCTGAAATGCCCACTCCCCGTGATCAAGACACGCAAGAAGCTCGCCGCCATGGCGAGCGGCACGCTCATTCGCGTCGACACCACCGATCCGCTCGCCGTGATCGACATGCCGCACTTCTGCAATGAGGACGGCCACGAACTGGTCGAGACGGAAAAGACCGAAAGCGGCCACCGCTTCCTGATCCGCAAGCGCTGAAGCGCGTCTCCCAAACCAGTAGCAGATCTAAAAGAGCCACGCAGTAGGTATCTGACCCATGCTCTTTACGGCGCATATCATGCCGAAGCATGGGACCAGCAAACCGTCGGGCAAAACCAGCGTAATTGAACGAGCCTGGCGGTTCGTACGATAGGCTTCACCGTCAGCTGCGTCCGCGCCTCCCACCTTGCCTGCTCGCGCTTTCACAGCTGTCGATAGGAGCGCAAGCAACGGCGAAAATTCATCATACAACTACACAGCTTTTGTATGTTGACATTATACTTTACAGGTTCTAGCCATAGTGAGCCGATCGGAGGAACGGCGAGAATAGAGGAGGCTATCGATCCAAGTCTTCTGTTTCCACGAGAAGAGCGACAGTGCGCGCGTGCGGAGGTAAGCAACTGCTCCATCGGACCCGATGGCACGTTGAGCCATGTTGCTATGTCTCGATGAGCATCTTCCAACGCGCGCAACCTTTCGGGCCGGACCATCAGTGCCCGATTGTGGAAATATCGCTGGAAGGCGAAGCGCACAGAGGACCTTCCTCTAAGTCGCAAAGCCGGGATACTGACTCTGAGAATTAATCGTCATGCAAAACGGGAGGAGAGCATGAAAAACTTTGTTAAATTGGCGGCCGGTCTTATGGTTGCCGCTTCATTCATGAGCGGCGCGGCCAGCGCTCAAACGGTGCTAAAATCGTCGGATACTCATCCGGACGGCTATCCGACAGTCGAGGGCGTCAAATATTTCGGTGAGCTGTTGAAGGAGCGCACGCAGGGCCGCTATTCCCTCGAAGTCTATCATTCCGCCCAACTTGGCGAGGAGAAAGACACGATCGAACAGGTGCGCTCCGGCGTCATCGAGCTGAATCGTGTGTCAATGGCGCCTTTTAACGGCACTGTGAAGGAATCGGTCGTTCCGGCTCTGCCCTATATCTTCCGCTCGGAAGATCACATGCACAAGGTCATGGACGGCGCCATCGGCGACCAGATCAAGAAGGCGTTCGAACCGGCCGGTCTCGTGGTGCTTGCCTTCTACGATGCCGGCGCGCGCTCGTTTTACAATAAAACGAAGCCGATCAATTCGGTTGCCGACATGAAAGGTCTGAAGTTCCGCGTTATCCAGTCCGACATCTTCGTCGACATGGTGGCGGCACTCGGCGCCAACGCCACGCCGATGCCCTATGGAGAGGTCTATTCGGCAATCGAAACGGGCGTCATCGACGGCGCGGAAAACAACTTTCCGAGCTACGACACCGCCAAGCACGCCGAAGTGGCGAAGAACTACTCGCTCGACGAGCATACGATCCTGCCGGAAGTGTTCGTCATGAACAAGGCGGCGTTCGACAAACTGACGCCGGAGGATCAGGCGGTCTTCAAACAGGCAGCCAAGGACAGCGTCGCCAAGCAGCGCGAGCTGTGGTCAGCCAAGGCCGCTGAATCGCGCGCCAATGTCGAAAAGCTCGGCGCTCAGATCACCATGCCGGACAAACAGGGGTTCATCGACGCCATGGCCCCGGTTTATGAAAAGCACGTGAAAGACGACGTGCTGAAGAAGATGGTCGAGGATGTAAAGGCTGTGCAGTAGCCTAGCCTGCCTTCTTGTCGCGGAAAGCGGCGTCGGTTATCGGGGTGGAAAGTTATCTCCACCCCGGTTCACCGTTTCATGCACATCTTTCTCCTCTCCTCCCGACAAGGGAGAGTGAGCGCCCAAATTCGACGAGGTCCCTATGTCGAACAACCTGACACCCGTCGTCAATTCTCTGACACGCCTGAGCAACGCCGCCCTATGGCTCGCGGGCACCGGCTTGGTGCTGATGACGGTCTTTGTCGCCTGGCAGGTATTTTGCCGCTATGTGCTGAACGACTCGCCAAGTTGGACGGAGCCGGGCTCGGTCATGCTGATGAGCTGGTTCATCTTCCTCGGCGCCGCCGTCGGCATCCGGGAGAATAATCATCTTGGTTTCGACGTGCTGCTTTATGTGCTGCCGAAATCCGGCAAACGCGTCCTGCGCATGATCTCGGACGTCGTCATTCTCGCCTTCGGGGCCGGCATGGTCTGGTACGGCGGCGCTCTCATGAGCCTGACCTGGAACACAACCTTGCCTTCGCTGGGTATCTCAGGCGCGTTCGACTATCTGCCGCTCGCAGGCGGCGGCGTGCTTGCCGTCATCTTCTCGCTGGAGCGCATCGTGCTCCGCCTCGCCGGCGAACCGATTGACGATGCGCTGGATGAAATTCTGCCGGCGGAAATCGCCGTCGAGATCGAAAACATCAATGCCGATCCGAACGTCAAATTGAAGGTGTAGCGCGATGGAACTCTGGATCCTGTTCGGTGTTTTCACCACCTTGATGCTGATAGGCACGCCGATTGCCTTCTGCCTCGGCGTCTCCAGCTTCGCCACGGTGCTCTACATGGGCCTGCCGCCGCTGGTTATCTTCCAGCGGCTGAATTCCGGCATGAGCGTATTTTCGCTCCTCGCCATCCCCTTCTTCATCTACGCCGGCGACCTGATGGTGCGCGGCGGCATCGCCAGCCGCATCGTCGCCTTCGCCGCATCACTGGTCGGCCACGTGCGCGGCGGCCTCGGCCAGGTCAACATCGTCACCGCCACACTGTTCGGCGGCATCTCCGGTTCGGCAGTGGCAGAAGCCGCAGCCGTCGGCGGCCTGATGATCCCGCAGATGAAGCAGCGCGGCTATGGCGCCGATTATGCGGTGAACGTCACCTCAATGGCAGCGCTGATCGCGCTGCTCCTGCCGCCCTCCCACAACATGATCATCTATTCGATCTCCGCCGGCGGCAAGATCTCCATCGCCGACCTGTTCACCGCCGGCGTGTTGCCCGGAATATTGCTTGCGGTCGCGCTCATGGTGACCGCTTACATCGTTGCGCGCTCGCGCGGCTATCCGACAGAACCCTTTCCGGGCTTTGTCATGGTGGCTCATTTGCTCGCGGTCGCACTCCCCGGGCTGCTGCTGATCGCCATCATCTTTGGCGGGGTGAGGTCCGGCATCTTCACTGCGACGGAAAGCTCTTGCATCGCGGTGCTCTACGCGCTGCTGATAACGCTCCTGGTCTACCGGCAGATGAGCTGGAGAGACTTCGTTCACGCCACGCAGGGCGCCGTGCGCACGACGGCAATGGTGCTTTTGATTATCGGCACAGCCGCCGCCTTCTCCTGGTTGATGGCCTTCCTCAAGGTGCCGGCCTCGCTGGTGATCTGGATGAAGAGCGTCGCCGACGACCCGCTGACGGTGCTGCTCCTGCTCAATGTCCTCATGCTTGTGCTCGGCACTTTTATGGACATGGGGCCGACCATCATCATCTGCACGCCGATCTTTCTGCCGGTTGCACAGGCTTACGGCGTCGACCCGGTGCACTTCGGCGTGATCATGATCCTGAATTTCGGCATAGGGCTGAACACGCCTCCAGTCGGCGCGGTGCAATTCGTGGCTTGTGCAGTCGGCAAGATCTCTGTCTGGGAGGCCATGCGCTCGATCTGGCCGTTCTACGGTGCGGGCATCGTGGTGCTCGGGCTGGTCACCTACATCCCGGCGATTTCGCTGTGGCTGCCGGGCGTGTTCAAATAGGAGTGCGAGATGGCGACCGACACAGCCGTAGATTTCAGGGTTGAGCGCAGGCCGAAACTCGCCGAAGGCGTCGTTTCGGCCATCCGCGCTCAGGTCGTGTCCGGAGTATACGCGCCCGGCCAAAAGCTGCCGACCGAGACCCGGATGGGCGAACTCTTCGGCGTCAGCCGCACGGTTGTCCGTGAGGCGGTTGCAACGCTTGCCGCCGACGGCCTCGTCGAGGCGCGGCAAGGCGCCGGCGTCTTCGTCAAAAACCATCCGACGATTGCCTTCGGTTCGATCAGCGCCGATGTCGGCAACAAGGTTTCCCATGCACTCAACATCATCGAGGTGCGCATGGGGCTGGAAATCGAGAGCGCGGGGCTTGCGGCGCTACGGCGCAATGCGGCTCAGGAAGCGCAGATTCAGGAAGCATTCTTCGAATTCGACCGGCTGCTCGAGCGCGGCGAAGCAACCGGCAAGAGCGACTTCGCTTTCCACCGAGAAATCGCGGCTGCCACCAATAATTCATATTATGTCGAAGTTCTCGATGCGCTTGGTATGCGGGCCATCCCCTGCGACGTCGCCTCGCCCTGGGGTACGGACAGCACGCTGTCGCGTGACTATCAGGAAGGCCTGCAGCGCGAGCATCTGGCGATTTTGAAGGCGATATCCGCCGGGGACGCGGAAGCCGCCCGCGCCACCATGCGCGCCCATCTGGCGGCAAGTCAGGAGCGCTATCGTACCCTTCTCAGCGGCCAGCAGGCCAAGTGGATGTCAAGCATTCTTAAACGCAAGACCTGAAGAAGATCGCGCAGTGGTTTAAATCCGCATGCCGGGGATGGCGAGCGGATTGTCCGACAGCGCCGCACGATCGGGCATATCGATGCGCGGCTTGCCGAGGAAGGCGTCGAAGAGATCCTTCACGAAGGCTTCCGGCAGATCCCGGGTAATCAGCACCATGCGCGTCCGCCGGTCTTCCCCCGGCCAGGCGGGAAGCCGCACCGGCGGATGAAAGATGCTCTGCACCCCATGCAGCACCAGCGGCCGATCCGGCCGGTCGGAAAGAGAAACGATTGCCTTCATCCTCAACAACTTCTCGCCATGGGCCGAACGCAGCAGATCGATGAACATCTCGAGTGCCATCGGATCGATCGGCTTCTCCTCGATGATCGAGAAGGAACGGATCGAGGCATCGTGACGATTGACGTCGTGCGGATCCTGATCCGCATGACCATGATGATCATGATGGTGGTGACCATGGCGATCGCCATCAGGATGGTGATGTCCATCACGACCGTGGTCGTGATTGTGATGCGCCTCGTGGGTATCCTCGTCCTGCAGCCAGCGGCCGACATCGGCGATCTTCGTTGCCGGATCGTAGAGCCCGTTGACCAGCACTGCGGCACTACCCGCCTCGGCGCTGTCGGCATCCATCATCACAGCGCGCGGATTGAGCGCCCGCAGCTGCTTTTCCAGCCCCTCCATTGCCTCGACCATCGTCTTTTTCGAGACGATCAGCCGGTCGGCGACCGCCGCCTGCTTGCGCGCTTCCTCGTGATTGTCGAGCGTCTGCAGCCCATTCACCGCGTCCACGACGGTGACGACGCCATCGAGCTCGAAATTCGTGGCAATGACGGGATTGCCCATGATCGCCTGCATGACCGGCGCGGGATCGGCAAGGCCCGTCGTCTCGATGACGACGCGCTTCACCGGCTTGACGCGGCCCGTCTGCACGGCGTCCATCAGGTTCGCCAGCGTATCGACAAGCTCGCCGCGCACGGTGCAGCAGAGGCAGCCATCGGACAGCTCGATGATCGAATCGCCGGAACTTTCGACCAGAAGATGATCGATGCCGACATCGCCGAACTCGTTGATGATGACGGCCGCATCCTTCATGACAGGATCTTTGAGGATGCGGTTGAGCAGCGTCGATTTGCCGGCGCCGAGAAAGCCGGTCAGGATGGTGACCGGAATCCTGTCGTTGAGCGCGCTCATGTCATCTACCTTAAAAGCTTAAAAGGATGTCGGGCGCGGCATCGGCACCGGCACGTTGGCGATCGCGCCCGCGGTATCGCCGCGCGCCATTTTTTCCGGCTGCGCGGCCGGCTGCGGATCCTGGCCGGGAATAAGGCCGGCAAAGACGAATTGCGGATCGTGGTCCATCGGCTGGATATAGGGTGACTGCACCTTCATGCGGCCGACTTCGTCGCGCGTTTCGCTGCGCACCTTGGCGCCCTTGGCGCTGCAGATATCGGCGCTGATGTCGGTCACCTGGTCCTGCCCCGACCCATAGGGTCTCAGCGAACCCAGCGTGTCGTTGCTGGCAGGCTGCGTGGTGAAGCCCTTCTGCAAAAGGTTCGCCGTCGCATCGGCGCGGGCTGCAAGGCTGTCGGTGCCGAGCACGACGGAGACCAGCGTGCGGCCGTTGCGCGTCGCCGAACCGATCTGGTTGAAGCCCGAAGCGCAGATGAAGCCGGTCTTCATGCCGTCGGCGCCGGCGAAACGGCCGATCAGCATGTTGAGGCTCGGCACGTTCTGCTGGCCGTTGGTGAAACCTTCCAGCGAGAAATAACCGGCATATTGCGGAAAATCGCGGCGCAACGCCACTGTCAGCACCGCAAGGTCGCGCGCCGTCGTATACTGGCCCTTGCCGGGCAAGCCGTTCGGATTGACGAAGTGCGAATCCGTCATGCCGAGCTTCAGCGCCTCGCCGTTCATCCGCGTCACGAAGCCTTCCTGCGTGCCGCCGATGGCTTCGGCGACCGCGACCGCCACATCGTTGGCCGACTTCACCAGCAGGATCTTCAATGCGCTGTCGAGCGTCAGCTTCTGGCCCGGCTTGAAATACATCTTGGCGGCCGGCTGCGCGGCGGCGCGTTTGCTGATGACGACGGGCGTATCGAGGCTGATCTGACCGGCGCGGATTGCGTCGAACACGGTATAGACGGTCATCAGCTTGGTGAGCGAGGCCGGATACCATTTGCGGAAGGCTTCTTCATGCTCGAGCACGCGGCCGGTCTGCACATCGACGAGAATATGCGGATTGGCCTGGGCGAGCGGAACCGAGGCCAGGAAAACGGCAGTCGCCGCTGACACGAAAGAAAACGGCCGCAAGGCAGCAAACAAACGGAAGTGGCTCGTCGACACGGTTCGTCCTTCAGATATCAGGAAAATCTCGAAATCTTCCCCTATTTAGCCTATATGGCTATGACATGGCAAAGGTCATTGACTAAGTAATTTCCATGAGCCTCACACCCTTGTGATGCGATGAAAAATTGTCGAGATTTCATAACAGGAACGCCGATATGCCGATTTTGAACAGAGCCGCGGAGTTGCAGGACGAGGTCGCCGAATGGCGCCGCCATATCCATGCCCGGCCAGAACTCCTCTTCGCGGTGGAAAATACGGCTGCCTTCGTCGCCGAAAAACTCAAGGAATTCGGTGTCGACGAGATCGTCACCGGCATCGGCCGCACCGGTGTCGTCGGCCTGATCAAGGGCAAGGGCGAAGGCCGCCGCACGGTCGGCCTGCGCGCCGACATGGACGCCCTGCCGCTCACCGAAATCACCGGCAAGCCCTGGGCTTCGAAGACGCCGGGCAAGATGCATGCCTGTGGCCATGACGGCCACACCGCCATGCTGCTCGGTGCTGCGAAATACCTGGCCGAGACCCGCAACTTCAACGGCAATGTCGCCGTCATCTTCCAGCCGGCCGAAGAAGGCGGCGGCGGCGGCAATCTGATGGTCAAGGACGGCATGATGGAGCGCTTCGATATCGAAGAGGTCTACGGCATGCACAATCTGCCGGGCCTGCCGGTCGGCCAGTTCGCCACCCGCAAGGGCGCGATCATGGCGGCGACCGATGAATTCACCGTCACCATCAAGGGCCGCGGCGGCCACGCCGCCCAGCCGCATAAGACCATCGACCCGATCGCCATCGGCGCCCAGATCATCGCCAATCTGCAGATGATCGCCTCGCGCACCGCCGATCCGTTGCGCTCGGTCGTCGTCTCGGTGACCAAGTTCAATGCCGGTTTCGCCCATAACGTCATTCCGAACGATGCGACCTTCGCCGGTACGGTCCGCACCCTCGACCCCGAGGTGCGCACGCTCGCCGAGACGCGGTTCCGGCAGATCATCGAGGGCCTGGTTGCGGCCCACGGCGCCGAGGCCGAAATCAGCTTCCATCGCAACTATCCCGTCACCGTCAACCACCCCGACGAGACCGAACATGCGGTCGCCACCGCCAGCGCCATTGCCGGCGAGGCCAACGTCAACGCTGAGATCGATCCGATGATGGGCGGCGAGGATTTCTCCTACATGCTGAACGCCCGCCCCGGCGCCTTCATCTTCATCGGCAACGGCGATAGCGCTGGTCTCCACAATCCCGCCTATGACTTCAACGACGAAGCCATCGCCCACGGCATCTCCTATTGGGTCCGCCTTGCCGAACAACGCCTCGGTCTCTAGCTACAATTAAGGCTTGGCTTCCCGCCAAGCCTTTTGTATGCATGGCACTCAAGTGGTCCCGTAGCTCAGCAGGATAGAGCACCAGATTCCTAATCTGGGGGTCGCGCGTTCGAATCGCGCCGGGATCACCATTATTTTAATGGTTTAGACATCCGGTTGGTCGTCTATATGTCGCAGACATGTTGGAGCTGGGCCTGTGCGTTTGCTGGCGATTCCCTGCGCTCATGGCGAATACACACAACATTCCCGCTTTCCCTCATCGATTCTCTATATTTACGGCTTCAGCTTTAATTTGATGGCGTTATTTAAGAGAATAAAGTCTGCTGGCGGCACGTCAGCGGTAATCACATCTAGCCAATTCGAACAAAGTTTATCGATCCTCAGGGCCACCGCCTTGATCTTTCCGAAATCAAGCTTCCACTCATAGGGGTGCCGCGGTTTCAGCCAATTGAAAACGCTATCGCTCTGAGGTTTATTAATCGGATCATCGCCTGTGCCCGACCATGAGCCGTGGATGATCCTGTCCCGCATTTGCTGACAATCTCGAGCCTCTTTGAGGAGCGCAATAAACCTGCCTCGATGTGGCTCGATCATTTTCGCTTCAACGCCCGTCTGAACAACATTCAACCTGGTTTGCATCGAGCGCACTTGCTCGAACCTGTCTCTCGTCTCCGGCTCGTCGTCGAAAATGGCCGTCGCGGTCGTGTGAAGGTTTGTTTCAAAGAAGCTCCAAGACACGGCTACCATGCCAATCGCCCAAAGCTGCCGATCTGAGGGCGCAGGAACAGAACCGAATTCCTTTCGAGATAGTAACATTCTGTTGCTCCCTAGCGCTTCAATCATGGGATAGGTGACCACGAGGAAATACGAGTCGCTAGACACACTCCGCTGGACTCACATCTCGCTCCACAGAAAACGACGATCAGCTTGAGCTTGGGGAGTGGCGATAACATGGTTGAGACGCGGCTCAGCAATGGCGAATGAAGCCACGTTCAGCAAGACAGTTGATCAAGGAGCCTTGGAAAGCCGGGGATCGCGACTTGACCTCGAGGGCTGCCGTACCCATCCCCGCGTCAAGCGTTCACTCGGCTTACGGCACCTGACGATGAACCCGCCGCGTCCTCACCGCTCGCCGCGCACCCAATCCCAGCAGCGCCGCCACAATCCATCCGCCGAAAAAGCCAATCGCGCCCCAGACGAGACCGGCAAAGCTGACCGGCACGCCGGGCACGAAGTCGCGCCAGGTATTGGCGAAAACGACGTCATCGGCATTCCGCAGCAGGACGAAAGGCTTGGCGACGGGGGCGGCGGTGCCGAGATGGAGCTGCTGCGACAGCAGCGTTTCGTAACGCGAGATCGTGCTCTGCATCGAGACGCCGCGGTCGCGCAGGAAATCGTCGGATGATTGTGAATAAGCATTCAGCGCCTGCTGGAGATCAAGATGGTGCTCGGCGGCTTGGCGGTTGAAATCCTCGACGATGACGCGCAATTCGTCGATCGCGCCGCCGATCCGCTGGCGGTATTGCTGCGCGAATTCCGGCGCCTGCGAAAACACCGTGCCGCCGGCGAGCCCGGCCACAATGGCGATGATTCTTGCAATCAGTCCCATGATCCCATCAATCCCATTGGTGCCTCCGGCTATCCCCCTGCGCTAACGATCCGCGGCCGTAAAGGTTTCTGCCTTCGACACAATCGGTAACCCTATGTGATTTAACCGGAAAAGATCCGCCGCCACGATCACACGATCATCAAGGAAACCCGGATCTGCCGATAAGGCAATCGATACAGGAAAAGCCCCGCCGATCCTCCCCGGCCGGGCCTTTCTTTCTGATTTCGCCGATGAGGAACTTCGCCATATCAGCCGCGTTTATCGCAAAACAGGAGTATTCATCATGCGTATCAAGATGACTCTTTTGACAATCGCCTATGTCGCCGTCAGTGTCCTGCTGCTCGCCATCGCCTACCAGCCGCAGGGGTCGGGCGCCGCGCAGAAAACGGATCGTCTGGCCGGCTCGTCCTTCCTCGTCGAACGCTTCGCCGGTTGATCGGCTAAGCGCCGGCTGATAGGCGACGATGTGGAAATAGTCCTCGTCCTGCAGGGTCTGGCCCTGGGAGCGGCCAGCCATCTCGTTAATGCGTGCCATCGAGCGACGATCCGCCAAGCAGAACCCGGTTCTGCACCGCATGCACACCCTCGACCGCCTTGGCAACAGCAGTTGCCCGTTCGATTTCGCCGACCGTGCCGACGGTGCCGCTCAACACGATCTGGTCGTTCTCCATCGTTACCTCGACATCCGACGCATCGATGCCGCCGGCGATCGCCAGCGCATTGGCAACGGCCGCCTCGACCGCTGCACGATTGGCGATCTCTATTTCCATCTCGGGTTCGAGCCCGTGAAATGTCTGCTCCTTGAAAACCATGATCCGTTCCTCCGTGAAAACCTCGTAGGAAACGCTGATCGGCGGAGTTTGGTTCAGCACCGCTACCACTGCACGCGATAGCGGAGATTGACGCTGCCCGCCTCACCTCCTGAAAATGGATTGCTGACCGAAGCATCGAGATTGAGGTTCGGCAGAATGGCCTGGCTGACCCCAACCGTGCTCGAGAAGTCGCCGCTCGCATTGCTGACGCCTGTCCCTGCCGAAAGCGCGGTTCCCGTCCAGGGGTGGATCAGCTTCAGCGCCTGCGTTGCCGTTACCGAAGCCTGCCGGGCCTCGACCGCGTCATATTGCACGCTGACGGATCGGCTCGATTGCATGTCGAGCGAATCGGACAGGATCCAGCTGCGCGAGCGGCTGAGGGTTAGCGCGCCGCTGCCGCGCAGCGTATCGACGCTGACGCTGGCACCCCGCTCTGACCGGCCTGCCGGGGTAACGCTCGTCCTGGTGATCCTGCCCCAAAGCATTGCCTGTTCGGAATCGGGCAGCAGCGCTCCGCCTTTGGTCGAGGCCAGCGCGATGTCGGCGCCAGCGCTCGTTTCCCATTCCGCCGGCAGGCGAAAACCCACCGTCGCCTTGTAGGACCGGTCCGAAAGCTTGGCTGGCGACCAGATCAGCAGGTCGTCCGCCTTCGCTGCGGCTGTGAGCGAGGGTAGGATGGCGAAAAAGATGCATACTAATTTGAATGTCGTCATGAAGTTCAGAACGTTTTGACCTGTCACAGGGCTGCGGCGCGGAGTGGACGCAGCAGCGCATATGAAAGCGTTCGCGACGAACGCAATGAGGGATCACGGCCAAGCCGTCCATCCCGATTTCATCCTCGATTTAATGTATGGCCCAAAGGCCGGCGGCACCAAGTGCCTGTTCTTCGATGGACGCCACAGCGCCCGACTTGCCATGCGACCGTGACCGGCCGCGGCGGAAGCGATTCCGGCAGCAATGTTATAAGGATCACATCCGGCCGCCGCTCTGTAAACCCCTCAAGGGTTGAAATCTGCTGCACCGCACACTTGCCGCCCCCTCCAAAGCCTAGTAGAGCCTGAGCCTACGAGAGAAATTTTCGCGAAATTCTACATGATGACCGGCAAAAGCGCGCCGCGGCGCCTCAGCATCTTCGGTTCGACGGGTTCGATCGGCCAGAATACACTCAATGTCGTCGATCATCTGGGCGGACGGGAGAACTTCGAAATCTCCGTGCTGACCGGCAGCGGCAATGTCGAATTGTTGGCCCGGCAGGCGAAATCATCCGGCGCGCGGCTGGCGGTGACGGCAAACGACCAGCATTACGAATCACTGAAGAGCGCACTTTCCGGCACCGGCATCGCGGTCGCTTCGGGAAAATCCGGGCTGATGGAAGCCGCCGACCGCGAAGCTGACTGGGTGATGGCGGCAATCGTCGGTACTGCCGGCCTGGCGCCGACGCTTGCCGCGGCCCGCCGCGGCGCCGATATCGCCCTTGCCAACAAGGAATGCCTGGTATCGGCCGGCGATCTCTTCATCGCAGCGATCCGGGCGGGCGGCGGCAGGCTGCTTCCGGTCGACAGCGAGCACAACGCGATTTTCCAGGTGCTGGAAGAGAACCAGCGCCACGCCGTCGAGCGGGTCATCCTGACGGCGTCGGGTGGCCCCTTCCGCACCGCCTCGCTGCGTGACATGGCGGATGTGACGGTGGAAACCGCGCGCGCCCACCCGAACTGGTCGATGGGCTTGAAGATTTCGATCGACAGTGCCTCGATGTTCAACAAGGCGCTGGAGATGATCGAAGCCCGGCACCTTTTCGGCCTCAGGCCCGAACAGATCGAGGTCATCTTCCATCCGCAATCGATCATCCACTCCATGGTCGGCTATTCCGATGGGTCGGTGCTGGCGCAGCTCGGCGCGCCCGATATGCGCACCGCCATCGGTTATGCCCTGTCCTTTCCGCGCCGGCCGAACCTGCCGGTCGAGCGGCTGGATTTCGCCAAGCTCTCCAGGCTGGATTTCGAGGCGCCGGATGAGGTGCGGTTTCCGGCGCTGCGGCTCGCGCGCCTGGCGATGACGCGCGGCGGTGTTCAGGGCGCGGTGCTGAACGGCGCCAAGGAAGTGGCGCTCGAAGCCTTCATCGAAGGGCGGCTGTCCTTCCTTGCCATGGCCGAGGTCACCGAGAGGGTCATGGACGATCTGGCCGGCCTGCCGCCGGCTTCCGGCATGGATGATGTCTTCGCCGCCGACAGGGAAGCCCGGCAAAGGGCGGCGGAGCTCATGACACTAGCGATTGCTGAGTGAAGTTCGCACGGGCCGCCGAGTGGTCGTCCGCTTGTGACCGTGACTGCCGCGATTAGCGCAACCGGTTCCCACCCTCGTCGAACAACCGGCAATCCGACGGTTCAAACAGCAGGCTCACTTGCTCGCCCGCCGCAATACTGATCGGTGACCGATGCTCGACGGTCAGTGACTGGCCATCGGCAAGCTGGCAATAGAGATATTGCGTTCCTCCGAGATATTCCGAAAAATCGACCCTGGCCGTCAGGCTGCCCGATAGATCGGAGGCCACCTTCAGATGCTCCGGCCGCAGGCCGAGCGTCACCGCGCCGCCAACCGGCCTGTCTGCCGGCGGCAGGCCGCTTTCGATCTGCCGGCCGGCGACTTCGACCATGCCTCCCGCACCCCAGCGGGCATTGAGCAGGTTCATCCGGGGCGAGCCGATGAAACCCGCCACGAAGGTATTCGAGGGATTTTCGTAGATTTCGCGGGGCGTTCCGGCCTGTTCGACGCGGCCGTCGCGCAGCACGACGATCTTGTCGGCGAGCGTCATCGCCTCCGTCTGGTCGTGCGTGACATAGATCATCGTGTTGCCGAGTTCGCGGTGGAGGCGGGCGATCTCGATGCGCATCGAAACGCGCAGTTCCGCATCGAGATTGGACAACGGCTCGTCGAACAGGAAGACATCGGGCTTGCGCACGATCGCCCGGCCGATCGCCACACGCTGCCGCTGGCCACCGGAAAGCTGTCCCGGCCGCCGGTCGAGAAGATGGTCGATCTTCAGGATCGCGGAGGCGGCCTTGACGCGCGTCTCTATTTCCGCAGCATTCGTGCGCGCCATCTTCAAGCCGAAGGCCAGATTGTCGCGCACGCTCATATGCGGATAGAGCGCGTAGGACTGAAACACCATGGCGATGCCCCGTTCGGATGGATCGAGATCGGTAACGATACGTCCCTTGATCTCGACCTCCCCGTCGGTCACGTCCTCCAGGCCAGCGATCATGCGAAGAAGCGTCGATTTCCCGCAGCCGGAAGGGCCGACGAAGACGACGAATTCGCCCTCCGCGATCGTCAGGTCGATCCCATGGACCACCTGCAGATTGCCATAGCTTTTTCGCACGTCCTGGAGCACGACGCTCTTGTTACCCATACCGTTCGTCATCCCCAAAAAGACCTATCTGTCCGACTGGACCCAGACGAGCATCTCTCCGGGCGCGCGGTTGTCCCAGAGATGATAGGGCACGAAACGTGCGGTGGCGACCTGCCTTTCGGCCGGCGCCTTGCGGTAAAGCGCTGTTCCCCAGTTCGATGTTTCCTCGCGCTCGACCTTGAGATCGAGGGCGACGGCATCATTGAGATCCTTCAGTACGACGGTTTCGGCCGCCGGGAGTTCGCGGGGCAGGACGATCGCGTTGAGGTCTTCGCCGTTGTCCGTGGTTTCCAGACAATAGACCAGCGGGCCGCGCATCAATGCGACGCGACCGGCATCCTGGCGCACCTTCGGGTTGGCATATTGCGGCCGAAGCGCCAGCGGCAGGTAGAGGGCGACACGATCACCCGCGGCCCACTCGCGATCGATTCTGGCATATCCGTCCCGCATATTGGCGTTGAGATCCAGCATCTCTCCATTGACGCTGAGGGTTGCGCCTTCGGCCCAGTCGGGAATGCGCAGCGACAGCGCAAAGCGCGCCGGTTTTTCCAGCCTGGTGGTAAAGGCGACGGCACCGTCCCACGGATAATTGGTGGTCTGCTCGAGTTCGACCTCGGCGCCGTTGGCCAGCTTCAGCCGCGCGGTGCTTTCGCCATAGAGGTGCACGGCGATCTCGTTGTCGGAAACGGCGTACATGTAGGAGCCGATCGAGGTCACCAGCCGGGCGATGTTCGGCGGGCAGCAGGGGCAATGGTGCCACTTCCACCGGTGGTGCTTGCCGGCACTTTCGAGCGGATTGTCGTAGAAGAATGTCTTGCCGTCGGTCGAAAGCCCCGGCAACGCGCCATTGTAAAGCGCCTGCTCCATGATGTCGGCATAGCGCCGATCCGGACCGCGGCCGAGCATGCGGCTTGCCCAGAACACCAGGCCGACCGAGGCGCAGGTCTCCGCATAGGCGGTATCATTCGGCAGATCGAAATAATCGGTGAAACCTTCGTTGGACGCCGCCGGCCCGATACCGCCGGTGATATACATCTGCTTGGTCGTCAGATCGCCCCAAAGCGTTTCCAGCGCTGCCGTCAGGCTGTCGTCCTTGTATTCGGTGGCGACGTCGGCCATGCCCGAATAAAGGTACATGGCGCGCACGGCGTGGCCGACCACCTTTGTCTGCGCGCGCACCGGCTGGTGCGCCTGCGCATATTCATAGGTTTTCTGGTGGTACTCGGAGACATCGCGCCCATCGCGGCTTGCCTCGGCGGTGAAGAAATGCGGTTCGGTGCCGCGTTCGTCGATGAAGTATTTCGATAGCTCGAGATATTTCTTCTCTCCCGTCACGCGGGCGAGCTTGACCAGCGCCAGCTCAACTTCCTCATGGCCGCAATAGCCTGGTATCTGGCCTTCGCCGTGACCGAAAATCTTGATCATGTAATCGGCATAGCGGCACATGATGTCGAGCAGCTTGCGTTTGCCGGTCGCCTGATAATAAGCGACCGCAGCTTCCATGAGGTGGCCGGCGCAATAGAGCTCATGATGGTCGCGCAGGTTGGTCCAGCGGCGGTTCGGCTCGACGCGCTGGAACCAGGCGTTCAGATAGCCGTCCTCGTCCTGCAGCTTCTCATACATGTCGATGATCTCGTCGGCGCGCGCCTCGAGCTTCGGGTTTGGCCGGCGATAGAGCGAATAGGCGATGGTCTCGATCGACTTGCCGAGGTCGGAATCCCAGAACATCTGCGTCGTCCCGCCCCATGGTTGAATGGGAATGACGACCCCCGGGCTCGGCTGGTCGACATCGATCGCCTTGAGCATGCCGGCCTCGACGCAGCGGTCGAGCAGGGTCTCGGCAGTGGAATTGCAGACAGCGTCCTGCCATTTGCCCCAGAAGCCGCCGAGCTCCACATCGGGAACGGCGACGGGACGAAACTGGCGGTCATTGCTTGGTTTGTTCATGGGTTCCACTTTCTCTAAGATCATTTCACCGCGCCGGCCATCAGCCCGCGCATGTAGTAGCGTTGCAGGAGCAGGAAGACGATCAGGCAGGGGATCGTCATGACGACGACACCGGCCTGGACCGCTCCCCAATTGATGGCGCCGAGCCGTCCGGCGCGAACCGCCGTCATCAGCACCGGCAGCGTGTATTTCTCATTGCTGGAGAGCAGCACGAGTGCGGCGAGAAACTCGTTCCAGGCATTGAGGAAGGCAAAGATCGCCACCGTCGCCACACCGGGAAGCACCAGCGGCAGAAGAACCCGGACCAAGAGCCTGAGGTCGCGCGCCCCATCGATGCGCGCGGCCTCTTCGATCTCCTTCGGCACGGCGTCGAAGGCGTTGCGCATCATGAACACCGAGAAGGGCAGTTGCAGCGTCACATAGACGAGCGTCAGCCCAAGCAGCGAATTGTTGAGGCCGAGCTTTGCCAGGATGATGAAGAGCGGCGTCAGGATCGATTGGAACGGGATCATCAACGTCGCGATGATCAGCACGAAAAGCGCATTCTTCATCGGGAACCGATAGCGCGAGAAGCCGTAGCCGGCGAGCAGGCTGACGGCGACGGTCAGCACCACGGTGGCGACCGAAACGAACAGCGAATTGATCATGTGCCGCCAGATGCCGGCGCCGAACGTATCGAGCAGCGCGTAAGAATCGATGCTGACGCCTGAGGTCGGCCACGGCGGCAAGGGTGGCAGGCTGGCCTCCGTGCCATGCCGGAAGGACGACAACAGCGTGATCACGAAGGGGGCGAGAAAGAAGATCGAGATAGCGATGCCGGTCAGATGATAGGCCGACTTTGTCCGAATGGCCTTGCGGGCGCGGCGTTCCCTTGACGTGGTCATGAGCGCTCCTCCCCGACGCGAAGCAGCCAGAGCTGCACGATGCTGATCGCCACCAGGATGGCGAGAAGCACGATCGACAGTGCTGCGCCATAGCCGAGATTGAACGACACGAAGGACTGATTGAAGATGTAGTAGACCACCGAGATCATCTTGTTCTGCGGTCCGCCTGACGTCATGATGTAGAACTGGTCGAAGGCGAGGATCGAACCGGTGACGGAGACGATCAGCGCCAGCGCGATCGTCTTGCGCATCAGCGGCAGCGTCAGATGCCGGAAACGCTGCCAGCGGCCGGCGCCGTCGATGCGGGCGGCCTCCGTCAGCTCGGACGGAATGGCCTGAAGCCCGGTCAGGAGAATGATCATGGTGAAGCCGGCGATCTTCCAGACGACCATCACCACGATCGTCAGAAAGGCGGTGTCGAAAGTTGCAAGCAGATTGGGGCTCTTTTCGACAAGGCCGAGCGCCTTCAAGGCCGGGCCGATGAAGCCGCTATCGACATTGGCAAGCCAGACCCAGAGCAGCGAGGCTGTGGCAAGGCCGACCACGACGGGCAGGAAGATGATCGTGCGGTAGGCGCCGACGAACTGCCGTTCCTTTTCGACGAAGATCGCCAGCGGAAAGGCGATCGCGAAGATCGCGATGGTGACGATTACGGTATAATAGGCCGTGAAATTCAGCGCCGTCATGAAACGGGTGTCGTTGGCCATGCGAAAATAATTGTTGAAACCGATCCAGCGTGACGCCCCCATCAGCGGCCAGTTATGCAGGCTCATCCATCCGGTGAAGAGAACCGGCATGATGAAGAAGACGATTACCAGCGCCATGGCCGGCGCGATGTAGACGAGGCCGCGCCAGTTCGATCTGCGCCGTCGCCTGCGTCGAGGCAATAGAATCTCTGAACCGGAACCGGTCATCAAAACGCTCCGTATCTGTCGAGTGAAATTGGCCGGGAAGCTGCCACCGCTCCCCGGCCGCGGCCGAGGGAGAGTTTACTGGCCGCTATCGATGATCGATTGCATTTCCGATTGCGCACTCGAAAACGCGCCGTCGACGTCGTCGCCGAAGATCGCGGCGTTGGTGAAGCTGGCCCATGGCCCGTTGGCGCTGTTGATCAGGTCGTTGAACTGCAACGTATAGGGGGTCTTGGCCACACCGATTGCCTTCAGGCCGACCTGCATGCGTGGATCGAGGCCCTCAAGCACCTTGTCGGCGATATCGCCGCGCGTTGGCAGGCTGCCATACTTCGCCATGATCTTCTGGCCGTCCATCGAATACACATATTCGAGGAACTCCTTCACCGCGTCGATCTTCTTCGTGCCCTTGGTGATGACGAAGTTGTCGCCGCCGGCAAAGGACGAAGGCTTCCCGTCGACGCCAGGAATGAGGGTCACGCCAAAGTTGATATCGGGATGCTCGGTCACCAGCGTGCCGATGGCAAAGGCGCCAAGGCTCTGCTGGCCGATCTTGCCGTTGGTGAAGGTCAGGAAGTTCGCGCCGTTGTCGCTGGCGGCTCCCGCCGGCACGAGGTCCTTCTTGACCATGTTGCGGTAGATATCGACGGCCTTGCGCATCTGCGGCGTATCGAGCGTCGCCGTCTTGCTGTCGGCCGACAGGATATCGGCACCCGCACCCCAGACAAGTGGCGTGAATGTGAAGATCATGCAGCCGCCGCAGCCGCCGCCGGAGAAATAGAAGCCGTAGGTGTCCTCACTCAGCGCCCGGATCTTCTCGGCATTGGCGGTAATTTCGTCCCAATTCACCGGTGCCTTTTCCGGGTCGAGACCGGCCTTCTTGTAGAGATCCTTGTTCCAGGCAAAGACGGAGGTCTCGACCGACAGCGGCAGGCCGTAGATCCGGTCCTGATAGGTGCCGAGGCGAACATGCGATGGCGAAAGCGAGTTGAAATAGGGCAGGGATTTTGCCCAATCCGTCAGATCTTCGAGCTGACCGGCCGCGGCAAAGGCCGGATTATAGATCAGATCCATCGACAGCGCGTCCGGCGCCTGTCCGCCGGCGATTGCAGTCGCATATTTCTGCACGAGCTCGGAGAACGGCACTTCGGTCATCACGACCTTGTTCTCGTGACCGGAATTATAGGCTTCGACGACCTTCTTGAAGGCGTCGCCGATCCCCGTGCGCACCCACATTTCGACATTTTCGGCAGCCGACGCGGCCGACACCAGACATAAGGTAGCGATGCTGGTCGCCGCCAATAGACGCTTGATCATGACACTCCTCCCGATATGGCGCATCTCCTCGCGCCTTTGCTCATTCTCTTGGTCTCATTCCTTGGGGACTTTACCCCCGCATGACTGCCGGACGATCAGCCGGCACGGCAATTTCCTCACTCCCGGTTCGACAGGCCGTCCTTCCGCAAGCGCAAGCACCGTCAATCCGGCTTGCCGCCCGAGCTCCTTCAGTTCCATGTCCACCGTCGTCAGCGGCGGCCGCGTCTGGGCCGCGACAATCTCCCAATTGTCGAAGCCGATGACCGAGACGTCCTGCGGCACCTTGACACCGCGCTCGCGCAACGCATCCACCGCACCGCGGGCGATCTGGTCATTGCCGCAGAAGAGCGCATCCGGTTTTTCTCCCGGTCTCTTCCAAAGCTGCTCGACCGCCTCATGCCCCCAGCTTTCCGCCCAGACGCCGTAGAGCACCGGCTCGCGGTGACCTCCCACCTCGTGATAGGCGCCGGCACGCTCCCGCACCGAGAAGAACTCCTGCGGCCCGGTGATGTGCGCAATCCGCCGCCGTCCGATCTTCACGAGCCATTCCACCGCCAGCCGCGCACCCTGTTCGTCGTCCGACCGGAAGGTGACGCTGTTCTGCGTCCCCTCCGTGAATGCGTAGACGACAGGCACATGCAAATTCGACAGATCGACAGGCAGGCGCCGATCCAGGCGTTTTCCCGTCGCGATAATGCCGTCGACCTGTTTGTCCAGCATCGCGTCGACGTGGATCTGGGCGAGCGCCGGATCGTCTTCGATGGCGCACAGGAAGACCGAAACGCCGTGATCGACGAGTGCGTCCGAGATACCCGCCATGACAGGCAGCGTGAAACGGCCGTAAGTGTCGTTCGTCAGCAGCCCGATGGTGAAGCTGCGCTTGCTGAGAAGACCTCTCGCCAGCGCGTTCGGCCGGTATCCGATCTCGGCGGCTATCCGTTTCACCCGTTCGCGCGTTTCCGACCCCATCCGACCCGTATCATTGAGAGCCTTCGACGCCGTCGAGATGCTCACCGCGGCAGCCGCCGCCACCTCGTGGATGGTGATCCTGCCTCTTTTTCCTCCCGATATGTTCAGAACGTCCTCCTTCTGAAGTGATCTGAGAAAAGCTTTTACCAATCTCTATGTCAAGTGAGAAAAGGTTTTCTCACGCGACCCCAAGGCTCGGATCGTCAACGCAGTTTGCGGGAGGGGCAAGCGCGGGGAAAGATCGATGCGCATCGGTCAGGCCGATTGCGATGTGTCATCGGTGTTGAGACCAAGCGTGGAGCGGATGATCTTGGACGGGCAAGGGAGGTCTGCTGCGGCGTCTTGCGGGAGCAAGACCGATCGCTGTCAGAGCCTCCAGTGGAGGCCCTGAATTACGGTTCGAACCGAGCGATCATCGAAAAATCAGGCGACGTGTCTTGCGAGCGCGCAACGCGACCAGAGCGAATGCAGCGCCTCGACCAGATGGGCGATATCGGCGTCGGAATGCAGCGGCGTCGGCGTGATGCGCAGGCGCTCCGTCTTCTTCGGCACTGTCGGATAGTTGATCGGCTGAACGTAGACGCCGCAATTGTCGAGCAGCAGATCGGAGATCCACTTGCACTTGGCCGCATCGCCGACCAGCACCGGCACGATATGGCTCGGATTGGGCATATGCGGAATGCCACGCTGGTCGAGCAGTGCTCTCAGCTTGCGGACACGGTCCTGATGGCGGGCGCGCTCGAACTGGCTGACCTTCAGGTGCTGGATCGAGGCAACCGCGCCGGCAGCAAGTGCCGGCGGCAGCGCCGTGGTGAAGATGAAGCCGGAGGCAAACGAGCGGATGAAATCGCAAAGCGCCGTCGAAGCGGCGATATAGCCGCCCATCACCCCGAAAGCCTTGCCGAGCGTGCCCTCGATCACGGTCAGCCGGTCCATCAGCCCTTCGCGCTCGGCGATGCCGCCGCCGCGCGGGCCGTACATGCCGACGCCATGCACTTCGTCGAGATAGGTCATCGCGCCATATTTGTCGGCGAGGTCGCAGATCTCCTTGATCGGGGCGATATCGCCGTCCATCGAATAGACGCTCTCGAAGGCGATCAGCTTCGGCGCCTTCGGATCGGCGGCCTTGAGCTTGGCTTCGAGATCGGCCACGTCATTGTGCTTCCAGATCACCTTGTCGCACTTGGCATAACGGATGCCCTCGATCATCGAGGCATGGTTCAGCGCGTCGGAGAAGATGATCAGGCCGGGGATCTTGGCGCCGAGCGTGCCAAGTGCTGCCCAGTTGGAAATATAGCCCGACGTGAAGATCAAGGCTGCTTCCTTGCCGTGCAGATCGGCAAGTTCACGCTCGAGCATGACGTGATGGTGGTTGGTACCAGAAATATTCCGGGTGCCTCCCGCACCCGCGCCACAGTGGTCGATGGCGTTCTTCATCGCCTCGATCACCTTCGGATGCTGGCCCATGCCGAGATAGTCGTTGGAGCACCAGACCGTGACTTCCTTTTGGCCATCCGCGGTGTAACGCGTCGCGCGGGGAAAATTGCCGCGGTGACGCTCGAGATCGGCAAAAACGCGGTAACGGCCCTCGGTATGAAGCCCGTCCAGCTCGTTTTTGAAAAACGCTTCGAAATCCATCATATGCTCCAGTATCGCGCGGATGTTCTTGATGACCGGACGTCCGCGCGTCAACCCTTGCACTTTGCTTTAACATCAACTGCGGCAAAATGCGCAGAGTTTTGAATGATTCCAGATAAAGAATATGCGAGCCGCGATCAACGAAATTGATGTGGCAAGCATAATGGAAATTCGCGAAACCGCGAAGCTGGCGACAACATCCTGTATCGAAAAAAATCAGCGCAGCGGTGGACAACCCTTTCTTCCGACATAGTTTTCGGTCTAGCCTGACAAAAAACAAAAAGGGACGGCCTTTGCCCGTTGGGCAACAACCTCGGAGAGAAAAAATGAAGAAAGTTGTCATACTCGCATTGATCGGCCTGTCGATCGCAAGCTGCACACCGACGCAGCAGGGCGCCGGCATCGGCGCTGCATCAGGTGCCGTCATCGGCGGCGCAGTCACCGGCAACGTCCGTGGCGCGGCAGTCGGCGCCGCTATCGGCGGCGTGTCCGGCGCCCTCATCGGCAGCGTCGCCGAACAGCCCGGCCAGTGCTACTATCGCGATCGTTACGGCCGCCGCTACATCGATACCTGCCCGCGCTGAGAACGTTCAGGAACCGGCAGATTCAGGAAATCCCGGACACAGTTCCGGGATTTTTTGTGCTAAATTAGTGCGTTGGCAATTTAAAATGGTACACCCCGCGCGATTTTGTCGCTAAGCTGTTCACGGCTGGGCAACGAAGCTTCATAGTAGGCGTAACCAAAAGCGGCGGATGCGGATTAGAGGGACAGGTCCGAAAACAGGTACTGCGTATCGGCGAACAGGCACCATGATGGTGGTCGCAGCGGCAGCTGCGTTCTCACCGGTCCTGATCGGCGACGCTTACGCCTTCAAGCTTTTCGGCATCACCATTTTCGGCAAAGAGGAAGACGAAGGCGAACAGGTGCCCGATCCGGTGCGCTACCAGGTCGACCTCAAAGCCGATACCGCCGATCCCGACCTCAAAGAAGCGCTGGAAAACAGTTCCCGTCTCGTCAGCGACCAGAAGCTGCCGGTTTCCGGCGATCTCGGCATCGTCGTCAAGGCGCGCGACGACCGTGAGCGGCTGATCGCCACTCTGTATGAAAAGGCCCGTTATGGCGGCCTGGTGACGATCACCATCGACGGCAAGAATATCGACGACCTGCCACCCAATCCGACATTCGACCGGTCAGGGCCGATCCCCGTCACCGTCGACATTGCTCCCGGCCCTGTTTTCAAGGTCAGGGAGGTCCAGTTCGGCGGCGATGCCGCAAACCATAATCCCGCCGATTACGATCTCGCCCCGGGCGCTGAGGCCGGCTCGCTCGCCATCATCAAGGCCGGCGACAGAATAGTCGAACAATTGAAGAGCGAGGGCCGGCCCTTCGCGAAGTTGACCGAACGCAAGGTCGTTGCCGATCACAACAGCGATACCGTCGATATCGTCCTTGCTGCCGAGGGCGGTCCCGTCGCCCCGATCGGCGATGTCGGCGTCACCGGCGAAAAGACCGTCAAGCCGGCTTTCATCCAGCGTTATTCCCGGCTGAACAAGGGCGAGGCCTATTCCCCGGAAACGCTGAAGAAGGCCGGCGAGCGCCTTCGCGCCCTCGGCGTCTTTTCGAGTGTCACCATCCACGAAGGCGATGCGCTGGCATCCGATGGCACGCTGCCGATGACGATCGAGGTTTCCGAAGGCAAGAGGCGCTACTTCGGCGTCGGCGCGCAATATTCCACCACCGACGGCTTCGGTGTCCAGGGCTATTGGGGCCACCGCAATCTTTTTGGCGAAGCCGAAACGCTGAGGATCGAGGGAGCGGTCTCCAGGCTTGGCGAAACGACGGATGTCGGCAGCCTCGACTATTCCGCCGGCATTCTCTTCACCAAGCCCGGCGCCTTCTTCCCCGCCGCCACCCTGAAGGCCGGCATCGTCGCCAAGACCGAAAATCCGGATGCCTATAACGCGACGCTCGTCACCGCCTCGCTCGGCCTTTCCTACGAACTGACCGATCAGGACACCGTCTCAGCGAGCGGCGAGGTCAGCTGGGAGCGCGATGACGACGCCTTCGGCACGAACGACTATCTGACTTTCACGTTGCCGATTCAATATGATCGCGACGCACGCGACGACAAGTTCAATCCGACGGAGGGCTACCGCGCGACGCTCTCGGCAAAGCCTGGCTACGAAATTTTCAACGCCACGCCCTATGCGGCATTCGAGGGCTCGATCTCCGGCTACCTGCCGTTCGGCCAGGAAGACGGTGTGGTGCTTGCCGGCAAGGTTGCAGCCGGCGTCCTGATCGGCGGCGATAGCATTGGGGATATCCCCGCCACCCAGCGCTTCTTTGCCGGCGGCGGCGGCTCCGTGCGCGGATATAGCTATCAGGAAATCTCGCCCTATAACGACAATGGAGACCCCACCGGCGGCCGCTCCTATGTGACCGGTTCGCTGGAGGCCCGCATCAAGATCACCGATACGATCGGCATCGTGCCCTTCATCGATGTCGGCACCGTATCGGACAGCACCTTTCCGGGTTTTTCCGATATCCGCGCCGGCGCCGGCGCCGGAATACGATATGCAACGCCTTTCGGCCCGCTGCGGCTTGATTTTGCCATGCCGCTGAACAAGTACGAAGATGGCACAGATTATGGAATCTACGCCGGCATCGGCCAATCCTTCTAGGATTGCCGATTCTGCTCGTGTTTTCCGATCTGTGAGCCGTCATGAAAACGGGGTAGTGTCCGCGCCGATGCAAACGCTGACAAAAATCGTCAACTGGATCGTACGGCTCACCGGCTATGTCGTCGGCGCCACGTTGATTCTCGCGGTCGTAGCACTGGCGATCTTCGGCTTCACCAGTTTTGGCGCCCGCATCGTCACCGAAAGGATAGCCTCCACGCTGTCCAATCGCGACATGACGATCGAGGTTCGCGAACCGCAAGGCCTTTTGACCGGCGGACTTCGCGCCGCCGAGATCTCCATCTCCGACACCAGGGGCGTCTTTGCGGAAATTCATGGCGTCGCGATCGACTGGAATCCGCTTGCGCTGCTGACCGGAACCTTCCATGCCAAACGCTTCGAGATCGAAGCGATCAACGTGCTGCGCAAGCCGGTACGCACCCTGCCCTCGCGGCCCCAAGCTGAAAATTCCGGCGGATTCAGCCTTCCGATCAAAGTCGATGTAGACCGCATCGCGCTGCCCGATATCAAACTTGCCGCACCGCTTGCCGGTCGCGCCTTTGCGCTCGCCGCCGAAGGCAGCCTTTCAGCAAACGCCGATGGCGGCGAGGCCATCGTCAATGTCAGCCGTCACGCGGTTCCGAATGCGCGGCTTGCCGCCGACATCGCTTTTGCGCCCGCCGAAAACCGGCTGCGGCTGAAGGCGCAGCTGTCCGAGCCGAAGGGCGGGCTGCTCGCGGGCTTTCTCGGCCTGCCGGACAGCCCGGCTGTCAACATCGATCTCGACGGCCAAGGGCCGATATCCGATTGGAAAGGCAAATTGCAGGCTGCCCTCGACGGGCAGCAACGCGCCGCAATCGAAGCCCGGCATCAGATTACGGAAGACGGGCTGCACCACCTCGACCTCAAGGGCGGCGGTGACCTGAGCTCGCTGCTTCCATCGGCATTCCGGCCGCTTTTTGCCGGCCAGACCAATATCGATCTTGCCGCCACCTTCGACAATCACGGCAAGATCGATATCCAGACCGGCAATATCGCCACCGGCAGCGTGGTGATCGCCGCCTCGGGCACCCTCGATCCGGCCGGCAACAACAGCCTGAACGCCAATCTGCTCGGCACGTCGGGCCCTGTCGATTTCCGCTGGCCGCTCGCCGAAGGCGAAGCGCGCTTCCTCATATCGGGCCTCAACCTGGCACTGACAGGCGATGCGCAGGCGGCCCGACTGAACGTCAGCGGCTCGCTCGACGCCGCAACCCTTCCGCAGGCCAATATCGGCAACGTCAAGCTGACGGCGAAGAGCGACGCCTTCAATCTCGCAGCGCGTTCCGGCAGCATCCAGCTGCGCCTCGTTGCCGGCGACGCGACCTTTGCCGAGCCGAACCTCAATCGTGCGGTCCAAGGCCCGATCACCATCGCCTCGCCCTTGCAGATCTCGCCCTCCGGCATCGGCTTCAACGGCACCACCGTCGAAAGCGCCAATATCAACGGCGGCCTCAACGGTTCCTATCGGCTGACAGACCAAGCGCTGACCGGCAACCTCAAGCTCACCATCAACCCGGCAGCCCTGCCGGCTGCGGCAACAGACAGGTTCGACGGACCGATCTCGCTCGAGAGCCAGGTGGTCGGCACCATCCCGTCGAAATTCGCGCTGTCCAACCTCGTCCTGAAGTCCGGCACGCTCGAAGCCGCCGGCAACGTCGCGCTCGACGGCGGGATCTTGAACGCAGATCTCTCCGGCCGGTTGCCTGACATCGGCAAGCTCATCCCCGGGGCCAGCGGCGGGGCGGGTTATGCATTGAGAGTGGGAGGTGAGCTCCCGGCAATCTCCGTCACGGCCAATCTCAAGGCGCCCAGCCTTGAAATGGCCGACCGCGTGCTCGGCAATCTCAATATCGACCTGTCGGGTCTCGCCGATCCCAAGGCCCCGCAGGGCAGGATCGCCGCCACCGGCACGATTGACGGCCAGCCGATCGGCATCAACGGCGACATCCGCACGCAGGACGGCAAGACGAGCATTCCGGCGCTGACCGCCGACATCGGTGGCAACCGGCTGACCGGCAATGTGGAATTCTCGTCCTCCCTTGAGCCGACAGGCGCGCTGACCTTCGATTTCCCCACTATCGGCCTGCTCGCCGCACTCGGCGGACAGAAGGCTGAAGGCGATCTCAAAGGGTCGCTCGGCGTCAGCAGCGATGGCGGCAGGATTGCGCTCAAGCTGCTTGCGACCGGCGGCTCGATCCGCCGTGATACGCTTGCGATCGTCAAGCCGGATATCGATGTCACGGTCAGTGATCTCAAAGCCCTTGCGGCAAACGGCACGGTCAAGGCCGAGGAGGTGAGTGCCGGAACGAACAGGCTCGCCGGCCTTTCGCTCGATTTTACCAAGCAGCAAGACCATACCGATTTCGATCTCGATGCTGCCTATGACGGCAATCCCGTGCTGGCCGCCGGCAATATCGAAGCGGCCGGCGGCACGATGCACCTGAACTTTGATCGCTTCTCGGCAAGCCCCCGCAATATCCCGATCGAGCTTGCCGCACCGACCCAGGTCGCCATCGGCGGCGGTACCGCCAGCCTGAACGGACTGACCCTGAAGACCGGCACCGGTTCGGTGACCGTCACCGGTTCCGCCGGCGAAACGCTGAAGATCGATGCAGACATCCGCGAGCTGCCGGCAGCGCTTGCCAACGGTTTCGTGCCGAACCTGTCAGCCGGCGGCACGATCTCCGGAACCATTGCCGTGACCGGAACGCCGGCAGCACCCGTCGCCGACTTCAAGCTCGACTGGAAGGATGCGACGACGGGCCAGACCAAGGGGGCGGGTCTGCTACCGATCGGCATCACCGCCGTCGGCAAATTTGCCGACAACAAGCTCGATTTCGACACGACGGTCGGCAGCACTGACGGCCTGTCGCTGAAAGCCGCCGGCAATGTCGCACTCGCCGACCCGAAGGCACCGGTGCTTGATGTCAACGCCGATATCCTCAATCTGCCTGCCCGCATCGCCAACGGTTTCGTTGCCGATCTTGCCGCCGAAGGCACGATTACGGGAAAACTGGCGGCATCCGGCTCCCTCGCCAATCCCACCGCAAATTTCGATCTCGACTGGAAAAGTGCGGCGACGAGCCAGACGAAGCGTGCCGGCCTTGCCGAGCTCGCCGTCAAGGCATCCGGCAAATTCGCCGACAACAAGCTCGATTTCGACACGGTGATCGGCGGCGCCAACAGCCTCTCGCTGAAGGCAAACGGCAATGTCGCCATCACAGGCGCGACGCTCGGCAACGTCGCGGTCGACGCCGCACTGGCGAATGTTCCGGCAAATATCGCAAACAGCTTCGTCGCCGATCTCGCCGCCGAAGGCGCGGTCTCCGGAACGATCTCGGCCAGCGGATCGCTCTCCGCCCCGCGTGCCGATTTCGATCTCAATTGGAAAGACGCTGCGACGAGCCACACGAAACGTGCCGGCCTTGCCGCGCTCGGCGTGACTGCATCAGGAAAACTTGCGGATAACAAGCTCGATTTCGACACGGGGATCGTCGGCGCCAACAGCCTCTCGCTGACAGCAAACGGCAATGTCGCCATCACGGGCACGACAATCGGCAACGTCAAGGTCGATGCGGCGCTGGCAAACATCCCGGCAAACATTGCAAACAGCTTCGTCGCCGATCTCGCCGCCGAAGGCGCGATCTCCGGAAAGATCTCGGCCGCCGGGTCGCTTTCCGCCCCCACTGCCGATTTCGATCTCAATTGGAAAGATGCTGCAACGAGCCACACGAAACGTGCCGGCCTTGCCGCGATCGGCGTGACAGCATCGGGAAAATTTGCCGAAAACAAGCTTGATTTCAACGCGGCAGTCAGCGGCGACAAAGAGCTCTCGCTGAAGGCCAAGGGCAATGTCGCATTGGCCGGAAATACGATCGACAGCATCAAGCTCGATGCCGAAATCATAAAGCTTCCGGCCAGTCTGGCAAATGCCTTCGTTCCCGAACTGGCGGCCGGCGGCACGATATCAGGCACCATGTCCGCCGCCGGGACAGCCACCGCACCGAAAGCCGACTTCAAGCTCGACTGGACGGATGCTGCAACCAGCCAGACGCGAAGCGCTCATCTCTCAGGCCTGGCACTTGCCGCATCCGGACGCTTTGCCGACAACCGGCTCGACTTCGATGCCAATCTCGCCGGCCAGGGCGGCCTTTCGCTGAAGGCCGCCGGCAACGTCGCGATTTCAGGCACGTCGGTTCGCAACCTTGACGTCAAGGCCGATCTTGCCAACCTGCCTGCAGGCCTCGCCAACAGCTTCGTCCCGGGTCTTGCCGCCGAAGGCACCGTCTCGGGGACGGCATCCGCTTCTGGCGCGCTTCCGAAGCCGGCGGTCGACTTCAAGCTCGACTGGAAGAACGCCGCGACCGCCCAGACCAAGAGCAGCGGCCTTTCTGGCCTGAGTGCTGCGGCTTCCGGCAAGTTCGTCAATGACAGGGTCGATTTCGACGCCAATCTCGCCGGCAAGGACGGCGTGCTGGCCAAGGCGACGGGCGGCGTGACGATCGCCGGAACGGCCATCCGGGACCTTTCGATCAATGCCGATATTCCGGCGCTGCCGGCAAATATCGCAAATGCCTTCGTTCCTGGTCTCGGCGCCGAAGGCACGCTTTCGGCAAACGCCGTGACGTCGGGAACCCCGGCAAATCCGATCGTCGATTTCAAGCTGAACTGGAAAGATGCCGCGACCAGCCACACCAAGGCTGCCGGCCTCTCCCGCCTTGCGTTGGCGGCGACGGGAAAATACGCCGGTGACAGGCTGGATTTCGATGCCGCCCTCAACGGCGGTGGCGGCATTGCGCTGAAAGCAGCCGGCAAACTTTCGATCGCAGGCACCTCGATCCGCTCGGTCGACGTCACGGCGAACGCCACCAATGTTCCGGCCGGCATCGCCAACGGCTTCGTTCCCGGCCTTGCCGCCGAAGGCGCAGTCTCGGCAACCGCAAAGGCCACCGGCGCGCTGTCGGCGCCCTCCGTCGACTTCAAGGTCGACTGGAAGAACGCAGCGACGAGCCAGACAAAAGGTGCCGGCCTTTCGCCGTTCAGCATCGGCGCATCAGGCAAACTTGCCGAAAACAGGCTGACGGTCGACACCAGCCTTGCCGGTGACGCTGGCATGTCGCTTAAGGGCGGCGGCAGCGTCGTCATCACCGGCGCTCGCGCCATCGACATGCGCTTCACAGGCAATCTTCCTTTCGCCGTGCTTGGCGCCCCGCTTGCGCAACAGGGCTTTGTCGCGGACGGCGTCGCCACCGTCAACCTGCAGATCAGCGGAACGGCCGCAGCACCCGTCATCAACGGCACTGTCTCGACCAATGGCGCAAAGCTGGTCGACGTCCGGCGCAATCTGGCCGTCAACAATCTGACGGCGACCGTGACCTTCAATGGCAACCAGGCCGTGATATCGCGCCTCAGCGGCAGCCTTGGCGGCGGCGGCACGATTTCTGTGAGCGGCACCATCGGCATTCAGCCGGCCGGAGGCTTTCCCGCCGACATTTCGATCAAACTCGACAAGGCGGTCTATGTCGATGGAACCCTTGTCGTCTCCACCGTCAACGGCACACTCGGCCTGCGCGGTCCGATCACCAATGCGACGCTGAGCGGCAAGTTGCGGCTGGACAAGACCTCGATCACCGTCCCGGAAAAACTGCCGACCTCGCTGAGAGAAATCGACATCCGCCATAAGAATGCGCCGCGCGCGGTGCTTGCGCAGTTGCGCGATGACGGCGAGCGTAAACCCGGCGAGAAATCCTCGGTGATCACGCTGGATCTCGAAATCGACGCGCCCTCGCATATCTTCGTGCGCGGCCGCGGCATCGATGCCGAGCTTGGCGGCCTGGTAACGATCCGCGGAACGGCGGCAGCGCCCATCGTCACCGGCGGGTTCACCATGCGACGCGGCCGCCTGACCATTCTGAACCGCCGCCTCGATTTCTCCGACAAGAGCAGGATAACCTTCGTCGGCGATCTGACGCCGGCGCTTGATATGGAAGCGACCTCGGCCTCCGGCTCGACGACGCTGACCGTCGACGTTGCGGGCCTTGCCACCGATCCCGCGATCACCTTCTCCTCCTCGCCCGAACTGCCGCAGGACGAAGTGCTGGCGCAGCTGATCTTCGGCCAGTCGATGTCGAAGCTCTCGCCGGTGCAGATCGCCCAGCTCGCCGACGCCGTCAGTCAGCTGGCCGGCAACCGCTCGACATCGCTTTTCGAAGGCCTGCGCAACCAACTCGGCGTCGACGATTTCGACGTCAGCACCGATTCCAAGGGCCAGACGAGCGTCAGCGTCGGCCGCTATCTCAACGACCGCACCTATTTCGAATTGCAGCAGGGCGGTTCGGCCGGCGCCAAGGCGGTGATCAACCTCGATGTCGGCCGCGGCGTCAAGCTGCGCGGAGGGGCCGGTGGCAACGGTGAGGGCGAAGCCGGGATTGTCTACGAACGGGAATACTGATGCATCTCGCCCGAAGCTGTGCAGCGGCTTTGGACCGACGGCATGCAAAAGCTCTAGCCCGGCTTAGAAACCGGTTTTGCTGGTCTTGAGAAGGATGTTGGTCTCGGTCGAATTGATGCCGTTGATCAGCCGGATGCGGCGCAGCGTCTCGTCGAAGGCGGCAAGGTCGCGGTCCTCGAGTTCGGCGACGAAATCCCATTTGCCGTTGGTGCTGTGAAGCGCGCGCACCTGCGGCAGGCCCCGCAACTGATCGGCCACCCTGTCGGCGAGCTTGCCGAGCACCTCGATCATCACGATGGCGCGCACGCCGGCGGAGCGCGTCTCATGGCCGGTGCGGATGGTGAAGCCGACGATGGTGCCGCTGGCCACCAGCCGGTCGATACGGGTGGCAACCGTTGCCCGCGATGCGCCGGTCATCGCTGCAAGCGAGGAGACGGAAATCCGGGCGTTATGGCGAAGTGCACTCAAAAGTTCGGTGTCGAGATCGTCCACGCTGATCACTTTGTCAAAAGTGGTTTATCAATCTGCGCAATCATAGTCCATTTCTGACACTTTTCCATCTTTTTGCCGCCAGCCCTTTATCCCACTATCGGTCGAAATAGGCCTCAACACGGAGCCCTCCAAAATGAATGCGCAATCGCGATCTGTCACCCTCATCGGCGCGCCGCTGGAAGAAGGCTCCGGCCGCAGAGGGGCTGCCATGGGCCCTGCGGCCCTGCGCATTGCCGGCGTCGACCAGACGCTGATCGAGCTTGGCCATGACGTTGCCGATCTCGGTGATCTCAGGATCGTACCGGCGATGGACCTGCCGAACCACCCGAAGGCCCATAATCTGAGGATCGTCGGCGCCTTCACCCGCGCGCTCGAAAGCAGCGTCCACGACGTCGCCGCCGCCGGGCGTTTCCCGCTCATTCTCGGCGGCGACCACAGCCTTTCCATGGGCAGCGTTTCCGGCATGGCCCGTTATGCCGCCAGCAAAGGCCGCCCGCTCTTCGTCCTCTGGCTCGATGCCCATGCCGATTTCAATTCTCCGGCGACGTCGCCCTCCGGCAATATTCACGGCATGCCGGTCGCCTTCTTCTGCGGCGAGGCGGAGTTCGCCGACATCCTGCCGAAGGACCGTCCGTTCGTCGACCCGAAGAATGTCTTCCAGGTCGGCATCCGTTCGGTCGATGCGCGCGAGCGCGAGGAAATCCACGAACACGGCGTCAACGTCTTCGACATGCGCGCAATCGACGAGCAGGGCATCGGCGCCATCATGCGTGAGATCCTCGATGTCGTCACCAAGGCGAACGGCCTGCTGCATGTCAGCCTCGACCTCGATTTCCTCGATCCCGAGATTGCCCCCGGCGTCGGCACGACGGTGCCTGGCGGTGCGACTTTCCGCGAGGCGCATCTGGTCATGGAAATGCTTTCGGACAGCGGCCTCGTCTCGTCGCTCGATCTCGTCGAGCTCAATCCGTTTCTCGACGATCGCGGCAAGAGCGCCCGCATCCTGGTGGAGCTGACGGCAAGCCTGTTTGGCCGCCGCATCTTCGATCGCCCGACACGCGCTGCATAAGAGCATGTCGAGCAAAAGTGTGCAGCGGTTTTGCGATAACGACATGCGTTGAAATAAGATTAGAGGGAGAACGGCCATGAACACTTCGGAAAAACTGATCGCCACTGAACAGCGGCTCGGCGCCCATAACTACAAGCCGCTCGACGTGGTGCTGACGCGCGGCGAAGGTGTTTATGTCTGGGATACCGACGGCAACCGTTATCTCGATTGCCTCTCGGCCTATTCCGCCGTCAACCAGGGCCATTGCCATCCGAAGATCCTCGCCGCCATGGTCGAGCAGGCGGGCAGGCTGACGCTCACCTCCCGCGCCTTCCGCAACGATCAGCTCGCCTATCTCTACGAAGAGCTCGCGGCTCTCACCGGATCGCACAAGATCCTGCCGATGAATTCCGGTGCCGAAGCGGTGGAGACTGCTATCAAGGCGGTGCGCAAATGGGGATATGAGGTCAAGGGCGTGCCGGAGGGCAAGGCGGAGATCATCGTCTGCGCCGATAATTTCCATGGCCGGACGCTGAGCATCATCAGCTTCTCGACAGATCCCGACGCCCGCAGCGGTTTCGGCCCCTACACGTCAGGTTTCCGCATCATTCCCTTCGGCGATGCCGAGGCTTTCGCCGC
This sequence comes from Rhizobium laguerreae, assembly GCF_019778565.1. Taxonomy (NCBI): domain Bacteria; kingdom Pseudomonadati; phylum Pseudomonadota; class Alphaproteobacteria; order Hyphomicrobiales; family Rhizobiaceae; genus Rhizobium; species Rhizobium laguerreae. The sequence goes on along the minus strand of NZ_JAAXQT010000004.1, from coordinate 395,787 downwards.
CGCAATCAACGGCAATACCGTGGCCGCCCTGATCGAGCCGATCCAGGGCGAAGCCGGCGTCATCATCCCGCCGGCGGGCTATTTCACCCGCATCCGCGAGCTTTGCACGACAAACAACGTCACCCTCATCCTCGACGAGATCCAGACGGGCCTCGGCCGTACCGGCAAACTGCTGGCCGAGGAGCACGAAGGCATCGAGGCCGACGTGACGCTGATCGGCAAGGCGCTGTCCGGCGGCTTCTATCCGGTGTCGGCCGTGCTTTCGAATTCCGAGGTTCTGGGCGTGCTGCAGCCCGGCCAGCATGGCTCGACCTTCGGCGGCAATCCGCTAGCCTGCGCAGTGGCGCGCGCAGCACTCAAGGTGCTGACGGAAGAGGGCATGATCGAGAACGCCGCAGTTATGGGCGACTATTTCCTCGAAGGCCTCAGGTCGATCCGCTCGAATATCGTCAGGGACGTGCGCGGCCGCGGCCTGATGATGGCCATCGAGCTGGAACCCGAAGCCGGCGGCGCACGGCACTATTGCCATGCGCTGACGAAGCGCGGTCTTCTCGCCAAGGACACCCACGACCACACGATTCGCCTCGCTCCGCCATTGGTCATATCAAGAGAGCAGGTCGATTGGGCGGTCTCGCAGATCGAAAAGACGATAAGCTGAGTAAATCGGCGCAATTCTTCTTTGGGATCACTGATAAGCCTGGAATACCCTGACTGCGAAAATATCGGCTCGAGGAGATCGGCAGCAAAACTGCCTCGCCTTCATCCGAGCTTAAAAACCTTCTCAATCTCGTCTTTCAATTTAGATTTGGGCAACACTCTTTCGCTAAAGTCATCGATAACCGTAACGATGCTTCGCCGAGCGCAAAGCCATCGCGTGGTATGAAGGCAAAGCTTGTCCGCGCCAATGGTGGCGCATCCGCTTCTGCCCTGGCTTACGATAGTTGGGAAGAATTCTAATGGCCACGATCAATTCGACTAACTTCAGCGGCGATACGCTCGAAATTATTGCCTTCCGCCTGCATGATCAGGAATTCTGCGTCAAGACCACGACCATCCGCGAAATCCGCGGCTGGGCACCATCGACGCCGATCCCGCATGCGCCGGCCGATGTCATCGGTGTCATGAACCTGCGCGGCTCGGTGATCCCGATCATCGATCTTGCTTTCAAGCTCGGCATGAAGAGCACGGTCGCCAACGAGCGCAGCGCCATCGTCGTTGCCGAAGTCCACAGCATGGTCATCGGCATGCTCGTCGACCGCGTCTCGGATATTCTCACCATCTCCTCCAGCCAGGTCCAGCCGGTGCCCGAGGTGACCGCCTCCTTCGACCGCGCCTATTGCGAAGGCATTATTGCTTCGGAAAATGGCATGATCTGCTTCCTGAACCTCGCCAAGATGTTCAAGGAAAACGAAACGGACGAACTGGTCGCCTGATCCGGCCAATATAATCTGGACATTTGCACAATTCGGATATTCGAAAACCGCCCGGTAACGGGCGGTTTTTTATTGCGGAACAAGCAGCAGGCTGCAGGAAAACGGCAGCCTCACTGGATTGGTTGTGCCGCCGCGAGGCGGCACTTTTGCTTATCCGAACAGCGCGAAAGTCGCCCTCAGCGTCACCCAGACACCCCACAGCAGCGGAATGCCGACGACGGCCCAGGCAAGCATCGCCTTGGCGTCCAGCCCGCCTGTGCCGATGCCGAAGGAACCGGTCGGCCCGGCATTGACAGCTGCCGACTTCGCCTGCAGCGCAGCGACCTCGTCATCCGACATGAACCATTTGTCCGAAAGCGGCTTGATCAGCGCATTGGCGATGAGCCCGAGCGCCAGCATTCCGGCGAGGATATACATGGTGCCGGTATAGAGGGTTGGCCCGGGCGCAACGCCGGCGGCGATCTGCGCTTCGCGGATATAGTTGACGACGACGGGGCCGACGATGCCTGCCGTTGCCCAGGCCGTCAGCAGCCGGCCGTGGATGGCGCCGACGAACTGCGTACCGAAAATATCGGCAAGATAGGCCGGGATCGTCGCAAAGCCGCCGCCGTACATCGACAGGATGATGCCGAAGGAGAGAACGAACAGCGCCTTGTTGCCCATGCCTGCGAAAGTGGGCGCCAGTGCATAGAGCACGATGCCGAGGACGAAGAAGCAATAATAGGTATTCTTACGGCCGATCTTGTCGGAGAGCGACGCCCAGAAGAACCGCCCGCCGATATTGAAGAGCGACAGCAAACCGGCGAAACCGGCGGCGATCGTGGCGATCGATGCCTTCTGCCCGGCGTCGAGCTGGGCGAAGCCGACATCCGGCAGGCCGATCAGCGAGCCGGCGAAGATCTCCTGCAGCATCGGCGAGGCCATGCCGAGAACGCCGATACCGGCCGAAACATTGAGGCAAAGCACCGCCCAGATCAGCCAGAACTGTTTTGTCCTGTGGGCATTGCGCAGGTGCACATGTTTGGTGGTGATCATCGTGCTCTTGGCTGCAGGCGGCGTCCAACCCTCGGGACGCCAGCCGGCCGGCGGAATGCGATAGCCGAAGGCGCCGCCCATCATGAAGACGAAATAGATCACCGCCATGACGATGAAGGTCTGCCAGACGCCGACCGAACTGTCGGTCTTGAAGGTATTCATCAACAGGTTGGCCAATGGGGCGCCGATCATCGCACCGCCGCCGAAGCCCATGATCGCCATCCCGGTCGCCATGCCGCGCCGGTCGGGGAACCATTTGATCAGTGTCGAGACCGGCGAGATGTAACCGAGGCCGAGACCGATGCCGCCGATGACGCCGGCGCCGAGCCACATCATCCAGAGCTGATGCGTGATGACGCCGATCGCGGCAAGAATGATGCCGCCGCACCAGCAGCAGGCGGAAACGACGCCCGCCTTGCGCGGACCGGCCCGCTCGAGCCAGCCGCCCCAGATGGCGGCGGACGAACCAAGCAGAACGAAGAACAGCGTATAGATCCAGCCGAGGTCGGCAACGCGCCAGTCGCAGGTCGTGGTGAACAGCGCCGAGGCAAGTGTCAGATCGGGGCAGGCCGTCGAGGCCGTGATCCCGAGCGACTTAGAAAGCGGCAGCCAGAAGACGCTGAAACCATAGGCCATGCCGATGCAGAGATGAATGGCGAGCGCCGCCGGCGGCACCAGCCACCGATTGAACCCGGGCCTTGCGACGATCCTTTCACGATCGAGCAGGCCGCCCCCCGCCAACGCCCCGTCTGTACGTGTTCCCGCTGCTGTCATGAACAACTCCTCCTTGATTCAGACCTGGCTTGATTCAGACTTAGTGTGACCGGCATACGCAGGCAGCTTGCTCCTGCCTCCCCTCCCGCATGGGCCCGATACTGGCTATGGGACCTGGTGTGTCACCGGCTCCGGTTTTCGGATCAGAGGAACGGCCTGAACCACGAGCGCGTCCAGGCCATTCTCCTCATTCTCCAGAATTTCGAACAATTGCCGCCGCATGCGCGGGTCCCAGAATTTATTGATATGGCTGGCGACCCCCAGCGCAGCCTCGCTTTCCGGCTGACTCTTGAAGAAGGTGGCGATTTGGTTTGCCATATAGACGAGCTTGGTCTTGGTATCATGCGACATCGGCAATGCTTCCGGGCGAGATGCGGTGCGGGTGGGTGAAAATCTCGAAATCCTCGCCACGCACCAGCGCGACGAGCGTCATGCCGGCTTCTTCGGCCGTGCGGATGGCGAGAGCCGTCGGCGCCGATATGGCGATGAGCACCGGGCTGCCGAGGATCGCCGCCTTCTGCACCATCTCGACGGAAAGCCGGCTGGTGACGACGACGGCGCCGTCCTCGCCTCTTTCGCTGGCGCCGATGACGGCGCCGCAGAGCTTGTCCAGCGCATTGTGCCGGCCGACATCTTCGCGCACGGCAATCAGCCCCCTGCCGGGAAGATAGAACCCGGCGCCATGCACCGCCCGCGTCTCACGATGCAGCGGCTGTGCCTCGTTCAGAAGCGAAATGGCCCGCACGATATCCGCATGCGACAGCGCCAACGGCGATGTCGAAACGTCAGGCACCGGCCGTACCGCCTGTTCGATCGATTCGATGCCGCAGAGCCCGCAACCGACCGGTCCCGCCATGCTGCGGCGTCGTGCCCGCAGCCGATCGGCGACGTCGTCGACCAGGCTCACCTGCACATCGATCCCTTGCTCGCCCTCGACCACCTCGATGCCTGATATCTCCGCCGGCCCGGCAATGATCCCTTCGGTCAGGCTGAAGCCGACGGCAAAATCCTCGAGATCCGCAGGCGTGGCCATCATCACCGCATGCGAACTGCCGCCATAGGAAAAGGCGATCGGCACCTCTTCCGGCACGATGCGCGAACCGGTCTGGAGGATGCCGTTGCGGCGGGTGGTCTCGGGAGCGTGCGCGGTGATCGTGAATTTTACCATGCGGCAATAGGATGAGAGGCATCCTCCTCCGCAGCTCGGCCCATCGGGAAGAGAACGTCAGCCGCTTGCGCCCTCTTCTCCCCAGCGGGGAGAAGTGCCGAGCAAAGCGAGGCGATGAGGGGGGCGAGCGACGGCAGGAGCGAGCGCACCGAGCGCAAACGAGGGGCAGCACCATATGCCGAACCGCCCTCCTCATCCGCCCTACGGGCACCTTCTCCCCGCTGGGGAGAAGAGGGAGCCTCGCCGACAATGCCAGACTGCCTCTCCACCATCACTCCGCAGCCTCGAGCTTGCCGGCGATGCGGCGCGATTGCCGCGCCTGCTCGTCATATTCCAGCTGCCATTCGCTCGGCCCGTTGGAGGGCGAGATCTGCACCGCCGTCACCTTGTATTCCGGGCAGTTCGTCGCCCAGTCGGAGAAATCGGTGGTAATGACGTTCGCCTGCGTCGTGGGATGATGGAAGGTCGTATAGACGACACCCGGCGCGACGCGATCGGTGATCAGCGCCCTGAGCGTGGTGTCGCCGGAACGGCTGCCGAGCTTCACCCAGTCGCCGTCGCGAACGCCGCGCTGCTCGGCATCATGCGGATGGATTTCCAGCCGATCTTCCGCATGCCAGACGACATTCTCGGTCCGCCGCGTCTGCGCCCCGACATTGTACTGGCTGAGGATGCGGCCGGTGGTGAGAAGCAGCGGGAAGCGCGGGCCGGTGCGCTCGTCGGTCGCCACATATTCGGTGCGGATGAACTTGCCCTTGCCGCGCACGAAGCCGTTGACATGCATGATCGGCGAGCCGAGCGGGTTCTTCTCGTTGCAGGGCCACTGCACCGAGCCCATTTTGTCGAGATAGTCGTAGGAGACCATCGCGAAACTCGGCGTCGTTGCGGCGATCTCGTCCATGATCTCCGACGGATGGGTGTAATTCCAGTCGAGCCCCATCGCCTGGGCAAGCTTCTGCGTCACTTCCCAGTCGCCATAGCCGTTGCGCGGCGACATCACCTTGCGCACGCGATTGATGCGGCGCTCCGCATTGGTGAAGGTGCCGTCCTTCTCGAGGAAGGTCGAGCCCGGCAGGAAGACATGAGCGTAATTGGCAGTCTCGTTGAGGAACAGGTCCTGCACGACGACGCATTCCATCGCCGCAAGCCCGGCCGCGACATGTTTGGTATCGGGATCGGACTGCAGGATGTCTTCACCCTGGATGTAAATGCCTTTGAAGGAGCCGTCGACTGCTGCATCCAGCATGTTCGGAATACGCAGGCCCGGCTCGTTGTTGAGCTTCACGCCCCAGAGCTTTTCGAAGATATCGCGCGTCGCATCGTCGGAAATGTGCCGGTAGCCCGGCAATTCGTGCGGGAACGAGCCCATGTCGCAGGAGCCCTGCACATTGTTCTGGCCGCGCAACGGGTTCACGCCGACGCCGGGACGGCCGATATTGCCGGTCGCCATCGCCAAATTGGCGATCGCGATGACCGTGGTCGAGCCCTGGCTGTGTTCGGTGACGCCGAGGCCATAATAGATCGCGCCATTGCCGCCCTTGGCATAGAGCCCTGCCGCGCCGCGCAGATCCGCCGCCGGCACGCCGGTGAAGATCTCGGTCTCTTCGGGACTGTGCTGCGGTTCGGCGACGAAGGCCGCCCAGTCCTCGAACTCCGACCAGTCGCAGCGCTCGCGGATGAACGCCTCGTCAAAGAGCCCTTCGGTGACGATCACATGCGCCAGCGCCGTCATGACCGCGACATTGGTACCGGGCTTCAACGGCAGGTGATAGGAGGCCTCGATATGCGGCGAGCGGACGATATCGGTGCGGCGCGGGTCGATGACGATGAGCTTGGCGCCCTGGCGCAGCCGCTTCTTCAGCCGCGAGCCGAACACCGGATGCCCATCGGTCGGATTGGCGCCGATGACGATGACGACGTCGGAATGCTCGACGCTGTCGAAATCCTGCGTGCCCGCCGACGTGCCGAAGGTCTGGCCGAGGCCGTAACCCGTCGGCGAATGGCAGACGCGGGCGCAGGTGTCGACATTGTTGTTGCCGAAGCCGGCGCGGATCAGCTTCTGCACCAGATACGTTTCCTCATTGGTGCAGCGCGACGAAGTGATGCCGCCAGTCGCCTCGCGGCCGTATTGATACTGGATGCGGCGGAACTCCAGCGCCACATGCGCGAAAGCCTCGTCCCAGCTCACTTCCCGCCAGGGATCGCTGACCTTTTCGCGGATCATCGGATTGAGGATGCGGTCCTTGTGGGTGGAATAGCCATAGGCGAAACGGCCCTTGACGCAGGAATGGCCGCGATTGGCCTGACCGTCCTTCCACGGCACCATGCGCACCAGTTCCTCGCCGCGCATCTCCGCCTTGAAGGAACAGCCGACGCCGCAATAGGCGCAGGTGGTGACAGCCGAATGCTCGGGCTGGCCGATCTGGATCACCGACTTCTCCGTCAGCGTCGCGGTCGGGCAGGCCTGGACGCAGGCACCGCAGGAGACGCATTCGGAATCGATGAAATGCTCGTGCATGCCGGGCGAAACGCGCGAGCCGAAACCACGGCCCTCGATCGTCAGCGCGAAGGTTCCCTGCACTTCCTCGCAGGCGCGCACGCAGCGCGAACAGACGATACATTTCGAGGGATCATAGGTGAAATAGGGATTGGACTCGTCCTTCGGCATCCATTTCAGATTGATGTCGCCATTGCTGCGCGCCTTGACGTGGTTGTCGCCCTCATAGCCGTAGCGCACGTCGCGCAGGCCGACGGCGCCCGCCATGTCCTGCAATTCGCAATCGCCGTTGGCCGCGCAGGTGAGACAGTCGAGCGGATGGTCGGAGATATAGAGTTCCATCACGCCGCGGCGGATATCCTTCAACCGCCCCGTCTGCGTGTGCACCACCATGTTCGCCGCCACCGGCGTCGTGCAGGAGGAGGGCGTGCCGTTGCGGCCTTCGATCTCGACGAGGCAAAGCCGGCAGGAGCCGAAAGCGTCGACCATATCTGTGGCACAGAGCTTCGGCACCTTTATGCCGGCCTCCATCGAGGCGCGCATGATCGAGGTGCCCTCCGGCACGCTGATCTGCTGACCGTCGATGGTAAGCGTCACCATGGCCTCTGACTTCGAAGCGGGGGTGCCGTAGTCGATTTCATGGATGAGAGACATGATTGGTCTCCTTGCTTGAGATGGTGAGGTCAGCGCAGGCGTTCCATGAAAAACGCGTCATTCCGCCGCCTCCACCAGAGGTGCCGGCGAAAAATCCTCCGGGAAATGCGTCATGGCGCTCATCACAGGATAGGGCGTGAACCCACCCAGCGCACAGAGCGAGCCGAACTTCATCGTGTTGCAGAGATCGGCAAGCAGCGCCCGGTTCTTCTCCGGCTCGATACCGTGAGCGATCTTGTCGGCCGTCTCCACGCCGCGCGTCGAGCCGATGCGGCAGGGCGTGCACTTGCCGCAACTTTCGACGGCGCAGAATTCCATGGCGAAACGCGCCTGCTTCAGCATATCGGCGGTGTCGTCGAAGACGACGATGCCGGCATGGCCGATCAGCCCGTCCCTGGCGGCGAAGGATTCGTAATCGAATGGCGTGTCGAACAGCGCCCGCGGGAAATAGGCGCCGAGCGGTCCGCCGACCTGTACGGCCTTGACCGGCCGTCCCGTCACTGTACCGCCACCGATCCTGTCGACGATATCTCCGAGCGAAAGACCGAAGGCCGTCTCAAAGAGGCCGCCATATCTGACATTGCCGGCAATCTGCAGCGGGATGGTGCCGCGTGAGCGGCCCATGCCGAAATCGCGATAGAAGGCCGCGCCCTTTTCCATGATGACGGGCACCGAAGCCAGCGAGATCACATTGTTGATGACGGTCGGACAGTTAAACAGCCCCTTATGCGCCGGCAGCGGCGGCTTGGCACGCACGATGCCGCGCTTGCCTTCGAGGCTGTTGAGCAGCGCGGTCTCCTCGCCACAGACATAGGCGCCGGCGCCGGTGCGCACTTCGATATCGAAGGCGCGGCCAGAGCCGAGCACCGATGGTCCGAGAATGCCGGCCTGGCGCGCAATGCCGACGGCCTCGGTCATGACTGAGATCGCATGCGGATATTCCGAACGCGTATAGACGAAACCCTTGGTCGCCCCGGTCGCGAGCCCTGATATCGCCATGCCCTCGATCAACACGAAGGGATCGCCCTCCATGATCATCCGGTCGGCAAAGGTGCCGCTGTCGCCCTCATCGGCATTGCAGACGATATATTTGCGTTCGCCGGCGGCATCGAGAACGGTCTTCCACTTGATGCCGGTGGGAAAGCCGGCGCCGCCGCGTCCGCGCAGGCCGGAATCGGTGATTTCCTTGACGATATCGACTGGTGTCATCGAGATGGCGCGACGAAGGCCGGCAAGACCGCCATGCGCCTCGTAATCGCCAAGCGAAAGCGGATCGGTGACGCCGCAGCGGGCGAAGGTCAGGCGGGTCTGTTCCTTGAGGAACGGGAGGTCTTCAACCTCCCCGAGACAGAGCCGATGCTCGCCTCCATCAATCATCCCGGCATCGAACAAACCAGGCACATCCTTCGCCTTCACCGACCCGTAGCCGATGCGCTTGCCGGCAACCTCGACCTCGACCAACGGCTCCAGCCAGAACATTCCGCGCGAGCCGTTGCGCACGATCTCGGCATCGAAGCCGCGGGCGGCGATCTCCTGGGCAATCGCCTTTGCCACCTTTTCGGCTCCGAGCGCCAGCGCTGCGGCATCGCGCGGAACATATATCCTGACCGTCATCGGCGTGCCTCCGCGACGAGTTCCGCCGCCGTCTGATCGTCCACCCGGCCATAGACCTCGCCGTCGAGCATCGCCGCCGGCGCGCAGGCGCAGAGCCCCAGACAATAGACCGGCTCCAGCGTCACGCCGCCATCGAGCGTCGTTTGATGAAAATCGATGCCGAGCAGCGCCTTGACGCGTTCGGCCAGCGCATCGGCGCTCATCGACTGACAGGCTTCGGCGCGACAGAGCTTCAGCACATGCCGTCCGGCGGGATGGTCGCGATAATCATGATAGAAGGTCACCACGCCATGCACCTCGGCACGGGAGAGGTTCAATTCCTCCGCGATAACAGGCATGGCTTCCTGCGGCACATAGCCGAATTCCTGCTGAACCTCGTGCAGAATTGGAAGCAGCGGCCCTTCGAGAAAGCGAAGATCGGCGACGATGGCTCGGGTGCGCTCTGCAATATCGCCTTCGGCGATATGAATGGTCATAAGGCAGCCCTCCCAGCGGCTTGCTCGTTGCGAAATAGCGGGCCTCCCCCGGCCGAGTGCTATTCCGTAACCACCATCTCAGGGAAGCAGCCGGCGATCAATAAAGCTATCTCGTTGCTTGATAGGTTTTTTCTATCAAAGTTCTTCATCTTGTACGAGCACTCTCGCTTCATGCAGCAAGGCCGAGACAAGCGGCGTGAAGGGCTCGCGATAAGGCGCAACAAGGCCGACCAGATGATGCGCCTCCGGCTCAACGATTGGAATCATGCGAATTTCCACTGGAAATCCGAAGGATTTGGCGACGTTGCGCGGCATGATGCTCGCCCAGCGTCCGGTCCTGACATGCGAGAACAGCACGATCATCGAGTTGGATTCGAGTGTCGGATGCGCTGTGGCGCCTGCTTCCGTCAAGTGGCGGTTGATGATCCGGCGGTTCTGCATGTCGGCAGTCAATAGACAAAGCCGAAGGTCGCCGATCTCCCGCCAGGTCACGTTGTCGCGATCGGATAGCGGGCTGCCGGCAGCCGTGATCAGATTATAGCGCTCGGCATAGAGGGGAACGGTCGTAACGCGGCCGAGCGGCTCGTTTTCGAGGTAGGTGACGCCTGCATCGATTTCGAGGTTTTCGAGCATGCTCAACACCTGCAGCGAATTCCGCGAGACGATCGAGAAGGTCACGCCGGGATGCCGCTCCTGAAAGGGCGTGGTGATGCGCGACAGCATGGCAAGGGCGGTCGGAATGGCGGCGAGGCGGATGTGGCCGGAAAGACCGCGGCGCGCGGCGCGCATCTCCTCGCGCATGGTGCGGGCATCGCCGACGATGCGCCGGGCCCATTCGAGCACCCGCTGCCCCTCCGGCGTCAGCCCCTGGAACCGCGAACCGCGCTGCACCAGCATGACGCCGAGCTGATCCTCGAGCTGCCGGATGGCCGCCGAAAGCGTCGGCTGCGAGATCCCGCACTCCTCCGCGGCACGGCCAAAATGCTTTTCATTGGCAAGGGCGATGAAGAATTCCAGCTTGTCGATCATCCGGTCTCCCGATCCGGCGTGACATCATCCGGGTCAGTTCATCTTTGACGCAGCAGCCGCGCGCCGCAAGGGCGATCTCTAGATCAGGATGATTTTAGGCCCGATCGGCCTAAAATCTGAATCCTGATCTAAATCAAAGAAATAGAGCATGATGTCGTCCGAAAACCGCGCACACTTTTCGGCATCATGCTCTAACTGTTTTCTGCAGCCGGAAAAAGATCGAACAGCGATTCGAGAAAGGCAAGCACGCTGACATTGCCGATGCTGTAATAGACCAGCCTGCCCTGGCGGCGCGTATGGACCAGGCTTTCGAGCCTTAACCGCGCCAGTTGCTGCGAGACCATTGCCTGCTGGATGATATGTCAAAAAACGTCCAAACAAATCAGCAGATAAGCTGACCTCCATTAATCTCGACCACCTGTCCGGTGATGTAGCCCGAGAGCGAGGGAGCCGCCAAGAACAGATAGGCGGGAGCACAGTCCTCCGCCGTGCCGAGCCGCTGCAGGGGGATGGATTTTCTCGTCTGCTCCAGCTTTTCGCGAGAGGAATAGCGCTCATGGAAATCCGTCTCGATCGTTCCCGGCGACACGCAATTGACGCGGATTCCGTCCGGTGCAAGCTCACGGGCAAGCGCCTTGGAATAGGTCGCAACGAAGGCTTTCGAGGCCGAATAGATCGAGGAACCGGGGCTGCCGCCGGTCAGCGCCGAAATCGAAACGGTGTTGACGATGGCAGCACCACCAGCCGCCTTCAATGCCGGCAGCAGCGCCCGCGTCAGCGCCACCACCGATGTCTGGTTGAGCCGCACGACCGCCTCATATTCTGCATCGGTGAGTGTGGCAGCGGGAAAACGACCAAGCATGGTGCCGGCGTTGTTGACCAGCACATCGACCTTATCGAAAAAGGCGAGAGTATCCTCGGCAAATTGCGCTGCCCCACCGACTGCAGAGAAATCGGCATTAAGCAGCAGCGCCCGTCTTTCGGATTCAGCCGTCAGCAGGAAATCCGGCAGGTCGCGTCCCGGCTTGCGCCCGGTATGGACGATCACCTTCGCGCCGCAGTCCAGGAACTGCCGGGCCACTTCAAGGCCGATGCCGCGGCCGGCGCCGGTCACCACGACATTGCGATTTTCGAACAGTCTGGGATGGAACACGAAGCCGTCCTCCTCGCGGACAGTGCCGCCGGTTGTGTCATTCGCCCTTAACATATGAGCGCGCCGACTGAAAGAAAGGCGCGCATCGATCTTTCCCGGCGAAAACAGGGGTTAGTTTTCGGTCTCCAGAAGCCGCGCGCCCGGCCCCTCCTTGCCGAGCCGGTCGCAGGGATTGCGCAACGGACAGCTTTCGATCGACAGGCAGCCGCAGCCGATGCAGCCGGTCAGACGGTCGCGCAGCAGGCTAAGCCGCCTGATTCGCGCGTCGAGATCATCCTTCCAGCGCGCCGAAAGCGTCTGCCAGTCGGCCACTGTCGGCGTGCGTCCCTGCGGCAGGGACTCGAACGCCGCCTGGATTTCCGAAAGCGGAATGCCGACACGCTGCGCCACCTTGATGATGCCGAGCCGGCGAAGCACATCGCGCCCATAGCGCCGCTGATTGCCGCGGGAGCGGATGCTTGAGATCAGCCCCTTGGTCTCGTAAAAATGCAGCGCCGAGACAGCCAGGCCGCTGCGCTCCGCCACTTCACCGACCGTCAGGAGCTTGCCGAGCGGCGCTGCCGGAATTGTATCCATGCCTCTTGACCTCAAGATTAGTTGAGGTTTTATAACCCTTGCTCCTGCAATCGTAAAGTCCAATCGCAATAAGGAGCGACGCATGCAAACACCCACCAGGCTGGCTGTCATCTACGGAAGCACGAGAGAGGGCCGCATCTGCGACCGGGTGGTCAAATGGCTGACTCAGGAGCTCATCCGCTTCCCACAATTTGATATCGACATCATCGACCCATTGGATTTCGCACTGCCGGCCAACCGTGACATGGCGCATCCCGAAGTCGACAGGCTCGCAGGACGGCTTGGCATGGCCGACGCCTTCATCATCGTCACGCCGGAATACAATCACAGCTTCACTGCCTCGTTGAAGTCGATCATCGATTTCTTCTTCGAGCCCTGGCAGGGCAAGCCGGTCGCCTTCGTTTCCTATGGCGGCATATCCGGCGGCCTGCGCGCCGTCGAACAGCTGCGGCTGGTCTTTGCCGAACTGCACGCCGTCACCATCCGCGATTCGGTGAGCTTTGCCGCACCTTGGAACCGCTTCGACCCAGACGGACAACTCGATAATCCCGCCGATACAATGCGTTTGCTCGATCGGATGATGGCGAGGCTGGAATGGTGGACGCAAGCGCTCGTCACCGCCCGCAGCGATCGTCCCTATGCCGACATGGAGCGCCGCGCGTCTTTTCAGACGTACGCATAAGCCAGAAAGCTCCGGTTCCGTTCCCGGCAGGTACGGAACCATTGGGAACACCCGGGCAGATCCTCCGCCCGGGTGTTTTCCCTCACATCCGGTTCATTCCGACCGCACGGACGGGTTCGCAATTTTGCTGTTGCGGGGAGAAAACCCCGGTGGTAGTTTCCGCGCAAATAACAGGGGAGCTCCGTATTGCCGGGGCTGAGATGTGAGGCGCAAGCCTCTGGACCCTTCAAAGCTGATCTGGGTAATGCCAGCGGAGCGAGGTTCAGATGTTCTCAGGCGCACAAGTGTCACTCTATCCGATGTCCGACAATTTCGTCGGCATCATTCTCGATGCCGTCACGGCGCTCGACCCCTATCGCGACCGGCTGCGCATCGAGACCGATGACATCTCCACTTTGCTGGTCGGCCCGCCTGACATTCTCTTCGCCGCCATGCACGATCTTTTCGTCGCCGCCACAAAGACCGGCGAGCATTGCGTGCTGTCCGCTGCCGTTTCACGCGGCTGCCCCGGCGAGCCCGACGACGCCATCTGCGGCGTCAACCCCTCCCTCGGCCAGGCGGAGCCGCTTGCCGAGCGTATAACAGCCGCACTTGCCGCCGTTGAAATCACCGCCGAAACTGGACAGCCGACCGCTGCGCAATTCTCGCTCAATGTCATGGGAACCGGTACCCATATGGACGAGATCTATGGCTGCATCGACTTTCTGAAGCGCTCCGGCACCTTCGACCGCGCCAAGAATTTCTGCACCAGGCTCTCTGGCGACGCTGGCGCCGTCTTCGCCACCATTCGTGAGGCCTTCTCGCGCTTCGGCGAACCCGAAGGGCATGTGACCCTCGACATCACGGTGTCGGCCAACAGCCCGACGAAAGCTTGAAATCGAACGCTGATGACACCGTCAAAACCATCGGAATCGCGCCTTGCCGCGCTCCGCGCCGCTCTCTACCGGGGCATACCCGCCTTGCTCGCCGGCTGCATCTTCTTGGCGGCATGGGAACTCTATGTCGATCTCTCCGGCATCAAACCGTCCATCCTGCCGGCGCCTTCGCGCATCGTCATCCAGGGTTGGCTGAACCGCGAGGCACTGATATCAAACACCTGGCCGACGCTCGGCGCGACACTCGGTGGTTTCGCCCTGTCGCTTGCCTTCGCCTTCGCCGCCTCGATCCTCATGGATTTCGTGCCCTTCATGCGCCGGGCATTGCTGCCGATCTTCATCGCCAGCCAGACCCTGCCGCTGGTGGCGATCGCCCCCCTCGTCGTCCTCTGGTTCGGCTTCGGCCTGTTGCCGAAGATCCTGCTGGTGGCGCTCGTCACCTTCTTCCCGCTGCTCGTCGCCTTGCTGCAGGGCTATGAATCGACCGACCGCGACATCGCCGAATTGCTGAATTCGATGAAGGCGAGCCGCTGGCGCATTTTCCGTCTGGCACGGCTTCCCTCCTCGCTGCCCTATTTCTTCGCCGGCCTGCGGATCTCGATCACCTATGCCGTCGTCGGCGCGATCTTTGCCGAATATGCCGGCGCCGCCCGCGGCCTCGGCATCTATATCCTCAACGCCAAGAACAACTTCCGCCCCGATCTCGTGCTCGCCGCCGTCGTCGTCAGCGCCGTGCTGACGCTCTGCCTCTTCGGGTTGACGCTGATGATCCAGCGCCTCGTCATGCCCTGGCAACAATCCGGGGAGCAGCGCCGATGAGCGATGGAATGGTTGAACTCACCAACATCTCGAAGTCCTTCGACGGCATGAAGGTGCTGGGCGATATTTCGCTCGCCGTCGCAGACGGCGAGTTCGTCTCGATCGTCGGCCCGTCCGGCTCCGGAAAATCGACGGTACTGAGATTGCTGACACAGGCGCTTCGGCCCGATTCCGGCACCATGCTCTTCAAGGGCGCGCCGCTGGAACAGGCGCCGCATTCCTTCGCCTTCATGCCGCAACGCGATGCGCTGATGCCCTGGCGCCGGATCATCGACAATGCCGCACTCGGCCTTGAGGTGCGCGGCATGAGCCGCCGCTCGGCCCGTGCCGCCGTCGCGCCTCTGTTCGAGCGCTTCGGCCTCGCAGGCTTCGAGCATCACTATCCCTCCGAACTGTCAGGCGGCATGCGCCAGCGCGCCGCGCTGCTGCGCACCGTCGTTCAGACCCAGGACATGCTGCTGCTCGACGAGCCTTTCGGCGCGCTGGACGCGCTCACGCGCACGCAGATCCAGGAATGGCTGCAGGGCATGTGGACCGAACACCGCTGGACGGCGCTGTTGATTACCCATGATGTTCGCGAGGCCGTGTTTCTCTCCGACCGTATCTACGTGCTCTCGGCTCGTCCGGCGCGTATCATCCGCGAATTCCGCGTTCCTCTGCCCCGTCCGAGAAGCATTGCCGATCTCGGCTCGCCGGCGGCCCAGGCGATCGAAACCGAAATCCTGCAAACCCTGCTTCATCCGCTAGAACAGGATGATTTTAGGCCGGTCGGCCTAAAATCTGAATCCTGTTCTAATTTAAAGAGTTAGAGCATGATGTCGTCCGAAAACAGCTCACACTTTTCGGCATCATGCCCTAGAGACCTGAGGAGGTCACCATGCTGCTTCTCACCCGTCGCCAGACGATCTTCGCCGCCATCGCGGCAAGCCTCGCCGGCCGCACCGCCTTCGCCCAATCGGCGCCCGCAAAGGTCCGCATCGCGCTCGACTGGACGCCCAACACCAACCATATCGGCATCTATGTCGCTAAGGAGAAAGGCTTCTATGCCGATGCCGGCCTCGATGTCGAAATTCTTCCCTTTGCCGATACCAGCGCCGGAACGCTGGTGTCCAACGGCGTTGCCGATTTCGGCATCAGCAGCGAGATCGAGACCCTCACGCAGCGCGCTGGCGGCGGTGACGTGAAGATGGTCTACGGCGTCGTCCAGACGGAAACCGCACGCCTGATCTTCAAGGGCGGACGTGACGACATCAAGAGCCCGAAAGACCTCGACGGCAAGACCTATGGCGGCTTTGGCGGCACCTGGGAGAGCGCGCTGATCTCCGCAATGATCCGCAATGATGGCGGCAAAGGCGACGTCAAGACCGTCACCCTCGGCACCTCCGCTTACGAGGCGCTGGACAATGGCTCGATCGACTTCACGCTGGAGATCTACACCTGGGAAGGCATCGCCGCCGAACTGGAAAACCGGAAAATCGGCCGCTTCCACTATTCCGATTATGGCATTCCCGACGAGCAGACGACGGTCATCGTCTCCAGCGACGCCTATCTCTCCGCAAGTCGGGAACACGCCCGCGCCTTCATCCAGGCGACACGAAAGGGTTATGCCTACTCCGTCGACCATCCCGACGAAGCCTGCGACCTGCTGATCTCTGGAAGCAACGGCGCACTGATGAATACGGAACTGGTGAAGGCCTCCCAGAAGGCATTGATCGAGGGGCACTTTCTGAAATCCGAGGCCGGCGTGATCGGTAGGCTCGACCCGGCAAAGGCCGAGGCCCTCGGCGGTTTCCTGATGGAGAATGGCATTCTGGTCGATGCCAATGGCGCCGCACTCAAGGAGAAGCCGGACTTTTCCACCTATTATACCAACGATCTTCTCGACTGAGCCCAACGCCTGCCTTGCCCGTCGCGGCTTTCCGCTGCAAAATCCGAGACCCGGAGCATGATGTCGTCCGAAAACCGCTCACACTTTTCGGCACCATGCTCTGGGCAGAGCGGGGAACAAGATGCGACAACAAGAGAGACTGGCCGGAGCGGACTTTCTGCGCGTAACGGCCTGTCTGCTGGTGCTCGCCCACCACTTCGCGCTGCGGCTGGATATGCACAGAATCCCTGATGAACTCGGACAGGCCGCAAACATCCTCCGCTTCGGCAATTTCGGCGTCGCCGTGTTCTTCGTGCTCAGCGGCTTTCTTCTTGCCCATCCCTTCTGGCGCGCGCTCGACGCGGGCAGCGACATGCCGAGCCTACGGCACTACACGATCCGCAGGATGGCCCGCATCGCTCCGGGCTTCTGGTTCGCCGCCACCATCGGCTTCGCCCTCAGCCTGACGCTGCTTGCCCTGCCGCTGACGCCTGAGCTTGTGCTCCGCTACGTCTCCGGGCTGCTGTTCATGAGCCAGTGGCATTGGCGCACCTTTTTTCCTGTCGAAGCCGACGGGCCGCTCTGGTCCATTCCCTTCGAGGTCACCAGTTATGTGCTCCTGCCGGTCTGCTTTCTCCTGCTGTTTCGTTTGCCATTCCTGAGGCAGCGCCCGTTGCTTGCCCGCTTCGCCTGGCTTTGCGTCATCACGAGCGTACTCCTCGCCCATCTGCTGATCCTGACCGTCTTTCCGCTCGACGACATCGAACGCGGCTGGCAGTACGGCCTGCAAGGCGGGGCGAAGGAGTGGATGCCGAGATATAATCCGATCGGCTTCTTCGCCGTCTTCGCGCTCGGCGCGCTTGCCGCCGGCGTCGAGGTCATGCTGCCAAGAAGGCGCTCCTCCTGGTTCGATGCCGCAGCGCTCCTCGGCCTCGCCATTGCCGCCTACCGCCTCGTCATATCGCCCGGCGGCTCCTCCGAAGCTTACGGCTGGCTCGAAATCCCCTATGGCTTTCCGGTCTTTCCGCTGGCGGTCGCAACGGCGCTCGTTTCGCTCAGTCATTCGCAACACCTGGGCAGGCTCCTCGACAATGCTCCGGTACGCTATATCGCGAAGATCTCCTTTGGCATCTATATCTGGCAGGAGATCATCCTGTTATTGATCCAGAGGCTCGATCGGGGCTCGTTCGGCTTTTCCTCTGAAAATGTGGTCACCGGCTGGCTGCAATCTTGCGGACTGGCGGCAGCGCTCATCCTACTCATCGCAAGCCTCAGCTACCACCTGTTGGAAAGACCGGCGATCCATTTCGGAAACCGGCTGACATCTCGTCAACCCAATCGGGCTACTCCTTTCAAAGTATAAATTCCCGGTAATCGCAACTACAGGCATTAAGGTTAACGCCGAATACTCCCATTTTTGGCGTCTTTAGGGTTATCAAATTCTTATTTATACCGATGACAAACGATACGTGACCATGTATTTGTCTCCATGTTGCTCAGTATCGCATATAAACTTGTGGACCTTGCGTAATGAATGCTTTTACTTCGAAGACGAATCCACGCTTCGATCCGTCTCAGCGTCACGACAAAACCAAGACCCTGGTTATAGCGAACTCCAACATTCGCCAGCCGGATAGCTTTTCCATTATCGAAAGAAAGATGGCTGTGCGGCTCGGCGTGAAGCGGTTGATCGACATCGTCGCCTCAGTCAGCGCTCTCATCGTGCTGGCGCCGCTTTTTCTGGCAATCGCTCTTTTCATCAAACTCGACGATGGTGGTCCGGTGTTTTTCCGCCAAATCCGCTGGGGGCTGAACGGTCGGAAGATCACAGTCTTCAAGTTCCGGTCGATGCGCGCGGAAGCTTGCGATCCGAGCGGCATTCAACAGACCGTCAAGGGCGACAGCCGGGTGACCGGCATCGGCGCGCTGCTCCGCAAGACCAATATCGACGAGCTGCCGCAGCTTTTCAACGTTCTCAGGGGTGAGATGTCGTTGGTCGGCCCGCGCTGCCACGCCATCAATATGCGGGCGGCCGGCCGGCTCTACGAGGAACTGGTGCCGGACTACCACCACCGCCACATCATGCGCCCCGGCATCACCGGTCTTGCGCAGACACGCGGCTGGCGCGGCCCGACGGCACGCCCGCTGGAAGCGCGCGCTCGCATTGCCTGCGATATTTATTATGTCAGGAATTTCAGCCTGCTGCTCGACTTGAAGATCCTGTTCAAGACGGTCGTCATCGAGCTGCGGGGTGGCACCGGCTTCTGAGACGATCCGGCACGTCGGCAAGCGGCCTATCGGCCGCTTCTTCATTTCATTTCAAGCCAGAGAAACAGACACAAAAAAAGGCGGCCGTGAAGCCGCCTTTCATCGTCGCAGCCGGTTGCGATCAATCCTGTTGAACGACGCCGCGCAGATGCGTCAGTTCCATGATGAAGTGCTCGAGCTTCGACTTGTGCTCGTGCAGTTCGGCATGTTCGAGTTCCTTGCGGGCGGCCTCGATGCGGCGCGTCAGTTCGTCCTTATGGAGTTCCTCGACCGGAACCGCGGATTCGGCAAGCAATGTGCAGCCGGTCGGCAGGATATCGGCAAAACCGCCGAATACCACGTAGTCCTGCTTCTTGCCGGAGGCCGAACGCACGCTCACGACACCCGGCTTGATCGTCGTCATCGTCGGCGCATGGTTTGCCATGACCGTCATCTCGCCTTCAGTCGCGGGGATGACGACCTCGGTCACCATCTCCGACAGCAGCAGACGCTCCGGCGAAACGAGCTCAAAGTTGAAATTGTCAGCCATCAGTGACTTACCTTCTCGGCTACGGCTTTCGCATCTTGCAATTTAGTCCCGCAGAACGGGCAGTGCATTATCGCTTGGTCGAGATAACCGAGGCCTTCCTCGCTTTGGACCAGACCCACCACCATCATCAGCACGCCATTATCGGCGCGATAGACGGTCGGCGCTGCTGGTTCCGGAAGATCCGCCACGACCCCTTTCAAGGAGTCGCAGCAGAATATCTCGTCTAGCGCATCGCTCATTAAGCAGCTGCGAGCTTCTTGGCCTTTTCGACCGCTTCTTCCATCGAGCCGACCATGTAGAAGGCAGCTTCCGGCAGATGATCGTATTCGCCGTTGACGAGGCCCTTGAAGCCCTTGATCGTGTCTTCGAGAGCAACCAGCTTGCCCGGCGAACCGGTGAAGACTTCGGCGACGAAGAACGGCTGTGACAGGAAACGCTCGATCTTGCGGGCGCGGGCGACGGCAATCTTGTCCTCTTCGGACAGTTCGTCCATGCCAAGAATGGCGATGATGTCCTGCAGGGCCTTGTAGCGCTGCAGCGTCGACTGGACCTTACGGGCGACGTCGTAATGTTCTTCCCCGACGACCATCGGATCAAGCATGCGCGACGTGGAGTCGAGCGGATCGACCGCTGGGTAGATACCCTTTTCCGCGATCGAGCGCGACAGAACCGTCGTTGCGTCAAGGTGAGCAAACGAGGTCGCCGGCGCCGGGTCGGTCAAGTCGTCGGCCGGAACGTAAATGGCCTGAACCGAGGTGATCGAGCCGGTCGTCGTCGTCGTAATGCGCTCCTGCATCTGGCCCATGTCGGTTGCAAGCGTCGGCTGATAACCGACGGCAGACGGGATGCGGCCGAGCAGAGCCGACACTTCGGAACCTGCCTGCGTGAAGCGGAAGATGTTGTCGACGAAGAACAGAACGTCCTGGCCTTGGTCGCGGAAGTGTTCGGCAACCGTCAGGCCGGTCAGGGCGACGCGGGCGCGGGCACCCGGCGGTTCGTTCATCTGACCGTAAACAAGTGCCGCCTTCGAGCCTTCGCCGCCGCCATGCTTGTTGACGTTCGATTCGATCATTTCGTGGTAGAGGTCGTTGCCTTCGCGGGTGCGTTCACCGACGCCTGCGAAAACCGAGTAACCACCATGCGCCTTGGCGACGTTGTTGATCAGTTCCATGATCAGAACGGTCTTGCCGACGCCGGCGCCGCCGAAGAGGCCGATCTTGCCGCCGCGTGCGTAGGGAGCCAGAAGATCGACGACCTTGATGCCGGTGACGAGGATCTGCGATTCCGTCGACTGCTCGACATAGGACGGCGCATCCTGGTGGATGGCGCGCTTGTGAGCGGTGACCAGCGGACCGGCTTCGTCGACCGGCTCGCCGATGACGTTCATGATGCGGCCGAGCGTCTCGTTGCCGACCGGAACCATGATCGGAGCGCCGGTATCAGCGACTTCCTGGCCGCGAACGAGACCTTCGCTCGAATCCATCGCGATCGTACGGACGACATTTTCGCCAAGGTGCTGCGCAACTTCGAGAACCAGGCGGTTGCCGTTGTTGCTGGTTTCCAGCGCGTTCAGGATCTTCGGCAGTTCGCCTTCGAACGCAACGTCGACGACGGCGCCGATAACCTGGGTGACTCTGCCGACAGAGCCGATCTTGGGGGTAGCTGCCTCAGCCATTTTCTGACCCTCTTTTCCTAGCCTCAGAGCGCTTCCGCGCCCGAAATGATTTCAATGAGTTCCTTGGTGATCTGCGCCTGACGCTGGCGGTTGTAGCTCAGCGTCAGCTTGTTGATCATCTCACCGGCATTACGCGTCGCATTGTCCATAGCGCTCATCTTGGCGCCCATCTCGCCCGCGACGTTCTCAAGGAGCGCGCGGAAGACCTGGACGGAGATGTTGCGCGGGATCAGATCTTCGAGGATCGATGCCGGATCCGGCTCGTATTCGTAGACGGCGCCTGCATGTGCGGCATCTTCGGTCTGCACAGCTCCCGTTGAAGCCGGGATGAGCTGCTGCGCCGTCGGAATCTGGCTGATCACCGATTTGAACTCGGAATAGAACAGCGTGCAGACGTCGAACTCGCCGGCAGCATACATCTCGATGACGCGCTTGCCGATCTGGTCCGCATTCTCGAAGCCGACGCGCTTGACGTCGCGCAATTCCTTGCGCTCGATGATCAGCGAGGCGAATTCGCGGCGAAGGATGTCGTGACCCTTCTTGCCGACGGTGAAGATCTTCACCGTCTTGCCTTCGGCAAGCAGCTTGCGGACATGTTCGCGTGCAAAGCGTGCGATCTGCGAATTGAAACCGCCGCAAAGACCACGTTCGGCCGTGCAGACCACCAGCAGATGGACCTTGTCCTGGCCGGTGCCGGTCATCAGCGTCGGTGCGCCGTCGGCATCGGTGACGGCCTTGGCGATGTTCGCCAGAACCGCACCCATGCGCTGCGAATAAGGCCGGGCGGCCTCGGCCGCCTCCTGCGCACGCCGAAGCTTCGCCGCGGCGACCATTTTCATCGCCTTGGTGATCTTCTGCGTCGCCTTGACGGAGGCGATCCGGTTTTTCAGATCCTTAAGTGAAGGCATCCGTGATCCGTCCTAACTTAGGGCCTGATTATGAGAAAGACTTTGCGAAGCTATCGAGAGCAGCGGTGAGCTTGCCCTTGGTATCGTCGCTGATTGCCTTTTCCGTGCGGATCGCGTCGAGGATGGCGGAGCCTTCCGAACGCAGATATGAGAGGAAGCCCTGCTCGAACTTGCCGACCGAAGCGACCGGCAGCTTGTCGAGATAGCCGTTGACGCCAGCAAAGATCACGGCGACCTGCTCTTCCGTCTTCAGCGGCGAGAACTGCGGCTGCTTCAGGAGTTCGGTCAGGCGTGCGCCGCGGTTCAGCAGGCGCTGCGTCGCAGCGTCGAGGTCCGAACCGAACTGGGCGAAGGCGGCCATTTCGCGATACTGGGCGAGTTCGCCCTTGATCGAGCCGGCAACCTGCTTCATCGCCTTGATCTGCGCCGACGAGCCGACGCGGGAAACCGACAGACCGACGTTCACGGCCGGGCGGATACCCTGGTAGAACAGGTCTGTTTCAAGGAAGATCTGGCCATCGGTGATCGAGATGACGTTGGTCGGAATGAAGGCCGACACGTCGTTGCCCTGCGTTTCGATGACCGGCAGAGCGGTTAGCGAACCGGCGCCCTTGTCGTCGTTCATCTTCGCAGCACGCTCGAGCAGACGCGAGTGCAGATAGAAAACGTCGCCCGGATAGGCTTCGCGGCCCGGCGGGCGGCGCAACAGCAGCGACATCTGGCGGTAGGACACGGCCTGCTTGGACAGGTCGTCGTAACCGATCAGCGCATGCATGCCGTTGTCACGGAAATATTCGCCCATGGCGCAGCCGGCAAACGGAGCCAGGAACTGCATCGGCGCCGGATCGGAAGCGGTGGCGGCAACGATGATCGAATACTTCAGCGCGCCGCGCTCTTCGAGCACCTTGACGAACTGGGCGACGGTCGAACGCTTCTGACCGACGGCGACGTAGACGCAGTAAAGCTTTTCGCCTTCCGGACCGTTGTCGTGAATGGCCTTCTGGTTGAGGAAGGCATCGAGAAGGATCGCGGTCTTGCCGGTCTGGCGGTCACCGATAACCAGCTCGCGCTGGCCGCGGCCGACCGGGATCAGCGCGTCGATGGCCTTGAGGCCGGTCGACATCGGCTCATGAACCGACTTGCGCGGAATGATGCCGGGAGCCTTGACGTCGACGCGCGAACGGCGCGTCGCGTTGATCGGGCCCTTGCCGTCGATCGGATTGCCGAGCGCGTCGACGACGCGGCCGAGCAGTTCCGGACCGACCGGAACGTCAACGATGGCGCCGGTCCGCTTGACGGTGTCGCCTTCCTTGATGTCGCGGTCGGAGCCGAAGATGACGACGCCGACATTGTCGGATTCGAGGTTCAGCGCCATGCCGCGGATGCCGCCCGGGAACTCGACCATTTCGCCGGCCTGGACATTGTCCAGACCATAGACACGAGCGATACCGTCACCGACGGAGAGAACCTGGCCGACTTCCGAGACTTCTGCCTCTTTGCCGAAATTTTTAATCTGGTCTTTGAGAATTGCGGAAATTTCCGCGGCGCGGATATCCATCAGCCAACCTCTTTCAATGCGAGCTTAAGGGTAGAGAGTTTGGTACGAAGAGACGTATCAATCTGACGGGACCCGACCTTCACGATCAGACCACCAAGAATTGACGGATCAACCGTGACGGCAATCGTCACGTCTTTGCCGGTAACGCTCTTGAGTGCCACCTTCAATTCGGTTTCCTGCGCTTGCGAAAGCGCATGCGCCGAGGTGACCTCGGCGGAGATTTCACCGCGATGGTTCGCGGCGATGATGCGGAAGGCCTTGATCATGCCCGGCAGGGCGAACAGGCGGCGGTTACGCGCCACGACCTTCAGGAAATTGGCGAAGAAACCGCTGATGCCGGCCTTCTCGCTGATGGCGACGATCGCCTTCAGCTGGTCTTCAGCGGAAAAAACCGGGCTTGCGACGAAGCGCTTCAGATCGGCGCTCTCATCCAGCATCGCCTGGAAACGGTCAAGATCGGCGGTGACGCTATCGACGGCGCCCTGCTCGAGCGCCAATTCGAAAAGCGACGAGGCATAGCGCTCTGTAACACCAGAAGTAAGCTGGGACGTGTCTGCCACTGGCACAAATTTCCCTGATTTCAACCCAAAATCCGGCTCTCGGCGGGCGCCGAACCTATGATCTTGAATTCGTTTTGATTTCCCCCAGAAATCACAAGAGAAGCCTCTTGCTTCTTCCGAAATTCGGGGTCCGTCTAACATAGGATGTTCGGACTCGCAACACGCGTAATGCCCGAATACGCCTTTCACATGAATTTCTGTCTGCAAAATCGCGCAATGGCCTGAAAGCAGGCCGAAGACGCCGTCTGCCGGCAGCGAGAGTCACGTCTGGATGAAGCCGAAAACGTAGAGCAGCGGTAGCGCGGCCAAAGCGATCTGTACAACCAGGAGTAAATAGTTGACGAGATTACTCCCCTTATCGGACAGGATCGAGATGACGCGGGCAAAGGCAGCCATCGCGAAGGAGGCGCCGAGCGCCATATAGATCCAGTCCTGGGCGAGCATGATCGCCGACAGCCCGAAGCCGAGATAGAAACCGCCCATCGAGCGCCCCTCGCCGAAGCCTTCCGGCCGCCCCTCCTGCGCCTGCAGACCGAGAAGACGGAAAGCCTGGCCCGGCGCGAACATCATGATGAAGCCGGCGAGCGCCGTGAAAGCGGCGGAGCAAAAGGCAAGCTGCTCGCCAAACTCGGTCGGAAAGTAAAACTCCATGCATCAGCCCCAAATCACCCGGATGAATCAGTGTTTTATGGCATGCGCCGAAAAAGGAGGGAATGGCGGCCTTATTTGATTTAGAGAAAACTCTGCGGATCGATATCCAGCTGCACCTGCACCGATCCGCGCTCTTTGGGCGATTGCGACAGCATCGCCCGCAGGAACCCTTGCATGTCAGAGTTCCGCCGGCCGTGCACTAATAGACGGAAGCGGTGGCGGCCGCGCACCAGCGCGAGCGGCGCTTCGGCCGGGCCGAGCACCGAGATGCCCGACACCTGCGGCGCGGCGTTGCGCATGCCGCGCGCGTGGTTTTCGGCGTCGTGGCGGGTTTCGGCCGAAACGATGATCGAGGCGAGCCTGCCGAAGGGCGGCAACAGGGCGCGTTCGCGTTCGGTGATCTCGCGCTCGTAGAAAGCGTCGGAATCGCCGGAAACGATCGCCTGCATGACAGGATGCTGCGGCTGGTAGGTCTGCAGCAACCCATGACTCTTGAGGCCGGTGCGCCCGGCCCGGCCCGTCACCTGCGATAAAAGCTGGAAGGTGCGCTCGGCCGCGCGCGGGTCGCCATTGGCAAGGCCGAGATCGGCATCGACGATGCCGACCAGCGTCATCAGCGGAAAATTGTGGCCCTTGGCGACGAGCTGGGTGCCGATGACGATATCGGCCTCGCCCTTGGCGATCGCTTCCAGCTCCAGCCGCAGCCGCTTCACCCCGCCCATGATATCGGACGAGAGAACGATCGTTCGCGCCTCCGGGAAATGCCGTTCCACCTCCTCGGCGATGCGCTCGACGCCTGGCCCGCAGGCGACGAGATGGTCGAGCGTGCCGCATTCCGGGCAGGCCTCCGGCGTGCGCTCGGCATGGCCGCATTGATGGCATTGCAGCTGCTTGCGGAAACGATGCTCCACCAGCCAGCTCGAACATTGCGGGCATTGGAACCGGTGGCCGCAGACCCGGCAGAGCGTCAGCGGCGCATAACCGCGCCGGTTGAGAAACAGCAGCGCCTGTTCGCGCTTTTCCACCGTCTTGCCGATCGCCCGGATCAGCACCGGCGACAGGAAGCCGCCCCGCTCCGGCGCGTGCCTGCGCATATCGACCAGATGCAGGTCCGGCATCGCCGCATCGCCGAAACGCGTCGGCAGGTGGACGGTGCTGTAGCGGCCGCTCTGGCCGTTGACCTGACTTTCGACCGACGGCGTCGCCGACACCAGGATGACGGGGAAATCGCCGATGCGGCCGCGCACGACGGCCATGTCGCGAGCGTTGTAGAAGACGCGATCCTCCTGCTTGTAGGCGGGATCGTGTTCCTCGTCGACGATGATCAGGCCGAGATCCTCGAAGGGCAGGAAGAGCGCCGAGCGGGCGCCCGCCACGACGCGCACTTCGCCGGTCACCGCCTGGCGCCAGACCTTTTCGCGCATACGCGGCGCAAGATCGGAATGCCATTCGGCCGGCTTTGCCCCGAAGCGGTCCTGAAAGCGCTCCATGAAACTGGCCGTCAGCGCGATCTCCGGCAGCAGGATCAGCACCTGCTTGCCGCGTTTCAGCGTCTCGGCAATCGCCTCGAAGTAGACCTCGGTCTTGCCGGAGCCGGTTACCCCGTCGATCAGCGACACCGAAAATTCGCACTTGCGGACGTCGGAAACGATCTCCTCGGCCGCTTGCCTTTGCGGCCCTTCGAGACGTGCTGCCGCAAAATCCGGATCCGGCATCGCAACCACCGGGGGCGGCGGCAGGAATATCGCCTCAAAAATGCCGAGCGTGATCAGCCCGTCGACGACACTCGTCGAGACACCCGCCGCATGCGCAAGGCCGCTGCGTGTCCAGGAAAAGCCGTCGGAGGCCGTATCGAGCACCCGGGCGCGCGCCGGCGTCATCCGCTCCGGTTCGCCGCCGACGAGCTTCAACCCCTCCACCATCGGTTCCGGTTCGAAAGCGTTCGGCGCCCGGAGCGCCATGCGCGCGACGAGGCCGGGCGGCGAGAGCGTATAGGTCGCCACCCAATCGATGAAATCCCGCATTTCCCTGGCAAGCGGCGGGCAGTCGAAGACATGGCTGATCGGCCGAAGCTTCTTCGGATCGACGCCGTCCTCGCCGCCGTCCCAGACGACGCCGATCACCTGCCGCGGCCCGAGCGGCACCTGCACGACCGAGCCGGGCTCGACCGCCATGCCATCCGGCACCGAATAGGAATAGGGTTTTGGCGCCGGCATCGGCACCAGCACGGGAACCGTTCGGTTCGCGGGCGGTGCCTCGAAAAGCGCGCCAAAGAGATCGGACGAATCTGTGCTCATCGCGCGAGACCATGCCCGCAAATTGACGGAATTGGAACCGCAAAGACGCAGCGACGCGTTCCGGGTCGTCTCGACGATTTAAACAGTGAAGGTCAGGAATTGCGCTTCACCTGGCAAGGCGGGCGCCACTGCCGGAAGTGGCTTCACTTGTCTCGGCGTTGCGCTGCCGCAGTCGCAGGATCGCCGATGCCTCGCGCGGATTGGGCGGCAGGACAGCGTTCTTCAACGCGATCGAATAGGCGTGTTTCGGATGTTCGAGCACGTCCCTGGCATCGCCGCTCTCCACCACCACGCCCTTGCGCATGATCACCACGCGGTCGGAAATGTAATAGGCGGTCGCAAGATCATGGGTGATGTAGACGATCGAAACGTTGAGAGCATCACGCAGATCGCGGAAGAGATTGACGATCGACATGCGAAGCGATGCGTCGACCATCGAGACCGGCTCGTCCGCCACGATCAGCTTCGGCTCGGGTATCAGCGCACGGGCGACGGCGATGCGCTGCAACTGCCCGCCTGAAAGCTCGTGCGAGAAGCGGCCTTTTATCTCCGCCATCGACAGGCCGACGCGTTGGAGGGCAATGTCGGCAAGCGCCTCTTTCTCGGCGCGGCTCTTTGCTCCCTTGAAGCGATGGGCGGTGGCCAGCAGATACTCGTCGATCCGCGTCAGCGGATTGAAAGCTTCAAACGGATTTTGAAAGACCGGCTGGACCTTGGCCATGAAAGCCTCGCGATCCCTGCGGGAACGCACCGCCTTCACATCCGTACCGTCGAAATGAATGCTTCCCCGGTCGGCCTTTTCGCTGCCGAGGATCATCTTCGCCAGCGTCGATTTTCCGGAGCCGGATTCGCCGACGATCGTGAATATCTCAGGCTTGTCGGCGGTAAGGGCAAAGGTGACATCGTCGACCGCTTTCATCTTTTCGCGCGAGAAGAAACCGCCGATCGGAAAGAGCTTGGTGACATGGTCGAGTTCGAGAAGGAAATGGCTGCTCATTGGATCTGATACTCCCCGGCACGGAAGCACGCGACCCGCCCTCCCGTGGCGCTCGGCAGCATGGCCGGCACTTCACGTGCGCATTTGTCGATCGCGATCGGACAGCGCGGATGGAAACGGCATCCCGAAGGCGGATCCGAAAGTGCCGGCGGCTTGCCCCTGAGGCTCTTTCGCGTCGAGACGTCGCCAATGCGCGGCAGGCTGCCGATCAGGTGGACGGTGTAGGGATGCTGGGGATTGTCGAAGATCGCCTGCGTCGGTCCCTCCTCCGCCAGCCGTCCCGCATACATGATGGCCAGCCGGTCGGTGATGGCGGCATGCACCGACATGTCGTGGGTCACGAAGATGACCGAGGACTGCAGGCGGGCCTGCACTTCCTTGATCAGCGCCAGAACGTCCTGCTGCACGAGCACGTCGAGCGCCGTCGTCGGCTCGTCGGCGATGATAAATTCCGGCTCGCAGACAGTGGCCAGAGCAATCGTCAGACGCTGGCGCATGCCGCCGGAGAGCTGATGCGGAAAGGCTTCGAGCACATGCGGATCGAGATGCAGCCTGGCAAGATGCGCCTCGACGCGCGCCCGGAAGGCGGCGGGATCGAGGTTCATATGGCGGGAGGCGAAATCGGTGAAGGCGTGTTTGACCCTTCTGACCGGGTTCAGCACGTTCATCGAGCCCTGCATGATGTAGGAAAGGTGACGCCAGCGTGCCGCCTTCATCTTCGCCGGTTCGCCATAGACATCGATCGGACCGCCGGCAAAATTGAATTTCACCGTTCCGCCGACGACGCGCATCGGCGGACGGATGGCGCCGGCAAGCGTCTTGATCAGCGATGTCTTGCCGCTCGAGGACTCGCCGGCAATGCCGTAGATCTCGTTCCTGCGGATGGTCAGGCTGATATCGTCGACGGCACGGATCTCCCGCCGCACGCCGAAATAATCATTGACGTAATAACATTTCAGCCCGTCGATCGTCAGCGCGTCCGTGGCGTTTTCGGCAAGGGTCAAAGGCTGCGTCCTCATCAGGTTCTGCATTTCCTCAAGCTCCCATGCGGGCGAGCCGCGAGCGCGGGTCGATATATTCGTTCACCGACATGGCGAGCATGAACAGGCCGAGGAACAGGATGACGACGAAGAGCATCGGAAAGGCGACCCACCACCATATGCCCGATACCATCGCGGAATGCGCATTGGCCCAGTAGATCATGCCGCCGATCGTCGGCCGGTTGATGTCGGAAAATCCGAGCACCGAGAGCGTCACCTCGAGACCGATCGCCCAGATCATGTTGTTCATCGTCGTGAAGAAGACGATCGGCATGACATAGGGCAGGTGTTCGCGGATGAGGATCTGCGGTGTGCGCATGCCCGAAAAGACCGCGTGCCGGGTGAATTCCCGCTGACGGAGAGACAAGGCGACGGAACGGATCAGGCGGCTGTCGTGTGTCCATCCGAGCAGCGCTGCGGTGATCGCCAGCATGAACCACGTCATCTGGTCGCGGAGCACGAAGACCAGAAGCAGCAGGATCGGAATGTTCGGCAGTGCGCCGAGCGTATCGTTGACCGCCATGATGATCTGGTCGGTTCGCCCACCGATATAGCCGGAGATCAGCCCGACGGCGATGGCGATGATGCGGCTGACGAAGGCGACGATGATACCGAAGAACAGCGTATTGCGCATCGAGGCGGCGATCTGCCAGAAAACCTCCTGGCCGCGCGAGGTGGTGCCGAGCCAGAATTCGGCCGAAGGGGGCATGTCGGGCGCAACGACATAGATAGCATTCTCGTCATAGGGCGAGAAGAACGACGCCACGATCAGCGCCAGGATGATAGCGATCAGGATGGTTCCGAGCAGGAACTCCTTGTTGTAGCGCAGCAGGTCTCTGAGGACTTTGAACATCACGGATTACCCCAGTTTCACGCGTGGATCGATCAGCGGATAGATGATGTCGATCACGAAGACCGCGGCGGCAACCGCGATGATGGCGATGGTGGTGACACCGAGCACGAGGCTGTAATCGCCGGAATAGATGCCGGAGATCAGAAGCTTGCCGATCCCTGGATAATTGAAGACGAACTCGACGATGACGGCGCCGCCAAAGACGTTTCCGAGACTGAGCGCCAGGCCGGTGACCTGCGGCAGCATGGCGTTGCGCGCCACATATTGCGAAAAGATGCTGCGCGAGCGCACGCCGCCAAGTTCGGCATAGACGACGTGGTCGTCGGTGACGATGTTGGAAACCAGAGAGCGCATCGAGATGAACCAGCCGCCGATGCCGACGAGCACGAGGGTCAGGGCCGGCAGGATGCCGTGTTCGATCACCGAGCTGATGAAGGCCCAGTTGAAGGCCGGCGCGAGGTTGACCTGCGCGCCGTCGCTGATCGGCAGGATCGGCCAGATGAAACCGAAGAGGATCACCAGGCTGAGACCGATGATGTAGGTTGGGATCGGCTGCAGCGCCATGATGACGATGCCGGTAACCTTCAGCAGCCTGCTGCTGCGGAAATAGCCGGCAAGCGCGCCGAGAAAATTGCCGATGATCCAGGAAATGATCGTTGCGAGCGTCAGAAGCCCGACGGTCCAGGGCAGTGCACGGCCGATGACGGTCATGACGGGGGTCGGAAAAGAGGAAAGCGACGGGCCGAAATCGCCGGTCAGGACGCGGCCCCAGAAGGTGAAATACTGGTCGAGCAGCGGTCCGCCGGTGCCGTAGAGCTCGCGCAGCGATTCGCGAAGGATTTCGACGGCCTGCGGATCGGTAGAGCCGAAGCTCGTCAACAGCGATACGGTCTGCTCGATCGGATCGACCGGCGAAAAATGCGCGATCAGGAAGGCCAGCGTGATGCCGGTGAAGACCACGAAGAGAAATTGCAGAAAGCGTTTTGCCGCATAGATCAGAAAGCCGTTCATGACATCGACCTTTCAATAGCAGAACGGGAACAGCCGGCGGCCGGCTGCTCCCTTTGTAGTGCCTCGATCAAGGCTTCGGCGCGTCCGGATTGGCCTTCAGACCGACCACCATGTAGCGGATGTTGGACCAGTTCGGACCCGAGGCCGAATAGGGATTGTCGGCGCTCGGATAGTTGGTCCAGTAGGTCGTATCGAGCGGCGCGAACTTGTTGTAGGCCATCAGCGGGATCATCGGCATTTCCTCTACGGCAAGCTTCAGGAAGTCCTGGCCGAGCTTGGCGACATCGGGCGAATCGAAGGCGATCGACCGATTGCGCTCGATCATCTGGTCGAGACGCGGATCCTGCCAGCGCTGCAGATTGCGCGGCGGCTGGATCTGCCCGACCGGCTTGATGAACTCCGAATGATAGCTGTCAAGGAAGAAGGAGAGGTCGGGATGACCGCCCCAGGTCTCGATGCTCCAGTAGATCGCCGCCTCGAAGTCGCCGGTGCTGAGGCGCTGGCCATTGGTCGGGCCGGCGACATCGACCTTGGTGGCGATGCCGGCTTGCGTCCATTGCTGGGCAATCACCGTGCCGGCGCGGGCAAGCGTCGGGATGGCATCGCCTTCCACCTGCAGGCGGATCGCAAAGGGCGTGCCGTCAGGCTTCACCCACTGGCGGCCGCTTTTCTTGAAGCCTGCCTTCTGCAGCAGCTCGGTTGCAGCCTGAACGTCCTTTTTCCACCAGCCGAAGCCGAATGTGCGCTGCAGCTTGGCCGGATCGGTCGGGATCTGATCGGCCCATTGGCTGCGCACCATATTGGCGATCTGCGCCGAGATGTTCGGATCGTAGGGCTTGATCTTCCGGGATCCGGTGTCGAGCTCGAAATTCGTCAGCCAGTCCTGCATCGGTGCATAATAATCGTCCGGGGCAGAACCCGTCGGTGGCGTGGCAAGGGCGGCGATATTGGCCGCGCCGCGGTAGGAGCCGAGGGCCACTTCGCGGATATCGATCAGCAGAGCGAGAGCCCAGCGCACGTCCTTGCTGTCGAAGGGCGCCTTCTTCGTATTGAAGAGAACGGAAGGCAGCGTCGGGTCCGGATGCGCGAAAGGAAAGCCCTTTAGCCAGGAGGCCGTGCTCTTGCTGTCGCGCATGATCGAGAACATGCCCTCGGGCGCCATGTCGTTGATGACGTCGAGATTGTGGTTGCGCTGTTCGATGACGCGAGCTTCCGGATTGCCGGCCGCACGATAGACGACGTATTTGACCTCGGGTGGTTGTGCCGCAGCCAGGCCGATCGACGTGCGCTGCCAGTCGTCGCGCAGCTTCCAGATCGTCCAGTTGCCGCCCTTGTCATAGCTTTGCAGCTGGTAGGGCCCGAGCGAAACCGGCGGATTGTTGTTGAAGGACAGCGGATCTGCGGCCTTCTCGAAGACATGCTTCGGCATGATCCAGGCAGCATTCCAGCGCACGGTAAACAGCGTGTGGAAACGCGAATTCGGCTTCTTCAGATGAAAGACGACCGTCTGCGGATCCGGATTTTCGATGCTCGCGACATTGACGGTGAAGGGCGCGCTCCAGGCCATGCCGGGATGATCGATCTGCGTCTGCACTGTATAGACCACGTCGTCGCTGGTGAATTCGACGCCGTCGCTCCAGAAGATGCCCTTGCGCAATTTCACCGTCATCTCGGTGAAATCGGCGTTGTAGCTCGGCGGTTCGCTGGCCAGCGCATTCTGCCAGGCATCCTTGCCGCCCTCTGGATTGATGAACCACAGCGTATCGGTGGTCAGCTGCTGCAGACCGTTGAGGTTTGCCGCCGCCCCGCCGCCCGGAGCCCAGAGGTTGAACCAGTCGGCATTCTGCTGCGGCGTGCCCTGGATGATCAGCGTTTCATTGCGCGGTATGCCGGCAATGAAATCCTGCGCAAATGCCGGAAGGGCCATGAGCGACAATAAGGCAATGGCTGCATATTTACGGAACTTCATCGGATGTTCCTCCTCCTCAACTCGCTGCGGCGAGCACTTCCCGTAATCAATTGACGATGGCGTCCAGCGAACCCCTGCCTGCACGTGCCGCAGGGACACATGCACTCCTCGGCGGCGGGCGAACTCACGCCATAGTTATCGACAATATTTTGAGAAACGGCAACTGATAATTTTGACAGGCGTAAAAAATAGCGCATTTTCAGGCATTCTTGACCCGTTGTGACGATGGGCTTTTTTATATTATTGACAAAGCGAGCATTTCGCTTAGCTTTTGCGGCGAGCGCGGCGCGCCCTCCCAAGAGGCCGCACTTCATCACCAGACAGGTCAGCTGCTTTCGGGAGGAGGCTTTGGCATGACCGTTCAAGAGGACACCAGGATGAGCAGCCCCTATGACGTGACAATCTCCGTTCACGCCAACCGGCCGACCGGCAAGTACGAGCCCTTGTGGAACTGGTTCGGCTACGACGAGCCGAACTACACTTACTCCCCGCACGGCAGGAAGCTGCTCAAAGAACTCACAGAACTCAGCCCCGAGCCGCCCCGCATCCGCGCGCACAATCTTCTGACCAGCGGCGATGGCCTGCCTGCCCTCAAATGGGGTTCGACCAATGCCTATGCCGAGGATGCGTACGGCAATCCGGTCTACGACTGGACGATCATCGACAAGATCTTCGACACCTATGTCGAAGCCGGCAACATTCCGCTGATTCAGATCGGCTTCACGCCCGAAGCGCTATCCGATTTCGACGGTCCCTATCGCCACCAATGGGAGCCGGCCGACAAATACGCAACGATCACCACCGGCTGGACGGCCCCGCCGACGGACCTGAAGAAATGGGGCGACCTGATCGAAGCATGGGCGCGCCATCTGGCCGAAAGATATGGCGAGGACGTCGTTTCAAGCTGGCCATGGGAAGTGTGGAACGAGCCGGACGGCCACTACTGGACCGGCACCATCCCGCAATTTTGCGAAATGTATGACGTCAGCGCCAAGGCCTTGAAGCGCGCGCTTCCGAAGGCCCGCGTCGGCGGGCCGCATACCTGCGGCGCCTTTGCCAATGAAAAGGCCCAGACCTTCCTGCGCGCCTTCCTCAAGCATGTGGTCGACAACAAGTCGCCGATCGATTTCCTCGCCTTCCACGCCAAGGGCAATCCCGTGATCTACGAGGGTCACGTGCGGATGGGCCTGCACAAGCAGCTCCGCGACATCGAGACGAACCTTGCCATCATCAATGAGTTTCCGGAACTCCGCCACCTGCCCGTGGTGATCGGCGAATCCGACCCGGAAGGCTGTGCTGCCTGCTCTGCACGCGTCCATCCCCAGAACGGTTATCGCAACGGCCCGCTCTACGGCGTCTATGTCGTCGAAAGCATGATCCGCACCTATGAGCTCGCAAGACGCGCCAACATCCACATCGAAGGCGCGGTCACCTGGGCCTTCCTCTTCGACGACCAGCCCTATTTCGACGGCTTCCGCGATCTTGCCACCAACGGCGTCGACAAGGCTGTTCTCAACGGCTTCCGCATGCTCGGCAAACTCGGCGGCGAATGGCTGGAATCGGAAAGCGATTATCGCCGTGATATCGAAGATATCATGAGCCATGGCGTTCGCGGCAAGCCCGATGTCAATGTCGTGGCGACCCGCGACGACAAGGGTGTTTCCATTCTGCTCTGGCACTACCACGACGATGATGAAGCCGGGCCGTCCGCAGACATCACGGTCAATCTCGATGGCTGGGGCGACATGTCCGCCTCGCTCAAGCATTTCAGGATGGACGAGGAGCATTCCAACGCCTTCGGCGTCTGGAAGACAATGGGCAAGCCGCAGAATCCGACCGGCGAAGACTATGCCAGACTGGAAGCCTCGGGAAAGCTCGCCGAGATCGACGGTCAGGCGTCGGTCAAGGTTGATGACGGCAAGATCGCCCTCAAGGTCTCCCTACCGCGTCAGGGCGTGTCTCTCCTGCGCCTCGATTGGTGAGCCGGTAGGCGAAGGGAGCGCAATCGAAAGTTTGCGCTCCCTTTCAAACGACCCGGTCAACTCTCGCTGACATAGGCGAGATAACGTTTCTTGCTCGGCTGCAGATGGTCGACGCAGAGCTGGGCGAGAACCCAGTTATCCTCACCGCGCAGCATCTCAATCATCAGCCGGTGGTGCTCGTGCGAAATGCGCAACGAGCCCTTGCTCGACATCGAATTGGCGCGCACCGGCAGGCTGAGCCGCATATAGAGCTCGATCGATTGCACCAGATGCGCATTGCCGCAGGCGCCGAAGAGCGTCAGGTGAAATTTGTCGTTGGCCTCGTGCACACCCCTGAGATAGCCGGATTCGACGTGGCGACCATGCTCATCGTGCAGCGCCAGCAGTTCCTCGATCAATGCCTCGGGCGCCGGCAGCTTTATCCACAGCGCTGCCTGTCGTTGCAGCAATTCACGCACATCGTAGATTTCCTGGACCTGGCGGGCCGTCAGCGAACGCACGGTCGCCCCCTTGTTGCGCTCCCGAACGACGATGCCCATCGTCTCGAGCTGCACGATCGCCTGCCGGGCGAAATGGCGCGTGACGTGAAAGCGGGCAAGAAGCGCGTCTTCAGTAAGGCGGGTTCCGGGCGCTAGCCGCCCGAAAATGATGTCCTCCTCCACCGCGCGGGCAATGCTTAGATCATCATGCTCTATGCCGTCTTCGCGGCTTTCGTTGAGCGTCTGCAAATGTCATCTCCTCTGACGGCGGCAGGCCATGTTACAGTGGATTGCGTTCCGGGTCGAACCGGCTCAGGCGATAGATATCCTCGACAAGAGCAAGCGTCTTGATGTTATCGCCCGGCGATGTCTCCATCGCCACCTTTCCATCGAGGCTGTCGAGGAAATGCGCGATGGTCGCGTCATAGGCGCCCTGGTAGGTCTCGTCAGGATCGAAGCTTTCCCGGCGCTGCTGCGCACCCTCAGCCGAGAGCAGATTGCCATCAAGTTCGAGCGTGCCGCGCGCCCCGAAGATGCGTAAGTGATCGCGCGGCGACGGCGGCGCGCCATGCACCGCGAGATTGGCATTGATGGTGACGAGAATGCCATCGCTCGTCCGGCGCAGGACGACGCTTGCGACATCCTCCGCGACGATATCGCGATTGCTCCTCTCAAGCCGCGCAGTGACCACCTCCAACTCGCCCAGAAGATATCTCAGCGTATCGAGATGATGGATCATGACTTCCATGACCAGCAATCGCTGCTGCGTCCGGAAAAACGGCTGGCGTATCAGCGCCGGCCTCTTTCCCTCCGCATCCGCGATCATGCCGCTGGACAGGAATTCGAACCGCACCTGGCGGATCTCGCCGGCAAGCCCCTCGTCGAGCCATGCCTTCATCCGCCGATAATAGGCGCGGAACCGCCAGTTCTCGTGGATCATCAACCTGCCCATGTTGGGAAGGCTTGCCAGCAGATCGATCGCCTCGCCATAGGAGGGTGCCAGCGGCTTCTGGCAGATGATGTCGAGGCCCTTTGCCGCCGCCAGCCGGACCAACTCGACATGGAATTCCCGCGGCGCGCAGATATCAACGGCATCGAGCTGCTCGGCATCCAGCATCGCCTGCGCACTTGTATAGTGGTGCGCGATATCGAAGGCGGCAAGCCGAGCTTCGATGGCGCTCGGCGACGGATCGGCAATCGCCACGAGCTCGGCTCGTTCCGATTGCCGCATCCATGCAGGCAGATGGTAGGCACTGACCCAGCCGGCGCCGATAATGCCGATACGCCGTCGCCCCATTCCCATCACGGCGCTTCCTCTATGTTCAATTCAATTTATCAATAATCTACCCTGTTTCACCGCAAAAGCCAATCACCTGACTGCCGAGCGAAAGCACGAATTTCGGAGATTTTCATTATATTCTATGGCGATCACGGAAGAAATCGAAAAACACGATACAATGGCGCCATCTTATTTATTGACAATCATCGGTATCCCTCTACCCTGACGCCACGGCCATGGATCAATTTGGCGAGGGAGGAACAGCTTTGTCGAACGGTCTTCGCCGCAAGCTGACGAGTTATGGCGATCAGGGATTCTCCCTTTTCCTGCGCAAAGCATTCATCAAGGCCATGGGTTATTCGGACGATGCGCTCGACCGTCCGATCGTCGGCATCGCCAATACCTACAGTGATTTCAATCCCTGTCACGGCAATGTGCCGCAACTCATCGAGGCAACCAAACGCGGCGTGATGCTGGCGGGTGCGATGCCCATGGTGTTTCCGACGATCTCGATCCACGAGAGCTTTGCCTCGCCGACCTCGATGTATCTGCGCAATCTGATGGCGATGGAAACGGAAGAGATGATCCGCGCCCAGCCGATGGATGCCGTCGTCCTGATCGGCGGCTGCGACAAGACCCTGCCGGCCCAGATCATGGCGGCCGCCAGCAGCGAGATACCGGCGATCTTCCTGCCGACCGGCCCGATGGCCGTCGGCCACCACAAGGGCGAACGGCTTGGCGCCTGTACGGATTGTCGCCGTTTCTGGGGGCGCTTCCGCGCCGGAGAGATCGACGAGGCCGAGATCGCCGAGTTCAACAACAAGCTGGCCAGCTCGATCGGCACCTGCACGGTGATGGGCACGGCGAGCACCATGGCGAACCTGACCGAGGTCATGGGGCTCTGCCTTCCCCGCGCCGGTTCGGCACCCGCCGTCGAATCCGAACGGGTCCGCCTTGCCGAGGAGACGGGCCGTGTCGCTGCACGTCTCGCCATGGATGAGGCTTCCCCAACCGTGCGCGATATCCTGACGCCGCAGGCAATCCGCAACGGTCTCGTCGCGCTGCAGGCGATGGGCGGCTCGACCAATGCCGTCGTCCATCTTGCCGCAATCACCGGCCGCCTCGGCCTGCGCCTCGACATGGCCGAACTCGACCGCCTGGGCCGAAGCATTCCCCTGCTCGTCGACCTGCAGCCCTCCGGGCAGCACTACATGGAGCAGTTCCACGAGGCGGGCGGCGTCCCGGCTCTGTTGAAGGCGGTGCGCCATGAAATCGACGGCAGCGCCCCGACGGTCTATGGTAGAACGATCGGCGAAATCATCGACGATGTCGTCGACGAACCTGGCCAGACCATCATCCGCACCGTCGAGAAACCGCTAAAGCCGATCGGAACGATCGCCGTCCTGCACGGCAATCTTGCGCCGCGCGGCGCCGTCATCAAACAATCGGCTGCATCCAAGGACCTGCTCCAGCATATCGGACGCGCCGTGGTCTTCGATTCCGTCGAGGATATGACGCTGCGCATCGACAGCGACGATCTCGACGTCCATGCCGATGACATCCTGGTCCTGCGCAATGCCGGACCAAAGGGTGCGCCCGGCATGCCGGAAGCCGGCTATCTACCCATCCCCCGCAAGCTCGCGCGGCAGGGTGTGAAGGACATGGTGCGGATTTCCGATGCTCGCATGAGCGGCACGGCCTTCGGCACGATCATCCTCCATATCGCGCCTGAGGCGGCCGATGGCGGGCCTCTGGCGATCGTCCGCACCGGCGATCGCATTCGCCTCGACGTCGAGGGCCGGCGCATCGATCTCGATATCGACCAGGCGGAATTCGATCGCCGCATGCTTGATGTCGTCAATCGGCCCTCCCCGGCCCCGGCGCGCGGCTATGCCAAGCTCTACCAGGAGCGCGTGCTCCAGGCTGACGAAGGCGCCGATTTCGACTTCCTGCAAAGCGAGGAGCTCGACGCGCGATGAGCGCCGCTGATATGGAGGCACCGCTTTGCCTGCCCCGCCGGCCGCTGACGCGGCTGCCGCGGGCGGCACTGCCGCAAGGCACGGTCGATACGCATTTCCACGTCTTTCGCGCCGGCGCCCCGCTCAACACCCCACGCAGCTACACGCCTGACATCGCGACGATTGCCGACTGGATCGAATTCTCCGGCAGCTTTGGCATCGCCAGGGGCGTATTGGTGCAGCCAAGCGTCTATGGCCTCGACAACAGGGTGCTGCTCGAGGCGCTGGCCGCCTATCCAGATCGTCTGCGTGGCATCGTCGTCATCGATCCCGAAACCGCAGAAACCGAGATAGAACGGCTCGACCGGCTCGGCGTGCGCGGCGTGCGGATCAATACGCGCAACAAGGGCGGCCTCCCACTCGCCGCCGCCAGGACACTGGCGGAAAGCATTGCCCCTCTCGGCTGGTCGCTGCAGTTGCAGATCAATCCCGAACAACTTCCCGATATTGCGGCAACGCTGTCCGGCATCCGCCTGCCCATCGTCATCGACCATCTCGGCTTCATTCCGCTTGCCAGAGAGACGAGATCATTGCATGTCGATGCGCTGAAAAGACTGATGGACAGAGCCGAGGCCTACGTCAAAGTCACCGCGCCCTATCGTCTGACGAAGGACGTGAATTACGACGGTTTTGCCGAGGTCACCTGCGCTCTTGCCGCCAGCCATGCGGAGAGGCTGCTCTGGGGCAGCGATTGGCCGCACACCGAATTGTGGGAAGGCATGCCCGATGACGCCGAGCTGGTAGAGACCATGCATGCCGCCATCGACAACCCCGCGATTGCTGAGAAGATTTTTGTTCGAAATGCCGAAGCGCTGTTCTTCGGCCGCTGAATTGGAGAGCACCAATGGCCAGACTGACTGAAGATGCCAAGGGCGTCTATGTGATCGCCGTAACCCCCTTCACCGATGACGGCGCGCTCGATCTCGCCAGCATCGACAGCATGGTCGATTTCTACGAGGGCGCCGGCGTCACCGGCCTGACGGTGCTTGGTCAGCTCGGCGAGGCTCCGAAGCTGACCGCCGAGGAATCGCGGACAGTCGTCGAACGGGTGTTGAAGCGCCTCGACGGGCGCCTTCCCGTCGTCGTCGGCGTTTCGGCGCCAGGGCTTGCGCCGATGAGCGAACTCGCCGAAGCCGTCATGGGTGAGGGTGCCGCCGGCGTCATGGTCGCGCCACCCTGGACCGTCAAGACCGACGATCAGGCTTTCGCCTTCTACCAGTCGGTCGGCGAGGCCCTGGGCAATACGCCCTTCGTGCTGCAGGATTACCCGCTCACCACCAATGTGACGATCGCGCCCAAGGTCATCGAGCGCATCGTCAACGAGGTGCCGAATTGCGTCATGCTCAAGCACGAGGATTGGCCGGGTCTTTCGAAAATCTCGGCACTTCGCGCCGCCAGCGACAAGGGCGCCATGCGGCGCATCTCCATCCTCTGCGGCAATGGCGGGCTTTTCCTGCCCGAAGAGATGGGCCGCGGCGCCGATGGCGCCATGACCGGCTTTTGTTATCCCGAGATGATGGTTGGCGTCGTCGAGGCCTATGCAGCCGGAAATCCCGATCGCGCCCATGCGATCTTCGATGCCTATCTGCCGCTCGCCCGCTACGAACAGCAGCAGGGCATCGGCCTTGCCTCGCGCAAATATGTGCTTGCCAAGCGCGGCGTGATCAAGTCCGCCACCCTGCGCAAGCCGGGCGCCAAGCTCTCGGCGCTCGATATTGCCGATGTCGAGCGCTTGCTGGCGCGCCAGGCCATCCGCCTCAAGGAGATCGGGGCGTAACGAACCGATGCAAATCCGAAGCCGCTGGATCATCGCTGCGGATATCGATCGTCATGGCAATGCCGGTGGTTAGACTGCAGGAACCGGAATCTCGCGGCGCGGCGCCGCAACCGGCAGGCCGACCGGCACGAAACTCGCGTCACCATCGACTGCCATGTCATGCACCGTATGTTTCTCCAGCGCCTTCGTCACCTCGTTGAGGTCGCCGTCCAGCTGTTCGGCCGGAATGAGGTTGCCGATGACGAAATCGAAGCGGTCGCCACGTTTGTTCAGCAGTTCGTGGAACACGGTCATGTCGCGAAGCTCCGTCGACCATTTCGCCAGCCAGTAGAACAGGCCGGAATTGCGTGCGGTCATATGGACGGGAAGGATCGGCAGATTGTATTTGCGCGCCAGCCCGACGGCCGAAGTCTTCCACGGACGTTCATTCAGCCGGCCGTTCGCCCAATAGGCGATGCGGCCTGAGGGAAAGAGCACTGTCGCCTTGCCTTCCTTCACCGCATGGTTGGTCAGCTGCAGCGTTTCGCGCGCTTTCAGCTTGCTCTTGTGCTCCTCCCGCCATTCGACCGGAATGATCATTTCGGCAAAGCGCGGATTGACGCGGATGGCATCGCGATTGGCAAAGAACATCATGTCCGGCCGTCGCGCCTTCAAAAGATCGAACACGGCAACGCCGTCGGCGATGCCGGTCGGATGGTTGCTGACGAGGATGAAGCCGCCGGTATCGGGAATGCGTTCGCTATTGGTGATGCCGATGTCGAGTTTCAGCACGTCGCTCAGATATTCGAACGACTGGAAGCCCGGCATTTTGGCGACCGCATTGGCGAACTCGAGCGCCTTGTTGTAGCGCAGCAGCGTATAGAGGAACGGCCGCATGACCGGCCAGAGCGGATTTTTCACGATCCTCTGGCCGCGTTCGGCAATCAGCGTATCGACGATATGACCGGGCTTTCCCTGTGAAACGAGAGCGATCGCTTCCGCGAGCTGTCCGAAAGCCGTCATGGAATCGCGCCGTGCCATGAAAGATCCTGTCTATGGGGTATAAGCTATCGCAGTAGAATATGA
The DNA here is from genome assembly GCF_019778565.1 of Rhizobium laguerreae. Lineage (NCBI taxonomy): Bacteria > Pseudomonadati > Pseudomonadota > Alphaproteobacteria > Hyphomicrobiales > Rhizobiaceae > Rhizobium > Rhizobium laguerreae. The sequence continues at coordinate 354,219 of NZ_JAAXQT010000004.1, read as the reverse complement.
TCGAAGGATGACAATGGCTTGGCCGGCATTAGCAATTCCATAACTGTTCCTGCTCCAAATTGGCGGACTTGAAGGCAAAATCAAGGCGCGCAACGTGAACGAACTGCTTGTTATCGCCGATCAGCGCCTGATGGCGGAACGGGCTGCGTGGCTCGAAAACCTCGCCGGTGAGCGCCGTCTTTCCGAGCATACGCTCGACGCTTACGAGCGTGATACCCGCCAGTTTCTGACCTTTCTGACCGGCCATCTCGCCGGCCCGGTGACGCTTGGCGATATCAGGGAGTTGCGCTCCGCCGATTTCCGCGCCTTCCTGGCGGCCCGGCGCAAGCAGGGGTCCGGTGCCCGATCGCTCGGCCGCAATCTCGCCGGTCTTCGCTCGCTGCTGCGCCATCTCGAAAAAAAGGGCCTGGTCAACGCCGCCGGCGCTGCCGCGGTGCGCTCGCCGAAACAGCCGAAATCACTGCCCAAGCCGCTGTCGGACACGCAGGCGATCACCGTCGTCAGCGACGACGCCCAGCTCCATGACGAACCCTGGATTGCTGCGCGCGATGCGGCTGTCATGACGCTGCTCTACGGCTGCGGCCTGCGCATCTCCGAAGCGCTGGATCTTACTCCCGCCGACCTGCAGAAGGGCGCGACGACGCTGCGCATCACCGGCAAGGGTAACAAGACGCGGCTGGTTCCGCTGCTCTCCGTGGTCTTCGACGCGGTCGAGAAATACCGCACGCTCTGCCCATATCATCTCGAAAGCGGAGAACCGCTGTTTCGCGGCGCCCGCGGCGGCAAGCTGCAGGCAGCGATCATCCAGCGCACCATGCAGAAGATGCGCAGCGCCTTCGGTCTGCCGGAGACGGCGACACCCCATGCACTGCGCCACTCCTTCGCCACCCATCTGCTTGCCGGCGGCGGTGATCTGCGCACCATCCAGGAATTGCTCGGCCATGCCAGCCTTTCAACGACGCAGGTCTATACCGGCGTCGATGCATCGCGGCTGCTCGAGGTGTATGATCGCGCGCATCCGCGAGCGTAATGGATGTCGCCCAAAAGCGCGCAGCGATTTTGGGAGCAACGACATACATAAACGATAGGCTTAAAGCGCATCGCATGGATGCGATTGAATGTGAGGCGCTTTAAGCTCTCGTTAAGGCATTCTCTTAAAGGAATATGCGCAAGCCGGGCGTAGAGCATGAAGCCTCTAGGATGTGATCGGAACACCCATCATGACGACATCAATCGGCCGCCGGACGTCTTACCTCGCAGTGCCGGCCAATCTGTTGCTCTGGCTGATCGCAGCCTTTCACGTGCTGCTTCTTGCCGCCCTGTTTGCCGCCTTCATGACTGCAAGGCCGGCAGCGGCCGAAGACGTCACCTGCACCGGCCGCAACCTGATGGTCGAGCTGCAGCAGAACGACCCAGCCCGCTACGCAGAGGCGCTGAAGGAAGCCGACGCCACGCCGAACGGCAAGGGCATCTTCTGGAAGATCGAGAAGCCGGGATTGGCACCCTCGTGGCTGCTCGGCAGCATGCATGTCACCGATCCGCGCGTGCTGGCCCTGCCGCCGCGCGCCCAGGCAGCCCACGATGCCGCCGACACGATCATCATCGAATCCGACGAGATCCTCGATGAGCGGAAGGCGACCGCCGCCCTGCTCGCAAAGCCGGAACTGACGATGTTCACCGACGGCACGACGATCGACAAGCTGCTTTCTCCCGAGGACTACAAGCGTCTCGAAACCGGCCTCAAGCAGCGCGGTATCCCGATCAGCGCCGTTTCCCGGATGCGGCCCTGGATGATTTCCAGCGCCGTCGCCTTGCCGGCCTGCGAAATCGCCCGCAAGGCAAAAGGCGCGCAGTTCCTCGACCAGAAGATCGCCACCGATGCCATTGCTCAGGGCAAGCAGGTCAAGGGGCTGGAAACCCTTGCCGAGCAGATCCAGGCCATGGCCGATCTGCCGATCGAATTCCATCTGAAATCGCTGATCCAGACGCTGGAACTCGGCGACAAGATGAGCGACGTCGTCGAGACGATGACCGACCTCTACCTCTCCGGCGACATCGGCACGACCATGCCGATGCTGAAAACCGTGACACCGGAGGAGGAAGGCGAAAACAGCGATTATGCCGCCTTCGAGCAGCGCGTCATCCTTGACCGCAACAAGGTGATGGCCGAGCGCGCAGCGCCCATCCTCGACATCGGCAACGTCTTCATGGCCGTCGGTGCCCTGCATCTGCCCGGCAAAGACGGTGTCATCGAACTGCTGCGCCAGCAGGGCTTCACCGTGACTGCGGTGAACTGAGGCCGCCGGAGGCCAGCTGGTCGTCATTCGACCGGGCACGCTGCTTTCCAAAAGCGCCGATACGCACCCAATAAAACAGCCGCCTGCCTTACGACAAGCGGCTGCATGCGTTGTTGCGAAATATGTAAGATCACATATGGATCGGCTTGAAGAAGGTTGCGAGCGCAGCCTCTTTCACCGCTTCCGACATGGTCGGATGCGCGTGGCAGGTACGGCCGAGATCTTCCGACGAACCGCCGAATTCCATCAGCACTGCGATCTCGTGGATCATCTCGCCGGCGCCGAAGCCGACGATATGGCCGCCGAGCACCCGGTCGGTTTCCTTGTCGGCAAGGATTTTGACGAAGCCATCGGTCGCGAGCATCGCGCGAGCGCGGCCGTTCGCCGTGAAGGGGAACTTACCGACCTTGTAGGCGACGCCTGCCGCCTTCAGCTCTTCCTCGGTCTTGCCGACGGAAGCGATTTCCGGTTGGGTGTAGACGACGCTCGGAATGACCTCGTAGTTCACATGCCCATGCTGACCGGCGAGGATTTCGGCAAGCGCCACGCCCTCGTCTTCCGCCTTGTGCGCCAGCATCGGACCCTTGACCACATCGCCGATCGCATAGATGCCGTCGACATTGGTCTTGTAGTGGCCGTCGATCTCGACACGGCCACGATTGTCGAGCGTAACACCGACTTCTTCGAGGCCGAGGCCCGCCGTATAGGGCTTGCGTCCGGTGGCAATCAGCACGACCTCGGCGTCGAGCGTCACCTTGTCGCCGCCCTTGACCGGCTCGAAGGTGACCTTGGCGCCCTTGTCCCCCTTCTCGACGCCTGTGACCTTGGCGCTGAGATTGAAATCGATGCCCTGCTTGGCGAGCATGCGCTGGAACTGCTTGGAGACTTCGCCGTCCATGCCGCCAAGGATGGTGTCGAGATATTCGACGACGGTGACTTTGGCGCCGAGGCGCGACCAGACGGAACCGAGCTCGAGCCCGATGACGCCGCCGCCGACGACGATCAGCGTTTCCGGCACCTTTTCCAGCGCGATGCCGCCGGTGGACGAGATGATGGTCTTTTCGTCGATCTCTACCTGCACGCCGGGAATGCCGGCGACGTCGGAACCGGTGGCGATGACGATGTTCTTGCCTTCGATCTCCTGCACCTTGCCGTCATCGGCGGTGACGGAGACCTTGCCGGCCGAGACGATCTTGCCGGTGCCCTGGAAGGCATCGATCTTGTTCTTCTTGAAGAGGAAGGCGACGCCGTCGACATTCGACTTCACCGTCGCATCCTTGTGGGCCATCATATTGCCGAGATTGAGCGTCGGCGCCGAAACGTCGATACCGAGCGCGCTCATCCCGTGGCCGGCCTGATGGAACATTTCGGAGGCATGCAGCAGCGCCTTCGACGGAATGCAGCCGACGTTCAGGCAGGTGCCGCCATAGGTCGCCCGCCTTTCGACGACGGCGACCTTAAGGCCAAGCTGGGCCGCCTTGACGGCGCAGACATAGCCGCCCGGACCGGTTCCGATAATGATCACATCGTAGGACATTGCTTCTTTCCCTTTGGATTTTTGTTTAATCGGCCGCGCGCGATATCAGGCCGAGGAATTCGATAATATACTGCATGCTGTTTTTCGCCCGTTGCTCTAGCGGCCGCCGCTCACATTGAGGATCGCGCCGGTGATATAGGAGGCCGAAGGTGACAGAAGATAGAGGACCGCATCGGCCACCTCCTCGGGCGTGCCCGCGCGCTGCATCGGGATCGAGGGCGCCAGTTCGCGCGGCCGATCCGGCAGGCCGCCGGAGGCATGAAGGTCGGTTTCGATGACGCCGGGCCTTATCGCATTCACGCGGATACCCTCGGCTGCGACCTCACGCGCCAGCCCGACGGTGAACGTGTCGATCGCCGCCTTCGAGGCGGCATAGTCGACATACTGCGTCGCCGAACCGAGGATCGCCGCCATCGACGAGATGTTGACGATCGCCCCGCCCTTGCCGCCATGCCGGCTCGACATGCGGCGTATGGCCTCTGCCGCGCAGAGTATCGACCCGGTCACATTGACGCGCAGCATGCGCTCGATCCGCTCTACCGACATCTCGTCGACGCGCTGGGGATAATCGACGATGCCGGCATTGTTGACGAGCCCGTCGAGCCGGCCGAATTGCCCATCGACCGCCGCAAACATCGAGACGATATCCGCAGCCTTACCGACATCGCCCTGGATCGCCACGGCCTCGCCGCCATCCGCGACAATCGCAGCCACGACAGCATCCGCGGCTTGACGGTTGGCGGCGTAGTTCACCGCAACGCGCCAGCCCTGGCGCGCGGCGAGCCGTGAAGCCGCGGCGCCGATACCCCGGCTTCCGCCGGTAATGAGAACAACAGGTGCATCGCTCATGTCGCACACTCCTTAAATGTCAGCACGTCCCAGGGTGCCACCACGGCCTTGCCCTCGCCCCAGGCGCTGGATTCGCGGATGGCAGGACCAAGTCCGGGAAGCACGAGTTTTTCGGCCGCCGCCGCACCTTCGGGCTGTAGATTGTCCATCTCGCCCTCGGCATCCATGCCATAGACGGCGCCCTGCCAGACCGTGCAGGCATTGAGATCGGCGCCGGTCGCATCACCCTCGGGGCAGTTGAACATCAGGATGCCGATGGCGCGCACCGGATCTTCCGATGGCATGACATAACCTTCCATCACGACAGGTGTCTTCAGCGCGCTGAACTTGAACTGGTTGCTGGCGGCGGCCGATGGAGAATTCAGCGGTGCAAAGCGCAATTCATAGGCACCGTCGCGATCGACGTAAACGGCCTGCTCCTGCTTGCATGCGGCAGCGAAGGTGGATGCCGGAACGACGAAAAACGCGGCGGCTGCGATTGCAGCCACGCCTGTCCGTCTCGTCATGATCCCGGTCCTTCCCCTCATTGCAGCTTCGGCTCCTTGCGCCCGTCCGCATTCTCGACAACGCTGAAATCCGTCAGCAGCACCAGCGCGCGGCCATGCCTGTCGAGCCCCCAGAAGACAGGATAGAAACCGTCACCCCAGCCGCTCCAGAACACCGCGACATTGCCTCGTCTGCCGGCGACCGGCCGGTGCAGCGCATAGATGCCCTTGCTGGCGTCGAGGTCCGACGCCAGCACGTCGTCGTAATAGTTGACGTCGGAATCCGCTTTCTGCGCCTGCACCTGGGCCTCGCGCTCTTCGATCAAATCAAGCGTATCGGCATCCATGTAGCAGCCGAGACCGGCATCGACGGGATAGCCGAAAATCTCGCCGTCCTTCAGCGTCGCCGGCTCCTGCCCTGGCAGGACCGCAAGCTCCCAACGATCCGGCTTGCCCTCGGCAAACCGCATGCTGGCAGCGGCGATGCGCCCGAAGGCCTGGTAGAGCGTCACCGGATATTCGCCCGGCGCGACCGTTCTTGCGAGTGCCGGACGGTCGGGCTGGGCCAGCGGATCGGCGGCAACGATGCGCCCCGAGGTCAGTTCGACATTGCCCATATGGATGACGCCGATCGACCGCCCGGAAAGCTCGGCATCGCCAAGCGCCACCAGCTCGAAATTGCTGCTTGCCTTGCCGATATCCCAGCCGGCAGCCGATGCGGAGACCGGGACATGCGCGGCGGCAGCGCAAAAAAGAAGGCGCGCCGCTCGCATGATCCGGTTCCGCATCGAAAGCGCTCCCTTAGAGATCGAGAACCAGACGTTCCGGATCTTCCAGGCTTTCCTTGACGCGCACGAGGAAGGTGACCGCTTCCTTGCCGTCGACCATGCGGTGATCGTAGGACAGCGCCAGATACATCATCGGACGGATGACCACCTGGCCGCCGATCGCAACCGGCCGCTCCTGGATTTTGTGCATGCCGAGAATGCCGGACTGCGGTGCGTTGAGGATCGGCGAAGACATCAGCGAACCGTAGACGCCGCCATTGGTGATGGTGAAGGTGCCGCCCTGCATGTCGGCCATGGAGAGCGAGCCATCACGGGCTGCCTTGGCAAGACGGCCGAGCTCCTTCTCGATTTCGGCGATCGACATCTGGTCGGCGTCGCGGATGACGGGAACCACGAGACCTTTGTCCGTGCCGACGGCCATGCCGACATGGCAGTAGTTCTTGTAGATGACGTCGGTGCCGTCGATTTCGGCGTTGACGGCCGGCAGTTCCTTCAGCGCATGCGTCACCGCCTTGGTGAAGAAGCCCATGAAGCCAAGCTTGACGCCGTGCTTCTTCTCGAAAATGTCCTTGTACTTGTTGCGCAGATCCATGACCGCCTTCATGTCCACCTCGTTATAGGTGGTCAGCATGGCGGCAGTATTCTGCGCATCCTTGAGGCGCTTGGCGATCGTCTGGCGCAGGCGCGTCATCTTCACGCGCTCTTCGCGCGAGGCATCCTCGACCGTCGACGGGCCACGCGCGGCGGCAGGCGTCGCCGCCGGTGCGGCCGCCGGAGCGGAAATGCCCTTGGCAACGGCGGCGATGACGTCGCCCTTCAGCACCTGGCCGCGCTTGCCGCTACCGTCGACCTGATCGGCGGAAAGGTTGTTTTCAGCAAGCATCTTCGAAGCTGCCGGTGCCGGCGGCATGGTGGAGACGGAGGCGCTCGACGACGACGCAGCAGCGGCGGCAACCGCCGGCTGGGCCGGAGCAGCAGCGGCCGGTTGGGCGGGAGCCGGAGCAGCAGGCGCGGCGGCAGCGGCTGCACCTTCGGCGATCTGGCCGAGCAATGCGCCAAGGCCGACGGTCTCGCCGGCAGCGACAACGATTTCCGAAAGCGTGCCGGAGGCGGGTGCTGGAACTTCGATGGTCACCTTATCGGTTTCAAGCTCGAGAATCGGCTCGTCGGCCTTGATGGCGTCGCCGACCTTCTTGAACCAGGTGCCGACGGTTGCCTCGCTGACGGATTCACCGAGAGTTGGAACGCGGATTTCTGTGGCCATTGTTCAGATCCTGATTTCGTGTGTTTTCGTTTTATGCGTTTCAGACGGCGGGCGGCCGCGAGATGATCGAGGGCATCGGCAGGATATCGAAGCGGAAACCGAGGCCGGAAGCGATGATCGGATCGCCGTCGGCAAGAACCTGCGCCGCCGCCTGATCCTCGACCTCGACGATCGCCATGCCCCAGGCGCCTTCACCCTCGAAGACGGGCCCGACGATAATCGCCGATCCCGCAAGAGCGTTCTGATGCCAGTATTCGGTATGGCGTTTCATCGCCGCCATTTCCTCCCCGGTCCCGTCATGCGGGAAAGTGGGGCGCGGCGGCTGCAGTCTCAGAAAGAAATAAGCCATTGCGCCCCCCTTGTTTTAACCGCCCAATGCATCCTCGAGGAATGCGGCGAGCTGCGACAGATGCTTGGACATCAGGCCCGTCGCCGGCGAGGCGGCGGCCGGACGGCCGGTATAGCGGACGCGCTGGTATTTCGCGTCGATATGGGCGAGCACCCATTCGAGGAAGGGGTCGATGAACGACCATGCGCCCATGTTCTTCGGCTCCTCCTGGCACCAGACCATCTCGGCATTGCGGAAGCGCGACAGCTCGTTGATCAGCGCCTTTGCCGGGAATGGATAGAGCTGTTCGACACGCAAGAGATAGATATCGTCGATGCCGCGCTTTTCACGCTCTTCGAGAAGATCGTAATAGACCTTGCCGGAGCACATGACGACGCGACGGATCTTGTTGTCCTTCTGCAGCTTGATCGGACCATCCTTGATCACCTCGGCATCGTCCCAGAGCAGGCGATGGAAGGCGGATTCGCCGGCCATTTCGGCAAGCGTCGAGACTGCCCGCTTGTGGCGCAGCAGCGACTTCGGCGTCATCAGGATCAGCGGCTTGCGGAAGTCGCGCTTCAGCTGCCGGCGCAGGATGTGGAAGTAGTTCGCCGGCGTCGTGACGTTGGCGACCTGCATGTTGTCTTCCGCGCAAAGCTGCAGGAAACGCTCGAGGCGGGCGGAGGAGTGTTCCGGACCCTGACCTTCATAGCCGTGCGGCAGCAGGCAGACGAGGCCCGACATGCGCAGCCACTTGCGTTCGCCCGACGAGATGAACTGGTCGAAGACCACCTGCGCGCCGTTGGCGAAATCGCCGAACTGGGCTTCCCAGAGCGTCAGCGCATTCGGGCGGGCGAGCGAATAGCCATATTCGAAACCGAGCACGGCCTCTTCCGAAAGCATCGAATTGATGACTTCGTAGCGCCCCTGCGTCGGCGAAAGATTGGCAAGCGGGATGTAACGCTCTTCGTTTTCCTGATCGTAGAGAACCGAGTGACGCTGCGAGAAGGTGCCGCGTTCGCAATCCTGGCCGGAGAGGCGGATCTTGCTGCCTTCGACGCAGAGCGCACCGAAGGAGAGCGCTTCGGCCATAGCCCAGTCGATACCCTCGCCGGTGGTGATCATGTTGGCGCGGTTTTCCATGAAGCGCTGGATCGTGCGGTGCGCGTTGAAGCCCGCCGGGATCTCAGAGAGCTTGCGGCCGATCTCCTTCAGCGTTTTCATCGGCACGGCGGTCTTGCCGCGGCGCTGCTCGTCGGCATTGTCGGCCGTGCGCAGGCCCGACCACTCACCATCAAGCCAGTCGGCCTTGTTCGGCTTGTAGTGCTGGCCGGCCTCGAACTCCTGCTCGAGATGCGCGCGCCAGTCGGCCTTCATCTTCTCGACTTCGCCTTCGGTAAGCAGACCCTCGGCAACGAGGCGGGCTGCGTAGAGCTGCAGCACGGTCTTGTGGCCGCGGATCACCTTGTACATCTTCGGCTGCGTGAAGGACGGTTCGTCGCCTTCATTGTGGCCGTAGCGGCGGTAGCAGAACAGGTCGAGCACAACAGGCTTGTGGAACTTCATGCGGAATTCGGTGGCGATCTTCGCCCCATAGACCACCGCTTCCGGATCGTCGCCGTTGACGTGGAAGATCGGCGCCTCGATCATCTTGGCGACGTCGGACGGATAAGGCGACGAGCGCGAGAAGGCCGGGTTGGTCGTGAAACCGATCTGGTTGTTGATGATCACATGCATGGTGCCGGCGACGCGGTGGCCGCGCAGACCGGAAAGGCCGAGGATTTCGGCAATGACACCCTGGCCGGCAAAGGCCGCGTCGCCGTGGATCAGCAACGGCAGCACCTTGGCGCGTTCGGAAAGCGGGATGATGTCGCCGTCCCAGACGGTGGCGGTCATATCCTGCTTGGCGCGGGCCTTGCCCATGACGACCGGGTCGACGATTTCGAGATGCGACGGATTCGCCGTCAGAGAAACGTGGATCTTGTTGCCGTCGAATTCGCGGTCGGAGGAGGCGCCGAGATGGTACTTGACGTCGCCCGAGCCCTCGACCTCGTCGGGAGCGGCCGAGCCGCCCTTGAACTCGTGGAAGATTGCGCGGTGCGGCTTGCCCATGACCTGGGAGAGCACGTTCAGGCGGCCGCGATGGGCCATGCCGAACAGGGCCTCCTTGAGGCCGAGCTGGCTGCCACGCTTGAGGATCTGCTCCAGCGCCGGGATCAGCGATTCGCCGCCGTCGAGGCCGAAGCGCTTGGTGCCCTTGAACTTGACGTCGAGGAACTGCTCGTAGCCTTCGGCTTCCGCGAGCTTGGCGAGGATTGCCTTCTTGCCTTCCGGCGTGAAGGCCACACCCTTGTCCGGCCCTTCGATGCGCGCCTGAATCCAGGCCTTCTCTTCGGGATTGGAGATGTGCATGAATTCGACGCCGAGCGTCGAGCAATAGGTGCGCTCAAGGATCTCGATCATCTCGGGGATGGTCGCGTATTCGAGGCCGAGCACGTTGTCGATGAAGATCTTGCGGTCGTAATCGGCGGCCGTGAAGCCGTAATTCTCCGGCGAGAGCTCGTGGTAGTCCTCAACGGCAGCAGCGATGCCGAGCGGGTCGAGCTTGGCATGCAGGTGGCCGCGCATGCGGTAGGCGCGGATCATCATGATGGCGCGCACGGAATCGCGCGTCGCCTGCAGCACGTCGATGCCGTCGGCAGGCTTGCCCTGAGCTTCGGCCTTGGCCTTCACCTTGGTCTCGATGACCTTCTCGACGATGCCCCAATCGCCGTCGAGAGCCGATACCAAATCGCCGCTTGCCTGAAGCGGCCAGTTCTTCTTGCGCCAGGAAGCGCCCTTGGCCGCCCTCTTCACATCGCTGGGATCCTCTTCCAGCGCCTTGAAGAAGGACCGCCACTGATCGTCGACCGATGCCGGGTCTTCTTCGTACCGCGCGTAGAGCTGCTCGATATAGGCAGCGTTGGCGCCATCCAGAAACGAGGTGATCTGAAACTGCTCGTTGGCTTCTTGCCGTGCCATGGTGATATGCGGACGCTTCCGTCCGCCTCCTGACTTTGATGAATTTGCCAGCTTGATGGCCGGCTGCCGCATTCCGATTGCCGCCTGTCCGCGGCGCATCTGCTGGTCTGGTGTTGTCGAGGCCGGGCGGAAGGCGCAGATGCCGTTCCTCCGCCCGGTCTATATAGGTGGCTTAGCCCTTGAGGACTTCAACCAGCGTCTTGCCGAGGCGGGCCGGAGAGGGCGACACCTTGATGCCTGCCGATTCCATCGCCGCGATCTTCGATTCCGCATCGCCCTTGCCGCCGGAAACCACAGCACCGGCATGGCCCATGGTGCGGCCCTTCGGGGCCGTACGGCCGGCAATGAAGCCAGCCATCGGCTTCTTGCGGCCCTTCTTGGCTTCGTCCTTGAGGAACTGCGCTGCGTCTTCTTCAGCCGCCCCGCCGATTTCACCGATCATGATGATCGAGGTCGTGGCTTCGTCAGCGAGGAACATTTCCAGGACGTCGATGAACTCGGTGCCCTTGACCGGATCGCCGCCGATGCCGACAGCCGTCGTCTGGCCGAGACCTTCATTGGAGGTCTGGAAGACGGCTTCATAGGTCAGCGTGCCCGAACGGGAAACGATACCGACGGAACCCTTGCGGAAGATCGAGCCCGGCATGATGCCGATCTTGCATTCTTCCGGCGTCATGATGCCTGGGCAGTTCGGCCCGAGCAGGCGCGACGTGGAACGCTCGAGGCGAGCCTTGACGCGAACCATATCCAGGACCGGGATACCTTCGGTGATGCACGTGATGAACGGAATCTCGGCGTCGATCGCTTCGATGATAGCATCGGCGGCTCCTGCCGGCGGAACATAGATGACGGTCGCGTCGGCGCCGGTCTTTTCCTTGCCCTCGGCAACAGTTGCGAAAATCGGCAGGCTTTCGCCCTTTGCGCCGGTCCAGGTTTCGCCACCCTTCTTCGGATGGATACCGCCGACCATCTGGGTGCCGTAGTAAGCAAGCGCCTGTTCGGTGTGGAACGTGCCGGTCTTGCCGGTCAGACCCTGAACGAGGATCTTGGTGTCTTTATTGACGAGAATAGACATTCTTTCAGATCCTTCAAAATTAGCCGTTGACCGCCGCGACGATCTTCTTGGCCGCATCGTCCAAGTCGTCAGCCGCCGTGATCGCCAGACCCGACTCGTTCAGGATCTTCTTGCCGAGCTCGACATTGGTGCCCTCAAGGCGCACCACGAGCGGAACCTTGAGGCCAACTTCCTTGACCGCGGCAATCACGCCCTCGGCAATGACGTCGCACTTCATGATGCCGCCGAAGATGTTGACGAGAATGCCTTCGACCTTGGGGTCTGCGGTGATGATCTTGAAAGCTGCAGCAACCTTCTCCTTGCCGGCGCCGCCGCCGACGTCGCAGAAGTTAGCCGGCTCCTTGCCGTAAAGCTTGATGATGTCCATCGTCGCCATGGCAAGGCCTGCACCATTGACCATGCAGCCGATGTTGCCGTCGAGAGCGACATAGGCGAGGTCCCACTTCGAGGCCTCGATTTCCTTGGCGTCTTCTTCGGTCTCGTCGCGCAGCACCTTGACGTCGTCGTGACGGAAGAGCGCATTGCCATCGAAAGACATCTTGGCATCGAGGACGCGCAGGTGGCCGTCCTTCATGACGATCAGCGGGTTGATCTCCAGCAGAGCCATGTCCTTCTCGCCGAAGGCCTTGTAGAGCATCGGGAATAGCGTCTTGGCGTCCTCGGCGGCAGCACCCTCGAGCTCAAAAGCCTTCGAGATCGCAGCAACGTCGGCAGCCGTCACGCCGGCTTGCGGATCGATGGCGATCGTCTGGATCTTCTCAGGCGTGTCGTGGGCGACAGCTTCGATGTCCATGCCGCCTTCGGTGGAGACCACGAAAGCCACGCGACCGACCGAACGGTCGACCAGCAGCGAGCAATAGAGCTCGCGAGCGATGTCGGCGCCGTCTTCGATGTAAAGGCGGTTGACCTGCTTGCCGGCTTCGCCGGTCTGCGCCGTCACCAGCGTGTTGCCCAGCATTTCCTTGGCATGGGCGACGACTTCGTCGATCGACTTGGCGAGACGCACGCCGCCCTTGGCTTCCGGCGACAGTTCCTTGAACTTGCCCTTGCCGCGGCCGCCGGCATGGATCTGGCTCTTGACCACGTAAAGCGGACCGGGAAGCGACTTGGCGGCAGCTTCGGCTTCTTCAACCTTGAGAATAGCCACACCTTCGGCAACCGGCGCGCCATAGCCCTTCAGCAGAGCCTTGGCCTGATATTCATGAATGTTCATGGGTGTATCCCTGTTTCGATTACTTCAGCCCGTCGACTACTTGAGGGCAGGCGCGATGTTGATGCAGGCTTCGCAGAGACCGGCGACGGCGCCGACGGACTTGTCGAAGGCTTCCTTCTCGGTCTTGTTGAGATCGATCTCGATGATGCGCTCGACGCCGCCGGCGCCGATGACGGTGGGAACGCCGACATACATGTCCTTGACGCCGTACTGACCGGAGAGGTGGGCTGCGCAGGGCAGGACCCGCTTCTTGTCCTTGAGGTAGGATTCGGCCATCTCGATCGCCGAGGCGGCCGGGGCGTAATAGGCCGAGCCGGTCTTCAGCAGGCCGACGATTTCCGCGCCGCCATCACGGGTGCGCTGGATGATCTCTTCGAGGCGCTCCTTGGTGACCCAGCCCATGGTGACGAGATCGGTGAGCGGAATGCCGCCAACCGTCGAATAACGGGCGAGCGGCACCATCGTGTCGCCGTGGCCGCCGAGAACGAAGGCCGTGACGTCCTGGACGGACACGTTGAATTCCTTGGCGAGGAAAAGACGGAAGCGCGAGGAGTCGAGAACGCCGGCCATGCCGACGACCTTGTTGGCGGGGAGGCCGGAAAACTTCTGCAGCGCCCAGACCATGGCGTCGAGCGGGTTGGTGATGCAGATCACGAAGGCGTTGGGGGCATATTTCTTGATGCCGGCGCCGACCTGCTCCATGACCTTGAGGTTGATGCCGAGAAGATCGTCGCGGCTCATGCCGGGCTTGCGGGCGACGCCCGCCGTGACGATGCAGACGTCAGCGCCTTCGATCGCGGAATAGTCGCTGGCGCCCGTCAGATTGACGTCGAAGCCTTCGACCGGCGACGACTGCGAAATATCGAGACCCTTGCCCTGGGGAATGCCGTCCGCGATGTCGAAGAGAACGATGTCGCCCAGTTCCTTCAGGCCGGCGAGGTGCGCCAGCGTGCCACCAATCATGCCAGAACCAATGAGTGCGATCTTGTTACGCGCCATTTTCGCTGTTTCCTTTGCGATCAAATTCTTCGAACGGACGCGCAAGGCACCGCCCAATGACGCAATCGCATAGACCCAAAGCCCAAAAATGGCAATCCATTATTTTTGATGCAGCGTTTTCAATCGTTTAGATACAAAAATTCTTACGTAAACGTAAGGTATTCTGTCACCAAATTGTTACTCTGCGGCGCGTTTTTCATGGTGCAGCGCAAGATATTCCGCGCTGCGCATCTCGAACAGGCGCGATGCCGTGCGGTCGAATTCGAAGCCCTCGGTGCCCCGGCGATGCAGCAGCAGTTCCTCCGGCATGGCCGCCGCGGAAATGTAAAGCCGCACGGCATGATCGTAGAACGTATCGACCATAATGATGAACCGTTTGATCTGGTTCCGCTTTTCCGGCCCGAGCAAGGGAATGTGATCGACGAAGACCGTATCGTAGCGCTCGGCGATGGCCAGGAAGTCAACCGCCCCGAGCGGTTTGTCGCAAAGATCGGTGAAAGAGAACCGCGCCATGCGGTCGACGGCGAGCGGCACATGGATGTGGCGCCCCTTCATCGGAATATCCAGCGGCTGCGCCTTGCGCCCATGCAGCGCCTGCGTCCAGGACGCATCCATCGCCATGTCGTTATGCTCGTTGATCGGCACCAGATAGACCGGCTGGCTGCTCAGCTTCTCCATCCGGTAGTCGGTCGGCGAACCCAGGGTGACGACATCGACATGCTGCTTGAGCAACGCGACGAAGGGCAGGAAAAGGCCGCGATTGAGACCATCCATGTAGAGATTGTCGGGCTCGACATTCGAGGTCGCGACCAGCACACATCCGCGCGCGAAAAGCTCGGAGAACAACCGTGACAGGATCATCGCATCGGCGATGTCGGTGACCGTGAACTCGTCGAAGCAGAGCAGTTCCGCCTCGTCGTAGAGCGCTGCGGCGACCGGCGGCATCGGATCGGCCTGCCTGGTCTCGCCGTTCTTGAGCTTCACCCGGTGCGCCGCGATGCGGTTATGCACATCTGCCATGAATTCGTGGAAATGCGCCCGGCGTTTCTTCCGGCACGGCGCCATGGCGAAAAACATGTCCATCAGCATGGTCTTGCCGCGCCCGACGCTGCCGTGGATATAAAGCCCCTTGATGCCGTCGGCGGATTTCTTCTTGGCGGCAAACAGCCAGCCAAGCGCGCTCGATTTTGCCGCCGGCCGCCGCTGCTTCAGCCCGGCGAGCACCCGGTCGAGGTTCTTTGCCACGTCCATCTGGGCAGAATCGACCTGGAGCGCGCCCGATGCGGTCAGCGCTTTAAGCTGTTCGCAGACGCTGAGCGCATAATCCGGCATTGGTTGCATGAGGGCATATCCGCCTGTCAGTCAACGGCGGAGACCCGCCGGAACATTTACCGGCTGAGGCTGATCGACTGGCCCGTGCTCGTCTGTCCCTCAAAGCGGTTGTCGGCCGTCTTGTAGACGCTGCCGAGCTGGTTGCCCGAGCGGTCCTTGAGCAGCACCTGCTTGCCGGCGACCTCCCAGGAGCCCATCGCCGTCAGCTCGCCGACGCAGCCGCGCGTTCCACCGCGCGAACCGCTGCCGAGATTGGTCAGCGTCAGGAACATGTCGCAGCTGCCGTTGACACGCCAGCTTCCGACCATCGATTCCTTGGTGATATCGAGCGCATTCGCGGCCATTGCGCCGGGCTGGACGCCCGGCATCGGCGCCGTCGACGCTGGTGCAGCCGGAAACTGCGAGCTGCCGGTCGGCGGTGGAAGCTGCCCACCCTGCACCGAGGGAACCGGCTGCGCCGTCAACGGCGCCGGGCCGGCACTGGCGTTGGAGCTGTAATCATATGCCGTACGCTGACAACCGGCTAGCGCGAGAGCCACCACCAGACCTGTCATCGCATATCGCAACTGCATCATCATACTCCTGAATTCGGCCATCGCCGTAGAGAAACGGGCGTGAGACAAGTCCGATTATCGTAATTCGCTTTGGTTAATCAAGTCGGGCGGCATAAATTGCCCGTGACAACAACTAACCGAAAAACGATACAGTTCAACTGTCCCGCTGCAAAACTTCCTGCACATAGAATTTGTCAGCAAGGTGTTGCGCGTGTTCATCTCTGTCAGGATCGCTGTCGAACGCGCGCAATGTCTCGGAATAGTGCATCACTGCATGATTGCACCGGGACCGATGCGCATTCGCTGTTCGCGTACCGCGACCTGATCTCGGTGACGGCTTCGGGATCGAAGCCGTCTATACCGCCATCGGTATGCATGCTGATCAAACCCGGCGCTCGACCATCATCTTCTTGATTTCGGCGATCGCCTTGGCCGGATTGAGGCCCTTCGGGCAGGTCTGCGCACAGTTCATGATCGTGTGGCAGCGATAGAGGCGGAATGGATCCTCGAGATTGTCGAGGCGCTCACCGGTCGCCTCGTCTCTGGAATCGATCAGCCAACGATAGGCCTGCAGCAGAACGGCCGGACCGAGATAGCGGTCGCCGTTCCACCAGTAGCTCGGACAGGAGGTCGAGCAGCAGGCGCAGAGGATGCATTCATAGAGGCCGTCCAGCTTCTGCCGGTCCTCGTGGCTCTGCTTCCATTCCTTGGCCGGCGCCGGCGACACCGTCTTCAGCCACGGCTCGATCGAACGATGCTGGGCATAGAAGTTGGTGAGGTCTGGAACCAGATCCTTGACGACGGGCAGATGCGGCAGCGGATAGATCTTCACCGCGCCCTTGATATCGTCGAGGCCCTTGGTGCAGGCCAGCGTGTTCGTGCCGTCGATATTCATCGCGCAGGAGCCGCAGATGCCCTCGCGACAGGAACGGCGCAGCGTCAGCGTCGGGTCGATCTTGTTCTTGATGTAGAGCAGACCGTCGAGCACCATCGGTCCGCAATCGTCGATATCGATGTAGAAGGTATCGATAGACGGGTTCTGACCATCGTCCGGGCTCCAGCGGTAGACGCGGAATTCGCGGGTGTTCTTGGCACCCGCCGGCTTCGGCCAGACCTTGCCTTCGCGCATCTGAGAATTCTTGGGGAGAGCGAGTTCAACCATGTCCGGTTCCTCTTGAGATCAGTACACGCGAGCCTTCGGCTCGATCTTGTGCGGATCGATGCCTTCGGCAATGAGCTCGGTGTGAACCGGCCGGTAGTCGAGTTTCACGTCGCCGGCCTCGTTCACCCAGGCGAGCGTGTGTTTGCGCCAGTTGACGTCATCGCGGCCGGCGAATGCACCCTCGGTATAGTCTTCTCGGGCATGCGAACCGCGGCTCTCCTTGCGGGCCTCGGCGCCGTAGATCGTCGTGATGGCGTTTGCCATCAGGTTCTGCAGCTCCAGCGTCTCGACCAGATCCGAGTTCCAGATCATCGAGCGGTCGGTGACCTTGATGTCCTTCATCTCACCCCAGATCGCCGAGATACGCCGGCAGCCGGATTCCAGCGATTCCTGCGTGCGGAAGACGGCGGCGTCTTCCTGCATGGCGCGCTGCATCTTCTCGCGCAGTTCCGCGGTCGGCGTGCCGCCACTGGCGTGCCGCAGACCGTCGAAACGGTCCATGATCTTGTCGCAGGCGGCGACGTTGAGATGCGGGATCGGCGCTGCGCGGTCGATGACCTCGCCGGCGCGGATCGCAGCGGCCCGGCCGAAGACCACGAGGTCGATCAGCGAGTTGGAGCCGAGGCGGTTGGCGCCGTGCACCGAGGCGCAGCCGGCTTCGCCCACAGCCATCAGGCCGGGGATGATCCGTTCCGGATTGGCGCCGTCGGCGTTCAGCACTTCGCCCCAATAATTCGTGGGAATGCCGCCCATATTGTAGTGAACTGTCGGCAGAACCGGGATCGGCTCGCGCGTTACGTCGACGCCGGCAAAGATCTTGGCGCTCTCGGAAATCCCCGGCAGGCGCTCATGAAGGACGGCCGGATCGAGATGATCAAGATGCAGGAAGATGTGGTCCTTCGCCTTGCCGACACCGCGGCCCTCGCGGATTTCCAGCGTCATGCAGCGCGAAACGACGTCGCGCGAGGCTAGGTCCTTGGCCGAAGGAGCGTAACGCTCCATGAAGCGCTCGCCCTCGGAGTTGACGAGGTAGCCGCCTTCGCCGCGCGCGCCTTCGGTGATCAGACAGCCCGAACCGTAGATGCCGGTCGGATGGAACTGGACGAATTCCATGTCCTGCAGCGGCAGGCCGGCACGCGCCACCATGCCGCCGCCGTCGCCGGTGCAGGTGTGGGCGGATGTGGCCGAGAAATAGGCGCGGCCGTAGCCGCCGGTCGCCAGCACCACCATCTTGGCGGCGAAGCGATGGATCGTCCCGTCATCGAGGCACCAGGCAACGACGCCGACGCAGCGGCTGCCGTCTTCCGACATGATCAGGTCGAGTGCGAAGTACTCGATGAAGAATTCGGCATTGTTGCGCAGCGACTGGCCGTAGAGCGTATGCAGGATGGCGTGGCCGGTACGGTCGGCAACGGCGCAAGTGCGCTGTACCGGCGGGCCTTCGCCGTAATTCTGCATGTGGCCGCCGAACGGGCGCTGATAGATCTTGCCTTCCTCGTTGCGCGAGAACGGCACGCCGTAATGTTCGAGCTCATAGACCGCCTTCGGCGCTTCCATGGTGAGATACTGCATGGCGTCGACGTCGCCGAGCCAGTCGGAACCCTTGACGGTGTCGTAGAGATGCCACTGCCAGCTATCCGGCGTCATGTTGCGCAGCGAGGCGGCGATGCCGCCCTGGGCCGCGACCGTGTGCGAGCGGGTCGGGAATACCTTGGTGATGCAGGCCGTGCGGAAACCCTGCTCGGCCATGCCGAGCGTGGCGCGCAGCCCGGCGCCGCCGGCGCCGACGACGATCACGTCGTAGGAGTGATCGACATACTTGTAGGCTTTGCCATTCTGGGCGGGTGAAGTCGGTGCCATATCAGCTTATCCTACGAATGCGATTTTCAGAATGGCGAAGAGACAGAGGCCGGCGATCAGGATCGCAAAGAACGTGTTCAGCATCAGGAGAGCGACCTTGCCGAATTCGCCATGCACATAATCCTCGATGATGGCCTGCATGCCGAGCCTCATGTGAATGACGCCGGAGATCACCATCAGCCCCATGACGACCGCGACGAAGGGGTTCGACAGCGCGCGAACCACATCCGCATAAGGCGCGCCGGCATAGGCGAGCATGAAGATGACGAAGAAGAGGATGAGCGGAACATTGGCGACGGCCGTCAGTCGCTGACGCCAGAAATGATCCGTGCCGTCCTTGGCGGAGCCGAGCCCGCGAACCTTGCCGAGGGGGGTGCGCATATCCATGAGAGGACCTTCAGAAGCGAATGAGGAAGCCGATCACCCAGACCAGCACGGTCAGACAGAGCGACCCGATGATGTTGGCGATGGCGAGCTTGGTCGAGAACTCTTTCCCGAAGCCATAGCCGAGGTCCCACATGAGATGGCGGAAGCCGCCGAGCATGTGGTGCAGCAGCGCCCAAGTGTAGCCGAGAAGCACGAGCTTGCCGAGAAGGCTGCCGAGCACCCAGTTGGCCCAGTCATAGGAGCCCTGGCCGCTTGCCGCCGCGATCAGCCACCAGGCGACGAGCAGCGTGCCGACGTAGAGCGCGCTACCGGTAATGCGGTGAACGATGGACATGACCATGGTGGGAATAGGTTTGTAGATCTGCAGATGCGGCGATAGGGGCCGGTTATTTGTCACGTTCGCCATCAGAACCTCGCGGCGGCTTCTCTGCGCTCCCGGATTTCGGAGCATGCTCAGTCAACCACACGAATGACAAAATTCTCTGTGTGCGTTGCATCAATTGCGACGTTTAATCACCGGGAACGCCGACGACAAGCACAATCGCTGTCTGCTTTTAATTTAATCGATTCGCGTTACCGGGAAGTTTGCAGGCTAAAGAAACTGGTTTTTTCCGCTCAAATTTTGTGCCGGTTGTCCGAGCTGAATGGACAAGCTCCGGCTTTTGGCGCAATCTGGCGTTAACGATTTGTTAGGGATCGGAATTCCGGAGGCCGGTCACCCATGTTTCGCAGTCTGTCCGCAGTCGCCCTGCTTGCCCTGTCCGCGCTTGCTGCACTTCCCGCCGAAGCCGGCGACCGCCGTCATGATCGCCGCTTTTCCGACCACCGCCACGCTTTTCATGGCGGACTGCTTCTCGGCGAACGTGTGAACTGGCGCAATCGCAGCATCCGTTTCGACAATGCCTATCGAGCTCGGAACCGCAAAGAACGGATGCCGTTCCTGAAACATTTTTCCTCGCCGGCGACCAACCGCGTCACCCGCAACAATATCGTTGTCGTCGTACCCCAGGCGCAGCGCGACGTCGGCGACACCTATGCCGGCACGTCTTACGTCTATCAGGCCGATGGCGGAACCTATGTCGGCGGCGAGGGCTATGGCTTCTATCCCCCCGCACGGCGTGAGCCGCTAGCCCCAAAGGCCAAAGTCATCGATATTGCAGTGCAGGACGATCCCTGCACCTATGAGGCCAATGTCTGCGTCATCCGGCCTTAGCGCATGATGCCGAAGGGCGCAATTCCGGTCCGGCTTCGCTGACAAGGGTAGGAAGATGACGAACGCAGGCGGCTCAAATTTGCCCGGCCCCACTCTTTCGCGACGCGGCTACGTCAATACGGATGGCGCACATCGGCGGGAGATTCTTGTCCTCAAACGTCGCCCGCCGTGGCGTTCCGCTATTCGGCATCCAAGCATCCCAGGCTCCGTTCATTTCTTCGAATGAGGCAAGGTCCCTGAGCCAGATGTTGGCGAGAATGATCTCTGACTTGTCGGTACCTTCGCGCAGCAGCATGTCATCGATGCGCTCCAGTATTTCGTTGGTTTGCGCCGTCACGCTCGCTCCCCTCGTGAGGTTTGCGACCTGGCCGGGCAGATAGGCGGCAGCCGCGAGGAGAGTTTCGTCAACTTTGGCTTGCCCCATCATCGTATTCGCAGACTTCCATGAATGCTTGAGATTGGGTCGTCGACCCTTCATGGATCACTGTGGGGCTTCGCTCGCCAGTCCGGTAGAGCGAATTAAATTGACCCGATATAATGGAAGCTGAACGCTCCTCGAGCAGAATGTTGTCCGAAAACCGATCACACTTTTCGGCATCATGCTCTAGCTGGACAATATGGCCGTATGCCGCGAAATGAAGTCCACAAGGTAGCGCGCGCCTTCGGCCGTCTCGGGTTGAGCATAGAGACCGATCTCGATGCGCACCGGACCGGGCAGGTCCGCCGATCTGTCAAGCGTCCGGCAGCCCTCCGGTTTCGTGTTGAGCATCATTGGCGCGATACCGATACCGACGCGAACCGCGGTCGCCATAGCGACCAGCGTCGATGCGACGCACGCCGTCTTCCACTTGACGTTCCGCTGGGACAGCGCCGCAATCGTCGGGAGCGTCCAGGGGCACTCCTCCTCGAACATAATGATGGGAAGCGGCTTTTCCGCATCCGCCACGAAGTCGGATCTGACCGTCCACATCAAATATTCGGTCCAGATCAGGGTCGGTTTTCGCGAGAGGCAGGTGATGTCGCAAACCACGAGATCCAGCTTCCTGTCTTCAAACAGTTTGGCGAGGCGGCGATTCGGCTCGACAATGATGTCGATCTCGACTTTCGGGTTCTGGGCTCTGAAGGCACTAAGAATGTCGATCAGGTGGCCGGCTGCGAAGTCCTCAACGACGCCGAGGCGAATGCGGTCCTCGATCATCTTGCCTGTCAGCCTTTTCCCGACCTCGTCGCTGAGGGCGACCATTTCGCGGGCATAAGCCAGCATGATCTGCCCATGGCTCGTGAGCTCGAGGCCTTTTGACGAACGCGAAAACAGCGTAACGCCGACAAGCTCCTCCAGCTTGCGGATCTGCATGCTCACGGCCGCCTGCGTTCTGTTCAGCTTGACGGCTGCTCCATTGACGGTGCCGATCTCCGCGACGGTCAGAAATGCACGAAGCAGATAGGAATCAAGATCAAGCATCGGAAGCCGCATTCTATACTTTGTGGCGATCGAGAGGCGAGGGCCTCTCTGCCCGTAAGTGGATATTGGACGAACCATGTCCTTCCGGCAACTGGTGACCCTTAGCCCCGGCGCAGCGCAAGCTGCGCCCGGTCGATGCCAGCTTATCGCGCAAAGAGAACGCATGCCTCGGGGGGAATGGAAACGCTGATCTCCTGCCCGCGCGCGAAGGCTATGTCTGGACGGTTCGGGCAAGCCGAGATTATGCGGTCGCCACTGACGAGGTCCAGAACGACATGCCTGAAGGCACCGAGTGTCACGACGTCGGCAACGCGTCCGGTCATGGCTCCGGCACCCGGAGCGCCGGACGATATCTCGACGCTTTCCGGCCTCACGCAAATCTCGGCAGCGCCTGAGGTTGCGAACCGCGGTAGTGGAAAATTCTCGCCGGCTTATAAAATTTTCTGAACATACCGCAGAACGCATTGCCCGCATCGCGGAGCCTCGGCGGATCCGAGCTATCAGGAATCGTTATATCCCCTCTCGAATTTTCGCGGTTCCAAGAGAAGCGGGCGGCCCCGATGATGATGCCAGCATCAATACCGTGGGAGCCTGTCTTGACCATTGACCGGGATTTTCTGGAAGACTTAAGAAAGCGCTTCGGCAGCGCTGCAGGCGGGGAGATGGAAGATCCGCACTTCCGCGCCGTGGCGGCGAGCGTATTCAAGGACGGCGACAGCCGCAAATGGCCCTTCGCCGATCCTGCGACCTTTCTGGATGCCAGTTTCATCGAGAACGGTTTACGGCCCGAGGTGCTTGAGGCGCTTGACGTGGCTCTGATCGGCGTGCCGATGGACCTCGGCGTCACCAATCGCGCCGGCGCGCGGCTGGGGCCGCGGGCCGTCCGGGCTGTCGAGCGTATCGGTCCCTACGAACATGTTCTGCGTGTCGCGCCGATGGGAGGGCTAAAGGTCGCCGATGTCGGCGACGTGCCGATGCGCAGCCGGTTCGGCCTGGCCGAATGCCATGCCGACATCGAGGCCTGCTACCGGATGATCGCGGCGACCGGAGTTATCCCGCTGTCGGTCGGCGGCGACCATTCGATCTCCGGCGCCATTCTCAAGGGCCTGGCGGCTAGCCAGCCGGTCGGCATGATCCACATCGATGCTCATTGCGACACCGCCGGTCCCTATGAGGGCTCGAAGTTCCATCACGGTGCGCCCTTCCGCGAGGCGGTTCTGGCAGGCGTGCTCGATCCGAAGCGTACGATCCAGATCGGCATCCGCGGCGGCGGCGAATATCTCTGGGAGTTCTCCTTTGCCTCCGGCATGACCGTCATCCACGCCGAAGAGGTGGCGGAGATGGGCCTCAAGGCGGTGATCGCAAAGGCTCTGGAGGTCGTCGGCGCCGGTCCGACCTATCTAAGTTTCGACGTGGACAGCCTCGATCCAGCCTTCGCTCCGGGAACCGGCACGCCGGAAGTCGGCGGGCTTCAGCCGAGGGAGGCCCTGACCCTGCTGCGCGGCTTCAAGGGCATCAACCTCGTCGGCGGCGACGTCGTGGAAATCGCGCCGCAATACGACAACACCACCAACACCGCGCAGATCGCCGCTCAGGTCCTGTTCGAACTCCTGTGCCTCGCGATGTTCAGTCCCGCGGTCAGGACAAAAGTGACCTGAGAACCAGCTCCACACGGGCAGCGTGCCTCTTGCCCGCTGCCATCCATCACCTGTCGCACAACACGTCTCAAAAAGGGGAACGACATGACTGCTCTTATGAAATTACGCTACATCGCCACCGCGGCAATTGCCGTGTTCGGCATCCTGGCAGGGGCCGCGCAGGCCGACGAACTTGCCGATATCAAGGCCGCAGGCGAGATCAACATCGGCATCTTCTCCGATTTCCCGCCCTTCTCTTCGGCAAGCGCCGATATGAGCATCAAGGGCTATGACGTCGACGTCGCCCAGAAGATCGCCGATGGGCTCGGCGTGAAACTCAATCTGGTCAGCGTTACCGGCCAGAACAGGATCGCCTACCTGAACGACGACCGCGTCGACCTGCTGATGAGCGTCGGTTATTCGAAGGAGCGCGCCGAGGTTATCGATTTTGCCGCCCCGTACGCCCCCTACTATATCGCCGTCATCGGTCCGGCTGCGCTGAAGGTGAGCGGCAAGGAAGACCTCGCCGACAAGACCGTTGCCGTTAATCGCGGGACGCTCGAAGACACGTCGCTGACGGCCGTCGCCCCCGGCTCGGCTGCGATCCAGCGTTTCGAGAACTATAATTCGGTCATCCAGGCCTTCATCTCCGGCCAGACCCAGTTGATGGTCGTCGGCAACGATGTCGGCGCGCAGGTTCTGGCACGACAGGACGAGCTGAAGCCGGAGCAGAAGTTCCAGCTCCTCAGCTCCCCCTCGCACATCGCGCTCCGCAAGGGCGAGGAAGGCCTGAAGAAGGTCGTCAATGACAGCGTCGCCGCAATGATCGCCGATGGGTCGCTCGATGCAAGCTCGAAGAGCTGGCTGAAAGCGTCGCTCAACACTGAAAACCTGAAGGACTGACGAGGAAGGCCTCCCACGCACCCGAGTATGATGCCGAAAACTGCAAGCGTTCAAGCGGCATCATGCTCCAATTCTTTGGTTGAGAGGCGGATCCAGATTTCAGGGCCGGCCCCACCCGGACTATCCGGCTTCAAAGGACAAGCGATGAGATACAGCCTCGACTTCAATTGGCTTTGGGACGGAATGGGAGCTCTGGCGTATGGCGCAGGCACGACGCTTGCCCTGACTGTCTCCACATCGGTCCTCGGGATCGTTCTCAGCATTCTCGGCGCAGCCGCGCGCCGGGGACCTTATCCTTGGTTGCGCAAGGCCGTCGGCCTCTATGTGGAGATCATGCGCAACACGCCATTCCTGGTGCAGCTGTTCTTCATCTTCTTTGGCTTGCCTAGTCTCGGCATTCGCCTCGATCCGATCACTGCCGCCGTCCTTGCCATGACCCTCAACATGGCGGCCTACACGATCGAGGTGGTCGGGGCCGGGCTCGATGCCATACCGAGAGGCCAGAAGGAGGCGGCGCAGGCACTCGGTCTCAGGCCTCGGCTGGTGTTCTTCAAGATCATTCTGCCGCAGGCGATCGCCATCATCTTTCCGGCGCTGACCAGCCAGATCATCATCATGATGCTGGAATCGGCGGTGGTTTCGCAAATATCCGTCCGCGAGCTGGCGCAGGAGGCCGATCTGCTTCAATCGCGCACCTTCCGCTCCTTCGAGACCTATCTGGTGGCGACGTTGATCTACCTTTCGATGTCTGCCGCACTTCGCCGGCTCCTTTTCGCCGGGAAGCGCCGTTTTCTGGGAGCCGGTCTGGCATGATTGAGTTCACCTTCTGGGACATTCTGCGCAATCTTGTCTTCGCGACACGCTGGACCCTGCTGCTTTCGCTCGCAGCTTTTGCCGGCGGCGCCATCGTTGGCCTGGCGATCCTGTCTGCGCGGATATCGAAAACACGCTGGCCGCGCAGCTTCGCGTCCGGCTACATTGCCCTGTTTCAGGGAACGCCGCTCCTGATGCAGCTGTTTTTGATGTTCTTCGGCCTGCCGATGCTCGGCTTCCGGATCGAGTCATGGACCGCCGCCGTCTGTGGCCTGACGTTCTACGCCAGCGCTTATCTTGCCGAAATCTGGCGGAGCGGCGTCGAGGCGGTGCCGCGCGGGCAATGGGACGCCGCAGCCAGCCTGGGCTTGCATCGTCTCCTCGAACTTCGCCTTATCATCCTGCCGCAGGCTTTCCGGATCACCCGCGCGCCGACCGTCGGGTTCTTGGTCCAGTTGATCAAGAGCACCGCACTGGCCTCGATCCTCGGCTTCGACGAACTGCTGAAAACCGCAAACGCCATCAACAACGCGACCTTCGAACCTTTCAAGGTCTACGGTCTCGTCGCGGTGATCTTCTTCGCCCTGTGCTATCCGCTGACGCAATACGCCAGAATGCTGGAGAAGAAAGCGGCGTTTGCCTGAGCGGTGCTCAAGGCTCCGTATTCCGATCGCAACGAAGTTTTTTCCAAAGGGCGATGCCGGTTGAAGCTGGTACGCCGCGCAGAGGCGACGCGCTCTCGTTCAATCACACAGAACTCGCTTTATCCAGCAGTCAGAAATTACTGGGAGATCGCTTCAATGACCGACACACAAATCCGTATTCTCGATGCCCGGACAACGGGCGAGCTCCTCCCTTTCGGCCCGCTGGTCGCGACCCTGCGGCAAGCATTTGCCGAAGGCTGTGTCGTGCCGGTGCGGCTTCACCACACGATAGCCAATAGCGGCGAGCCGGATGCGACGCTGCTTTTGATGCCGGCCTGGCATGAAACGCACCGGTCGGAGCGCTACCTTGGCATCAAGATCGTCACCGTCTTTCCCGGCAACACGCTGAGCGGCATTCCCGGTTTGACCTCGACCTACATGCTCTATGATGGCCGGACCGGGATGCAGCTTGCGCTCCTTGACGGAAACACGATCACCGCGCGCCGCACGGTAGCGGCATCGGCCCTTGCCGCGGATTATCTTGCTCGAAAAGACGCACGCCGTCTGCTGGTGATCGGCGCAGGCCGCGTCGCGAGCCTCATACCCGATGCCTACCGCGCCGTCCGGCCGATCGCGCATGTCGATATCTGGGATATCGATCCCGCCAGCGCCGAACGGCTGGCGCAGAGCCTCCGGCAACGTGGGCTCCAGGCCACTGCCGTCACGGATCTGGAAGCAGCAGTGCGGCAGGCCGATATCGTCAGCGCGGCGACGCTGGCGACAGCACCGCTTATCCGCGGCGAATGGCTGCGGCCGGGCATCCATGTCGATCTGATCGGCGGCTTCACCCCGGCGATGCGCGAGGCCGATGACGAGGCCTTTCGGCGCTCATCTGCCTATATCGACACGCACGAAGCCCTTCACGAAGCGGGCGATCTGGTCCAGCCGATCAAAACCGGCGTCATTTCTGCAGATGCGGTGCGTGCGACACTTGACGAGCGTGCCGCCGGGATGTTCCAGCGCGGACGTCCAACGATGAGATCACTCTCTACAAGGCCGTCGGAACGGCGTTGGCCGATCTTGCCGCCGCGACGATGGTGTATGAAGCCGTTTTGATCGCCGGCTGACGCCTTTTTGGTCCGGATGATCGCGAATGATCGGAACGCGCCTGTCGCCCTGCTCCGGTAGTCCTGGACCTGCGCCGGAGACAAGAACTATTCGTGCTTCCCTCCCCTGACGGCGTTCCTTACAATCTCGCCAGTTCTCCCCCGAGCCCTGGAAATGAGGTTTACATGAGCACGCTTACCCGCTTCTCCGTTCAGCCGCTCTCGACCATGACCCGCCGCCTTGCCGATGTCGCCTCCGCTCGTCGCGAACCAGACCTGGTCATCCAGGGCGCACGCGTCTTGTCCACCTATTCGGAGCGCGTTCTCGACGGACGCGAAGTCTGGATTTCCGGGGGCCGCATTGCGGCCGTGAAGCTGGCCGGCAGCTACAGAGGCGGGAGCGCCAAGCTCTACGACGCCAGGGGCGGCATCATCGCCCCAGGCCTGGTCGATCCGCATATCCATATCGAATCCTCGATGGTGACGGCCTGCGCCTATGCCGAAGCCGCGCTCCTCAACGGCACGACGACGATCTTCTGCGACAGCCACGAGATCGGCAATGTCATGGACGTCGTTGGCGTCGAGGCCATGCTCGAGGATGCACGGCAGGCGCCGCTGTCGATCTTCCTGACCGTGCCGAGCACCGTGCCGGCGACGACGCCGGATCTGGAAACGGCCGGCGGCGACCTGACGCCGGACAAGATCGCCGCCCTGTTCGACAAATGGCCGGAAGCCGTGGCTCTCGGTGAGAAAATGGATTTTGTCCCTGTTGCGATGGGCGACGAGCGCAGCCATGCGATCCTGGCCGCAGCGCTCGAGCGCGGCAGGCCGGTGTCGGGCCATGTCTACGGACGAGAGTTTGTTGCCGCCTATGCCGCATCCGGCGTCACCGACACGCATGAAGCCATCGACCGCGACATTGCCGACGACCTGCTGGAAGCTGGCGTGTGGATCTTCCTGCGCGGCGGCCCGCCGACGACTCCCTGGCATTCCCTGCCGCAGGCGATCAAGACGATCACCGAGCTCGGCGCCTCCCACAAGCGCGTCGCCGTCTGCACCGACGACCGCGATGCCGAAGATCTGCTCGCCTTCGGCCTGGACTGGGTAACGCGCGAAGCCGTGAAATACGGCATGAGGCCGGAACAGGCCTGGGCGATGGGGTCGCTGCACGGCGCGACGCGGTTCGGCATGGAAGGCGAAATCGGCGGTCTGGGCGGCGGGCGGCGCGCCGACCTGGTGCTTCTCAGCGACGACCTTACGCCGGTCAGCACCTGGTATGGTGGCGAACTCGTCGTCGACAGCAAGAAGATCACGCCGATCCTCGACGAAGCCCTGTCGAAACCGTACCGCTATCGGGATGCCGCCTACCACACGGTCAAGCTGCCCAAAAATCTCAGGCTGACGCCGGACCTGCCGACGGAGACGGTCGTCGCTCATACGATCAGGACGGAGCTGCCTGGCATTACCCTCGGCCATGTCACCGTCACGCTGGACCCGGCCAATGACTGGCAAGCCCATTTCGACAAGCACGATCTCTGCTTCGTGACAGTGGTGGAACGTCACGGCAAGTCTGCCGGCAATGTCGCCCACGGGCTGCTCAACGGCTTCGGGCTCAGACAAGGCGCTGTCGCATCCTCGGTCGGCCACGACAGCCACAACATCATCGTCGCCGGCACGAATGCCGCGGACATGCAGGTGGCGCTCGACGCGATCGAAGAAAAGCAGGGCGGCGTCTGTGTAGTCATGGACGGCAAGGTGACGGCCATGGTGCCGCTGCCGATCGCCGGGCTTTTGTCCGACAAGCGCGTGCACCAGGTTGCGGACGAGGTAAAGGCCTTGAAGCTCGAATGGGAAAGGGCAGGCTGCACCATCGCCTATATGGGCTTCAACCTCATCCCGCTGTCGGTCATCCCGGAAATCCGGATAACCGACAAGGGCCTGGTGCTGGTGCCGGAAATGGTGATCTCACCGCTCTTCGAAAAGGCCTGAACGCTGGCAATCCGATGGTGAAAGAGGCGCCGATCCTTCGCTGTGGCGGGGCAAGAAAACCTAACGTTACGCATCGAGTGCACCTCGTTTGGCAATCGAGATCAGCTCCTTGAAGTGCGTAACAATCCTACCTTCGCGGCTGGCGTCCTCCGCTTCCCAACCGAACTTCCACGCGTCGTGACGCGCAAGCCAATCTCCGAGGGCACTGGTATCACCAGTCGGCATCCTATGGGCGGCGAGGTATGGGTTTTCGTGAGCCTTCAGGCCGAGCACCCGCGCCCTCGAGCCTGCTTCCTGTAGATCGATCAGCTCTTCAATTGTCATACGCGATCCCCCACGATGTGGGCGACGGTAGCATCGCAGTCCGCGCATGCAAGTGAATGCTAATTAATGGGTTAATTAGGGACAGTTGCTGTGACAAGCGGCGCAGCATAACGATCTGATATAGCAACATAACGCTTCTGATAGAAGCCGTTGCTTTACCGATTGTACCCCTGAGAAAGACCGCACATACTCTTGGTCATAACAATTACAAAGAGGGTAACATGTTAGAATGCAATATCATGCGGGCTCACGCCGGTCGCTTCCGGCTGAGACCACAGCATGCCTTGCTTTGCTTTGCTTTGCTTTGCTTTGCTTGAGAAGGGTCCGGTGATCGCGAATGATCGAGTCCTAAAGTCGATCCGACCTAGGAAGCGAACCGCCACACCGTCGTCTTCTTGATTTCGCTGTCCTCCAGCGCGCGTGTTACCGGCACCTCATAAACCGCGCAGAATTCCAGCCGATCCCGAGGCAGATAGCTGCGTCCGGGATCGCCGACCAGCACCGGCTTGCCGTCGGCTGCCAGCTTGGCGAACCAGGGAGCGAGCGCATCGGCGAAAGCGCGGTCGTAGAAGACGTCGCCGGCAAGCACGATATCGGCATCGACGGCTTGCCCGATCAGATCGGCGCCGGTAAATCCGAGCGAAACACGGTTGGCCTCGGCATTCAGCCGGACGGCCGCTTCCGTCCAGGGATCGATATCACAGGCAGTGACCTCCCGGGCACCGGCGATCATCGCCGCAATGCCGACAAGGCCGGAACCGCTGGCGAAATCGAGCACGCGCTTGCCGCGCACCGTTTCCGGATGATCGAGGATGTAGCGCGCCAGTCCCTGCCCGCCTGCCCAGGCAAAAGCCCAGAAGGGCGGCGGCAGGCCGATCGCCTCCAGTTCCTCCTCCGTCTTCAGCCAGAGCTCATGCGCCTCGTTCGCCAGATAGAGCGAAATCTCCGGCACATGCTGCGGCGGCATCAGGCTGGTATTGGCGCGGATGAAGGCTTGCGGATCGGTCTTCAACGCGGCGGATTGTCCAGCCCGCCCATCCGGCAGACTTCGAGATATTCTTCCTCGGTCACCGGCTGCACCGAAAGCCGCATCGAGGTGACGAGCGCCATCTTGGCGAGCTTCTCGCTCGCCTTGACATCCTTCAGCGTCACCGGCTTCGGTACGTCCATGACGGCGCGGATATCGACGCAATCCCACTTCGGATCGCCCTTGGCGGAAGAATCGGGATGCGACAGGGCGCAGACTTCGACGATGCCGACGATCTCCAGCCCATCATTGGAATGATAGAAGAACCCTTTGTCGCCGATCTGCATCGCCCGCATGTTGTTGCGCGCCAGATAGTTGCGGACGCCGGTCCATTCAGTGCCCTTTTCGCCGGCAGCCTTCTGCTGCTCCCAGGACCAGGAGGCGGGTTCGGATTTATAGAGCCAGTGCGCCATGCTCACGCTTCCGGTTTGTTGAAGACCCAGTTGTAGGCCTTGACGTCGACGCTTTCGAATAGTCCGGCCTTGGCATAGGGATCGGCATCGGCAAGCGCACGCGCCGCCTCTTTCGATTCCGCTTCGACGATGATCAGGCTGCCGCAGGGCTTGCCGTCGTCATCGAGAAACGGCCCGGCGATCTTCAGCGTGCCCTCGGCATTCAGCTTGTTCAGATGCTCGATATGCGTCGGACGCGTATCCATGCGCACGTTCAGATGTCCCGGTTTGTCCTTGCAGAGAAGGGCGAAAAGCATGTCTGTCTCCTATTCGGTGGTGATCGGACGCGTCATCAGCTGCTCTATCGCTTCTGATATGTCGAGCTTGCCGTCGATGATGGCGGAAATGGCGTCTGTGATCGGCATGCTGACCTTCAACTCCGCCGCAAGCCGCGAGGCGACAGAGGCGGCAAACGCGCCTTCCACCAGCGCACCCTGCAGAGGATCGGTCTTTTCGCCGCGCCCGAGCGCGATGCCGAAGCGCAGGTTTCGCGATTGATGGCTCGTTGCCGTCAGTACCAGATCGCCGAGGCCGGAAAGCCCGCGCACCGTATCCGCCTGCCCGCCCTTGGCGACGACGAAACGCGACATTTCCGCAAGCCCACGTGCAATCAGCGCCGCGCGCGCGGAATCGCCGATGCCACGGCCTTCGACGATGCCGCAGGCGATCGCCAGCACATTCTTCAGCGCGCCGCCGAGCTGCACGCCGATCCGGTCGTTGGAAGCGTAGAGCCGGAAAGTCCGCCCGGAAATCGCCTGAGCGAGCCGCTCGGCAATTTCCATGTCGGCTGCAGCAATTGCCATCGCCGTCGGCAGGCCCTTGGCGATATCGGCGGCAAAACCTGGGCCAGAGAGCACGGCGATGGGATGATCCGGCAGCTCCCGTTCCAGCATGTCGGTCAAAAGATGGCCGGTCGCCCGTTCGATACCCTTGGCACAGGTAACGACGACAGCATCCTTGGAAAGATAAGGTCCGTATTGCCGCGCCGCATCAGCCTGCGCCTGCGACGGCATCGCAAACAGCACGATGGGGGCACCAGTGATCGCATCCGCCTCGGCGGAAAATTCCAGCGTATCGGGCAGGAGAATGCCGGGCAGCACCGCATCGTGCAGCCGTTCGGCCTTCAGATCGGCAATCAGTGACGGATCGCGCCCGACGAGGGTCACGGTGCTGCGGCCGGCAAGCGCGATGACGGCGGCAAGCGCCGTGCCGAAAGCCCCCGATCCGACGACGGCGATGTTTTCGCTCATGCCTTGGCCCCTCGTTTTCCGAAACCGATCAGCGTTTCCGCATTGGAATCGAGCGGCCAGCGCGAGCGCGGCTGCACGTCGAGCGCATCCGGCGCGGCGCCGGTCGCCATCCGCTCCAGTCCCGCCCAGGCGATCATCACGGCATTGTCGGTGCAGAGCCTGAGCGGCGGCGCGACGAAGCGGAAACGGTTCTTGTCGCACAGCGCCTGCAGCGTGCCGCGCAGTTCAAGATTGGCGGCGACACCGCCGGCAACGACGAGCGCCGGCTTTTCGCCAGTCGCTGAGAATGTCGCCGGAAACTCCGTCTTGAACCGCTGCAGGCCGCGGCCGATACGGTCCTTCAGCGTCCGCGAAACCGCCTTCTGGAACGAGGCGCAGATATCCGCGACGTCCTGATCGCTGAGCGGCGCGATATCCTGCGCCGCCTGCCGCACCGCCGTCTTCAGGCCAGAGAAGGAGAAATCGAGCCTCGCCTCGCCGACCAGTGGCCGCGGAAAATCGAAGCGATCGGGATTGCCGTCCCGCGCCATCCGCTCTACCGCCGGGCCGCCGGGATAGGGCAGGCCGAGCAACTTTGCCGTCTTGTCGAAGGCTTCGCCGAGCGCATCGTCGATCGTGGTGCCCCAGCGCTCGTACTGTCCGACGCCCCGCACCAGGATGAGCTGGGTATGGCCGCCGGAGACGAGCAGCATCAGATAGGGAAAGGAAAGCCCGTCCGTCAGCCGCGCCGTCAGCGCATGGCCTTCGAGATGGTTGATCGCATAGAGCGGCTTGCCGGCGGCTCTGGCGATCGCCTTGCCGGTCATCAATCCCACCAGCAGCCCGCCGATCAGCCCCGGGCCCGACGTGGCGGCGATGGCGTCGACGTCGTTGAGCGACACATTGGCGCGCTTCAGCGCTTCCTCGATCAGCTCGTCGAGTGCCTCAACATGGGCGCGTGCGGCGATCTCTGGCACCACGCCGCCATAGGCGCTATGCTCGTCGAGTTGGGAAAGCACGACATCCGACAGCACGTTGGAATGCCCCTCAGCATCGCGCTCGACGACCGCGGCGGCGGTCTCGTCGCAGCTCGTTTCGATGCCAAGGATGCGCAGAAAGGGAACCATGAAGCCTGTTCGTTGATTGCGATGGGATGGAAACCCGTTTACGAGAACTCCGGTAACAACGGAATAGAGCGGATGCAAACAAAACCTTTCCGGATCGGCACGCGAGGCAGTCCGCTGGCGCTTGCCCAGGCGCATGAGGCCCGCGACAGGCTGATGGCGGCGCATCATCTGCCCGAGGACATGTTCGAGATCGTCGTGCTGACCACCAAGGGCGACCGCATCACCGACCGGTCGCTGGCCGAGATCGGCGGCAAGGGCCTGTTCACCGAAGAGCTCGAACAGAAGCTTGCCGCCGGCGAGCTGGATTTCGCCGTGCATTCCGCCAAGGACATGGCGACGAAGCTGCCCGAGGGGCTTTATCTCTCCGCCTACCTGCCGCGCGAGGATATCCGCGACGCCGTCATCGGCCGCACCGCCCGAAAGCTGATCGACCTGCCGCATGGCGCCACCGTCGGTTCCTCGTCGCTCCGCCGCCAGGCGCTGATCCGCCGGATGCGGCCGGATATCAATGTCGTCACCTTCCGCGGCTTGGTCGAAACGCGCCTGCGCAAGCTCGAAGCGGGCGAGGTTGATGCGACCCTGCTGGCGCTTGCCGGTCTGAAGCGTCTCGGCAAGGTCGACGTTCTGACCGATATCCTCGACCCCGACACCTTCCCGCCGGCGCCGGCGCAAGGAGCGATCTGCATCGAAAGCCGCATCGGCGACGCCCGGGTCGACGATCTGCTGGCGCCTGTTAACGATGGCCCGACCTTCGACACCGTCTCCTGCGAACGCGCCTTCCTCGCCGCGCTCGACGGCTCCTGCCGCACGCCGATCGGCGGTTATGCCGTCTGCGAAGGCGACCTGATCCGGTTCTCCGGCCTCATCATCACCCCCGACGGCCGCAGCCAGCATGCAGTGACGACCGACGGCCACCGCCGCGATGCGGCAGCACTCGGCACCCGCGCCGGCCAGGACGTGCGCGCCAGGGCCGGCAGCGCCTTTTTCGACGACTGGCACTGAAGCGGCCATGCGCGTGCTCGTCACCCGCCCCGCGCATTCGGCGACGAGAACCGCACAACGTCTGCGCGATATGGGCCACGAGCCGCTGCTGCTGCCGCTGCGTCAGCCGCTGCACGACAGCAATGCCGCCGCAGACGCGCTCGCCATCACCAGTGGCGCAATCGCGGTGACCAGCGCCGAAGCCATCAGGGTCCTCTCCGCGCTCGGCGAGAAACTTCCCCCGCATCTTGCCCGTCCGCTTTTTGCGGTCGGCGAAACGACGGCGGAAGAGGCGCGCAGCCTCGGCTTCCGATCGGTCGCCTCATCTCAGGGCAACGGCCGTGATCTCGCCGATCTCGTCGCGGCGCGGGGCGCCGACGGGTTGCTCTATCTTGCCGGGTGGCCCCGCGCCGAAACTTTCGAATCAGGTTTGCGCGAACTCGGCATCCGCTTTTCCGTCGCCGAATGCTATCGCATGCAGCCGATCGTTCCCGGCTCGGCCGAGATCGAAGCGATTTTCTCAAGGTCTGGCCCTGACGCCATTCTCTTCTATTCCCGGCAGACGGCCGAGGATTTCTTTCGCGTGCCGGAACTGCGATCCGCCCTGCCGGAACACAGCGGAATCCGCCTTTTCTGCCTTAGCGAGGCCGTGGCCGAGGCCGTTCCGGCGGCACTTCGAAAAAGCGTAGTGATTTCGCAGATGCCGGAAGAGAAAAGCCTTTTGTCGCTGCTTTGAAGGCTCTAGCTGCCCAAATTTGATCTAACCTCTTCCCTTAACTGGCATCACTGTCTAGTTTCGTTGCAATGCAGGATAAAGAGGACCTCATGGTATCGGGAAACCCGCCACGCCATTCGAAGAGCGCCGACGAACCGGTCACGATCGACCTCGATGCACAGGAATTCGCCGCTGCAGCCGATACCGAAAAACCGGTAGACAATGAAACCGGCGAGGCCGACAGCACTACCGCCGATGCCGGCCTGGCGCCCGAAACCGAGACTGCGTCGCATGCCGAAGATGAAGAGAAGCCCGTGATGGATGCGCCGGAGGAGGAACCGGCAGCTCCAGAACCTTCCTTCACCCCTCCTCCTGAACAGCCCGCGCCGAAGAGCGCCGGCACCTCCGGCCTGATTGCCGCCGGCATCTTCGGCGGCCTCGTGGCGCTGCTTGGCGCCGGCGCCATCCAGTATGCGGGTTACCTCCCGGGCTCCTCCACGCCGCAGACGACATCGCCGGAGACGGCCGATCTTGCCGGCGAGATCGACGGCCTGAAACAGACCGTCGCCAACCTTGCCGCCAATCCGGCGGGCACGGACGACGGCGAGCTTGCGAAACGCGTCGCTGCGCTGGAAACGGCTGCAAAGGCCCCCGCAGTCGCCGCACCGGCCGATTCTGCTAACGTCGATGCACTCAATCAGAAGATTGCGGAACTGACCGGTCAGGTCGACCAACTGCGCTCGACGCTTGCCCAGTCTTCCGAGCAGCAGACGACGAACGGCGCCGATATCGCCAAGCGCCTCGAAGAGGCCGAAAAGAAGCTGAACGAGCCGCGCGAGGACGTCGCCGTTGCCCGGGCGATCGCGGCCGCCGCCCTGAAGGCGGCGATCGATCGCGGTGGCCCGTTCCTGGCCGAGCTCGACACCTTCGCCGGCGTTGCCCCCGACGATCCAGCCGTCGCTGACCTCAGAGCCTTTGCCCAAACCGGCGTTCCCTCACGCACCGAGCTGGTGGCCGAGGTTCCCGATGTCGCCACCGCGATCGTCGGAGCCGTCAACCAGCCGGATTCGAACCAGAGCTGGTCGGACCGGCTGATGTCGAGCGCCAAATCGCTGGTGAGCGTTCGTCCCGTCGGCAATATCGAGGGTGAAAGCGTCGAAGCCATCGCCGCCCGCATGGAGGAGAAGGTGAAGAACGGCGACCTGCCCGGCGCTTCCGCCGAATGGAACAGCCTGCCCGCCCCCGGCAAACAGGCGTCCGCCGCCTTCAAGCAGTCGCTCGAAGCGCGCATACGCGTCGAGGAACTGGTCGGCGGGGCGCTGTCGAAGGCGGTCTCAGGCACCGGCAAGGAGGGATGAGACCATGCTGATCCGTCTTGTCGTCTTCGCCCTCTTCGTGCTGCTCCTTGCCTATGGCTTCTCCTGGCTCGCCGATCGTCCCGGTGACCTCTCGCTGATTTGGGAGGGCCAGATCTACCAGACAAAGCTTATCGTCGCCGCCAGCGCAATCATCGCGCTGGTCGCCGCCATGATGATCGCCTGGTGGTTCGTCCGGCTGGTCTGGACCTCGCCGCATTCGGTGACGCGTTATTTCCGCGCCCGCAAGCGGGACCGTGGGTATCAGGCGCTGTCGACCGGCCTGATCGCCGCCGGCGCCGGCAATGCGCTGCTCGCCCGCAAGATGGCCGCCCGCTCGCGCGGCCTGATCCGCGCCGATCAGGAACCGCTGATCAACCTGCTCGAGGCCCAGGCCGCCCTGATCGAAGGTCGCCATGATGAGGCGCGCGCCAAGTTCGAGGCCATGGCCAACGATCCCGAGACACGCGAACTCGGTCTGCGCGGCCTCTATCTGGAAGCCCGCCGTCTCGGCGCCAACGAGGCCGCCCGCCAATATGCCGAAAAGGCAGCCGACAACGCGCCCTATCTGCCCTGGGCCGCACAGGCGACGCTCGAATATCGCAGCCAGGCCGGCCGCTGGGATGATGCGATCCGCCTGCTCGAACAGCAAAAGGCCGCCCGCGTCGTCGAAAAGGCCGAAGCCAACCGTCTGCACGCCGTCCTCCTGACGGCACGTGCCGGCGAGAAGCTGGAAAGCAACCCGACAGGCGCCCGTGACGACGCCCTGCAGGCGCTGAAGCTTGCCTCCGATTTCATTCCGGCAGCCCTCATCGCCGCAAAGGCGCTGTTTCGCGAAGGCGGCGTCCGCAAGGCCGCCTCGATCCTCGAACAGGCATGGAAATCGGCACCTCATCCCGAGATCGGCCAAGCCTATGTCAGGGCTCGCAGCGGCGATTCGACGCTCGACCGGCTGAAGCGCGCCGAGCGGCTGGAAGGGCAGCGCCCGAACAACGTCGAATCCCTTCTCGTCGTCGCCCAGGCAGCCCTCGACGCGCAGGAATTCGCCAAGGCTCGCGCCAAAGCGGAAGCAGCGGCGCGCATGCAGCCGCGTGAAGCCGCCTATCTGCTGTTGGCCGACATCGAAGAAGCCGAGACCGGAGACCAGGGCCGCGTGCGCCACTGGCTGGCCCAGGCGCTCAAGGCGCCGCGCGATCCGGCCTGGGTGGCAGACGGCTTCGTGTCGGACAAATGGCTGCCGGTATCCCCCGTGACCGGCCGCCTCGACGCCTTCGAATGGAAGGCGCCCTTCGGCCAGATCGAGGGTGCGCTCGAAGACGGTTCGACGCCTGCCTCGATCGAAACGGCTTTGAAGACATTGCCGCCGCTGCGTGACGTCAGGCCGGAAAGCCCGGTCAACGACCATCGCATCATTGAGCTGGAACGCGCCGCGACGATTGCCGAGGCTGTGCGCCCCACGCCGGCACCGGCACCGCCATCGGCAAAACCAAAACCCGCCGAACCGGCCGTGAGCGATAAAGCGCCGGCGCCAAGCGAGGCGAAACCTTTCTTTGGCGGACTGCCGGATGATCCGGGCGTTCGCGACCCCAGGGTGGAACCGGAACCCAAGACACGGCTCCGCCTTTTTTGAAATGGAACGAAAACCGCATGTTCGAACGCTTTCAGGCATTCTTCCAGAAGCTCACCGCCGACAGTCCTAAGAAAGGTTTCGCCCCTGATGATCCGCGCATCACGGTGGCAGCGCTCTGCATGCAGGTGATGGAGGCCGACGGTCAGATCAAAGCCAGCGAGAAGAAGCGGCTGCGCAAACTCCTGAAGGAGCAGTATGCGCTCGACGGCAAGCAGCTCGATGCTCTGATGGCGGCGGGTCTCGAGGCCGAAAGCTCCGCTGTCGACTATTATCGCTTCACCGCCGATCTGAAGCGTCATCTCAATACCGAGCAGCGGCTGGAGCTGATCGGCATCCTCTGGGACATCGTCTATGCCGATGGCGAGCGCAGCGAGATGGAAGACCATGTGATCTGGCGTATCGCCGATCTGCTCGGCGTCTCCTCACGCGAGCGCATCCAGAAGCGGCAGGAGGCCGCCGCCAGGGTGACCGATGTCCAGGTTGCACAAGATGATGCCGACTGAGCAAATCAAGAACCGCGACAGGCGCCCGATCCTCATCGTCCTGCATCAGGAGCGGTCGAGCCCCGGCCGTGTCGGCCAATTGCTCGTCGAAAAGGGCTACCGCCTCGATATCCGTCGCCCGGTTCTGGGCCAGCCCCTTCCGACAACACTTGAAGACCATGCCGGCGCCGTCGTCTTCGGCGGGCCGATGAGCGCCAATGATCCCGATGACTTCGTCAAGAAGGAGATCGACTGGCTCGACATTCCGCTCCGGGAAAAGCGCCCTTATCTCGGTATCTGCCTCGGCGCGCAGATGCTGGTGCGTCATCTCGGCGGCAAGGTGCAGTCGAATGCCGACGGCTCGACGGAGATCGGTTGGTATCCGCTGCACCCGACCGAGAAGGGCCGCCTGCTGATGCACTGGCCGAAGATGGTCTATCATTTCCACCGCGAGGGCTTCGAGCTGCCGCGCGGCGCCGATCTGCTCGCCGAAGGCGATGCCTATCCGAACCAGGCCTTCCGCTACGAGGGCAACGCCTGGGGCCTGCAGTTCCATGCCGAACTGACTCGGGTGATGATGCATCGCTGGGTCGTGCATGGCGCCCATCGCTTCATCCTGCCGAATGCCCAGCAGGGCCGCGAACATCTCGAAGGCCGCATGTTGTTCGACGCGCCGCTGAAAGCCTGGCTGACGGAATTTCTCGACATCGTCTTCGAGGGAAAGACGGCGAAGGCGACGTCCTCTATCGCTCTTCGCGCCTAAAGAGCATCGCGCTTTAGGGCCTTTCCTTAAACCGCTTCCGACGATGCGCTGGGCGCGTCGAGCGTATCGATCCTGCGCAGTTTGGGGAAACTCGACGCCCAGATCGCCGCCACGACAAGCGTCCCGACCCCACCGATGACGACCGCCGGAACCGCGCCGAAGATCGCCGCCATCGTGCCCGCCCTGAATTCCCCGAGTTCGTTCGAAGCGCCGACGAAGACCATGTTGACCGCATTGACGCGGCCGCGCAGCTGATCCGGCGTCCAGAGCGCAATGAGGCTCTCGCGCACATAGACCGACACCATGTCGGCCGCTCCCATCAGCGCCAGCGCCGCGATCGAGACCTCGGTGTTGGTCGAGACGCCGAAGATGATCGTTCCAATGCCGAACAGGGCGACGCCGATGAACATGTAGATGCCGGCGCGATGTTTGAGCGGATAGGCGGCAAGGAAGATTGCCATGACGATGGCGCCAAGTCCCGGTGCGGCGCGCAGCAGTCCGAGGCCCCAGGGACCGAGAGTGAGGATATCGCGCGCAAAAATCGGCATCAGCGCCGTGGCCCCGCCTAGCAGCACGGCGAAGAGGTCGAGCGAAATCGCCCCCAGCACCACCTTTTCGGCGCGGATGAAACTGAAGCCGCCGAGGATCATCGCCCAGTTCTTGGTCTCGCCGGTCGTCTTTTGCACCGGTTTCGGGATCATGTAGAGAAGGACCGCACCGAGCACGGAAAAAATCACCGCCACCGTATAGGCAGTCGGCGCACTGACACCGTAAAGCAGACCGCCGAGCACCGGCCCGGTGATTGCCGCGAGCTGCCAGGACGACGAATTCCAGGCGATCGCATTGGAGAGTGCCTCCTCCGGCACGAGATTGGGCGCCAGCGACTGCACTGCCGGCGACATGAAGGCGCGCTCAATGCCGAAGATCAAAAGCACCGCGAAGACAGGCAACGGCGTAAAGCTTCCCATCAAAGTCATGACAAGCAGTGCCAGCGTGCAGAGCGCGCTCACCAGCGAGCAGAGTGCGGCGATCGCCCGGCGATTGTACCGGTCGGCCACCGAACCGGTGACGAGGATGAGCAGCAGCGACGGCAGGAACTGCACGAGACCGATCAAGCCGAGATAGATCGCGCTGCCCGTCTGGTCGTACATCTGCCAGCCGACCGCGACGCTGACGATCTGCTGCGAGAAGGAAAGCAGGAAGCGCGCGAAGAAGAACCGCGTGTAGGACGAATGCCGGAACGCGGCAAAACGGTCTCCGGTGGGCGAAAACGACATGGATGTTTTCCGAGGAGACGGGCGCCGGAAGAGCTGCAAAGCCGCCCGTTAAACATGATTCACCGTGCGTTTCCACACGGCACTTGCCCGTTTAGTCGCCAATGTCTACATGTCTGTCAACAACGAATTGGAGACGATGATGTTTGCGCTGTTTCAAACCATTGATTTGGCTTTGAATATTTACACCTGGATCCTGATTGCCAGTGCCATTTTTTCCTGGCTCTATGCTTTCAATGTTATCAATTCCAGCAATCAGTTCGTCAATTCGGTCGGCACATTCCTCTATAATGTCACCGAACCGGTGCTGAAGCCGATCCGCCGCCTGCTCCCGAACCTTGGCGGCATCGACATTTCGCCGATCATCCTGCTGCTGATCATCTTCTTCCTGCGCACCCTGCTTTGGACCACAGTGTACCCGCTGGTCGCTTGAGCCGTCCCTGGAGCCTTTTCGATGACCATCTGCGCCTCGCCGTCCGGCTGACGCCGAATGGCGGGCGTGATGCTCTCGACGGCATTGAGGCCGACGGCAAGGGTGAAGCTTTCCTGAAGGCACGCGTCACTGCCGTGCCCGAGAAAGGCAAGGCCAACAAGGCGCTCATCCTTTTGATCGCAAAATCCCTGCGCATTCCCAAATCCAGCGTCAGCCTCATCTCGGGTGAGACCGCGCGCAAAAAAATCCTCCGGATCGACGGCGATCCGGAGGATTTGGTAAAAAAGCTCGAGATATTTTTAGGCTGAGCGATCAGCCTTTCTTCTTGGCGCGCTCGACGGCTTCGAGGATGAGTTCGCCTGCTTCCTTGGAGTCGCCCCAGCCGAAGATCTTCACCCACTTGCCGGGCTCCAGATCCTTGTAGTGCTCGAAGAAATGCTCGATCTGCTTCAGCGTGATCTCGGGAAGATCGGTGTGGTTCTTCACCTTCTCATAGCGCAGCGTCAGCTTCGGCGACGGCACGGCAATGATCTTCTCGTCCTTGCCGGAATTGTCTTCCATCTTCAGGACGCCGATCGGGCGCACATTGATGACGCAGCCGGGAACCAGCGGGCGGGTGCTGGCGATCAGGACGTCGATCGGGTCGCCATCTTCCGACAGCGTGTGCGGCACGAAACCATAATTGCCCGGATAGGTCATCGGCGTATAGAGGAAACGATCGACCACCAGCGTGCCGGCTTCCTTGTCCATCTCATACTTGATGGGATGACCGCCGACCGGAACCTCAACGATGACGTTGACGTCCTCAGGTGGATTATGACCGATTGAAATAGCGTCGATGCGCATAGAAAACTCCCGCGAGGTTGAATGTGCTGGCAGCCAGATAATCAGTTTCATGCGGCAACGCAACATGGCACAGCACCAATGCTTGACTGCACCGGCGCACATTCACATCTAATGGGAGATAGCCGAACGCCGACTCCAGCGTCGCGCGTCCTTTCAGACGCCAAAGGACGTCGTGGCACTTTGAATGGCCGTTCAGCTCCAGATGAAGCCGATCTTCTTCAACTGCCTGTGGTCGAAACTTTCCATGCCTTCGCAGAAATCGACGCCGCCATGATTGCGGTAGAAGTGGCTGGCGGTCTCGTTATCCTCGAGGCACCAGACGACCAGCCCGTTGCAGCCCAGCGACTTCAAGAGACGGCGCGCTTCGCCGAACAGCATCCTGCCAAGGCCTATGCCCTGATACTCGGGCCGAAGATAAAGCTCGTAAATCTCGCCTTCCTGCGGCAGAGCGCGGGCACGGTTGAGGCCGAGCGTCGCATAGCCGGCGACTGTGCCGGCAACATCGAGAACCAGCAGCGTCGCCGGTCCGCGCGTTGCCTTGCGCCACCAGCTTTCGCCGCGCCGCTCGATCATCTGCGTCAGTGCGCGATGCGGAATGATGCCTGCATAGGTGTGTTGCCAGGCAAGCCTGTGTGTTTCCGATATGGCTCGGGCATCTTGCGGCTCGGCCCGCCGGACATCGATCGACAACGTCTTCATAACGTTTACTCTGGTCCCGCTAGAGGCAACTAACCATATGCACAGAGGCATTGTGATCGATTGCCCACAGACTTGATATGTGGACGACGATCAAAAGTTAACGCTTTTTTAACGATTGTCACAAGACGGAATCGACGCGGCGCACAATAAAAAACCCCGGCGCGAGGGCCGGGGTTTTGAAGGATTTCTCTCCAGCGCCGCGCCTCTTTTCGAGAGACCCAAAACGCTGCAGCACTTTGAATGGCGCTCAGAGCGCCGCCTTCGTCTTTTCGAAA
Source organism: Rhizobium laguerreae (assembly GCF_019778565.1). Taxonomy (NCBI): domain Bacteria; kingdom Pseudomonadati; phylum Pseudomonadota; class Alphaproteobacteria; order Hyphomicrobiales; family Rhizobiaceae; genus Rhizobium; species Rhizobium laguerreae. The sequence goes on along the minus strand of NZ_JAAXQT010000004.1, from coordinate 311,689 downwards.
CGCTTGCGATCGTTCGCGTCGAGATACATCTTGCGCAGACGAATATTCTTCGGTGTCACTTCCATCAGCTCGTCATCCTGGATCCAGGAGAGCGCGCGATCAAGCGTCATGCGGATCGGCGGCGTCAGCTTCACCGCTTCGTCCTTGCCGGCGGCGCGGATGTTGGTCAGCTGCTTGCCCTTCAGCACGTTGACTTCAAGGTCGTTGTCGCGCGAATGGATGCCGATGATCATGCCGGCATAAACCTTTTCGCCCGGCTCGATGATCATCGGGCCGCGATCTTCCAGGTTGAACATCGCATAGGCGACGGCTTCGCCGGGAGCGTTGGCGAGCAGCACGCCGTTGACGCGGCCACCGATCACACCCTTGTAGGGCTGGTAGTCGTGGAACAGGCGGTTCATGATCGCCGTGCCGCGGGTATCCGTCAGCAGCTCCGACTGGTAGCCGATCAGGCCACGGGTCGGCGCGTAGAAACGCAGGCGAAGACGGTTGCCGCCCGACGGACGCAGCTCGACCATTTCGGCCTTGCGCTCGGACATCTTCTGCACGACGACACCGGAATGCTCTTCGTCGACGTCGACGACGACCTCCTCGATCGGCTCCAGAAGCTGGCCGTTTTCATCCTTGTGCATCACGACGCGCGGACGCGACACGGCAAGCTCGAAGCCTTCGCGACGCATGGTTTCGATGAGAACGGCGAGCTGAAGTTCGCCACGGCCGGACACGTAGAACGAATCCTTGCCTTCGGCTTCTTCGATCTTCAGGGCGACGTTGCCTTCCGCTTCCTTGAAGAGACGGTCGCGGATGACGCGTGAGGTCACCTTGTCGCCTTCGGTGCCGGCCAGCGGGCTATCGTTGACGATGAAGGACATGGTGACGGTCGGCGGATCGATCGGCTGCGCCTGCAGCGGCTCGGTGATCGAGGGATCGCAGAAGGTGTCGGCGACCGTGCCCTTGGAAAGGCCGGCGATCGCGATAATGTCGCCCTGATGCGCTTCGTCGATTGCCGTGCGCTCGATGCCGCGGAAAGCGAGAATTTTCGAAATACGGCCGGTTTCGACCGTCTTGCCGTCGGCGTGGAGAACCTTCACGGCCTGGTTCGGCTTGATCGAACCGGAATTGATACGACCGGTGATGATGCGACCGAGGAAGGGGTTGGCTTCGAGGATCGTGCCGATCATCGTGAAAGGACCTTCGTGGACGGTCGGCTCCGGAACATGCTTGAGCACCAGGTCGAGAAGCGGCGTAAGACCCTGATCCTTCGGACCTTCCGGATTGACGTTCATCCAGCCGTCGCGGCCGGAACCGTAGAGGATCGGGAAGTCGAGCTGCTCGTCGGTCGCGTCGAGATTAGCGAAAAGATCGAAGACTTCGTTGATAACTTCTTCGTGGCGTCCATCAGGACGGTCGATCTTGTTGATCGCCACAATCGGACGAAGACCGACCTTCAACGCCTTGGAGACAACGAACTTCGTCTGCGGCATCGGGCCTTCAGACGAGTCGACGAGAACGATCGCGCCATCCACCATCGAGAGAATGCGCTCGACTTCACCGCCAAAGTCGGCGTGGCCGGGGGTGTCGACGATGTTGATGCGGACACCCTTCCATTCCACCGAGGTCGCCTTGGCGAGAATGGTGATGCCGCGTTCTTTTTCGAGATCGTTCGAGTCCATCACGCGTTCAGCGACACGCTGATTTTCGCGGAACGAGCCGGACTGCTTGAGAAGCTCATCCACCAGGGTCGTTTTGCCATGGTCAACGTGCGCGATGATCGCGATATTGCGAAGTGCCATATGTGAAATCTCTGAGGCTGGGGCGCACGCTCTAGAGGACGCGCCTATTAGTTTGGGGCGTCCATACAGTTTTTTTTGCGTTTGCGAAAGGGGGGAACGCGCAAAAGCTGCGGCAAGGCTGTCGCCCCGCCGCATCATAGCGTGTCATCAAATTGTCTTAGGCGTCGCTGCCTGTCAATTCCTCGAAGGTCGAAAGTCCCTTTTTGACAAGCATTGCATCCGGGCTCGGCAGCTTGCCGCGGAAGGCCTTGTAGGCGTCCTCCGGATCGACCGAACCGCCGACGGAATAGATATTGTCCTTGAGCTTGCGCGCCATCTCGCCGTTGAAGGCGTCTCCCGTCTCCTCGAAGGCGGCAAAGGCGTCGGCGTCGAGCACCTCCGACCACATGTAGGAGTAATAGCCGGCCGAATAGCCTCCCGAAAAGATGTGCTGGAAGTGCGGCGTCGCATGGCGCATGACGATCGACTTCGGCATGCCGATCTCGGCCAGTACCTCGGCCTGCACCGCCATCGGGTCCTCGACGGCCGTTCTCGTGTGAAACGCCATGTCGACCAGCGCCGACGAGGTGAACTCGACGGCATTGAAGCCGGCATTGAAGGTCCGGGCGGCAAGCACCTTGTCGAGCAGGGCCTGCGGCATCGGCTCGCCGGTTTCGACATGCACGGCGTAACGCTTCAGAATAGCGGGCACCGTCAACCAGTGCTCATAGAGCTGCGACGGCAACTCGACGAAATCGCGAGAGACGCCGGTGCCCGCAACCGAGGGATAGGTGACGTTCGAAAGCATGCCGTGCAGCGCATGGCCGAATTCATGGAACAGCGTGCGGGCATCGTCGAGCGACAGCAGCGCCGGCTTGCCTTCCGCGGGCTTGGCGAAGTTGCAGACATTATAGATGATCGGCAATTCGCCGTGGCGGCCGTTCTTCAGTTCCAGCCTGTGCTGCGATTGCAGCGAGCTCATCCAGGCGCCTGATCGTTTCGAACTGCGGGCGAAATAATCGCCGAGGAACAGGGCGACGAGCTTGTCCTCGCGGTCCCTGATTTCGAACACCCTAACGTCAGGGTGATAGGCGGCCACGCCCTTCTTCTCGACAGCCCGGATGCCGAACAGTCGGCCGGCGACGTCGAAGCAGGCTTCGATGATCTTCTCGAGCTGCAGATAAGGCTTGAGCTCGGTTTCGGAGAAGTCGAACTTCCGCGCCCGGATCTTTTCGGCATAGTGGCGCCAGTCCCAGGGCATGACCTCGTGGTTCCGGCCCTCCTCGGCAATCATTGCCGCGATATCGATCTCCTCCTCGCCGGCGCGTTTCACCGCTCGCGCCCAGACAGCCCTCAGCAGGCCGTTCACCGCCTCCGCCGTCTTCGCCATCGTGTTGTCGAGCTTCAGCTCGGCGAAGTTGCCGTAGCCAAGCAGTGTCGCCACCTGATGGCGCAGCGCCAGCGTTTCCCTGATGACGGCGCGATTGTCCGTCTCACCATCATTTTCACCGCGCGCCACCCACGCCTTGAAAGCCTGCTCGCGTAGATCACGGCGCTCCGAAAAGGTGAGGAACGGCTCGATGATCGAGCGTGACAGCGTCACCGCATATTTGCCCTCCTCGCCGCGTTCGCGCGCTGCCCCCGCCATCGCGTCGCGAAGGAATTCCGGCAGGCCCTCGAGCTCGGCGCCATCGGAAAGCACCAGTGCCCAGGCCTTTTCGTCGGCCAGCACGTTCTGGCCGAATTGCGTCACGAGGCCGGCAAGCTTTTCATTGATCGTGGCGAGTTTTTCCTGCTCGGCCTTCTCAAGCTTGGCGCCCGATTTGACGAAGCCTTTCCAGTGGCGTTCCAGCACCCGTGTCTGTTCGAGCGTCAGGTCCAGGCTGTCGCGGCTCTCCCAGAGCGTGTCGATGCGGGCAAAAAGCGCTGCATTCATCCCGATCTTCGAATAGTGGCGCGACATCTTCGGCGAGATCTCCCGCTCCAGCGCCTGGATCACATCATTGGTATGGGCGCCTGCCTTGTTCCAGAACAGCGCCGAGACACGCGACAGCGCGTCGCCGGCAATCTCCAGCGCCACGACCGTATTGTCGAATGTCGGCGCATCGCCGTTTCCGGCGATCTCGTCGATCTCTCTTTCATGCGCGGCAAGTGCGGCTTCGAAGGCGGCGGCGAAATCGCCGTCATCCAGGGCATCGAAACGCGGCAGGCCGTGAAGACCGTCCCAGGTTACCAGCGCCGGATTGAAATCATGTGGAGAAGGCATCGGAGAATTCCCTTTTGGCATGCAGATGGATCGTCAATATAGGAGAGCCGGCATAGAATTGGTATGTTGCCGGGAAGGACCTTTTGCCTCGCCAGCCAAATCCGGTGGGCAGCTGCCAATCCGGTGGACAACAATTGATACGTGAAAATTAACCAATCGTTAACGATTGACGCGAATCACGCGCGAGCGCTAGTTTCATAGGTGATCTTCTTGTAAGGGGACATGCGCCATGGAAGTTTTTTCTGTGCGGTCTTCTCAGAGTTTGCTTTTTAAAAACAATCCTAATAACGCAAAAAGTTCGAAGACCTCTGATATTCAAATCGAGACCAGAGCTCCCGCCCCGGCCTCGTTCCAGATCGAAGATGATGTTGGCGAAGGCCCGGATTTCACCGCGGTCAGCCCTGGAGAACTGCGCAATTACGCACGCCAGGGTTTCGACAGTGGCCTGATCGATCAAAACACCTACGCCGCGATCTCCGAACCGCTGCCGATGCATGCGATCGATCCGCTCGGCAACATCGTCGATCTCTCCAGCGTCACCGACGGCACCAGCTTCAATTTCCTCGATTATTACCAGAACCAGCTGCAGATCGCCATGTCGATCGGCGATTCTGACGAGGTCCAGACGCTGAAATCGATCGTCAGCTTCCTGAATACCTGACCTTACGCATGTCGCCCAAAAGTGCGCAGCGGTTTTGGAATGACGACATGCATAAATCCAAGAACAAGCGCGTTGCACGTTTGGCGCGACGCGCTTTAATCAGGCCTTGCGCCAGCCGAGCAGGCCGGGCGTTGCGTGCCAGAGCGCCTGGGCAGCAAATCCCATGAAAAGCACGCCGGAGCAGCGCACGATCAACCGCTCATGAGCACGATAGAAACGCCGCACCGTACCGGCGCCGATGATGCCGATCAGGATGATGTCGGCAGTCACGAAACCGACGAACGACACGACGAGCAGCACCGGCAACGCCTCGAAATCGAGCGCGCCGGCCGAGCCTGCAACCAGCGCGGTGAAGGTGGCGAGCGCCACCGGATAACCCTTCGGATTGGTGACGCCGAAGATCAGACCGCGACGAAACGGCCGCTCGACCACAACAAGCGCCTGCCCCTCCCCTTTCGGCTTTGCATTGACGGCGCTCCAGCCGATCCAGGCGAGGTAGAAACCGCAGGCAAGGCCGAGCAGGTCGAAGACTAAGGTTCCGATCGTCTTTGCGCCGACGATCGCGATCAGCGCCAGCGACGACCAGATGAGATCGCCGACCAGATGCCCCATCATGAAGAAGGCGCCGGCCTTGCGGCCCTGCCCGGCGCCGATGCCGAGCAACTGCAGGAAGGCGGGTCCCGGAATGAGCACGTAAAAGAGCGCCGCCAGAAAAGCGCCGAAGAGCAGGGACTGCGTCATGGAAATGCTCCGGAGGATGATGAGGGCAGACTAAGCGATCACGGCCATCCGTCAAGGGTGGTGCAGTGCCACGAAGAGTGGGATCAGGCAGCAAACGCTACCGGAGGCGGCTTTCGGCCCGAGGCGGACATCTGTCCGTTGTTGAAGGATGCGGCTTGCGCTCCAGGTCGGCTGTTAAGGTGATCTTTGCCGTCCCTTGATAGCAGACGTTGCCGGAGACCACCTTGAACAGTAACTGGAGCGGCTACCGCTGGCGTCCGACGGCGGCCTATCGCTGCCGGGTCAGTCCTGATGAAAGTCGACGTCTTGTTCTCTGCTCCTGCTACGATTGGCTTTGGCGGTGCCCATGCGTTTTCGACGATCGGTGCTAACGCGGCCGGTGCGATCTTCTTCACGGATTTTACCGCTGCTTGAGCTAGTTATGAGCGACAAGCGCCAGCTCGGCTCGCGTCCACCTAGTGGTCATATTGCCGGCGCGCCTCCTCGATCACATGCCGATTTGAATCTGCCCAGGTCACCAAGGCCATGACGGGGGCGAGAAGCGACCTGCCGACTGCAGTCAGCTCGTAATCCACGCGCGGTGGGATCGTCGGAAAGTGGGTGCGGCTGATCAAACCGTCGCGTTCCAATTGACGAAGCGTAATCGTGAGCATCCGCTGCGAGATGCCGTCGATCTGCCGTCGCAATGCATTGAAGCGGACCGGCCCATCCTTCAGGGCCACGAAGATGTAAAGACTCCATTTATCGGCAATGCGATCGAGGATCTCCCGAACCGGACGGCAGTCTGCGTCTTCGCTTGGGGTAGGAAACTCTATGTCATTGAGTGTCATGAATGTGCCTTCTTGCGAACAGTCAAATAGTTACCTTAATAGTGTTGGTCACAAATTGATACTACTCTATTCTCCCAGGAGCCACCAATGACCAACATCCTCCTCGTTACCTCTAGCCCACGCGGTCCTCAGAGCCTTTCGACCCGGTTTGCCCGTGACATTGCTGAAAGCCTCAATGCCCGTTCTGCCGGCACAATTGTCAAACGCGATCTTGGGGCGGCACCTCTGCCGCATATCACAGCAGCCTATATCGACGGCCGCATTGCGCCGCCCGCGACACGTACACCCGAACAGATCGAAGCCGTCAATCTCGCTCAAAGCCTCGTTGATGAGGTTCAGGCTGCCGAGGTGATTGTCATTGGCTCGGGCATGATCAACTTCGGCCCGTCGACGCAGCTCAAGGCTTGGTTTGACTATATCACCTGGCCTGGCGTCACCTTTCGCTACGACGCAACCGGTCTGATGGGATTGTTGCCAGCCAAGAAAGTCTATCTCGTGACGGCAACCGGCGGCGTCTTTTCGGAAGGCAAGAATGTTCCGTTCGACTTCCAGACCACCTATCTCGCGCATCTTCTCGGTTTTATCGGACTGACGGATATCGAAGTGGTCCGCGTGGAAGGAACACTCGTAAGCCCGGACGCAGCCAAGGCTGCGATCGCCTCCACCGAAGCACAGATCCGGGCTGCACTAGAGCGTGCCGCCTGACCCACAAACCATCAGTCCGCTACCCGAGAAATCGGCGAATGGCCTGATGCGAGCGGGTATGGCGATGGTAGGTCCGCACCGAGTCAGCTCGCGACAACGCACGCAGAGTGTTCCGCAATCCGGCCATCCAAAGTGCTCTAAGAATTTGGTGGCGTACCTCACTCCACAAAAAAGCCCGCGCGGCGATGCCGGCGGGCTCATATCCGGTTCGAAGCGGAACCGTGATTACTTCACAAGGTTGCGCTTGGCGAGCGTGCGCAGGCGCAGCGCATTGAGCTTGATGAAGCCGGCCGCATCCTTCTGGTCGTAGGCGCCCTGATCGTCCTCGAAAGTGACGAGCTTGTCGGAATAGAGCGACTTGTCGCTTTCGCGGCCGATGACCATGACATTGCCCTTGTAGAGCTTCAGCGTCACTTCGCCTTCGACATGCTCCTGGCTCTTGTCGATCAGCGCCTGCAGCATCTCGCGCTCCGGTGAGAACCAGAAGCCGTAATAGATCAGCTCGGCGTAACGCGGCATGATGTCGTCCTTGAGATGGGCGGCACCGCGGTCGAGCGTGATTGATTCGATGGCGCGGTGCGCCGAAAGCAGGATGGTGCCGCCTGGTGTCTCGTAGACGCCGCGCGACTTCATGCCGACAAAGCGGTTCTCGACCAGGTCGAGACGGCCGATACCGTTGTCACGGCCGTAATTGTTGAGCGCAGCCAGCAGCGTCGCCGGGCTCATGCGCACGCCGTTGATCGAAACCGCATCACCCTTTTCGAAGCCGACCTTGATGGTCGTTGCCTTGTCGGGTGCGGCCTCAGGCGAAATGGTGCGCATATGCACATATTCAGGCGCCTCCTGGGATGGGTCCTCGAGAACCTTGCCTTCGGAAGAGGAATGCAGAAGGTTGGCGTCGACGGAGAACGGCGCCTCGCCCATCTTGTCCTTGGCAACAGGGATCTGATGCTGTTCGGCAAAGGCCAGCAGGTCGGTGCGGCTCTTGAACGCCCAATCGCGCCAAGGCGCGATGATCTTGATGTCGGGGTTCAGGGCATAGGCGGAGAGCTCGAAACGGACCTGATCGTTGCCCTTGCCGGTTGCGCCGTGGGCAATCGCATCGGCGCCGGTCTTCTTGGCGATATCGATCAGATGCTTGGAAATCAGAGGACGGGCGATCGAGGTGCCGAGCAGATAGACGCCCTCGTAGACGGCATTGGCACGGAACATCGGGAAGACGAAATCGCGCACGAATTCTTCGCGCACATCCTCGATGTAGATCTCCTTGATGCCGAGCATCTCGGCCTTCTTGCGCGCCGGCTCCAGCTCTTCGCCCTGGCCGAGATCGGCGGTGAAGGTGACGACTTCGGCGCCGAGCTCCGTCTGCAGCCACTTCAGGATGATCGAGGTGTCGAGGCCGCCGGAATAGGCGAGAACGACTTTCTTCACGTCTTTGTATGATGCCATGATGATGAGGTCCGTTGCATAAAAGGCCGGCAAAACCCGGTGTCGCGGCACTTTTAGCGAGATTGGCGCGTGACGCAAGACCAAGTGCGACGCTGATGGTGCCGATACCGTTTGACAGCGTCAAAGCGGAGCCCATATTCGCCAGCGTCCGCAAACGCTCGAGGAGAGGTTGCCCCCGTGACGAATATTCAAGACATTTTCAAGAAATCCAATGTTGCCGTCATCACCGGCGGCGCCTCCGGCATCGGTCTTGCCGCGGCGAAATATTTCGCCGGACGCGGCATGAGCGTCGCCATCGCCGATCTCGGCGGCGATCGGCTGGCCGACGCCGCCAATGAGCTCAAGGCCATTGCCGGCGAGGAAAATGTGATGGCGGTCGAGACCGACGTCGCCACCAGAGATTCCCTGGAAGCGCTCGAGCGCGCCGTGCTCCAGCGTTTCGGCCGCGTGCACGTGCTGATGAACAATGCCGGCATCGGCCCGGAAACATCGATCTTCAGCCCGCAGGCGAACTGGGATAATATCTTCGCCGTCAACCTGATGGGCGTGATCAACGGCACGCGCACCTTCGGCCCGAAGATGCTGTCGCATGGCGAGCCGGGCCTGATCATCAACACCGGCTCCAAGCAGGGTATCACCACGCCACCCGGCAACCCCGCCTACAATATCTCCAAGGCTGGTGTGAAAGTCTTCACCGAAGCGCTGGAGCACGAGCTTCGCAACATCGAAGACGGAAAGATCTCCGCCCATCTTCTGATCCCCGGCTTCGTCTTCACCGGCCTCACCAAGGGCGACCGCGCCGAAAAACCGGCCGCGGCCTGGACGCCGGAACAGACCGTCGATTTCATGGTCGAAAGCCTCGAACGCGGCGATTTCTATATCCTCTGCCCCGACAATGACGTCGCGCGTCCGGTCGACGAGCGACGCATGCTCTGGGCAGCCGGCGATATCGTCGAGAACCGCCCGCCGCTGTCGCGCTGGCACAAGGATTATGCCGACAAGTTCAAGGCCTTCCTCGAACAGAAGTAATCGGTACCATCAGAAGGTTTGATTGGTAATTTTCTGAAAGCCGAGTAGGAGATCCCTAAAGCGCGTCGCGATCTTTCAGATTCGCTCCTCGCACTTTAGGTCTTTGTTCTTACGCATGTCGTTGTCGCAAAACCGCTACACACTTTTGCGCGACATGCTTTAGATCCTTTCCGGCTTTCGGAGTGTGTCATGGATTTCCTGCCCAGCCTGCCGACCCTTCTCGCCTTTGCCGCCGCGACGCTGCTGCTTGCGGCAACCCCAGGCCCCGATATGACGCTGTCGATCAGCCGCGCGCTCGCCCAGGGCAAAAAGGCGGCGCTCTTCGTTGTCGTCGGCACCAGCCTCGGCATCGTCGTCCACACCATGCTGGTCGCTTTCGGCATTTCGGCGCTGATCACCGCCTCGCCGACCGCCTTCCTGATCCTGAAGACCGGCGGTGCCGCCTATCTGCTCTGGCTGGCGGTGCAGGCGATCCGTTTCGGCTCGAAGCTCACCGTCGCCAAGGTCGAGGAGCAGAAGGGCACCGCCCTCTCGAACATCTCGTCGGGCTTCTGGGTCAATCTTCTGAACCCCAAGGTCATCATCTTCTTCATGACCTTCCTGCCGCAATTCGTCAGCGCCGGCGATCCAGCCGTCACCCAAAAGCTGCTTTTCCTCGGCTTCTGCTTCATCCTGATCGGCATGCCGGTCAATGCCAGCGTCGTCTTTGCCGCCGACTGGCTGGCCTCCTGGCTGCAGAACAACAAAAAAGTGCTGCGCGGCATGGACTACACCTTCGCCGGCGTCTTCTCGATCTTTGCCGCGAAGATCCTGCTCACCCAATCGAGATAGCCGCGGTTGCGCAGCAATCCCACGGTTGCGCAGCAATCCGCCCGCGGTCAGCTTATCGATCCGCCCGCGGTCGTGAAACGATCCGCCGCCAGCTGCACCAATATTCGCGAGACGCCACGCCGGAGCAGGCAGTGACCGCGAATTTCGTCGTCTTCCAAAATTATTCCATGCCTTTCGCGCGATCACTTGTGATCAACATATGATCGTAAGTCGGCAATTGTGGCTAGGCCACGCCACCTTCTCCGCCCACATATCCTTTACGGCTCACGAAGAGCTGCCTTGAAAGGATAAGTCAATGATTACGTTCCGCAATATCATAACAGCAGGAGTTGTTGCGCTGACGTTTGCCGCCACGTCCCTGACAGCGACAACACCTGCCTTAGCGCACGGCGGCGAAGGCCATGGCGGTGGCGGCTTCTCGCGTAACGGCGGCCACTTCGGCGGTGGTGCGCATATGGGCGGCAGCAATTTCGCCGATCGCGGCTTCGGAGCGCATCATTTCGGCGGAGCCGGCCATTTTGGCGGACACCGCGACGGCCGTTTCGCCTTCCATGATAGGAATCGTCTGTTCTTCGGCGATGACGACTATGACCCGGAACAGTGCCAGCCGGAATGGCTCAACCAGTACGGCCATCGCGTGCTGGTGGAAGTCTGCTCTTGATGACGGTCCCCCTGGCCTCTGAGGAGTCGTGAAACGATCGGCTGCCCGCTAACCGATCAGCAGCGCATCGTCATCCAGCGTCTGGCCGCGCATCTTGCGGAACATTGCAATCAGATCCTCGACCTGCAATGTCCTGCGGCTGTCGCCGGCGACATCGAGCACGATCTCGCCGCCATGCAGCATCACGGTCCGGTGGCCATAATCGAGCGCCTGGCGCATTGAATGCGTCACCATCAGCGTCGTCAGCTTGCGCTCGGAAACGATCTTCTGGGTCAGGCCCATGATGAATTCCGCCATGCCGGGGTCAAGCGCCGCCGTATGTTCGTCGAGCAGCAGCACTTCCGAGCCCGCCAGCGTCGCCATGACGAGCGAGACGGCTTGGCGCTGGCCGCCGGAGAGCAGGTCCATGCGGTCCTTCATGCGGTTCTCCAGCCCGAGATTGAGTTCGGCGATCCTCTCGCGAAAATGGTCGCGCCGTTTCGCGCCAAGCGCCGAAACAAGCCCGCGCCGTTTGCCGCGTCGCGCCGCAAGCGCCAGGTTTTCCTCGATCGACAAGGCGCCGCAGCTTCCGGTCAGCGGGTCCTGGAAGACACGGGCAACGAGCCCGGCCCGCGCCGCCGTCGTCTTGCGGGTGACGTCGGCACTGCCGATTAGCACCTGTCCTTCGCTTGCCAGCACATCGCCGGCGAGCACGCCGAGCAGCGTCGATTTGCCGGCGCCGTTCGAGCCGATGACGGTAACGAAGGAGCCTTCCTCGATCGTCAGGCTGACACCCGAGAGCGCCTGCTTCTGCAGCGGCGTGCCGCGCCCGAAAACGACCTTGATGTTCTTGAGGTTGATCACGACGCGGCACCTCCGCGCAAACGGGGAAGGATGAGCGCCACGGTTACCAGCACGGCCGTGACGAAATTGAGGTCGGACGCCTGCAGGCCGATGACGTCGCTCGAAAGCGCCAGCTGGATGGCGATGCGATAGAGGATCGAGCCGAGCACGCATCCAACAAGCGCGATCAGCAGACCGCGGCGCCCGAGCAGCGTCTCGCCGATGATGACGGCAGCCAGACCGACGACGATCGTGCCGACGCCCGAGGTAACATCGGCAAAGCCGTTCGTCTGGGCAAACAGTGCGCCGCCGAGCGCCACCAGCGCGTTGGAGATCGCCATGCCGAGATAGATCTGCCGGCTGGTATCGACGCCCTGCGCCCGCGCCATCCTTGCATTGGCGCCGGTAGCCCGCATTGCCAGCCCGGCATCGCTTTCCAGGAAACGCCAGACCAGGATGAGCGCGATGACGACCAGAACACCGACGAAGAGCGGCCGCACGTAGAAATCGCGAAGGCCATGGCCGAAGAACGGGCTGATCATCGTGTCGGCATTGATGAGGGCGACATTGGGTTTGCCCATTACGCGCAGATTGACGGAAAACAGCGCGATCATCGTCAGGATCGAGGCAAGCAGATTGAGGATCTTGAAGCGCACGTTGAGCAGCGCCGTCACCATGCCCGCGGCGGCACCCGCCGCCATGGCGATCAGCGCCGCAAGCCAGGCATTGACGCCGGCAATGATCAGCACGGCCGTCACCGCCGCGCCAAGCGGAAAGGAGCCGTCGACCGTCAGGTCGGGAAAGTCGAGAACTCGAAAGGCGAGATAGACCCCAAGGGCGACGAAGGAATAGACCAGGCCGAGCTCGACGGCCCCCCAGAATGCGATTTGGCTCAAGGCTTTCAGCCCCTTTTTTGTCCGTTCCGCCCGTCGCGAAACGCAGCCTTTTAATACAAACAACCGCTCCCGTGCAAACGAGAGCGGCTGAATACGATGAAGGAGCTAGAAGTGCCGGCCAACTATTCGATGACTTTGTTAGCGCGGGAAAGCACGCTCTGCGGCAGCGTGACCCCCATTTTCTCGGCCGCCGCCTTGTTGACGACGAGGTCGCTGCCGGCGGCAGTCTTGACCGCGATGTCGCCCGGGTTCTCGCCCTTTAGCACACGCACGACGATGTCGCCGGTCTGCTTGCCGACATCATAATAGTTGAAGCCGAGGGCGGCGATCGAACCGCGCGAAACCGAATCCGTATCGGCGGTAAAGAGCGGCAGCTTGCTCTCCTCGGCAACCGCGACAGCGCCTTCAAGCGCCGAGATGATGGTGTTGTCGGTTGGAATGTAGATCGCATCGGCGCGGCCGACGAGCGCACGCGCCGCACCCTGAACCTCGGCCGATTTGGTGGCGGCCGATTCGACCACCTTCAGGCCAGCCTTTTCGGCTTCAGCCTTCAACACGGCGAGCAGCGAAACGGAATTCGCCTCGCCGGAGTTGTAGAGATAGCCGATGGTTTTCAAATCGGGCAGGATTTCCTTGATCAGCGCAAGGTGCTCGGCGACCGGCGACATATCGGAGAGGCCGGTGACGTTACCGCCTGGCTTGTCCATGTTCTTGACGAGTTGGGCGCCGAGCGGATCGGACACGGCCGTGAAGACGACAGGAATGTCGCGCGTCGAGGAAACGACGGCCTGGGCTGATGGCGTCGAGATCGGCACGATGACATTGGGCTCGTCGCCGGCAAACTGGCGGGCGATCTGGGCTGCCGTCGCCGGATTGCCCTGCGCCGATTCGAACACGAACTTCAGGTTTTCGCCCTCTTTATAGCCGGCCGCCGTCAGCGCATCCAGAACACCCTTGCGCGCCGCATCCAGCGCCGGATGTTCGACGATCGCCGTCACGGCGACGGTGACGTCATCAGCCTTCGCGGGCAGGGAAAGGGCCAAACTGGCGGCAAGAGCGAGTAAAATCGGGCGCATGGGGATCCTCCTGAATGATTTTGGGGGCACTTTTAGGAAAAGCGCCCCCTGAAATCAATCGCGGAGAATTGTAGCGAGGATCAAACTTGCTGATCAGTCGTCGGCGCCGTGATTGGCGATCATCATCGCCTCGAAGGCCAGGCGTTCGGTCTTGCGCATGCGTTCCGATTCCGACTTCAGCTGGCCGCAGGCGGCAAGGATGTCGCGGCCGCGCGGCGTACGGATCGGCGAGGCATAACCTGCCGAATTGATGAAATCGGCGAACTTCTCGATCTGCTCCCAGTCGGAACACTGATAATTGGTGCCGGGCCAGGGATTGAAGGGGATGAGGTTGATCTTTGCCGGCACGCCCTTCAGGAGCTTGATCAGCCCCTTGGCGTCTTCCAGGCTGTCGTTGACATCCTTCAGCATCACATATTCGAAGGTGATGCGCCGCGCGTTGGAAAGGCCCGGATAGGTCCGGCAGGCTTCGATCAGCTCCTTCAGTGGGTACTTCTTGTTGATCGGCACCAGAATGTCGCGCAGATCGTCGCGTACCGCATGCAGCGAAATCGCCAGCATGACGCCGATTTCCTCGCCGGTGCGGAAGATCTCCGGCACGACGCCGGAGGTGGACAGCGTCACGCGGCGCCTGGACAGCGACAGGCCGTCACCATCCGTGGCGATCAGCAATGCCTGTTTGACGGCATCGAAGTTATAAAGCGGCTCGCCCATGCCCATCATGACGATGTTGCTGACCTTGCGGCCCTCGGCCGGCATGATCGTACCCTGCGGCGCTTCACGGTCTGGGAAATCCCCAAGCCGGTCGCGGGCAAGCAGCAGCTGCGAAAGAATTTCCTCCGCCGTCAGGTTGCGCACCAGACGCTGCGTCCCGGTATGACAGAAGGAACAGGTGAGCGTGCAACCGACCTGGCTCGATATACAGAGCGTGCCGCGGCCCTCTTCCGGAATGTAGACGGCCTCGATCTCGACGGGACGCCCGGCACCGCGGGCGGGAAAGCGCAGCAGCCATTTGCGCGTGCCGTCGTTGGAGACCTGCTCCTCGACGATCTCGGGACGTTCGATGGTGAAATGCTGCTTCAGCATCTCGCGCATGTCCTTGGCGACATTCGTCATATGGTCGAAGTCGGAGACCCCGCGCACATAGATCCAGTTCCAGAGCTGCGAGACGCGCATCTTGATCTGCTTCTCGGCCACACCCTTTTCCCGGAGTGCCGCCCCCATCTCCTCGCGCGACAGGCCGATCAGGGACGGCTTCTCGAGGCTGGCGGACGTGCGCGCCTGCGGCTTAGTGACAACGATCGCATCCATGACGGACATAGGCATTCATCCCGAATTCAAACATGTGGCTGCTCCTCGCAACCCCGCGGGCTTCAGCGGTAAGCCGGAAGACCTGTGGGCGCATGACAGCACATCGGCAGAAATTGAATGGCGGAACGGCGACTGAAATCGCGATCTGTCCGCTGTTGGCGCCGGCTTTAGCATCATTTTGCCCGCGCGTCACCATCAAGCATGTCGCGCAAAAGTGTGCAGCGGTTTTACGTAACGACATGCGTAAAAACAAAGACCTAAAGCGCGAGGAGCGTATCTGAAAGATCGCGACGCGCTTTAGATGGAAACGGCATGGGCCGGCGCAAGGCCGGCCCATGAAATTCTTCGGCCTAAAGGACCGCTTACTTGCAGGTTTCGATCTGCTTCAGCGCAGCCGAGATACCCGAGAGCGAATAGCTGTAGGAGGTGCCGGTACCCTTGCGCGAAACGGCGTTGACCGTCATCGAATGACCGGTTTTCATCGCGGCGACGAGGGCCGGCTCCTGCGCCGCGTTCTCGACCCAGCCGGCCTTGTCCTTGGTGAACATTACGAAGGTCTTGTTGTCGATGACGACGTTGATCTTCGAACTTTCCTTGACCGTGTAGCCCATCATCGCCTGCGGCTCGTAGGAGATGTTCTGGCCCGGGCGCTGGGAGACGATGAAGAAATTGTCGCCGTGGTCGACGCTTGCCGGCTGCTTTGCCGTCGGAACGGACAGCACGTAGCAGACGGTGCTGTTGCCCGACTTGTAGGAGTAGGCGCCCCATGCCTGGAACTGCTGGATGCGGTTCGGCGCGGCCTGCTGCGCTGTCGCAACTCCGGCCATAACAAGGGTGAGTGCGAGAGCGGATACGATACTTTTTACAAACATGGATTCCTGCCGGTTCTTGCGATTCAAGGCCCGAAGCGATCATAGCGGGCGCCGCATAATCACCATCTGCTTTATTTTGACTTAATTCAGGTTACCAAATGGTCAACAATAGCTGCGATTTGTATGTGCCTGTGTCGTTTCAGCTCGGGTGCCAATTTTCGTTCCTTTGACGGTATCGGCCGCGACACCCTGCCCCAATGGCACTGGCCCTCCGTTCGGCTGAATTTAAGACACAAAGATTCAGGCAAGAGTTTGACCTTTCCCAAATCCGTTGTACCTCAGTAAGACTTGGAAATCCGGGACGAAATTATTGTCGCAGGGGGCTGGTGAGGGGATATGGATGCCGAGGAAAGACAGCGTTTCGCTGCCCTCGCCAAGGCCGTCGCGGACGATCGCGACCAGCAGGCCTTTTCCATCCTGTTCGACTATTTCGCACCCCGCCTGAAGGCCTGGCTGATGCGCCAGAGGATGACATCAGGCGAGGCCGAGGAACTGGTCCAGGAGATCATGATCGTGCTCTGGCACAAGGCAGAGCTTTACGATGCCACGCGATCTTCCCTCTCGACCTGGCTTTTCCGCATTGCCCGCAACCGCCGCATCGACATGCAGCGGCGCGCCAACACCCGCATCTTCGACGAGACCGATCCGGCCCTGCAGCCGCCGGCCGATATCGGCGCGGAAGAAATCATCGCCAATGACGATCGCGACGCCAAGATACGCGCCGCCGTCGGCCAATTGCCGGAGGAACAGCGCGACATGCTGCGCGCCGCCTTCTTCCTCGGTCAATCGCATTCGGAGATCGCCGAAGCGACCGGTCTCCCGCTCGGCACGATAAAATCGCGTATCCGGCTTGCCTTCGGCAAGCTTCGCAAGGTGCTGGAACGCGAAATCGCCTGATGCAATGTTGCCCAAGAGGAAGCAGCGCTTTGGGGATGACGACACGCATGAAACAAGCTGTCGCATCCCGGTTGGACGGGACACGCGTTAAATCGTCTTCATCGCTTCTTCCGGTCGATCGGCGAGAACGCGGTCGGCTGCTTCGTAGTGGCCCGGCCGGATGTGACCGCGCACCATGGCGAAGGCCGCCGAAAGCACGGCGATGTCATCGGAAAAGCCGATGACGGCGAAAATATCCGGGATCATATCGACCGGCATGACGAAATAGGCGAGTGCTGCAAGCAACACGCCGCGCACCTTCGTCGGCGTCTTCGGATCGAGCGCGCAATAGAAACCGGCGACCACATCGCGCGAGAACGGGATCTGCCGCACCGCCCGCCGAAACGTCGGCCAGAATTTCTGCCTGACGGTTTTCTCGCGCCGACTTTGGGTATCCTCGTCGCCCGGCAACAGGATTTCCCCGAATTTGACCTCGTCCATCCCTGCATCCCTTTCGTCCAAGCGAACATATGGTGACGGCGCCCAGTCTTTCAATCGGCCCCTTTCAATCGGCCCAGCTTTCAAACAACACGGCGCGCCGCAGCCTTCTCCATGGCTTTGGCGAGCTTGAAATCCAACTCCGTCAGTCCGCCGGCATCATGCGTGTTCAGCGTCACATCCACCTTGGAATAGACATTGAACCATTCGGGATGATGGTTGAGCTTCTCGGCCGCAAGCGCAGCCTCCGTCATGAAGCCGAAAGCCTCGACGAAATTTGCGAACTTGTACGTCTTCGATATCGAAGAGCCCGCATCATTGAGCGCCCAGCCCGAAAGCTCGGTCAGCTCAGCCTCAACCGCCGTCCGTTCCAGTCTTTCCATTTTCATGCCATGCTCCTCTTCTCTGTCGACAGGTTACCGATGAAACGCATCAGCATCCTCTTCGTTTGCATGGGCAATATATGCCGTTCTCCACTCGCGCAGGGAATTTTTGGCCATCTCGTGGCCGAGGCAGGCTTGACCCGCGATTATGCGATCGATTCCGCCGGCACCGGCGGCTGGCATGAGGGCGAGCCGCCAGACCGGCGTTCGATCGCCACCGCGACAAGCCACGGCATCGACATATCGGGACAGCGCGCCCGGCGCATCAGGTCGAGTGACTTTAGGGATTTCGATCTGATCCTTGCCATGGACCGCGACAATCTGGCCGCACTCGAAGAGAGCGCACTGCCTGGGGCGAATATCCGTCTGTTTGGTGATATCGCGCTGGGAACCGGAGAGGATATCCCCGATCCCTATTATGGCGTCCCTGAAGGTTTCGAGCTGGTCTACACCAGGCTCTTGACCGGCTGCTGCAGGCTGCTCGAAACGCTGGGCGCCGAGCGCACCTCGTGCAGCGGGAATACTTCCTCGGTGAGGTAAGGCCCGCCGCCGACCGATTCGCGCGACGAAAGCAGCACGAAGCGCGGTGCGGTGAAGGTTGCGGTGTGGAAGTTGCCGCGTCCCGCCAGATATTGCACGACATCGTCGAGCCGCGAAGATTTGAGCCGCGCCAGCGTCACATGCGGCATGAATTTGCGGGGATCCGGCGGCAGGCCGATGCGCTGGCAGATGCGCTCGATCTCGCCCTGCAGGGCATACATCTCAGGCGATTGCGAGACGCCGGCCCAGACCGAATGCGGTTTCTTCGAGCCGAAGGAACCGATGCCTTCCAGCCGGAACTGGAATTCCGGCCGGTCGATGCGGTCGAGGCGTTCAACGATTTCATCGGCCGTCCGGCCGTCGACATCACCGATGAAGCGCAGAGTGATGTGGTAATTCTCCACATCGATCCATCGTGCTCCGGGGAGGCCACCGCGCAGCAATGAAAGACTCATCGCCGCATTGCGCGGAATTTCGAGGGCGGTAAACAGTCTCGGCATCACGAGCACTCCCCGAATCTTTTGCAGGTGCTCACACGGAATCATGCAATCAACAACCGCGCAAGCCCCTAATTCTTCACAGAAGAAATCGCTTCGACGAAATTTGTGACAGCAGGCTCCATCTTTTCGACCATGACGTCGACCCCTCTCGCATTCGGATGCATGCCGTCGTCGAGCTTCAACCCCGCCTCCAGCGCAACGCCGTCGAGGAAGAAAGCATAGAGTGGAAGCCCATGTTTTTCCGAGAGTTGCTGATAGATCGGGTTGAATCGTCCGGCATAATCCGACCCCATGTTCGGCGGCGCCATCATGCCGGCGAGCAGTACGGCAATGCCGCGTTCCTTCAGCCGGATAATCATCTGGTCGAGATTCTTCTCGCTCTCCTCCGGCGGAATACCGCGCAACGCATCATTGGCGCCAAGCTCCAGAATGACCCCATCGGTGCCGTCGGGTACCGACCAGTCGATGCGCGCAAGACCCCCTGTCGTCGTGTCTCCGGAAACCCCGGCATTGGCGATAGTGACGTCGAGGCCCTTCGCCTTCAGGGCCGCCTGCAGCTTTTCGGGAAAGCCGTCGCCGGGCGGCAGCTGATAGCCCGCCATCAAACTGTCCCCAAAACCGACGAGATTGATCGTCCGGGCATCGGCTGCAGTGGCAAAGATCAGCGAGACGGCGATGACGGTGAATTGAAGGGCGGCAACTTTAAATCTCATCGTGTCTTCCCTAGATTGGCGAAGTGCTGTCATGCGGCCATTCGATTACGAACTTTATATAGGGCGATTCCTGTTGGCAAAAACCATTATCGAGTTGAAGAGCGCCGATCTGACCCTTGGCAGCGCAGCCGCTTCCGTCCATGTGCTGAAGGGCATCGATCTCGATATCGCTGCCGGCGAATCCGTCGGCATCGTCGGCCCTTCCGGTTCCGGCAAATCCACCTTGCTGATGGTGCTTGCCGGGCTGGAGAAACTCGACAGCGGTGAAATCAACATCAATGACACGCCGCTCCATAGTCTCAGCGAGGACCAGGTCGCCGATTTCCGCGGCCGCAACATCGGCATCGTCTTCCAGTCCTTCCACTTGATCGCCAACATGACGGCGCTGGAAAACGTCGCCGTGCCGCTCGAACTCGCCAATGTCGGCAACGCCTTCGAGATCGCTCATCGCGAGCTGAAATCGGTCGGCCTCGGCGAACGGCTGAACCACTATCCCGGTCAGCTTTCCGGCGGTGAACAGCAGCGCGTGGCGATCGCCAGGGCGCTCGCCCCATCGCCGGCCCTGCTGATCGCCGATGAGCCGACCGGCAATCTCGACACCGAGACCGGCCGCCAGATCGCCGATCTTCTGTTCTCCAAGCAGGCTGAACGCGGCACGACCCTGCTTCTCGTCACCCATGACGTCTCGCTCGCAAACCGGTGCTCGCGCCAGATTCGCGTCCGCTCCGGCCGGATCGAAGGCGACAGCGCCGCCCGCCGCAGTGAAGCGGCGATCGCATGAGGATCATCACGCCACGCGTTTCGTTGGCTTTTCGACTGGCGCTGCGCGAGCTGCGCGGCGGCATCCGCGGCTTCTACATCTTCCTTGCCTGCATCGCGCTCGGCACCGGCGCGATTGCCGCCGTCAATTCCGTTTCGCAGTCGATCACCGACACGATCGCCTCGCAGGGACAGGAACTGCTGGCCGGCGACGTCCGCTTCGAACTCAATAACCGGGAAGCCACGCCTCAGGAAATAGGTTTCCTCGAAGGCCTCGGCAGCGTTTCGCTGTCGACAGGGCTGCGCTCGATGGCGCGCAAACCTGACGGTTCCGATCAGGCGCTGGTAGAGGTCAAGGCCGTCGACGACGCC
This sequence comes from Rhizobium laguerreae, assembly GCF_019778565.1. Taxonomy (NCBI): domain Bacteria; kingdom Pseudomonadati; phylum Pseudomonadota; class Alphaproteobacteria; order Hyphomicrobiales; family Rhizobiaceae; genus Rhizobium; species Rhizobium laguerreae. Next base: position 291,126 of record NZ_JAAXQT010000004.1, on the reverse strand, counting down.
TACCCGCTCTACGGCAAGTTCGTCGCCGAGCCGGACTATCCGCTTGCAGCACTGCTTTCGGGCCAAGGCGGCACCTATGGTGCGGTCGCAGCCCCCCTCCTTCTCGATCGGCTCGGGCTTGCGATCGGCGACGAATTGCTGCTCGGCAACGTCAAGCTCAGCATCACCGGTACGGTGAAAACCGAGCCGGATGCACTGTCGGAAGGTTTCGGCTTTGCGCCTCGTCTGCTCGTCAGCCGCCAGGCGCTCCAAGCCTCCGGGCTGATCCAGACCGGAAGCCTGGTCGAACACGCCTATAAGATCCGGCTGGACGACAAGGGCTCGATGTCGGGCATCCAGGCACGCGCCTCCAAGGAGTTCCCCTCCGCCGGCTGGGCGATCCGCACAAGCGACCGCGCCGCGCCCTCGCTCACCGAAAACATCACCCGCTTCTCGCAGTTCCTGACGCTGGTCGGCCTCACAGCGCTGATCGTCGGTGGCGTCGGCGTCGCCAATGCCGTGCGCGCCTTCCTCGATTCCAAGCGCACCACCATCGCCACCTTCAAATGTCTCGGCGCGCCGGCGCAGGTCGTCGTTCTGATCTATCTCTTCCAGATCGCCATCATCGCTCTCGGCGGCATCCTGATCGGCCTCGTGATCGGCGCCCTGTCACCGATGCTTGCCGCGCAGTTCCTGGCGCAGTTCCTGCCTGTCTCGACGGCGCCGACCCTCTATCCCGGCGCGCTGCTGCTCGCCACGCTCTTCGGCATCCTGACGACGCTCGCCTTCGCCATCCTGCCGCTCGGTCACGCCCGCGAAGTGCCGGCGACGGCACTCTTCCGCGAGCAGGGCTTCGAAGCCCGCCACTTGCCCTCCTGGCCCTACATCCTGCTTGCCGCGCTGTTCATGGCCGGCCTTGCCGGGCTTGCCATTCTCACCGCCTATGACCGCTTTATCGCCGTCGTCTTCGTCGGGGCGATCGTCTTCGCCTTCGTCGTCCTGCGCCTGGTCGCCGCGCTGATCGCCTGGCTCGCGCGCCGCAGCCCACGCGTCAATTCGCCGGCATTGCGGCTTGCGATCGGCAACATCCATCGTCCCGGCGCACTGACGCCCTCAGTCGTGCTCTCGCTCGGCCTTGGCCTGGCATTGCTGGTGACGCTGACCCTGATCGACGGGAACCTGCGCCAGCAGCTGACCGGCCGCATGAACGAGGGTGCGCCGAACTTCTTCTTCGTCGATATCCAGAGCGTCGAGGTCGGCGCCTTCCGCGATCTCGTCCAAGGCCAGGCGCCGAAGGGCAAACTCGTCGAAGTGCCGATGCTGCGCGGCCGGATCATCGCCTTCAACGGCGAGGACGTCACCAAGATGAACGTGCCGGCGGCCGGCCGCTGGGTGCTGAACGGCGATCGCGGCATCACCTATGCCGAAACCCTGCCGGAGAACGCCGCCCTCACCGAAGGCAAATGGTGGGACAAGGATTACAGCGGCGAGCCGCTCGTCTCCTTCTCCTCGGAAGAGGCGCATGAACTCGGCCTCAAGCTCGGCGATAAGGTGACCGTCAACGTGCTCGGCCGCAACATCACGGCGAAGATCGCCAATCTGCGCCGCGTCGAGTGGGAATCGCTGTCGATCAATTTCGTCATGGTTTTCTCGCCGAATACCTTCCGCGGCGCCCCGCATGCGTGGCTGGCGACGCTGACCGATCCCTCCTCGACACCGGCCGAAGATGCGGCGATCCTGAAATCGGTCACCAACACCTATCCGACGATCACCAGTGTGCGCGTCAAGGACGCGATCGATATCGTCAACCAGCTGGTCGCACAGCTGGCGACCGCAATCCGCGCTGCGGCCTCGGTCGCCCTGATCGCCTCGATCCTCGTCCTTGCCGGCGCGCTTGCCGCCGGAAACCGGGCGCGCACCCACGACGCGGTGGTGCTGAAGACGCTCGGTGCCACGCGCGCCATGCTGATCCGCGCCTTCAGCTACGAATATCTGATCCTCGGCCTCGCGACTGCGATCTTCGCGCTGATCGCCGGCAGCGCCGCCGCTTGGTTCATCGTCGCCCGCATCATGCGTCTGCCCTCGGCCTTTCTGCCCGACGTGGCGGGACTGACGCTTGTTACCGCGCTCGTCCTGACCGTCGGCATCGGCCTCATCGGCACCTGGCGCATCCTCGGACAGAAGGCAGCCCCCGTCTTGCGCGAGCTTTGACCGGGCAGCGGCACCCAAACCCTTCACCTTACGGCGATTTAACCGAGCGAGCCTATGCAAGCCTCTTGTTTGCAAAGGGCGAAAGCCTCATATTATCCGCAGGCATGCTGGAGCTCCGCAGCGGCGCCCGGGTCGAAAACCCCGACACCGTATTTCCATCGGAGCTTGTAAGAGGAAACTATGGCTGATCTTCGTAACTATCAAAGCCGCGCTCAGACCGGCGAGATGATTGATCAAGGCCTGCGCGCTTATATGCTCAAGGTTTACAACCTGATGGCGCTGGGTCTGGCGATCACCGGCGTGGCCGCATATCTGTCGTTCCAATTCGCCTTCGCCAATGGTGAGCTGACCGCTTTCGGTCAGGCGATCTATGTGAGCCCACTGAAGTGGGTGGTCATTCTGGCGCCGCTGGCTCTGGTGTTCTTCCTGAGCTTCCGGATCCATAGCATGACGGTGGCCGCCGCGCAGACGACCTTTGCGGTCTACGCCGCGCTCGTCGGCCTGTCGCTCTCGTCGATCTTCCTGATCTACACGGGCCAGAGCGTCGTTCAGACCTTCTTCGTCACCGCCGCCTCCTTCGGCGCGCTGTCGCTTTACGGCTACACGACGAAGCGTGACTTGTCGGCGATGGGCTCGTTCCTGATGATGGGTCTTTTCGGCCTGATCATCGCTTCGCTGGTCAACATCTTCCTGGCCTCGTCCGCCGTGCAGTTCGCGATCTCGGTACTCGGCGTGCTGATCTTCGCAGGCCTCACCGCCTACGATACGCAGCGGATCAAGGAACTGTACCTGGAAGCCGATGACGTCGCCGTCGCCGGCCGCAAGGCGATCATGGGTGCGCTGACGCTCTATCTCGACTTCATCAACCTCTTCATGTTCCTGCTGCAGTTCATGGGCAACCGTAAATAAGCAGGGCAGACTGGGATCGAAAAGGCGGCTTCGGCCGCCTTTTTTGTTGCGCAGGCTTTCATGGAATGGTTTTAGAAAGCCCTTGCCGCCTTTATGGATCTGCTGCTGAAATGTCCTTCCTCCTGCGCGATGCTTCGAATGCCGATATTCCCGCCATTGCGGATATCTATCGCGAATCGGTCCTGAACGGCGCAGCGAGCTATGAGATCGTCCCGCCCTCCGAGGCCGAGATGGCACTGCGTTTTTCGGCGATCGTCGGCCAGCAATATCCCTATATCGCAGCCATCGGCGCGGACGGGACTCTCCTCGGCTACGCCTATGCCTCGGCCTTCCGCACGCGTCCTGCCTATCGCTGGCTGGTCGAGGATTCGATCTATCTGGCGCCTGAAGCCCGTGGCCGCGGCATCGGCAAGGCGCTGCTCGCCGAACTGGTCATCCGCTGCACCACCCTCGGCTTTCGGCAGATGGCGGCCGTCATCGGCGGCGCCAGCCCCGCATCGATCGCGCTCCATCGCACGGCCGGCTTCGAGGAGGTCGGACTGATGAAGGGCACCGGCTACAAACACGGCCGCTGGCTGGATACGATGTTCATGCAGCGCGCGCTTGGCGAAGGCATGAGCACCGATCCGGACCCGTCGACCTATCCCGGCGTGCTGTTTAACGGCTGATATGGCTTATTTGTCGACGAGCTTCAGGGCCTTGTCGAAGACCTTCAGCACTTGGTTCAGCTCGTGACCGCGCTTCAGGATCGTGCCGTTGACGCTGATTACGGAATAGGCGCCCTGCTTGGCGGCAAGCTTCGGGTTTTTCTCGATGCGGAAGAGCGGCATTTCGCCGGAACGCTTGAAAACGGAAAAGACGGCCCTGTCCTTCAGGTGATCGATGGCGTAGTCGCGCCATTCACCATCACCGACCATCCGGCCGTAGATCCAGAGGATCGCGTCCAGTTCGCGCCGGTGGAAGGTCACCGGAAGCGGGTCCTTGCTTTGTTTGTATTCCCTGAGATCGACGACGACTGAGGAACTATTGTCGACGGATCGGCTTTCGCCGTGTCGCAAATCCGGCTGATCTGTCATCAGTCTCCCGAGGCCTCCGCTTGTGACAGGAGGGTGACAGTTTGCCCGAGCCACCGCAAATTGCAAGAGTGCCAGCCGTCACATTCAGCCGCACGACAACACCGCACGTCTCTCGCCCAAGGACGCTGTAGCACTTTGAGTCAGTGCTTCATGCCTTCCGAAAGCTGAGTTCGATTTTCAGAAAGCATGATGCGCAGGACAGGTCAACGCTTTCTCCGCAGCGCCGCATTTCAGTCAAAACAGCGCCTCATTTGCAGGAGATTTATGAATTCCGGTTTGGCGCCAGCGCGCCAAAGGGCCCGGCGGAGCGTATCGACCTTAACCCCAGCCCCGAATACGCTCGGCCGGGCCGCCCGGAACTTCGTCCGTAACCGGACGAAGTGTCAGATATTTTTACCAGCCATCACTACGGTCGCGCCAAGGATCGCAGCCGGATCGCCGTCTGCGGTCGCCGATTGCAGCAGTATGGCGCAGCCCTCGAGCTGCGGCCGCTGCAGGACGCTGGCAGGCAGCGTCAGACTGGTTGCCTTGCCGTCCCACATGCCGACGGTTTCGACATTGGTGACGCTGTGCAGATAAGAAATCTTCTTGCCGCTGTTCTCGCCTTTTTCGACGTCGATCGTCTTTTCCTTATCGAAATAGACCATCACGACATTGGCTTTGCCCTGTCCCGCGCCGATCTTGATCTCCAGCTCGTCGCCCCGCATCGCGGCGCTGATTGGAACGGTCAGCCCATTGCCCTCGCTGCTATAGGTATCGATCTTGCTGTTGATGCCATTCAGATCGGCGCCGGCCAAATGGTCGCGTCCGTTGACGATGGCTTGCGGCGTGTAGACGTTGCTGCGGCCCATCGTCTTGGCATAACCATACTGCCGCTCGGTATTTTCCTTGGAGCTCAACGTATCGGCCCAGCCGAGATAGTTCCAGTAATCGACATGATAGGCGAGCGCGATGACATCGCCCTGGTTCACCAGCTTGCGAAAAGCGGCATCAGCGGGAGGACAGGAGGAGCAGCCCTGCGACGTGAAGAGTTCGACGACACCTTTCGGCGTGCCGTCTTCGGCCTGCAGCGGGCCCGAGAGAACAACGCCGGCGATTAGCGGAATCAAAAAACGGGGGGACATTCACCTGCACCTCTTTTTCAGCGCCGACGGCATGTTTGAACCGGCGGCCCTGACATATGAACGTACGAATAATCCTTCCGGGTCCAAACGAAAAGTCACGAACGGGTGAGACGAAGCTCGACAGGAACTTGCGCAAAACAAATCATCGTGAGCCCGTCCAAATACTACCGTCGCACCAAAGAAAAGCCGCCGGAGATTGCTCTCCGGCGGCTATTATCAAACAAGTCTCTTAAAAATCAGGCAGCGAGATCGCGCAGAACCGTCTGCAGGATGCCGCCATTGTTGAGGTAGATCACCTCGTCGAGCGTATCGACGCGCGACAGCAGCGGAACCTCCTTCACGGCGCCGTCGCCATAGGTGATCCTGGCGATCTTCTTCTCGCGCGGCTTGATCTTTTCCAGGCCTTCGATGGTGACGAGTTCATCGCCCTTGAGGCCGAGGCTCTGCCAGGTCGTGCCCTCTTCGAAGACGAAGGGGATGATGCCCATGCCGACCAGGTTCGAACGATGGATGCGCTCGAAGGACTGAGCGATCACTGCCTTGACGCCGAGCAGGTTGGTGCCCTTGGCAGCCCAGTCGCGCGAGGAGCCGTTGCCGTATTCGACACCGGCGAAGATGACGAGCGGCACGCTTTCCTGCTTGTACTGCATCGCCGCGTCGTAGATCGAGGTCTCTTCCTTCGACGGGTAATGGATGGTGTAGCCACCTTCCTTGCCATTTGGGCCGAGCATGTGGTTGCGGATGCGGATATTGGCGAAGGTGCCGCGCATCATCACTTCATGGTTGCCGCGGCGCGTGCCGTACTGGTTGAAGTCGGCAACGGCGACGTCATGGCCGATGAGGTAGGCGCCGGCCGGCGAAGCCGCTTTGATCGAACCGGCCGGCGAGATGTGGTCGGTGGTGATCTTGTCACCGAACAGGCCAAGGACGCGGGCGCCCTTGATGTCGGAGACGCCGGTCCCCTTTTTGCCCATGCCGACGAAGTAGGGCGGGTTCTGCACATAGGTCGAATCATCGTCCCAGGCATAGGTCTGACCCGGCGGGACCTGGACGGCCTGCCAGTTGACGTCACCCTTGAAGACGTCGGCATATTTGCTTTCGTAGAGTTCGCGGGTCACATATTTCAGGATGAATTCCTGGACTTCCTTCGAAGTCGGCCAGATGTCCTTGAGATAAACAGGATTGCCGCTCTGGTCCTCGCCGATCGGCTCCTTGGTCAGATCCATCTGCACCGTACCGGCAAGCGCATAAGCGACGACGAGCGGCGGAGATGCGAGGTAGTTCGCCTGCACGTCGGGCGAGATGCGGCCTTCGAAGTTACGGTTGCCGGAGAGAACGCCGGAAACGATAAGGCCCTTGTCGTTGATCGTCTTCGAGATCGGCGCCGGCAGCGGGCCGGAATTGCCGATGCAGGTGGTGCAGCCGAAGCCGACGAGGTTGAAGCCAAGCTTGTCGAGATCGGCCTGCAGGCCCGACTTGGCGAGATATTCGCCGACGACTTGGCTTCCCGGTGCCAGCGAGGTCTTCACCCACGGCTTCGTCTTCAGGCCCTTGGCAACGGCGTTGCGGGCAAGAAGGCCGGCGGCGATCAGCACTGACGGGTTGGAAGTGTTGGTGCACGACGTGATGGCAGCGATCGCCACGTCGCCGTGGCCGAGATCGAAGTCGGTGCCTTCAACCGCATAGCGGTTATTCAACTGGCCGGGCTTCTTGTAGTCGGCATCCATGGAGCCGGCAAAACCGGTCGCGATGTTCTCAAGCGAAATGCGGCCTTCCGGACGCTTCGGGCCGGCCATCGACGGCACGACGTCGCTAAGATCGAGTTCCAGCGTATCGGTGAAGACGAGCTCGGAGCCGTCGCCTTCGCGCCACATCCCTTGCGCCTTCGAATAGGCTTCGACGAGGGCGATCCGGTCATGTGTGCGGCCGGACATGGTAAGGTAGTTGATGGTTTCGCCGTCGACCGGGAAGAAGCCGCAGGTGGCGCCATATTCCGGGCCCATGTTGCCGATCGTCGCGCGGTCGGCGAGCGGCATGTTGTCCATGCCCGGACCGAAAAATTCGACGAACTTCGAAACGACGCCCTTCTTGCGCAGCATCTGCACGACGGTGAGAACGAGGTCGGTCGCCGTGACGCCTTCCTTGAGCTTGCCGGTCAGCTTGAAGCCGATGACTTCGGGCAGCAGCATCGAGACCGGCTGGCCGAGCATCGCAGCTTCCGCTTCGATACCGCCCACACCCCAGCCGAGAACGCCGAGACCGTTGATCATCGTCGTGTGGCTGTCGGTGCCGACGCAGGTATCCGGATAGGCGATCGTCTCGCCGTCCTCTTCCTTGGTCCAGACGGTCTGGCCGAGATATTCGAGATTGACCTGATGACAGATACCGGTGCCGGGAGGCACGACGCGGAAATTCTTGAAGGCCTGCTGGCCCCACTTCAGGAAGCGGTAGCGCTCGCCGTTGCGCTGGTATTCGAGTTCCACATTCCTGGCGAAAGCCTGCGGCGTACCGAATTCGTCGACGATGACGGAGTGGTCGATGACGAGATCGACGGGAACGAGCGGGTTGATCTTCTCAGGATCGCCGCCGAGCGACACCATCGCGTCGCGCATCGCGGCAAGATCGACGACGGCCGGAACGCCGGTGAAGTCCTGCATCAGCACGCGCGCCGGGCGATAGGCGATTTCGTTTTCGACCGCACCCTTGTTGTTCAGCCATTCGGCAACGGCCAGGATGTGCTCCTTGGTGACCGACTGGCCGTCTTCGAAGCGCAGCAGGTTTTCGAGCAGCACCTTCATCGAATAGGGAAGCTTCGACACGCCGGCCAGACCGTTTGCCTCAGCCTTGGGCAGGCTGTAATAGACATAGTCCTTCCCGTTGACGGAAAGCGTGGAACGACAATTGAAACTGTCAAGAGATTTAGACACGAGATACCCCGTTTCTGATAGCCAACACAGTCGTGCGAACGCCTATGCACTTAATGCACATCAGGATGCGGGTACGGCCATTTCCGCTGTCCGCACGTGGAACAGACGCTCCAAGTTCGGCGCAAGGATGAAATTCACGCCGACCGCTGGCGTGGTTGCAGGTCTTATAGATAATTTCCTAAAAACTTGCCATACCCGAGCACAGTCAAAATCGGACATTTTTTGACCCCGCCGCTAGCCGAAACCAAGAAAGAGCCGACGCATGCATCTCACCGCCGAAAATCTGGCTGCAAGGCGCGGTGAAGATCTTCTTTTCGTTAACATTTCCTTTCACTTGGCGGCCGGCGAGGCGCTTGTCCTCACGGGGAAAAATGGATCGGGTAAGTCCACTTTATTGCGTGTCGTCGCCGGCCTCCTCAGGCCAGAAAAAGGCACTGTCATATTTCACGGCGAAGAGAGCCCGGAAGGCAGGCCCCCCGGGGAAGTCAGCCACTACCTCGGCCATCGAAATGCGATGAAGAATGAACTTACGGTTGCAGAAAACCTCGATTTCTGGCGCGCCTTTCTCGGCAATGCAGGCTCCGCCGCCGGCCTTTCCGTCGAGGACGCCACTGATGCCGTCGGTCTTTCCGGCATCACCCACCTTCCCTTCGGTTATCTCTCCGCCGGCCAGCAGCGCCGGATAGCCTTCGCCAAACTGCTCGTCGCCCACCGGCCGATCTGGATCCTCGACGAACCGACCGCAGCCCTCGATACCAGCGCCGACCGGCTGTTTGCCGATTTGATTGGAGCGCATCTGGAAAAGGGCGGCATCGTGCTGGCGGCGACGCATCAGCCGCTGGGGTTGAGGAATGCGCAGGAACTGAAGATGACGGGCTTTGCCGGCGTGGATGCGGGGGTGTGGGGGTGATGCTTTTCGACGTAGCTACCCCGTCCACCGCACATGCAGAAAGCCGCCCCGCATGACCGCCCTCTTCCTCCGTGACCTGAAGCTCTCGATTCTCGCTGGCGGCGGCGCGCTGATAGGCGTGCTGTTCTTCCTGACCATCGTCGCCGTCATTCCCTTCGGCGTCGGTCCCGATCTCAAACTGCTGTCGCGTATCGGCCCCGCCATCGTCTGGATCGGCGCCCTGCTCGCCGCCCTTCTCGGCCTCGACCGCCTGTTCCAGGCCGAGCGCGATGACGGATCGCTCGACCTGATGCTGATGCAGGAAACGCCGCTCGTTCTCACCGTGCTGGTCAAATGCTTCGCCCATTGGACGGCCACCAGCCTGCCGCTGGTCATCGCCTCGCCGCTGCTCGGCCTCTTCATGAATATGGACGAGACGGCGATCGGCGCGACCATGCTGACGCTGCTGGTCGGCTCGCCCGCCATCACCTTCATCGGCGCCGTGGGTGCCGCCGTTGCCGTGGCGCTGCCCCGCGGCGGCCTGCTGGTTTCGATCCTCGTGCTGCCGCTGACCATCCCGGTGCTGATCTTCGGCGTCAGCGCCACCTATGCCGCAGTCGAGAATCCTGCCCCCTTCCTGCCGCCCTTCCTGATCCTCATTGCGCTGACACTCTTCTTCGCGGTCATCGGCCCGGCAGCCGCCGCCCTGGCGCTGCGAAACACAGCGGATTGATGGGCCATTCGATTGCGGGAAAAGCCGGATCAAGGTAAGGAAGCGGACATGAGCGAAACGAGCCTTGCCATCAGCAAATTCAGTGATCTCGCCAATCCGACGCGGTTTCTGGCGCTGGCGGCGCGCGCCGTTCCGTGGCTGGCTGGCATCACCACCCTCTGTTTCGCGGTCGGCCTCTATCTGAGCTTCGCCACCGAAGGCGATTACCAGCAGGGCGAGACCGTGCGCATCATGTATGTCCATGTCCCCTCGGCCTGGCTTTCGATGATGTGCTATACGATTATGAGCCTCTCGGCGATCGGTACGCTGGTCTGGCGCCATCCGCTGGCCGATGTCTCCGCCAAGGCCGCAGCCCCGCTCGGCGCCGCCTTTACCCTGCTTGCACTCGTCACCGGCTCGCTCTGGGGCAAGCCGATGTGGGGCACCTGGTGGGTCTGGGATGCGCGGCTGACCTCCGTCTTCGTTCTCTTCCTGATGTATCTCGGGCTGATTGCGCTCGGCCGTGCCATCGACGATCCGTCGAAGGCCGCGCGCGTCAGCGCCGTGCTCATCCTCGTCGGCTTCGTCAACATCCCGATCATCAAATTCTCCGTCGAGTGGTGGAATACGCTGCACCAGTCGGCAAGCGTGCTGCGCCTCGACGGCCCGGCGATTGATCCGGAATTCCTGCGGCCGCTCCTCGTCATGGCGATCGCCTTCACCCTGCTCTTCTTCACGCTGCACATCATGGCGATGAGGAACGAGATCTGGCGCCGCCGCATTGCCGCCCAGCGCCGTCTTGCCGCTCGCATGGCGAGCCGGGAGGAATAGCCGTGACGCAAGCCTTCTACGTCTACGCCTCCTATGGCTTTGCAGCCCTGGTGACGATCGCCGTCACGGCCTGGACCTGGGTCGATGGCCGCGCCCGCCGCAGGGAACTCGCCGCCCTTGAGGCTGCCGGCATTCGCCGTCGTTCGGCGCGGCCCAAGGACAGTGTGGGGGATGGCGAATGAACGACACGCCGGAAAACACCGCCGCCAAGCCGCGCGGGCTGAGCCGTTACGCATTGGCGCTGCTGCCGCTCGTCGTCTTCGGCGGCATTGCGGCCACGGCCGCAAAGATGCTCTACGACCAGGATTTCCATGGCAAGAACATCGCCGAAATTCCCTCCGCCCTGATCGGCACCAAGGCGCCGGCGCTGAACCTGCCGCCGCTCGACGGCGCCAACCTGCCGGCGCTGACCGATGTCGCAATCAAGGGCAAGCTGACCCTCGTCAACGTCTTCGCCTCATGGTGCCTCCCCTGCCGGGACGAACATCCGCTATTGAAAGAACTGGCAAAAGACGGACGGCTGAACATCGTCGCCATCAATTACAAGGACCAGAACGACAATGCCCTGCGTTTCCTCGGCGAGCTCGGCAACCCCTTTCGGGCGATCGGCATCGATCCGAACGGCAAGGCAGCGATCGACTGGGGTGTCTACGGCATTCCGGAAAGCTACCTGGTCGGGCCTGACGGCACGATCCTCTACAAGCGCGTCGGCCCCTTCGACGATATCAGCCTGAAGGAAGGGCTTTTTCCAGCGATGGAAAAGGCGCTCGGCAAGCCGGTCTCTTAATGAGGCGTCTTATCAGGACAAAGAAGCCCTACACCCCACCCTGCCAGACCTTGATCGCCTCCACCGGCCAGATCAGCATCACGACATTCAGCGTCAGGTTGTCGCGGATTATGTAGCCGGTGAAAATCTCGAAGAAGATGGCGATCGCAACCGTGAGCGCCACCGGTGCGCGCCGCGCGAAGAAGAAGCCGACGCACATGAAGACGGTGTCCATCGCCGAATTCAGAATGCTGTCGCCGTAATAATCGAGCGCGATCGTCGCCGTGCGGTAGCGGTCGATGATGAGAGGTGAATTTTCAAGCAGCTCCCAGCCGGATTCGATGACGAGCGCCAGCAGCAGCCTTGCCGCCAACGGCTTGCCGCGCAGGATGAGATGCGCGAGGCCGTAAAACAGGAAGCCGTGGATAATGTGCGACGGCGTGTACCAATCCGACAGATGCTGCGAATTGCCGCTGGTATTGACCCCGCCCTCCCACAGTTTGACAGTGCCGCAGGCGCAGATCGGCACGCGGCCCATCATATATTCGGCGGCGATCTGAATGATCAGCACCGCAAGGCAGGCGACAAACCAGAAGTTCTGGTGTCTTACGCGAGATTCTACGTCGACAGCGCTCACTTCTCGCCTTCCGTTTCCAGGTTGACGCTATGTTTCAGCACCAGCGGCATCTGCGCCAGCGTGAAGATGATGGTGATCGGCATCGTGCCCCAGACCTTGAAAGCGACCCAGGTACCGTCGGAAAAATTGCGCCAGACGACTTCGTTCAGCACGGCGAGGAAGAGAAAGAAGATGCCCCAGCGGATGGTGAGCTTACGCCAGCCCTCGGCATCGAGCTGGAAGGCGGCGTTGAAGACATAGCCGAGCAGCGACTTGCCGAAGGCCAACCCGCCGAGCAGCGCCACCCCGAAGAGCGCGTTGACGATGGTCGGCTTCATCTTGATGAAGGTCTCGTTCTGCAACCAGATCGACAGCGAGCCGAAGATGACGACGACGATGCCTGATACAAAAGGCATGATCGGCAGATGGCCGAGCACGATCTTCGAAACGATCAGCGAGATGATCGTCGCCGCCATGAAGAGGCCGGTCGCGACGAACAGCGGTCCGCCCAATTCGGAAAGAGCGGGAAAAGTTTCCACCAGCCACTGGCCGCGCAGATTGGCGAAGAAGAAGATCATCAGCGGCCCGAGTTCCAGCGCCAGTTTCAGCAGCGGATGATGCCGGTCGGCAGCAGACGGGGTGATATCGCTTTCGGTGCTCATGCGTTCTTCAAACCTGTTTTCCTGGAAACTGTTTCCGGCCGTGCCCTGCAGGCCTTCGGCGGCATATCTGTGGCATCATTGCCCAAGTCCGGCAATGGCATGGGCAAAATCCTCGGCCTCGAACGGCTCCAGATCCTCGACACCCTCGCCGACGCCGATGAAATAGACCGGCAGCTTGTGTTTGGCGGAGATGGCGACGAGAATGCCGCCGCGCGCCGTGCCGTCGAGCTTGGTCATGATCAGCCCGTTGACGCCGGCGACGTTGCGGAAGATCTCGACCTGGCTGAGCGCGTTCTGCCCCGTCGTGGCATCGAGCGTCTGCAGCACGGTATGCGGCGCGTCGGGATCGAGTTTTCCGAGCACGCGCACGATCTTCTCGAGCTCGGCCATCAGCTCTGCCTTGTTCTGCAGGCGGCCGGCGGTATCGACGATCAGCACGTCGCATTTTTTTGCCTTTGCCTGTTCGAAGGCATCATAGGCAAGGCCGGCGGCATCGGCGCCGAGCTTGGTGCCGATGAATTCGGATTTCGTCCGGTCGGCCCAGATTTTCAGCTGCTCGATCGCCGCCGCCCGGAAAGTATCGCCGGCGGCCAGCATCACCTTCAGCCCGGCGCCGGAAAGCTTTGCCGCAAGCTTGCCGATCGTCGTCGTCTTTCCCGTTCCGTTGACGCCGACGACGAGGATGACATGCGGCTTGTGCGAGAGGTCGAGCTGCAGCGGCTTGGCGACCGGCTTCAGCACCTTGGCGATTTCCGACGCCATGATCCGGGTGACATCCTCGCCGGTGACATCCTTGCCATAGCGCTCAGAAGCAAGCGTGTCGGTGACGCGCATGGCGGTCTCGACACCGAGATCGGCCTGGATCAGCAGGTCCTCGAGATCCTGCAGCGTCTCGTCATCGAGCTTGCGCTTGGTGAAGAGCGCGGTGATCTGGCCGGTCAGCTGCGAAGAGGTGCGTGCAAGGCCATTACGCAGGCGCTGGAACCAGCTGAGTTTTGGCTGCAGGACAACGGGCTCCGGCTCGACCACCTTCGGGCCGGTGGCGAAGCCTTTGGGGAGGACGGGAGATTGAGGTTTCGGTTCTGCCGCGGGGCTACCCCCCTCTGCCCTGCCGGGCATCTCCCCCACAGGTGGGGAGATTGGCTGGGAGGACGATTCCAGCCCTACATTATCCTCAGCTGGAATCTCTTCCGGCTCAGTCGGAATCTCTTCCGTAAGCTTTTCAATGACGTCTTCGAGGTCATCCGGCTGTTCCGGCGCATCGGTCTCCAAATGATCTCCCCCCTTGTGGGGGAGATGTCCCGGAGGGACAGAGGGGGGTATTCCCGCAACGATATCGACAGGCGCCTGGATTTCGGCCTGCACCTCCACTGCCGCCTCGGCTTCCAGCAATGAGAGCGGCACGACACCCAGATCGCTCAATTGGTCGGCGGCGGGCAGGATTGCGGATTCGACATCATCGTCAGCAACCGCTGCTTCGACCCCGCCCTCGTCAATATCGGCAGCCGGCCCACCGGCCGTATCCATTTCCTCGGCCAGCACCGGATCGTCAGCAACCGGCAGATCTTCGTCACGCGAACGCGGCTCCAGCTCCCTTTCCACGGCCGCAGGCACAGGTTCTTCAGCCGGCTTGCCGAAGGTGAAGACCTTTTTGATGAAACTGAGCGCCATGGGGATTCCGTGAAAGTCAGGCCGCGGCTGCGGCCGTCAATTGCATGTCGAGATGTTTGCCATTGTGGCCGGTGATCGTGACCGGCACAAGTTCGCCTGGACGAAGGCCGGGGGCAGCGACCAGCGTGAAGTTCTCCGTATGCGCCAGGCCGTTGTTTTCAACAAGCAGCCATTGCCGGGTTCCGATCATCCGATCGAGATGGGACTGATACAGCATATGTCCAGCGGCGCGTAGCCTTGCGGCGCGATCCTTGACCAGCGACCGGTCGAGCTGCGGCATGCGGGCGGCCGGTGTGCCGGGACGCGGACTGTAGGGGAAGACATGCAGATGGGCGATGCCAGCCTCTTCGGCCAGCTTCACGGCATTGTCGAACATGTCTTCGGTTTCGGTGGGAAAGCCGGCAATCATATCGGCGCCGAAGCTTATCTCGGGGCGGAGGCGGCGCGCATCCTCGATGAAACGCAACGCATCGGCGCGTAAATGCCGGCGCTTCATGCGCTTCAGGATCATGTCGTCGCCATGCTGCAGCGACAGATGCAGATGCGGCATGAAACGTGGCTCGTCGGCGATGAGATCCATCAGGTGGGCGTCGGCCTCGATGCTGTCGATCGAGGAAAGCCTGAGCCGGCGGATATCGGGGATCTGCTTCAGCAGCGTCTTCGCCAAAAGCCCGAGCGTCGGGGCGCCCGGCAGATCGCCGCCATAACTGGTGGCATCGACGCCGGTCAGCACGATCTCGCAATAACCGCCGTCGACGAGATTGCGGGCCTGATCGACGACGGCTCCCATCGGTACGGAGCGGGAATTGCCGCGGCCATAGGGAATGATGCAGAAAGTGCAGCGATGGTCGCAGCCATTCTGCACCTGGATGAAGGCGCGCACATGGCCGTCGATATGCCTGACCATCTGCGGCGCCGTCGCCTTGACGCTCATGATGTCGTTGACCCGGAGCTTCTCTTCGGCCGAAACGCCGAAATCCGGCAGGCCGCGATAGGAGGCGCTCGTCAGCTTCTCCTCGTTGCCGAGCACGGCATCGACCTCCGCCATCGCGGCGAAGGTCTGCTTTTCCGTCTGCGCGGCGCAGCCGGTGACGATGATGCGGGCATGCGGATTGTCGCGCCGTGCCCGGCGGATCGCCTGGCGGGCCTGGCGCACGGCCTCGCCGGTCACGGCACAGGTGTTGACCAGGATGGCGTTGTTGAGCCCGGCCTTCTCAGCCTGCGCCTTCATCACTTCGGATTCATATGTGTTGAGGCGGCAGCCGAAGGTAATGACCTCGATGCCGCTCACTGCGCCTCCGCCTCTCGGATACCATCGCGCGCCCAGAGACCGGTCGAAGGATCGAGCCTGCCCGACCATTCCCATTCGGCCGGGCCGGTCATGATCACATGATCGTCGTGCTCGCGCCATTCGATGGAAAGCGTGGCCGGCGGCTTGGCGCTTGCCACATTGATCGTCACCTTGCGGCCGGTGCGGCCGGTGCGCGCAGCACTGACGGCAGCAGAACAGGCAGCCGAGCCGCAGGCAAGCGTCAGCCCCGCGCCGCGCTCCCAGGTGCGCGTCGTCACCGATGTCGGCGACGTCACCTGCGCCAGCGTGATATTGGCGCGCTCGGGAAACATCGGATGGTTTTCGAGCAGCGGTCCGAAGCGGGCGAGATCATAGGACATCACGTCCCTGTCCACCCAGAAGATCGCATGCGGATTGCCCATCGACATCACTGAGGGCGAATGCAGCACCGGCTTGTCGATCGGGCCGATCTGCAACTCGATGCGGCTGGTGTCGTGGAATTCTTCCGCCAGCGGGATCCTGTCCCAATCGAACACCGGCCGGCCCATATCGACCGAGATCGTCCCGTCCTCGTGCTCGACGGCGTTGAGGATGCCGGCGACCGTCTGGAAGGTAAAGACCTTCCTGCCGGTCTCGGCGGCAAGCGCCTGCACGACGCAGCGTGTGCCGTTGCCGCAGGCCTGCGCCTTCGAGCCATCGGAATTCAGGATATCGATGAAGGCATCGGTGCCGTCGGCCTTCGGATCATGGATCGCCATGATCTGATCGAACTCAGTCTGCGGATCGGCATTGAGCGCGACCGCCGCCGCCGGCGTCACCTTGTCCGGCCGACCGCGCATGTCGACGACCAGGATCTTGTTGCCAAGCCCGTTCATCCTCGCAAATTCGACCGTTGCGCTCATGGGTACCATTCCGTCTGTCTTTCCGGTGTATATGGCGGAAATGCGAAGGAATTACCAGTGGGTGAGTGCCGGGCAGGCGTTGCGGCACGCTGACCTTCGAGGCAGCGGTTCGGCTTTTACCGCTGCGCACCGTCGGGATCGAAGGATGCAGCGTGGGCTTCGACAATCGCTGCGGTGATGACCTTTCTCAGCTCGTAGACCAGCGAACGGGACCGCTTGCGATCAAGATCCTGTGCCGCCTTCGCCAGATTCAGGCCTTCGTTCAGGACAATATGATGGGCCCGCGCCAGCGCCCAGCTCTCAATATCAGCATTTAGCATTCGATATCTCCGCCGATTCATTCGGCATCAAGGATATTCACGAATCATTTTACAGGACGCACTTAAGTAGAAAGTAGAATCATAAGCACAATAATTTGCAACTGGCGTTGACAGCGAATTCGGCCGCCGGAGTGGCAATATTTATCGGCAAAACCTGAAACGCTGGCGGATTGCGCAAGCCAATACATCACTTTGTTTGAGTATGTACTTTTGCTGCAACCGTTAGATGAAACACTGCCGACCTCTCGTCAAACGCTTCTGAGAAGTCGGTCATGCGGTCATTTGTCCGCATTGCCTTGACTTTCGCGCGGCTTTCCTGTTTATCGCGCCCAATCCGCGACGAGCCACATGACTCCGAGCCGCCGACCGGGACTTAGAGATCCCGGAGGTCAACACCCGACAGCGCGATGCGCCCTCGGGTGCTTTTTGGCTTTGCGTCTTGTTTTCGTCAAGGAAAAGCACGACGTTTCCGGGCATATCCCAACCTGCCCGAAACGTATCAAGGAAGAGCCGATGTTTGAAAACCTCCAGGACCGTCTTGGATCCATTCTGAATGGACTGACAGGCCGTGGCGCGCTTTCGGAAGCCGATGTTTCCGCAGCGCTGCGCGAGGTTCGCCGTGCGTTGCTGGAGGCCGATGTCGCGCTCGACGTCGTGCGTTCCTTCACCGACCGCGTGCGTGAAAAGGCCGTCGGCGCCGAGATCCTGAAGTCGATCAAGCCCGGCCAGATGGTCGTCAAGATCGTGCATGACGAACTGATCGAGATGCTGGGCGGCGAAGGGGTCGGCATCGATCTGCATGCACCGGCCCCCGTCGTCGTCATGATGGTCGGCCTGCAGGGCTCCGGCAAGACGACGACGTCGGCGAAGATCGCCCATCGCCTGTCGACGCGCGAGAAGAAGAAGGTGCTGATGGCGTCGCTCGACACGCGCCGTCCGGCAGCCCAGGAGCAGCTTCGCCAGCTCGGCGCGCAGGCCAATATCGACACGCTGCCGATCATATCAGGCCAGTCGCCGACCGATATCGCTGCCCGCGCCGTGCAGGCGGCCAAGCTCGGCGGCCATGACGTCGTCATCCTCGATACCGCCGGCCGCACGCATATCGACGAGCCCTTGATGGTCGAGATGGCCGACATCAAGAAGCGGTCGAACCCGCATGAAATCCTGCTGGTCGCCGACAGCCTCACCGGCCAGGACGCCGTCAACCTCGCCCGCAGTTTTGACGAACGCGTCGGCATCACCGGTCTGGTGCTGACCCGCATGGACGGCGATGGCCGCGGCGGTGCAGCCCTTTCGATGCGGGCGGTCACTGGCAAGCCGATCAAACTGATCGGCGTCGGCGAGAAGATGAGCGAGCTGGAGGAATTCCATCCTCGCCGCATCGCCGACCGCATCCTCGGCATGGGCGACATCGTCTCGCTCGTCGAGCGCGCGTCCGAAAACATCGACGCCGAGAAGGCGGCGGCCATGGCCGCCAAGATGGCCAAGGGCAAGTTCGACCTCGACGACCTGGCCGACCAGCTGCGCCAGATGCAGAAGATGGGCGGCATGGGCGGTATCATGGGCATGATGCCCGGCATGGCCGGCATGAAGGACAAGATGGCCGCAGCCGGCCTCGACGATAAGCTTTTCGGTCGCCAGATCGCCATCATCCAGTCGATGACCAAGGCCGAGCGCACCAATCCCGACCTGCTCAAGCATTCGCGCAAGAAGCGCATCGCCGCCGGCTCCGGCACCGATGCCGCCGCTATCAACAAGCTTCTGAAGATGCACCGCCAGATGGCGGACATGATGAAGATGATGGGCGGCAAAGGCAAAGGCGGCATGATGAAGCAGATGATGGGCGGCCTTGCCGGCAAGATGGGGCTCGGCGGCGGCATGGGCGGCATGGGTGGCGGCATGCCCGATCTCTCGAATATCGATCCCCGGCAGCTCGAGGCCTTGCAGAAGCAGGCGGAAGCGGCGGGGCTTGGAAAACCGGGTGGGGGTATGCCCGGTCTCGGCGGTCTGCCGGGTGGTTTGTCGGGCCTCGGCGGCGCCAAGCTGCCGGGCCTTGGCGGTGGTTTCCCGGGTTTGCCCGGATTGCCCAAGAAGAAGTGAAAGGATCGCTTGCCCCATGATTGATCCAAACGTCAAAACCCAGCTTGCGAGCTATCGTCAGTCGATCGACAATATCGATGCCGCTCTCGTGCACATGCTTGCCGAACGCTTCCGCTGCACCAAAGAGGTCGGCGTGCTGAAGGCCAAATACAATTTGCCGCCGGCCGACCCGGCGCGCGAGGAATACCAGATCGAACGCCTTCGCCAGCTGGCGAAAGCTGCCAATCTGGACCCGGATTTCGCCGAGAAGTTCCTGAACTTCGTCATCAAGGAAGTCATCCGGCATCATGAGCAGATCGCTGCGGATCACGCTGAACAGAGCACTGCAGCCCGATAACCGTACCGCTCGAGAAAGCGGTCAAGAAAAGCCCAAGGAGTAAAGAACATGGCACTGAAAATTCGTCTCGCCCGCGGTGGTTCCAAGAAGCGCCCGTACTACCACGTCGTTCTCGCCGATGCGCGCAGCCCGCGTGACGGCCGCTTCCTCGAAAACCTCGGTTCCTGGAACCCGATGCTTGCCAAGGATGATGAGAAGCGCGTTCAGCTGAACGCCGAGCGCATCAAGCACTGGATCGAACACGGCGCCCAGCCGACCGACCGCGTTCTGCGCTTCCTCGACGAGGCAGGCGTTGCCAAGCGCGAAGCCAAGAACAACCCGGTCAAGGCAAAGCCCGGCAAGCGCGCCCAGGAACGCACCGCCGAAAAGGCTCAGAAGGTCGCCGACGCTGCTGCTGCCGCCGACGCCGCGGAATAATCGCGACACTCCTTCGAGCGGGCGGCATGGCGACATGCCGCCCGTTTTCGTTTCCAATCGCACGCACTTCGTTTATGAGAAACCTGTCTTTCGGCTTCACATGAAGGAACCCATGACCAAGCTTGAAAACCCCGTTCTGATGGCGACGATCGGTGGCGCGCAAGGCCTCCGGGGCGAGGTGCGCGCCAAGGCCTATACGGCCGATCCCGGCGCGCTTGGCGACTACGGCCATCTGCACAGCATGGACGGCCGCAGCTTCGAAGTCCTCGAAATCCGCGAGATGAAGAATGTGGTCGTCGTCCGTTTCCGCGGCGTCAACGACCGCAATGCCGCCGAGGCCCTGAACGGGCTTGAACTCTATATCGAGCGGGACAATCTGCCGGACGAGGAGCTGGAGGACGACGAGTTCTACTATGCCGATCTCGAAGGGCTCGAAGCGCGCGACGACAAGGGTGTCAGCTATGGCACAGTCACCGGGGTCTTCGATTTCGGCGCCGGCGACCTGCTGGAACTCAAAGGTCCGGGCAAGCGCCCGGTGCTGATCCCCTTCTCCGAAGCCTCGGTGCTGGAGATCGACCTCGAGGCCGGCACGCTGCTGATCGATCCGCTGGCGGCGGGTCTGGTCGACGATCCCGAAGAGCTTTCGAAATTCACTCCCGACAAGCCGAAAAAGAAGAAGTAATGGCTTTCCGGGCGAGCGTGCTGACACTTTATCCGGAAATGTTTCCGGGGCATCTGGGCTTCTCGCTCGCCGGCAAGGCGATGGAGCGGGGACAATGGTCGCTGGACACGGTGCAGATTCGCGACTTCGCCACCGACAGACACCGCACCGTCGACGACACCCCGGCAGGCGGCGGCGCCGGCATGGTGCTGAAACCAGACATTCTCGCCCGCGCGATCGACAGCGCCTCAGAAAACGATACCCGCCCGCGGCTGCTGATGAGCCCGCGCGGACGGCCGCTGACGCAGGAGCGTGTGCGCGTGCTCGCGGCGGGCGACGGCGTCATCATCGTCTGCGGCCGCTTCGAGGGCGTCGACCAGCGGGTGATCGAGGCGCGCGGACTGGAAGAGGTCTCGATCGGCGACTACGTGCTGTCAGGCGGCGAGCCGGCGGCGCTGATCGTGCTCGATGCCATCATCCGCATCCTGCCTGGTGTCATGGGCAACGATCTTTCCGGCCTGCACGAAAGCTTTGAAGGCGGACTGCTGGAACATCCGCATTATACCCGGCCGCAGGAATGGGAAGGCCGGGAAATCCCCGCGATCCTCGCCTCGGGCAACCACGGCGCGATCGAGAAATGGCGGCATCAGGAAGCGGTGCGGCTGACGCAGGAGCGGCGGCCGGATCTGCTGGAAAAGGCCAAAAGCAAGAAAAACGGCTGATTTCGCAGCCCTTTTCACAAAAATGCCGTCCAAGGGATGACAAGCCCTGGCCTTTCGTGTATTGGCGCACGCGGAAATGGGGTTTATCCCCGTCTGCCAGCAAACAAAGAATGGCGAATCCGCTCCCGCCCTTGATGGGCAAAGTCCTGAGGCCAGTTCCGAAGGATCAGTGTCGAGCGCTCTGGCTGTTTCAGAAGAACCAAAGGTTAAGACGATGAACATCATTCAGCAGCTTGAGGCCGAACAGGCCGCCAAGATCGAAGCCAAGCGCACGCTTCCCGAATTTTCCCCCGGCGACACTGTCCGCGTCAACGTCAAGGTCACGGAAGGCACCCGTACCCGCGTTCAGGCCTATGAAGGCGTCTGCATCGCCCGCTCGGGCGGCGGCCTGCAGGAAAACTTCACCGTCCGCAAGATCTCCTACGGTGAAGGCGTCGAGCGCGTATTCCCGGTCTACTCGCCGATGATCGAAAGCGTCGACGTCGTTCGCCGCGGTAAGGTCCGTCGCGCCAAGCTCTATTACCTGCGCGACCGTCGCGGCAAGTCTGCCCGTATCGTTGAAGACACCGGCGTTCGCGCCCGCAAGCTCAACGACGCCGAGCGCGCCGCCATTGCCGAGGAAAAGGCACGCATCGAAGCTGAAAAGGTGGCAGCAGCTCAGGCGCTCGCCGCCGAGAGGGCAGCAGCAGAAGCTGCGGAAGCCAAGGCTGCCGCTGAAAAGGCCGCCGCAGAAGCAGCCGCCGCTGCAGCGGAACCGGCAGCAGAATAAGATCTGCGCCACGCAAAATTCTTTGCTTGGAAAGGCGGCCTTCGGGTCGCCTTTTCTATTTTTTGCTTCGGTGCGCAGCCGGCGGCCTTGCCTCAGGCCTATCTTCCGTGACAGTTTTTGCCGTTCAATTTGGGGAACCGTTCAATGTTGTTTCGCCGTACCGTTCTTGCGAGCTTCGCCGCCCTTGCTCTTGCACCCCTCGCCGCATTAGCCGCCGAACTGCCCGATCTCGGCGGCAAGAGCGTCGTCGTCGTCACCGAGAATGCCTATCCGCCGCTGCAATTCGTCGATCCGAAGTCCGGCAAGGCGATCGGCTGGGAATATGATGCGATGAACGAGATCGCCAAGCGGCTGAATTTCAAGGTCGAATACCAGAACACCAGCTGGGACGCGATGATCCAGGCGGTGTCCGACGGCCAGTACAACATCGGCATGACCGGCATCACCATCAAGGAAGACCGCAAGCAGAAGGTGGATTTCTCCGATCCCTATATGCGCTCGCAGCAGTTCATGCTGGTGCGCGGCGACGAGACGCGCTTCACCGATGCCAAGTCCTTCGGCGAATTCAAGGATGGCCTGGTCGGCGCACAGCCCGGCACCACGCCCTTCTACACCGCCGTCTATGAAGTGCTTGATGGCAACGAGCAGAACCCCCGCATCAAACTCTTCGAAACCTTCGGCGCCACCGTCCAGGCCCTGAAGGCCGGCGACGTCGACGTCGTGCTGACCGACGGCACCGCCGGCAAGGGTTATGTCGATGCCTCGAACGGCGCCTTGAAGCTGATCGGCGAACCGCTCGGCACCGAGGATTTCGGCTTCATCTTCCCGAAGGGCTCCGACCTCGTCGCCCCGGTCAATGCCGCCATCGCCGCACTCAAGGCCGACGGCACACTGGATGGGCTGAACAAGAAGTGGTTCCTCGACTACAAGATGGGCGAATGACGCCGAAAAACGACTAATGGCCCTGCGACCATCTCGCGACAGATACGTCAAGGACGACTATCCCTGGTGGCTGGTCGCCCTCGTCACGATCGGCATCGTGCTTGCCGCCGTCATCGTCGCCAACGATATCTATGCCCAGGTCTTCCGCACCGTCGTCAACGGTGTCTGCGTCACCGTCTTCGTCACGCTGGTCGCCTTCGTGCTCGCCACCGTACTCGGCCTCGGCATCTGCCTGCTCGGCATGGCCGACAGCCAGGTGTTGCGTCAGATCGCGAGATTCTACATCGAGATCATCCGCGGCATCCCTATCCTCGTGCTGCTGTTCTACGTCGCCTTCGTCGGCGCGCCGGCCCTGGTCGCAGCCTACAACTTCCTGATTTCACCGCTGGTGACATCAGGCATGGCCGAACCCATCCTGGTGCGCGACCTCTCGCTGATGTGGCGAGCGATCATCGCGCTGACGGTCGGTTATTCCTCCTTCATCGCCGAAATCTTCCGGGCCGGCTTCCAGTCGGTCGATCTCGGCCAGATCGAGGCGGCCAAGGCGCTTGGCCTGTCGCGCTACCGGCGCTTTCGCTCCGTCGTCTTCCCGCAGGCGATCCGGGTGATCTTCCCGCCGCTCTCCAACGATTTCGTCTCGATGGTGAAGGACAGCTCGCTCGTCTCCGTGCTCGGCGTCGCCGACATCACCCAGATGGGCAAGGTCTATGCCGCCGGTTCCTTCCGCTTCTTCGAGACCTATTCGATCGTCACCTATATCTATCTGATCCTGACGATCGGCCTGTCGCTGGCGCTGCGGCGGACGGAGAAATGGATGAAGTCGCGGTGACGGCACCAATAGCCGCACCACTGAGGGGTCGCAGAGCGTCTGCTGATGATTCAAATTGAAGCTGCCGCGAAAAATCGCTATATGCAGGGCCATGGAATCCAAGTTCAGATGCATTGGTGCGCATATTTTCGTGCTGCAGGACCATTATCGCCTGCCGGCGCGGTTTTTTGCGTGCGTGTCTGGTGCGCTCAACAGCCGACTTCGTTGATCGAATGACGGCCGGCGGAGCCTGATCCGCCATTTCTCGATTTTCCAAAGCTTCCAAAAAACGGACTTAACGCCATGAGCGCACCGCGTACCCTCTACGACAAGATCTGGGACGATCATCTGGTCGACGAACAGCCGGACGGCACCTGTCTTCTCTACATCGACCGCCACCTGGTCCACGAAGTCACTTCGCCGCAGGCTTTCGAAGGCCTGCGCATGACCGGCCGCAAGGTTCGCGCGCCGGAAAAGACGCTCGCGGTCGTCGACCATAACGTTCCGACCTCGCCCGACCGCCATCTCGGCATCAAGAACGAGGAAAGCCGCATCCAGGTGGAAGCGCTGGCGACCAATGCCGCCGAATTCGGTGTCGAATATTATTCGGCAAGCGACAAGCGCCAGGGCATTGTCCACATCGTCGGTCCGGAACAGGGCTTCACCCTGCCCGGCATGACCATCGTCTGCGGCGACAGCCACACCTCGACGCATGGCGCCTTCGGCGCGCTGGCGCACGGCATCGGCACCTCCGAGGTCGAGCATGTGCTGGCGACCCAGACGCTGATCCAGAAGAAGGCGAAGAACATGCTGGTGCGGGTCGACGGCGTGCTTCCGCCGCATGTTACCGCCAAGGACATCATCCTTGCCATCATCGGCGAGATCGGCACAGCCGGCGGCACCGGCCACGTCATCGAATTTGCCGGCGAAGCGATCCGCGCGCTGTCGATGGAAGGCCGTATGACCATCTGCAACATGACGATCGAAGGCGGCGCGCGCGCCGGCCTGATCGCCCCTGACGAAAAGACCTTCGAATATATCAAGGGCAAGCCGCGCGCACCGAAGGGCGAGGCGCTCGAACAGGCGATCGCCTACTGGAAGACGCTGCAGACCGACGAGGGCGCTCATTACGACCGCGTCGTCGTGCTCGACGCCGCCAGCCTGCCGCCGATCGTTTCCTGGGGCTCCTCGCCCGAGGATGTCATCTCCGTCCAGGGCATCGTTCCGAACCCGGACGACATTCCGGACGAAACCAAGCGCACCTCCAAGTGGCGCGCGCTTGACTATATGGGCCTGAAGCCGGGCACGAAGATGACCGACATCACGCTCGACCGCGTCTTCATCGGCTCCTGCACCAACGGCCGCATCGAGGATCTGCGCGAAGTCGCCAAGGTCGTTGAGGGCAAGACGGTTGCCCCGACCGTCGACGCGATGATCGTGCCGGGCTCCGGCCTCGTCAAGGAACAGGCGGAAGCCGAAGGCCTCGACAAGATCTTCAAGGCCGCCGGTTTCGACTGGCGCGAGCCGGGCTGCTCCATGTGTCTTGCCATGAACGACGACCGTCTGAAGCCGGGCGAACGCTGCGCTTCGACCTCGAACCGCAACTTCGAAGGCCGTCAGGGCTTCAAGGGCCGCACGCACCTCGTCTCGCCGGCAATGGCCGCCGCAGCCGCGATCGCCGGTCACTTCGTCGATATCCGCGAGTGGAACTGATCCGTCAAAACGGATAACAATCAAAAGCCCACCGATGCCGCTGCGCATCGGTGGGCTTCACATTTTATGCCGCCCGCCTCGATCGCCTTATAAAACGGCTACCGCATGCGGTCTTTTGCGGGACGACCCTTGCCTGGCGATAATCGAGACGACGATCAGAAGGTTGCCGTCATCGGATCCGGCCCCATGCGGGCACCGGCGCTGTCGAGCTTGGCGATCGCGGCCATATCGTCGGCGTCGAGCTTGAAGTCGAACACCTGGAAATTCTCCTCGATCCGCGACGGCGTCACCGATTTCGGGATGACGACGAGGCCGCTGTCGATGTGCCAGCGAATGATGACCTGAGCCGGCGTCTTCTGATGTTTTTTGGCGATCTCGCCTATCACCGCGTTCGAGATGAACTTGCCCTGGCCGAGCGGGCTCCAGGATTCGGTGGCGATACCAAGCTTCTTGTGAACCTCCTGCGCCGCCTTCTGTTGGAAATCGGGATGCAGCTCGATCTGGTTGATGACGGGAACGACACCGGTTTCGCCGATGATGCGTTCGAGATGTTCAGGATTGAAGTTCGACACGCCGATCGAGCGGGCGCGGCCCTCTTCCCGGATGCGGGCGAAAGCCTTCCAGGTCTCCGTATAGAGGCCGCGATGCGGCGACGGCCAGTGAATGAGGTAGAGGTCGACATATTCGGAACCGAGCTTCTTCAGGCTGCCGTCGAAGGCCCGCAGCGCATTGTCGTAGCCCTGGTCGTCGTTCCTGAGCTTGGTGGTGACGAAGATATCCTTGCGGTCGAGGCCGGAAGAGCGGATGCCTTCGCCGACGCCCTCTTCGTTGTCGTAGCCGGAAGCCGTATCGATATGACGATAGCCGGCGGCGATTGCCGTGCGCACGGTGGGAGCGGCAATATCCTGCGGCGTCTGCCAGACGCCGAGGCCGACTTGCGGAATGGAATGTCCGTCATGGAAAGTGATGATGGGTTGAGCGGTCACAATATATCTCCGGGAGTTTGAAGAATTGGACGAGGCATGAATTGCGCCCGCGCTTGCGGACGTCCCAGAACGCATTTCAGCCGGAGCGTTCGGTCACCGCAAGCATATAGGCGACCGCATCCGGAAAACAATCAGACGACGCAGACAATCGTTCCCTTTCGAAGGTGAGGCAGCAGTCGGCGCATGTCGCGCAGGCTCACCGCCACGCAGCCCGCCGTCGGCTCGTAGCCCGGCCTGATGAGATGGAAGAAGATCGCCGAGCCGCGATTGCGCGCACGCGAGGAGATGTTCCAGTCCATCACCAGGCAGATGTCGTAGAGCCCGTCGCTGCGCCGCATCTCCTCGTGACTTACGCCGGACGGCGCCCGGACGAGGCGGTTATAGCTGGCGCTGCCGGACTGATCGCACCAGAGCATGTCGGGGCGGATGCGGCGGATGGAAAGTGGAGTGACGAGCCGGCCGTTCCGCTCGCCGCGCCGGAAGCCGGATATCAGCTTCATCGAGGCGATCGGCGTGGCGCCGTCGCCCTCGCGTTTCATCACGGTGCGGCCGGAGCGGCCGATCGCAGCAGGCACGGTGATGGCGCCGAGCCGGACGATCGCCCGGCTCCTGCGCCCCGGCGCAGGACGCACCACCATCGTCGATGGCGTTATACCCCGCCTCTGCCTTGCTTTTTCCATTTTTCTCGCATGTCGTGCCTTGTCTGGGGCTTCGATTGAAATCATATCGAAACCGACCCGGCAACAGCCCGCTGCCCGATCCTTGCCAAACCAGGAATTTGGCGTAGGACTAGGGAACTTAACACGAGGACGCAAACGGCATGACCGCACGCACCATTCTTCTGGTGGATGACGACGATGACCTTCGGCAGACGCTGACGGAGCAATTGTCGCTGTATGAGGAATTCACGGTTCTGCAGGAAGCCAACGCCGGCAAAGGTGTCGCTACCGCCCGCGCAACGCCGATCGACCTGCTGATCATGGATGTCGGCCTGCCCGATATGGACGGCCGCGAGGCAGTGAAGCTGCTGCGCAAGGGCGGTTTCAAGGCGCCGATCATCATGCTGACCGGCCACGATACCGATTCGGACACGATCCTCGGCCTCGAAGCCGGCGCCAACGACTATGTCACTAAGCCCTTCCGCTTCGCCGTGCTGCTCGCGCGCATCCGCGTGCAGCTGCGCCAGCATGAGCAGAGCGAGGACGCGACCTTCACCGTCGGACCCTACCTCTTCAAGCCGAGCCAGAAGCTTTTGACCACCGATAACGGCCAGAAGATCCGGCTGACGGAAAAGGAAGCGGCGATCATCCGCTATCTCTACCGCGCCGAACAGAAGGTCGTCACCCGCGACGTACTGCTCGAAGAGGTCTGGGGCTATAATTCCGGGGTGACGACGCATACGCTGGAAACCCACGTCTATCGCCTGCGCCAGAAGATCGAGCGCGATCCCTCCAATGCCGAAATCCTCGTCACGGAAAACGGCGGCTACAAGATCATACCCTAGAGCAGTTCCGTTTTCCTCCGAATCGCGGGAATGCTCTATCTCTTTGTTTTCACTCAATTTCGGACGCAGAACCGCGACGCGGTTTTGCTGGAATTGCTCTAAGGCGAAAAGCCCGCATGGCGCTGACCGACGACATCCACATGCTCGCGCAGCTTCCTCTGTTCAAGGACATGAGCGAGGATCAGCTGCGGTTGATCGCCTTCGGCGCCGACCGGCGCATGATCGCTGCCGGCCAGATGCTGTTTCGCCAGGGCTCGCCCGCCGAGAGCGCCTATGTCATCCTCAGCGGCAGCCTGGAGCTGAGCGCGACGAGCAGTGACGGCATGCAGAGGACAGAGGGAATCGCCGGCCCCGGTACCCTGGTTTCCGAGCTGGCGCTGGTGACGCTGGTGGAGCGCAAGTTCACCGCGGTAGCGCGCGAGGATACCAGCATCATCCGCATCACCCGCGCCCTCTTCCACCGGCTGATCGAAGAATATCCGGACGCAGCCCGGCTGATCGAGAACCGCATTCGCGACAATCTCGCCGAGCTTGCGGCAAAGGCCGCAAGCCAGTTCTACCGCTTCAGCTGATCCCGGTTAGAGCAGTTCTCGCTTTGCGAAAAGCTGAACCGCATCGCTCTAGAAATCGAAATGCGCCGTGACCGGTACGTGGTCGGAGGGACGATCCCAACCGCGCGCCTCCTTCAGGATTTCTATCCGCTTTAGATGCGGCCCGAGATCCGACGACGACCAGATATGGTCGAGACGGCGGCCGCGATCGGCGGCCTCCCAATCCTTGGCACGGTAGCTCCACCAGGTGTAGAGCTTCTCGTTTTCAGGCACATGCTGGCGCATAAGATCGAGCCAGGCGCCGCGCTTCATCACCTCGAGCAGCCCCTCGGTTTCGACGGGCGTATGGCTGACGATCTTCAGAAGCTGCTTGTGCGACCAGACATCATGCTCCAGCGGCGCGATGTTGAGGTCACCTACGAGGATGGCTGAGGTGTTGGCCTCGCCATTGGCTTTCAGCAGCTTCATCTCCTCGATGAAATCGAGCTTGTGGCCGAATTTCGGATTGATCGTGCGATCCGGCTCGTCGCCGCCGGCCGGGACGTAGAAATTGTGCAGCCGAACGCGACGATTGCCGTGCTCGAAGATCGCCGAGATATGGCGCGCATCGCCGACGCCGCAATAATCCTGCCGGTGATCCTCGGTCAACGGAATGCGCGAGGCGATCGCCACGCCATGATAGCCCTTCTGGCCATGGATGATGATGTGATTGTAGCCCATCGCCCTGAGCGGGGCCGCCGGAAACAGGTCGTTCGTCACCTTGGTTTCCTGCAGGCAGAGGATATCGGGCCTGTGCTTGAGAACGAGCTGCTCGACGATGGGCATGCGCAGCCGCACCGAATTGATGTTCCAGGTGGTGATCGAAATACCCATGCCCATACCCCTTCACGCTTTCATGAAAGGGCTTTAAAACAAAGGCGGACGCGAGGGAACCGGCCGCTTGTAAAAGGAGCGGCCGATCAACCGAAAAGGTCTCAATCGCGCGATTGCGGCGTGCCTGGAATGGTCTCATAGGGAACGCGGAAGACGCGATCCTCGAACTGCATGCCGGTTTTGACATTGAAGATCATCACCGAGGTGTCCTTGCCCTGATTGTCGGTGATCGTCCACTGCCGCAGATCGTAGGTCTTCGGGTCGAACATCATGGTAATGGTCGAGTTTCCGAACACCGTATTGTTGCCGAGTGCGATCGTCGTCAGGTCAGACTCTTCCTTCACGCCCTTCACCATGCCGGCCGACAGATCGATACGCTGCGCCAGAAGCAGGCTGAGCGGGGTCTTGGAGAGCGGATAGAGATCCCAGGTCTTCAGCTTCATATTGCCGATGGCGACGTTCTTGCCGTCGGCGATCACCCGCATCGGCGACGGATCGTCATAGTTGAAGCGCAGTTTGCCGGGGCGCTGGATGAAGAACTTGCCGCCGGTCTGTTCGCCGCGCGGGCCGAACTGCACGAATTCGCCCTGCATCGTCGTAACGCCGGAAAAATGATCGGCGATCGCCTGCGCCGTGCCGGAGGCGGGAGCTGCCGCCTGCGCATAAGCGCCAAGGGGAATGGCGCTCGCTATCGCAGCGACGGCAAAGGCGCCGAGAAGGTCGCGGCGCGTTACCGTCAGGCCGGAGAGGAACGTATCGGAGTGACTCATCTAAATCTCCTTTATGCGATCTGCATGCTGCCGAAAGGCGGCGTCTTCAAGGCGTTGCGATCGGCCTGCGAGAGGTAACGGCTTCGATGCTATCAGGTTTCCGCAAAAGCGGCTGTATTGGAAATATATGCCTGTTATGTCAGCGGTCGAGGATGTCGCCTTCGGTCGGAACCAAAATTTCGCGTTTGCCGGCGTGGTTGGCTGGTCCGATGATACCCTCCTTCTCCATGCGCTCGACGAGCGAGGCGGCACGGTTGTAGCCGATGCCAAGTCGGCGCTGCACGTAGGAGGTCGACGCCTTGCCGTCGCGCAGCACGATGGCGACCGCCTGATCGTAGGGATCTTCCGATTCGGAAAGATTGGACGTGCCGGCCGGACCGCCTCCGCCACCGCCGTAATCGCCGTCCTCATCGTCATCGGCGGTAATCGCGTCGAGATATTGCGGCGAGCCCTGGGTCTTCAGGTAGGAGACGATCTCTTCCACCTCGACATCAGAAACGAACGGGCCGTGCACGCGCTGGATACGCCCGCCACCCGCCATGTAGAGCATGTCGCCCATGCCGAGCAGCTGTTCGGCACCCTGTTCGCCGAGAATGGTGCGGCTGTCGATCTTCGAAGTCACCTGGAAGGAGATGCGCGTCGGGAAGTTTGCCTTGATCGTGCCGGTGATGACGTCGACCGACGGACGCTGTGTCGCCATGATCACGTGGATGCCGGCGGCACGCGCCATCTGCGCCAGACGCTGGACGGCGCCTTCGATGTCTTTGCCGGCGACCATCATCAGGTCGGCCATCTCGTCGATGATCACGACGATATAGGGCATCGGCCGCAGATCGAATTCTTCGGTCTCGTACATCGCCTCGCCGGTATGGCGGTCGAATCCGGTCTGCACCGTGCGCGAGATCGCCTCGCCCTTCGACAGCGCCTGCTCGACGCGGGTGTTGAAGCCATCGATGTTGCGCACACCGATCTTCGACATCTTCTTGTAGCGCTCTTCCATCTCGCGCACGGTCCATTTGAGCGCGACGACGGCCTTCTTCGGATCGGTGACGACAGGCGAAAGCAGGTGCGGGATGCCGTCATAGACGGAGAGTTCCAGCATCTTCGGGTCGATCATGATCAGCCGGCACTGTTCCGGCGTCATGCGGTAGAGCAGCGACAGGATCATCGTGTTGATGGCGACCGACTTGCCGGAACCGGTGGTGCCGGCGACGAGCAGATGCGGCATCTTGGCGAGATCGGCGATCACGGCTTCGCCGCCGATCGTTTTGCCGAGCGCCATGGCGAGCTTCGCCTTGCTGCCTTCGAAATCTCGGGAGGCGATGAGTTCACGCAGATAGACGGTCTCGCGCGTCTGGTTCGGCAATTCGATGCCGATCGCGTTGCGGCCGGGCACGACGGCCACGCGGGCGGCAATCGCGCTCATCGAGCGGGCGATATCGTCGGCAAGGCCGATGACGCGTGACGACTTGATGCCAGGCGCCGGCTCCAGTTCGTAGAGCGTGACGACGGGACCGGGACGGACATGGATGATCTCGCCCTTGACGCCGAAATCCTCAAGCACGCCTTCGAGCATGCGGGCGTTCTGTTCCAGCGCATCGGCCGAAAGCGTGGAGTCGCGCACGACATTCTTCGGTTCGGCGAGCAGATGCATCGAGGGAAGCTGGAAACCCTCGGGACGGATGAACAAGCCCTGCGCCTCTCGCTCGATGCGGGCGCTGGGCTTCGGACGTGCGACGACGGGGACGACGCGCGGTTCCGGCTTGCCGGCCGCCTTTGCCGGTGCTCGGATCATCCAGTCGTCGTCATCGTCGTCGGGCAGGATATCGGCCGGGCGCGGCGGCATGTCGTTATCGAAGGGCAGGTCGTCGTCATTGTCATCGTCGTCATCGACAGACAGCGACGGTGCGGAGACGATGCGCCGGGGCGAAGCCATCCTTGCTCCCATCGATGGTTCCATCGACGGCTCCATGCGCTCGCCGCGGACGGTCGGCGCCTTGGCGCGCACCGGTTCGTTCAGCGTGCCGAACTCGTCATCGTTGAAATCATAAGGTGATTCGTAATCGCCCTGGCGCCGCTTGCGCGGCCCCATGCCGAACAGCCGACGCAGCCGGCCCTGGCTCATGTACCAGGCATGCGTCACGGCACCGCTGAGAGCGACCCAGCGGGACTCGTCTTCCTCCTCGTCCTCGTCTCCGACGACGCGGGCCTTGCTGCGCGTATCGACGTAGTCTTCCTCGATCTCCTCGTCGGCGTCGCTGCGGCCGACAAGGCCTGATGCAAACAGCATCAGCCAGGCGGTCGGTGCGGCGAAGATGCAGCCGACGACCATGGCGAAGGTGCCCGTCGGATAGGCGCCGACGAAGAGTGCGGGAAAACGCAGGATCATGTCGCCGATGACACCGCCGATGCCGTTCGGGATCGGCCAGGTGAGCGGCGGCGGAAAGCAGCCGAGGACGGCGCAGGAAAGCACCGAACCGCCGAACCAGGCGCCGGCACGGGCAGGAATACGGCTGAAGCGGCGGCCCGAGATCAGCGTCAGCGCCCAGGCGACGATCGGCAGCATCGAAACGACGCTGGCAAGCCCGAGGAACTGCATGACGATATCGGCAAAGGCAGCACCGCTGTAGCCGAGAATATTCGTCGGCAGGTTGGCGGTCGCGTAGGAATAGCTCGGATCCGCAACATTCCATGTCGCCAGCGCCGCGACGCAGAACGCCAGTAGCAGAAAGATCGCAAAGCCGATGAGCGCCTGGATCTGCCGCAGCATGAATGCCGAGAAGGAGAACCGATCCGGACGGCCATCCATTGCCGGCGACGTGCTTCTTGCCATGTGTCTAACCCGTCCAATGCCTGAGGACACGCGAATCGCTGAAGCTTCGCCGTGCCAAAATGCGTCCGTTCTACCTAATCAGAGCCGGGTTAAAGCGATGTTAACCATGCATGGCTGGACGACAATTCCGGACAGGGAAATGAAAAAGGCCCGAACCTTGAAAGGTCCGGGCGAAATGCGGTCTATGGTTAGATAGGCCGCGACGGGCCATGAAGCGGCGCCCTTTTGCCGGGCGCCGCAAACCCTGTGATCATGAAGAGTGGTAGGCGGCTTCGCCGTGGGTCGAAAGGTCGAGACCTTCGCGTTCGGCTTCGACGGTGACACGCAGACCGATGACGATGTCGACGATCTTGTAGAGGATCGCCGAGCCGATGCCCGACCACAGCAGCGTCGTCAGCACGCCCTTGGCCTGGTTCCAGACCTGGGTCGCCGTGCCGGCATAGGAGGCTGCGAAATCGGCTGTGGAATAATCGACGATGCCAGCACCGCCGAGCGCCGGGTTGACGAGGATACCGGTGCCGAGAGCGCCGATGATGCCGCCGACGCAATGGACGCCGAAGACATCGAGGCTGTCGTCGTAGTTGAACTTGTTCTTCACGACGTCGACGAAGAAGTAGCAGGCCGGCGAAACGAGGAGGCCGAGAACGATCGAGCCCATCGGGCCGGCAAAGCCTGCCGCCGGGGTGATGGCGACGAGACCGGCAACCGCGCCGGAAGCGCCACCGAGCATGGAAGCCTTGCCGCGGGTGAGGGTTTCGACGATGCACCAGGACACAGCGGCGGCCGCCGCTGCGACGAAGGTGTTGATCATAGCGAGAGAAGCGTAGGCATTGGCTTCGAGGTTGGAGCCGGCATTAAAGCCGAACCAGCCGACCCAGAGCAGCGAGGCGCCGACCATGGTCAGCGTCATCGAATGCGGAGCCATGATTTCCTTTTTATAGCCCGTGCGCTTGCCGAGCATGATGGCGCCGACGAGGCCCGCGATACCGGCATTGATGTGAACGACCGTGCCGCCGGCAAAGTCGATTGCGCCGTAGGAGAAGATCAGACCGGCCGGCGAGGTGTAGGAGCTCGGACCGCCCCAGAACCAGACCATGTGCGCCATCGGGAAATAGATGAAAGTGACCCAGAGCACGACGAAGAGCATGACGGCCGAGAACTTGATGCGCTCGGCGAATGCGCCGACGATCAGGCCGGGCGTGATGCAGGCAAACGTCATCTGGAACACGATGAAGGTATATTCCGGAATGGCGACGCCCTTCGAGAAGGTTTCTACGAGCGACGAGGTGTTGACGCCGGCGAGGAAGGCCTTGGAGAAGCCGCCGACGAAGCTGTTCAGCGAACCGCCGTCGGTGAAGGCGAGCGAATAGCCGTAGGTCACCCAGATCAGCGCCACGACGGCCGTGATCATGAAGACCTGCATCAGCACCGAGAGCATGTTCTTGGCGCGCACGAGACCGCCGTAGAAAAGCGCAAGGCCGGGGATGGTCATCAGCAGGACGAGCGCCGAGGAGACGAGCATCCAGGTATTATCACCCTTATCCATCGTGAGAGCAGGAGCAGCAGCGGCAGTGGCGGCTGGCGCAGCCTCCTGCGCGAAAGCGACGGCCGGCGCCAGAAGGGCGGCCGAAGCTGCGCAAATCCGCGCAAAGGTGGAAGAAAACTTCGAAATTGACATTGGAAAAAGCTCCTTGATCTGCCGTTCTTACAGCGCTTCTGAATCGGTTTCGCCCGTACGGATGCGCACGGCATGGTCGATCGAATAGACGAAGATCTTGCCGTCACCGATCTGACCGGTCTTGGCCGCTGCCGCGATGGCCTCGACCGCCCTGTCGACGAGTTCCGATGCAACCGCGATTTCGATCTTGAGCTTCGGCAGGAAGCTGACTGCATATTCGGTGCCGCGATAGATTTCGGTGTGCCCCTTCTGGCGCCCGTAGCCCTTCACCTCGGTTACGGTCAGCCCCTGAATACCGATCGCCGTAAGGGCTTCGCGGACCTCATCGAGCTTGAACGGCTTGATAATGGCCATCACAATTTTCATCTGGTTTCCCATCCTTCGTTATCCTCGGCGCGGAGCCGACTCTCCTTGCCGCTGACATTCCTGAACAGCGACCGGCCAATACACATTCAAGGGACGTGCCAGATTCGAAGCAAGAGGTAAACTATTGAAAAGTAAAGGTTATAATAAAGAGTGCCAATAAACAGGCAAATGATTGGCCAATAAGCGCACAAATAACGCGCAAATTTATAAAGTTGCACATTATTTATTCATTTGCCTTTTTCCGAATCAGGCCTTCCTGCGCGACCGATGCAATCAGGCTACCGGATCGTGTAAATAGGCTACCCCGGGTTAATCCTCTGGCGCCTGAAGCCGACGGACTGTCCTGCGTATAAAGCAGCCAGTCGTCGAGCTTGCAGGGCTTGTGGAACCACATCGAGTGATCGAGGCTCGCCACCTGCAGGCTCTGGTCGAAGATGGACGTTCCGTGCGCATAGAGCGACGTATCGAGCAGCGTCATGTCCGAAAGATAGGCAAGCACCGCCGCCTGATAGAGCCGGTCGTCGGGAACCGGGCCGGTGGCGCGCACCCAGACGTCTTGTTTGGGATCGAGCTTCCTGTCGGAAAAATAATGCGTCAGCGAGACGGGGCGGATCTCGATCGGCCGCTCACGCTGCCAGTATTTTCGGATCGCTTCCGGCGCGTGCGCCAGATACTGTTCCTTGATCTGCTGCTCGCCGAGCAGCGCCTCCGGCATCTCGACCTCGGGCATCGCGATCTGGTGCTCGAAGCCCGGCTCCTCCACCTGGAAGGAGGCCGACAGCGCGAAGATCGCCTTGCCGTGCTGAATGGCGACGACGCGCCGCGTGTTGAAGCTCGATCCGTCGCGGATGCGCTCTGCCTGGTAGATGATCGGCACCGAGGGATCGCCGGGACGCATGAAATAAGCATGCAGCGAATGGACGAAACGCTCGCCCTCGATGGTGCGCTGCGCCGCCATCAACGCCTGGCCGATCACCTGGCCGCCGAAGACCCGCTGCCAGCCGACCTTGGGGCTGCGGCCGCGGAAGATATCGACCTCGATCGGCTCGAGGTCGAGCGTCGAAAGCAGCGTCTCCATCGCCGAAGGCCCTGATGTCTCGCCCGTCATTTCTATGTCTCCCAGCGGTAGGAAGTGAAGTTGCGATGATCTATATAGGTCACATCTGAGGCATAAGGTACGGGAGCGGCGCGATGCTTGATATGCTGGTTGTGGGCGGGGGTTATGTCGGCCTTTCCGCCGCTGTCGCGGTCAAGCAGGCAGCACCCCATCTGAATGTCGCCGTCGTCGAGGCGGCCCCCGAACATGTCTGGAAAAACGATACGCGCGCTTCCGCCATCATCGCCGCGGCAGCGAAGATGCTCGAAGTCTTCGGCATCTGGAAGGAGATCGAGCCGGAGGCCCAGCCGATCACCAAGATGATCGTCACCGACTCCAAGACCTCCGATCCGGTGCGTCCGGTATTTCTGACCTTCGACGGCGAAGTGGCCGACGGCCGGCCGTTCGCCCACATGATCCCGAATGTCGCGATGGTCGCCGCCCTGCGCGGTGCCTGCGACCGGCTCGGCATCGACATCCGCCACGGGCTTGGCGCTACGGAGCTGAAGACCCACGACACCCATGCCACCGTCACGCTCTCGGACGGCAGCGCGCTGGAAACCCGGCTGCTGGTTGCCTGCGACGGCGTGCGCTCGACGCTGCGTGATCTTGCCGGCATCAGGACCGTCACCTGGGACTACGGCCAGTCCGGCATCGTTGCAACCGTCGAACATGAGCGGCCGCATGACGGCTGCGCCGAGGAACATTTTCTGCCGGCCGGCCCCTTCGCCATCCTGCCGCTCAAGAACAACCGCTCCTCGCTCGTCTGGACGGAGCGCACGCCGGATGCCAATCGGCTGGTCGCCGCCGACGACCTGATCTTCGAGGAAGAGCTCGAACGCCGCTTCGGCCACAAGCTTGGGAGCCTGAAAGTGATCGGCGACAAGCGCGCCTTCCCGCTCGGCCTGACGCTCGCCCGCGCCTTCGTCGCGCCGCGTTTCGCGCTGGCCGGCGACGCTGCCCACGGCATCCACCCGATTTCGGGTCAGGGCCTCAATCTCGGCTTCAAGGATGTGGCGGCACTTGCCGAAACCATCGTGGAGGCCGACCGCCTCGGCCTCGATATCGGCTCGATCAACATTCTCGAGCGCTACCAGACCTGGCGGCGCTTCGACACGTTCCGCATGGGGGTGACGACCGACGTGCTGAACCGGCTCTTCTCCAACGACGCGACGCCGATCCGCATCGCCCGCGACGTCGGCCTCGGCATCGTCGACCGGCTGCCGCGCCTCAAATCCTTCTTCATCGGCCAGGCGGCCGGAACGACGGCAAAGGACAATCCGCGGCTGCTTGCCGGCCAGACGATTTAACCTTTTACGCAATACGCGGCAAAACCGCCTCGCGCTTCGCCGGGGAAACCCGCTTCCTGGAATTGCTTTAGTCGTCGAGGCGGCGGGCTTCGGACACCAGCATGATTGGAATGCCGTCGCGGATCGGATAGGCAAGCCGCGCCTTTTCCGAGACGAGTTCGTTGTGCTCGCGATCATAGGAAAGCCGCCCCTTGGAGAGCGGGCAGACCAGCAGATCGAGCAGCTTTGGATCGACGCGGCTGAGTTTTTCGTCCATGGCTGAAGTCTACTGCAGAACCGTGTCGGAGTCACCGAAGACGCGCGCCAGCACGATTTCGGTAATGGCGATCAGCGTCTCGGCCCGCGTCTTCAGGTCCGGCGCCTCCAGCAGCGCCTGTTTTTCCGCCGGCCCGAAGGGCGACATCATCGCCAGCGAATTGACGAGCGTCAGATTGCTCGCCCGCTCGACGCTCTCCCAGTCTGCCTCCAGCTTGTTGGCATCGAGATAGGCCTTGAAGGCCGTCAGAAGCGCTGCGCGGTCGACCGCCTCCTCCTCGTTCTCGGCCGAGAGGTCGGCGATAAAAGGGGCGATGCGGAAGGTGCGGAAGGGATCGCTGGTCGCTTTCTCCTCCAGCAGCCGGAAGCGGCAGACGCCGGTCAGCGATACGATATAGCGCCCGTCGCCGGTCTCGGCAAAGGAGGTGATGCGGCCGAGGCAACCGACAGCAGCAAGGTTGGCCTCGCCGCCCTTGTCCTCGTGTTCGCCGAGCGCCGGCTGCACCATGCCGATCAGCCGGTTTCCGGTCAGTGCTGCATCCAGCATCGCCAGATAGCGCGGCTCGAAAATGTTGAGGGGAAGCTGCCCGGCCGGCAGGAGGAGGGCGCCGGTCAGGGGGAAGACAGCGATCACATCAGGCAGATCGCCCGGCTTCAGGTATCTGGCATTCCCGACTTGCATGAAACCGTCCCGCATTCTTGTAACGGGCATGCCCGTCTTGACGAGAATGTGGTGCCCTCGTCCGAAAACGCAAGGGCAGATGCTCGAAACTTACAGCGCCGCGCGTCTTTTTAGACGCGCGGCGCTGTAACGCTTTGAATCGCTGCATAATTTCATCCCTAAATCGATTCCGATTTAAGGAATTATGCAGTGGCGAATACCCGAAAATCGGAATCGATTTTCGGAAAAGATCATGCACGGATTCAATGCGATAGACCGTCCGTGGCGTGTCTTGTCGGACGCGCCGCGCCTAGGAGAACAGCATCGCCGAAAGCTTGCGGCGCGCTGCAACCGTCGCCGGATCCTTGAAGCCCCAGACCTCGAAGAACTGCAGCAGCTGGCGGCGGGCGCCGTCATCGTCGAAGGCACGGTCCTTGCGCATGATCAGCAGCAGATGGTCGGCCGCCTCGTCGCGCCGGCCTTCGACATTGCGGATCTTGGCGAGCTTGATCCGCGTCTCGTGGTCATCGGGATTGGCTGCCAGTTGACGCTCGAGCGCAACGGGATCGCCGAGTTTGCGGGCTTCCTCGATCTGCTCGAGCTTCATCAGCACCGCCTGGATGCCGGCGTCTTTCGCCAGCTCTTCCGGCAATTCCGTCAGTATTTCGCGCGCCCGCTGATGCTGGTTGGCGGCGATCATGCATTCGGCCATGCCGGCAAGCGCCTTGGCATTCTCGGGGTCGGCCTGCATCACGGCGCCGTAGAGCTGAGCGGCCTCGTTGATATTGCCGGCGGCAAGCAGTTCCGCCGCTTCCGCAAGCACGGCTTCGATTTCCGCCGCCTCGTCGGCGCCGGCCGGACCGGCGATGCGGTCGATGAACTGCTGGATCTGGCTTTCCGGCACCGCGCCCATGAAACCGTCGGCAGGACGGCCGTTGACGAAGGCGATGACGGCGGGGATCGACTGGATGCCGAGCTGACCGGCGATCGACGGATGGTCGTCGATGTTCATCTTGACCAGCCGGACACGGCCCTTGGCTTCGTTGACCACCTTTTCCAATACCGGCGTCAGCTGCTTGCACGGACCGCACCAGGGCGCCCAGAAATCGACCAGCACCGGCTGGCTGCGCGATGCCTCGATGACATCCTTGGAAAAATTCGCGGTCGTCGTCTCCGTGATGTAGCTGCCGGCCGCAGCCGCGGGCTGTGGTGCCGCGCCGAAGCTTGTGCTCGCCGTCATCTGGTTTCCGAAGGAACCGTTATAGGGGTTGTCGCTGCCGCTCATAGGTATCTCCCGCCGCGCCGATCCTGCCGGCGTCTTTGCTAAAGCATGTCGCGCAAAACTGTGGTGCGGTTTTGCGATAAAGGCATGCGCAAAACCAGAGACTAAAGCGCCGCAAGCGAATCTAAAAGATCGCGACGCGCTTTAGCGCTAAAATCGTATGTCAGGACGTCACTTTCAAGACAAGCGGCTTATGTCCGGTCGCTTCCATGAAACGGATGAGATCGCTGCCCGCAATCGAGGTCGTCGCATCATTGGATAACGGATGGCAGTTGACGATCTCCTCGCGCATCAGCTCGGCATCGAGCACGAAGGTGACATTCTCGGCAGTATCGTTGATCGCGCCGAACGCCGTCACCGAACCCGGAGCGACGCCGAGATACTCCATCAGCTTCTCCGGCCTGCCGAAGGAGACCCGGCCGGAGCCGCCGATGGCATTATGCACCTGCTTGAGGTCGACGGCAGCATTTTCCTCCACGGTCAGCAGAAAATACCTGTCCTTCTTGTCTTTGACGAACAGGTTCTTGGTGTGGCCGCCGGGGATCTCGTCGCGCAGGGCGACCGATTCCGCCACGGTGAAGACCGGCGCATGATCGACCGTTTTATGGGCGATGCCGAGCCCGTCGAGAAAGGCAAACAATTCTTCTCTTGTCTTCGGGGCATTTTCGGACATGGGGCAATCCATTGGGCAGGAAGGGAAAAAGCGAGGCGTCCTGATTAAGTCGGTCCACATCGTTTGGCAATCTTTGCGACCGACGCTTTGCCCCGCATTTGCGGCCTTTCCGCCGGGCGTCTGCAAACACCAGAATTTTTCTTCGCCTCTCCGTCATTTCCCTGTTGCATTTGAAAACCCGTTAGGCCATATAGCGCCGGTCGCCGCGAGGCGGCGCCCACGGTCCAACAACTACCCCGGACCGATGCGGATTGAGCGGGTGTAGCTCAGGGGTAGAGCACAACCTTGCCAAGGTTGGGGTCGAGGGTTCGAATCCCTTCGCCCGCTCCAGTTTTCCAATGTCCATTCCCGACACATAGGTAACGGAACGTACCTAAGACATAGGTGACAACCTCGTGCCGAACGGGTGGCCTCCTTCTTCAACGTCAGATGCATGCGCTCGTGGCGGCCGTTCTGCTGCGGATGGCTTGATGCGTTCGATACCTGCCGAGCCTCAGCCATCAGACCGACAGCTTCGACAGGTTCGACAGGTTGTAGAGCCCGTTGGGGCTGGCAAAGGGCAGGCCTTTTAAGCCAGGGTCATGCCGCCATCGACATGAAGCTCGATCCCGTTGACAAAGCTTCCTGCATCGGAGGCGAGGAAGAGTGCGGCGCGCGCCAACTCTTCCGGTCGGCCGAGACGGCCGGCGGGGATCAGGGAAGCCATGTAATCTTCGAATGCCGGCCGCTCGGCCTCCGATACGCCCAGCTTGGCGAGAATTTCCGTCTCGACCGGTCCCGGGCTCAGGATGTTGACACGGATCCGCCGCGACTTGAATTCGATCGCCCAGTTTTTCGC
This sequence comes from Rhizobium laguerreae, assembly GCF_019778565.1. Taxonomy (NCBI): domain Bacteria; kingdom Pseudomonadati; phylum Pseudomonadota; class Alphaproteobacteria; order Hyphomicrobiales; family Rhizobiaceae; genus Rhizobium; species Rhizobium laguerreae. The sequence goes on along the minus strand of NZ_JAAXQT010000004.1, from coordinate 250,095 downwards.
AAAGGCGGCGGTTGCTGCTTTTGAACCGGCATAGACGGTATGATCCGGGAGGATCTTCGTGGCCGCGAGCGAGCTCGTAACGATGATGTTTCCGCCGTCGCGGATCAGAGGGGCGATCGTCTGCACGCCGAAGAACACGCCGCGCGTATTGATTGCGAAATGCCGGTCATAGTCTGCCGGAGTCACCTCGGCGGAGGTGGTGAGATTGATGATCCCAGCATTGGCCATGTAGATGTCGAGCCCGCCGAAGCGGCTCTTCACGGTGTCCGCCAGCCTGCGATGATCTTCCAGGTCGGCGGCATCACCCACGAAGCCGATGGCCGACGGACCGATTTCTTGGACGGCGCGGTCGACAGCATCCTGCCGGCGCCCGGAAATGATGACCTGCGCTCCTTCTTCCGCGAACAGCCGAGCGGTCGCCTTGCCGATGCCGCTATTGCCGCCGGTGATGACGGCGACCTTGTCTTTGAGGTGTTGCATTGTTTATCTCCTTTCAACGAGAAATTAGATAAACGCTGCCACCCTTCGTCATTAGATCATGGGCGGGCACATGATCTGTGCCGCGGAGGTGCAAATGCCGAATCTGCTCAACGAGATGCCCGGATTGATGGCTTTTGTGCGGACGGTAGAGGCCGGATCATTCAGCGCCGCGGCCCGCGATCTGGCGACGACACCGTCAGCGGTGTCGAAGAGCGTGGCGCGGCTGGAAAAGAAGATTGGCGCCCGGCTGTTCCTGCGCTCCACGCGCGCCCTGACGCTTACCCAGGACGGGCAACTTTTCTTCGACCGCGTTGCGCCGCTGTTGCGGCACCTGGATGCAAGTGAAGAGGCGATCAGGTCCGACGTTGCGCCCTCGGGTCGCTTGCGCATCAGCATGCCCAGCGAAATGGCGCCTCTACTGCTGCCGCGCCTCTTCGGAAGCTTTGCAGCAGACTATCCGAACCTGCATCTCGAAGTCGGACTTACGGATCGGTTCGTCGATCTGATCCGGGAGGACTACGACGTTGTGCTGCGCGTTGGGAATCCCGCACCGGGAGACCTCATGGTTCGTCACCTGGCCGACCTGCCGATGACGATCGTCGGGTCTCCGACCTTTCTGAAGACCTGGGGCAATCCTGCAACTGCCGAAGCGCTGGCGGCTCTGCCCTTTGCCCGCTATGCACTGGGTGGCATCACGCAGCCTCTGCGCCTGCCGGACGGGACGAGCTTCATTCCCTTCGGGCGCGTCGATTGCGACTCAGGGGCCGCACTCATTCAGGCTGCGCTGAGTGGGCTGGGAGCAGCCTATCTTCTGCGATGCCTGGTCGGGAAAGACCTGGCAGACGGCACGCTTGTTACACTCGCTGCGGGATTTGGGTTCCCGAGCGCTCCCTTCAATGCACTGCACGCCTTTGGCCGCACCGTGCCGTTGCGCGTGAAACTGGTCTGCAATTTCATCGCCCGGGAAGCAAAAGCCCTCGAAGCCATCTGAGCACCTGATGTTGGGGTTGGTCAGAATCCAGGTCCGCCGGTCTCGCGCATCGTCGGGGGTAAGGTCTCCCATGCCCCGATCAGCTCACCGACGGAGCGGACCTCCATCTTGCGCATGACATTGGCACGGCGCAGCGCGTCACCACCTCGCGTAGGATCTCGGGCTCGCGATGCGTCAGCGTCCCTAAACGTTCAAGATTGCGCTTGACGATGACCGCCTCCGTGCGCCGGGGCCATCCACAGCGATACCGGCTATCACCGCATCGAGCAGCGCCTGGTCTGACACCGGCTTGGTGTGGAGATCCACAGCGCCCGCCTTCATCGTTTTGGCAGCGTTCCGCCACTTGGGAAAAGGCGGCGAGCTTCAATCAACGGCCGGCGAACCTGTCGAGCGCTTGGCTGACTTCATCGGTCAGCCAGACCCCCACCATAATCTATATAGCACTTCGGAATCCCGAAATTGGTTGGGGTGTTGAAATCATTGGATGTTTCCCCACGGCGACACCGCCCAAAACGCGACGAATTTCGGAATCCCGAAGCGGGGGAATTTCGGGATCCCGAAGTGGGATTTTTTCTTTATGCCGATACTGACGCGTTTTCCGGCAGCAATCGGCGCGGCATCCGACGGAAGAAACCGAACCGGTCGGAGGCTCACCGACTACGGCACCTTCAACCTCGACGCCGGCTTAGAAGATCAGGATTGTAATTTATTTTGTTGATTGGTTCGTTTGTAAACTTATTGTCGAGGCAAAAAGGACGCTTCTTCGGATCGGATCCCGAATGTTCACTTTATCGCAGCACAAACTCCGTCGACCGACACCGATCCGCACCCGCGTGTCGATGCCGGCGCTGGAGCCGGGTTGCCAGCATCGCCCATAACTTCCTGACTGCTCCCAACATCATTTGAGGTTTCCCATGCGCATCGCCGTCGGTGGCATTCATACCGAGTGCAGTACATACAATCCCGTCCTGAACGAGGAGAAGGATTTTCGAGTATTACGCGGCGAAGCGCTGCTGGCAGCGCCCTATTTCGCCTTCCTCAAGGATTATGATGCGGAATTCCTGCCGACGATCCATGCCCGCGCCATTGCCGGTGGCCCGGTTTCACGTGCCACTTACGAGGCCTTCAAGGGCGAGTTCCTCGAGCGGCTGAAGCCGATGCTGCCGCTTGACGGTCTCTACCTCGCCATGCACGGCGCCGTGTATGTCGAGGGCATGGAGGATGCCGAGGGCGACTGGATCAGCGCGGCCCGCGCGCTGGTCGGCGAGGATTGCACGGTCTCGGCAAGTTACGACCTGCACGGCAACGTCACCCAGCGCATCATCGATGCGCTCGACATCTATTCCACCTATCGCACCGCGCCGCATATCGATGTCGAAGAGACGATGCGCCGCTCCGTCTCCATGCTGGTAAAGAGTCTGAAAACCGGCGAGAGGCCGACCCTTCTCTGGGCGCCGATCCCCGTCGTGCTGCCCGGCGAGCGCACCAGCACCGTCGATGAGCCGGCAAAGAGCCTCTATGACATGCTGCCCGGGATCGATGCGCTTGATGGCGTTTGGGATGCGTCGCTGATGGTCGGCTATGTCTGGGCCGACGAACCGCGCGCCACCGCCGCCGCCATCATGACCGGCACCGACCGCGCCGTGCTGGAGCGTGAGGCCAAACGTCTCGCGAGGGCTTATTGGGATGCGCGCGAAGACTTTGTTTTCGGCTGCGAGACCGGCTCGCTCGAGGAATGCGTCGAAAGGGCAGTCGCAAGCCCGACCGCCCCTGTTGTGCTTGCCGAATCCGGCGACAATCCGACCGGTGGCGGTGTCGGGGACCGGGCCGATGTGCTGGCCGAACTGATCGCCAGGGCGGCCACCGGCGTCGTCTTTGCCGGCATCGCCGACAAGGCGGCGACCGAGGCCTGTTACGCCGCAGGCATCGGCGCCGAGTTGGAGCTCAGCGTCGGCGCCTCGCTCGATACCGAAGGCAGCAAACCGGTTGTCGCCCGTTTCACGGTCAAGTTGCTGCATGAAACTTCTGATCCGACCGACCGCCAGGCGGTCGTTTCGACCGGCGGCATCGATCTGGTGCTTTCCGCCAAGCGCCGGCCCTATCACAATATCGTCGATTTCACCCGGCTAGGTCTCGACCCGAACCAGGCGAAGATCATCGTCGTCAAATCGGGCTATCTCTCGCCGGAACTGGCGCCGATTGCCAATCCGAACTTGATGGCGCTATCAACAGGTGTCGTCGACCAGTTCGTCGAGCGCCTGCCGCGGCTGCGCAAGCAGCATCCGACCTATCCCTTCGACAAGGATTTCGCCTTCGAGCCGCAGGTCTTTCTCTCCGCGCGCTCGACGCCGGCCTGAGGTTCACCTGAACCAATTGCGTTTTTCTGGATGATCGTGTCGATCGTGCCGCCGCCGTGTCGGCGCGATCGACCGGTTCCCCGTATCGCGGCAACGCCAGGGATTGAGCAAAAAACAGGCAGATTTCCATTTGCACAAAAAAGCGCTTGACGGTCGTCGCGTTTTGGTTTGCACTGAACCAATAGAAAATTGGTACGGACCATTTAAGCCAATGCCGATGGATGAGACGCGGGGCAATTCGAATTATGCGCTGGAGAGGCTGAGGGCTCTCCTGCGGTCCGACGGTCTCGACGCCGACGGCAAGCTGCCGACCGAGCGCACCCTTTCGGAAATGCTTGGCGTCGGCCGCCGTGCCGTGCGTCGCGCCCTCGAAGTGCTGGAGGCAGAAGGCCGCGTCTGGCGCCGCCAAGGCTCCGGCACCTATGCCGGCCCGCGCCCCGACGGCTGGAGCGATCATGTCGGCTCGATCGTTGCCGGCACCGATCTGATGGAAGTCATGGAAGTGCGCCTGCGCATCGAGCCGCAGCTCGCCCAGCTTGCCGCCATGCGCGCCAAGGCCGCCGATATCGAGCGCATGTACGATCTGGTGAAGAAGATCTACGAAAGCACCGATGCCGACGGGCGCGAACTCTGGGACGGCGCCCTGCACCGCCAGATTGCCCAATGCGCCGGCAACGGTTTCTTCCTCACCATCTTCGACGTCATCAACCGGGTGCGCCAGGACGAGGCCTGGCAGACGATCCGCGAGCGCGCTCGCAGCGCCAGCCGGACGCGGCCCGTCACCTTTAACCAGCACACGGCGATCGTCGATGCGATCGCCGCCCGCGATCCGGCTAGGGCGGGCGAAGCGATGCGCCAGCATCTGCTGACGCTGCAGGAAAGCCTCATCCGTATCACCTCGCTCGACCACAGCGAAATGGAGGTCGACAAGACCCTCGCCTGAGCCGGGAAGTGAACCGGGAGAAAAAATACGACGGGCCATAACCGCCGGAATGGAAGCAAAAACCAAACAAAAATAGACAGAGGAGAATGGAATGAAGATCGCCAAATTGCTGACCACCGCCGTTGCCGGCGCACTGTTTGCCCTTCCTGCCTTCGCCGTCGATCTGAAGATCGGCCTGCAGGACGATGCCGACGTGCTCGATCCCGCGCAGTCGCGCACCTTCGTCGGCCGCATCGTCTATACCGCGATGTGCGACAAGCTGGTCGACGTCTCACCGGATCTGAAGATCGTGCCGCAGCTTGCCACCGAATGGAGCTGGTCGGCCGATGGCAAAGAGCTCATCATGAAGCTTCGCCAAGGCGTCAAGTTCCATGACGAGACCCCCTTCAACGCCGAAGCCGTCGTCGCCACCATCGAGCGCAACATCACCCTGCCGGAATCACGTCGCAAGAGCGAGCTAGCCTCGGTCGCAAAGGTCGAGGCGGCAAGCGAATACGAGGTCAAGTTCACCCTCAAGGCGCCTGATGTCACCCTTCTTGCCCAGCTTTCCGACCGCGCCGGCATGATCGTCTCGCCGAAGGCCGCCAAGGAACTCGGCGCCAAGTTCGGCGATCACCCGGTCTGCGCCGGTCCGTTCAAGTTTGTCGAGCGCGTCCAGCAGGACCGCATCGTGCTCGAAAAGTTCCAGGACTACTGGAACAAGGACAAGATCTTCATCGACAAGCTCACCTATCTGCCGATCCCGGATACGACGGTGCGCCTCGCCAATCTGCGGTCCGGCGATCTCGACATGATCGAGCGCCTCGCCGCGACCGACGCGGAAGCCGTGAAGTCCGATTCGAGCCTGGTCTATGCCGATGCCGTCGGCACCGGCTACATGGCGCTCTACACCAATATCGGCAATGGTGCGCGGGCCGACAATCCTTTCGGCAAGGACAAGCGCCTGCGCCAGGCCTTCTCGCTGGCGATCGACCGCGATGCCGTCAACCAGATCGTCTACGAAGGCACGGCGGTTTCCGGCAACCAGCCCTTTCCCCCGAGCAGCCCGTGGTTCGACAAGGATATTGCCGTCCCCGCCCGCGATCTCGACAAGGCCAAGGCGCTGATCAAGGAAGCTGGCTTCGACCGCGTGCCGATCGAACTGCAGATCCCGAACAATCCTGTTGCCATGCAGATGATGCAGATCATCCAGTCGATGGTCGGCGAAGCCGGCTTCGACGTCAGCCTGAAATCGACGGAATTCGCCACGCTGCTGAGCGAGCAGACGGCCGGCAACTATCAGCTCAGCCGTTCCGACTGGTCCGGCCGCGTCGATCCCGATGGCAACATCCATCAGTTCATCACCTGCAAGGGCGGCATCAACGACACGAAATACTGCAACGCCGAGGTGGACAAGCTGCTGAACGAAGCCCGGGCGTCGACCGACGAGGCCGTGCGCAAGCAGAAATACGATGCCGCCGCCGTCATCCTGAACGATGATCTGCCGATCATCTATCTCGGCCATCAGTCCTGGATCTGGGCGCTGCACAAAAACATCACCGGCTTCGTTCCGTCGCCGGATGGCATGATCCGCCTCGTCGGCGTCAAGAAAGCCGGCTGATCAGAAGCCGTTCATGCGGCGGAAATCCTCCGCCGCATGATCCCAGTCGTGTCAGGATCGCCCATGTACACCTACATCGCCAAACGGCTCTTGGTCGCCATACCGACGCTTTTGATCATTTCGGTCTTCGTCTTCTCGCTGCAGAAGCTGCTGCCCGGCGACCCGATCCTCGCCATGGCCGGCGAGGAACGCGACCCGCAGGTTCTCGAATTCCTGCGCGAGAAATATCGGCTGAACGATCCTGTGCCCTATCAATATGTCCGCTGGCTGGGTGCGGCACTGCAGGGCGACCTCGGCATCTCGCTGCGCACCAACCAGCCGGTTCTGCAGCTCATCGGCGAAAAGCTGCCGGTCACCATCCAGCTTGCCATCATGTCGATGATCTTCGCCTTTGTCATCGGCGTGCCGATGGGCATCCTGGCGGCCGTCAAGAAGAACACGATGATCGACTATCTCGCCAACATCATCGCGCTGACCGGCCTGTCGATCCCGAATTTCTGGCTCGGCATCATGCTGATCCTGCTGGTTTCGGTCAATCTCGGCTGGCTGCCGGCATCCGGCTATGAACCCTTCTTCAGCAACCCGCTGCGTTCGCTGGAAACCATGCTGATGCCCTCCTTCGTGCTCGGCAATGCGCTGGCGGCGACGCTGATGCGGCATACCCGCTCGGCAATGCTCAGCGTGCTGAGCGCCGATTACATCCGCACCGCCCGCGCCAAGGGACTGCCGGAAAGCACTGTCGTGCTCGAACACAGCTTCCGCAACGCGATGCTGCCGATCGTGACGCTGACCGCGCTGCTCTTCGGCGAATTGCTCGCCGGCGCCGTGCTGACCGAGCAGATCTTCACCATTCCGGGTTTCGGAAAGCTCATCGTCGACGCCGTCTTCAACCGCGACTACGCTGTCGTTCAGGGTGTGGTGATCTGCACGGCGATCGGCTTCATCTTGATGAACCTCGTGGCCGACATTCTCTACGTCCTGCTCAATCCGCGCATGAGGGCTGCCCTATGACCGCGATCGGAGAAACCGGCATTCCCTCCGCGATCGACCGTACGCCGAGCCGCGCCTGGCGCAAGCTGAAGGCCAACAAGGGCGCCCTCGTCGGCCTGGCGATCATCGCCTTCTTTGCGATCCTCGCCGTTGCCGCCCCCATTCTTCCGATTCCCGATCCGAACGCCACAAGCTGGTCGGCAATCCGCAAGGCGCCCTCCGCCGCCCATTGGCTCGGCACCGACGACATCGGCCGCGACATTCTTTCCCGGATGATCTGGGGTGCGCAGGCCTCGCTGATGGCCGGCGTCTTCTCGGTCGCCATTGCCGTTGTCATCGGCGTACCTTTCGGCCTCGTCTCCGGTTATTTCGGCGGCTGGATCGACATGGTGATCTCCCGCATCACCGAAGCCTTTCTGGCCATGCCTTTCCTCATCACCGCCATCGCGCTTGCCGCCTTTCTCGGTCCGAGCCTGACCAATGCGATGATTGCGATCGGCCTTTCGGCCATGCCGGTCTTCGTGCGGCTGACGCGTGGCCAGGTGCTTTCGGTCAAAACCGAGGAATATGTCGAGAGCGCCCGCTCGATCGGCCTCCGGTCCTCGAGCATCATCACCCGCTATATCCTGCCGAATGTTTTTGCGCCGATCCTCGTGCAGGCGACGTTGACCATCGCAACGGCGATCATCGCCGAAGCGAGCCTCTCCTTTCTTGGCCTCGGACAGCAGCCGCCGGCGCCGAGCTGGGGCTCGATGCTGAACGTCGCCAAGAATTTCCTCTCCCAGGCGCCATGGATGGCGATGTGGCCGGGTGCTGCGATCTTCTTCGTCGTCATCGGTTTCAATCTCTTAGGCGACGGCCTGCGCGATGCACTCGATCCGCGCGAAGCATGATTTCTTGAAAGGACATTCGATATGACCGCATTCACGACCCGCCCCGAGATCCTCGGCACATTCGGCGTCGTCACCTCCACGCACTGGATCGCCTCGGCTGTCGGCATGAGCATTCTCGAAAAGGGCGGCAACGCTTTCGATGCGGCAGTGGCGACGGGTTTCGTGCTGCAGGTCGTCGAGCCGCATCTTTGCGGCCCGGGCGGCGATATGCCGGCGGTGATCTATTCGAAGAAGAAGGACAAGGTCGAGGTCATCTGCGCGCAGGGCCCCGCCCCGGCCGGTGCGACGATCGAACACTATACGGCGGAAGGCCTGAGCCTGATCCCTGGCGACGGGCTGCTTGCGACTGTCATCCCCGGCTCCTTCGATGGCTGGATGCTGATGCTGCGCGACTATGGCTCGATGAGCGTGCGCGATGTGCTGGAACCGGCGATCTATTACGCCGAGCACGGTCATCCGATGCTGCCGCGCGTCTCCGCCACCATCAAGGGGCTCGCCGCCTTCTTCGAGAAGGAATGGCCGACCTCCCATGAGACCTGGCTGCCAGGCGGCAGTGCCCCCGAAGCGCATGCGAATTTCAGGAATCCGGTGCTTGCCGAAACATGGAAGCGCGTCATTGCCGAGGCGGAAGCGAAAAGCGGCCGGGAAGCGCAGGTGCAGGCGGCCCGCGACGCCTTCTATCGCGGCTTCGTTGCCGAGAAGATCGACGACTATCTGAAGACCGCAGAGGTGATGGATGCAAGCGGCAACCGCCACAAGGGCGTTTTGACTGCTACCGACATGGCGAACTGGTCGGCAACGATCGAGGAGCCGCTGACCTATGATTATCATGGCTGGACCATCGCCAAGATCGGCCCCTGGGGCCAGGGTCCGGTCTTCCTGCAGACCCTGTCGATCCTCAAAGGCTTCGATCTCGCCGCGATGGATCCCGCCGGCGCCGATTTCGTCCATACCGTCGTCGAAGCGATGAAGCTCGCCTTCGCCGACCGCGAAGTCTATTATGGTGATCCTGATTTTTCGGAGGTTCCCATCGCGCATCTGCTGTCGGAGACCTATGCCGCCGAGCGCCGCAAGCTGGTCGGTCCGGACGCCTCCTTCGATCTTCGCCCCGGCATCGTGCCTGGCTTCGAAGCGCAGCATGATCTGACGATGAAGATGCTCGGCGCGGATTCCAAGACCGGCGCCGTCTACGAGCCGACCATGGCGCATCTTTCCGAAAAGCGCGGCGACACCGTGCATATCGACGTGATCGACCGCGACGGCAACATGGTCTCCGTCACGCCATCAGGCGGCTGGCTGCAATCCTCCCCGACCGTGCCCGGCCTCGGCTTCTGCCTCAATTCCCGCGCCCAGATGTTCTGGCTGAAATCAGGCCTGCCGACGTCGCTTGCGCCCGGCAAGCGGCCGCGCACGACGTTGACGCCGTCGCTCGGCCTCTATGAGGGCCGACCGACGCTCGCCTTCGGCACGCCTGGCGGCGATCAGCAGGAGCAGTGGCAGCTTTCCTTCTTCCTGCGGTATGCGCACCACAAGCTGAACCTGCAGGCGGCGATCGACCAGCCGCTGTTCCACACTTCGCATTTTCCGGGCTCCTTCTATCCGCGCACCCGAGAGCCCGGCAGCCTGATGGCGGAAGCGAATTTCGGCCCTGAAGTCCTCGATGCCCTGCGCCGCAAGGGCCACACGCTGACGGTCGCCGATGTCTGGACGATCGGCCGGCTGACCGCCGCGAGACGCGATGCCGATGGACTGCTGCGCGCCGCAGCCACCCCGCGCCTGATGCAGGCCTATGCGATCGGGAGATAGGCATGACCTGGTCCATCGTCGCCCGTGATCCCTTGACCGGCCATCTCGGCATCGCCGTCGCGAGCCGCTTCTTTGCCGTCGGCGCCCTTGTGCCGCATATTCGCGGCGGCATCGGCGCCGTTGCTACCCAGGCCTTCGTCAACCCGCTTTACGGCGTCGACGGCCTGTCGCTGCTTGCCGCCGGCAAGGCGCCGGAGGAGATCATCGCCGAGCTCATCGCGCGTGACGCCGGCTGCAATCAGCGGCAGCTGCACCTCATCGATGCGAAGGGGCGCAACGCCGCCTTCACCGGTCCGGCATGCATCGACTGGGCGGGGCATCTGATCGACGAAAACGTCTCGGTCGCCGGCAACATGCTCGCAGGTCCTGACGTCGTCACTGAGACGCTTGCCACCTACAACAAGGCGATGGACAAGCCGCTGGCCGAACGCCTGCTCGTGGCGATGCAGGCAGGCGAAGATGCCGGCGGCGATAAGCGCGGCAGGCAGTCCGCCGCCCTCGCCATCCATCGCGACCAGGATTATCCGTGGCTCAGCCTCCGCGCCGACGATCATCCTGATCCGCTGGCCGAACTTGTCCGCCTGCATGCGGTGGCGGGTGAACGTTACCTGCATGTCGCCGAGACGATGGCGACACGGCAAAATCCGACCGGCAGGACGGACAGGCGCGAGATCGATGAAAAGATCGCGGCGCTGGAAGCGGCCCGCATCGCTGAAGGCAGGCCATCCGCCTCCTTTGCCACGCCTTTGAAGATGTGAACCAGATAAAACCAAGGCAACGATATGAGTGATGTTTCTTCAGCCTCCGCCTCCCCGGTTCTCTCGGTCAGGAACCTGACGACCTCTTTCCTTGTCGATGGCGACTGGAAGCCGGTGGTGCGCGATGTCTCCTTCGACGTCATGTCAGGCGAGACGGTGGCGATCGTCGGCGAAAGCGGCTCGGGCAAGAGCGTCACCTCCCTTTCGATCATGCGATTGCTCGCCAAGGGATCGAGCCGCATCGATGGCGCCATCACCTTGAACGGCAAGGATGTTCTCGCTCTTTCGGAAAAGGAGATGCGCCGGGTGCGCGGCAACGACGCCGCCATGATCTTCCAGGAGCCGATGACATCCCTCAACCCGATCTTCACCATCGGCCGCCAGATCTCCGAAGCGCTCACCTGCCACGGCGATATCGGCAAGGCCGAGGCGCGGGCCGAGACGATCAGGTTGCTGGAAAAGGTCCGCATCCCGAACGCCGCCTCGCGCTTCGATGAATATCCGCACCAGTTCTCAGGCGGCATGCGCCAGCGCGTGATGATCGCCATGGCGCTCGCCAGCCGGCCGAAATTGCTGATCGCCGATGAGCCGACGACGGCGCTCGACGTGACGATCCAGGGCCAGATCCTCGACCTGATCAAGATGCTGCAGGAAGAAGAGGGCATGTCCGTGCTCTTTATCACACACGACATGGGCGTCGTCGCCGAAATCGCCGACCGCACCATCGTCATGTATCGCGGCGAGGCGGTGGAGACGGGTACGACCGACGACATCTTCCATCGCGGCGGGCACCCCTATACCCGCGCTCTGCTCTCGGCCGTGCCGCGCCTCGGCTCGATGGCCGACCGGAAATGGCCGCTGCGTTTCCCGGTCGTCGATACCACGACCGGCGAACGCCGCGAGCCGATCGAGGTGGCCGATACCGTCGACCGCCGCCGGACGCCGATCCTCGAAGTCAAGAACCTCGTTACCCGTTTCGACATCCGCGGCGGACTGCTCGGCCGCAAGACCGGCGCGATCCATGCGGTCGAGGACGTCTCCTTCGATCTCTTCCAGGGCGAGACTCTGTCGCTCGTCGGCGAATCCGGTTGCGGCAAGTCGACCACCGGCCGCTCGATCACCCGCCTCGTCCAGCCGAACGGCGGCAGCGTCAGCCTCGACGGCTATGACGTGCTGAGCCTTGACGCGGCCAGTCTCAGACGGATGCGCCGCAGCATCCAGATGATTTTTCAGGATCCCTTCGCCAGCCTCAACCCGCGCATGACCGTTGGCGCCGCCGTCGCCGAACCGATTACGGAGCATGGCCTCGGCACCGGCGCCCAGGCCCGCGACAAGGCGGCCGATCTTCTCGAACGCGTCGGGCTGAAAGCCGATATGATGAAACGCTATCCGCATGAATTCTCCGGCGGTCAGCGGCAGCGCATCTGCATAGCCCGCGCGCTCGCACTCGATCCGAAGGTGATCGTCGCCGACGAAAGCGTTTCAGCCCTCGATGTCTCGATCAAGGCGCAGGTCTGCAATCTGCTGATGGACCTGCAGCAAAGCCTCAACCTCGCCTTCCTGTTCATTTCCCACGATATGGCGGTGGTCGAGCGCGTCAGCCACCGCGTCGCGGTGATGTATCTCGGCGAAATCGTCGAGATTGGTCCGCGCGCGGAACTGTTCAGCAACCCGCAGCACGCTTACACGAAGAAGCTGATGGCAGCCGTGCCTGTTCCCGATCCCTCACGGCGCGGCATCAAGCGCAACCTCGGAACCGACGAGCTCAAGAGCCCTGTCCGCCCGGTTGGGTACGTCGCGCCGCCGCGCCGATATCGGGAAGTGTCGGCAGGTCATCTGGTGCGGCTCGATGAAGCCGCCTGAACGTGAAAACCCACTCTCCAAAGCATCAGGAAAACAAGCATTGCGGGAAAATAACCCGTGCCGGTGGCGCGCAGGCCGTCTTTTTTGCTGCACCGCTTATATGACTTCTGCTAGATATTATTTTACCGATAATTATTAACGACCGATTCCACCCTTTTGTGTTCTCTTATCCTTGCGAATCAAAAAGGTTTGATTTGCCCGGGGACGGCCACCATGTTGAAGCATGGGGCGATGCAACAGTTGGGTAGGAGCCTATGCTGCAACGGATTGAAGACATTGATGCAGCGCTCGTCGACAGGCTGCAGCATTCGGCGTTCAACTACTTCCTGAAATATACCAATCCCGAAAACGGCCTTGTGGCGGATACCTCGATCGGCGGGGTCCCGTGCAGCATCGCAGCCGTCGGCTTTGCGCTTTCCTCCTATCCTGTTGGTGTCGAGCGTTTATGGATCAGCCGCGAGGAGGCAGCCGAACGCACGGTCAATACGCTGCGGTTCTTCGCCGAGGCGCGTCAGGGCGACGAACGCCACGCGACCGGCCATCGCGGCTTCTTCTACCATTTCTTGCACATGGATACCGGCCATCGCGCCTGGAACAGCGAGCTTTCGACCATCGACACGGCGCTGCTCGTCGCCGGCATCCTGACGGCTGCGCAATATTTCAATCGTGAAGACGACGAGACGGAAACCGAAATCCGTGAACTCGCCACCTTCATCTACGAGCGCGTCGACTGGCGCTGGGCGCTGAACAAGGGCGACACGATTGCCATGGGTTGGAAGCCCTCTTCCGGCTTCCTGCGCTGGCGCTATCACGGCTTCGACGAGGCGATCATCCTCTATACGTTGGCGCTTGCCTCACCGACACATCCCATTCCGCAGTCGTGCTACGACGCCTTTACGTCAAGCTATTCCTGGATGCTGCACGGCAAGCAGTCCTATCTCTATGCCGGACCACTCTTCATACACCTCTTCTCGCATGCCTGGATCGATTTCCGCACCATTCAGGACAAGCCGATGGCGGAGCGGAACTGGGACTATTTCCGCAACACGCAGGTGATGATCAACGTCCAGCGTGACTATGCCGAGCGCAATCCCGGCCAGTTCGTCGGCTATAACAGAAATATCTGGGGTTTCTCCGCCTGTGACGGCCCGCCGCCGACACGGCGCATGCGCGGCGGCCGCCAGCCGAAGGTTCTGGGTTACGCTGCCCGCGGCGCCCCGCTCGGCCCCGATGACGGCACGATCGCACCCTGGGCAGCCCTTGCGTGCCTGCCTTACGATCGGCAGGCGGCTCTCGACGGCACCAAGGCGCTTCTGACGACCTATCCGAACCTGCTCTTGGAAGGCGGCTTTCCCGGCGGCTTCAACCCGACGGTCAAGACCAAGCGGCCGGAAGGCTGGGTGGACGACCGCACCGTCGGCATCGACCAGGGGCTTGTCGTCATGACCATCGAGAACGACCGTTCGGATTTCATCTGGAAGCTGATGCGGCAATCGCCGGTCATCCGCCTCGGCCTCGAACGGGCCGGCTTTACCGGCGGCTGGCTCGAAGGCATCGAGCCGGAAGAAGTGGTGCGCAAGTTCGGCTAAGTCTTATCAGTTCTCGAAGACATGCGCCTTGCCGGCGATGTCGAGGCGAACGAGATCGCCTCGCGCCGGAAGAGCGACGCTCGAGGTCTTGATCAGGATCGGCGGCAGCGCCACGCCGTCAAGCGAAACCGCAACGGTGCAGACCGCGCCGCCGAATTCCACCTCGACGACACGTCCGCCGTGGTTGCTATCGCTTTCATCGGCAACGACGCGGATCTGCTCGGGCCGCAGCATGATCTCCGCCTTGCCCTGACGGCTGCCTTCGACGGCGACGCGGCCGAGGGCGCAGTCTGCGAGGCCGTTCCGGATGATGGCGGGAAGCAGCACGGCATCGCCGAGAAACAGTGCCGTCTCGCGATCGCGCGGATGCAGATACAATGACTGCGGCGACCCGGCCTGGATCAGCCGTCCTTCTCTCAGAACCGCCACCTGATCGGCAAAGGTCAGCGCCTCTTCCTGGTCATGGGTGACGAGGATGGTGGTGATGCCGGCCGCCTGCAGCACGCGCGCAACCGCCTTGCGCATATTTTCCCGCAGACCGGTATCGAGTGCCGAGAAAGGTTCGTCGAGCAGCATCAGCCGCGGCTTGCGGCCGAGCGCGCGGGCAAGCGCCACGCGCTGCTGCTGGCCGCCGGAAAGCTGATGCGGGCGCCGCGTCAGCATTCCGCGGTCGAGTTCGACCATATCGAGCAGCTCGAGCACGCGCTTCTCGCGATCCGCTGCCCTTCGTTCGAAGCCGAAGCCGATATTTTCGGCAACGCTTAAGTGCGGAAACAACGCGCCGTCCTGCGAGACGATGCCGATGCCGCGTTTATGCGCCGGTACTGTCGCCGGACCGTCGGCGAGCACCTCGCCATCCAGCGTCACCCTGCCGACATCGGGTTGCTCGAAGCCGGCAATAATGCGCAGCAGCGTCGTCTTGCCCGAACCGGACGGGCCGACGACCGCCGTGCGGCTGCCCGCCGCGACGTCGAGCGAAATATCCTTCAACGCCTGGACGGGGCCATAGCGCTTGCTGATGTTCTCGATCGTAAGCAGCGTCATTGGCCGGCGGTCCGTTTCGATTGGGTATAGAGCATCAGGGTGAGCGGCAGCGACAGCACGACCATCATGAAGGCGTAGGGCGCGGCCGAGACATAATCGATCTCGCTGGTCAGCGACCAGAATTTCGTCGCCAGCGTATCGACGCCATTGGGCGACAGCATCAGTGTCGCCGTGAGTTCATTGGTGATGCCGAGCGCGGCCAGCGCGACGCTGGCGGCCGCTCCGGGTGCTGCAAGCCGCATGGTGATCTGCCGCACCGCCTGGCCCGGGGTGCGGCCGAGACCCATCGCGGCGCGCTCCAGTTCCACCGGGGCCTGGGCGATGCTGGCGCGCAGTCCGACCATGGCGCGCGGCAGGAAAAGCATCACATAGGCAACGAGCAGCGTTCCGAAGGTCTGATAGAGCGGCAGCACCAGACGCACGGTAATCGTCACCAGCGCCAGCGCCACGACGACGCCCGGCAGCGAGCCGACATAATAATGGCAGGCTTCGAGCACGCGCTGGAAGCGGCCGGGCGCACGCACGGAAAGCCAGGCCATCGGTGCTGCGGCAATCGTCGCCAGCACGCCGCCGACAACGGCAAGCACGATCGTCTGCAGGAAGGCGCTGCCGACTTCGATGCGCCAGATATCGATGCCGCCGAGATAGAGCCAGCGGCCAAGCGTCACCAGCGGCACGCCGAGCGTCAGCACCGCCAGGATGGCGGGCAGCAACACGGCCGGCACCACGAACCAACCCAGCCGACGGCGATCCGCCGGACGTGGCGACCCGGAGCCGACGCGGGCATAACGTTCATTGCCGCGCACCAACACCTCGAAGCCGAGCAAAAAAAGACAGCAGGCGACGAGCACGCCGCCGAGCATGTTGGAGGCCGGGCTGTTGTAGGAAGACTGGAACTGATCGACGATCGCCGTCGCGAACGTGTCGAACCGGATCATGACGAACAGGCCGTATTCCGAAAGCAGATGCAGCGCAATCAGCAGCGAGCCGCCGCAGATGGCAAGCCTGAGCTGCGGCAGCACGGCGCGGAAGAAGACCTGCCAGGGATTAAGACCAAGCGAGGCAGCGGCATCCTCGATGGCCGGATCGAGACGGCGCAATGCTGCGACGACCGGCAGGTAGAGGAACGGATAATAGGCGATGACCGAGACGAAGACGCCGCTCTGCAGGCCGCGCATGCCGGGAACGAGGCTGACCCAGGCATAGCTGTGCACGAAGGCAGGTACGGCGAGCGGGGCGATCGCCAGCCAGGCCCAGAGCCGCGCGAAAGGAATGTCCGTCCGCTCCGTCAGCCAGGCAAGCGTCACGGCAAGCGCGATCGACAGCGGGATGGTGATCGATTCCAGGAGAACCGTATTGACGAGAAGTTCGCCGACGCGTGGCCGGAAGACCAGGGCCTTCACCGTTTCCCAGCCGACATCGTAGGTGACCCAGCCGATGAAGCCGAGCGGCACGAGACTGAAGATCGCGACGGCGGTTGCAAGCAGGATCACCGAAGCGTGCGGCATGCGTCCGCGCGGCAAAACCATTCGCGCGGCCCTCGGCGCGACCGGCGCCTCGTTGCCGGATGCGAGCAATCTGTTGTCCTGCAGCAAGGCCAATGCCTTTACACGCTGAAAAAGGAAGGCAACCGCCTTTGAAAGGCGGTTGCCGGATATCGTCATGCCCTAAGGTTTTCTTGAGCCAAAAGCAATAGTTTTGGCCGGAGGAAGCCTGCGGCAGAAAGGTTAGATCAAGCCGGCGGCCGTCATCAGCTCGACGACCTTCTTGCTGTCGAGGGTCGACGCTTCGACCTTCGGCGCGTTGAGATCGGCAAGCGGAGTGAGCTTGTCGTTGGAGGGCGCATCCTTGCCGATGGCATATTCATAGGAATCGCCGTCCTTGAGGACTGCCTGGCCAGCCTTGCTAGTCAGCAACTTCAGGAAAGCCTGGGCTTCCTTCATGTGCTGCGTGGACTTCAGAATGCCGCCGCCCGAAACGCTGACGAAAGCGCCCGGATCCTGGTTCTTGAAGTAGTGCAGGCCGACATTCTTGCTGTTCTCGCCTGTTTTGGCCTGATCGCCGAACCAATAATAGTGGTAGATGATCGCGCCTTCGACTTCGCCTGAATTGACGGCCTTCATGGCGACGCTGTTGCCCTTGTAGGGCGTGGCGTTTTCCTTGAAAGCCTTCAGCCAGTCGGCCGTCGACTGTTCGCCCTTGAGCTGCAGCAGGGCGGCGACGATGGCTTGGAAGTCGGCACCGGCAGGTGCTGCGCCCCAGCGGCCCTTCCAGGCGGGATCTGCGAGGTCGAGCATCGACTTCGGCAGCTTGTCTTCGGTGAGTTTCGTCTTGTCATAGGCAAAGACGGTGGTGCGGGCGGCAATGCCCGTCCACATGCCGTCAGCCGGGCGATACTGATCCGGAACCTGATCCAGCGTTTCCTTTTCGATGGGGGCGAAGAGGCCCGCGCCATCGACCAGCGTCATTGCCGGCGAATTCTCGGTCAGGAAGATATCCGCGGGAGAGGCGTCGCCTTCCTGAATGATCTGGTTGGCGAATTGCATGTCGCTGCCCTGACGCATGGTGACCTTGATGCCGGTCTCCTTGGTGAAAGCAGCGATCCATTCGCGGCCGAGGCTTTCGTGCTGGGCATTGTACACAACGAGACCTTCATCCTGCGCATTGGCGCTGCCTGCGAGCGCGGTGGCGGAGAGAAGCGAAGCGGCAAGCACGAGGGAAAAACGGTTAAGAGCAATGTTCATGATGGCCTCCATGGCGATGTCGCCCGAGCTCTCCAAGGGCGATGAGAGCGTATATTTTCCTGACTGCCTATTTCAAGTTTGGCTTAGCCGGAAAAGCCATCACAATATCTTGACTAAATATTTCATATTACAGGGGAATAAATCGCGATTGATCAAAAAGGCGACGCTCCGCGAGCGCCGCCCTCTTTTGCAGCCTTTTGCCGCCGGCTTATTCGACGTCGAACTTGACGCCCTGCGCAAGCGGCAGCGTCCTGCCGTAATTGATGGTGTTGGTAGAGCGGCGCATATAGGCCTTCCAGGCATCCGAGCCGGATTCGCGGCCGCCGCCGGTCTCCTTCTCGCCGCCAAAGGCGCCACCAATCTCGGCGCCTGATGGCCCGAGATTGACGTTGGCGATGCCGCAATCCGAACCGCGGGCGGAGACGAAGGTTTCGGCCTCGCGCATGTCGTTGGTGAAGATCGATGACGACAGCCCTTGCGGCACGGCATTGTGCAGCGCCAGAACGTCGTCGAAGTCACTGTATTTCATCACATAAAGGATCGGCGCGAAGGTCTCGTGCTCGACGGGGCCGGTCTGATCCGGCATTTCGACAAGCGCCGGACGAACGTAGAAGGCGTCAACCGAGCCATTGTCGACGCGCTCGCCGCCGGTCACAATGCCGCCAGCCGATTTCGCCTCGCCAAGCGCTGCCTGCATCTTCTCGAAAGCCTGGCCGTCGATCAGCGGTCCCACAAGCGTACCGCTTTCCAACGGATTGCCGATGGTGACGGAGCCATAGGCCTTCTGCAGGCGCGGCACCAGCTGGTCGTAGACGCTGTCATGCACGAAGAGACGGCGCAGCGTCGTGCAGCGCTGGCCGGCCGTACCCATGGCGGAGAAGGCGACGCCGCGCAGCGTCAGGTCGAGATCGGCGCTCGGGCAGACGATCGCCGCATTGTTGCCGCCGAGTTCGAGAATGGCGCGGGCGAAACGCTGCGACAGGCGCGGACCGACGGCGCGGCCCATGGCCGTCGAGCCCGTGGCGGAGACGAGTGGGATCTTCGGATGATCGACCAGCACTTCGCCGACCTCGCGGCCACCGATGATCAGCGTCGACAGATTGGCCGGTGCGCTACCGCCCTCGGCGACGAAACGCTTCAGCGCCTTTTCGAACAGCGCCTGCACGGCAAGCGCCGTCAACGGCGTCTTTTCCGAGGGCTTCCAGACGGTGGAATTGCCGCAGACCATCGCGAGCGCCGCATTCCACGACCAGACGGCAACCGGAAAGTTGAAGGCGGAGATGATGCCGATCACGCCGAGCGGATGCCAGCTTTCCATCATCCGGTGCTCGGAGCGCTCGGTGGCGATCGTCAGGCCGTAGAGCTGACGGGAAAGGCCGACGGCGAAATCGCAGATGTCGATCATCTCCTGCACTTCGCCCAGGCCTTCCGAGGTGATCTTGCCGACCTCGATCGAAACGAGACGGCCGAGCGCCGCCTTGGAGGCGCGCAGCTCCTCGCCCAGCAAGCGGACCAGTTCGCCGCGCTTCGGCGCCGGCACGGCACGCCATTCGAGGAAGGCCTGGTGCGCCTCTTCGATCGCCGTCTTCGTCTCGGAAACGGAATGTTCCCTGAGTTTGCCGATTTCCTTGCCGGTGACCGGCGAGGTGACGGAAAGCGTGCCGCCGTGATAGCGGCCGGCATCGACGCCGAGTTCGGCAAGCAGCTTGGCGGTTTCGGAGGCGAGATCGAGGACGGCGATGGTCATTGTCGTGTTTCCAATCTTATTATTCTCAGAAGCGTGTATCGCTTCTCAGAGGCGGGCATCGGCGAAATGGGCGACCTGAGCGCCGGCTTCGTACCATATTTCCTTGAGTGCACGGAAGCTTGGCTCGGTGGGCGAAGTCAGCGGCAGCGGCAGATCGGCTTCCGGAAGCCGGCCGAGGATAAGATCCGCCAGTGTACGGCCGAAGACCGTACCGGGGGCAATGCCGCGGCCGTTGTAGCCCGAAAAGCCGACGACACCAGGTGCGAATTTGTGGAAGCGCGGCAACGCATTATCGGTCATGCCGATCTGGCCATACCATTCGCACTCGAATTCGACGTTGCCGATAACAGGGAAGAGCCGCTTCAATGCGCGCTTGGCCCAGCCCTTGTGTACGGCCAGTCCGGTATTGCGCAGCGCCCCGACACTGCCGAAAACGAGACGGCCGGCCTGGTCCATACGGAAGGAGGAGAGGATTTCTTTGGTATCCCATGCGCCTTCCCGCCCCGGCAGGATCGACTGACGCAGATTGTGGCCGAGCGGCACAGTGGCGAAATTGAAATAGGGCAGATGCACCTGTTCGCTGCGCACCTGCTCCCACGGGCCGGTGCTGTAGGCATCAGTCGCAACGATGATCCACTCCGCGCTGACTTCACCCTTAGCTGTCTTCACCATCCAGCGGCTGCCATTACGCTCCGTCGCGATGACCGGGCTGGATGTATGAATGGCGACGCCCGCCTTGACGGCGGCATGGGCAAGGCCGCGCGCATAGGCAAGCGGCTGCAGCGTGCCGGCGCGTTTGTCGAGCAGCGAGCCTGTATAGCCATCGCTGCCGATACGTTTTGCCGTTTCGGCCGCATCGAGCAGCCTCACGGCTGCGCCGCGCGCGGCCCATTGCGCCGCGCGTGCCTCGATCTCCTTCAGCCCATCAGCGCCGACCGCGCAATGCAGCGTGCCGTTCCGTTCGAGTTCGCAGGCAATCTGATGTTTGTCGATCAGCTCCATGACGAGCTTCGGCGCATTGCCGAGCAGATCGAGAAGACGTTCGCCATGCACCGGACCGAGCACGCCGGGCAGATCGTTCGGCATCACCCACATGCCGGCATTGATCAGCCCGACATTGCGCCCGGCACCGCCGAAGCCGATCTCCTTCGCCTCCAACAGCACCACCTTCGACCCGGCTTCGGCAAGATGCAGGGCGGAAGAGAGGCCGGTGTAGCCACCGCCGACGATGACGACATCGGCCGACATCGCGCCGTCGAGAGGCGACGTCGTCGGCGGTTCGGGCGCTGTATTTTCCCAGAGGCCGTGGGAGCGCGGATCATTCAGCATGGCTCAGTCCGATCAGAGCGAAATCGCGGGATACTCTAATGCATAAAAGAAAGTGTTGAACCTGCCATTTCACGCAACCGTCTTCAACGGCAAGCCCACAAGGCCGAGCGCCTCCAGCGCCGAATCCAGCGATGCCGCCTGGCGTTCGGCGTAGAGCGCCAGCTCGTCCTGGACGGTGGCGCCAAGTGCTGCCTCGAAGGCGTCGCGGTTCGAGCGGGTCGCGTAGTTCTGCTGCTGGTCGGTGCCGAGGTTCGACTGGAAGATGCCGGCCGCGCTGACGGGCAGGAAGTCTTCGTAGACGATCGGGGTGAAGGTGAGGTAACCCGAGGCGATCAGTGCCTCCGGATCACCGGGCAGCGTGCTGCCGGCCGCGGCGGCAATGCCCGCAGGCGTCGCGGAATAGCGGAAGAAGGCCAGATTCTCTCTGCGCAGCTCATCCCAGCTGTCCGGCAGTGCCTTGAAACGTGCGGCGAGTTCGTCGTCGTAGGCACCGGCCTTGGCGCCGCCGTCGCCGACCTGCACCTCGCCGCGAACGGAGGCGAGCAGCTGGTCATAGAGCGTCCGGCCCTTCGCCGTCAGCGCCACGCCGCGCTGTTCGATCTCCCCGAAGCGGGCGGCATGCGTCCCTTGCATCGCGCCGTCATCACCGGAAAAGGCGATCATTTCCTCCAGCGCCTTGAAACTCGTCTGCCGCAGCAGGATATCGCAATGACGACGCGGCGGCCCTTCGATGACCGCCTTTGGCGTAATGCCGCGTTCCGGCATGCGGGCCTGGACTGCGTCGATATCGAGCGTGCGCGGCGTCAGATGGTTGATATGCGGCCCCTTGAAGCTGACGACGTCGGCGATCAGCCGATGGGCGTCATGCAGCCGCTTGTAGGTGTCGGCGCTGACTGTCGCTTCGCCATGCCAGCGGAAGGTTTCAAGCGCCTCGGCGACGAATTCCATCGCTTCTGCCTTGGTCAGGCCGCCGTTCTGCTCGTGGCGCTCGATCAGCGTGACGGCGCGCGGCGTGTAAATCCGCCGTTTCGCCAGAATGGCTTCGGCTTCGCCGCGCAACCCCTCGTCCTCGATCAGCTCCAATCGCAGCAGCGAGGTGAAGACCCGGAATGGATTAACGTTGAGCGCGGCCTCGTCGATTGGCCGGAAGCTGGTGGAATGAACCGGCACGCCGGCGACCGAAAGATCGTAATAGCCGACAGGCTGCATGCCCATGACCGCAAACAGCCGCCGAATGGTGAAGAGCTCGTCGGCCGTACCGAGCCGGATGGCGCCGTGGCGCTCGACATCGATACGCTCCAGCTCGC
Source organism: Rhizobium laguerreae (assembly GCF_019778565.1). Lineage (NCBI taxonomy): Bacteria > Pseudomonadati > Pseudomonadota > Alphaproteobacteria > Hyphomicrobiales > Rhizobiaceae > Rhizobium > Rhizobium laguerreae. Next base: position 227,654 of record NZ_JAAXQT010000004.1, on the reverse strand, counting down.
CGGCGCGGGCCAGGCGATCGCGCAGGTCAGGATCCTTTTCGAGGCAGCCGGCATTCACATCCGCCACCAGTTCGATCAGCGTGCCGTATTGCGGCACCTCCGCCCGGTACATCTGCGACATCGCCTCGGTAAACAGCGATCGGATGCGGTCTCGGGAAACGAAGGCTTGCGGCATTGGGAAACTCCGGCTCATTCCGTTTTTGCAGGATGAACCTCTTTACACGCGCGACAAAGCCGCAAATATCGCTATTTCGGAAATAGCCCATTCTGAAATGGAATGACCATGCTGACATCTAGACGTTTTCTGCCGTCGATTTCGCATCTCGCCGCCTTCGAGGCGGTCGCCCGCACCGGCAGCGTGACGGCAGCGGCGCGCGAACTCGATCTGACGCAGAGCGCCGTCAGCCGCCAGGTGAGCGCGCTGGAGGAGCAGCTTGGCGTCGAGCTCTTCCTGCGCGAACGCCAGACTATGCGGCTGACGCTTGCCGGCGACGGCTATGCCCGCGAGATTCGCGAGGCGCTGCGGCGGATATCGAGCGCCTCGCTGAACCTGCGCGCCAATCCGCATGGCGGCACGCTCAATCTCGCCATCCTGCCGACTTTCGGCACGCGCTGGCTGGCGCCGCGCCTGGGACGCTTTCTCGCCGCCAATGCCGGCGTGACCATCAATCTGGTGACCCGGCTTTCGCCCTTCGATTTCCGCCTCGATTCGATCGACGCCGCCATCCATTTCGGCCACCCGCACTGGCCGGGCGCCGAACTCGCGCTTCTGATGTCGGAGCGCACGGTGCCGGCCTGCAGTCCGGATTTTCTGAAGCGATACGCGATCAAAACACCGGAGGATCTGCTCGCCGTTCCGCTGCTGCACCTGACGACGCGTCCTGACGCCTGGGAGCAATGGTTCGCCGGCAATGGCGTTTCCTTCGAAAATGTGCACGGCATGCTCTTCGACCAGTTCGCTACCGCCGCGCAGGCCGCAATCGCCGGCCTCGGCGTTGCCCTGCTGCCGACATTCCTGATGCAGGAGGAGATCAGGCGCGGCGATCTCGTCGCCGCTGTCGATCGTGAAATGGAAAGCCGCGAGCGCTATTATCTCGCCTTTCCGCCCGAGCGCGCCGACTATGCGCCGCTTGCCGCCTTTCGCGACTGGATCGTCGCGGAAGCGGCCGCCAACCGGGCTCCGTGACGAACGGCTTGCATCGGCATGGCGCTTTCGACCATTATACCTACCAAACAAACCTCTGCAGGAAACCTCCATGAAGCCGATCTTCGTCCAGCTCCAATGCGCACCCGGCAAGACCTATGATGTCGCCGACGCCATCTACCAGACCGAACTGGTTTCGGAGCTTTATTCCACAAGCGGCGACTACGACCTGCTGCTGAAGGTCTATATCGAGGAAGGCCAGGATATCGGCAAGTTCATCAACGACAACATCGCCAATATTCCCGGCATCGTCCGCTCGCTGACGACGCTGACCTTCAAGGCATTCTGAATTCCCGTCAGACACGGTTAACCTCTTTCGCGAAGATTGGCCCTCGCAAGCGGTCGCTTAAACCGTGCCTTAACGCCGGACATATCTGGTCTTTGCTGTGTTAAGAGCCCGCGTCAACACGGGCCGGCGTGCAGCGATAGGTGGAAAATGTCGATCATCGAGGCAGATAGGCTACGCGAAAGCCCGCAGTTGGATACCGCTCCGCTGATCGTCCATGTCGTGCGCCAGTTCCTGCCCAATCGCGGCGGTTTAGAAGATGTCGTCGCCAATCTCGCCCGACAGACCGTGCGCCGCGGTTATCGCGTGCGCGTCGTCACGCTGGATTCGCTCTTCACCGCGCCTGAGGACAAGCTGCCGCTTCGCGAAAATATCGACGGCATCGAAGTGGTGCGCATTACCTGGTTCGGCAGCAGCCGCTATCCGCTGGCACCGCAGGTTTTCCGCCATCTTGCCGATGCCGATCTCGTCCATGTCCATGCCATCGACTTCTTCTTCGACGCGCTCGCCTGGGGCCGGCTGCTGCACGGCAAGCCGATGATCGTCACCACCCATGGCGGCTTCTTCCACACGCGGAAATACGCGACGATCAAGAAAATCTGGTTCCGGACGCTGACCCGCGCTTCGGCGATGGCCTACCGCCGCGTCGTCTGCTGCAGCGCCTCCGACCTCAAGCAGTTTTCCGAGATCGTGCCCGACAGCCTGCTGATCGAAAACGGTGCCGATATCGGCAAATTCGCCGACACCGCTTCGCGCTGGGCAAAGCGCCGCATCGTCACGATCGGCCGGTTTTCGGTGAACAAGCGGCTGGACCACCTGCTCGATGCGATGGCCATGCTGAAGACCCGCGATCCGGAATGGCATCTCGACATCGTCGGCGCCGAATCCGACCTGAACCGGGCGGATGTCGAAGGCGCAATCGAAAGCCGTGATCTCTCCGGACGCGTCACCCTGCATGTGTCGCCCGAGAACGACACCATCCGGCGCATCATCGCAGAAGCCTCGATTTTCGCCTCCGCCTCGGAATATGAAGGTTTCGGCCTGGTGGCGCTGGAGGCGATGAGCGCCGGTCTGCTGCCGGTGCTGAACGCCAACGATGCCTTTTCGACGCTCGCCGACCGGCATCCTGTTCTCCTGCTTGCCGATTTCACCAATCCCGAGAGCGCCGCCACGGCGATCGAAGCCGCCCACCAAGCTCTTTCGCGCCAGCCGGACGCCGTTCGCGCCGGGCTTCTCGACGCCGCCCGCGGCTACTCCTGGGATATCGTCGCCGGACGCTACATCGATCTCTACAGATCGCTTGATGTCGTCGCCGCGAAAAGCATCTGATCCTGTCTTCCTGCGGCATAAGCTACGGGGTTGCGCGTGTGAAAAGACGCGGCGCTGTAAAATCGCCGGTTATGCTCTCGCCAGACGAATGATCTCGTCGAGTACGAATTTGCGCGATTGCGGCGGCGTCAGATTGTGGTCGGCATCCGGCAGCATCAGCAGCCGCACGTTCGGATAGCGCGACAGCCTGGCGCCGCGCGGCCCAAAGTGGAAATAGACGTGGTCGAGCCCGACATCGGCCTCGCTGTAGATCAGCGTCAGCGGTACCTTACGCTTGCCGAACAGCGCGAATGAGTGCCGGACCTCGCGGGCGATATGGCGCCGGTCGGGAAGTAACTCGAGCAGCGGCGCGATCCACGGCGACAGCCGGCGGCCGGCGGCGATGACGATGTTCCGCAGCGCCGCAACCACGTCGACCTGGCCGCGCAGCAGCCGCTTCAGCGTGTCGAGTCGCGCGAGGCGCTGGCTATAATCATCGAGGCTACGGGGCACGGAGACGACATGCTCCCGTCGCACCGGCATGTCGGGATCCCAATAATAGACGAACGGATTGATCGACACGACCGCCTTCAGCCGTTCGTCGGCGACGCCGGCGCGGAAGGCGACATAGCCGCCGCTGCATCGGCCGGCGACCATGACGGGCCCGGCGACGACGCTTTCGAGCAGATCGAGCGCGGCGACCGCATCCGTGGTCTGCGTATCCGAATAAAGCACCTGTTCCGGCGCATCCGGCCGCGGCGGGCTGTCGCCGACATTGGCGGAATCAAAGCGCAGCGAAACGACGCCTTGGCGAGCGAGCTCGCGCGCCATATCAACCGTCGTCCGTCCCCAGCCGGCATGCCGGTCGTAGGCCGTCGACAGGAAGAGCACGGCATTACCCTTGATCTCGCCGAGCGGCCGGCTGACGACGCCGACCAGATGATTATGGCTTCCGAAACGGACCGGCGTTTCCGCAAAACCATCGCCGGCAAGCGGCAGGCTGTCGATCGCTACCGGCGATTGGGCGGCGGATGTCTCCGTCGTCGTTGTCTCTAGCCACGTCGTCAGCAGTGCTACGACAGCCATCGGCGTCTTGGCAAACAGCGGATTGGTGGCGAGCTCGTCATAACCTTCGAAAGCCTTCTGCTCGACATCGGCGCCAAGCGCCTTCAGCGTATCGGCAAAACCGGTATCCTCGGCCTTGGCAGGACGTTCTAGGATCAGATAGCGGGGAGCTGCAAGCTCCTGCGGCGAGGCGATGCTGAGCTTGCCGAGCTCGGCAGCGATCTCTTCGGGCATGACGAGCCCGGCAATCTGCACCTTGGCAGTCTGGACATGCTCCTTGCCGAGGCCGAGATCGGCATCGATGATCTTGGACCACATGTTGAGTTCGCGCAGATAGGCCCGGCCGCTCAGCACCGGCGCCAGCATGACGAGGCTGTCGACGCCGTCGATCGAGGAACCGACGCGATGGGCAAGGGTCGCGCCGAGGCCTTGGGCGATGAGGATGACGCGGTCGCAGCCGCTCAGTGATTTCAGCTTGGCGGCGGCCGCACGGATCGAATCTTCCCAGGTTTCCAGCCTTGCCGGTAGAGCGCCGAAATCGAGCGCATCGCCGGTGCCGCGATAGTCGAAGCGCAGGCTCGCCACGCCGATATCGGCGAAATGCTCGGCCGCGACGCGGAAGAATTTCCGGCTGCACATCTCCTCGAAACCCCAGGGGCTGACGAAGAGCACGGCGGCCGAACGTTTCTTGGCGAGAGGATTCTCAGGCATGAACAGCCCGATCGTGCCGTCGAAGACGACAGGCAGGGCGGCACGGCGTCCCGCACCCTCGGCCGGCTCGAGCGAGAATTCACCAGGCGCGACCTTGGCGCGATCGGGATCGCCGGGAAGTCGTGGCGCGATGAAATTGATCGCACGGCCGACCGGCCGGCGCAGCAGGGACGGCATCTTCTCGAGAATGGAGCGCATGACTTCGACATCCTCGCCCGGCACGGCGCGCAGCACCCGCAGTGCTGCGAAATAGCAGAATGCGCCGGCGATGATCGCGCCGACCAATCCGGCCGGACCCTGGACGAATTCCAGCACGGAAATCGCGCCGCAAGCACACAGCACGGAGGCGAGCGTCACCTTCGTCAAGCTCGCGTAGAGGCCCGAAAGCTGGGATCCGAATCCTGTCTGTCTGATCATCATCACCGACATCGCAACGAATACGAGGATACGCACGAGTGCGGCACCCTCGGCTGCAAGCCTAGGTATGATGAGTAAACAACCCACTACCATCAGAAGGCCACCTATCACACTGATGTTCAGGCGGGAGCGGGCCCTGTCCATCGACAGCAGGTAGAGGCTGAGGATCTGCATGAAGGTATAGGCGGGAGCAACAAGCGCAAGCAGCGCCACCACCGTCCCGCTGCGGCGGAATGCTTCACCGAACACGACGAGCACCAGTTCACTGGAGATCGCGGCAAGCCCCAGGCTCATCGGCAGCACGATATAGGCCATGCTGCGGGTGACGGCGGCAAAGACCTCGACCGGCAACGTCGAATCGTCGCTGCTGTGCCGCCGCTCGGAATAATAGGGCAGCAGGCTGCCGGTCATCTGGATCGGCAGTTGCAGCGCGATATTCGCGATCGACAGACCGACGGCATAATAGCCGACCATCTCCACCGACCAGAACTGCTGCAGGAAGAGCAGCTCGAGCCGGTTGAGGAAAATGGAATCGATGATGAACTGGATCGACAGGATGACGGAGGAGGAGGCGAGATATTTCAGCGAGACCCCGCACCAGTCGCGCCGCGCCAGAAGGATCGGCAGCGTGGCGAAAAACAGCACCAGTTGGCCGAGCGCATAACCGACGAGAACGCCTTCGACGCCGTAAAAAACGGCGCCGACGGCAACGCCGGCAAGCTGCACGATCGAGACGGCGACCGTCAGCTTAAAGAAGGCGCCCAGTTTCTTTTCGCCGATCAGGTAGAATTTGACAAAGGAACCGATCGCCTGGACGAAGAACAGCACGCCCGTGACCAGAGCGACGGAAGGCGCGGTGTCGGCCCAGTGCATCTTTTCGGAGGTCAGGAAGAATAGGGCGTAGAGCGCCAGCAGCACGACGGTCGAGAACATCATGAAGCTGACGAGGATGGCGGCAAAACCCCGGCGGCGGCGCGCGTCGAAGCCGTCCGCCGAAAGTTGCGGCAAGGTCTTCAGCAGCGTGATGCTGGAGCCGAGCTCGGCGATCGAGGCGCCGGTCACCACCAGCCAGAGCGAAAAGGCGACGATGCCGTTGGCTTCCGGCCCGAGCAGCCGCGCGGTTATGATCGAGGAAACGAAGCCCGTCAGAAGCAGCAGCATGCCTGCCGCGCCATTCATCACCGAGTTTGCGACAATACCCTTCGACATCTGTCCATCCGTCAGGATCGGCCTAAAGCGCGTCGCGATCTTCAGATCGCTCCTCGCACTTTAGGTTTTTGTTTTTACGCATGTCGTTATCGCAAAACCGCTGCACACTTTTGCGCGACATGCTCTAAAGCCGCATACCCGCCATCTCTAATGCGAAAATGTTAAAATAAAGCGGAGTGGCACCTTAGCTGGCCTGCATCGCCGCCAGCGTCTGAAGCGCCTTCTCGTAGCTGTTCTCGGCGAGGTAACGCAGCAGGAACTCCCGCGCCTTCTCGGCCTTCTCTCGTGCACGCTCGGGTGTGCGGAAGATGTCCCGCAGGTGCGCGGCCGCCGCCTCGGGTGAGGGATCGGCCCAGACCGCGCCTTCGAGCCCGGCAAATTCGGGATGGGCATCGACCACCGGAATGAGGGGAGAGGCAACCAGCCAGCTATTGTCGGGATCGCAGAAATCCACCGTGCCCGACCAGGCCGTGGAAACGACGGGGGTACGCTGCATGATCGCCTCGGCCACCGTCAGCCCGAAACCCTCGGAACGATGCAGCGAAAGATAGGCGTCTGAACAGCGGATGAGGCCGTTGATATCGGAGTCCGACATCCTGTCGGTGACGATCCTGATCCGGGTATTGCCCGCGACCGAGCTTATCAGTTCGCGCAGGCCCTCATCCTTGTTGATATCGCCGCTGGCCTTCATCAACAGGAAGGCGCTGGGGCATTCGGCGGCAAATATCCTGAAGGCCTCGATGATGGCCTGCGGATTCTTCCGGTTGATCGAGGAGCCGGCGCTGAAGATGAAGCTGACGAGAAAGGCGTCCTCCTCGATGCCGAATTTCTGGCGCATGCCTTCCGTCGCCGGCTTCTCTGTGACGGGATGCGGAACGACGATGACCGGTGCCGCAGTGAGGGGCGCAATCGCCCGCCTGGTGAATTCCGACGGCACGAAGACGGCATTCATGTAATGCATCGCATTGCGCCACTCGGCCGGCACGACTTCGAGCTCCCAGGCGAAATAGCCGATGTTGAAGGCGCGGGTGAAATTGGCAACGCCCTTCTTCAGGATGGCGCGCGGCAGCATCGGCGGATTGAGATGCCAGATCCGGCTCCCCGCGGCTTCGGTGGAGAGATGCGACGGCATCCATCCGGCAAAGGAATTCTCGTCAGGATGCGTGCTGACGTCGGAGAGTGAAATCGCCCGCCCAGCTTCCGACAATGCGCCAGCGCAGAGCCTTGCCGATTCGCCGACGCCGACCGCCATCGAGAGATAGCCGACGATTTCCACCGGCCTGCGCGGATTGAAGGCAAGACGCGACCGCGGGATCAGCCGCTGCAGGACATGGGCGCGCAGAAGGCGGTATATCGTTCTCAAATCACGGTCTTTCCCAATGGATCGGCATCACTCTTCGCAGGGGCGTCAGCCCTCGATTGCGACGCGATGCGAACTGCCTAGACTTCTGATCTCGCCCGCAGGCGGAATATCGCTTTCCACGCCGGACAGCGCGTGGAGCCTCACACGCCGCATCGGACCGGGGGCAAGGTGGAACCAGTCGTCCTCGGCCCGATAGCCCTCGACGTCGATATGCACCGATTGCGCCAGCCGGTCGGTCCTGATGTCAACGAACCAGTCGTCGCCGTCTCTGGTGAATGATGCTTCGATACCTGCATCATGCAGCGCCTTCCCCCGTCCGCACGGGAAGTGGAAGCTCTCGGCGAGAATGGCGCCGTCCGCCAGCGAGCGCAGGCGCGCCACACCGGCATCATGCGCCGGCGGCCCGAAACGGAAGGCATAGGTCGTATCGAAGAAGGCGCCGAACAGCGCGGTGCAGGCAAGGCGCTCCGTGTCTCTTGCCGCCAGCTTGAAGGCCCTGCTGCCGCTGACGACCTGCTGTTTTCCGCCGCGCAGGCACACGACTTCGAGCTCGACGTCGAGTGCTGCATCCGTCTCGTTGATGACATGCACGTCGAGACCGTTCGTTCCCTCGTCGGTGAAGATCACTTGCACCGGCCGGAATGCACGGCGCATCGCATACCAGACCGGCTTCGGCTCTCCGGTGGAGTCGATCACTCCCCAGCCCGGGCCCGGCAGCAGGTCTTGCAGCGTCCAGACGAGCGCGCCATTGCAGGCGGAGCCCTTGCGCCGCCATTCGGCAAAAGTCTCCTCGATCACCTCGCCGGTAACGGCGCGGGAGAGATCGAGATAGCGTTCCGGATCTTCGCGGCGCAGCTCAGCCGGATCGAAACCGTAGAGAAGCTGCAGGTAAAAGTCGCGAACGTCCTCGAAATCCCATGATGCGCTGCGGTCGCGGGGCACGCGGGCCTTCCACAGCGGGCTGTGGACGGCGGGCACATCGAGATGGCGCTGCAGCGTCCTTTGCTGCGGCACATGCGCGAAGGCGAGGCTTTCGGAGGCAAAACGCACATCGGCGCGGCGCGCATCGGCAATCGGCCGCATATAGGCGCCGACGCCGTAATAATGCGCGATACCGGCATTGGGCGAAAAGGGCATCGCTCCGCCATATGGCGAGTTCGGCACATAGGGCACGTCGGGGCGCATGCGCGCGACGACCGCCGGGATGATTTCATCGGTGACCGGCCCGCTCCAGAATTCCGCCGGCAGGCCGAGCATTGCCGCCTGCTGGTGAATTTCGCTGCCGCCGCAGAGCACGGCCAGCGAAGGCGACGCCTGCACGCCGTGCAGGAATTCCTCGACCTCCGCATGCACGTGGCCGAGAAAAGCCTTGTCGTTGCGCGGATAATCGAAATTGGCGAACATGAAGTCCTGCCAGACGAGCAGACCGAGCTCGTCGCAGAGCGCGAAGAAATCACGCGTTTCGTAGGCCATGGTGCCACCGATGCGGATCATGTTCATGCCGGCTGCAGCGGCCAGCCGCAGGAACGGCTCATAATCCGCCCGCCCGCCCGGCAATCGCGCGATATCGGCCGTCGTCCACACCGCGCCGCGGCAGAAGATGCGTTCGCCGTTGACGAGGAGCGCGAAGTCGTCGCCATCGGCACCACGGTCGACGTCGATACGTCGAAAGCCGGTCCTGCCGAGCGGATATTCCGCGCCGTCGGAAACCAGCGTCAGCGCGTAGAGACGCGGAACGCCATGCGTATGCGGCCACCAGGCCTCGATGTCGGAAAGCTTGAGGATAGCCGAGTAATGACTGTCGCCGACCTTTTCGAAGGGCTGCTCCATTCCGCCGCAGCGCAGCAGCATTGCCGGATCCTCGGCATTGCTATGGAGGGAAACGCTGAGGCGGCCGACACCACTCTCCTCCAGTGCGGCGCGGATGGAGACGTTGTCGATCGAGACGGGATTGCGCCGCACCATCGAAATCGGCCGCCATGGCCCGACGGCATGGATATCGGGGCACCAGCCGGGCATATGGCCGAGCAGCGTCGTGCGGAAATTCTTCAAGCCCGCCGGCGTGATCATCTGCGGCCGCCAGCGTGCGCGCGGGCCTGGCTCCGACAGGCGGGGGCCGAGCGCCCGGAAGCACAGTGCCAGTTCGTCGCCGCCCGAAAGCGTCACCGGAACCTCGTGCGCCGTGAACATGCTCTCGGAAAACAGGATTTCCTGGCCGTTCAGGAAGACGTGGCAGAGTGTCGCCAGCCCTTCGAAACGCAGGATCGCGTCGCCGGGCTCGGCATCGAAAAGCCGGCAGAGATACCAGGCATCCCGCGTGTTCAGCGGCTCTGGATTTTCCCGGTCGAAGAGCCCGGCTTTTTCGAGCGCGGCGGCGACGGTGCCGGGAACGGGTGCTGGAATGAATTGTGCGGAAAGCGGGATGTCGTGCGGCACGGCGCAGGCGCCCGGCTCCGTCAGGATCAGGTTCCAGCCTTCGGAAAGCAAACTTTCCTCGGCACCGATGCTTGCCAAACGCCCCCGCATGGTCAGATCTCCGGCCTCAGATTCGCCCCGCAAGCGACGCCATCATGGAATCCCATGCATCGGCGGCCGGATCAAGTGCTGCCTGCAACGGCTCGAACTTCCTGCGGGTGACGGCGCGGGCAAGCTGGAACTGCACCGATTTCGCCACCTCGGAAATGCGCCGGGCATGCTCGGCGGCAGCCGCGAATTCATCAGGGGAGAGCCAGGTGAGGTAATCGGCCGCCAGTTCGAAATTGGCGCCCACCTGGCGAAGGGTGTTGAAGGCGTATTTGTGGAAGAAGCCGAACGGCCGTTCCGCCACCGCTTCGACCTGTTGTGGAAAAACGCTTGCAAAGGCGCGGATCGGATTTTCTCGGGGACGCCGAGCGAAGTGAAAGCCGGCAAGCCGCCGCGCGGTCGACCGCAGATGCGTGTCATCGGCCGGCCTTTCCGGGAATCGTGCAAATTCCGTGTAGGGCAGGAACGGCGGATCGTTTTCCGTCAGCTGCAGCTGGAACAGCCCGTCGAAATCCTCGCCTTCGAGCCGGAAATAACCGGCATTGTGGAAATAATCCACGCGCTTGGCCGCAACGTCCAGTCGGTTGATCGCAACTGTCGTCTTGCCGTGCTCCTGCCGGTAGGCGGTACCGCGCGTATCCGGCATGTAGAAGGAATCCATTTCGATCAGGCAGAGACGGGCCCGCGCGATCTGAACCTCGACATGGCGTTCGACACGATCGTAGATGGCAAGCTCGGTCGCACGAATGTCGTAGAGCGCTTCGAGATCCTCGAGCGGCGCCTTGAAGAAGGTGAACTGGTCGCCCTCGAAATCCTGCGTCAGGGTAAAACCGAGCATCGCCTCTGGCGCAACGCCTGATGTTGCCAGAACCTCGATCCAGAGATCGACATAACAATTGGTTTCCGGCCAGGTGCGCTCACCCGAATGCAGCGCATGCGCCCGGTAGGTTTCCGGGTCGATTCCCGAAAATACCCCCGAAAATACCGACGTCATCGATTTGCTCAGCCCCACAGCGCTTTCCGTACGCTGGCCGGCCATTGCTTCACATCGAGCCCGTGATGATGGAAGAGGGCAAGGGCGATGCGCTCCAGTCCGAAGCCGACGCAGGCGGTGTGCGCCACACTGCCGTCTTCGAGATTGAGACCCCACTTCGTGCCGAAGGCATCCTGATGGTAGTTGAAGCTCATGCAGGCGGTCGGATTGGCAGCCGAGGTGATCGGGATCAACAGCTCGAACTTCAGGTTCTGGTCGCGCTGGTTATTGGCGAGCATCTTGCCGGCGCGGCCGAAGAACGGATCATTGGCGACGTCGATCGTCACCTCGAGGCCGACGGCCTTCATCATCTCGACGCCGCGATCCATCCAGCGCTGGCGGAAATCGGTGACGTGCAGCTCGGTGCCCATGCAGACATATTCACGCATGCGGAACAGCTGCTGGCGGGCTGGGTCTTTCGACGGCTCATGCCGGAAGCAATAGGATTGCAGGTCGAAGAGGCCGCCCGTCTTTGGCAGGTTGCCGCGCTTGGCGATCGTCGGATAGAGCGGATAGCAGGCAGCCGGCGTCAGCACGATGTCGGTCGCCTCCTGTCCCTTGGTCCAGTCTTCGCCGACCTCCATGCATTGCAGCAGGCTGACATGATCGAGCTCGCTGCCGCAGAAGCTGTGCACCGTGCCGGCGAGCTGCGGAAAGCTCTTCATATAGCCGCTCTTTTCGAAGAAGGCACGGTTCATGCCGGGCGGAAAGCGCATGGCTTCGGCACCATCGGCGCCGCCGAACGTGTCGATCAGGCGCTCGAAGGCAGCGATCACATCTTCGAACTGGCCGCTGCGGCCGTAGAGCCCGTCGATGCCGGTATCGATCAGCAGACCGGATTCGAAAAGCCGGTCCAGAAACGAGGTCTGCATATCCATGACTGTCACCCCAGTAGGCTAGTGTCCTGTTTATGGACAAGAAGCATGCTCGACGTGTTGCCGAGGATGCGGTCATTCGAAATCATGAGCTGTGCGGAATGCGCGTCGCGCAGATGGCGTCCGAGGCTGAAGGGCGTGCCGTTCTTGTAGCCCATGATGCCGCAGATCAGCATCGCATGGTTGACGATCTCCAGGATCGTCTCGGACGAAGCGATCTTGACGTTGTTCATCGCCACCGCAAATCCCATCGAAGACAGCCTGTCGGCATCGGCCTTGGCATCCTCATAGGCCTTGAGGCCGGCAACCACGTTGGATTTCACCATCTGCAGCAGGTTCGAAACCTCGGCGAGGCGCAGCGCGCCTGGCGGCTGGGCATCCGGCGCCCTGCGGGCTGCGGCACGCACAAAAGCCTGGGCGCGCACGACGGCGTCGACGGCGATGCCGTACCAGACGCCGCTCCACAAGAGGTGCGAGGAGGCAAGCATGGACTGCGCCGCGATCTCCGCGAAAGGCTTCGGCAGGATCTGGCAAGCCGGCGCTTCGCCCTTGAACAGGAAGCCGTCGGAACAGGTGCCGCGCATGCCGAGCGTATTCCAGACATGCGTTTTCTCGAGCGTGTACTGGTCCTTGAGGAAGGCCGTCAGCACCTGATCGGAGGAAGCCGCCTGCGCGTGGGCACGCGAGGTGATGAGAATGGCGTCGGCGTGCGAGCCGTAGGAAATGACAGTCGCATCCTTTTCGAGACGGCACGTGTCGCCATCGACCTCGACCGCACAGATGCTGTTGCGCAGATTTCCGCCGATACCGCCTTCGGTGGTGGCGGATGCGATCAGCAGCTGCTCGGCGGCGATGCGGCGCATGAAACCGCGATGCCATTCGCTGTCGGCGCCGTGTTCAACGAGGCTCGACAGCTTGATGTGGTGCATGGCGAAGACCATGGCGCTTGCAGCGCAGGCCTGGCCGAGCATCGAGCACAATTCGGCGATCTCGGTGATCGAGGCGGATTCGCCGCCGAGATGGCGCGGCACCTGGATGCCGAGCAGCCTTTCGGCCTTCATCGCATCGACGGCTTCCCGAGGGAAACGGGCTTCGGCATCAACGGTATCCGCGTGTTTCGCCGCAATTTCGGCGACGCGGGCCACCCTTGTGACAAGACCGTCCTGCATGATCTTGACAGGGAAATTCATCAGGCGACCTTCCGGCCGTCCCGGATGAGATCGACGGTCCTGGCGATGGCCGAGATGCTCGCGAAGGATTTGCGGTTCAGGAGATTGTCGGGAAATTCGATGTCGAAGGCCTCTTCGAGGCCAAGCATCAACTGCACAGAAGCAAAGGACGTCAAACCTGCCGCATAAAGATCGGCGTCGTCGGCGACCTGATCGATCGGCCCAGGAAGCTTGCCGAATTTGGCTACGAGGTCGCGGATTGCCTTATTCATCCCATCACTCCAAGATTCTCATGATCCCGATCCGGCGTTCATCGCCTTGTCATGAGCGTTCTTTTAGTGCGGAAAACAGAACATTCCGCTAATTTATTGAGTTAAATATGACTGAGGCTCATAGTTAGGATTTTAGCGATCATTCCCGCGCCGTCGTAAACAACCACCTTATATCAATGACTTAAGATAATTTCGATACTGCGACACAGTCTGGTTTCTGGCGTGGCGAGTACAGAAATGACACGCAAAACGCCGCGTTTGTCTCAACCGGCCGGTGGATAGGAATGCTCGCCGCCGCGATAATCGGTGACGGAATAACATCCGTCGCCTGTCGCACGGATCGCACTCCCAGTGACGACGGCCTTGCCGTGACCGCCTGGGATATCGAGGATGTATGCCGGCTGGCAGAGACCGGAAATCCGCCCGCGCAGCGCCGCGACGATCTCCTGCCCCGCCTCGATCGTCACTCTGAAATGGCTGGTGCCGGGCGCCAGATCCGGATGATGGAGGTAATAGGGTTTGACGCGGGTTTCGACGAAGGCCCGCATCAGCATCGCGAGCACGTCTGGATCGTCATTGACACCCTTGAGCAGCACCGACTGGCTGACCATGGCGATGCCGGCATCGACGAGGCGGCCGCAGGCGGCCCGCGCTTCCGGCGTCAGTTCGCGCGGATGATTGGCGTGCAACGCCACATACACCGTCTTGCCGCTCGCCTTCAGCGCGGCGATCAGCGCCGCATCGATCTTCTCGGGATCGACGACCGGAACACGCGTATGGAACCTGATGATCTTGACATGCGCGACGCCGGCAAGCGCCTCCATGATCTCGCCGAGCCGGCGCGGAGAAAGCACCAGCGGATCGCCGCCGGTGAGGATGACCTCCCAGATTTCCTCATGACCTCGGATATAATCGAAAGCGGCCTGCATCGCCGCCGCATCGAGCGTGCCGAGGCCCTGCGGCCCCACCATTTCGCGCCGGAAGCAGAAGCGGCAATAGACCGGGCAGACATGCACGGCCTTGAGCAAGACACGATCGGGATAACGGTGAACGATGCCTTCGACGGGGCTGTGGGCATGATCGCCGATCGGATCGGCACGTTCTTCCGGGGCGATTGTAAGTTCGGCTGCATCGGGCACGAATTGCCGTGCGATCGGATCATCGGGATCGGCTCGATCGATGAGCTTGCTGATCGCAGGCGTCAGCGCAACCGCGTAACGCGCCGCCACCTCCTCGAGCGTTGCGCGATCGGCAGGCGCGACCAGCCCCGCCTTCACAAGATCGTCGACGCTCTTGATCGGTTTGACGACATTCATCTTCCAACCTCCGCCACCGGCGCCCAGAGCACCTGGTCGATGCGTGATGCTCCCGTCGTCAGCATCACCAACCGGTCGAAGCCGAGCGCGATACCGCTTGCCTCAGGCATCAGCGACAGTGCGGCGAGGAAATCCTCGTCGATCGGATAGGTCTCGCCGTAGACCCGCGCCTTCTCGGCCATCTCGATCCCGAACCGTCGCCGCTGTTCGGCAGCGTTGGTGAGTTCACCGAAACCGTTCGCAAGCTCGACGCCGCAGGCATAGAGCTCGAAACGCTCGGCGACCCTCGGATCGCGTGCCGAGCGACGCGCAAGGGCTGCCTCCGAGATCGGATATTCGTCGAGGATGGTGATGCGGCCGAAACCGAGACGCGGCTCGATCTTTTCGACCAGCACCCGGCTGAAGAGATCGGCCCAGCCGTCGTCATCGGCAACACGCATGCCGACGCGCTTCATCTCGGCGGCCAGATGGTCGCGGTCGGTCGAACCGTCGGCGGCGACCGAGGCGAGAAGATCGACGCCGGCATGACGCTCGAACGCTTCGGCAACGCTGATCCGCTCCGGCCCCGCGAAGGGATCGCTCTCGGCGCCGCGATAGGCAAGCTTCCCGGTCTTCGCCGTCTCAGTCGCCAGCGCCAGGATCCGCACGCAATCCATCATCAGGCTCTCGTAGCCTTCACCGGCCCGATACCATTCGAGCATGGTGAACTCGGGATGGTGCAGCGGTCCGCGCTCTCGGTTGCGATAGACATGCGCAAAACACGAGATGCGCTCCTCGCCCGCCGCAAGCAGCTTCTTGCAGGCGAATTCCGGCGAGGTATGCAGGTAGAACGGCGCCTTTTGCCCATCCGTCGTCAGCGCTTCCGTCGCGAAGGCATGCAGATGCGCCTCGTTGCCGGGAGAGACCTGCAGCACCGCCGTATCCACCTCGATGAAATCCTCGCGCGCGAAAAACCCGCGCAACGCCGCCTGGATCGCATTGCGTCCGATCAGGAACGGACGGCGGTCGGCATGCACGGACGGGGTCCACCAGGGGGACGCTTTCGCCGAAGAGTTCATTCCAAGCTTTCTTCGCCGGAGAGGCCGGTATGGGGGGTGGCTATTTCCCGGATTTTAGGTTAGTTGCGCCCCAAAGAAAAACATTTGCGTCTTCGGAGCGTCTCGACAGTCATCTACGACGCCGAAAGCCGAGTTACAAGGAAGTCTTATGGTCAAGGTCATCGCCTCTTCGGTCCGCAAGGGCAACGTTCTCGATGTCGACGGCAAGCTCTATGTCGTTCTCACCGCCCAGAACTTTCATCCGGGCAAGGGCACGCCGGTCACCCAGGTCGACATGCGCCGCATCGTCGACGGCGTGAAGGTTTCCGAGCGCTGGCGCACCACCGAACAGGTCGAGCGCGCCTTCGTCGAGGACGTGAACCATCAATTCCTCTACGAGGACGGCGAAGGCTTTCACTTCATGAACCCTCAAAACTACGATCAGGTCGTCGTCGATGTCGACACGATGGGGGACGACAAGGCTTATCTGCAGGAAGGCATGACCTGCGTTCTGTCAATGCATGAAGGCATTGCGCTGGCGATCCAGATGCCGCGCCACGTCACGCTCGAAATCATGGAGACGGAACCGGTCGTCAAGGGCCAGACGGCATCGTCCTCCTACAAGCCGGCGATTTTGTCGAACGGCGTACGCGCCATGGTGCCGCCGCACATCAATGCCGGCACCCGCGTCGTCATCGCCACGGAAGACAATTCCTACGTCGAACGCGCCAAGGACTGATCCTGGTTTCAGCCTATCGAAGAGGCCGGCTCACGCCGGCCTTTTTTGTATCCGCCGTCTCATGATGCCGAAAACCGCTCACACTTTTCGGCATCATGCATCTAAAGCGCGTCGCAATCTTTCAGATTCGCTCCTGACGCTTTAGCTCTTTGTTTTACGCATGCCATTATCGCAAAACCGCGGCACACTTTTGCGCGACATGCTTTAGAGATGCGGGTTGCGCGGACGGTATTTCTTGACGAGCTTCTGGTTGATCTCAGCGGCGCCCGGCATGTTGGCACTGAGATAAACTGGCGCATCGCCGGATTTCGAAAGCTCCGAGGCGACGTCTGCGAAGATCGCATTGATGACCGTCACCCCGACTGCTGTCGAGACTGGCCCAACCCGAAGCCCCGTGCCTTCGAGATCGAGAACGGCGTCACCCGGTGGCAGCCCGTTGTCGAGCACCACATCGGCCACGTCGGCGAGCCGTCGGCGGCCATTGGCGATCGCTGAGGAGTAGGCGATCGAGGTGATGGCAATCACCTTTGCGCCGATTTCGCGCGCATAGTCGGCGGCCTCGATCGGCGCGGCGTTCACGCCCGAATTGGAGGCGATGATGATGACATCGCCCGGCTGCATGCCGTAACGCTCCAGCATCGGCCGCACCAGGCCTTGCGTGCGCTCATAGACCGAACTGATGACCGCACCCTCATGCAGCATGGCCGAGCCGACGAGCACCGGCACGGTGAAGGCGAGCCCGCCGGCACGATAATGCACCTCTTCCGCCAGCATATGCGAATGGCCGGTGCCGAAGACATAGACGCGCTTGTCACCGCGGGCAGCATCGAGGATGACGGATGCTGCCTGCGCCATCGGCTGGGCAAGCGTCTGCTTGAGTTCTTCCAGCCGACCGATAAGGTTTGAGAAATAGGCATCGGTGATATCAGTCATCCGGCTTATCCTTGATTTCAGGTCGCTTCGCCGCTGAGCCAGGTGGCGGTGACGGCAAGCGCATCGGTGAGATGCACCAGATCGGCACGCGCGCCCGGCGAGAGATGGCCGCGATCGCCAAGCCTGAGGAACCGGGCCGGATAAAGGGTCGCCATGCGCAAAGCCTCGGCGAGCGTCAGGTCGAGATAGGTGACGCCGTAACGGATCGTCGAGATCATGTCGACATCGGAACCGGCCAGCGTGCCGTCGGACAGCACCAGCTTCGAGCAGAAGCCGCCCCTTTCGCGCCGGACGGTGCGCCCGTTCAGCGTGAACGAATCCTTCTCCGATCCGACGAGCGACATCGCGTCGGTGACGAAAAACAGCTTGCCTTCGCCGCGTTTGGCGCGCAGCGCCGTGCGCAGGGCCTTCGGATCGACATGATGGCCGTCGGCGATAATGCCGCACCAGGTCGAGGGATGATCGATCGCCGCGCCGACGAGACCGGGCGCACGGTGTCCCAACTGGCTCATGGCGTTGAAGAGATGCGTGACGCCTCGCGCGCCGGCGTCGAAACGTTCTTCCGCCGCCTCGCTCGAACAATCGGAATGGCCGATGCTGACGATGACGCCGGCTTCCGCAAGCTCGCGCACCTGGGCAACCGTCACCTGCTCGGCGGCCACGGTGACGAGCAGCGTACCGATCGCCTCGCGCACCCGGATGAAGGCCTGGACATCGCGGTCCTCCACCGGCCGCATCAGTTCGGCCAGATGCGCGCCCTTGCGCGCAGGCGCCAGATGCGGGCCTTCGAGATGCAGGCCGGCGACACCGCGGTTCATTTTCACTGCCTCCTTGGCCGCCTCGATGGCGGCAATGGAGGCCTCTGATGTATCGGTGATCAGCGTCGGCAGCAGCGACGTCGTGCCATAGGGTCGGTGCCCGCCGGCAATAATGTCCATCGAGGCAGCCGAAGGCTCATCGTTCAGCATCCGCCCGGCGCCGCCATTGACCTGCGCATCGATGAAACCGGCCGACAGAACACCGCCGGCAAGCGTCACCACCTCGCCGTCCGGCAGATCATTTCTGGCAGTGATCGCTTCGACGCGGCCGCCGGCAACGATGAGGGCTTTGTCGTCATGGAAGCGCTCGCCGTCGAAGATGCGGGCGCCGAGGAAGATCTTGCGTCCCATCAGACCGTCTCCGTCACCTTGAGCAGGTTTGCCGGCTTGTCGGGATCGAAGCCCTTGCGGCGTGTCACCGACTCGATCAGCCGGTAATAGACGAGCAGCGACACCAGCGGATCGACGAGGCCGTTGCCCGTTGTCGGTACGCGCAGATGGACGCCGGAAAGCGGCTGCGTCGAGAAACCGACGGTGGTGGCGCCGAGTTTCTGCAGGCGTTCCAGCGCCTGCACATTGTTGGCGAAGGCCGCATCGTCGGGCGCAAAGGCGACGATCGGGAAGCCCGGCTGCACCAGGCGCATCGGGCCATGCATCAGTTCCGCCAGCGAGAAGGCCTCGGCATGCAGGCCGGAGGTCTCCTTTGCCTTCAACGCCGCTTCGAGCGCGATCGCGAAGGCCGGGCCGCGGCCGGCTGTATAAAGCGAGGTCGCGTTGAAGAGCACGTCCTCGGCTGCCGCCGTATCGATCCCGGCAGTCGCCGACAGTGCCTCCGGCAGCTTGCCGAGCGCGGCCTGCAGGTCGGGCGCACCGCCGATCGCAGCCGTCACGCCGGAAAGGGCGGCGACCGAGGCGATGAAGGATTTTGTCGCCGCGACACTCTTTTCCGCGCCGGCATTGAGACCGAGAACAATATCGGCCTGCCTCGCAAGCGGGCTGTCGGTGACGTTGACGACGGCGATCGTCGTCGCTCCGCCCTTCTTCGCCGCATCCTGCAGCGCGACGATGTCGGGGCTGGCACCCGACTGCGAGACGGTGAAATGGACACCGCCCTTCAGATGCAGTGCCGCACCATAGACGGAAGCGATCGACGGGCCGACCGAGGCGACCGGAACGCCGCAGGTGATCTCGAAGAGATATTTGAAAAAGGTGGCGGCATGGTCCGAGGAGCCGCGCGCCGCCGTCGTCACCACGCTCGGGCGAGCGGACGAAAACAGCCGGGCGATCTCGGCAAAGACCGGTTTTTCCTTTTCGAGCAGCGTGGCGACCACCTCCGACGATTGGCCGGCTTCCTGCAGCATCAGTGACTGGTTGTCATTCATAGGTCATCTCCGATTCTCAATTCGGCAACGAAATCATAAGCATCGCCGCGATAATGCGAGCGGGTGTATTCGACGACGCGCTGGTCTTCCAGGCGCGAGACACGTTCGATCAAGAGCGCCGGCGCGCCTGATTTGACGTTCAGGATCGCGGCGGAGGACGGGTCGAGCGTGACCGCCGTCAGCCGCTGCAGCGCGCGCACGGGCCTGTGGCCGCTGGCCGTCAGCGCATCGTAGAGCGATCCCTCACCGCCGGCATCGTGTCCCAGGAACTTGATCGGCACCACGGCGCGTTCGATCGCCAGCGGCAGGCCGTCGGCAAGGCGCAAGCGGTCGAGTCTCAGCACCGGCTCGTCGCCGCCGAGGCCGAGCAGGAAGGATTCCTCCGGCGACGGCGTGTTGACCGCCCGCGACAATATCCGTGCGGCCGGCAGACGCCCGCGCGAGCGCATGTCGGCGGAGAAGGAGGAAAGCCGCCACAGCGACTGTTCCATGCGCTCCACCCTGCTCGATACGAAAGTACCGCTTCCGTGGCGCGATTCCAGTGCGCCAGATGCCATCAGATCGCGATAGGCGGTGCGCACGGTGACTCGGCCGAGCTTCAGTGCCTCGGCAAGGTCGCGCTCACCCGGCAGCGCGGTACCGGGCTTCAGCAGCCCTTCCTGAATGAGGCCGGTCAGCGTCTGCGCCAGCCGCTTGTAGAGCGGCCCGGTCAGCGCCTCGTCACGCAGGCCGCGGCTGTTCAGTTCCGCTATCAGACTGGTTCTATCCATGGGCACACAATAGAACCTATATAGAACCAATCAGCAAGACAGAATCGAGCGCGGAACGAAAAAACTCTCGCCGGCGGACCAGCAAGGGTTTCATAGCGCTCAAATTTGACAGTCGTGCGCGACAGCGCCGCGCGTTAAAAACGCGCGGCGCTGGAGGATGCTCAGTTCTTGGTGAAGATATAATCCGTCTCCTGGCGCAGCACTTCGCCGGGGCGCAGGACCGCATTCGGAAAACCTTGGTGATTGATGGCATCCGGCCAGATCTGCGTCTCCAGGCAGAAGCCGGCGAATGGGCCGTATTTGCGCCCGCCGATGCCGGGAGCCGCGACATCGAGCTTGAAGCCGGCATAGAACTGCACACCTGGCTCCGTGCTGCGCACTTCCAGCGACACACCGGAATACAGGCTGCGGGCAAGCGCGACGCTCCGCTTGGCGGTACGCTCGCCCGACAGGCAGAAATTATGGTCGTAGTACACTTGTTCGCTGCCGACGAAACGCTTCATCGGCGCCATCTCGCGGAAATCGAATTCCGTGCCCTCGACGGGACGGATCTCACCGGTCGGCACCTGTCTCTCGTCGGTCGGCAGATAGTGATCGGCGGCGATCATGATGTCATGGCCAAGCGCGTCTTCGCGGCCGTCGAGATTGAAATAGGCGTGCTGGCAGACATTGGCGAGCGTCGGCTGGTCGCTGGTCGATTCGTAGGTGATCGACAGTTCACCATTGCCATGCACCCAAAAAGTCGCCTGGATGGTGCAATTGCCGGGATAGCCGGCGCGGCCATCGGGATCGACGATCTTCAGCACCACGCGGTCGACGTCATGCTCGACGATCGTCCAATTGCGTTTGGCGATATTGTCGCTGCCGCCATGCAGATGCGTGACGCCGTTTTCATTCGGCTCGAGCTGATAGTCCTTGCCGTCAAGCGTGAACCTGCCGCCGCCGACGCGGTTGGCGCAGCGGCCGGGCGTCGCGCCGAAATAGGACGAATAAAGAAGATAGTTGTCGAAATCGTCGAAGCCGAGCTGCAGCGGCGCATCATGTCCCTCGAGACGCAGATCCTGGATGACCGCGCCCCAGCTGATGATCTTGGCCGTCAGCCCGCCGCCCTTGATCTCGACGCGATAGACGGTCTCGCCCGCCTGCGTCTGCCCGAAAACGTCCCGCTCCAACTTATCCGACATGATCGACCGTCCATTCTATCTCTTCTGCAAATTCCTCAATTCGGAATCGATTTGAGGAATTTGCAGCGATTCAATGTGTGCATTGCACGTCCGACGAAGACGCGCGGTGTGGTAGGCTTCAGGACAGGAACCTGCCCGGATTTGCTTCAATCCGCAACCGGCGGATCAGAAAGAAAAGCCGCAGCAGTGGTGCGGCGGCCTCGCCTCCAGGCGTGATTCGGCAACGGTCAGAGATCGGTGCCGATCTCTTCCACATCAAAGGGCGTCGTCTGGTAAATTTCGTTGATCCAGTTGCCGAACAAGAGATGCGCATGGCTGCGCCAGCGGTTCTGCGGCGCAAGCGCCGGATCGTTATGCGGGAAGTAATTGTGCGGCATCTTGATCGGCACACCGGCATTGACGTCGCGGAAATACTCGTCGGAAAGCGAGGTGGAATCATATTCGACATGGTTGAACATGTAGAGCCGCCGGCCTCTCTTCTCGTGCACGAGGCAGACGCCCATTTCGCTGGACTCCATCAGGATCTCCAGGCTTTCGGATTTTTCGATATCAGCGCGACGCACTTCGGTCCAGCGCGACACCGGCACCTCGAAATTGTCGGAAAAGCCGTTGAGATAGATGGAGGACGGCTTGAGGTTCCGGTGACGGTAGACGCCGAAGGCCTTCTCCTTCAGCTCGTATTTCGGAACGCCGTGAAAATGATAGACCGCCGCCATCGCGCCCCAGCAGACGTTCATCGTCGAATGGACATTTGTTTCCGTCCAGTCGAGAATCTCCTGCATCTCCGGCCAATAGGTGACGTCCTCATAGGGCAAAAGCTCGATCGGCGCCCCGGTGATGATGAAGCCGTCGAACTTGCGGTGCTTTACCTCTTCCCAAGTCTGGTAGAAGGCAAGCAGATGATCCTCGGACGTATTCTTCGCCTTGTGGCCGCCGATGCGGATAAGCGACAGTTCCACCTGCAGCGGCGAGGCGCCGACGAGACGGGCCATCTGCAGTTCGGTCTTGATCTTGTTCGGCATGAGGTTCAGCAGCCCGATCTGCAACGGTCGGATATCCTGACGGATCGCCAACGTCTCGGTCATCACCCGCACACCCTCCTGAACCAGGGTTTCGAAGGCGGGCAGCGTATCGGGGATCTTGATGGGCATTGCGGTCACTCGATCAAAAACAAAAACCGGCGGCGACAAAAATCGCTACCGGTCCGCACGCGGCCCTTTAGCGACTTTTTTAACGTGGCTGCAAGCCGGCCGGCCAAATCACCACGGAGGCCTTAATTAGACCCAGTCTGATTGCGAATCAACTGGCGAATGCATGCAGGGGAGACTCATGCAAGCATCATCACACTTTAATGACTGATAGAATCTGTTGATAGACCGGTAACGCCACCATGTTATTTATAGGGGCATGGGCGATTTGGAAAAGCGTAATGGCAGATAAAATCGAGAGGAGGCCGGGCATCCGGAGGCAGGATAGGGTAGGGTATGATTTAAGCCTGACATATCGCCTCGGCGTCATGTTCTCAGCATTCTGGAATTCGGAAGTGCGTGGCAAGGTGCTGTTTCTGGCGACCGTGCTGATCCTCGTCATCCTGGCGACATCCTACGGCCAGGTCATCCTGAACGAGTGGAATGCTCCTTTCTACGACTCGCTGGAGCGCCGCGACCTCGGCGAATTCTTCCACCAACTCGAAATCTTCGCGATGATCGCCGGCACGCTGCTGCTGCTCAACGTGCTGCAGGCCTGGCTGAACCAGATGACCGCGCTCTATATGCGCGAAGGCTTGTCGCGCGATCTGGTCGATCAGTGGCTGAAGCGCAAGCGGGCGCTGCGGCTCGCCTCCAGCGGCCTGATCGGCGTCAATCCGGACCAGCGTCTGCACGAGGATTCCCGCAATCTCGCCGAAAGCACGACAGGGCTGGTTCTCGGCCTGCTGCAGTCGACCATTCTCCTGGTGAGCTTCATCGGCGTGCTCTGGGAGCTTTCCAGCGGCTTCATCTTCCGCATCAGCGGCCATAGCTTCTCCATTCCAGGCTACATGGTCTGGGCGGCGATTTTCTATGCCGCTTCCGCCTCGGTGCTGAGCCAGGTCGTCGGCCGCAAGCTGGTGAAGCTCAATGCCGATCGTTTTTCGAAAGAGGCCGAGCTTCGCTTCACGCTGATGCACGCCAACGAAAACATGCCGGCAATCACCGTCGCCCGCGGCGAGGAGAACGAGCGTCGGCGCATCAACACCGATATCAGCTCGGTCCTGACAGTCGTCAAGCGGCTTGCCATGGCCAATACCAATCTCACCTGGGTCTCGGCCGGCTATGGCTGGCTGGTGATCGTCATTCCGATCATCGTTGCCGCCCCCGCCTATTTCTCCGGCGGTCTCACCCTCGGCCAATTGATGATGTCCGTCGGTGCCTTCAACCAGGTCAACACGGCGCTGCGCTGGTATGTGTCCAATTTCGGCCCGATCGCCGAATGGCGCGCCACGCTGATGCGCGTCACCGATTTCCGCCAGGCGCTGGTCGAGATGGAAGAGGACTTCGACCTGAAGGACAGCATCGCCTATGAAAACGCCGCGCCCGACACGCTGACGCTGAAGGACGTGGTGATCGTCGCCAAGATCGGCGAAGACATCGAGGAATGCGGCGGTTTCCGCCTGCGTGAAACCGATGTCGTGATCAAGGCCGGCGAAAAAATCATGATCAACGGCGATCACAGCGTCAATCGCAAGCTGCTCTTCCAGGCGATGGCCGGCCTCTGGCCCTGCGGCAGCGGCACGATAGGCCTGCCGCCGATCGACGACATGCTCTTCGTTCCGCAGGTTGCCTATGTTCCCGGCGGCACGCTGCGCGAGGCGCTGGCCTTCCCCGAACGTCCCGAAGCCTACGAGAAAGCCGACGTCGAGGCGGCCCTCGACAAGGTTGGTCTCCATTCGCTGATCGCAAGGCTCGAAACCCGCGCCCGCTGGGACAAGCTGCTCGACAGCGACCAGCAGAAAGCGATCGGATTTGCCCGGCTGCTTCTCGTGCGCCCGCGCTGGATCATCTTCGACGAAGTGCTGGAAGGCATGGAGCCGGAATTTCAGGAAACAATGGCCAAACTGCTCACCTCGATGCCCGAAAGCGGCATGATCTATATCGGCCGCTCCGAGGCCTATCTCGAGGTGCTGAAGCCGCGCGTGCTGCATCTGCAGGCGCTGCCGTCAAAATCCGAGGAACAGCCATCTGTCGTCCAGACCGGCGCCAGTGCCGGCGCTGCCGCCATGCCCGCGCCGGCGCTTTGATGCCGCGCATCCGTCACATCGGCGGTATGACGCCGTTGAGACCGACGGCGATCTGGCTGGCCGAGATGCTGCCATCCGCCGCCGTCTCGCCGGTGATGACGACACCGGCACCGGGCTTCAGATCATCCTTGGTCGCAGGCGCCAACGTCACGATCGGCGTGCCATCGGCAATCGAGATGGTCTTTTCCTTGCCCTGATAGGTCAGCGTGATCGTGTGGCCGTCGACAGATTTGACGGTGTTGCTGACAGTCGCGTTGGTCATCTGGCTGTTCGGCTGCGCATCCCAGGGACGGTTGCCCTCACCGGTTCCCTTCATCGACGCCGGAAAGATCAGCACCTCGATCGCCCCGTCCGGGCCCGTGCCCTTCGGAAGCGAAGCGACGCCGACGAAATCGCCGGGTTTGATATCCTCGATGGAAGCTTTTTTGATGCCGCCGACCTTCCAGCCGGCTTTCAGTGCGACCGTCGCATCGTTGCCCTCGCGCGTCTTGACGACGAGCGTATCGCCGCTGAGTGTTTCGATTGCGCCGCGAACACGAATGCGCTGGGCGTCTTGCGCCTGTGCGGTTTGCGACAGGGCAAGCGCCACGAGGCTGCCGGCAGTAAGTGCTGTGAGAAAACGGGAATGAGGCTTGCGAGACATATGACTTTTCCTTGTCGCCATTGCAATCGGCAATATCCCCGGCTGCCGGACGGCACCTTATGCCGCAGGACGACACACTGACGAATCAAGGAAAAGTGAGCCTCCAGCTCGAGAAAATCTCAGCCTTCCAGCTCTTCCCGCAGCATTTCGAGCTCCAGCCACTCCTCTTCCATGTCAGTCAGGCTGGCACGCAGTTTTTCCATCTCGCCGGCAAGCCGGTTGAAGGCTGCAGGATCGCGCGTGAAAAGATTGGGATCTGCCATCACCTGCTCGCGCTTGGCGATTTCGGCTTCGGCCTTCGCCATTTCCTTTGGCAGGTTTTCCAGTGCGAATTTCTGCTTGAAGGAGAGCTTGACCTTTGAGCTGCCTGAAGCTGTTGCTTGCTGCGTCTTCGGCTTCTCCGTCGCCTTCTCGGCCCTCTTGCGCTCCTCAAGCGCGCCCTTGCGCTGTACAAGCATGTCCGAGTAGCCGCCGGCATATTCGATCCAGCGACCATCAGGCGCATCCGGCACGGCGGGTGCGATCGTCGAGGTCACGGTGCGGTCGAGGAAATCGCGGTCGTGGCTGACAAGGATGACGGTGCCGGGAAAGCCGGCGACAATCTCCTGCAGGAGATCGAGC
Source organism: Rhizobium laguerreae (assembly GCF_019778565.1). Lineage (NCBI taxonomy): Bacteria > Pseudomonadati > Pseudomonadota > Alphaproteobacteria > Hyphomicrobiales > Rhizobiaceae > Rhizobium > Rhizobium laguerreae. The sequence goes on along the minus strand of NZ_JAAXQT010000004.1, from coordinate 201,499 downwards.
GTTTCGATATCGAGATCGTTGGTCGGCTCGTCGAGGATCAAGAGGTTCGTCGGGCGCGAAAGGATACGCGCCAGCATCAGCCGGGCGCGTTCGCCGCCGGAAAGGTTTCTGATCGGCGTACGCGCCTGTTCCGGCTGAAACAGAAATTCCTTCATATAGCCGGTGACATGGCGCTGCTCGCCGTTGACGAGCAGGTTTTCGCCGCGCCCATCCGTCAGATAGTTGGCAAGCGTATCCTCGGGATCGAGATCTTCGCGTTTCTGGTCGAGTGTCGCAATCTCCAGATTGGTGCCGAGCTTGACGATGCCGCTATCGGGTGAAAGCTGTCCGGTCAGCATCTTCAGCAGCGTCGTCTTGCCGGCGCCGTTCGGCCCGACCAGACCAATGCAGTCGCCGCGGTGCACGCGGATCGAAAACGGCGTGACGATTGCCCGCTCGCCGAAGCTCTTGGTGATCTTGTCGGCCTCGATCACCAGCTTGCCGGATTCCTGCGCATCCGAAACCGTCGCCTGCACCGTGCCCTGCGGTCCCTTGTGGCCGCGATAGTTCGAACGCATCGTCTGCAGCTCGCCGAGACGGCGCATGTTGCGCTTACGCCGCGCCGTGACGCCATAGCGCAGCCAGTGCTCCTCGCGCTCGATCGACTTGCCGAGCTTGTGCTGCTCCAGCTCCTCGGCCTCCAGCACCTGGTCGCGCCAGGCTTCGAAATGCGCAAAGCCTCTGTCCAGCCGGCGCGAAGTGCCGCGGTCGAGCCAGACGGTTGCCGTCGAGACCTTTTCGAGGAAACGCCGGTCGTGCGAGATCAGCACCAAGGCGCTGCGTGTCTTTTGCAGCTCGCCTTCCAGCCATTCGATCGTCGGCAGGTCGAGATGGTTGGTCGGTTCGTCGAGCAGAAGAATGTCCGGCTCCGGTGCCATAACCCGGGCAAGGGCTGCGCGCCGCGATTCGCCACCGGACAGCATCTTGGGGTCCTCATCGCCGCTCAGCCCGAGATGCGACAGCAGATAGGTGACACGATAGGGGTCATCGCCCGGCCCGAGGCCGGCCTCGGCATAGGCCTGCACCGTGTTGAAGTCGGCAAAATCCGGCGCCTGTTCGAGATAACGCACCGTCGAGGACGGATGGCGGAAGACTTCGCCGGACTGCGCCTCGACCAGGCCGGCGGCAATCTTCAGCAGCGTCGATTTTCCCGAGCCGTTGCGCCCGACGAGACAGATTTTGTCACCGGGCTCGATCTGCAGGCCAGCACCCGCCAGAAGCGGTGCACCGCCAAAGCTCAGGAAGATATCGTCGAGTTTCAGAATGGGAGGGGCCAAAAATCAGACTCCGGAAAGATCATAGGGCCGGGCGAGCACAATTGTCCGGCCGCTGCGGAGCGAAAAGCGAACCTTGCCTTCCGCAACATTGGAAATGGTGCGCGACGAGCCGAAAGGCAGATGGAAATCTGCCAGCGGATAACGCGCATTCTCGATGGTAAGCCCTCTCAGCTCGCTGAATCCGGGCACGGAAAACAGGCTGCCTTTGGGAAGGTCCAGTTCGATCGTACCGGCCACCAGCGGCACGGCCTCTTCCTTGCCCGAGGTCAGCAGCAGGTCGAAACCCTCTTCCGCCAGGCTGACGGCCGACAGCAGATGCTGAAGCGCGTGGTCGGAACGTTCACCGCCGAGCGCACCGGCGAGGATGAGCCGCCGCGCGCCCCGCGCGATTGCCTCCGCCACGGCGATTTCACCGTCCGTCGCCGCCTTCGCGGCCGGATAGGGCTGTTTCGGCACATCGGGAAACGCACCCGCGAGATCATCAGGTGTCGAATCGAAATCACCGACCCAGAGCTCCGGCGTAATACCGAGTGCTGCCGCATGCCGCATGCCGCCATCGGCCGCGATGAAGCGGCTGTCTTCGATGGCATCGCGCAGGCGCTCCGTCAGGCTGAGTTCGCCGCCAAGGAGAATGGTGAAGGTGGATTGGCTCATGGGCATTGCCCTTAGCGCAAACGAGGGGTCGAGGGGAAGGGCCGGCGAACGACGGCGTCTGCCTCAGCCCGGTGTATCCTTGTCGCGCGACAGGAAAACCGCCTCGTAGCCGCCGATGAAGCGCTCGAAAAGCACCGCGAAGCGCTCGACATCTTCCTGCGGCCAGTCGGAAACGATCTCGGAAATGATCGCAAGCTTCTGAGCGACGATCTCGGCAAGCAGGTCCTGGCCGACCTCGGTCATGACGACGACGATCCGCCGCGCATCGGCCTGCGAGGCCTCGCGGCGCAGCACGTTGCGCCCGACCATATCGGCCACCACCCGGCTTGCCCGTGACGGATCGATGCGCAGCATCTCTGCGATCATGCCGACCGTGACCTCGCCGGCAGGCTGTGCCCTGCGCACGGCATCGAGCACATCGAGATGCGAAAGCTCAAGGCCCGGTGCAGCACTCTGGATCGCCAGCCGGCCGATCAGCCGCCGCCCGGTCATCAGCCGCATGCGCGCCATGCTCCGGCCGATACGCGGCACGTTTTCACGATCCGGCTCGGCCGGCTCCGCAGAAGGGGTCTTGGTCAGGACGTCGCTCATCACAGGACCATAACAGAGCCGATTCAAAAATTGAATATGCCGATGTCATTAATGTGCCATTGACAACTATATGCTGTTAGCACATAAATACAATTCAACCCGGAACGATGCCTCCCATGGACATGCAACTCGCGCCTGCGCCGCTCGTGACGGATCCTCGTCGCCGGCTTATCCTCTTCTTCTTCCTGATGACCGCCATGTTCATGGCGACGCTTGATAATCAGATCGTCTCCACGGCGCTGCCGACGATCGTCGGCGAATTCGGCCATCTCGAGCGTTTCGGCTGGATCGGCTCGGCCTATCTCCTGTCGCTGAGCGCCGTCATGCCGCTCTACGGCAAGCTCGGCGATCTGTTCGGTCGCAAATACGTGATGATGACGGCGATCATGATCTTCACCGTCGGATCGACAGTCTGCGGCCTTGCGGTCTCGATGAATACGCTGATCGCCGCACGCGTGCTGCAGGGTCTTGGCGGCGGCGGCATCATGGTATCGATCTTCGCCGTCAACGCCGACCTGTTCGAGCCACGCGAGCGGGCGCGCTACCAGAGCTATTCCAGCCTCGTGCTGATGGCATCGGGCGCGATCGGCCCCGTGCTCGGCGGCACAATGAGCGATCTCTTCGGCTGGCGCTCGATCTTCCTCGTCAACGTGCCGATCGGCTTCATCGTGCTCGCCGGCCTTGCCTTCATGCTGCCGTACCGCAAACCGCATCGCCGCCCCAAGATTGATTATGCCGGAGCGCTTCTGCTTGCCATGACGACGACAAGCATCGTGCTTGCCACCGACAGCAGCGAACTGTTCGGTGCATTGATTTCGCCTGAGAGTATCGGCATCGTCGCCTTCGGCGTCGTCTGCGCCGTCACCTGGGTGTTCGTCGAGCGCCGCGCGCCCGAACCGATCGTTCCCCTGCAGCTGTTTCGCAATTCGACCTTCAGCCTGCTCCTGGTGATCTCGATCATGGGCGGCGCCATCGCCATCGGCATGGTCAATTATCTCGCCCTCTTTCTGCAGACCACGACCGGCCTTTCGCCGTCGGCCGCCGGTCTGCTCTTCATCCTTCTCACCGGCGGCCTCGTCTGCGGGTCGCTTTCCGCAGGCCGCATCATCTCGAAGACGGGGCGCTACAAGCCCTTCGCCATCGCAAGCCTCACCTGCAGCGCCATCGCTTTTGCCCTGATGTCGCAGATCCACGCCGGAACGCCGATCGCCTTCATCGGCGCGGTCATGATGCTGCACGGCATCGGCATCGGCCTTGCCCAGCAGGTTCCCGTCATCGGCGTACAGAATGCAGCACTTGCCCGCGACGTCGGCGCCGCCACCGGCTCGGTGACGCTGTCGCGCATGGGCGGCGCCTCGATCGCCATTTCCATCTATGGCGCCATCATCGCCTCTGAGCTCGGCAAGGTCGGCATCTCCATTCCCGGCGTCGCCGATATCGAGCAACTGACGCCGAAAATGATGGCCGCCCTTCCCGAAGCGAGTCGCCAGGCCGTCGCCGATACCTATGCCGCCGCTTTCTCGCCGCTATTCATGACTTCCTGCGCCATTGCGCTGATCGGCCTTGCCGCCGCCATCATGCTGAAACCCGTGCAGCTGCCTCGCGCCGGCGAGACCACGAAGCCGCAACCGGCGACGGCGGAAGCTGCCGAATAGTCGAAGCGTTACGGCGAGAGGATGCTTCATCGGGAGGCGTTCCTCTCGATGCCTATATCAGGGGTTGCAACTTTCTCGCAGGACTGTCGCTATCGAGCCGGTTGCTTCAATCGGGCCGTTCTTTTTCCGCGCCGTCGACGAATCTCGGCCTTGTGACGGAACTTTCGCCATAATTTCATCCGAGCGAAAGGAAGCCTTAATGCCTGAGGCTTGCTAAAATGCAACGGCGCCACATTTAAACGAAGTCTCGCTATGCAACCGATGCGTAAATCAGCTACAGCAACGACTTGTATCGGCCGATTGTGCAGCGCGAGATCAGGGGTGCGCACCTGTTGAGTTCCCCTTGCCACGGTCGGTCCGAATCTGCGGCAAACCGGCAAGACAGCGACATGATGCGGAGAATCAGACTGGACAGCTTGACGACGTGGAAATCGCCCGCGCTTTCCAGTGATGCCATCTCCGCGCCGCGGCGCTTCGCGCGTCGCATGATGCTGCTTTCGGCCCTCGCAATGGCGCTGAATGGCTGTCAATCGCTGATCGACCAATCCTATCAGCCCAGTGTTTCGCCTTCGTCCAATCCACAGATCGTCGACGAGGTGCAGAAGAACGATCCGCGCGCAGCGATGGGCGCCCGTGAGCATCCGCGCATCGTGGCAAGCTATGGCGGCGAATACAAAGACGCCAGAACCGAGCGCCTCGTCGCCCGCATCGCCGGCGCGCTGACGGCGGTGTCGGAAAATCCGAGCCAGTCCTACCGCATCACCATCCTGAATTCGCCGGCGATCAACGCCTTCGCGCTGCCGGGCGGTTATCTCTACGTCACCCGCGGCCTGCTCGCCCTTGCCAACGACGCCTCGGAAGTCGCTGCCGTGCTGTCGCACGAAATGGGCCATGTGACGGCAAACCACGGCATCGAGCGGCAGAAGCGCGAAGAGGCCGAGGTTATCGCCAGCCGCGTCGTCGCCGAGGTCCTGTCCAGCGACATCGCGGGCAAGCAGGCGCTTGCCCGCGGCAAGCTGCGGCTCGCCGCCTTCTCCCGCCAGCAGGAGCTGCAGGCCGATGTCATCGGCGTGCGCATGCTCGGCGAAGCCGGTTACGACCCCTATGCCGCCGCCCGGTTCCTCGATTCGATGGCCGCTTACAGCCGCTTCATGTCGGTTGATCCCGAAGCCGACCAGAGTCTAGACTTCCTGTCGAGCCATCCGAATTCGGCCCAGCGTATCGAACTTGCCCGCACCCACGCCCGCGCCTTCGGCCAGGAAGGCTCGGTCGGCGACAAGGGTCGCAACTATTACCTCGACGGCATAGACGGACTGCTCTACGGCGACAGCCCGGAAGAAGGCTATGTGCGCGGCCAGACCTTCCTGCATGGCGGCCTCGGTATCCGCTTCGACGTGCCGCCGGATTTCCACATCGACAACAAGGTCGAAGCGGTGATGGCCACCGGCCCGAACGACATCGCAGTCCGCTTCGACGGCGTCGCCGACAACGAGAAACAGAGCCTCACCAACTATATTTCCAGCGGCTGGGTGACCGGGCTCGACCCGTCGACCATCCAGCCCATCACCATCAACGGCATGGAAGCAGCCACCGCGCGCGCCAGCGCCGACCGCTGGGATTTCGATGTGACCGTGATCCGCAACAATTCGCAGATCTTCCGTTTCCTGACCGCCGTGCCGAAAGGCAGCGGCGCCCTTGAGCCAACGGCGAATGTGCTGCGGGCGAGCTTCCGCCGCATGACGCCGGCAGAGACCGCCTCGCTAAAGCCGCTGCGCATCCGCGTCGTCACCGTCCGGCCGGGTGAGAACATCTCGACGCTCGCCGCCCGCATGATGGGCACAGACCGCAAGCTCGATCTCTTCAAGCTCATCAACGCCCTGCCCACGGGTGCAGCCGTTGCAACAGGCGATCGCGTCAAGATCATCGCCGAATAAAAAAGGCCCGGTTTGCGCCGGGCCAGTCTGTGCTGCTGGAGGGGATAAAACATCTCGCGCAAAACTGTGCGGCGGTTTTGCGACAATAACCGAAAGCGCGACGCGCTTTAGAGCAATTCCAGCAAAAGTGCATAGCGGTTTTGCGTCCGGAATTGTGTGAAAACAAAGAGATAGGGTATTTCCGGGATTCGAAGAAAAACGGAAATGCTCTAGCTTCAGGCGTAGGCGGCCATATGTGGATCGGCGCTGACGAGCGCGCTGCGAAGCTTCTCCATCGCCCGGCTTTCGATCTGACGCACGCGCTCCTTGGAAATACCGAGATCGGCACCGAGCTCTTCGAGCGTGGCACCGTCTTCCGCCAGACGCCGGGCGCTGATGATCTTCATCTCGCGTTCGTTGAGATGTTTCAGCGCCGAGGCGAGCCAGACTCGGCGGCGCTCGCCGTCGATCATGTTGGACACCTGCTCGTCCGGCAGGGGATCGTGGCTGACGAGGAAGTCCATCTTCTCCGCACTCTCGGCATCGCCGGAGACCGAAGGCGCCTGCAGCGAGGCGTCATTGCCGGAGAGCCTGGCATCCATCGTCTGCACATCCGAGAGGCTGACGCCGAGGGCCGCGGCGATTTCCTGGTGAATGGATTGCAGCGTCAGCTGCGTGTCGCCCTTGGCGAGCTTGGCGCGCAGACGGCGCAGATTGAAGAACAGCGCTTTTTGCGCCGAACTCGTGCCGCCGCGCACGATCGACCAGTTGCGCAGGATATAATCCTGGATCGACGCCCTGATCCACCAGCTTGCATAGGTGGAAAAGCGCACGTCGCGTTCCGGCTCGAAGCGGGCGGCGGCCTCGAGCAGACCGACATAACCCTCCTGCACCAGATCGCTCATCGGCAAGCCGAAATTGCGGAACTTGCCGGCCATGGATATGACGAGGCGCATATGGGCCATGGCGATCTGGTTGCGCGCACCGCGGTCGTCATGATCCTTCCAACGGGTGGCGAGATCGTGCTCTTCCTGGCGGGCGAGATAAGGCGCGGCCATCGCGATTTTGATCATGCGCCGATCTGCAGACATGTTCTTCATTTCAATCTCCCGAAACAGGCCTCTCGCCCTGAAATGAACAATAAAACTCACCTTCCGGAACGTCGCAGTCCGGATCGAATAGGGTTCTGAATGCATAAAAGCCTCGCCCCTGGACTTTTCAGGGGGAGGCCCTATTTCTCATCATGTGCCGGTAAGACGGCTGGGCAGGATCTGTTTCTTCACCTTGCCGGATGGGCAATATAGAAAAGGCATGATCCGCTCCTCATCGAACATTGACGGAATAGCAGTTTGCCCGTGAGGCCATTGCCCGACGAGCAGTCCGCAATTACGTGTGATAAACGCGGCAATCGGGAAAAAGTTCCAATAAAAAAACCCGGCTCGAAGGCCGGGTTTTTTGACAGAAAAACAGGGTCGCTTTATGCGGCTTCGTCCTGTGAATCGTCTTCTTCGATCGCCTTGCCGCGCTTCGGACCCTTGTTGAGATTGGTCTCGACGAGGCGGACGGCTTCGGTTTCCGACATCTTGTTGACGGCGGCGATTTCGCGCGCCATGCGGTCGAGCGCAGCCTCATAAAGCTGACGCTCGGAATAGGACTGTTCAGGCTGGTTCTCGGCACGATAGAGATCGCGCACGACTTCAGCGATGGAAATCAAGTCGCCGGAATTGATCTTGGCATCATATTCCTGGGCGCGGCGGGACCACATGGTGCGCTTGACGCGCGCCTTGCCCTGCACAACCTTCAAAGCACGCTCGACGAAATCCGTTTCCGAAAGCTTGCGCATACCAATGCTCATGGCCTTCGCGACCGGAACCTTCAGACGCATTTTGTCCTTCTCGAAATCGATAACGAAAAGTTCGAGCTTCATGCCGGCAACTTCTTGCTCTTCGATAGCGGTGATGGTACCGACGCCATGAGCGGGGTAGACAATTGATTCACCGGTCTTGAAGCCGTGACGTGCTGTAGAAGGCTTTTTCTGCTGAGTCGTCATTCTATTCAAAAACTCCCTGTTACGCTTCCGGCGGCGGCCGGAGCCGGGTCAGTCAGGCCCGGGTGAGAAGGTAGTATCCGTCGGGTGACTTCACTCTGGTCCCATCGGGCAAAAGCAAAGACTTCTTGCGCACGATCTTGGGACCCGGCGCTCAAAGCGTTGATATGTCACGGAAACCGTGTACGGATTTGTTTTGCTTTCGTGATGGTTTTGGGCATGCGTTATGCCACAAATGGAACAGTAGACGAAACCTATCATAAAAATATGAGGAAATCAATAATTTGCTTCGCTTGAGTCATGCGGGCAACACATGTCACCCATATGCCTCACGCAGCTTTTAAAACGTTTCGCGCCGCGGTCGCCCGAATTCGGGACCGGATGTGGGCGCTGTCTCAATCGCCGGAACCGGGCTTCTCCGAAAAATACTTTTCGAATTTTCCGGTCTCGCCATCCATGTCCTTGGCCTCGGGCAACGGGTCCTTCTTGACCGTGATATTCGGCCAGATCGTGGCATATTCGGTATTGATTTTCAGCCATTTGTCGAGGCCCGGCTCGGTATCGGGCTTGATCGCCTCGGCGGGACATTCAGGCTCGCAGACGCCGCAATCGATGCATTCGTCGGGATGGATGACGAGGAAATTCTCGCCCTCGTAGAAGCAGTCGACAGGGCAGACTTCCACGCAATCGGTATATTTGCACTTGATGCAATTGTCGGTCACGACATAGGTCATGAAGAACTCCAGGATTTCCATGCGGATGGGGCCGGGCAACCTGGAACGTCGCGCCTATCCCCGTGCCGGAGGAAAAGCGTGAGCAGGCTTGGGAGGCAAGCACGCTTCCGGCAGGTTGTCAGTGACCTATCGGCTTTATCGCCGGATTTCAAGGATAAACGATCTGCAAAAGCCGCCGCCGCAGACAGAGTTTTCTAATCCTCGTCCGACATCAGCCTGTCGATTGCACGTCTTTCCTTTTTGGTCGGACGGCCGGTGCCGGTCGCCCGGATCGCCTGCTCGTAGGGCGTGAGACGTTTTGCCTCATCGGGCGGCGGGGACTGGTCGTCGTAGAGCAGCCGCGCCTCCTCGTAAGGCCCCCGCCGTTCGCCGGCAAGGCGCATGACGAGAACGACATCGCGCCGCTCCATCGTCAGCTCGATACGGTCGCCCGGCTTGACCATCTGGCTCGGATGGCTGCAACGCTCGCCATTGATGCGCACATGGCCCGATTGGATATGGCTCTGCGCCAGCGAGCGCGACTTCACCATGCGCGCGAAGAACAGCCACTTGTCGATGCGCTGGCGCGAACCGCTTGTCGGCTGTGTCTCCCCACTCATGATTACTTCTTCATCTGCTCCTTGAGAGCTGCGAGCTTGGCGAAAGGCGAATCCGGATCGATCGGCTTCTCCTTGCGCGGCGGCTTGGCCTCGAAGCGCAACGGCTGCGAGCCGCCACGATTGTTGTTGCGATCGTTACGCTCGCCGCGATCCTTGCGATCGCCACGATCCTGCCGGTCGCCACGCGGCTGGTCGCCCCGTGGTTGGTTGTTGCGGTCGCCTCTTGCCTGCTGCGGTCGGCCACCATCGCGACCGCCGCCTTCCTTGCCGCGGTTCTGGCGATTGTTGTCGCGGCCGTCGCCGCCGCGATTGCCCTCGCCGCCTTCACCGCCGCCCGGCCGGCGATTGCGGTCGCCGCGCTCCTGGTTTTGACCGCGCTCCTGGCCCTGGCCGCCACGGCGTTCGCCATGCCCGCCGCGCCCCTGGCGCTGATTGTCGTTGCGACCGCCAAGACGCCACAGAAGAACCGGCTTCGGTTCCGTCGGCTCGCCGGCTTCCCCAGGAGCAGGTCCTGCTTCCTCGGAAGCCGATACCGCTTCCGCAGGAGCGGAGGTTTCTTCGGCGGCTGAGGCTTCCGCCGGAGCGGCTGCCTCGATCGCTTCGGCCGGAGCGGTGCTTTCGACGGCTTCCGTCACCGGCGCGTCGGCGACCGCCGAAGCCGCCTCGGTTGTGGCTGGCTCGGCAGCAGTCTCTTCCGCGGCGCCATCGGCATCGTCGTGATCGGCCTTCTCGGCCGTCTCTTCCGCAGGCGTTTGCGCGCTGGCGGCAGGCACGGAGGCCGCATCCTGCGCCGCAAGATGGACTGATGCCTCTTCCGCCTTCACGGCATCGGCGCGATAGCCGAGACCCTTGAGGATTTCTTCCATGTCCTCGAGCGTCGCACCGAGGATCGACAGCATCGCCGTCGTCGTCGTGAAGCGGCGGCCATCATAGGCGCCCTCCGGACGGTTGTTCTGACCGGGCTTCCATTGCAGCAGCGGACGGATGATATCGGCAAGCCGTTCCAGGATGTCGATGCGCACGGCGCGCTTGCCGAGGAAACGGAAGCCGGCGAGCTTGTAGAACATCCGCTCATAGCTCGGATCGGTGACGACGGAGGTGCGGCCGGCGGCGAGCACCGGAATGAGATCGCCGTAGCCCGGCTTGTCGAGGCCGTCGTTCTTCAGCGCCCAGAGCAGCGTGATGAGCTCGGCCGGCGCCGGCTTCAGAAGCGCGGGTACGAAGATATGATAGGCGCCGAAACGCACGCCATAGCGGCGCATGGAGGCGCGGGCCTCCTGATCCAGCGACTTCACCTCCTCGGTCACATCGCGGCGGAAGAGCACCCCGAGATTCTCGACGAGCTGGAAGGCAAGCCCCTTGGCGAGACCCTGCAGGTCCTCGGCGCGCGACAGATCATCGAGCGGCTTCAGCACCGTGCTGATATGATGATTGACGAAGCGCTCGATGCGGGCGGCAACGTGATCGCGGGCATTGCCCGTCAGTTGCTCGTCGGCCAGCAGAATCACGCGCGGACGCATGATGTGATCGCTGCCCGAAAGCCGCGCTACCGGGTCGCCCAGCCAACGGATCAACCCATCCGAACCGATCACCAGATCGCTGTTGCCGGCGGCATGCATCCGGGCCGCGCGGGCTTCGAACTCGAGCCCGAGCGCCTTCTGCGACGCAGCCTGAACCGCCTTGGCATCCGGTCCGTCCGTTCCCGCCACCGGCGTGAAACGGAATCCGCTCAACTGCCCTACATGATGTCCTTCAACGAAGACATCGCCATTCACACTGATTTCAGCTTCCAGCATCGCATTCTCTCTCAGGCGCTTCATGAGCACAGATGTCCTGCGATCAACAAAGCGTTTCGTCAACCTTTCATGTAACGCGTCGGACAATCGATCTTCGATTTCCCGCGTCTTTTCCTGCCAGTGTGTCGGATCGGCAAGCCAACCGGGCCGATTCGAAACGTAGGTCCAGGTTCTTATCTGCGCGATTCGCGCCGAAAGCGTGTCAATTTCGCCATCTGTTCGATCGGAGCGATGAACCTGCTCCGCAAGAAACTGCTCGTTCACCGTGCCATAGCGGACGAGATCGGAAAAGAGGGTCGAGATAAGATCGGCATGTTGTGCTGGGGTGATACGCCGATAGTCGGGAAGCGCGCAAGCCTCCCAGAGTTTTTCGACGCGCGCCGGCCTGTCGGCGAGATCGATGACCTCGGGATAACGCGATAGCTGTTCCAGCGCCTGCTGGTCGACCGCAGGCAGCGCCCGCGTCAGCCCCGGCACGCGCGGACCCGCCTCGAGGCTGGCGCGCAGCGACGCGATAGAGGAGAAGTCCATCTCCGTCGTCCGCCACTGCAAAACCTTGACGTTGTCGAATTCATGCCCCTCGATGCGCTGCACCAGCTCGTCGTCGAAGGGCGCGACTTGCCCGGTGACGCCGAAGGTCCCGTCCCGCACGTGCCGCCCGGCGCGCCCGGCGACCTGGCCGAGTTCACCCGGATTGAGATTGCGGAACTGGTAACCGTCGAATTTCCGGTCCTGGGCAAAGGCGACGTGATCGACATCGAGGTTGAGGCCCATGCCGATCGCATCGGTCGCCACCAGATATTCGACGTCGCCCGCCTGATAGAGCGCAACCTGCGCATTACGGGTGCGCGGGCTGAGCGCACCGAGCACCACCGCCGCGCCACCGCGCTGCCGGCGGATGAGCTCGGCGATGGCATAGACCTCGTCGGCGGAGAAGGCGACGATGGCCGAGCGCTGCGGCAGCCGGGTGATCTTCTTCTGCCCGGCATAGAAAAGATGCGAAAGCCGCGGCCGCTCGACGATAGTGATGCCGGGCAGGAGCTGCTGCAGGATCGGCCGCATCGTCGCCGCGCCGAGCAGCAGCGTTTCCTCGCGGCCGCGCAGATGCAGGATGCGGTCGGTGAAGATATGGCCGCGCTCGAGATCGCCGGCGAGCTGCACCTCGTCGATCGCGACGAAGGCGGCCTTGGTCTCGCGCGGCATCGCCTCGACCGTGCAGACGGAAAAACGGGCATTGGGCGGCGAAATCTTTTCCTCGCCGGTCACCAGCGCCACATTCTGCGCGCCAACCTTCTCGACCACCCGCGTATAGACCTCGCGCGCCAGCAGCCGGAGCGGCAGGCCGATCACGCCCGTCCCGTGCGCGACCATGCGCTCGATGGCATAATGGGTCTTGCCGGTATTGGTCGGCCCGAGCACCGCGGTCACACCGCGCCCACTCAGAATCATCGGCTGCGAAGTCAGAGTCATGGGTCCATGCAAATGAGGCGGGGTGGCCCCAGGAAAATCTTGGCTCCCGATGGAAGCTGGACAACACATGGACAGCTGCCGCCGCAAACGCAAGGGCAGATTTCAAAATGCCTCGGGGATTACGACCTTTGCGAGTCGTCCGAAACGCGCGTATTTCCGATTCGGAACAGCGTGAGAACGAATCAGCGACGAATCGACGACTCCCGCTGATTCAGCTTTTGTTCACGGCTAAGTATTGATTTTGAATCACTTTTTCCCACTACATGCTGAATCGCAAGACTCTCTCCTGTCCCTATCTTCGTCGTCGTGAGTGACGATCTTCGCCCGATCTCGAACAGGCGAAAATCCGGCCAAAATTAACCTCTCGACCAAAGCCGGAACGAATCGGAGACGAATCGCTGACGCCGCCATTTTCGCCTTTCGTTCACGGCCACATCTGGTAGCGCTATCAGGTCCAGGCCCTAGATGCACATTGGCGGCAGATCGCCTCGCTCCGCCTCGTCGTATCAGTATTAATCTTTCAAGCGCCGGATTCAGATAGCGTTAAGTCAGGGCGGCCAATCTCGGCTCGCCGATCAAAAACGGAACGAATCGCTGACGAATCGGCGACATCGCGATTTTCCCGCTTTGTTCACCGCAACATATTGTATTTAAATGTCTTTTTAACCATAGCGGCATTTTTACGAGAAGACGGAAATTAAACCGTGAATCGGGCTTCGTCACATTTCAGAGCTCAACCGGGAACAAAAATCGCCAATGCGTGTTTCTCGTCCATCCAAATTGCGGATGAAATGAAGGAAACACACCATGCTTGGCACGATACTTCTTATTATCCTCATTCTGCTCTTGATCGGAGCCTTGCCGAATTGGGGTTACAGCCGTGGCTGGGGCTATGGACCTTCCGGCGGTTTGGGGCTAGTTCTCGTGATTATCATTATCCTTGTACTAATGGGCCGCATCTAAAGCCCAACTAACCTGGGGAGTTACGACATGATGAAGAAGATTGTTCTTATTGGTGCCCTCGTCGGCGCCTTGGCATCCTGCACAGCGACCGAGCAAGGTACGGCGATTGGCGCCGGTACCGGTGCGGTCATCGGCGGTGCCGTCACCAACAGCTGGGGTGGTGCCGCCGTCGGCGCCGTTGCCGGCGGTTTGACCGGTGCTCTGATCGGCCAGTCGGTTGAACGCCGCGGCTACTGCGTCTATCGCGACCGCTACGGCCGCCGCTACGAGGCCCGTTGCCGCTACTGATCGGCAAGCATATCGGACTCCCGACGGGCGCCTTGGCGCCCGTTTTTCTTTTGGCCTGCTGCATCCGTCAACGTGACGTTGACAATCGGTTGCGAAAGTCAAATCTACCGCCGCCCAACTGCCAGACACATATTTCCTTCACGAGCGCAACGGACAGGCAAAGCCGCCCGGCGCAGCTGAAAGGAACGCCTCCATGACCCAGATTTTGCTTAATTCTCTCGTCGCTGTTCTGATTACATCGGCTTTCCTGACGACCGCGATATCAGCCCTTAGCGGGGAAAATCGCTCGCTGCGCAAAGTGCCGGCGAGAGCTCGGCCACAGCGACGTCCATAAACAGCAATTGGCGCGTCCGGCCGGACGCGCCAATTGCTTTGACTCTGATCTCTACTGTCGACTCGAAGACAGAAATGCCTAGGCGAAGAACTGTCCGCCATTGGCCGTCAGCGTCGAACCGGTGATGAAGCCGGCATCGTCGGAGACGAGGAAGGTGACGCAACGCGCGATCTCTTCCGGTTCGCCGAGACGACCGACGGGGATCTGCGGAATGATGCGTTCGTTCAGCACCTTCTCCGGCACGGCAAGTACCATTTCCGTTCCGATGTAACCGGGGCAAATGGCGTTGACGGTGATGTTCTTGTTTGCCCCTTCCTGGGCCAGCGCCTTGGTGAAGCCGAGATCGCCCGCCTTGGCCGCCGAATAGTTCACCTGGCCCATCTGGCCCTTCTGCCCGTTGATCGACGAGATATTGACGATACGGCCGAAGCTGCGGTCACGCATGCTGGTCCAGACCTGATGCGTCATGTTGAACAGGCCCGTGAGGTTGGTATTGATCACCTCGTGCCACTGCTGCTGTGTCATCTTGTGGAACATCGCGTCGCGGGTGATGCCGGCATTGTTGACGAGGATTTCGACCGGGCCGATCTCGCTTTCGACCCTGGCAATTCCTTCGCCGCAGGCGAGGTAATCCGAAACATCCCATTTGAACACCGGAACGCCGGTAACGTCGTGGAAGGCTTTGGCCTTCTCGTCGTTGCCGGCATAGCTGGCGGCGACCCTGTATCCGGCATTTTTCAGTGCCATGGATATTGCCGCGCCGATGCCGCGTGTACCCCCGGTGACCAAAGCCACTCTGCTCATGTTCCGCTCCCCTTTTGTTTTTCGCCTCGCCGCGTGGCGGGATCTTCAATCAATCCTGGATCGTATGCTATTTAAAGTGCTTCAAAGCACATGGCCACACCCATGCCACCCCCGATGCAAAGCGTGGCGAGACCCTTCTTCGCGCCGCGGCGCTTCATTTCGAACAGCAGCGTGTTGAGAACGCGCGCACCGGAGGCGCCGATCGGATGGCCGATCGCGATCGCTCCGCCATTGACGTTGACGATCGACGGATCCCACCCGAGATCCTTGGTGACGGCGCAGGCTTGCGCCGCGAAGGCCTCGTTGGCTTCGACGAGATCGAGATCGTTGACCGACCAGCCGGCCTTCTCGAGCGCCTTGCGCGAAGCCGGGATCGGTCCGGTGCCCATGATCTGCGGATCGACACCCGCCGTTGCCCAGGAAACGATGCGGGCGAGCGGCTGGATGCCGCGCCGGACTGCCTCGGCTTCGCTCATCAGCACGGCTGCCGCGGCACCGTCGTTGAGGCCGGACGCGTTCGCAGCCGTGACCGTGCCGTCCTTGTCGAAGGCCGGGCGCAGCTTCCCCATCGCCTCTATCGTCGCGCCGTGACGGATATATTCGTCGGTATCGACCGTAACGTCGCCCTTACGTGTCTTGATGACGTAGGGGATGATCTCGTCGGTAAAGCGGCCGGCCTTCTGCGCCGCCTCCGCCTTGTTCTGAGAGCTGACCGCGAACTGATCCTGGTCGTCGCGCGAAAGCTGCCACTGGCGCGCAATATTCTCGGCGGTGATGCCCATGTGGTAGCCATGGAAGGCGTCGGTCAAGCCGTCCTTGATCATCGTGTCGATCATCTTCATGTCGCCCATCTTGACGCCGCCGCGTAAGTGCGCGGCATGCGGGGCCATCGACATGGATTCCTGGCCGCCGGCAACGATGATCTTGGCATCGCCGGTGGCGATCTGCTGCATGCCGAGCGCAACGGCGCGCAGGCCCGAGCCGCAGAGCTGGTTGACGCCCCAAGCCGTCGCTTCCTGCGGAATGCCGGCCTTCATCGCCGCCTGCCGAGCCGGGTTCTGGCCCTCGCCGGCGGCAAGCACCTGGCCGAGGATCACCTCATCCACCTCGCCGGCATCGACGCCGGCGCGCTCGAGCGCGCCCTTGATGACGGCCGCCCCGAGCTCATGCGCGAGAACCGTCGCGAAAGCGCCGTTGAAGGCGCCGACTGCTGTTCGCCCTGCGCTGGCGATGACGATGGATGGATTGCTCATGGGGACGCTCCTCGTTTTCGTCTCACTTACATAGGTGGAAACTGGCAAAGCTTGGAGCACAAGTCAAACGCGAAGACCGGCTGCGGCCATTTTTCGGCAGCAGCCCGCCGGAGCCCGATTCATCTGCTCCGTGAAAGGTTTGCCGCATCGCACAAAGAGATTGTCACCGGGCTTCTTTTGCGTTTACAGTCTCAAATGGAGGAATATCCATAAATCAGACGGGGGTTCAGGAGACTGATATGGCGAAGCATGAGGGTCAGATCGTTATCAAGAAATACGCCAATCGACGCCTATACAACACGGGCACCAGCACCTACGTGACGCTGGAAGACCTGGCGGAGATGGTGAAGAAGGGCGAAGAATTTACCGTCCAGGATGCAAAAAGCGGAGATGACATCACCCATTCGGTGCTGACCCAGATCATCTTCGAACAGGAATCGAAGACCGGCAACACGTTGCTCCCGATCTCCTTCCTGCGCCAGCTCATCACCTATTACGGCGACCAGATGCAGATGGTCGTGCCGAGCTTTCTCGAACATTCGATGCGCTCCTTTACCGAACAGCAGGCTCAGATGCGCGAGCAGGTGAACCGCGCCTTCGGCGAAACGCCGCTCGGCAAGAACCTGCAGTTGCCGATGCAGATGGTCGAGGACCATGTTCGCCGCAACACCGAGCTGTTTCAGCAGGCGATGCAGATGTTCTCGCCCTTCATGACGCCGCCCGCCAAGGAAAGCCGCAAGGCCGAGGCCAAGGATATCGACGAGCTGAAGGAACAGCTCCGCGCCCTTCAGAACAAGCTCGACAACCTATAATCCGATCGAGACATCCCGCCCGGCGCTCCGGATCGACACGGCAAAACCGCCGATGACATCGATCAGAGCGATCGTCATCAAAATGAAGAAGACCTGCGTCGCAGCATCCCGGACGAGCAGAAACTCGACTAGGAAGGCGATGAACACCAGCATCGACAGCATGTGGTTGACGAGATTGCCGGGACCGGTTCTGGTGGCTTTGAGGATTTCGAAGAACAGCACGACAAGTGCGATGACGATGAAAAGATCGCCGAGCGCCATGCTCCAGATCGCGCCCGAGATCATCGACAGCACGATGATATCATGTTGCAGTGCCGGAATGCCGCCATCGCCCATCAGGCCCAGCATCGCAAGATTGTAAAGAATAAACGGGATAATCATTAGGGGCATGGCGGTTATCATCGGCAATCTCCCAGCGCATCATGGAAGAATACTGCCGCAAACCCTTGCCCCACCGCAAGTCATTGCAAATATTATATTGTCGAAATGCAAAAGGCCGGCATGACGCCGGCCTTGAAACTTCGATCGGACAAGCCGGATCGGGAAATTATGCGCTTTCCTTCGGCGTCAGAACCTGGCGGCCGCGATACATACCGGTCTTCAGGTCGATATGATGCGGGCGGCGCAGTTCGCCGGAGTTCTTGTCTTCGACATAGGTCGGAGCCTTCAGGGCGTCTGCCGAACGGCGCATACCGCGCTTGGACGGGCTTGTTTTTCTCTTCGGTACAGCCATTTCTCTTACTCCACTTGCGGGCAAAACATTCCCACGGCCACACCGGCGGCCGAAACGGACATGTCGCGATTTCGGAATTTGGCGCGCTTATACATGCAAGGGGTGACCTTGACCAGTCCCCATGCGTATTTTTTGCAAAGCCGATGATTCCAGGCTCAGACTTCGTCTTCCGGCACGATCCAAGGCTCGGCGCGGGCCGCCTCTTCCCATTTCCGCCAGGCCGGATGCGCCTTCATGGTCACCATATAGGCCAGCGTATCGTTTCGGCTGACGAGGTCATAAATGTCGAACCGGTTGACGACAGGCGCAAACATCGCATCCGCCCCGCTGAACGCGCCAAACAGAAACGGTCCGCCGGATTGCTGCAGGAGGTCGCGCCAGATCGTCTCGATGCGGCTGATATCGGCGTCGACACCATCCGGCAACGCGATCCTGCCCTTCGGCCGGCGAATATTCATCGGGCAGGCACTGCGCAGCGCCCGGAAGCTCGACAGCATTTCCATCGAAACCGAACGGGCGAGCGCCCGCTCGGCGCGATCCCTCGGCAGAAGGCCGGCGTCCGGATAAAGCTCGGCGACATATTCGATGATCGCCAGCGATTCCCAGATCTTCAATGCGCCGTGCTGCAGCAACGGCACACGCCCGGTGGGTGAGATGGCCTTGATGTTGGGATTGCCACCCGCATAGTCGAAGGGGATGAGGACTTCCTCGAAATCGACACCGGCGCCCGTCAGCGCCATCCACGGCCGGAACGACCAGGAGGAAAAATTCTTGTTGGCGATGTAGAGCGTCGGTCTGTCCATGGGCCTCTCCCGTTCAGGCTTCGAAATCGAAGATCAGCAATTCGTGAAGATGGTTCATGTCCTTGAGCACGCAGAATACCGGCGGGGCAAGCTCGAAAACAGGGCGCCTCGATGACGCTTGCCGCTTCTCATGATGCCGAAAACTGTGAACGGTTTTCGGGCATCATCATGCTCCAATGACAAGTTCTGGTCTCAATCGTAGATGCACTTGATGTAATCGCCCGCACCTTGCGCACGTCTCTCGATCAAGCCGGCGAGCCGGCGAAGGCCTCGTCCGGGCTTGCCGGCATTGCGGTCGATCGGGTTCGGCAGCGAGACGGCAAGCAGCGATGCCTGGCGCCGCGTCAGCTTCGAGGCCGGCACCTTGAAATGATGCTGGGCCGCCGCCTCGATGCCGTAGATGCCGGGACCCCATTCGGCGATATTGAGATAGATTTCCATCAGCCGCCGTTTCGACAGGACGAAATCCGTGGCAACCGCGAGCGGAAGTTCCAGCGCCTTGCGCACGAAGGAGCGGCTGTTCCAGAGGAAGAGGTTTTTCGCCGTCTGCATCGGGATCGTGCTGCCGCCGCGCGTCGCCTGACCTTTCAGCGTATCCTCGACCAGCATGCGCATTTCCGCCCAGTCGACGCCGCCGTGAAAGCAATATTGCCCGTCCTCCGACATCATCACCGACTGCACCACGACCGGGGCGATCTTATCAAGCGACACCCATTGCCTGTCGTAACCACGCAGCAGCACGAGATCGCGCAGCATCAGTGTCGAGACGGGGTGAATGAAGGGCAGCAGATAGAAAAAGATCAGCGCATAGGGAAGGATCAGCACGATCAGCACGGCAAGAACAATGCGTTTCAACATACGCCTGTCTTCGAACCATCGCCGACGAGCCGGCATGTCGACGCTGTCCTCTCTCTCCGGCGCTATATCCAATGTCCCCAGTCCGATTTCGCTCCTGTGGTTCTCATAACGCCTGTGTGGAGCTTATGCCAGAGTGCGCGGCGAATCTTGCTGTCGCCATCGACAATTCCGTTGCAAGCCCGGGGGCGCTCATGCCAAACAGCGCCCATGGACGCGAACCCGGACACTTTCGAGACGAGGCTGAAGAACAACGCCCGCGACATCGAGGCGCTGCTCGACGCATTGCTGTCGCCGAGTGCCCTTTCCGATGAAATCGCCAGGCCCGAGACGCTGCGCGATGCCATGCACTATGCCGTGCTGAACGGCGGCAAGCGGCTGCGCCCGTTTCTGGTCGTCGAAAGTGCCGCCCTTCTCGGCGGCGACGCCGAGGCGGCCCTTCGTGTTGGCGCAGCCCTCGAATGCGTCCACTGCTATTCCCTCGTGCATGACGACCTGCCGGCCATGGACGATGACGACCTACGCCGGGGCAAGCCGACAGTACACATCAAGTTCGACGAAGCGACGGCGATCCTCGCCGGCGACAGCCTGCTGACCTATGCCTTCGACATCATCGCCGCGCCGGAAACGGCCCTTGCCGATACGAGCAAGGCGTCGCTGGTGCTGGCCCTTGCCCGCGCAGCCGGTCTCGGCGGCATGGCCGGCGGCCAGGCGCTTGATCTCGCGGCGGAAAAGCAGGCGCCCGACGAGGTCGGCATCATCCGCCTGCAAGCGATGAAAACAGGCGCGCTGATCCGCTTCGCCTGCGAAGCCGGCGCCGTCATCTCGGCAAGCCCGCCGGACGATCGCCGCCGCCTGCGCGCCTTCGGCGAAAAGATCGGTCTTGCTTTCCAGCTTGCCGACGACATTCTCGACCAGACTTCGGATGCAGCGACCATGGGCAAGGCGACCGGCAAGGATGCGGCTCGCGGCAAGGGAACACTCGTCGCCCTGCGCGGCATGGAATGGGCCGAGACCCAGCTCCGTGAGCACGTCCGCGATGCCGAGGCGCTGCTTGCCCCTTACGGCGCCCGTGCCTCGACCCTCATTGCTGCAGCGCATTTCATCGCCGACCGGAAGAGCTGAAGCGGCAGGTCAGGCCGCCAGTATCTCCTTGAGAGCGGATACCAGACGGGCACACTCCTCATCCGTGCCGATGCTGATCCGCAGGAAGTCCGAAATACGCGGCTTGGCAAAATGCCGGACGAGAATGCCGCGCTCCCGCAGAGCGGCTTGAAATGCTGCGCCCGAACGGCTTTGGTGCCTTGCGAAAACGAAATTCGCCTGGGACGGCAGAACCTCAAGATCCAGCGCTTCGAGTTCCCTAACAAGGCTTTCGCGGCTGGCGATGATGTTCCTCCGGCCTGTCTCGAACCACGCCTCGTCCTTGATCGCCGCCGTCGCGGCAAGCTGCGCCAGACGATCAAGTGGATAGGAATTGAAGCTGTCCTTGACCCGCTCCAGCGCCTCGATCAGCGGCCGCTGCCCCAGCGCGAAGCCGATGCGCAGACCGGCAAGCGAACGGGACTTCGACAGGGTCTGGATCACCAGCAGGTTGGAATGCATGGATATCAGCGGGATGGCGCTCTCGCCGCCGAAATCGATATAGGCCTCGTCTATGACGACGACCGCATCCGGATGGGCGGTAAGAAGTGCCTCGATGCCGGTGAGCGGCAGGCCGATGCCGGTCGGCGCATTCGGATTGGGGATGATGATCGCGCCACAGGGCCTGTCGTAATCGGCCAGGCGGATCCGGAACCCATCGTCAACAGGCACTTCGATCGCTTCGACGCCGTATAGCAGGCTATAGGTCGAATAGAAGGCGTAGGTCACATCGGGATAGAGAAGCGGCCGCTCATGTTTCAGCAGCGCCTGGAACGCATGCGCAAGAACCTCGTCGGAGCCATTGCCGACGAATACTTCCTCCGCCGTCAGGCCGAAACGAACCGCGATCGTCTCGCGCAATTCCGTGGCAGTGGGATCGGGATAGAGCCGTAGACGATCGTCCGCCGCCTCCCGGATTGCCTCGATCGCCCTAGGAGACGGCCCGTAAGGATTTTCGTTGGTATTGAGCTTGACCATGTTCGCGGTACGGGGCTGCTCGCCCGCGACATAGGGCCGAAGCTTGCTGACGATTGGCGACCAGTACTGGCTCATCCGAAGATGCGGGCGGTCATTCCGCCGCCGTCCGCTGGCCGAAACGCTTCTCGATATAGTCGACGACAAGCGCCTCGAAATCGGCGGCAATATTGGGACCGCGCAGCGTCAACGCCTTTCGGCCGTCGATGAAGACGGGGGCGGCCGGCGTTTCACCAGTGCCCGGAAGCGAAATGCCGATATCGGCATGTTTGCTTTCGCCCGGCCCGTTGACGATGCAGCCCATGACGGCGACGTTCAGCGCCTCGACGCCGGGATATTTTTCACGCCATACCGGCATGTTTTTGCGGATGTCGTTCTGGATATTTTGGGCAAGTTCCTGGAACACGGTCGACGTCGTGCGTCCGCAGCCCGGACAGGCAGCAACCACGGGTATGAACTGCCGGAAGCCCATGACCTGCAGGATTTCCTGCGCCACCTGCACTTCGCGCGTGCGGTCGCCGTTCGGCTCGGGCGTCAGCGACACGCGGATCGTATCGCCGATGCCGTGCTGCAGCACGAAGCCCATCGCCGCCGACGAGGCGACGATGCCCTTGGTGCCCATGCCGGCTTCGGTCAGGCCGAGATGCAGCGCATGATTGGAGCGTTCGGCGAGCATGGAATTGACGGCGATCAGGTCCTGAACCTGGCTGACTTTGGCCGACAGGATGATGCGGTTGCGCGGCAGGCCGATCTCTTCGGCAAGGGCTGCCGACAGCAGCGCCGACTGCACGATCGCCTCGCGCGTCACCTGCCGGGCCGAAAGCGGCGACCCAGCCTCGGCGTTCCGATCCATCAGCGCCGTCAGCAGATCCTGATCGAGCGAGCCCCAATTGACGCCGATGCGCACCGGCTTGTCATAGCGGATCGCCATCTCGATGATCTCGGCGAACTGCTTGTCCTTCTTGTCCTTGAAGCCGACATTGCCGGGGTTGATGCGGTATTTCGCCAGCGCTTCGGCACAATCCGGATGATCGGCGAGCAGCTTATGGCCGATATAATGGAAGTCGCCGATCAAGGGCACGTCCATGCCGAGGCGCAGAAGCCGCTCGCGGATCTTCGGCACGGCGGCCGCACTCTCGTCGCGGTCGACGGTAATGCGCACCAGCTCCGAACCCGCCCGGTGGAGAGCGGCGACCTGCGCGACGGTGGAATCGATATCGGCCGTATCGGTGTTCGTCATGGATTGCACGACGACCGGCGCCCCGCCGCCGACGATGACACCGCCGACATCGACGGCAACGGAAGCGCGGCGCGGTTTCGGATCAAAATCGGCAGCTGAAGACATGGAGAGTTCTTGCACCCCTAAAAACAGTGCTTTTCAGGTGGATCAAGGCCGGCTGCTTGTCAACCGCCCCTGATATCACTTTTGTTGGGAGGCGGCTCAGTGATCGCCTCCGGAGGTCTCATCGGCATAATGGGCCAGGTTGGACAGCAGCAGAACGACGAGCAGCAGCACTGGCAGCGCCATGAAAACGACGGCAAAACCGATATGCTCGGCGACGAAGCCGATCAACGATGGCGCAACCAGCATGCCGGAATAGCCCATGGTGGTGACCACTGAGATGGCGATGCCGGGCTTGAGGCCGGGAATATTGCCCGCCGCCGAGAAGGCGATCGGCACCATGTTGGAAATGCCGATACCGCAAAAGGCAAAACCCAGGATGGCAAGCTCGGCATTGGGCGCCAGGCCTGCAAGCAGCATGCCGACGATGGCAAACAGCGTGCAGATTCGCAGCGTCTTGACGCCGCCCAGACGGTCGCGCACCAGGTCGCCGGCAAAGCGCATGATTGCCATGGTCGCCGAAAAGGCTGCGAAACCAAGGCCGGAAAGCGCGACGGACGCATCCATTTCCTGCCGAAGATAGAGCGCGCCCCAGTCGAGAACAGCACCTTCCGGCACCATGCTGAACAGCGCCATCAATCCGAGCAGCCACGGCAACGGCACCATCGGCAGCTTCGTCTTTTCCTTCTTGGTGTCGGGATGTGGCGGATCCGCAAGGATCATCGGCCAGGCGACGGCAAGGAAGATTGCCGCCAGTACCGTCGCCAGTTGCGCATGGCCGAGAATGCCGAGCTTGGAGATCACGATGCCGCCGAGAGCTGAGCCGATCAGTCCGCCAAGGCTCCAGAAAGCATGGCAGGACGACATGATGGCGCGGCGCATGGACTTCTCGACCGACACTGCATTGGCATTCATCGCCACATCCATTGCGCCGATGAAGCCGCCGAACAGGAAGAGCGTGATTGCCCCAGTGAGCACGTTTGGCGCCAGCGTCAATGCCAGCAGCAACGGCAGCAGACAGACGGCCAGGACTTGAACCACGACACGCGAGCCATGTTTGGCGATCTGCGCACCGGCGATCGGCATCATAACCAGCGAGCCGACGCCGAAGACCAGGATCATCAGCCCAAGCTCGAACTTGGTCAGCGCCAGACGCTCGGCAAAATCCGGAATCTTCGGCGCCCAGCAGCCGACGACAAAACCGTTCATGAGAAAGAGCAGGGAAACCGCCGCCCTGCTTCTGGTAATGAAGCCGCTCCGGGCTCCCGACGTACTCACATGACTATCCATTTCCGGTCTTCCTCATTGCCGGGCTTTCACCCGCCCGGTCTCCCTAAACTTTATGACGTCGCCTCAGTTCGTTTTCTCGGCGAGAACAGTTCTGCATCCGCGCTCGCGGTAACGGGCGAGAATGGCCGGATCGGCATCGTGCTCGACGACCAGGCATTCGCAATGGGCAACCGGCAGGATGCTATGGGGGGCCGCGGTGCCGAATTTTTCCGAGGTTGCAGCCACCAATACTTTTCTGCTCCTGGACGCCGCAAAGCGCTTGAACTCTGCATCCTCGAAGCCGAACACCGTGATGCCGGCCTCGAGATCGACACCGCAGGCGCCAAGAATGCAGAGATCGGGCGAAATCTGCTCCATATCCCGCAAGGCCTTGGCGCCGAGGGAACCGCCCGTCTGCCGGTCGACCATCCCGCCGATCAGAATGACGTTGACGGCAGGCTTGTCGATCAGCGCTGCGGCAATCGCCGGCGCATTCGTCGCAGCCGTCAGTGCAAGCTCGGCCGGTAATGCGTTGGCAATCGCCAGATTGGTGCTGCCGGCATCGAAAAACACGGTCGACCCGGCGGCAATCTGCTTTGCCGCAGCGCGCGCCAGCGCCTGTTTCCGGTCAGCGGCAAAGCCGATGCGTTGGGTCATGCTTCCGTGCGCCGGCGAGACCGGCAATGCACCACCATAAACCCGCTCGCAGAGCCCTGCCGCCGCCATTTCGCGCAGATCCCGCCGCACCGTGTCCTCGGAGACACCGAATTCGAGCGCCAGCTCCGTCGCCAGCACGCGGCCATTCAGCCGCAGCCTCTCGGAAATCACGCCTTGGCGTTCTCGCAACAGAAAATCCTGCATGTTCCTACCGGATCGGGATCTTATAAACAGGAAACGTGCATAACCGCTTATGACCATGCAGGCAATATGCACGGTCACACGTTTTCTGACGTTTCGAAACAAAGCTCCATCGCCAGAGCCAAATATGCCCTGTTGACCGATCCGAGAGCCGGGAACATCGATTAGACACTCCCGATTCCCGCCGGCATATCCGCCACCTGGTGCGTTCTCCCCGTGAAAAGCTCCGTCAGCCTGGGCATCCTGCTCACGACCCTCGCCTATATGGCGTTCACCTTCCATGACGCGATCATCAAGGTCCTGGCTTCAACCATTCCAGTCTGGCAGACCTGTCTTTCCGTAGTCTGACGATCCTCGTCGGTTGTGTCGCCTATGGGCGCGGCAAGCTCGTCCAAACGGACGCTTGAGAAAAATATTTGCAGTTGCTGCTTTTATTCGCAGTTTTCTACGCTTCCGGCGCCCTAGTTTTCTGCAAAGTATCCTCACCCGATGACAACCTCCCAAGGATGGATAGAAACAATGAACTGGTTGAAAACCGTCGCTGCCGCTGCCCTCATTCAGGCTGCGGCCTTGCTGCCTGCCCATGCCGGTGAAAACCTCGCCGCCATCAAATCGGCCGGCGTCTTCAAGATCGGCACCGAAGGCACCTATGCGCCCTTCACCTATCATGACGAAAGCGGCAAGCTTGTCGGCTTCGATGTCGAGATCGGCGAAGCGATCGCCGCCAAGCTCGGCGTCAAGGCCGAGTTCGTCGAAGGCAAGTGGGATGGCCTGATCGCCGGCCTCGATGCCAAACGCTACGATACCGTCATCAACCAGGTCGGCATCACCGAAACCCGCAAGCAGAAATACGATTTCTCCGAGCCCTATATCGCCTCCAAGGCCGTGCTGATCGCCCGCGACGGCGACGACAGCATCAAGTCCTTCGCCGATCTGAAGGGCAAGAAGGCCGCCCAGTCGCTGACCAGCAACTTCGGCAAGCTCGCAACCGAAGCCGGTGCCGAACTCGTCGGCACCGACGGTTTCGATCAATCGATCCAGTTGGTATTGACCAAGCGCGCCGACGCCACGATCAACGACAGCCTCTCCTTCCTCGATTTCAAGAAACACAAGCCGGATGCGCCGGTGAAGATCGTCGCCGAGCAGGAAAATGCCGATTATTCCGGCATCATCATCCGCAAGAACGAGCCGGAGCTTCTCGCCGAAATCAACAAGGCGCTTGCCGACATCAAGGCCGACGGCACCTACAAGAAGATCGCCGACAAATATTTCGGCCAGGACGTTTCCAAGTAAACTCCACTCAGGAAAAAGTCCCCTCCCCACAAGGGGGAGAGGCTTAGCCGGCAGATCGCTTCATCTCCAAATAATCGTTTCGGCCTGCCGCTCGGTCGCTATTTCTTGCGAGGCGGCACCTGGATAAGTCCCTCCCCCTTGTGGGGAGGGGTTGGGGAGGGGTATTTCGAGTATCACGACCCAACCGATGAGAGGGAACGCCCTTGCCGCACTGGCTCCAACTGATGGCGGAATCGCTACCCTCCCTCCTCTGGGCGGGGTTGATCTTCACCATACCACTGACCCTGCTATCCTTCGCCTTCGGCCTGACGCTCGGGCTCGCCACCGCGATCGCCCGGCTCTTCGGGCCGATGCCGCTGTCGGCCGTCGCGCGCTTCTATGTCTGGGTCATTCGCGGCACGCCGTTGCTCGTGCAGCTCTTCGTGATCTTCTACGGCCTGCCGAGCCTCGGCATCTTGCTCGATGCCTTTCCGGCCGCCCTCATCGGCTTCACGCTGAATATCGGCGCCTATAGCTCCGAGATTATCCGCGCCGTCATTTCCTCGGTACCGAAGGGCCAGTGGGAAGCCGCCTATTCGATCGGCATGAGCTGGCGCCAGGCGATGAGCCGCACCATCCTGCCGCAGGCCGCCCGTGTCGCCGTGCCACCTTTGTCGAACACCTTCATCTCGCTGGTCAAAGACACCTCGCTTGCCGCCGCCATCACCGTGCCCGAGCTGTTCCAGGCCGCACAGCGCATCGTCGCCACCACCTATGAGCCGTTGATCCTCTATATCGAGGCAGCGTTGATTTATCTCGTCCTGAGCTCCGTCCTCTCGCAGCTGCAGGTGCGGCTGGAACGCCGCTTCGCGCGTTATGGCGGCATGCTGGAGGCAAATGCATGATCGAGCTTTCCAACATCGAAAAGCGTTTCGGCGACGCCGTCATCCTCAAGGATATCAGCATCCGCATCCCCGAAGGCAGCGTCACCGCGCTGGTTGGGCCTTCGGGCGGCGGCAAGAGCACGCTGCTGCGCTGCATCAACCTGCTCGAAATTCCGACCGCCGGCTCCATCCGCCTCGGAGAGGAAACGCTGGCCTTTGCACCGGGCAAACGAACGAGCTGGCCGGCGATCCAGAAGATCCGCCGCCAGACCGGCATGGTCTTCCAGAACTTTCAGCTCTTTCCGCATCAGACCGCGATCGAGAATGTCATGGAAGGCCTGGTGACGGTGCTGAGATGGCCGAGGCCAAAAGCTCGCGAGCGTGCGATGGAATTGCTGACCAAGGTCGGCATGACCCACAAGGCCGATGCCTGGCCTTCGACATTATCGGGCGGCCAGCAGCAGCGCGTCGCGATCGCCCGCGCGCTGGCGCCCTCGCCGCGCGTGCTTCTATGCGACGAGCCGACATCCGCCCTCGATCCCGAGCTTTCGGCCGAAGTGGTCGATGTGCTGGGCAAACTTGCCAGCGAAGGCACGACGATGGTGATGGCGACCCACGATCTCCGGCTCGCCTCGAAGATCGCCAATGACGTGGTTTTCCTGGAAGCCGGCAGCGTGGTGGAAACGGGCAGCGCCAGAGCAATCTTCAGCGCGCCGGAGCGCGAACGCACCAAACGTTTCATCTCGACGATCAACGCCGCCCATACTTACGATATTTGAGTGCCGGGATGCGAACATCCCGGCTGGCCGGAACTCCAATCAGGAGGCCGTGACGACGGCGCGCGCCGCCTTCAACGCATTGCCCCACCAGGTGAGCTGGTCGAGTTGGTTCTTCGCCGCTTCGTTGAGATGCGCGTAATCGCTGAGGCTCTTGCCTTCCTTGAGAACGCCGAGATATTCGCCAAGCGCGATATGCACGCCGGTTTTCACCGAAGCCGCCCCCATCTCCACGAAGATCAGCCGGAGATGCTCGACCGCACGTGCGCCGCCGACGCCGCCGTAACCGACGAAGCTGACCGGCTTGTGGATGAACTCGCCGAGGTCGATGGCGTTCTTCAGAACCGCCGTCGGAGCGTGATTGTACTCGGCGACGGTGAAAATGAAGCCGTCGAATTCACGCAGCTTCTTTTTCCAGCGCTCTGCCGTCTCGCTTTCAGCGGTCGTCGCGCGCTGCTCACCGAAAAAATGCATGGGGTAGTCGAGCAGGTCGAGAACCTCGACCTCGATGTCCTGCCGTTCGCCGGCGATAGCGGCAATCCACTTGGCCGGATGCTCGGCAAAACGGCCAATACGCGTGCTGCCGACGATGACGGCAATCTTCAACTTGCTCATGGATATCATTTCCTGATGGGTTTTGGGGGCGGATAATGGGAGCGCAACTTTATGAGAAAGCCTCCGCGCCGAGCAAGGCACGAAGGCTTCGAAAAATCAGCTTTTTGACAGGCCGATCGTACACAATCGAGTGAATGGAGCCCGCTCGCAAACTCGGCTGATGCACGCCTTGCGGAGGATGGCAGCGCTTCAGCCTGCGTAGACGACGAGCAGATCCTTGGCATCGATCTGATCGCCGGCCCGCACCAGCACTTCGGAAATCGTCCCATCCTTTTCCGCATGCAGCGCCGTTTCCATCTTCATCGCCTCGATCGAGACGAGCACGTCACCGGCATTGACGGCCTGGCCGGGCGAGACGAAGACACGGCTGATGACACCCGGCATCGGCGCGCCGACATGAACGGCATTGCCCGGCTCCGCCTTGCGGCGGACGGCGGCACCCGCCGCTCCATGGGCCCGGTCCGGCACCTTGATGCGGCGCGGCTGGCCGTTGAGCTCGAAGAAGATGGTCACCATGCCCTGGCTGTCGGTCGCGCTCATCGCCTGGTTGACGATGACGAGCGTCTTGCCGCGCTCGATATCGGCAAACAGCTCCTCGCCGTCCTTGAGACCGTAGAAATAGGCGGGTGTCGGCAGCACCGAGACCGGTCCGTAGGTATCGGAGGCGAGCGCGAAGTCGGTGAAGACCTTCGGATACATCAGGTAGGAAGCGAATTCGAAGTCGCTGACCTCGCGCTCGAGCTTCGTCTCGATGACTTTACGCTCCGCATCGAGATCAGCCTCCTTGAGCAGCGAGCCGGGGCGCACGGTATAGGACTTGTCGCCCTTCAGCGCCTTCTTCTGAAGCGCTTCGGGCCATCCTGACGGCGGCTGGCCGAGATCGCCCTTCAGCATCGAGACCACCGATTCCGGGAAGGAGACTTCCTTGTCGGGGCTGACGACGTCGGCAACCGTCAGGTCCTGAGACACCATCATCAGCGCCATGTCGCCGACGACCTTGGAAGACGGCGTCACCTTGACGATATCGCCGAACATCTGGTTGGCGTCGGCATAGGCCTGCGCCACCTGATGCCAGCGGGTCTCGAGCCCGAGCGAGCGGGCCTGTTCCTTGAGGTTGGTGAACTGGCCGCCCGGCATTTCGTGCAGATAGACTTCGGATGCCGGGCCCCTCAGATCGCTTTCGAAGGCGGCATACTGGTTCCGCGCCGCTTCCCAATAGAAGGAGATGCGGCGGATCCATTCCGGATCGAGGCCCGGATCACGCTCCGTGCCGCGCAGCGCCTCGACGATCGAGCCGAGACAGGGCTGCGAGGTATTGCCGGACAGCGCATCCATGGCGGCATCGACGGCATCGACGCCAGCATCGACGGCAGCAAGAACGGTCGCGGCCGCAATACCCGATGTATCATGCGTGTGGAAATGGATCGGCAGGCTGGTCGCCTCGCGCAGCGCCTTGAACAGAACCTTCGCAGCCGCGGGCTTGAGAAGACCCGCCATATCCTTGAGCGCGATGATATGCGCCCCCGCCTTCTCGAGCTCGACCGCAAGGTCGGTGTAGTATTTCAGATCGTATTTCGGGCGGGCCGAGTTCAGGATATCGCCGGTATAGCAGATCGCCGCCTCGCAGAGCTTGTTCTCCTCGGCAATGGCATCCATCGAGACGCGCATGTTCTCGACCCAGTTCAGGCAGTCGAAGACGCGGAAGAGATCGATGCCGCCCCTGGCCGCCTGGCGGACGAAATATTTGACGACATTATCGGGATAATTGGTGTAGCCGACGCCGTTGGCGCCGCGCAGCAGCATCTGCAGCAGAAGGTTCGGCGCGCCCTCGCGGATCAGCGCCAGGCGCTCCCACGGATCCTCGGTCAGAAAGCGCATGGAGACGTCGAAGGTCGCGCCGCCCCAGCATTCGAGCGACAAAAGGTTCGGCAGCGCATGCGCATAGGTGTCGGCAATGCGGGCGATGTCATAGGTGCGCATGCGGGTGGCAAGCAGCGACTGGTGGCCGTCACGCATCGTCGTGTCGGTCAAAAGCACACGCTTTTCGTTGCGCATCCATTCGCCGAATTTCTTCGGGCCGAGCGTGTCGAGGAGTTGCTTCGTACCATCCTTGACCGCATTGCCGTTGGCGTAGGGAACCACCGGCTCGGCAGCGTTATCAAGCGGCATCGGCCTGTCCTTGGCCTCGGGATGGCCATTAACGGTGACGTCGGCGAGATAGGTCAGCAGCTTCGTGGCGCGATCCTGGCGCTTCACCTGCTGGAATAGCTCCGGCGTCGTGTCGATGAAGCGCGTCGTGTAACTGTTGTCCCGGAACTTGGGATGGCCGATGATCGCTTCGAGGAAGGTCAGGTTGGTTGCCACGCCGCGAATGCGGAATTCGCGCAGCGCCCGGTCCATGCGGGCGATCGCTTCGGACGGATTGGGAGCCCATGCCGTGACCTTGACGAGAAGCGGATCATAAAAGCGGGTGATGATCGCACCCGAATAGGAGGTGCCGCCATCGAGGCGGATACCGAAACCGGACGCCGAGCGATAGGCGGTGATGCGGCCGTAATCCGGAATGAAATTATGCTCCGGATCTTCCGTGGTGATGCGGCACTGCAGCGCATGACCATTGAGACGGATATCCTCCTGGCGCGGCACGCCTGATTCCAGCGTGCCGATCGCAAAGCCGTCGAGGATGTGGATCTGCGCCTTGACGATATCAATGCCTGTAACGACTTCGGTCACCGTATGCTCGACCTGAATGCGCGGATTGACCTCGATGAAGTAGAATTTACCGGTATCGGCATCCATCAGATATTCGACGGTGCCGGCACCGATATAATTGGTCGCGGCCGCGATCTTCAGCGAATAGGCGGCGAGTTCCTGGCGCTGCGCCTCCGAGAGATAGGGCGCCGGGGCGCGCTCGACGACCTTCTGGTTGCGGCGCTGGATCGAGCAGTCACGCTCGAAGAGATGCACGACATTGCCGTGCGTATCGCCGAGCACCTGGCTTTCGACGTGGCGGGCGCGCTCGACGAGCTTTTCCAGATAGACCTCGTCCTTGCCGAAGGCCGCCATCGCCTCGCGCTTGGCTTCCGTCACCTCGCGGGCGAGATCCTTTGGATCGCGGATCGCGCGCATGCCGCGCCCGCCGCCGCCCCAGGAGGCCTTCAGCATGACGGGATAGCCGATCCCCTCCGCCATCTTCGCCACTTCGGCCATGTCCTCCGGCAACGGCCCGGTGGCCGGCACCACGGGAACACCGACCGAGATCGCCAGATTGCGCGCTGCGACCTTGTTGCCGAGCTGGCGCATCGTATCGGCCTCCGGGCCGATGAAGATGATACCGGCCTTGTTGCAGGCATCGACGAATTCGGGGCTTTCCGACAGCAGGCCATAGCCGGGATGGATGGCATCGGCGCCGGAGAGTTTAGCAACGCGGATCACCTCCTCGATCGACAGATAGCTCTCGATCGGGCCCATGTCCTTGGAAAGATGCGGACCGCGGCCGACCTGGTAGCTCTCGTCCGCCTTGAAGCGGTGCAGCGCCAGCTTGTCCTCTTCCGCCCAGATCGCCACGGTTTTTATTCCAAGCTCGTTGGCCGCGCGGAACACGCGAATGGCAATTTCGGAGCGATTGGCAACGAGAATCTTGGAAATGGGCAAAACGGTCTCCTCAGACGTTCAGACGCGGGAATGCTGCACCCGCGAAGGAAATTCTTAACTTCTTGTCACAGAAAGTTCAATTTATCTTGCGACTGCGAAATGCAATTTTTCGACATGCTGAAGCAATTCCAGGAAAAGTGCGAAAGCGGCTTCCGTCCGGACTTGCGTAAAAAGTAAAAAGCAGAGCGGTTTCGCTTCAATGAGAAGCGGAATTGCTCTAACTTATCAGGCCATGACGGAAGGCAAGCGCTACCGCCTGCTGCCTGTTTTTCGCCTTCAGCTTGTCCTGCAAGCCGTTCATATACCAGTCGACGGTGTGGTTTGAGATCTTCAGCATCTTGCTGATCTCCATCGAAGTCATGCCTTCGGCCAGATAATGCAGGATTTCCATCTCGCGCCGCGTCAGCGGCGTGTCGGCCGGCAGCACGGTCTCCAGTGCCTGCGCCTCACCTTTCAGATCGAGCAACCGCCAGAAGGCCTTGCGCGCCACCGCCTCCAGCAATGCGATTTCCACCGGCGACAGCTCGATCGGCTTGCCGGCGAGGCTAAGGCTGGCGAGAATGCCGTTGCGTCCGTGGATGGGAAAGATGTAGCCATCCTCCAGTCCATGACCGAAGGCATCGACCATCATCTGCTCCATGCGGCGCTGATGTGCGTCCTTGTGGAAGGCCGCCATCGCCTCCCGCCAGCGGAAGGGCCGCTGCGCATGAGCGAGATAGCGCACCATCGGATCAATCAGCGCATATTTTTTTGCGGCATATATCTGCGGCCATTGCTCCGGCCAGCGGCCGGCAAGCGCCGCAGCCCAAGGCTCCGGATTCTGCTGCACCGGGCTCTGCGGGACATGGCGCAGCAGACCGTAATATTCGAAGCCGCAACCGCGGAGGATCTGCTGCATTTCGGTGATGACAGCTTCAGGGTTTGAACATTCTTCCAGAATTACAAGCAATTGAATTAACGAATTAATTTTCACAAAAATGCCCCTTGCCCGGACCTGATGCCCGCATGAGGCCGTCGGCGGCTGGTCAAACTGGTCGCGAAACGGTCTTCAATAAATGCAGTCTGTAATTTAATGCTGCGCTAAACATTTAATAAAATGCAAGCGCAAATTGTCGCGAGATATAGCCGAACGGCTATTTCTGTGCCATGGCCATCTCGTTGGGTCCTGCAATAATACAATCGTATCAATCGTCACATCGGTCGAACGCTGAACACTCCGTTAATCGCCCGTTCAGGTAGCCTTTTGTAGCATCGCATCATCCCGTTTTCGCAGATGCACAAGAGGTTCGACGTGACGCTATTCAAGGTCTATGCAAGAGCTCTGCGCTATCTTGGCGCCTACAAGCTGCGCGTATCCCTGGTCGTTGTCGCAAACATTGTTCTTGCGACGATCACTATCGCGGAGCCGATCCTGTTCGGTCGTATCATCGATGCGATTTCGGGCAAGGGTGAGGTCAAGCCCATCCTCTTCATGTGGGCGACTTTCGCCGTCTTCAACACCATCGCCTTCGTTCTGGTGGCGCGCGAGGCCGACCGGCTGGCCCATGGCCGGCGGGCGACGCTGTTGACGGAAGCCTTCGGCCGCATCATTTCCATGCCGCTTGGCTGGCACCATCAGCGCGGCACCTCCAACGCGCTGCACACATTGCTGCGCGCCTGCGAGACGCTGTTCGGCCTCTGGCTGGAATTCATGCGCAACCACCTGTCGACGGTCATCGCGCTTGCCCTTCTGATACCGACCGCAATGTCGATGGACCTGCGCCTTTCCGCCGTGCTCATGGTGCTCGCCATCGCCTACTGGCTGATCGGCCGCGTCGTCATGAGCCGCACCAAGGACGGCCAGGCTTCGGTCGAGAACCATTATCATACCGTCTTCTCGCATGTCAGCGACTCGATCAGCAACGTTTCGGTCCTGCACAGCTATAACCGCATCGAGGCCGAAACCAGGGCGCTGAAATCCTTTGCCGACCGTCTGCTCGAAGCTCAGTATCCGGTGCTCGACTGGTGGGCGATCGCCAGCGCACTGAACCGCATGGCGTCGACCATCGCGATGATGGTGGTCCTGATCATCGGCACCATGCTCGTCCAGGCCGGCCAGCTGCGCGTCGGCGACGTCATTGCCTTCATCGGCTTTGCCAACCTGCTGATCGGCCGTCTCGACCTGATGCGCCAGTTCGCTACGCAGATTTTCGAGGCCCGTTCCAAACTCGAGGAATTCTATACGCTTGAAGACTCGGTGCGTGAACGTGAAGAGCCTGCCGGCAACGGAGAAATCAAGGACGTCAAGGGTGCGATCGAATTCCGCGACGTCTCCTTCGGCTTCGGCAACAGCTCACAGGGCCTGCACAATGTCTCCTTCTCGGTGAAGGCAGGCCAGACGGTCGCGATCGTCGGCCCGACCGGCGCCGGCAAGACGACGCTCGTCAACCTGCTGCAGCGTGTCTACGACGCCCAGGGCGGCAAGATCCTCGTCGATGGCACCGATATCACCAAGGTGACCCGCAAGTCGCTGCGTCGCCACATCGCCACCGTCTTCCAGGATGCGGGCCTGCTGAACCGTTCGATCAGCGACAATATCCGCCTTGGCCGCGAGGGCGCCAGCGAAGAGGAAATGCGCCGTGCGGCCGAAGCCGCCGCCGCTGCCGATTTCATCGAGACCCGTGAGGATCGCTACGATACGCATGTCGGTGAACGCGGCAACAAGCTCTCCGGCGGCGAGCGCCAGCGCATCGCGATCGCCCGCGCCATCCTCAAGGACGCGCCGATCCTGGTGCTCGACGAGGCGACCTCGGCGCTCGACGTCGAAACCGAAGCCCGCGTCAAGGCCGCGATCGACAATCTGCGTGAGAATCGCACCACCTTCATCATCGCCCACCGCCTGTCGACGGTCCGCGAAGCCGATATGGTGCTCTTCCTGGATGACGGCCGCGTCGTCGAACAGGGCAGCTTCGACGAACTCAGCCACAGCAACGGCCGCTTCGCCGCCCTGCTGCGCGCCAGCGGCATCCTGACGGACGAAGAGGTCCGCAAGGCCCATACCACCGAAGCCGCCTGATCGGTTTGGGTTCAAGATAAGGCCGGAAGGGTAACTCCTTCCGGCCTTTTTTGTTTGCTCCGATAGCGTCGTGCTGTGTGATACGCTCTTTGGTCTTTCTTGGGCTCTGCCAAAATACTTAGTCATGCCGTGCCGCACCCCCTCTGCCCTGCCGGGCATCTCCCCCACAGGTGGGGAGATCGGCTGGGCGCACTGGCCTCCCCCAACAATGAGCGTCCAGGACGGCGAAACGATAGATGGCGGGAAGGTCAAGCCACTTGTGATCTCCCCACCTGTGGGGGAGATGCCCGGCAGGGCAGAGGGGGGGCACACGGTACAGCCTTTCCGATCTAGGCCAGACTAATTGATCACACCGCCGATCCTCCCTATCATCCTCCCGCCGCCGAGCATCCAGGGAGAACCGCATGAAGGTCCTGCGCATCGTCGCCAACATCCAGGCACCGGATATCAACCCGGCCCGGCGCTTCTATCAGGATATCCTCGGTCTTGACGTCATCATGGATCACGGCTGGATCACGACATTCGGCGCCGCGCGCTCGATGAACGTTCAGCTGAGCATTGCCAACGAAGGCGGCTCCGGAACGCCGGTGCCCGACCTCTCGATCGAGGTCGACGACCTCGATGCTGCTTTCGCGGCGATGTCGGCCTCAGGCTTCCCGATCGAGTACGGCCCGGCCGACGAGCCTTGGGGCGTCAGGCGCTTTTATGTGCGCGATCCCTTCGGCAAGTTGGTGAACATCCTCGTACATAAAAATTGAGCCGGCGGCCATCGGCCACCGGCTCCTTCATGTTGGGAAAGTCCAAGCCCTATTTTCGATCGTTCTGGCGATAGGCATTCGCCGTCCCGCCAATGCGGACGGGAACGGGAATCGTGGCGGTATCGGCCACAAGTTTCCCCTTGACCTTGCCCTGCTGGCGTTTGCGCTCGAGATAATAGGCATAGGCAAATTGTATCGCGATCCCTGCAATCACGACGAGCGGACCGGCCAGCTGATCCTTGTTGGTGATGTAGAGCACCACCTGGCCGATCATGGCGAGGATCGTGCCGGCGACGAAGATGTTCAGCGAATGGCGGCCGAGGATCGTCAGCGGATGGTCCGCAGGACGGCGCAGGATGCGTGACAGCGCCGGGATGCTGATGACGAGATAGGTCAGTGCCAGCACATGCAGCAGCCGCGGCAGTGACAGGAAGGTCTTGTCGAAACCGGTGATAACAGTCGGCAGGCCGAGGGCCGCCAGCGAATTGCCCCAGATCCAGAGATGGCCGGTGACCCAGATGAAGGACAACATGACGTAACCGGCAGCGGCCGCAAGTAGCAGCGGATGGCGCGGGATCGTGCCGCCGCGCTTGATATGCAGCATCGAGACGATGCCGATCGAAAACAGGAACTGCCAGGAAAGCGGATTGAGGAACCAGTAGTCTTCAATCAGCATGTTGTGCGGCGCCACCTGGTAGATGCCCGCAAGCAGCCAGACCGCAGCCGAGACGCCGAGCGCCAGCCACGGGCTGCGCGCATTCAACAGCAGGATGATCGGCACCATCAGCATCAGCGCGCCGTACATCGGCAGGATATTGTTGTATCCGATCTGGTGGCCGAGCAGGAGCAGCGCCGGAATGCCTTCCTTCAGGTTCATCAGAACCGCCAGGATATTGATTTCAACCAGCAATCCAGGCCGATGGAACAGCCAGGCACCGCAGATGAAGAGCGCCAGCGTCATGAAGGTGGTGATCATATGGGCGAGATAGAGCGTGAAGGCGCGCTTTACCGCCTTGATCGCCACTGTGAGCCGGCTGCCCGGCTGGAAGCGGGACCCGTAGGCAAGGCCGACGGCAATACCCGAGATCAGCACGAAGGCTTCGGCGGCATCGGAGAAACCAAAATTCTTCGTCGTGACATATTCGAAGATCTGTCCGGGAACATGATTGATGAAGATCATGATCAGGGCCACGCCGCGCAAGACGTCGAGCCTGGTGTCACGCACCGGCGCAGCTGCGGATAGGGAATTGCGCCCGGCGACGATGGCTTCGGTCGGCGTGCTTGCCATGGGTTTCTCCTTATTATCCGATTTGCAAACGCGACGATGGCCAAAAGGGTTCCCTTTTGGCCATCGCGAATCGCCGTGTTTTTCAGCGTGGAGAACGCTGTTATCCGAGCGGATATCCCTCTTCGGGATCGGTGACTTCGCAGCCGTTGATCGACAGAGTGTAGCCGCTGTCATTGGACGCTTTTGAGACCGAAATGCGGTATTTGCCGCCGCCTTGCTCTACCTCTGCCGCAAAACCGTCCCATTCCGAAGGGAGCGACGGGCGCACATAGAGCCGGCCGTCCCTCAGCCGGATACCGAGGATGCCCTCGACGGCGGCGCGGTAGAGCCAGCCGGCAGACCCGGTATACCAGGTCCAGCCGCCGCGCGACGCATAGGGATCATGGCCGTAGACGTCAGCCGCCACGACATAGGGTTCGACGCGGTATTGCTCCGCTGAAGCCTTGTCGAACGCGTGGGTGATCGGGTTGAGGATCTGGAAGCAGCGGAAGGCATCGTCACCCCGCTTCAGCTCCGCCAGCGCCATCACCACCCAGGTCGCGGCATGGGTATATTGCCCGCCGTTTTCACGCACACCCGGCGGATAAGCCTTGATATAGCCGGGATCCCTGGCGGAATTGACGAAAGGCGGCGTGAACAGCCGGATGATGCGGGCATCCTCGTCAACCAGCTGATCGAGCACGGCATCCATCGCCGTGACGGCGCGGGCCGGATCGCCCTCGCCGGACAAAACGCTCCAGGACTGCGCAATCGAATCGATCCGGCATTCAGGGCTCTCCCTTGAGCCAAGCAGCGTACCGTCGTCGAACGTGCCGCGGCGATAGTATCCGCCATCCCAGGCCGCAGTTTCGAGCGCCTTCTTGAGCTCGGTAAGATGCGCCGCCCAGCGCTCTGCGCGGACCGTGTCGCCGCGCTCTTCGGCATAGGGAATGAAGGAGCGCAGTGCACCCGCCAGGAACCAGCCGAGCCAGACGCTGGTGCCGCGCCCGGCAATGCCAACGCGGTTCATGCCGTCGTTCCAGTCGCCGCCGAGGAACAGCGGCAGGCCGTTGGCCCCCTTGCGGGCGATGGCGAGATCGAGCGCCAGCGCCGCGTGTTCGTAGACGGTCGCCTTATCCTCGGAAATCTCCGGCTTGTAGAATGAGTCGTGCTGGCCTTCGAGCAGTGCCGGCCCTTCCAGGAAGCCGATCTCCTCGTCGAGGACGTCTTTGTCGCCGGTGACGCTGCAATAGTGATGGATCGCGTAAGCGAGCCAGACGACATCGTCCGAGATCAGCGTGCGCACGCCGGCACCCGTTCCGGGCAGCCACCAATGCTGTACATCCCCTTCGCGGAATTGCCGCGAAGCGGCATTCAGGATCTGCCGGCGGGCAAGCGAGGGTTCGTGCAGCACGAAGGCCAGCGTGTCCTGCAGCTGGTCGCGGAAGCCGAAGGCGCCGCTTGCCTGGTAGAAGGCGGTACGGGCCATGATGCGGCAGCCGAGGCTCTGATACGGTAGCCAGGTGTTGACGAGATTGTTCATCCCGCGATCCGGCGTCGATATCTGCAGCCTGCCGGTGAAATCCCGCCAGAAGGCGCGGTTTGTCTCGACGGTCTCGTCGAACGAAGCCTTGCGGATATCGGCGATAACAGTGCGCGCTTCTTCATCCGTCAGCGTATCGCCGAGGAAGAAGGTGAAGTCGCGCTCCTCGCCGGCGCCGAGCTCGATGTCGATTGCAAGCGCCGCGGCCGGATCACCGTCGAGTTCCGTCGCGCCGGAAAGGGTGGCGGCGGAGATGACGGCCTGCGGTGCCTGGATGGTCCCCGCCTTGCCGATGAATTCGCGCCGGCTTGCCGAGAAGCTCGAAACCGTCTCGCTCGCCGCAAAGAAGGCAGTGCGGTTGGAAAAATCGATGCTGTAGGGGTTGGTGGCAAACAGCGCCCCCGTCTCCTCGTCATGGCTCGACAGGATGAAAGGCACCGTGCGTGCCGGATTGCTGCCGAGGATCCATTCGACATAACCGTAGAGACGCAGCTTGCGGCTGGCCGAACCGGTGTTGCGCAGGCGCAGGCGCTGCAGTTTCACCGGCTTTTCGCGATCGATCGTCTGCGTCAGCTCCAGCGCGATATCGTGCTGAACACTGGAGAAGACGGAATAACCGAGCCCGTGGCGGGCTTCGAAACGAATGTCCGGTCTGCGGGAAAGCGCTGCGAACGGCGTCATGACGGCACCGCTGTCGAGATCGGTGAGATAGAACGCCTCTCCCGAACGGTTGACCACGGTGTCGTTCGACCAGGAGGTCAGCTGATAGTCGCGCGAATTGACGCTCCAGGTGAAGCCCGAGCCCTCGGCCGACACGTGGAAGCCGAAGCTGTCGTTGGAAATGACATTGATCCAGGGCTGCGGCGTCGCATGACCTCCTGGCAGCCGAACGACATATTCGCGTCCGTCGCGGGCAAAGCCGCCAATGCCGTTCCAGAAGTCGAGATCGCCTTCCTCCTCGATGACGACGGCGGGCACGACAGGTGGCGGCACCGGCGCAACACGCTTGACGGGGGCCTTGTTGCGCTCGGCCCGTTCCATCTCCTGCAACTCCTCCTTGGAGGGTGCGAATAGCGCGACGGCGCGGTTGATCTGGTCGACCACCTTGCCGTTCTTCGCATGCAGGGTGACGCGGGAAGCCGCGATCAGCGCATGATAGGTGGCTTCCTCCATCAGGTCCTGGCGAACCGCGAAGATATGCTGGCGCAAGCCATCGGCCTGGCCTACGCGGCGCACGTTCTCGCACATGGCGTCGAGGGCGTGTTGCATGTCCTGCGCATAGGAGGAGGCGCGTTCGTTCATGATCACGAGATCGGCGGTGACGCCGCGCGAGCGCAGATATTCCTGCGCCAGCAGCGCTTCGCGGGCGATATCGAGATCCATGTCGTCGTTGACGCGCAGCGTGAAGATCGGGAAGTCACCGGAGATCGCCAGCGGCCAGAGCGCCGATTGCGACTGCAGGCCGGCCTCGACGGTCGCCTCGTCCTTGCGCAGCTGCATGTCGGGATAGACGAGGTAGCGTCCGAGATGCTGGAAGGCCGCCGCCTGCTGCGAGGTGACGCCGACATGGCGCATCTGCACCTGCGTGCGTGTCCAGGCCTGGACGAGCTCATGGGTGAAGGCGTCGGGATGACGGTAGCGATTGACCGCCTTGTCGACTTCGTCGCGGCTCGGCGCCGCGATCGTCCAGAAGATCACGCTGACTTTCTTGCCGGCCGGTACGCGGACGGTGCGGCGCAACGACATGACGGCATCGAGCATGAAGCCGTCGCTGCCGGAAAGTGTCGCACCCGGATCGAAGGCCGCCGCATCGGCAAGGCTGCGGCCACGGCCGATGAACTTGCGCCGGTCGGTTTCGAATTCGGTATGGCGGGTATCCCCGGCATTGTCGACGATCAGATGGGCGATGCTGATGTGCGGCTCGTTCGGATCGCGCTTGTTGCGTTCGGCGCGGATGACGTCGCCGCGCTTGCCGATCTCTGTCTTGACGAACATGCGGGCGAATGCCGGATGCGCACTGTCGGTATCGTCGGAGGTGATCACCGGTTCGAGGTAGGAGGTGACCTCGATGAAACGGTCTTCCGTGCCCATGTTGAGCAGGGTGACGCGGCGGGCCTCGGCATCATGCTCGGTCGCAATGATGCACTCCACCTCGCTGGTGAGGTCGCCGACGATCTTTGTGAACTGCGCCTTCTCGTCGGCGAATTCGACCTTGATCTTTTCGCCCTCGACACCCTTCGGCTCCGATGTCGTCGACCACCATTCATTGGTGGCGGTGTCCCGCAGGAAGATGAAGCTTCCCCAGCGGTCTTCGGTCGGATCGGCTTTCCAGCGCGAAACGGCAAGGCCGTTCCAGCGGGAATAACCGGCGCCCGTCGCCGTCAGCATCAGCGAATAATGGCCGTTCGACAGGAACACGAGTTCGCGGTCGCGCGACGCCGGATCGCTGATCTTCCTGATCTCCGGCCGCAGGAGATCGTCCTGGATGCTGGCCGGCGTGTCGGATTCATGCTTACCGCTCATGACGGGAATGTCGCGCGGCGCCTTTTCCTGCAGCAGCAGCTCCGCTGCCTCGATGACGGGATCGGAGTGGAAGAGCTCGCGCAGATGACCATTGAAGGCGACGTTGGCGACCGCCGCGATCGACATGCCGTGATGGTGGGCATAATAATTGTAGACCACCGCGCATTTCTTGCCTTCCGGCACGCGCGTCGGCGTGAAGTCGACGGCGTCATGGAAGCCGAACTTGCCGAGCGCACCGACCTTGCGCAGCCTCTGCAGGTTTTCAAGCGCGCCTGGCGGGTCGTACTGAGCGGCGAGCAGCGA
Organism: Rhizobium laguerreae; assembly: GCF_019778565.1. NCBI lineage: Bacteria > Pseudomonadati > Pseudomonadota > Alphaproteobacteria > Hyphomicrobiales > Rhizobiaceae > Rhizobium > Rhizobium laguerreae. The sequence continues at coordinate 159,642 of NZ_JAAXQT010000004.1, read as the reverse complement.
CGCGTAAGGCGCGATGACGGCATTGTGGCCGAGACCGCGCTTCAGGCCGAGCGTCGGCACGCCGAAATTCGTGTACTGATAATTGAGGTTATGGTCGCGGGCATTGAAGGCCGCCTCCGAAATGCCCCAGGGAATACCGAGCTTGCGGGCATAATTCATCTGCTCGACGACGACCAGATTGTTGGTCTGGTTGAGAATACCCCCGCCGCGCTCCTGCATGACGAGCGGCGGCATCAGATATTCGAACATCGAGCCGGACCAGGAAACCAGCGCGCCGCGCGAACCGACCGGCACGACTTGGCGGCCGAGGCGGTACCAGTGTTCCGTCGGCAGGTCGCCCTTGGCGATGGCGAAGAGGCTGGTCAGGCGGCATTCCGAGGCGAGAAGGTCGTAGCAGGCCTGGTCGAGTTCACCGCTTTCGACGCGATAGCCGATCGACAGCAGACGCCGCTCTGGCCGAAACAGGAAGCCGAAATCCATCGAGAAGGCGAGATCGCGCGCCTTGTCGCGCAGCGCCACCAGCCGCGGCCTCAGCGCATCGACCTTGGAAAGATCGAAGGTGCTGTCGGAAATATGCGCCTCGCAGACCTTCACCAGCGATGCCGCCCACAAGGTGACCTCTTCGCTCTGCTTCGACTTGACCTCATGGTCGAGATTGGCGGCGAGCTTCTCGATGTCGCGGGCGAGAACGGCGAGGTTGATGATACGGATGGAGGCGAATTCGTGCTCGCGCTTGACGGCGGCGAGTGCGTTCTGGAAGCCGACGATGCGCTCCTCCAGGCGTCGGCGCAGCGGGCGCACGGTCTTGCGATCGTCGGGCAGGTCCGCCAGCACTTCGCCGAGAATGCCGGCCGTGTCGCCGACGCCGTCGAGATTGCCCTGCATATGTGCGGACGGCGCCTCGGCCCAGTTGCGGCAGGCCGACGAAATGGCGATCAGATGGCCGGCGAGATTGCCGCTGTCGACGGCCGAGACGTAACGGGGGCCAAGCGTCTGGAGCGTATCGGTGTGGTACCAGTTGAACAGGTGACCGCGGAATTTCTCCATTTTGTCGATCGTCGCGATCGTCTGCTCCAGCCGCTCGAGCGTCTCCTCGAAGGAGAACCAGCCGAAATGCCGGCCGGAAACGACGGAAAGCAGGTAGACGCCGATATTGGTCGGCGAGGTGCGCGCCGCGACGATCACATGCGGCGTTTCCTGGATATTGTCCGGCGGCAGATAATTCTGCTCGGCCGTCGTGAAGGTCTCGAAATAACGCCAGGTGCGCCGGGCGATCTTGCGCAGTTCGCTCGACACGGAATCGGCGACCTCGAGCCGGTCCTCGGTCTCTGCCGACTGGCTGACATACCAGGCGACAACAGGCGACAGGATCCACAGCAGCGCGAAGGGAATGCCGACGAGGAAGGCGTTATCGCCTGGAAGAGCAGCAAAACCAAGCGCCAGCAGCGCCAGCACCGGTGCATGCCACATCGCCTTGTAATAGGAGATCAGCGTGCCCTGGCCGCCGGCCTGGACGCTGGCGGCGGTCCGCCACTGCAGCATCAGCTTGCGGCTAACGAACAGGCGGTAGAGCGAGCGGCCGATCGCATCCGCCATCATGCAAGCCGAATCGGCGATGAAGACGATGCGCAGCGCAACCTGCGCATTGGCAGCGGTGATATCGGACCAGACCGTATAGAGATGGGCGCGGGCGATGATATCGCTGGTGCGCGGGATGATGCCGTTGATGAGCGACAACGTCGGCGCGACGAAAAGGCAGAAGATCAGCAGAATCTGCCAGATGAGTGCGCCGAGCGGATCCATGAAATACCAGCCGAGCACGGAGGCGAAGAACCAGGCGATCGGCGTCAGCGAGCGGCGCAGATTGTCGAACATCTTCCAGCGGCCGAGTGCCGTGACGCCGTATTTCGGATTGAACATGTAGGGGAGAAGCTGCCAGTCGCCACGCGCCCAGCGATGCTGGCGCGAGGTTTCCACCTCGTAGCGGATCGGGAAATCCTCCACCAGTTCGAGATCGGTGACGAGCGCGCAACGCGCCATCGAACCTTCGAGAAGATCGTGGCTGAGCACCGAGTTCTCGTCGATCCGGCCCTTCAGCGACGCTTCGAAGGCGTCGACATGGTAAAGGCCCTTGCCGGTGAAGGTGCCTTCGCCGGCGAGATCCTGATAGACGTCGGAAACGGTGAAGACGTAAGGATCGAGGCCGCGATTGATCGAAAAAACGCGCTGGAAGACCGAAGCGTCCTTGCCCGTCGTCAGCGACGGGGTGACACGCGGCTGCAGCACGCCATAGCCGCTTTCGACGCGACCGGTTTTTGGATTGATGACCGGGCGGTTGATTGGATGATAGAGCTTGCCGACGAGCTTGGTGACGGCATCGCGCATCAGGCGCGTATCGGCATCGAGCGTCATGACATATTGCACATTGGCCGGCACGGTATTGGCGCCCGGCAGGTAGGTCGTGTCGCGGTCGCCGCGCAGAAGCATGTTCAGCTCGTGCAGCTTGCCGCGCTTGCGCTCCCAGCCCATCCAGACGCCTTCCGAGGGATTGTAGAGGCGGCGGCGATGCAGCAGGTAGAAACGCGTCTTGCCGTCATAGGCATAACGGGCGGAGAGATTGGCGATCTCGCGCCTGGCATAGTCGAGAACCTCGAGATCGGCAGGCGTTTCCTCGGCCTCGCTGTCTGGCCAGTCGCTGAGCATCGCGAAATAGATCTCGCCACGCGGATTGGCGAGATAATGCACCTCGAGATTGCGCACGTGATCGTCGACACTGTCGCGGTTCGAGATCAGGCAGGGCACGACGAGCAGCGTGCGCGCATCCTCCGGAATGCCTTCTTTGAACTCGTAGCCGACGAGGCGCGCCGGCGTCACGAAGAAGGACAGCAAGGTGTTGAAGAGACCCGTCGCGCCCTCCGACGCCGGCACTGAGAACATGATCAGCAGCAGGGCGATTTCGACCGCCCCCATGCCGGCATTCGCCATGAACTTGCCGACGATCGCCATGGCGATGACCGTCAGCAGCATGACGGGCACGGCAATCGCCAGCCAGTTGAACCGGCGCACGGCGCGCACGAAATGCTGGATGACCGTCGGGCGATAATTGGCCCGCGCCTCGAGCTTCGGCCGCTGCGCGCCCGACAGGAAGCCGCCGACATTCGGTTCATGCGGCTGCGGCTCGCCGGAGGCCTTGGCGGCATCGGTCATGTCGAGCGCCAGCTGGGCGATTTCCATTTCCGACAGCGGCGAGCGCTTGGCCAGCTTCTCGATCTGCTTGCGATATTTGTTGCGCGAGCCGGAATCGAGGATGCCGTAATCCGAATGCTCCCAGAGCAGCTTGTCGACATGGCTGACCTGCTCGACCCAGACGGACCATTCGGCATCGTCGATCTCGCGAAGGCTGCGGATGATGTTGCCCATCGTCACATTGCCGGAAGAGAGCCGGCTGTGTTCGGCCGTCGTCGCCTCTTCGGTGTTGCGGCCCAGTTCTTCCAGCCGCTGATCGAGCCAGGTGATCGCCAGGCTCGACGTCTGCGAGCCGTCGCGCAGGCGATAGAGGAACTGCGTCGAGAAGGTATTGTCCTCGGCAAGCGGTTCCAACGTCTTCAGATAGGCGGCCGCTGCGGCTGGATCGGTAAGGCGCACCAATTCGTCGGCCGCCTCGTTGGCGCGCCGACGCAGGCGGCGGCTGGCTTCGACACGGCTCGAAATGCGACGAAGGTTTTCCACGAGCACGTAGCGCACGAGGGAGGGCAACGCCCAGAGTTCGCCGATCCTGAGCGTCTCGCTGGCCTGGAAGCCGTCGACCAGCGCCGTCAGACTTTCCTGCGAGATCGTGCTGTGGGTATGGGCGACATAGAGCCAGGCAAGCACGAGGGTGCGCGGCACCTCGACGCCGCCGACGACCATGGTCGGCAATTCGCGATAGAAGCGGCGAGGAAAGTCGCGCCGCACCTCCTGGATCGCCTCTTCGACGATATAGTGATTATCCAGCAGCCATTCTGCCGCCGGCGTGATCGTATCACCGGCCTCGACGTCGGTCGCCGTGGTCCGGTAGACGCGCAGGATTTCCTTCTCGTTTTCCTTATGCCGAGCGAAGAAATCGAAGGGGGCGAAAGCCGGCAGCTTGTCGACGCCGTTGCGGGCGACCGCATCGCCCATCGCCTTGATGTCCTCGATCGAAAGATAGGTCGAGCGGATCGAACCGTTGTGATCGATCTGCTTCATATCGGGTTCGCGCGGAAGGCTCGGAGAAAGATGAGAAATAGACATGGGTTCGGTTCTGGATCCAAACAAAGTTATGGCTGTTTTGCTCAGCCTTTTGCACTGCTTATCATGACTGCTACATGAACGGAGCCCTATTCTTCAAAGATCGATGAAGCCCGGGTGGACGACACTCGGGCCGAGCGATGCATACGGGCTAAGCCCTGTTCAGGACCTGACCCGACGGGATCAAGGCCATCGATACCCTCTCTGCGAAAGCCATGTCGAAAATTTGGACACCCTCGGGAAAATTCAAGTCAAGCGGCATGCTGCGCCGCCCGGCGAGCTTGTCTGGGCGGTGGAAATGACGAAATGCGGGCACCTGGTTCCGGCAATGCAAGAACTCTTCGATTTTCAGAAAAACGAAAGACGGATGATCGGCTGACCATGCGTCCGGCGTCGGTTTGGGCGGTTGTGGCCCACGCCGCTTGCGCTTGAGATCAAGGCCGCCGTGGTGCGTTTTAGATGGCGTGAAAAAGTACAGAAGAATGATGATGGGGATCGGAATGCCAACCAACCATAACAAAATGCCTCTCGTGACCACTCTCCTTTTGACATTCGAGTGTCAGGAGAGTGCCGAGACAAATGAAATGTTCCGAAATTCTATAAAGGCGGGAACCGCCGCAGCGCCGGCATCGGCCGACGCTTGATCACGCCGGATTATCCGACGACGCCGCAAACCATGGCTACGACGAACAGGAATGCTGCGGTGAAGATCGCTCCATGGAGTATCGTCTGAAGCCTATGGCGCGTGGTGAGCGGCTTCTTGGTCGGTACGGAACCATACTGGTTCACGTGAGCATGCGAAATACCCAGATCTGCCATATGTCGCCTCCGTTGTTCTCGTGCGGCCGGTTGTGCGGCTCGCGCTTATATTCGTATCTTCTCTATCAAGTAGGTAGAGATAAATTTCCGTCCAGAGCGAGCGGAAGAGAAAATTCAACCAGCCCTTTTAGCAGAGCGTGCGCCATGCCCAGATCAACGAGCGCTCGACGGCATTCTCGTTCTGCGACGGGTTGGAGGAAGTCTCGATCAGCCGACGGTCCTTTTCCGCAGGAATGGACGCCGAAATCTGTTCCCGGCGATCGGCTCGAACAGGAGGATCGAGGTAACCCATGGTCATCCCACCGAGAAAGAACATGCATCAACCTCCATCGATCACGAAAGCTAACAATCGTTAACGGGATCATGACAGAAGCGACGCAGCTGTCAATAGTCTAGCTGAATGGTCGTCTTTTAGGGAAGCATTATCCTTAACACCGCCACCGGTCTTTTCTTTTCAACGGTTTGAAAAGATTGTCTTTCAGGCCTTGACGAAACCCTTGCTCGCGATCATCAAATTTCTCGTATAGTCCTCGTGAACCGCGCCTTTCGCCAGTTCCTGCGAACTCAGCCGCTCGACGACGGCGCCGTTGCGCATCACGGCGAGCCTTTCACACATATGGGTGACGACGCCGAGATCATGGCTGACCATCACGAAGGTGAGCTTGCGGTCGCGTCGGATCTCTTCCAAAAGGTTCAGCACCTCGGCCTGCACCGAGGCGTCGAGCGCCGATGTCGGCTCGTCAAGCAGCAGGATCGACGGTTCGACGATCAGCGCCCGGGCGATCGCCACGCGCTGGCGCTGGCCGCCGGAGAGCTGGTGCGGGTAGCGGAAACGGAAACCATTGCCGAGGCCGACCTCGTCAAGCGCGCGGGCGATACGCTTCTCGCCGTCGGCGATGCCATGGATTGCTAGCGGTTCGAGCAGAAGCCGGTCGATCGTCTGGCGCGGATGCAGCGAACCATAAGGGTCCTGGAAGACCATTTGCACGCGCCGGTAGAAGACTTTGCTGCGTTTCGAACCTTTCAGCGGCTCGCCATCGATGTTGATCGCGCCGCCGCTGACCGGCGCCAGTCCGGCAGCGGCCCGCAGCAAGGTCGATTTTCCCGAGCCGGATTCGCCGACGAGACCAAAGGATTCGCCGCGTTCGACAGTGATGCTGACATTCTTCAAGGCATGAAAATGGTCGTAGACGACGGTGAGATCGTCGATCTCGAGAGCTGCGCTCATGCCGCCCACTCCGGCTTGCGGTCGAGCACCGGCAGCGGGTGGCGGTTTGCGCCGATCTCGGGCATGCAGTTCAGCAGTCCCTGCGTATAGGGATGCTGCGCATGTTTGAGATCGGCCGCCGCCAGCTCCTCGACGATCTTTCCGGCATACATGACGATGACGCGATCGCAGAAGGAAGAGACCAGCCTCAGATCATGGGAGACGAAGATCAGCCCCATGCCGCGCTCGGACACCAGTCTGTCCATGATCCTCAGCACGTCGAGTTGCACCGTCACATCGAGCGCCGAGGTCGGCTCGTCGGCAATCAGCAGTTCCGGCCCGGCAATCAGCATCATGGCGATCATCGCGCGCTGCCCCATGCCGCCCGAGACCTCGTGCGGATGCAGGTCGAAGACACGTTTCGGGTCGCGGATCTGCACCGCTTCCAGCATCGCGAGTGCGCGATCGCGCGCCTCCGCCTTGCCGACCTTCTCATGCGTGCGCAGCGTTTCGCAGATCTGCCGTCCGATCGACATGACGGGATCGAGCGAATATTTCGGATCCTGCAGGATCATGGCGATGCGCTTGCCGCGCAGCCTGCGCCTTTCGCCGGCGGACGCATTGATAAGATCGATGCCGTTGAAATTAAGCCTGTCGGCCGTGACGATGCCGTGTTTCGGCGTCAGGCCCATGATTGCCCGTCCGGTCTGCGACTTGCCGGAACCGGATTCGCCGACGATGCCGAGCCTTTCCTTGCCGAGCGTGAAGGAGACGCCGCGCACGGCCTCGATCACACCGGTGCGCGTGGGATAGCTGACCTTGAGCTTGTCCACCGTCAGAAGTGTCGTCATTGGCCGCTCTCCTTCGGATCGAGCGCGTCGCGCAGGCCGTCGCCGAGGAGATTGAAACCGAGACTGACGATGAGGATGGCGATGCCGGGCATCGCCGCGACCCACCATTGATCGAGGATGAAGCGCCGTCCCGAGGCGATCATCGCACCCCATTCCGGCAGCGGCGGCTGCGCCCCCAGGCCGAGGAAACCGAGACCGGCCGCCGTCAGGATGATGCCCGCCATGTCGAGCGTCACGCGCACGATCAGCGAGGAAATGCAGAGCGGCATGACATGGCGCACGATAATGCGAAGCGGCGAGGCGCCCATCAGCTTCACCGCCGAAATATAGTCGGAACGCCGGACCGTCAGCGTCTCGGCGCGCGCAATGCGGGCATAGGGCGGCCAGGAGGTGATGGCGATGGCGATGATCGCGTTCTGGATGCCGGGACCGAGGGCTGCGACGAAGGCGAGCGCCAGCACCAGCTTCGGAAAGGCGAGGAAGATATCGGTGATGCGCATCAGCGTCGCATCCACCCAGCCTCCGGCATAACCGGAGACCGTACCGACAATCAGCCCGACCGGCGCCGAGATGACGGCAACGAGCACGACGACGAGCAGCGTCAATCGCGATCCGTAGATCAGCCGCGAATAGATATCACGACCCTGATCGTCCGAACCGAGCCAGAACTCGCCCGTGCCGGGCGGCAGCAGCCGAGCATTGCGCAGATCGCCGACAACGGGATTATGCGTGGCGAGCACATCGGCAAAGGCGGCGATGAAAAGCAGCGCCACGATGATCAGCAGGCCGACGACGGCGAGCCTGTTTGCCGTGAACTGCCGCCAGGTGACATAGGTGCGGCCGAGGCGGGCTTGCAGGCGCGATTGCGGCCGGTCGGAGAGCAGCCATTCGCGGCGGCTCATCGCAGGAGATGGGCTGGCATTGGCCGTCATCGGTTTCGCGTCCTCGGGTCGAGCGTCCGGTAGAGAAGATCGGACAGTAGGTTGATGCCGATGAAGACCGTACCGATGACGATCGTGCCGCCGAGTACGGCGTTCATGTCGGCGTTCTGCAGCGAATTGGTGATGTAGAGCCCGATGCCCGGCCAGGAAAAGACGGTCTCGGTCAGCACCGATCCTTCGAGCAGGCCGGCATAGGAAAGCGCAATGACGGTGACGAGCGGTACGGCGGCATTGCGCAGCGCATGGCCCCAGATCACCCGCGTTTCCGAAAGCCCTTTGGCGCGCGCGGCAACGATATATTCTTGTGAAAGCTCGTTCAGCATGAAGCTGCGCGTCATGCGGCTGATATAGGCGAGCGAGAAATAGCCGAGCAGCGAGGCAGGCAGTATGATGTGGCGGAAGACATCGTAGAAGACGTCCCATTGCCCTTGCCAGGCGCTGTCGAGCAGGTAGAGACCGGTGATCGGCGTGAACGTATATTCGAAGACGATGTCGATGCGGCCGGGAAAGGCCACCCAGCGCAGTTGCGCGTAGAAGATGACGAGCGAGATCAGCGCCAGCCAGAAGATCGGCACCGAATAACCGACGAGGCCGACGACGCGCACCACCTGGTCGGCGATGCTGCCGCGGCGCACCGCGGCGAGAACGCCGAGCGGTACGCCGACGAAGGCGCCGATGAGCGTTCCGAACGTTGCGAGCTCGATGGTCGCAGGCAGGACACGGCGGATATCGACCATGACAGGATTGGTCGTCAACACCGAATTGCCGAAATCGCCGGACAGTATACCTTTGATATAAAGGAAAAATTGCTGATAGAGCGGCAGGTTGAAGCCCATCTCCTGTCGCACCCGCTCGACGACGTGGTTGGGCGCGCGGTCGCCGAGAATGGCGAGCACGGGATCGATCGGCACGACGCGGCCGATGAAGAATGTGACGGCCAGAAGGCCGAGATAGGTGGTGACGGCGGCAAACAGAAACCGCCCTAGCGCCTTTGCAAAGGCCCTAGCACGGCCCTTTCGGGGCCGCGCCTCCTGCGTTGTTTCGACGGTGCTCAAGCGACCAATCCTGCCGGACTATTCCTTGGCGATCGGACCGACGAAATTGGTGTCGAAGCTCGGACCCAGCTTGAAGTCCTTCAGGTTCTTGCGGTAGCCGGCCACCTCGGTCTGCTGGAAGATGAAGATGAACGGGCTGTTTGCCAGATACTTCTTCTGGATGTCCTGATATATGGCGGCGCGCTTGGCGGCGTCGCGCTCCAGAAGGGCTGCCTTTGCTTGCTTGTCGAGCTCCGGCGCTTCCCAGGTGTTGCGCCATGCGAGCGTCTTCACCGTGCCCGCATCGGAATTGTCGGGATTGCCGGTAAAGGTATCGGCATTGGAATGCGGATCGAAATAGTCCGAGCCCCACTGGCCGATATACATGTCATGGGTACGGGCGCGGTATTTGGTCAGCGTCTGCTTGCCGTCGCCGGGGATGATTTCCATCTTCACGCCGGCCTGCGCCAGCGTCTGCTGCATGGATTCGGCGATACCGGTTACCGGCTGACTGTTGCGCACGTCCATCGTGATCGAGAAACCGTCGGGTACGCCGGCCTTGGCCAGCAGTTCCTTGGCCTTGGCGACATCGAGCTTGTAGGGATTCTCATCGAGCGCGCCGAGCTGGCCCTTCGGCAGGAAGGTCTGGTGGATCTCGCCGATCCCCTTGATCAGCGTTGCGCCGATCGCATCGTAATCGACCAGATATTTGAAGGCTTCCTGGACTTCCGCCTTCTTCAGGTTCTCGTTTTTGTTGTTCAGGCTGACATAATAGATCGTGCCCTTCGGCGCACTCGTTGTCGCGAGATCGGGATTCTTCGAAACGGCGTCGATGTCGCCCGGCTCGAGATTGCGGGCGATATCGATATCGCCGGCTTCGAGCGCCAGGCGCTGGGCAGCGCTTTCCTTCATGTAGCGGTAGATGACGCGGTTGAGCTTTGCCTTGTCGCCATAATAATTGTCGTTACGCTCCAGCACGACGACTTCGTTGGCGCGCCATTCGCGCATCTTATAGGCGCCGGAGCCGGCATAGCCGGTCTTCAGCCATTCATTGCCGAAGTCGTTGTCGTATTTGTGCTCGGCATCGGGCGTCACCGCCTTCACATGCTCCAGCACCAGCTTCTTGTCGACGACGGAAGCGACAGTTGCCGTCAGGCAATTGAGCACAAAGCTCGGCGCATAGGCCTTGTCGACCGTGAAGACGAAGGTGCCGGCATCGGCCGCCTTGGCCTTTTCCGTGACGTTCTCGCCGGTCAGGCCGAACTGGGTGAGGATGAAGGCCGGGCTCTTGTCGAGCTTGACGGCGCGCTCGAACGACCAGGCGACGTCTTCGGCGGTGATCGGGTTGCCGGAGGCGAATTTCAAGCCTGACTTCAGCTTGAACGTATAGGTAAGGCCGTCATCGGAAACGCTCCAGCTCTCGGCCAGATCGCCCTTCACCTTGGACGTGTCGTCCATGTCGAGACGGACGAGCAGGCTGTAGCTGTTGGTGGTGATTTCGGCGGTCGAAAGCTCGAAAGCCTCGCCCGGATCCATCGTGATGATATCGTCGATGGCGAAGCCTTCGACCAGCGTATCCTTCGGCGTCTCGGCAAAGGCCGAGGGTGCGGCCATCATTAGGAGCGAAAGAGCGGCTCCCGCCGAAAGCAGGCGAAAATTGCGGCTGAGTTTGGTTATCATCATGGTCTGTTCCCCTGTTTTTTGATTGGATATGAAAGGCTTAGGCGTGGTCCTCCCGCCAAGCCTGAGCCAGAATGCGAAGCCAGTTTTCACGGGCAAGTTTTGCCAGGTCGGCATCAGCATAGCCAACCTCTCTGAGGGCGGCAATCAGCTTCTGATTACCGGCTGCATCGCCGATTTCCTCGGGAATGGTGGCCCCGTCGAAGTCCGATCCGAGCGCCACGCAGTCGATGCCGATGCGATTCACAAGATAGTCGATGTGGCGGATCATGTCAGCAAGCGGCGTGTCGCTGTCCGAGCGGCCGTCGGCACGCAGCATGGCGGTGGCATAATTGATGCCGACGAGCCCGCGGCTTTCGCGGATCGCATCGAGCTGCTTGTCCGTCAGGTTGCGCGCGACCGGCGTCAGGGCATGGGCATTGGAGTGGCTGGCGACCAGCGGCTGGTCCGTCTTCTTCGCCACGTCCCAGAAACCCTTCTCGGTGATGTGGGCAAGGTCGATCAGGATACCGAGACGATTGCATTCCCTGACCAGCGCGAAGCCGGCATCGGTCAGGCCCGGCGCCGTGTCCGGCGACATCGGGAAGGCGAAGGGCACGCCGTGACCGAAGACATTGTGCCGGCTCCAGACCGGACCGAGCGACCGCAGCCCTGCCGCATAGAACACCTCGAGCGCCGAGAGATCGGCGCCGATCGCCTCGCAGCCCTCCATATGCATGACGGCGGCGAAAATGTCGTCCGCCATGGCGCTGCGGATATCCTTCACCGTCCGGCAGAGCCGCCAGGCGCCGGCCTGATCGAGCCGCAGCGCGATCGCCGCCATTTCATTGGCAATGGCAAGCGAAGGCAGCGGATCGAGAGGGGCCGCCATCGGCGTCACATAGCGGCCGTCGGCATCCGGATCGGCGAAGACGAGATCGCCCGAAGGAATATAGATGGCGCAGAGACCGCCTGAAAGACCGCCCTCTCTAGCCCGATGCGCATCAATATGGCCGACCGTCGTGCCGTCTGCGAATTCCGAGATCGGGTCGCTGCCGTCTTTTGAATGTGTCCAGAGTCGAAGGAGAACGTCGTTGTGACCGTCAAATACGAATTGCATCTGTCTTCCTGCGCTGCCCTACTGCATAATTCCTTAAATCGGAATCGATTTAAGAACAAAAATATGCAGCATTCAAAGTGCTACAGCGCCGCACGTCTTTTCAGACGCGCGGCGCTGTAGAGGGCGAATGAAGTGGCCAGAATAGAAAAGCTGACGGAATTCGCCACCTCTTTTTTTAGAAAATGAAACGGGAGCCGAAGCTCCCGTAAAAAATCATCGCAGGCCAGAGATCAGTGCTTGCGGCGTTTCTTCTGTCTGTAGACGTCGATGACGACAGCCGCGACGATGATGAGGCCCTTGACGATCTCCTGGTAGTAGGCATCGATCCTGAGGAAGGTGAAGCCTGAGGTCATGACGCCGAGGATGATGGTGCCGATGACAGTGCCGGTGATGCGTCCGACGCCGCCGGTGAGCGAGGTGCCGCCGATGACAGTCGCGGCAATTGCGTCGAGTTCATATCCGACACCCATGCTGGCCTGTGCGGTTTCCGCACGCGCCGCCGTGACGATACCGGCAAGACCTGCAAGCAATCCGGCAATCACATACACCTTGACGAGATGCGCCTCGATGTTAATGCCGGAAACGCGCGCAGCCTGCGGGTTTGCGCCGATGGCATAGGTGAACTTTCCATAACGCGTATAGCGCAGCGCAATGTGAAAGATCAGTGCAACGACCAGGAAGACGACAACCGGCCAGGCTTTCGTTCCGATGAAATGAAACTGCTCGGTGACCCCGGAAACCGGCTGTCCCTTCGTATACCACTTCGCGACACCTCTCGCCGAAACGAACATGCCAAGCGTTGCAATGAAGGGCGGGATCTTGGTGTAGGCGATAAGCGCGCCGTTCGCGAGACCGGCGGCCGCTCCGATCAGCAGCCCAACGACAATGGGCACGACAGCCGGCAGGTCGGTCAGCGATGGAAAAACGGCTCGCCCCCAGGTCGAGGACTGGGCGAAGCTGGTTGCGATCATCGCCGTCATGCCGACGACCGAACCCGACGAAAGATCGATGCCGCCGGTGATGATGACCTGGGTGACGCCGACGGCGATGATGCCGATGACGGAGACCTGCAGGATCATGATCGTCAGACGCTGCGAATTCATCAGAAAGCTTTGGCCGATGAATATCCAGCCGAGCACTTCGTAGATGAGCGCAATGCCGACGAGCACGAGAAAAATGCTGAGTTCGGTCGGTATGCGCCGCCGCCTTTGCCGGGTTGCGAGCGGAGCCGCGCCCTCTGCTGCCTTGGTAGTCATGTCAAACCTCCCTTGGGAAATCGCCGGCGGCGCATCACTGCGCAGCCAGTTCCATCACCTTTATCTGCGTTGCTTCGTCGCGATTGAGGAAACCGGTCACACGTCCCTCGTGCATGACCATGATGCGGTCGCTCATGCCGAGAACCTCGGGCATCTCGGACGAGATCATCACCACCGCCACGCCATTTCGCGCCATCTCCGTGACCAGCCGGTGGATTTCCGCCTTGGCGCCGACATCGATGCCGCGCGTCGGCTCGTCGAGGATGAGGATGCGCGGATCCGTGAGCAGCCAGCGCCCGATCAGCACCTTCTGCTGATTGCCGCCCGAAAGATTTTCCACCCGCTCGTAAAGATTGGGCGTTTTCACGCGCAGCTTTTTTGCCATGTCTTCGCAGGTTGTCTCGATCGCGCCTTGCTGCACGAAGCCGCCCTTGACGTATCTGTCCTGCAGAACGGCAATCTGCATGTTCTCGAGAATATCGAGGATCAGCAGACAGCCGGTATCTTTCCGGTCTTCGGTCAGGAACGCCATCCGATTGCGGATGGCCTCGGTCGGCGAAGAAATGGTCACCGGCTTGCCGTAGAGCTCGACCGAGCCGGAGCTTGCCGGCGTCACGCCAAACAGCGTTTCGGCAACATTAGACCGGCCGGAGCCGACGAGGCCGGCCACGCCGAGGATTTCGCCGGCTCTGACCTCGAAAGAGACGTTGTTGAAAACGCCCTTGAGACAAAGATCCTTGACGGAGAGCACGACTTCGCCGATCGGCACCTCTTCCTTGGGAAACATCTGGGTGATCTCGCGCCCGACCATCATGCGGATGATGTCGTCGCGGGTGACGTCGGTCGAGGCATGCGTACCGATATATCGGCCGTCGCGGAAGACGGAGAACTCGTCGGCGATCTCGAAAAGCTCGTTCATCTTGTGGGTGATGTAGACGATGCCGATGCCTTGGGCCCTGAGGTCGCGGATAATACTGAAAAGATGCTCGACCTCGCGCTCCGTCAGCGCCGAAGTCGGCTCGTCCATGATCAGCACGTCGGAATTATAGGAAACCGCCTTGGCGATCTCGACCATCTGCCGGTTGGCGACCGACAGGAACCGGACTTCGATATCGGGATCGATTGATATATTGAGCCGGGCAAACAGCTCCTCGGTCATGCGATGCATGAGGCCATGATCGATAAAGCCGAGGCGGTTCTTCGGTTCGCGGCGGATCCAGATATTTTCCGCGACCGTCATGAACGGCATCAGGTTCAGTTCCTGGTGGATCATGGCAATGCCGTTCTCCAGCGCGTCGAGCGGAGATTTCAGCCGGATCTCGATCCCCTTCAGGCGAATATCGCCCTTGTCGGGCGTGTAGATGCCGGCGAGGATCTTCATCAAGGTCGATTTGCCGGCGCCGTTTTCGCCCATCAACGCATGCACGGAAGCGCGCTTCAGCCGGAACTGCACGTCGTCGAGTGCGACGACACCAGGAAATTCCTTGCGGACACCCTCGGCGCTCAAGAGATATTCCGCATTCGGGACGGCGCCGCTTGCACGCACGGCGGCCATGGTTGTCGGGCTGACGGCCATATCATCTCCTCCGGATACAGGTAGGCGAAAAGGATGCGGGCAAAGCCCGCATCCTGCTTGGCACTCGTCTCAGTTCTTGGCGACGAAGTCCTTGACGTTGGCAGGCGTCACGAGCTGGAAGGGAATGTAGACCTTCTTTTCGATCTTTTCGCCCTTGGCGAGCTTGAGCGCTGCATCGAGCGAGCCCTTGCCCTGGCCGGCGGCATCCTGGAACACGGTAACGTCAAGATCGCCCGCCTGCATGGCGGCAAGCGCGTCCTGCGTGGCGTCAACACCGCCGACAACGACCTTGCTCATATCCTTGCCGGCCGCCTTCAGCGCCTGGATGGCGCCGATCGCCATTTCGTCATTGTTGGAGATCACGGCATCAAATTCGATGCCGCTGGAGAGCCAGTTGGTCATCAGGTCGGCGCCCTGGGTACGATCCCAGTTGGCCGTCTGCTCTTCGACGATCTCGATGCCTTTGCACTCATCGGTCTTGATGACGTCATGGACGTCCTGGGTCCGCATGCGCGCAGCCTGGTTGGAAAGCTCGCCCATGATGACGACAGCTTTGCCCTTGCCGCCGAGAATGCGGCAGATTTCCTTGGTTTCCAGCGTGCCGGATTCCAGCTCGTTGGAAGCGACGAAGGCCTGCTTGTCCGGCAGCGTGTCGACGTTGACCGGCTGACGGTTGACGTAAACCAGCGGAATGCCGGCATCGGCCGCGAGCTTCGACATCGCCGTGGTCGCATCGGTATCGACAGGGTTGACGATGATTGCATCGACCTTGGAGGCGATGAAATTCTGGATCTGGCTCTGCTGCTTGGAAACGTCGTTCTGCGCGTCTTCGATCTGCAACGTCACACCGCTCAGTGTCTTTGCATAATCGGTCATACCATTGCGCAGAACGGTCAGGAAATTGTCGTCGAATTTCGCCATCGAGACGCCGACCGTTTCTGCGTGAGCGGCCGTCGACAGGACGAGCGCCATCGCAGTGCCCAGGATAAACTTTTTCATTTTCACTTCCTCCACAAAGCGGTGCCCGGCTGCACCCTCCTCACGCCGGAGCTCCAGGCATTTGCTCTGAAGCCGCAATTCCCTGCGCCGCCTCTCCCGCGGCGCCCCGCAAAACGGAACAAACAAACCGTTCAATCTGTTCTGCGGAATATTCATTCCATTTTCTGCGAACGGCGTCAAGTATCTTTAGCGGCGACGAGATATGGATGAGAGCGCAATCCCATGCGGGCTTCACGACCGACGCCCGCATTCCCTCTGTTGTGAAAGACGAAAGGAACATCCATCTATGGGAGGGTCGAAGACGGGCTCACGGCCGCAGACGCCTTCGACCTCTCGCCGCGACCCAATCATTTGAAGATTTTGGAGACAGGACACATGTCCATTTCGATGTATCGCCTCACCGTTCCGATGTTCCAGCGCGGCCTCGCCAGCCTGAAAACCTACCTCGACAAGGCCGAAGCCTATGCGAAGGAAAAGAATATCGATCCTGCCATATTGGTCGCCGCTCGCCTGGCGCCCGACATGCTGCCGCTCTCCGGCCAATATCAGCGCGCCAGCGACACCGCCAAGTTTGCGCTCGCTCGCCTGACGGCGACCGACGCCCCGAAATTCGAAGACAACGAAACGACGTTCGACGACCTGCGCGAGCGCCTGGCAAAGACCGACGCCTATCTCGCCGGTTTCTCGGCGGAAGCCTTGGAAGGCACGGAAAGCCGTGAGATCACCCTGCCGGGAAAGAGTGGCATCGTGCTGCCGGGTGACGACTATATCGCCACCTTCGCCCTGCCGAACTTCTATTTCCACGTCGCGACGGCCCACGCCATCCTGCGTAGCCAGGGTGCTCCGATCGGCAAGCGCGATTATCTCGGTTGAGTGATTGAGTGAATATCAGGGCCGGTGCGTCACCGGCCCTCTTTCCGTCAGTTCGGTATAGGCGAGCGTTTGATCGAGATGGCGCGCTCGGAGCGACAGCAGCTTCTCGGCATAGTCGAGCCGTATCGCCGCATAGGCCGGATCCGCCGCGACATTGTCGAGCTCCATCGGATCGTCGGCAAGATTGAAAAGCAGCGGCGGCAATGCGGCAAAATGCACATATTTGAACCGCGCGTCGCGGATCACCGCGAGATTACATTCGTTGGACCGCAGCCGGAAATGCCGCTCGGCCTCGCCATGCGCAATGTCGCGGAAATCGAATTCCCAGAATGCCGCATCCCGCCAGCCCTGTCCGCTCCCACCCCTGACAAACGGCATGAGCGACCGGCCATCGAGCCCGTTCTTCGCGTCGATGCCGAGCCTTTGGCAAAGTGTCGGAAAAATATCGGCAGCGCTGGTGAATTTGTCGACGACCCCACCCGCAGCACTGCTTGCGGGATCGCGTATGACAAGCGGAATATGATAGCTGCCATCGAAGAAGCCGCCCTTGCCGAGCGTCCAGTGATCGCCCGCCATTTCGGCGTGGTCGGACGTGAAGACAACCAGCGTATCGTGCCAGGCGCCCGCATCCTTGACGGCCTGCCAGATGCGGCAGAGCTGCGCATCGACCTCCGATATCATGCCGTAATAGATCGCCCGGATCGCGGCGAAATCCTCATCGTTCCAGCCGCTGAGCGGCCCCGCTGCACCGTGGATGAAGTCGCCCTTGTCGGAGCGCGGCATGGCATAGGCGAGGTAGGGATGACTGTCCTGTTCGGCTTTGCAGTTTGCCGCGCGGGCAAAAACCGGTCCGTCGCCCGGCTTGAACATCCGGTTGAACGGCTCCGGCACGGAGAATGGCGGATGCGGACGTAAGAAGGATACATGCGCAAACCACGGCCTGTCCTGTTCGCCCATCCAGCGGATGAACTCGCCGGCCAGGAACGCCGTCTGGGTCTCGTCGCGCGAATAAGCCGGCGCCGCATCGGAGATGTCTCCGGCTCTAGCACCGACCGGAATATGGATATCGCGGCTGACGGCATCCGCATGGCCGCGGGACCTGAGCCAGGAGAGCCATTGTCCTTCATGCTCGGGCAGAAGCTGGCGGGCGGTAAAACCCGGCAGCACGCCTTCGTATGTCGTCAGATGCGGGTCCCTAGCATCCATCCCGCGCGGATCGGGCGCCGTATCCGTGTAGCCGAACAGCGTCGGGTCGTATCCCGCCCGCCGGGCGGCCAGTGCCAGATTGTCGAAGCGAGCATCGAGCGGCGAACCGTTGCGGCAGACGCGGTGGTTCATCTGATAGAGACCGGTATAGAGTGTGGTCCGCGCCGGCGAGCAGGGTGCCGCCGCGGCATAGTGCCGCCGGAAGAGGGTACCTTCGCGCGCCAGCGCATCGACAGCAGGTGTCTTTACGCAGGCATGGCCGACGGCCGACAGGCAATCACCGCGCCACTGGTCCGCCGTGATCAGCAGGATGTTCGGCCGGCGGGCTTTCTCAATGCTGGTCGGCTCAATGCTGGTTGGATTTTGCATGCCAGTCCCAGGCGGAGCGAATGATCTGAGACAGATCATACTGCGGCACCCAGCCGAGCACGTCGCGCGCCTTGTCGTTATTGGCGACCAGCGTATGCGAATCGCCTTCCCGACGGCCGATATATTCGACCGGGAAAGGCCGGTTCGACACGTCCTCGATCGCGCCGAGCAATTCCTTGACCGTCGTGCCGGTGCCGGTGCCGAGATTGAGCGCGACGGAATCGCCGCCCTTCAGCAGATATTCGACGGCGCGCACATGCGCATCGGCAAGATCGAGCACATGGATATAGTCGCGCACACAGGTGCCGTCGCGGGTCTCGTAATCGCTGCCGAACACCTTGAAACCCTGACGGCGGCCGAGCGCCGCGTCGATCGCCAGCGGTATCGCATGGGTTTCCGGCTGATGCCATTCGCCGATCCGGCCCTCGAAATCGGCGCCGGCCGCATTGAAATAACGCAGCACCACCGAGCGCAGGCTCCTGTACTGGTCGTAATCGGCAAGCGCCTGCTCGACGATATATTTCGTCCGCCCGTAAGGATTGATCGGCACCTGCCGGTGCGTCTCGTCGAGCGGCACGCTCTGCGGCAGGCCGTAGGTCGCGCAGGTGGAGGAGAAGACGAAGGCGTTGATGCCGGCCGCCTGCGCCGCTGAGAGCAGCGTCAAGGTGCCGATCACATTGTTCTCGTAGAAGGAAACCGGATCCTTGACCGATTCGCCGACCTCGATCAGCGCCGCGAAATGCAGGATCGCCGCCGGCTTGTGCTTGGCCAGTACCTCATCCAGCCGGGCGCGATCGCGAATATCGCCTTCCTCGGCCGGCCCCCATCTGACGAACTCGCGATGGCCGTTCGAAAAATTATCGAAGACGACAGGCCTATAGCCCTTATTCGCCAGGTCGAGGCACGTATGCGAGCCGATATAGCCGGCACCGCCGACGACAAGAACCGTTTCACCTGCCATGCACCACCCTTATTATTCATTGAGAGATGGGAGAAACCTAGACGAGATACACGTCAATAAAAAGAAGGAACTGCGATCGGCGTCAACGGACAATACGTCAAATACCGAAGCCACGCTCGACCAAGTGCGATCGGCCGCCTGCGCAATTGTGCCGTATCAGGAAAAAACACAAATTATTCGCGTGATTTGCATAGCCGTCCGATCTAAGGCGCTTGCACCAGCAGGTGATGATCAACGGTCTGCAGCCATCAGGCAGGGAGAGCGCAAATGAGGAAGGCAGTGGTCGTTTGGGGCGGCTGGCAAGGCCATGAGCCGGAGCAGTGTGCCGATATCGTCGCCGATCTGCTGCGCGAGGACGATTTTACCGTCGAGGTGACAGGCGATCTCGGCGTATTCGGGTCTGCGGCGCTGGCGAAGGCCGATCTGCTGGTACCGATCATTACCGGCGAAAAGCTTGAGAAGGAGCATGCCGCTGGATTGGTCGAAGCGGTGCGCGGCGGGCTCGGGCTTGCCGGTCACCACGGCGCGCTCGCTACGTCCTTCAAGGAAAGCGCGCCTTTCCGCTATGCCGCCGGCGTCACCTGGGTCGCCCATCCCGGCAACATCATCGACTTCCGCGTTGCCGTCACCCGCCAGGACGATCCGGTCATGGAGGGCATTCCCGATTTCGACTATCGTTCGGAGCAATATTATCTCCATTACGATCCGACCGTCGAAATCCTTGCGACCACCACCTTCACCGGCGCCTACGATCCGGCGGCCCGCAATGTGGTGATGCCCGTCGTCTTCAAGCGCCATTTCGGCGCCGGCCGCATCTTCTATTCCGCCCTCGGCCATGTGGCGGCCGAGTTCGACCATCCCTATATGCCCCTCATCCTGCGACGTGGCCTCAGCTGGGCCGCACGCCAGTAGCGCCAGAACGATCGCCCGCGGATGAGGATCGGCAACGATATCCGGGCGATGTCGGCGGCTAAAGAAGGCGCATTTCAGGCTGGAGGGCAGCCTCGCCTGATCGGCCGGCATGGAGCGGCCGCTTGCCGATCGTCCGCCCGCGCCATAATTTGCCCGGATGCAGGATCGCTTCTCTCTCTTCCCCGCCACCGCCGACCGCCTGGCCGACATAGAAGCGGTATTCGACGATTGCGCCGACGGCCGGAATTGTCGCTGCGCCTACTGGTATCTTCCGAATGCCGACTACAAGACAGGATGGGGCGAGGGGAATCGCAACTGGTTCCGAAGCCTCCTCACCGAACCGCGCCCGCCCGGCATTCTCGGCTATTGCGAAAATGAGCCGGCCGGGTGGTGCGGTGTCGCGCCGCGCGTCGTGTTCGACCGGCTACGCCGTTCAAAGCACTTTGCTCCAGTCGATGACAGGCCGGCCTGGTCGATCAATTGCTTCATCGTCCGCAAGCCGTTCCGGCGACAGGGATTATCGCGATTGTTGCTGAAATATGCCGTCGAATTTGCGACGGTAAACGGAGCCGAACGTCTCGAGGCATACCCCGTCGACCAGGCTGCCCGTGCCTCGAACGGAGCCGAGCTTTATCCGGGAACGCTCTCGATGTTTCTGGATGCCGGTTTCACCGAAGTGGCAAGACGCCTGCCTGCAAGACCGGTCGTTCGCCTGGAATGCCGCTGAATATTTCGGCAACCCGGGGATTGATAATATGGCTTAGCGGGCGGCCTTGATCTGCCGGTCGTTCTCCAAGGCGGGAGCCGCTTCGTCATAGATCCGCATCAGCCGCCCGGCTGCCTTGAGCTTCTCGATGAGGTCGTTTCCATCAGGCGAGGCCTTCGTCAGCTCCAGCTGCTCGAACTCCCTCAGCGCCTGCGCCCAATGGCTTTCCCCACGCCCATCCGGCCTGCCTTCCGATTCCCATAGCGAATAAGCGCGCTGGCTGACCCAGGCGTCTTTATTATGACTCATAACCAACCCCAGCGAGAAATTTGGAAGCAATATTCGACAGGCAACAAGGTGCCAAAACCGGCTTTAGGAGTCGTTACGAGGCAGCGTTAGTTTTTAGCTAATCCGAGGTGCCGAGAGATTATTCCGTGCACTCATTCCCGGACCTTGGCCTCGTACCGCCTCCAGGGTAGGGTCACCCGCAGAAACGACAGCGATGACCGATGGCAGCCAAGACGACACTCAATGCGAAGAATCTCGAATCCCTTGGTGCGCAGCGCCTTGCCGAGCTGCTGATCGAGGTCAGCATGGGCAGCGCTGCCCACAAGCGACGGCTTCGAATGGAGCTTGCCGGCAATCACGGCAGCGACGAGGTGGCGCGTGAGGTGCGAAAGCGGCTTGCCAGCATTGCCCGCGCCCGCACCGTCATCAACTGGCGCAAAGTGAAAGCGCTGAAGAACGACCTGGAAACCCAGCGCAAGACGATCGCAGAAACGGTTGCCGCCGATGATCCCCAGGAGGCTTTCGAACTGATATGGCAGTTCCTCGCATTGGCGAATCCGATCTTTGAAAGATCCAGCGACAGCAGCAGTTCTGTCATCCAAAGTTTTCATCAGGCTTGCGAGGATGCTGCCGCAATCGCCGCGTCCGCCAAGATCGACTCCAATGTTCTGGCCGAGAAGGTGTTCAAAGCCGTGCAGGACGATGGTTACGGCCAGTACGAGAGCCTCATTGCGGCGATGGCGCCAGCCCTCGGCAAGGATGGTCTCGATTGCCTGAAAACGCTCTTCGTCCAATGGTCCAAGGAACCGAAAGACAAGCCGGCCAGGGATGAGCGCAAGGTCATCGGCTGGGGCAGCGCAAGCCCCCTTTACGAAGATGAGATCTTCGGCACGCACCGGGATCTGACGGTGCGCATAGCCTTGCAGGAAATTGCCGACGCCCAGGGCGATGTTGATGCCTACATCGCCCAGCACCCTGAGAAAACGCGCAGGATGCCGATAACGGCGGCCGACATCGCCAATCGTCTGGTCTCGGCCGGCCGGGCGAAGGAAGCACTTGAGGTGCTGAATGAGGTCGATGCGACAGGCCGGGCTGACATGCCATTCGAATGGCAGCTCGCGCGCGTCGAGACGCTGGAGGCCTTGGGGCAGCAGGAGGAGGCTCAAACCTATAGATGGACGTGTTTCGAGCAGTCGCTGCACGACCAGCATCTCCGCGCCTTCCTCAAGCGACTGCCGGATTTCGACGATCTGGAGGCGGAGGAGAAGGCATTCGCCCATGCCCAGGCTTTCCCGGACGTCCACCAGGCGCTTACATTTTTTCTGAATTGGCCGGCACCGGCAGAGGCAGCAAAACTCGTGATGAGGCGGAAGGCGGAACTGGACGGCAATCTCTATGAGCTGATGCCGCTGGCGGTCGAAGCTCTGGCGGAGAAACATCCGCTCGCGGCAACCATCGCCTTACGCTCCATGATCGACTTCGCGCTCGATAGCGGCCGGTCCAGCCGCTATAAGCATGCGGCGAGACATCTTGCGGACTGCGCATCGCTTGCACCTCACATCGATGACTTCGGCAACACGAGATCCCATGACATCTAT
This sequence comes from Rhizobium laguerreae, assembly GCF_019778565.1. Classification (NCBI taxonomy): domain Bacteria; kingdom Pseudomonadati; phylum Pseudomonadota; class Alphaproteobacteria; order Hyphomicrobiales; family Rhizobiaceae; genus Rhizobium; species Rhizobium laguerreae. Next base: position 136,998 of record NZ_JAAXQT010000004.1, on the reverse strand, counting down.
GTCGCGGAACTTAAGCGCCGGCACGGCAATAAGCATGGCTTCTGGAGCCTCGTGACCTAAATCGCTTCAGACATCTCACCTTCGGAGGAATTCCATGACCACCACCGCCTGGCACGCCGATCCACTGAATTGGGGCAACGGACCCCGCATCTTCGAGGCCTTTCTGGAGCCGACTTGCCCCTATTCGGTCAGGGCGTTCAACAAGTTCGACCAACTGCTGAGCCAGGCCGGCGAAGACAAGATCACCGTGAAGATCCGCCTGCAGCCGCAACCTTGGCATATGTATTCGGGCGTCCTCGTCCGCTGCATCATCGCAGCCTCGACATTGGAAGGCGGCAAGGAGACTGCAAAGCAGGTGATGGCCGCTATCGCCGCCCATCGCGAGGAGTTCGAATTCGAGCGTCATGCCGGCGGCCCGAATATGGATGTGACGCCGAACCAGATCGTCGAGCGCCTGGAACGCTACAGCGGCGTCAAGCTGAAGGAAGCCTTCGCACTTCCGGATCTCGATCGGGAGATCAAATGGCACTGCAAATATGCCCGCCAGAACGGCATCCATGTCTCGCCAACCTTCATGATCGACGGGCTGGTGCAGCCCGACATGAGCAGCGGCGACGAAGTTGGAGCCTGGGTGAAGAAGGCGCTGGGCAATTGACGCTGGCCGTGTGCCAGAGACTATCAAGGTGAGCCGTCTCGCCGCTGTCCTTATCGTGTTCGCATGGGGAATGGAGTCAGTAATCAATCTGGGCTAATTGGCTTTTTAAGGCATTGCTGATGAACTGCCGTCATGACAAAGCCGCCCCGCAAGCCTTCCAAGCCGCTGCTCGGTGAAGCCTACGAGCCGCTCCGCAGCCGACCGCGCCGGCGGCGAGATCCCGCTCAGCCTCATCTTCCTCTCGATCCGATGACGGCGCGTATCACGCCGCGTCGGGGGTCGGGGAGGACACGGTTTCAAATGACGGACGACCCGGAATTGACCCGGGTCGAAGGTCAGCAATGTCAGCAGCAGACGACCGGCCGGGACATGGCTGCTCGCTACTATCTGAGCCTCGACACGGCGATCTTGCTGGGGATCCTGTTTATTGCGATCGTCTTCAGGTTCCACAAGATCACCTTGCCGCTGGTCGACGGCTTCAGCTGGCGCGAGATAAGCACCGCAATGATGGCCGACAATTTCCAGCAGCGCAGCTGGAACATCTTCTTTCCGGAGGTCAGCTGGACCGGGCCCGGGCCAAGCTATCAGGGCCGTGAGTTCCAGATCGTCAGCTATCTCACGGCCCTGCTCTACCAACTCTTCGGCTGGCACGATTGGTTCGGCCGCGCGGTTGCGGCCTTCTTCGGCCTGGTGACGGTGTTTTCGCTGCACAGGCTGACGGCGCTATGCTGGGACGAGATGCACGCTCACGCGGCGGCGCTGGCCTACGCGCTGATGCCGGCGGCGATCATGATCGACAGCTCGTTTCTTCCCGATCCCGCGATGCTGGCCTTGGTCACTCTTGGTGTCTGGCTGTTCGTCAAATACTGGGCCGGCGGCAGCCGCTGGCTCTTGCCGCTCGCCACGCTCAGCTTCTCGCTCGGCGTGCTGTCAAAGCTACCAGGCATCGCTGCCGGCGCCGTCATCTTCTACCTGATGGTCTGCTGGATTCTGGAGAAGAAACGAAAGCAGGCAAGCTGGGTTTTCCTGTCGGGCCTTTCGAGCCTGGCCGTCATCGGCGCTTATTACATCTGGGCGATTTATCTCGGCCGCAGCTATCCGCCGTTTCATGTCGCCGGCACCGGCGGCTATATCTGGGATGACGGCTTCTGGACTTATGTCAGGGACAGATTCTACTTCAAATCCTTGTGGAACACCTCGGTCTTGTGGTTCTACGGCTATCCGTTCCTAGTGCTGCTGGCCGTCGGCTTGTGGATACCGCTCAGCCGCGCCGAAGACCCGAAGCAACGCAGCCTTTCGGCCATTCCCTATGTGTGGCTGACTGCGGCCATCATCCTCTATCTGGCGGCGGCAGGCGAGATCACCAGCAATGTGTGGAACTTCCATATCTTCCATGTGCCGATCGCGATGTTCTGCGGCCACGGCGCGCTTCTTCTGGCAACGCTTGGGTCGAGAACCGTTCTGACGCCGGCGGTGGTGCTTCGCTCGATCTTCATCGTGGCCATCGCGCTTGCCTGGTCGACCTTGCCCCTCGTCAGGACGATGAAGAAGCCAATCGCCATGAACGGCAAGCTGCTTGGCGAGGAACTGGCGCGGTTGGCGCAACCGGGCGACCTCGTCGTCGCCATCGCCCCCGAGGTCGGCGATCCCATCGCAGTCTACTACAGCAGGGCGCGTGGCTGGGTGTTCCCGCCTGGCGGAGGCGATGCCGAATGGTCGAAATTCGTCGCGGATGACGCCACCGCGATCGCACAGCTCGAGGAACTGCGCGCGCAGGGCGCGGATCTGTTCGGCGTGGCCAAGAACGCCACCGACAAGGAGGGCCGGCTGTTCGTCGAGCATCATGAGGGGGTTATCGACTATTTGGACAGGACCGCAACCAAACTTGCGGATTCGGATAATTTGCTGGTCTACAGGATCACCCCTCCATGAGAACGCGACAGCCTGGGGTCATGGGCCTTCAACCGCATCACGCCCGGCACTTTCGCGGTGGAGACGATCGCGTTTTTCGTCACCTATGTCTTGGGTGCGCTACGCGTCTGCGACGACTTTCGCGACGTGGTGCACGGCCGTTTCCGCGCCGGCCGCAATCGGTTGCGCACTGCTCCTCAAGCGCCGGGCTGCAGCATATGGCTCTGAAGACCGCGGCTTGAGCCCGCGCGGCGTGCCAGCGCAAGTCGTCAAGGAGACGGCCGATCTCGACGTCCGCTTCGCCGAAAGATAGCAGGAGGACGCGGATACCCTTACGGTCGAAAACCTATGGCGGAGAGGGTGGGATTTGAACCCACGATACCCTTGCAGGTATGCCGCATTTCGAGTGCGGTGCATTCGACCACTCTGCCACCTCTCCGCGGTCTGGTCGGCGCTTGTTCGGCGCGGGCGTTCTCATAACGGGCAAATGACAGGCTGGCAAGCCGAAAAGTCGAACCATTCCATCCTTTTGCCTTGACACTTTTTTGCCACTCGGCTATCTCGGCTGCGCAATAGGTTTGGAGAAATCCGCGCCTAGCTTGTCCTGCGCTTGCGCGGGGCTTCACCGGCAGGAAGAGTTCGAGGATTAGACCTCTGAAATCCCTGCTTAACTTCGACTGATAAAAAGACGGCCACCTTGCTCAATCGGCGAGGAGAGCTGGAACGAACATGAAAGGATAAAAAATGTTCGCAGTCATCAAGACCGGCGGTAAACAGTACCGTGTGGCAGCCAACGACGTGCTGACCATCGAAAAGCTGGAAGCCACCGCTGGCGACTCCATTGAATTCACCGAAGTGCTCGTGATCGGCGAAGGCGCCGACGCTGCGATCGGTGCGCCCTTCGTTACCGGCGCCTCTGTCAAGGCAGAAGTCGTCGAACAGAACCGCGGCAAGAAGGTCATCGCCTTCAAGAAGCGCCGCCGTCAGAATTCGAAGCGTTCGCGCGGCCATCGTCAGCATCACACGGTCGTCCGTATCACGGACATCGTGGCTGCCAAGTAAGATCAACGGGACAAGGTTTAAAGGAGAACTCCAATGGCACACAAAAAAGCTGGCGGTTCATCGCGCAACGGTCGCGATTCTCAGTCCAAGCGCCTTGGCGTGAAGAAGTTCGGCGGCGAAGCCGTCATCGCAGGCAACATCATCGTGCGTCAGCGCGGCACTGAGTGGCATCCGGGTTCCAACGTCGGCCTCGGCAAGGATCACACGATTTTTGCGCTTACCGCCGGCAATGTGAACTACCGAACCAAGGCCAACGGTCGCGTCTACGTGTCTGTCATGCCGAAAGCGGAAGCAGCGGAATAAGCCGGTAGCGCTCAAAAACAGCCGGCGTCTCATCGACCCGGCTGGCCGCATCAGGTTCAGTCTAGAAAACAGGGGAGATGGGGCGCCATCTCCCCTTTTTCTTTACCCCTCAAGGAGGACTGAACCATGCAAGGCGAATTGTTAAGGGTAGACCAATCACGGTCTCCCCGGGAAGACCAGCGGTCTTCCACGGAGCGGCTGAGGCCGGAACGGTTAAGGACCGATTGCCCTGTCTTGTTATCGGAAAGGCTCGTCATGCGCGCGCCCCACGAAGAAGACATCGACGCCCTTGCCCATCTCGCCAACAACGCCAAAGTCGCCACCATGGTATCGCGTATGCCGCACCCTTATACCGCCGATGATGCTGCCGACTTCGTGCGTCGCACGAAAAATGGCGAGATTGGCAAGTGCGTCTATGCGATCACCAAGGCCGAAAACGGCGCCTTTATCGGCTGCTGCGGTGTCGAGCCGCAGACTGACGGCAGGACCGTCGAGATCGGCTACTGGCTGGGCGAGCCCTATTGGAACAAGAGTTATGCGACCGAGGCCTGCCATGCCCTGGTCGATATGGTGTTCAGAACCCGTCAGGACGTCGATCAGATCGACGCCCGTTGCCGGGTCATGAACGTCGCCTCGCGCCGCGTCATCCAGAAGTGCGGCTTTCAGTTCCAGGGTTCGGGGCTTGCCGCCTCGCTGGCGCTCGGCAGCAACGTGCCGGTCGAATGGTACAGGCTCGACCGCAAGACCTGGATGTCCCTCCGAAGCTGGGGGAACATCGCATGAGCACGACGGCACTGCAAAGGCCGGAGGTCAAGCCGATGATGCCCGGTCCCGCGCCTGTTATCTCGACCGCCCGGCTGACGCTCCGCCCCCACAGGCTGAGCGATGCGCCTGATATCGCCGAATCGCTCTCCGATTTCGCGGTCACGCGCATGCTGTCCCGCGTACCCGCGCCGTTCGACCGGCAGGATGCGCTGGACTGGCTGATCCCGGTCACATCAGGCACCCTGCCCGGCTGGCCGCTGGCGATTACCGGCAAGGACGATGTCCATATCGGTAACGTCTCGATCGAGTTGCGCCACGGCCGCTGGCACCTCGGCTACTGGCTGAACCGCTATTACTGGCGGCGCGGCTATATGAGCGAGGCGGTGACGGCGATCATCGAGCGCTTCTCACGCCGCATGCCGGAGACGCCTGTTCATTCCGGCGTCTTCGCCGACAACCCGGCTTCGCTGCGACTGCAGGAGAAGCTCGGTTTCCGCATGACGGGTTGCGGCGAAATCTATTGTTTCGCCCGCAACACCATGGTGTCGCACATCGAAACCGTGCTGCAGCCGGGCACGCTGCAGCCGCGGAAGGTCGCCTGATAGAGCATGATGCCGAAAAGTGTATGCGGTTTTCGGAAAACATCATGCTCCAGGACTAGAAAGGAGACGCCGCCGCACCGGCGGCGTCTCCTTCAATTGCCGATCTCGACCCATACGGGGAAATGATCGGAACCGACGGACAGCGTATCGATCCGGGCGGATTTCAACCGGCTCTGCAGGCCGCAACTGACGAAGCAATAATCGAGATGCATGCGTTTGCCGCGATCTTCGGGATCCATCCAGCTGTAGCTCTCCGGAGAGTAGGCCTTCAGCGCCGCAAAGGCGTCGACCGGCGTGCCGATCCTCGCCACGCGGCCGTAATACCCGCCGCCAGCCCCAGCAAGCGCGCAATATTCCGGCGATTCCGGCTCCATGTTGAAATCGCCCATGATGACATAATCCTCCGGCAGCGGCGGCTCCGGCAGGTCGAATTCGCCAGCCCCGGTCAGCGTTCCACCCTCCTGGACGAAGGCATTGATATGGGCATTCAGAAATTGCAGCTGTCGGATGCGCTCGTCGGCCGAGACATGGTCGAGATGGACGCAGTAGACGCGGATCGCGCCGGCGGGTGCTGCGATCACCGCCTCGGTTGCGCCGCGCTGCAGGTTGATCTTGCCGATCGTGCGGCTGCGCGGCAGGAGCAGCGTCCGGGTCGCGAGGATCGGCCAGCGCGACAGTACCATGTTGCCGAACTGGAATCGCGTGCCGCGCACCGGCTGGAGCCCACTTTCATCAGCTTCGACATGCATGTCGCAGGCTGGCCCATACACCCAGAAATAGTCGGGAAAAAGGGCTGCAATATCGGCCACCATGTCGGCGAAACCGTTGCGGGAGAAGCCGCGGGTCACCTCCTGCAGCGCGATGACGTCAGCCCCCTCGAGACTCCGGGCAATGCGCGCCAGATCGTATTTGCCGTCGAGACCGAAGCCGTACTGTATGTTATAGCTCGCAAAATTCACGATAATCTTTGACCTCCGTCGGAACCGCCTATATCGAATGGGCCAAGACGGGCCGTCCAACTGCCACTGAATATTGGAAGTAAAATGAAATTTCTCGACGAAGCAAAGGTCTATATCAAGTCCGGGGACGGCGGCGGCGGCAGCGTTTCGTTCCGACGCGAGAAATTCATCGAGTTCGGCGGCCCCGATGGCGGCGACGGCGGACGCGGCGGCGACGTCTGGGTCGAGGCCGTCAACGGCCTCAACACGCTGATCGATTTTCGCTTTCAGCAGCATTTCAAGGCGACGATCGGCACCCATGGCATGGGCCGGAACCGCACCGGGGCCAACGGAAGCGACGTGACGCTCAAGGTTCCCGTGGGCACCCAGATCTTCGAGGAAGACCAGGAAACGCTGATCTGCGACCTGACTGTCGAAGGCCAGCGTTACTGTCTTGCCCATGGCGGCAATGGCGGCTTCGGCAACGCCCATTTCAAGACCTCGACCAACCAGGCGCCGGATTGGGCCAATCCCGGCCTGCCCGGCGAGGAAAAGACCATCTGGCTGCGCCTGAAACTGATTGCCGATGCCGGCCTCGTCGGCATGCCGAATGCCGGCAAATCGACCTTCCTGGCATCAGTCACCCGTGCACGGCCGAAGATCGCCAACTATCCCTTCACCACGCTGCATCCCAACCTCGGCGTTGCCACCATCGACGAGCGCGAGTTCATCCTGGCCGACATTCCGGGCCTGATCGAAGGCGCCCATGAAGGTGTCGGCATCGGCGACCGTTTCCTCGGCCATGTCGAGCGCACCCGCGTGCTGCTCCACCTCATCTCCGCCCAGGAGGAAAAGGTCGGCAAGGCCTATAAGACGGTCAAGCACGAACTCGAAGCCTACGGAAACGAGCTGACCGACAAGGCGGAGATCGTGGCGCTGTCGCAGATCGACGTGCTCGACGATGCCGAACTGAAGAAGAAGACCAAGGAATTGGCCAAGGCCTGCGGCAAGACGCCATTCCAGATTTCGGCTGTCACCGGCAAGGGCATGACCGAGGTGCTGCGTGCGCTGCGCGACATCATCGTCGAAGCCAATACAGAGGAGAAGCCGGCCAAGGTGCCGAAGCTGCGCCATCGCGACATGGTCGTCAGCGATGAGGGCGAGGGCAAGGGTGGAGGCGAGGACGATGACCAGCCGTAAGCCGCTTGGCCGCTACCGCCGCATCGTCATCAAGATCGGATCCGCGCTTCTGGTCGACCGCAAGGCCGGGCTGAAGAAAGCCTGGCTCGACGCCATGTGCGCCGATATCTCGGGCCTGAAGGCCAAGGGCATCGACGTGCTCGTCGTCTCCTCGGGCGCAATCGCGCTCGGCCGCTCGGTGCTCGACCTGCCGTCAGGTGCGCTGAAGCTGGAGGAAAGCCAGGCGGCGGCCGCCGTCGGCCAAATTGCGCTGGCGCGCGCCTGGTCGGAAAGCCTGTCGCGCGACGAGATCGTCGCCGGCCAGATCCTGCTGACGCTCGGCGATACCGAGGAGCGCCGGCGCTATCTCAATGCGCGCGCCACCATCAATCAGCTTTTGAAGATCGGCGCCGTGCCGATCATCAATGAAAACGACACCGTCGCCACCAGCGAGATCCGCTATGGCGACAACGACCGGCTGGCCGCCCGCGTCGCGACGATGACCGGCGCCGACCTGCTCATTCTTCTCTCCGATATCGACGGTCTCTACACCGCGCCGCCCCATCTCGATCCGAACGCAACCTTCCTCGAGACGATTGCCGAAATCACCCCCGAGATCGAGGCAATGGCCGGGGGTGCGGCCTCCGAGTTTTCGCGCGGCGGCATGCGCACCAAGATCGATGCCGGCAAGATTGCCACCGCATCAGGCTGCGCCATGATCATCGCCTCCGGCAAGACCGACAATCCTCTATCGGCAATCGAAAGCCGCGCGCGTTCCTCGTGGTTCGCGCCATCGGGCACACCCGTGACCGCCCGCAAGACCTGGATTGCCGGGCAACTGCAGCCGGCCGGCGAACTGCATGTCGATGACGGCGCTGTCGTCGCCCTCGGGGCCGGCAAGAGCCTGCTTCCCGCTGGCGTTCGCAGCGTTTCCGGCCTCTTCAGCCGCGGCGACACGGTGGCGATCATCGGCCCGGCCGGCCGCGAGATTGCCCGCGGCCTGGTAAGCTACGATGCCGACGACGCCCGCCGGATCGCCGGCCGCAAGTCGGCGGAGATCGAGGCCATTCTCGGTTATGCCGGGCGCGCCGCCATGGTCCATCGCGACGATATGGTCATGACCGCGCAGATCGGTTCGAAATCGGAAAGGCAGAAGAAGGACGCGAGCTATGCTTGATACCGTTGCGCCGGGCCCTGACATTGACGTGCTGATGAACGACATCGGCCGCAAGGCAAAGGCTGCGGCACGACCGCTGGGCTTTGCATCCACCGAGGCGAAGAACAGCGCGTTGAACGCCATGGCCGATGCGATCCTGGGCAACAAGACGCATATTCTTGCCGAGAACGCCAAGGACCTGAAGGACATCGAAGGCACCGAGATGCTCGCTTCCTTCGTCGACCGGCTGACGCTGAACGACAAACGCATCGCCGAAATGGCGGAGGGAATCCGCGCCATCGCCGCCCTTGTCGATCCGGTCGGCGAAGTCATCGCTGCCTGGGACCGGCCGAACGGGCTGAAAATCGAGCGCGTCCGCACGCCGCTCGGCGTCATCGGCGTGATCTTCGAAAGCCGGCCGAACGTTACGGCTGATGCCGGCGCCCTCTGCCTCAAGGCGGGCAATGCCGTCATCCTGCGTTGCGGCTCGGATTCGCGCCGTTCATCGCAGGCTATCCATGCCTGCCTGGTTGAGGGTCTGAAGGCGGCGGGACTTCCAGAGCATGCTATCCAGCTCGTGCCGGTCACCGACCGCGCCGCCGTCGGCGCCATGCTGCGCGGCTTGGACGGGGCGATCGACGTCATCGTGCCGCGCGGCGGCAAGAGCCTGGTTGCCCGGGTGCAGAGCGAGGCTCGTGTGCCGGTTTTTGCCCATCTCGAAGGCCTTTGCCACATCTATGTCGATGCCTCGGCCGATATCGAAATGGCGAAAAAGATCATCGTCAACGCCAAGATGCGCCGCACCGGCATCTGCGGGGCCGCCGAAACCCTGCTCGTCGATGGCGCCGCGATCGGCACGCATCTGACGCCGCTGCTTGAGGTTCTGACGGAGGCCGGCTGCGAGGTCCGTGCTTCAGCAACGGTGCTGAAGGTTGCACCCGGCTTGAAGCCCGCGACCGAGGAGGACTGGTCGACCGAATATCTCGACGCGATCATTTCCGTTGCCGTCGTCGACGGCATATCGGGCGCCATCGCCCATATCCAGACATATTCCTCCAACCACACCGAGGCGGTTATCGCCAAGGACCCCGCCGTTGTCGCGCGCTTCTTCACCGAAGTCGATTCGGCAATCCTGCTGCACAATGCCTCGACGCAGTTTGCCGATGGCGGCGAGTTCGGCATGGGTGCGGAAATCGGCATTGCCACCGGCAAGATGCATGCCCGCGGCCCCGTCGGCGTCGAACAGCTCACCTCTTTCAAATATCGGGTGCATGGTGCCGGACAGACGCGGCCCTGACGTGACGACCGAGAATGTGGACCGGCACTATCTCCGCATGCCGCACAGCGAGCGCGGCATGGTCGTCGGTCTGTTCGGCGGTTCGTTCAATCCGCCGCATCAGGGTCACGCGCTCGTCGCTGAAATCGCCCTCAAGCGGCTCGGCCTCGACCAGCTCTGGTGGATGGTTACCCCGGGCAACCCGCTGAAGAGCCGCAACCAGCTCGCTCCGCTTGCCGAGCGCATTGCCGAAAGCGAGCGTGTGGCCGCCGATCCGCGCGTCAAGGTCACCGCCTTCGAACAGACGCTCGGCACCAGCTACACCGCCAATACGCTTGCCCGCGTCAAGGCGCGCAATCCACATGTGCATTTCATCTGGATCATGGGCGCCGACAGCCTGCAGACCTTTCACAAATGGCAGAAATGGCAGGAGATTGCCCGCACCTTCCCGATCGCGGTGATCGACCGGCCGGGCGCGACGCTCTCCTTCCTGTCCTCGAAAATGGCCAGGACCTTCGATTTCGCCCGTGTCGACGAGGATGATGCCCGTGTTCTCTGGAAGAAACGTGCCCCGGCCTGGACCTTCATCCACGGACCGCGCTCGGGCCTGAGCTCGACGGCAATCCGCAACGGCTCGTCGCACAGCGACGCCGAATAGAGCGCCGCGCGCCCAACAAGACGCATACGCCAGCCTGATTTCAGAAGATCCCGAAAACGAGAAAGCCCGACGGGGGAGGAGATCCGTCGGGCTTATAAACTCGATCGACAACTGGGAGGAGGAGTGTTGTCGACCCTATCGAACGGCTATGGGAGGAGGAGAAGCCGTGTCGATGAGTATGTTGTAGCATATTTCGCAGGAAGATGAATATCGATTGGTGCATTGCAGCAATGCATTGTGTGCAACTCTGTGCAACCTTGTGGCTTTGGCATTGCCGTTTTTCTTGGCAGAAATCGACGGAGCATGCTGTGCCGCCGGGCGCCCTTGCGGTTTGCCACCTGTCGCTCGGGTATTTTCATCTATGGATCTCACGCTGCCGTTCAAGCCATGCACTTCAACAATGCGTAACTATTGGGTCGTAGCGGACACCGCGATCCAATACGGTTATATTTTCATGGATATATCCCTAGCCAAGACGCCTCACCCGTTATATTCGTTGCAATATTTCGAATCCCGAGGGGAATGATCATGCAGAACCGCAGCCGATGGCTGAAACTGGCAATCGCCGCGATCGCCGCCCTCTGGCTTGGCACAGCAGCGCTTCCGGCGCCTGCCGCCGCCGAAAAACTTATCGTCTTTGCGGCGGCGAGCCTCAAAGATGCGCTCGACGCCGCCAATGCCGCCTGGGCGAAGGAAAGCGGCAAGGAAGTCGTCGTATCCTATGCGGCGAGCGGCGCGCTGGCCAGACAGATCGAAAACGCCGCACCCACCGATATCTTCATCTCGGCCGACCTCGACTGGATGGACTACCTCGCCAAGAAAAACCTGATCAAGGCCGATACCCGTTTCAACCTGGTCGGCAACCGCATCGTGCTCGTTGCCGAAAAGGCCAAGGCAAAACCGGTCGAGATCAAGCAAGGCTTCGATCTCGCCGGGCTTGTGGGTGACGGCAAGCTTGCCATGGGCGAGCCGAAATCGGTTCCGGCCGGTAAATACGGCATGGCCGCGCTCGAAAAGCTCGGCGTCTGGAAATCGGTCGAAACCAAGGTCGCCGGCGTCGAAAGCGTGCGCGCCGCCCTGGCCCTCGTCTCCCGCGGCGAAGCGCCTTATGGCATCGTCTACCAAACGGATGCGGCAGCCGATAAGGGTGTCGCCGTCGTCGGCACCTTCCCCGCCGAGTCCCATCCGCCGATCATCTATCCGATTGCGATCCTCGCCGAGAGCAAAAATCCGGATGCATCAGCCTATCTCGACTTCCTGAAATCCGACAAGGCTGCTGCCTTCTTCACGGCGCAGGGTTTCACCATCCTGAAGTGATTGAGGCCGGAAATGATTGCGGATTTGCACGTCAGTGCCTGACTTGAGGCTCACATCACGATGTTTCAGTCTGCTGACGAGGACCGCTAACTACTCTATCGTCATGCTCGGGCTTGTCCCGAGCATCTGCATCCGGTCGATTTTTGCATAGGCAGCAGATCCTCGGCACAAGGCCGAGGATGACGCCGAGTAAAGAGCGTGATTTGCAACAACTGGCTTGCATGTGCGAGCCTTCATTTTTGAGAGGAATAGAAGCGCTTGCTGGACGCTCTTGGCTTGAGCAATGAGGAATGGACGGCGATCCTGCTCAGTCTGCGCGTCTCGATCGTCGCCATGCTGGCAAGCCTGCCCTTCGGCATCCTCGTCGCCCTGCTGCTTGCCCGCGGCCGCTTCTGGGGCAAGTCGGTGCTGAACGGCGTCGTTCACCTGCCGCTGGTCCTGCCCCCGGTGGTCACCGGCTTTCTTCTTCTCATCCTGTTCGGCCGCCGCGGTCCGATCGGCAGCCTGCTCGACGAGTATTTCGGCATCGTCTTGTCTTTCCGCTGGACGGGTGCCGCACTGGCCTGCGCCATCATGGCCTTTCCGCTGATGGTTCGCAGCATCCGTCTGTCGATCGAGGCGGTCGACCGCAAACTGGAGGAGGCGGCCGGAACGCTCGGCGCCGGCCCGGTCTGGGTCTTCCTGACGATCACCCTGCCGTTGACCCTGCCCGGCATCATCGCCGGCATGATCCTCTCTTTTGCCAAGGCGATGGGCGAATTCGGCGCGACGATCACCTTCGTCTCCAACATTCCCGGCGAAACCCAGACGTTGTCGGCGGCGATCTACACCTTCACCCAGGTGCCGGGCGGCGATGCCGGCGCGCTCCGCCTGACGCTCGTCGCCGTCGTCATTTCGATGGCCGCCCTGCTCGCTTCCGAATTCCTTGCCCGTCTCGCTGGCCGGAGGATCGACCCGGAATGACGCTGATCGTCGAGGCAAAACAGAGGCTCGGCGCCTTTTCGCTCGATGCCGCCTTCACCTCCGACCGTGGCGTCACCGCGCTGTTCGGCCGTTCCGGCTCCGGCAAGACCTCGATGATCCGCATCATCGCCGGCCTTGCCCGCCCGGATGAAGGCCGCGTCGTCCTCGATGGCGAGCCCCTGACCGAAACCGCAACCGGTATTCTCGTCCCGAAACATCGCCGCCGCTTCGGTTATGTCTTCCAGGAAGCGCGGCTTTTCCCGCATCTCAGCGTTCGCACCAATCTCTCCTACGGCCGATGGTTCGCGGCGAGAACGGCGCGCGGCGAGAGCTTCGACCGCATCGTCGACTTGCTCGGTATCGAGACGCTGCTCGCGCGCAGCCCCGCGAAGCTGTCCGGCGGCGAGAAGCAGCGCGTCGCCATCGGCCGCGCGCTTCTCTCCTCCCCTCGCCTGCTGTTGATGGACGAGCCGCTCGCCGCCCTCGATGAGGCGCGTAAGACCGAAATCCTGCCTTATCTAGAACGATTGCGCGACGAAACCGACATCCCGATCGTCTATGTCAGCCACTCGATCGCCGAGGTGGCGCGGCTGGCAAACCAAGTCGTCGTCATGCGCGACGGCAAGGTGGAAGCGACCGGCCCTGCCATCGACATATTGAGCCGCCCCTCCACCGCCTCCGACCGGCGCGAGGCCGGCGCACTGCTGGAAGGCACGGTGGAAAGCTTCGATGCGCGGCACCATCTATCGACGGTCGCGCTGAAATCCAGTCGGCTCCATATTCCGGGTGCGGCCCTTGCGCCCGGCAAATCGGTCCGCATCCGCATTCCCTCCCGCGATGTTATGCTCGCGACCGCAAGGCCCGAGGGGCTCAGCGCGCTGAATATCCTGGAAGCAAGGATAGAGGGGATGTCGTCGACCGAGGACGGAACGGTGGAAATCCGGCTCGATTGCGACGGCGATATCATTCTTTCCCGGATCACCACACTGTCCTGCGAGCGTCTGGATCTTCGACCGGGAAGGGTGGTTTTCGCCGTCATCAAGACAGTTGCCCTGGAGGCCTGATCATCAGCGCTCGCCCTGCTGCAGGTTGCGCTTGGCCTCGAGCCAGGCGAGATCTTCGGCAAGGCTCGTGCGCATCGTCCTTTCCATCCGGCGGAAACGACCGAGCAATTCCTCGCCGAACGGCGTCAGCGCCGCGCCGCCGCCCCTCTGCCCGCCGCGTTGCGATTCCACCACCTGTTCGTTAAACATCCGGTTCATCTCGCTGACCAGCAACCATGCCCGCCGGTAGGACATGTCCATCGCCCGCCCGGCGGCCGAGATCGATCCGGTCTGGCGGATATGCTCCAGCAGTTCCATCTTGCCATGGCCGAGTCGATCCTCATCCGGGAAGCTGATTCGCAGGACGGGCACGAGTGTTTTTGCGGCTGAGTCGGTCATTGAATCTGGAGATCGTGGAATTTGCTGCACTTTACGCTGCGGCATGGAAACTGTACACCGCCCGCACGAGGCCGCCCCGAGCAGTCAAATACTTCAATTCGAACGGCAGATCGGATTTTCGGCCGTTCTGTACCTTAGCATGTCTTGAAACATTAATGGTTTGATGCCTATCTTAACCATGATCCGGTCGCGATCGGATCTGTGTTGTGCATAGTTTGTCATTCCAGGAAAGGGAAAGCACTGACAACAGTACACGCCAAGGGAAAAACGTTCGCCGTTATCCCGAAGAGTGCGGAACGTGGCGCCGATGCCGCCGCCCGTGCCCTAGAAACCGTCCTCGCCAGCCTCGAGGACTCCAAAGCTGAAGATATCGTCACCATCGACATTGCCGGAAAATCGGCGCTGGGAGACTACATGATCGTCGTCTCCGGCCGCTCGAACAGGCATGTCATGGCGATCTCGGATCACCTGCTCACCGACCTTAAGGACGACGGCCTCGGTACGGCCCGCGTCGAAGGTCAGGAAGGCGGCGATTGGGTCCTGATCGACACCGGTGACATTATCGTGCATGTGTTCCGTCCCGAAATCCGCGAGTTCTACAACATCGAAAAGATGTGGGCGGCTCCGGATATGGATGAAGAAACACGGCACTGACTGGCGAGCCGGCATTCTGTCCGGCGCCTGAGACGTGGCATTGGCTGGCCGGCAAACATCATAAGCCGGCCGGTGGCGCGGTGTGCGCCCGATGTGCCGCATGAGCGGGAGCGGATGAATGCGAATAGGTCTTTTTGCGGTGGGACGGCTGAAGTCCGGCCCGGAAAAGGATCTTGCCGCCCGTTATTTCGACCGTTTCGCCAAGGCCGGCCCTGCCGTCGGCCTCGAATTTACCCGCGTTGCCGAAGTTGCCGAAAGCCGTGCCTCCAATGCGGAGACCCGCAAGCGTGAAGAGGCGGCGATGCTTCTGAAATCGCTTGCCGATGGCAGCATCCTTATTCTTCTCGATGAACGTGGCAAGGCACTCGACAGCGAAGCCTTCGCAAACCTGCTCGGCTCCTATCGCGACCAAGGCAAACGCGAGCTGACTATCGCGATCGGCGGCGCCGATGGCCTCGATCCCTCGCTTTACGACCGTGCCGACGCCACGCTGTGCCTGGGCAAGATGACCTGGCCGCATCAGCTCGTGCGCACACTGATCGCCGAACAGCTCTATCGTGCCGTCACCATCCTGTCCGGCCATCCCTATCACCGCGTCTGATGCCGCATCGGCCCGATGCGTCGGCGCGACACCCCGGCAAGGCGTCGCAATATCACGCAGCCGTGTTTGCTCGGCCACCCCCTTCTCCTGCAAACCTTATGGCAAAGCGCACCAAATCAGCTTAGTCTCCGCGCGATTTGAGAAAGTGCCCCAACACGCATGACGAGAGCATCCACCAGGCGACACCGCATGATCCTGCCGGCTATCGCAGCCGGCGTCGGTGTGGCGGTGATTGTCATGTCGGCAGATCCGTTCATCGTCCGGGCGCAGGATGCCGCGCCCGAGGCGGTACAATCCGCACCGCAGCCGGCAGCCGAGCCCGCGCCGCCGCCCGATCCGGCGGCCGAACTTGCCGCCAAGCGTGATCAGACCCGTGCCGAACTCGAAACTCTGTCGAAAACGATCAGCCTCTCCACCGACAAGGTGAGCACGCTTCAGCAGAGCATCGCCGATCTCGAAAAGAGCACGGAAAGCATCCGCCAGGCACTCATCGATTCCGCTGCCCGCCGCAAGGCGCTCGAAAAGCAGATCCTCGAAAGCGAGAAGAAGCTTGCCGATCTCGGCGTCAAGGAGGATGGCATCCGCCGTTCTCTGCACGAGCGCCGCGGCCTGCTGGCCGAAGTGCTGGCAGCGCTCCAACGCATGGGCCGCAACCCGCCGCCCGCCTTGCTCGTCACCCCGGATGACGCGCTTGGCTCCGTGCGCAGCGCCATTCTGCTCGGCGCCGTCGTGCCCGGCATCCGCAAGGAGACCGACAAGCTTGCCGCAGACCTCGCAAGCCTCGCCGCATTGCAGACTGCAAGTGCTGCCGAGAAAACCTCGCTGACCGCGACGATGACTGATGGCATCGAGGAAGAGCGGCGCATGGACTTGCTGCTTGCCGAAAACGACAAGCTCAGCCGCAGCAACGCCGCCGAACTCGGGGCCGAACGGAAACGCTCGGAGGAACTGGCAGGCAAGGCGACGAGCCTTGAAGGCCTGGTCGCCTCGATGGAATCCGAGATCGCTTCGGTGCGCGACGCCGCCGCTGCCGCCCGCCAGGCGGAGGAGAACCGCAAGCTGCTTACGGACGAGCAGCGCGCCCAGGCCAAGGCGCTTGCCGACAGCGGCGTGCCCGATAAAAACCGCATTGCGCCCGCATATCCGTTCGGAGAATTGAAGGCGAAATTGGAGGTGCCCGTTACGGGCGATATCCTGCGCCAGTTCGGCGATGCCGACGGCACCGGGCACGAGGCCATGGGAATGACGGTCGCCACCAGTCCAGAGACAGTGGTGACGGCGCCTGCGGATGGTCTGGTGGTTTTCGCCGGCGCATTCCGCAGTTACGGCCAGATGATCATCCTCGACGCGGGCGATGGATACCACCTGGTTCTCTCGGGAATGGATACGATCAATACCCGTCAGGGAAAATTCGTTTTCTCCGGCGAGCCGCTTGCCGTGATGGGCGCGAAAAGAGTGGCAAGCGCAACTGCATTGGCGCTGGAAACGAACCGGCCAACGCTTTACATTGAATTTCGAAAGGACGGTAAACCGGTCGATTCCCGGCCGTGGTGGACCGCCAAAGACACTGGAAAGGCACGCAATGATTCGTAGGGCTTCTCTTGTTCTGGTCGGCGCATTGATGGGTGCGACCGCAATGAGCGTCATTTACTCGGCGAGTGTGCCGGCAGAAGCGGCCGGATCCTCGACTTACAAGGAACTTTCGGTTTTCGGAGATGTCTTCGAACGTGTGCGTGCGCAATATGTGACGCCGCCTGCGGAAGACAAGCTGATCGAGAACGCCATCAACGGTATGCTCTCCTCGCTCGATCCGCATTCGAGCTACATGAATTCGAAGGACGCCGAGGACATGCGCACCCAGACCAAGGGTGAGTTCGGCGGCCTCGGCATCGAAGTCACGATGGAAGACGAACTTGTCAAGGTCATCACCCCGATCGACGATACGCCCGCCGCCAAGGCCGGCGTTCTCGCCGGCGACTACATCTCCGAGATCGACGGCCAGTCCGTGCGCGGCCTGAAGCTGGAAGACGCAGTGGAGAAGATGCGCGGCGCCGTCAACACGCCGATCAAACTGACGCTGATCCGCAAGGGTGCCGACAAGCCGATCGAGCTGACGATCGTCCGTGACGTCGTCGCCGTCCAGGCAGTCAAGTCGCGTGTCGAGGACGATGTCGGTTATCTCCGCATCATCTCCTTCACCGAGAAGACCTATCCAGACATGGAAAAGGCGATCAAGAAGATCAAGGACACCGTTCCGGCCGACAAGCTGAAGGGTTATGTTCTCGACCTGCGCCTCAATCCGGGCGGTCTGCTCGACCAGGCGATCAACGTCTCCGATGCGCTGTTGCAGCGTGGCGAAGTCGTTTCGACCCGCGGCCGCAATCCGGATGAAACCCGCCGCTTCAATGCAGGCCCGGGCGACCTGACGGATGGCAAGCCGGTGATCGTGCTGATCAACGGCGGTTCGGCTTCCGCATCGGAAATCGTCGCCGGCGCCCTTCAGGATCTGCGCCGTGCCACCGTTCTCGGCACGCGCTCCTTCGGCAAGGGCTCCGTCCAGACGATCATCCCGCTCGGTGAAAACGGCGCGCTGCGCCTGACCACGGCGCTCTACTACACGCCGTCGGGCCGCTCGATCCAGGGCACCGGCATCACCCCCGACATCAAAGTCGAGGAGCCGCTGCCGGAGGAACTGCAGGGCAAGATGGTGACCGAAGGCGAATCCAGCTTGCGCGGCCACATCAAGGGCCAGAGCGAGACGGACGAAGGTTCGGGCTCCGTTGCCTATGTTCCGCCGGACCCGAAGGACGACGTTCAGCTGAACTACGCGCTCGACCTTCTGCGCGGCAAGAAGACCGATCCGGCCTTCCCGCCGAACCCCGACAAGGCCGTCGTCGCCAAGTGATCGATCAGCTCAAGGCCGGGCACCTCGCCCGGCCTTGAGCCTTTCTGCTGTTTCCCGGTTTTGGAGCGGGCGAAAAATTGGGAACGGACCTGCATGCGCCTTTGGGCCGCAACCGCAAAACCGGCCGCCGGCGCCCAGGTGTCCTGCGCCTCGGCCGTATCGCCGCCAGTCTCTGCCTTTTTGCGATAGGCGGCTTTTCCCTCTATACGGCATTTCGCGGCGATGGGCTCGAACGCGCCAAACCGCCGGCCGCCGAACAAGCGGCAAAACCACCTTCCAATACTCCGCAACCACCAGCGACAGCTGCCAACCAGGCAACGGATGGCCTGCCCCGCGCGGACCCACGCTCTGGTGCCAATGTTGAGCAGATGGTCACCGGCGACGGCTCGGTCGTCACCAAATACAGCCCCCGCCCGCGCGACGGCGGCGGGCCGGTGCTGGTCGACGCCATGCAGATCGGCCAGGATCCGCGCATGGCGGCCCAACCCAATGAAGCACTGCTCGAAGAGACGCCTTTTGGCAGGCTGCCGATTATCGGTCCCGATGGCCGGCGGCCGATGGATCAATATGCGCGTCCCTCGTCCGGCGCGCGCGGCGTCCGCATCGCCATCGTCGTCAGCGGCCTCGGGCTCAGCCAGACCGGAACGCAGCGCGCCATCGCCGAATTGCCGGAAGAGATCACTTTCGCTTTTGCCGCGAGCGGCAACAGCCTGCAGCGCTGGATGCAGGAAGCCCGCCGCGGCGGTCACGAGATCCTTCTGCAAGTGCCGCTCGAACCTTTTGATTATCCGGCCAACGATCCAGGCCCCGAAACCCTGCTGACCATGAAACCGGCCGCCCGCAATATCGAAAACCTGCACAAGGCGATGGGCGAGATCACCAACTATACCGGCGTCATGAATTATCTCGGCGGCCGTTTCCTGTCTGATCCGGCCGCCATGGAACCTGTCATGCGCGACATCGGCAAGCGCGGGTTGCTGTTTCTCGACGATGGCACATCGGCGCAGTCGAAGACCGCAGCGATCGCCAAGGGAACCGAACTGCCCTATGCCTTCGCCGACCTGCAGCTCGACGGCCAGCTCGATGTCAACGCCGTCCTGAAGAAGCTCGACGAGCTCGAGCGCATCGCCCGCAAGAACGGCCAGGCGATCGGCGTCGCTTCGGCTTTCGATGAGAGCGTTGACGCCATCGCCAAGTGGAGCGAGGAGGCCGCGATGCGCGGCATCGAGATCGTCGGCGTTGCCGCCCTTTCCAACGACCCCAAGAATCCTTGAGAATATCCTTGAGATGGGTCCTTGAGAGGTATCCTTGAGAAGAATTCCAGAACGGAGAAGAAGATGAGCCAGGCGACTGTGAAAGCCGAGGATCTGCCCTACCGCCCTTGCGTCGGCGTGATGATCCTGAACCGCGATGGCCTCGTCTGGGCGGGAAGACGCATCTCCGACGGCAATTCCGAATATGACGGCTCGCCGCAGCTCTGGCAGATGCCGCAGGGAGGCATCGACAAGGGCGAGGATCCATTGGACGCCGCCTACCGTGAGCTTTACGAGGAGACCGGCATGAAGACGGTGACCCTGCTTGCCGAAGCGAGAGACTGGATCAACTATGATCTGCCGCCGGCACTGATCGGCATCGGGCTCAGGGGGAAATTCCGCGGCCAGACGCAGCGCTGGTTCGCCTTCCGCTTCGACGGCGACGACAGCGAGATCGCCATCAATCCGCCGCCTGGCGGCCACGAGCCGGAATTTGATGCCTGGGAATGGAAGCCGATGCGGCAACTGCCGGGGCTGATCGTGCCCTTCAAGCGCGCCGTCTACGACCAGGTGGTGGCCGAGTTCCAGCACTTGGAAACACTTCAATCGGAAGACTGATCACGGCAGGATGATCGCCTCCGTTTGCGCTCGGCAATGATGCCTCCGAAGAATGCCGACTGCACCGATTCGCGTTCAACGGCGTCAGATCGCAAACACCGGCCGCCATAGGCGGCCGGCATCCCGTTCGAATATTATTCGGCTTCGTTGGCGGAATCGGCGTTGAGCTGGCCGTATTTGCTCTCGCCGATTTTCTCGAGCAGGTCGATCTGTGTTTCGAGGAAGTCGATATGACCTTCCTCGTCCGCCAGCAGCTCCTCGAAAAGTTTCATCGAAACGTAATCGCCGGCGTCATGACAGATATCGCGCGATTTTTTGTAGGCCGCGCGGGCGTCGTACTCGCCGGCAAGATCGGCTTCCAGAACTTCTTTGACGTTCTGGCCGATGCGCAGAGGTGCAAGGGTCTGCAGATTGGGATGGCCTTCGAGGAAGATGATGCGTGCAACAAGCCGGTCGGCATGGTGCATCTCTTCGATGGATTCGGCACGCTCCTTCTTGGCGAGCTTGGTGTAACCCCAGTCCTCAAGAAGACGAAAATGAACCCAGTATTGGTTGACCGCCCCGAGTTCGAGGAACAACGCCTCGTTAAGCCGCTCGATGACCTTTTTGTCGCCTTTCAATGTCCGCTCTCCTGTTTTCCTCATGGAATTGTTTCAAGCGGGACATGAAATCAAATATTTCGGCCTCCGTCGAGTGGCGACGGGCGTGATAGTCCTCGGTTGTCTGGATAATCAGGTCGACGACGTTGGGGAAACAGCCGCAGCAGCGGCCGCGTTTTTCCATAGCGTGGTAGACTTTCGCAGGCACGATGAGCTGCCAACAGTCTTCATCGAGAAGGTTGGTGATAACCTCCCGGATTTCTTTATCGGTTATGTAATTGCAGCTGCAGACAAGCACGTCTTCATTCCAAACATGACACTGACTATCGTGTTTTCTGATAAAGAAGATGGTGGCTGTCAAGAAAAAATTCGAGCCCCGCATCATTGAATAGCGGTGCCCGATGAGGCCTTCATGCATATCGTCCGGGATTATGCAGCGGTTTCAGGGTGATGACGCCATAAGGCAATTGAAGCGCGCCGCATGGTCTTGATCGATGCGATGCATTTTTAATGAAAGTTGCGTCCGCGCGGCATCACCTGAGCGGTTTCCGCCGCGCCCGCATGGCGGCCCGAGGCAACCACCCGTTTTTCCAGCTCGGCCCTCTCCTGCGCATGTACAAGCTTTTTCTGCCGCTGATCGACACCCGGCCTCAGCACCTCGTCTGCCCGCTCGCAGACGCCGAAACGCCGGGCCTCGCGTTGCAGGATACCGAGCGCCGGCGTCATGTCCTCGATATGCTCGACGACGGTATGGATCACCCCGCTCTGACTTTGCAGCCTGCCGCGGATTTTCACCAGCCGGGCGCCCATCACGACCGAGCGGTATTTGTCGAACATTTTCGACCAGACAATCGCATTGGCGACGCCCGTTTCGTCTTCCAGCGTCATGAAGATCACACCTTTGGCCGAACCAGGCCGTTGGCGCACCAGCACGAGGCCCGCGATCGTCACCCGCTTTCCGTTCGCGACCTTCAACAGATCGACATTGCGCGTCACGCCGGCCTTGCGCAATTCCTCGCGCAGGAAGGACAGCGGGTGCGCCTTCAGCGATAAAGAGAGATAACGATAATCCTCGATGACCTGCTCTCCGGCCAGCATTTCCGGCAGCTTTGCCGCAGGCTCGATCTGGAGGTCGACATGACGGGCCTGCTCGAAAAGCGGCAGCTCCTCGGCAGCACTCTTCACATCCAGCGCCCGCACCGCCCAGAGCGCGTCGCGTCGCGATAGTTTGAGGGATTGGAATGCATCCGCATCCGCCAATCGCTCGATGACGGATTTCTGCAGACCCGACCGTAGCCAGAGATCGCGGACCGAGCTGTAGCCTTCGCCTCGATTGCTGACGAGCCGTTCCATATCGTCTGTCGAAAGGCCCTTGATCTGCCGGAAACCCAGCCGCACCGCATGCCGGGTCCTGATGATCTCGCGCATCTCATGATGTCGAAAATCGATGGCATTCCGATCGAAGGCAGCTTCCTCCAGACCGCAATCCCAGTCCGATTCATTGATATCGACCGGCAGGATCTTTACCCCGTGCTCGCGTGCATCCCGGACCAGTTGCGCCGGTGCATAAAACCCCATCGGCTGGGAATTCAGCATCGCCGCGCAGAAAACGTCGGGATAATAGGCCTTGAGCCATGAGGAAGCATAGACGAGCAGCGCGAAGGAGGCGGCATGGCTTTCCGGGAAACCATATTCGCCGAAGCCTTTGATCTGGTTGAAACACTGCTGCGCGAATTCCTGGGCATAGCCCTTTGAGACCATTCCGTCGATGAACCGCTTTTCGAAGTTACCGATCGTACCCGTTCTCTTGAATGTTGCCATCGCTCTGCGAAGCTTGTCGGCTTCCGCCGGCCTGAACCCTGCTGCGGTAATGGCGATTTGCATGGCCTGTTCCTGGAACAAGGGCACGCCGAGGGTTCTTTCCAGAACAGTTTCCAGCTCCTTGCTCGGATATTCGATCGGAATGTTCTTGGCCCGCTGCTCCCGGCGCTTCAGATAGGGATGCACCATGTCGCCCTGGATCGGACCCGGTCGCACGATCGCCACCTCGATGACGAGGTCGTAGAATCTCGTCGGCTTGAGACGCGGCAGCATGCTCATTTGCGCCCGGCTTTCGATCTGGAAGACACCAAGCGTATCGGCCCGGCCCATCATCTCATAAACCGGCTTGCCCTCATCCCCATGCTCCTTGTTGCCGAGGTCTGCGAGCGTCTTCTTCACGTCGTAATGCAGCTCAAGCAGCGAAAAGGCCTTCCGCAGGCAGGTCAACATACCGAGCGCCAGCACATCCACCTTGAGGATCTTGACGTTGTCGAGGTCGTCCTTGTCCCATTCGATCATGTAGCGATCGGGCATCGCCGTCTTCATGATCGGCACCACTTCGTCAAGCCGGTCCCGCGTGATGACGAAGCCGCCGACATGCTGGGTGAGGTGGCGCGGGAAGCCGAGGAGCTCGGAGGCATATTTCAGCACGTTCCGCGTCACCGGATCCTTGACGTCGAGGCCGGCCGCCTTGGCATCGCGTTCGGAAAGATTGTCCTCCGACCACCCCCAAACGAGACTGCTGATCGCCGACTGGACATCCTCCGACAGCCCGAAGGCCTTGGCGACCTCGCGGCCGGCCGAACGGGTGCGGTAGGTGGTCACCCCCGCCGTCAGTCCCGCATGTTCTCTTTTGTAGTTTTTGTAAATAAACTGGATGACCTCTTCACGCCGGTCATGCTCGAAATCGACATCGATATCCGGCGGTTCGTCACGATCCATCGAAATGAAGCGGTCGAAGAGCAGTGTGCTCTTTTCGGGATCGACTTCCGTTATCTCGAGACAATAGCAGATGACCGAATTTGCCGCCGATCCGCGCCCCTGACACAAGACCTTAAGTTCATAGCGGGCGTGCTGGATGATCCTGTGCACAGTCAGGAAATAGGAGGCATATTTCTTCTGACGAATGAGATCGAGCTCATAATCGATCTGTTGCGCCACTTTGGGCGGGATACCCTCGGGATAGCGTCTTGCCGCTCCCGCTCTCGTCAGCCTTTCGAGTGTCTCCTGCGGCGTTTCGCCGGGATCGTTTTCTGGCGGATAATTGTGCTCCAGTTCCTTCAGCGAAAAGGTCAAGCTGTCGAAAAATACCTGCGTATTCTCGACCGCACCAGGATAGTCCCGGAGGATCCGGGCCATTTCACGTGAATCCTTGAGATAGCGTTCGGCATTCGGCGCCAGCAGGAAACCGGCTTGCGCTATCTGTACATGCTCCCGGATCGCGATCACGACATCCGAAAGCGGCCGGCGTTCGGGATGATGGTAAAGCGGTTGGTTGGTGGCAATCAGCGGCACACGGTTTCGGGCAGCAAGCATGGCAAGCACCGCAAAGACCTGCCTGTCGCGGCCGTCATAGGCTGGCGCCAGCGCCAAAAAAAAAGCCTTGCGGAAGCGTCTGCGAAACCGTTCCAGGTAATCTTCCAGCGTCGACTGAGCCGCCTGATGATCGACAAGGGTGCGATCGGGAACGAGGGCAAGCATCATTTCGTCCCCCCATTCCATGAGTTCCGCTTCCGTCAGAATGCAGCTTCCCTTGACCGCTTCCTCCTTCAGATTGCCGGCGCTCAGAAGACGGCAAAGGTTCGCCCAGCCTCGCCGGTTACAGGGATAGGCGAGGATATCAGGCGTTTCGTCGGAGAAGACGAGACGGGCGCCCGGCTGAATCCGGATAGGATCGAAGATGACCTCCGTCTTTCCTTCCTTCTCCGCTTGGGCCAGAATCGCATCCCTGTTTTTGTATCTCTCCTCAAGCTGCTCCGCCTGTGCATGCGCCCGCACGACGCCTGCAACCGAATTCCGGTCCGCTATACCGAGGCCGCCGAGCTTCAGATAAGCGGCCTGTACGACCATCTCTTCCGGGCCAGAGGCGCCTTCAAGAAACGAGAAATTCGTCCTTGTGCCGATCTCGAAGAATGCGCGCGTGGCTGTCATGCGAACACGCCATGCATGAACCAGCGAGGATCAAGCTCCTGACCATAAAAGCCCCGCCGATAGATCCAGAAGCGATGTCCGGTCTCATCCTCGATGCGGAAGTAGTCACGCGCCTCGGCGTCATCCCCATCGATCCACCACTCCATGGCAATCCGTTCCGGCCCTTCGCTTCTTGCCACCTGATGCTGCATCCGCCGCCAGCGGAAGATCTGCGGCGGACCATCGGGCACTTCGGCAAGTATGGTCTCGACGGGCTCCGGCGTTGGAAAGAGCCGCAGCGGGCGCTCTTCGCGGAAAGGAAGCTGGATGTCCTGCGCGGCCTTCCGCCTGGGAAGGCTCTCCATCACAGGAACCGTGATGACGGCGCGTTCCGGCACATGGCTCTCGCGGAGCTGAAAGCTTTGCAGGCAATCCGCACCAAGCCGGGCCGAGACCCGGTCGACGAAAGCCGAAAGCGAGATCTCTCCCTGACGGTCGCCCTCGAAATCACCCTGCGTCTCGTTGAAGGGATCGTGCCGCAACACATTCAACCGCAGGATCTCGAAGCCATAGCCGGCATCGAGATCGTCATAGACCGCCTGCAATCTCTCGGAAAAAAGCCCGGCGATGAACTTTGGTTCGCGAAGCGGCTGTGAAGCGCCGACGGAGATACGAAAGACCCTGCCGTCGACGCGGAACAGGACCAGTTCGAACACCCGCCCGCCAGCCCCCCGCGCCTCCAGCGACGGCTGCAGCGATAAGGCGACCTGCCTGGTGACGGCAAGGATCTGCTCTTCCGTCCCGATGGGCTCGATCAGGCGACTTTCGGCCGAGAGGCTGGCGACAGGACGCCGGGGCGAGACCGGCTCCTCTTCACGTCCCAGCGCCTGATCGAGACGCAGAAGCAGCTCCGGGCCGAACCGGCGGGTCAGCGGCGCCCGCGGTGCATCGATGACGTCGCCGACATATTTCAGACCGAGTTTCTTCAGGGCATCGACGGTTTGTCCTTCCAGTCGCAAGGCTGCAACCGGCAAGGACATCAGCACATGTTCCGTCTCTTCGTCCTCGATCACGCCGTCTTGCCCGAAGCGGGACGCGGCCCAGGAAAGGCCGGGTGACGATGAGATCGCGCCGCGGGCATCGAACCCCATATGAAAAAGCCGCGACAGCACATCCCTAAGAAGCGCCTTTTCACCGCCGAAAAGATGGGCGCAGCCGCTAATATCGAGAAACAGGCCATCCTTGCCGTCGAACGCCACCAGCGGCGTATAACGGTCGCACCAGTCGGCAATTGCCTCCAGCAACCGGCGGTCGGCTGCCGGATCCTCTTCCGCGACCTCGAGCAGCGGGTACATGGCGCGCGCTTCGGCAACGCCCAGCTCCTTCCTCAGCCCCAGCCTTTCGGCCAACTCGTCCAGTGCCGTCAGCCGCATGGCATTGTTGAGCTTGCCGGAACAGACGATAGGCGGCCCTTCAGGACGCCCTTTCGAACGCCAGGAGAGCCCCCATCGCCTGCGGGCGATGCGGTCCGTTGGCAGATGCGGGAAGCTGAGCGCCAGAATGCGCTGACTGTTCGCCTGGAGGACGAACGAGGTTTGGTTCGGCAACAGGGAAAAATTCGCGTTCATGGGGATTCCACTCCAGAAGAAAGGAGAGCGGGGCCGGATTGCGGCTCTTCTCCAGCGTCAGACGGAAAATTGGATTGCCGATGCTGCCGGAAAGTTTCGATCCATCCGGCAACGGCCGCAGAGCGGATGGGGCCGGTTCGACATGCAGACGGAAGGCCGCACTGCTTGCCTCCTCCGCCCCGGCCTGACGGACAAGAAAGAGCGGACGGCGGGCAGCATGCGCCCTGAGACTAAGCCTGCGGCTTTCGGTCAGGCCGAAATGGGCAGGATTGCCCCGTACTTCGAAGATGACGGCCGAGAAGGCAGCGCTTTCCACCGCGGCCTCCGCCAGCCAGAGCGCCTCGTCCAGCTTGCGCGGCGCGGCATGGAGAAACCGCTCCGGGCTCAGCCCGAAATCCCGAAGCCCGGGAGCATAGGGACGGCCTGCCTCCAGCGTGCCGACGGCATCGCCGATCCAGAGCAACGGCAGAAGGCGGCCGGCATCCGCTTCCTGTTTTTGCAGCCGCGCGGCAACAGCCATCGCCAGCCCGCTTGCAGCGCCGGCATCGCGAGACAGAGCGGAACGGAATTCGGTGATCGCATCGAGCGGCAGGCCGCCTTCCAACGCCCCGTCAAGAAACTCCACCCCAAACGACAGGGGCGGCAGCGTGCGCTCCTGGTGGGTCTTACGTCCTTCCGCCAGGGCTTCCCGTTCCGCTGCGGCAAGCGCCGGCGCGGGCCGTCCCTCCAGTCTGGCGATGGTTTCGCGGAGCGCAAAAAGCCGCTCGCGCGCCAGGGCGTGCTGCGCCATGGCGTTCTCCGATCCGTCTTGTTCCTGTTATGTTCTTATAGATTCCAGAGAGCTAATGAAGAGTCAACGGCCATTTTCTATGAAAATATTCCTGCCTTTGATTCCGCACTCGAAAATCGGCGATAAAGGTTCTATATGGGCCCGCAAAGGAAGGAATGTTCATGGCCCGCATAGACCAGAGCGATGATTGGCGGGATCGCCATGCGCCGACGATCAGCGCCTTCGAGTCGCTGGCGATGGAGGCCTATAGCCATCTCCCGGATGAATTCCGCCAGCTGACGACCAACCTCACGATCGAGATCGAGGATTTCCCCGATGACGACGTTTTCGAGGACATGGCGCTGGAAACCCCTTTCGATCTGCTCGGCCTTTTCGAGGGGAGGGGCATTTCCGAACGTTTCACGGTGGAAACCGGCGAGATGCCGAACCGCATCCGCCTCTACCGCCGTCCCATTCTCGACTACTGGGCTGAGAACGACGAGACGCTCGGCGATATCATCACCCACGTCCTGATCCACGAGATCGGCCACCATTTCGGGCTGAGCGACGATGACATGGAGCGGATCGAGGCAAGCGCCGAGGAAGCCGCCGAGCGATAGAGCGCCGCGCGTCCAAGGACGCGCTAAGGACGCTCTATCACTTTCAATCACGCATAATCCTTTCCGAAAATCGGTTACGATTTTCGGGGTAATGCGCTAAAACCTCACTGCTCGGAGAGCTTCATCTCGGGATCGTAGTCCTTGCCTTCGACATGCTTGACGACGGCCTGGCCGCACTGCATCGCACCGGTTGCGGCATTGAAGGCATAGGTCGGCGAGCCCTCCAGCGACCAGCCCTTGTTGAGGGCGGCGGTGACCTTATGGCAGAAGGAAGCATCGTCGGGACCGGTCAGGAAGCGGTAGAGTTTCATCACATCGTCTTTCGTGCTGCAGCCTGGCGGGCTGCTATCAGGCGCGCTTTATGGACCAGACTTTCCGCCTGGACAAGATGCAGCCGCTCGACCATCCGCCCGCCTGCGTTGATGACGTTGAGCCCATCGGAGGCGGGGTCGGCAAAGGCTGATATGATCGCCTTCGCTTCCGCAATCGCTGCCGGATCCGGGCTGAAATGCCGGTTGGCGGGCTCGATCTGCGCCGGATGGATCAGCATCTTGCCGGCAAAGCCCATGGCCCGGCCCTGCAGACATTCGGCATCGAAACCCTGTTCGTCCCTGAAATCGTTGACGACGCTGTCGATCGCATCGAGTCCGTAGGCACTGACCGCAAGGACGACCTGCATCAGCCACGGCACGAGATAGCTCCGCCCCGGCTGCGGCAGCACGCCGGTTTCCTTGCGCAGGTCGTTCAGCCCGACGACGAGACAATCGAGCCGTGAGCCCGGCATGCGCCCGGCTTCGGCGATAACAGCCGCATTCAGGATGCCGCGCGGTGTCTCGATCATCGCCCAGATGCGCAGATCTTCCGGTGCATCGGCCTCGGAGAGAAGGTCACTGAGCGCCATGATATCCTGCGGTTCGTCGACCTTCGGCAGCAGCACGGCATCGGGACCAAGCGCCATCACCAGCTCCATGTCCGCCAGGCCGAAATCGGTGGACAGACTGTTGATGCGGATGATCCGCTCCTTGCCTTGAAGCAGCCGAGCCGAAAAGAAATTCCTTAGATTTTCCCGCGCTTCCGCCTTCTTTTCCGGCGCCACGGAATCCTCGAGATCGAAGATCACCGCATCGCAATCGACCGCATGGGTTTTTTCAAGGGCGCGGGGATTGATGGCAGGCACGCTCAGCACCGAACGGCGCAGGCGGATGGAGCGGGTCGTAGGGTTTCGGCTCATGGCGAATTAGTGCCAAGCTTTGAAAGCCGAAGCAAGCAGCCCACCCCACACATCTAGCAGAACAACAAAAAGCCATGCTTGCCTTGCAGAGAGGAAGGAGAAGGACCACATTCCTTTCCGAAGAAAGGTCTCTAACCATGCAGAACATTCGCTCCATCTTCCTCATGCTTGCCGGCGCCACCGTTTTCGTGGCCATGCTGCTTTTCACCTTTTCGGTGACGCTCGCCGTTGGCGGCATCCTGACCGTGCTCATGGTCGGACGCGCGCTTTCGATGAAGATGAAGCCCGCTCCGGTCCGCGCCAAGGCAAACAATGGTAAGCGCGAGATGCGCGTGTGGAACGACGGCCGCGGCACGATCATCGATCTCTGATCACCTTTTCGCTGAAAATTTGGTTCGCTGAAAAATTTCGGCCGACCCTGTCGGATCACGCTTCCATGCTGCGTCCTTGAAGCAGCCAGGCATTCAGCCGGCGCTCAAAAACGAATGGAGGACAAGCATGGATGCGACGACAGAGAGCAACCCGACCAAGATGCCACCGGTCAAGAACGGCCTGCTGCCCTATCTGACGGTCGACGGCGCGGTGAAAGCTGCGGAATTCTACAAGAAGGCTTTCGGCGCCGAAGAGGCCTATCTCGTGCCGGTGGACGAGAGCGGCAGAACGATGCATGTGCATCTCTACATCAACGGCAGCTCCCTCATGCTGTCGGATGCCTATCCTGACTACGGCCATCCCTTCAAAGGCCATGAAGGCTTCGCCATTCAGCTGATCATCGACGATATCGATTTCTGGTGGGATCGCGCGGTTGCTGCCGGCGCCGAAGTCGTCATGCCGGTCGAACTGATGTTCTGGGGCGACCGCTATGGCCAGCTTCGTGATCCGTTCGGCGTCCTCTGGGGGTTTAACGCACCGTCCAAATAAGGGACAGCCGCAATCGGCGGACCGCGCGAAACGTCGCGTGGCCGCCATCTGTGAAAGATTCTCCTTCATTTCGGCGAAAAACTGGACTAGATGCAAATTCAGGAAGTAGATTTGCTGAAATGGAGCATGGGTCATGGATAAATTCGTGAAGCTCACGGGCGTTGCAGCGCCTCTGCCGGTCGTCAACGTCGACACCGACATGATCATTCCGAAGGATTATCTGAAGACGATCAAGCGCACCGGCCTCGGCACCGGCCTCTTCGCGGAGGCTCGTTATAACGAAGACGGCTCAGAAAACCCTGATTTCGTGCTGAACAAGCCGGCCTATCGCGATGCCAAGATCCTGGTTGCCGGCGACAATTTCGGCTGCGGCTCCTCACGCGAGCACGCGCCCTGGGCGCTTCTGGATTTCGGCATCCGCTGCGTTATTTCGACCAGCTTCGCCGATATTTTCTACAACAACTGTTTCAAGAACGGCATCCTGCCGATCAAGGTCAGCCAGGAAGATCTCGACAAGCTGATGGACGACGCCTCGCGCGGCTCCAACGCCATCCTGACCGTCGACCTCGAAAATCTCGAGATCACCGGCCCCGATGGCGGCTTGATCAAGTTCGATCTTGACGAGTTCAAGCGTCACTGCCTGCTGAACGGCCTCGACGATATCGGCCTGACGCTGGAAAAGGGCAAGGCGATCGACAGCTTCGAAAAGAAGAACGCCGCTTCGCACCCCTGGGCAGCCTGAGCCCTTCCAATCGGTTACCGCATCAAGCCGGGCTTACGCCCGGCTTCTTCTTTGGTGTGGGTCAAAGAAATTTTTCTTTCCAGCCCCTGAGTTTTTCGAGCGACACGCCGATGCCGCCGCAGACTTCGATAAGCGGATTGTCGAAGCGCTGAAGCAGCCCGGCGTGCACATCGGCAACCGCAAGGGCCGCACCGCAAGCCGGCTCGACCAGAATGCGCTGCGCATCGGCAAATTTCAGACAGGCGGCAACGGCATCGGCGTCGCTGACGAGAACACTTTCGATCGGATGCTGCTGCGGCAGGTCAAAGACATGCTGCGCCACCTGCCGCGCCCCGAGCGAATTGGCAATCGAGGTAATGGCGGGAAGGGTGATACGCTCATTCGCCTTGAGGCTGGCATGGAGCGAAGCCGCCCCTTCCGTTTCGACGGCGATAACAGGCACAAGGGAAAGCCCGTTGCGCTTCAACCCCTCGACAATGCCGGCAAGCAGCCCGCCGCCGCCGACGCTGGTGACGACGCAATCGAATTTTGCCCCTTTCGCCACCACCTCGTCGATCAGCGTGGCATGGCCATCCCACAGAAGCGGATGGTCGAAGGGGTGCACATAGCTTGCCTTGCGGCTCCGGGCGAGTTCGACCGCATGGGCATTGGCCTCATCGAAAACCGAACCATGAACGAGGACATTCGCGCCCGTTGCGGCAATCGTCTGGCGTACGTCGGCCGCCGTCGTCTCCGGCACGACGATTGTGACCGGCACACCGAGCGCCCGGCCGGCATAAGCGGCCGCAATGCCGGCATTGCCGCCGGACGCGCAGAAGATTTCGCGCGCGCCATTTTCCACCTCATGCTGGCAAAGCCGGCCGACGCCGCGCAGCTTGAAGCTGCCGGAAGGCTGCAGCGCATCGAGCTTCAGCCAGAGCGGTTTGCCGCTGGCGCTGTAGCCAGGTGCCGTCTGGAGCAAGGGCGTGTCGAGGTGGAGAGGCGCGAAAGGCATCGGAACCATCCAGGATAAAGATAGGGTCACCGTTCTAATCCGTTTGCGGACGCAGGAGCAACTACCGCGGCTCAGAGCGAAGCGTACCGATTCACCGCTTCTGTCGCTTGAAATGCCCATTTCCGGGGTCTAAGAAACCGCAACTTGTTTTTCCCAGGAGGGTTTCATGACAGCGCGCAATCTTTTCCTGCTGCCGGGTGACGGCATCGGTCCCGAGGCCATGGGCGAGGTCCGCAAGATCATCGCCTATATGAACGAGGCGATGAATGCCGGTTTCGTCACCGACGAAGGCCTTGTCGGCGGCTGCGCCTATGATGCGCATGGCGCTGCCATCTCGGAAGCCGACATGCAGAAGGCGCTTGCCGCCGATGCCGTTCTGTTCGGCGCCGTCGGCGGCCCGAAATGGGATAGCGTGCCTTACGAAGTGCGCCCGGAAGCCGGCCTGCTGCGCCTGCGCAAGGATCTGCAACTCTTCGCAAATCTGCGCCCCGCCATTTGCTATCCGGCCCTTGCTGCGGCCTCGTCGCTGAAGCCGGAGCTGGTCGAAGGCCTCGATATCTTGATCATCCGCGAGCTGACGGGCGGCGTCTATTTCGGCGAACCAAAAGAAATCATCGACCTCGGCAACGGCCAGAAGCGCGGCATCGACACGCAGGTTTACGATACCTACGAGATCGAGCGCATCGCCGGCGTCGCCTTCGAAATGGCCCGCACGCGGCAGAATCGCGTCTGCTCCATGGAAAAGCGCAACGTCATGAAGTCGGGCGTGCTCTGGAACCAGGTGGTAACCGAGACGCATAAGGCGAAATATTCCGACGTTCAGCTCGAACACATGCTGGCCGATGCCGGCGGCATGCAGCTGGTGCGCCAGCCCAAGCAGTTCGACGTGATCGTCACCGACAATCTCTTCGGCGATATGCTCTCCGATGTCGCCGCCATGCTGACCGGCTCGCTCGGCATGCTGCCGTCGGCCTCGCTCGGCGCGCCCGACGGCAAGACCGGCAAGCGCAAGGCGCTCTACGAACCTGTGCACGGCTCGGCCCCTGACATCGCCGGCAAGGGCATCGCCAATCCGATCGCCATGATCGCCTCCTTCGCCATGTGCCTGCGTTACTCCTTCAATCTGGTGAAGGAAGCCGACGATCTGGAAAAGGCGATCGCCAACGTGCTCGACAAGGGCGTCCGCACCGGCGACATCATGGCCGATGGCGCAAGGCAGGTCGGCACCGTCGAAATGGGCGATGCGATCCTCGCCGAGTTCAAGACGCTTTCCGCCTGATATTTCACGTGAAACAGTATCCAACCCTTCGCACCGCGCATGCGGAGGGCTTTTTCTTTGCGGGCGGTGAAGCACGTCCCGCTTGGTCGAATTATCCGAAACGGACTATTCTCGGCCACAATCTCGTGTATTTTTGCGCCGGATTTTAGCGAGCGCATAATCCCGAAATCGGAAGCGATTTTCGATGAAGGATCATGCGTCAATTCAAAGAAATAGAGCGTCCTTAGCGTGTCCTGGTGGAAGCGCGGCGCTCTAGGCCAATTCGAACGGACGACGAAATGCGGGCATTTTGGGCTTCCCTGGACAGGCGCTGGCGCCGGAGCGACGTCGGCATGCCGCCTTTGCGCTGGCAGGCCTGCCTCTTCGTCACGATCAATGCCGTGATCCTTTCCATGCTGCTCTTCGACGCGCCGATCGGTGCCAGCGAAGCTCCCGCGCCGGTGAAACACCTCGGCGAGTTGCTGACCGGTTTCGGCGATTCCGCCTGGCTGATCTACACCAGCATCCTGCTGTTCTTTCAGGGCAGGGCCGGTTACAAGCTTTTGAAGACGGCGCGCTCCAAGGCGCAGGCGCTTTATGTCAGCTGGATCGGCGCCTATCTCTTCGCCACCGTCGTCTTCTCAGGACTTCTCGCCAATCTGCTGAAGCGTGCGATCGGCAGGGCGCGTCCCGATCATTTCCACGACTACGGCATGTTTTCCTTCGCGCCCTTTTCGGGCCATTCCGCTTTCGAAAGTTTCCCGTCCGGCCATGCCACCACGGTCGGCGCCTTCTTCGCCGCCTTCGCGCTGCTGTTTCCGCGCTATCGCGTCGCCTTTATCGCCTGCGCCATCTGGCTCGGCATGACGCGTGTCATGGTCGGCGCCCATTATCCGAGCGACGTCATCGCCGGCCTTGCCTTCGGCGGCTGGTTCTCGCTGCTGACGGCGATTGTCTTTGCCCGCTGCAGCTTGCTTTTCAAGCTGGCGCCGGACGGCTGGCCACTCTCGAAGCAGCTGTTTCGCTCGGCATAACTCCTTAAATCGGATCGATTTAAGGATAAAAGTATGCAGCAATTCAAAATATTACAGCGTCCTTTGCGCGTTCGAAAAGACGCGCGGCGCTGTAATATGGAAAAGCCCGGCGCCTTGTGAGCGCCGGGCCTTTTTCTCAAGCAAGGATTGGCCTCAATCCGCCGCTCAATCCATGGTGTGGATATCCCTGTTCTTCGTTTCCGGCAGGAAGATCAGGCCGATCACCAGCGTGATCGTCGCAAAGACGATCGGATACCAGAGACCGTAGTAGATATCGCCCGCGGCAGCGCTCATCGCGAAGGCCGTTGCCGGCAGCAGGCCGCCGAACCAGCCGTTGCCGATGTGATAGGGCAGCGACATGCCGGTATAGCGGATGCGGGTCGGGAAAAGCTCGACCAGCAGGGCGGCGATCGGGCCGTAGACCATCGTCACATAGAGGACGAGGACGAACAGCACGGCGATCGTGCCGATCCAGTTGACGCGGGCGGGATCGGCGGTCATGGCGAAAGTGCCGCCATTGGCGATGTTGTAGACCGCCATGTCGGTGACGCCATTGGTCTCATCCGCCGTCAGCAGCTTGCCTTCGACCAACTTGGCTGCCGGCATGGTTTCCTTCTCACCGGCGCGCACGGTATCGGCGTTGAGCGCCAGTTCAGGATTGGCCGCGATGAAAGCATCGAGCTTGGCATCCGGCACCTTGACGGCGCCGCGCTTCAGCGGGTAGCCGGCACCTTGGAGCGCGATGTTGACGCCCTTTTCGAAGGCCGCAGTCATGCCCTTGGCCTTGTCGCCGGCGGCAGCGACGTCGAAGCTCGGGATCGTCGCGTTGCCGACCTTCACCGTTGCCGGCTGTCCGGCGGTACCGGGCACGACGTCGTAGGGCACCGAGTTCTTGGTCAGGAACGCCGTCGCCACGTCGCAAGAGCTGGTGAACTTCGCCGTGCCGGTCGGGTTGAACTGGAACCTGCAGTCCGCCGGATCAGCTGTCACCGTTGCCCGAATCGAAGCCTGCGCTTCGGCTAGCGCCGGGTTTGCCGTCCAGGTCATTGCCTTGAACAGCGGATGATAGGTCACCGCCGCAATGAGAAGGCCTGCCATGATGATCGGCTTGCGGCCGATCTTGTCGGAGAGGCCGCCGAAGATGACGAAGAACGGCGTGCCGAGGAGAAGTGCGATGGCGACCATGACATTGGCCGAGAACAGGTCCACTTTCAGCACGTTCTGCAGGAAGAACAGTGCATAGAACTGGCCGCCGTACCAGACGACCGCCTGGCCCATGGTGGCGCCGAGCAGCGCGATGATCGCAATCTTGGCATTTTTCCATGTCCCGAAGGCTTCGGTCAACGGCGCCTTGGAGCCCTTGCCTTCCGCCTTCATCCGCTGGAAAGCCGGCGATTCGTTCATCTTCAGGCGGATCCAGACGGAAATGCCGAGCAGGACGAACGAGAGCAGGAACGGAATGCGCCAGCCCCAGGCGGCGAACTCAGCCGCACCCATCAGAT
This sequence comes from Rhizobium laguerreae, assembly GCF_019778565.1. Lineage (NCBI taxonomy): Bacteria > Pseudomonadati > Pseudomonadota > Alphaproteobacteria > Hyphomicrobiales > Rhizobiaceae > Rhizobium > Rhizobium laguerreae. The sequence continues at coordinate 101,491 of NZ_JAAXQT010000004.1, read as the reverse complement.
ATTGGACAAAGACGATGACGATCAGCGACAGGAACAGGCCGAGCGTCGCCGTCGTCTGGATCCACGAGGTGAAGTAGCCGCGGCGCCCGTTCGGCGCATGTTCGGCGACATAGGTCGCCGCACCGCCATATTCACCGCCCAGCGCCAGACCCTGGAGCAGGCGAAGCGCGATCAGGATGATCGGGGCTGCTATACCGATGGTGGCGGCACCCGGCAGAATGCCGACGAGGAAGGTCGACAGACCCATGATCATGATCGTCACCAGGAAGGTGTATTTACGACCGACGAGATCGCCGAGACGGCCGAACACCAGCGCGCCGAAGGGGCGGACCAGGAAGCCGGCGGCAAAGGCGAGCAGCGTGAAGATGTTACGCGTTGCCTCGGGATATTGGGTGAAATAGGTCGCACCGATATAGGTGGCGAGCGAACCATAGAGATAGAAATCGTACCATTCGAAAACGGTGCCCAGCGAAGAGGCGAAGATGACCTTCTTCTCCTCGCCGGTCATCGGACCGGCCTTCGCGCCGTCGATGCTTGCGACATTTGCCATTGTCTGTCCTCCACAGAGTGATGATCAACGCGCGCGACCTGCTTCTCCTCAAAGCATACCCCTGGCCGCGACTCGCCTGACGGGAGTGTGCCAGAAACGACAGATCAAAAAGAGAGAGGCTTTCGGATTATGACTTTAGTCTAATGAGACCACGTTCCGTCGTCCCATCGGGCCGCTGCGTAGCCTCCTACCGGCAATGCTATTTTGGAGGCGGAAGGTTCTGCTGCTTTAGGAAGCAGACCTGCTAAGCCCTCAGCGCCTGCACCGGAGATTGCGGCGGCAGGCGGAAGCAGCCTGCTCACGCAAACACCTTGACTCCTGTGGAAAACCTTCTAAGAGCAACAGCGGAAAAGGAATCTCCATGGTTCGCGACGAACACGCCATTGCTGATCGCAGTGACCGGGCACGAGTTGCCGGGATGGACATTGCCGTTCCGGTTTCTTCCAAAACCAAGGCCAAAACGACGACGAAAACCGTCTGACGTCTCTGGCCTGCCGCTCTCTCCCCGGCTCGGCTGGGGACAGGAAGACGCGATTAATCGCGCCTTTCCCCTCACCGGACAAGAGGAGAGAAGAGAAAGAGAGCTTGAGAAATGGGTTTCAAAGTAGCAGTTGCGGGAGCGACCGGAAATGTCGGCCGGGAGATGCTCAACATCCTCTCCGAGCGAGGCTTCCCCGCCGATGAGGTCGTGGCACTCGCCTCCTCGCGTTCGCAGGGCACCGAGGTTTCTTACGGTGACCGGACGCTGAAGGTCTCCAATCTGGAGAATTACGATTTCTCCGATACAGACATATGCCTGATGTCGGCCGGCGGCGAGGTCTCCAAGAAGTTCTCGCCGAAGATCGGCCAGCAGGGCTGCATCGTCATCGACAATTCCTCGGCCTGGCGCTACGACGCCGACGTGCCGCTGATCGTGCCGGAAGTGAACCCGGATGCCATCAGCCAGTTCACCAAGCGCAACATCATCGCCAATCCGAATTGCTCGACCGCCCAGCTGGTGGTGGCGTTGAAGCCGTTGCACGACTTTGCCAAGATCAAGCGCGTCGTCATCTCGACCTACCAGTCGGTCTCCGGCGCCGGCAAGGACGGCATGGACGAGCTCTTCAACCAGACGCGCGCCGTCTTCGTCGCCGATCCGATCGAGAACAAGAAGTTCACCAAGCGTATTGCCTTCAATGTCATCCCGCACATCGACGTCTTCATGGAGGACGGCTACACCAAGGAAGAGTGGAAGGTGCTGGCCGAGACGAAGAAGATGCTCGACCCGAAGATCAAGGTGACCTGCACCGCGGTGCGCGTGCCGGTTTTCATCGGTCATTCGGAATCGGTCAACATCGAATTCGAAAACGAGATCACCGCCGACCAGGCCCGCGACATCCTGCGCGATGCACCGGGCTGCCTCGTCATCGACAAGCGCGAGGATGGCGGCTACATCACGCCATATGAATCCGCCGGTGAGGATGCGACCTACATCTCGCGCATCCGTGAGGATGCGACGGTCGAAAACGGCCTCAACATCTGGGTGGTCTCCGACAATCTGCGCAAGGGCGCTGCGTTGAACGCCATCCAGATCGCCGAGTTGCTCGTCAATCGTGGTCTCGTCAAGCCGCGCAAGCAGGCCGCCTGATACCATTTGTAAACCATAGTATGTTAAAGCCCTGCTGATGATGAAGGCAGGGCTTTTTGCCGAATTGTGGACGCTTCTGTCCATAAGCGCTTGCTGAAAAGGTGATCGTGACAAGATCGCCTTCGGCTGGCATTCTGCCCGGCATCAAGCCAAAGCATGCCGTCCAAAACCGTGCAGCGGTTCGGACAGCGACATGAACAGAACGAAGACTTTGAGCGCGTCGCATAGCCCCGATCGGCTGCGGCGCGCTTCAGTAGATCGGAAGCGGGGTTTCTCATGCGCATGACAACATTCTTTCTGGCGGCGTTTACGGCGGCGGGCGTCCTCCACGCGCTGCCGGCAGCGGCCCAGGGCGCTCAATGCGGCAATAATGGCAGCGGTTTCGGTGCATGGGTCGCCGACTTCAAGCAGGAAGCAGCAGCCAACGGCGTCAGCCGCTCGGTCCTCGACCGCGCCTTCGCCAACGTCAATTACAACAGGCCGACGATTGCCGCCGACCGCGGCCAGAAGAGCTTCAAGCTCTCCTTCGACGCTTTCATGCAGAAGCGCGGGGGTGCCACGATCATCTCCCGCGGTCGCAGCATGAAGGTCGCCAATCAGGCGCTTTTTGCCTCGATCGAGCGCCGTTACGGCGTTCCGGCCGGCCCGCTGATTGCGATCTGGGGCATGGAGACCGGTTTCGGCAGCTATATGGGCAACCAGCATACGCTGTCGGCTGTTTCGACGCTTGCCTATGACTGCCGTCGTTCGCAATATTTTACCGACCAGCTCTATGCAGCACTCCAGCTCGTCTCCGAGGGTTATCTGAGCCCACAGGCCAAGGGCGCTGCCCATGGTGAAATCGGCCAGACGCAGTTTCTGCCGCGCAATGTTGTGCGCTTCGGCGCCGACGGCGACGGCAACGGCCGCGTCGACATGGTCGGTTCCCGCGCCGATGCACTGGCCTCGACGGCGAATTTCCTTAAGGGCCACGGCTGGCGCGCCGGCGCCGGCTATCAGCCGGGAGAGCCTAATTTCGTCGCCATCCAGGGCTGGAACGCCGCCAGCGTCTACCAGCAGGCGATCGCCTATATCGGTCAGCAGATCGACGGCAAATAGGGCCGATAGAATACGCCAAAACGCCGCTGCGATATGCGGCGTTTTTCATTTCGGCGCGCGTTTGACCAGATCCTCGAAGTTCCGGTTGGTGGCTTTATTTGCTCGTCCGGCGCATCCAAAACTCGCCGTCACCTTGCGAACATCGCCGCTCGGCAGGGGGATATCCGCCGCCTCGATCGCCAGCCGTACGCGCTCGGCAACGATTGCCGCATCGTCATAAACTGGCATGTCCCTAGATTTCGGGACGAATGAAGTCGCGTGTCTCGGCGTCCATGACCCAGAGTTCACCGGTCGAAATGTCGAACCAGGCACCGTGGAGATGAAGCTTTCCCGCCTCCTCGAGCGCCTTGATGTCGGGAAAGCTTCTGAGATTGCTGATCGAATTGCGGATGGAGACACGCTCCAGCGCCGTTTGCCGCTCGGCGGCCGTCATCACGTCGTTGCTCTGGATCTGCTCAGCGGCGGGTTTGACCAGCGACATCCAGCGGCCGATGAAATCGCCGGGCGACAATGGCTCGGCATTCGGATCGAGCGCCGAGCGGATGCCGCCGCAGCGGCCATGGCCCATCACGACGATATCCGAGACCTTCAGCACCTGCACGGCAAATTCGAGTGCGGCCGAGGTCGAATGAAAATGACCGTCCGGCTCGTAAGGCGGCACCATGTTGGCGACGTTGCGGATGACGAAGAGCTCGCCCGGGCCGGCATCGAAGATCAGCTCCGGTGCCGCGCGAGAATCCGAACAGGCAATGACAAGCGTATGGGGATTCTGACCGTTTTCGGCAAGCTGCCGATACCTGTCGCGGGCGTCGGCATAACGCCCGTTCATGAAGTTGCGATAGCCGTCCAGAAGGGGATTTGGAAAACGCTGCATGCTTCTGGATTAGCGCGCGCCGAAGACAAGATCAACTGCTGCACCGCAAAATGAACATATTGGCAGATGCGTCATTTTTTCCGCCGCTGCGCCGGGTGCACAAGGCGGCGCATCTGCACCATGGCCATCGGCGTCGAAAGACTGGAAGCATCGCTTGCCAGCATCAACTCGTTGCTGCCGCGCTTGACGGCACGCGCAAGCACCTCGAAGACGCTGGCGGTGGCAAGCTGCAGCGCCTTTTCGTCCTCGATCCCGGAAAGCAGGCGCGACAGGAAGACGGCGGCGATGAGGTCGCCGAGACCATTCGGCGGGTTCTCGACAACACGATGCTCAGCAAGAAGCGCGTGACGGCCGGAAAGATAGAGATTGCCGGTACCACCCGCCATCATCGGCACCGCCGAAGTGACGAGCATGCGCGATGGTCCGAGCGCGAGCGCCGCCTCCATGATCGCGCTGTTGTCTTCGAGGGCTGCCCCCGAAAGCCATGCGAGCTCGTAGCGGTTCGGCGTTGCGAGCGAGGCGAGCGGAATGAGATGGTCGCGAATGGCCTCAGCGGTCGCTTCCGGCACGTAAAGGCCGCCGAGATCGCCCATGACGGGATCGCAGACATAGAGCAGCTCGGGCTTGTTTTGCCTCAGCGCACCGATCAGCCGGGCGACGGAGCGCGCCTGGGCGGCATTGCCGAAATAGCCCGAGAGCACCGCCTTGACTTCGCCGATCCAGGGCGCGCGGATCAGATCGTCGATCGCCGCGTCGAAATCCGTTTCCGCAAAAGTCAGCCGCGTCGAGCGGCCGTGGCCGGGATGCCAGGGCAGCACGATGGTCGGCAGGGCCCAGACCGGATGACCAAGCGTCTCCAGCGCAAAGACGGCTGCCCGGTTTCCGACCGAGCCCCGCACCACATGGCTGGAAATGACGATGACTGCGCCCGCTGCATTTTCCGACATGATATCCAAGATCCGAATGATGACCGCGTTTGATGATCTTTTTGACGCCACGCTGTCAACCATTCTTCATGCGGGCGTGGAAATGTTCGGCGGAACGAAAACCGGAAGACGGGACTTTCTCTTTCGTTTGACGAAGAAAGCGGAAAATCTCTTACGATTTCTCGTTTCCAGCGCCAAAAAAGCGTCAGAACAATCCTTCGGACCTCTCTTTTAGAGATTTTTTCGAAGAATCTTCTGCTAGCTTGCAAAAAATCAGACATTGAGGGAGGCGATCCATGGCTGCCAGAAACAATCCGAAACGGGAAAAGCAGATCGAAAGCGCGCGCAAGATCGCCAAGGCGACAGGCGAGGCGCATCTCGATCCGGCAATTCTCTTCGGCCGGGCAAGCAATGACGATCTCGAACTCTATACGCCGGAAATGCTGGCGCTCTCAGCGGTGCATTCGGCAAAAGAACTTGCCGCCTGGAACGGCAAGGCGCCCCACGTCAGCATCGACACGATTGCCGATGTGACGCCTGACGGCATCGCCGTCTCGGTGCTTTCTGTCACCGACCACAACATGCCTTTTCTGTTCGAATCGGTCATGGGTGAAGTGACGAGCAGCTATCGCGACCTGTTCATGGCCGTGCATCCCATCCTGGTCATGGAAAAGGGCCAGGCGCCGGTGCTTTATTCCGCCGATCACCCGAGCGATCCGGCCAACCGCGTCAGCCATATCCAGCTTCATATTGCGCCCCTCAATTCCGCCCAGGCCGCCGATCTCGTCAAACGCATCGAGAAAGTACTCGAACAGGTCCGCCTGTCGGTTTCCGACTGGAAGCCGATGCTTTCCAAGATCGACGGAGTGATCGCCGAGCTTGCGGCCAATGGCGCCAGCCGGAAGAAGGCCGATCGCGACGAAGCCGTCGCTTTCCTGACCTGGCTGCGCGATGAGAATTTCACGTTCCTCGGCATGCGCGAATATGTCTATTCCGGCAAGGGGACCGATGCGAGGGTCGAGCGCGACAAGGGTGCTGGCCTCGGCATTCTTTCCAATCCCGATGTTCTCGTGCTGCGCACCGGCAAGGACGCGGTGACGACGACGCCTGAGATCCTTGCCTTCCTCGACGGCCCCGACTTCCTGATCGTCACCAAGGCGAATGTGAAATCGATCGTCCATCGCCGGGCCTATATGGATTATGTCGGCGTCAAGCGCTTCGACGCCGACGGCAACGTCACCGGCGAACTGCGCATCGTCGGTCTTTTCACCTCGACGGCCTATACCTCGCTCGCCTCCGAAATCCCGCTGCTGCGTTCCAAGATCGAGAAGGTGAAGGAGCATTTCGGCTTCGACCCGATGAGCCATTCCGGCCGCATGCTCGACAATACGCTGGAATCCTATCCGCGCGACGACCTTTTCCAGATCGATACGACGCTGCTTGCAAGTTTTGCCGAACAGATCAACGATTTGGGCGATCGGCCGCGCGTGCGCGTCCTGCCGCGCATCGACCATTTCGACCGCTTCGTCTCGGTGATCGTCTACGTGCCGCGCGAGGAATACGACTCGATCGTCCGAGAGCGGATCGGCACCTATCTGAAGACTGTCTATGACGGCCGTGTCTCCGCCTATTACCCGGCGTTCCCGGAAGGCGGCGTGGCGCGCGTGCATTTCATCATCGGCCGCTCGGGCGGCAAGACGCCACGCATTCCGCAGTCAAAGCTCGAGCAGGTGATCCGCGAGATCACCGCCCGCTGGGACGACCGTTTCGAGGCGCTGGCAGGCGCCAAAGCGCCGAAGGTATCGGTCGACCAAGCCTTCCAGGATTCCTTCACGCCGGAGGAAACCGTGGCCGACCTCGCCGATATCGGTGCCTGCGCCGCCGGCGAGCCGCTGCGCATCCAGTTTTATCACCGTCAGGAAGAACAGGGCCGCATCCTTTCCTTGAAGATCTTCCACGCCGGCGGCCAGCTGGCGCTGTCGCGCCGCGTGCCGCTTCTCGAGAATCTCGGCTTCAATGTCGTCAGTGAACGCACTTTCGACATCGGGGTGCCGGTCGCCGATGGAGAAAAAAAGCTCGTCGTGCTGCACGATATGGAGCTCGAGGCCCGCAATGGCGGCGAGATCGATCTGCAGCGTTACGGCGCCGCTCTCGAGGAAGGCTTCGTCGCCGCCTTCGCCGGCACGATCGACAATGACAGCTTCAACCGGCTGATCCTTTCGGCCGGGCTCTCGGCGCGCGAGACGAATGTGCTGCGCGCCTATGCGCGTTATCTCCGCCAGGCCGGCATCGCCTATTCGCAGGATTATATCGCGACGACCCTCGACAAATATCCTGATGTCGCCGCCGCCATTTTCCGTCTCTTCCATGACACGCTCGATACCAGGCTTTCGGAGAAGGTGCGCGTCAAGAAGCTTGCCGAACTGCACCAGGCGATCGAGGCAGAACTTGCCGACGTGCCGAGCCTCGATGACGACCGTATCCTGCGCCGCTACGTCAATATCGTCGATGCGACCTTGCGTACCAATTATTTCCAGAAGAACCCGGACGGTTCGCCGAAGCCCATGCTGGCCTTCAAGCTTGATCCGCACCTGGTCGACGGGCTGCCGGAGCCGAAGCCCTTCCGCGAAATGTTCGTCTACGGCGTTGAAGTCGAGGGCGTGCACCTGCGCTTCGGCAAGGTGGCGCGCGGCGGCCTGCGCTGGTCGGACCGCGCCGAGGATTACCGCACCGAAGTGCTCGGCCTCGTCAAGGCCCAGCAGGTCAAGAACGCGGTCATCGTGCCGGTCGGTGCCAAAGGCGGCTTCTATCCGAAGAAACTCCCCGTCGGCGGCAGCCGCGACGAGATCTTCAATGCCGGCCGTGAGGCTTACAAGACCTATATCCGCACGCTGCTTTCGATCACCGACAATATATCGGGTGCCGATATTGTGCCGCCGAAGGATACCGTCAGGCTCGATGGCGACGACCCCTATTTCGTCGTCGCCGCCGACAAAGGCACCGCGACCTTCTCCGACACCGCCAATGCACTGGCGCAGGAAGCCGGCTTTTGGCTGGACGATGCCTTTGCCTCCGGCGGCTCGGCCGGTTACGACCACAAGAAGATGGGCATCACCGCCCGCGGCGCCTGGGAAACCGTGAAACGCCATTTCCGGGAAATGGATATCGACATCCAGACGACGCCCTTCACCGTCGCCGGCGTCGGCGATATGTCAGGCGACGTCTTCGGCAACGGCATGCTGCTCTCCCCGAAGATCCGGCTCATCGCCGCCTTCGATCACCGCGACATCATCATCGATCCCGATCCCGATATGGAAAAGACTCTGGCCGAACGCCAACGGCTCTTCGACCTCCCGCGTTCAAGCTGGCAGGATTTCGACAGAAACGTGCTGTCGAAGGGTGCGATGATCATTTCCCGCGCGGCGAAATCAGTCACGCTGACGCCGGAAGCGGTTGCCGCGATCGGCATCGACAAGGCTGTGGCCACGCCCTTCGAGATCATGATGGCGATCCTGAAGAGCCCGGTCGACCTGCTCTGGTTCGGCGGCATCGGCACCTATGTGAAAGCGCCGTCCGAAACCGACACCGAAGTCGGCGACCGTGCCAACGACCCGATCCGCATCACCGCGGTTGAGGCGCGCGCCAAGGTGATCGGCGAGGGCGCAAACCTCGGCGTTACCCAGAAAGGCCGCATCGCCTACGGTCTGAAGGGCGGGCGCTGCAATTCCGACGCCATCGACAACTCGGCCGGCGTCAACACCTCGGACGTGGAGGTCAATATCAAGATCGCGTTGGCAGCCGCCATGCATGACGGGCGCCTGACGCGCGCAAAACGCGACCAGCTTCTTTCTTCGATGACCGGCGAAGTGGCGACCCTGGTCCTGCGCAACAATTATCTGCAGTCGCTGGCGATCTCACTGACGGAACGCAAAGGCACGGCAAACGGTCTGCAGCTTGGCCGCTTCATGACTGTGCTCGAGGGCGCCGGCCAGCTGAACCGCAAAGTCGAGACGCTGCCGGACGACCAGACGCTGGCCGAACGCTATACGGCCGGCAAGCCGCTGACGCGGCCGGAAATCGGCGTGCTGGTGTCCTATGCCAAGATCGTGCTCTTCGATGCGCTGGCCGCAAGCGATCTGCCCGACGATCCCTATTTTATCGCGACGCTTTCGAATTATTTCCCCGTGAAGATGCAGAAGTCGAATGCCGGCGATATCGCCAGCCACCGGCTGAAGCGCGAAATCGTCGCGACCGTGCTTGCCAACGAAGCGATCAACCGCGGCGGGCCAAGCTTCACCGTCGCCATGATGGACGCAACGGCGGCTTCGGCACCGGAAGTGGTGCGCGCCGCAATCGTCGCTAGAGACGGTTTCGACCTGACCAGCCTCTGGGCCGGGACGGACGCCCTGGACGGCAAGATATCAGGCGAGATGCAGAACCGCATCTACGAGGAGATCAGCCACAGCTTTATCGTGCTGACGCGCCTGCTGCTGAAAACGGGCATGACCAAGGCCGATATGGCAGAAGTGATTAGCCGGCTTCAGGCGGCCCTGAAGAAGCTGAAAACCGCCTTCGCCGGACAGGTGGCCGGCGAGGTCGCCGTGCGCCAGGCGGAGTACAGCCAGGCGGGCCTGCCCGAAAAACTCGCCGCCGACATCGCCAGCCTCCCGATCTTCGCACTGGTGCCGGAGATCATGCAGATCGCCGAGCGCACCGGCGAACCCCTGGTCCGCGCCGCCGAGAACTACATCGCCGTGTCGCAGACCTTCCGTATCGGCAGGCTGCTGGCGGCGGGCGGGCGGATCCTCACCTCAGACCATTACGAGAATCTGGCGCTTGCCCGCAGTATCGATCAAATCGCCAGTGCAAGGCGCGACATCGTTATCTCCGCCCTTTCCGATCACGGCAAGGAAAAGCTTCCCGTTCAAGCCTGGCATGCGCAGGATCGTATCCGCATCAACCGTATCCTCGAGGAGCTTTCAACTCTCAGCGACGGCGGCGATCCCAATCTCGCGCGTATTACCGTTGCTGCAGGTATCCTGACCGATCTTGCGCGCGACCGGGTGAGGTGAGACAGTCCGCGTCAAAGAAGGAGCGGATGTTGAATCGCATTGACTGGACAGGAACGCAACCGCCGAAGGCCACGGAGAAGGGCATCTGGGGGTGGATGTTCTTCGATTGGGCAGCACAGCCCTTCTTCACCGTGGTCACGACCTTTATCTTCGGACCCTATTTCGTTTCCCGCCTGACCGATGACCCGGTTTCCGCGCAGACGACGTGGAGCAACATGGCGACGATCTCCTCGGTGATCATCGCCCTGCTCTCACCCGTGCTCGGCTCGATCGCCGACCAGTCCGGCGCGCGCAAACCCTGGATCGGCTTCTTCGCGATCATCAAGATCGCCAGCCTGTTCTGCCTGTGGTTCGCCGCACCCGGTTCGCCTGTTCTCTATCCTGTCGTGTTCATGATCCTCGCCTCGATCTCGGCCGAGTTTTCGATCGTCTTCAACGATTCGATGATGCCGCGCCTGGTCGGCAAGCACGAGGTCGGCAAGCTCTCCAACACCGCCTGGGGGCTCGGTTATCTCGGCGGCATCATCGTGCTCATTGCCGTCGTGACGCTTTTGGCGGCGAGCCCCGAGACCGGCAAGACCATCCTCGGCCTTGATCCACTGTTCGGCCTCGATCCTGCGACCGGCCAGGATGCACGCATCACCGGGCCGATCTCGGCCGTCTGGTATCTGATCTTCATCCTACCGATGTTCTTCTTCACGCCCGATGTCGGCAAGGGTCTTCCCTTCGGCACCGCGGTGCGCTCCGGCTTGCGGGAACTCAGAAACACGCTTGGCGAGCTTAGAGAGCGCCGCGGCATCCTGAAATTCCTCATCGCCCGCATGATCTATCAGGACGGCGTCAACGGCCTGCTGATCCTTGGCGGCATCTTCGCGGCCGGGATGTTCGGTTGGGCGACGATCGAGATCGGCATCTACGGCATCATCCTGAATGTCGTTGCGATCTTCGGCTGCCTGATCGCCGGCCGCATCGACAAGGGCGTTGGTTCGAAGGCGACGGTCGTCATCAGCCTCACGATGCTGCTTCTCGCCACGATCGGCATCATCTCGACAGGACCGGGTTACACCCTGTTCGGAATGATGCCGCTGCCGGCGGCGGATTCCGGCGGCCTCTTCGGTACGGCTGCAGAAAAGGCCTATATCCTCTACGGCCTGCTGATCGGGCTCGCCTTCGGGCCGGTGCAGGCCTCGTCACGCTCCTATCTCGCCCGCAGCGTCAACATCGATGAAGCCGGCCGCTACTTCGGCATCTACGCGCTGTCGGGGCGCGCCACCAGCTTCATGGCGACGCTGCTCTTCTCGCTGGTGACCTATATGAGCGGATCACCGCGGCTCGGAATGGCAACGCTGATCCTGTTCCTCGCCGGCGGATTGATACTCTTGATCCGCACACCCTATCCGGCCGATCGCGCATAGGGACGAACCTGCTCGAGGAAGAGCGCCGGCCACCGCCGGCACCCGATCAGTGCCGGAAATGGCGCATGCCGGTAAAGACCATTGCGACGCCGTGTTCGTTGGCGGCATCGATGACTTCCTGGTCGCGCATCGAGCCGCCCGGCTGGATAACCGCCGTCGCTCCTGCGGCGATCATCGACAGAAGACCGTCGGCAAAAGGCAGGAAGGCCTCGGAGGCAACCGCCGAGCCATGCGTCATCGGAACCGCGAGGCCGAGCGCCTTGGCGGCTTCTTCGGCCTTAAGCGCCGCGATGCGGGCGGAATCGACACGGCTCATCTGGCCGGCGCCGATACCGGCGGTCTGGCCGTCCTTGGCATAGACCACGGCGTTCGACTTCACGTGTTTGCCGACCTTGAAGGCGAACTTCATGTCTTCAAGTTCATGCGCCGTCGGCGCGCGCCGGGTGACGACCTTGAGTTCCAGATCCTCGACCATGCCGTTGTCGCGGCTCTGGACGAGCAGGCCGCCGGAAACGGTCTTTGCCGTCAGGCCCGCAGCACGCGGATCGGGCAGGCCACCGGCAGACAACAGCCGCAGGTTCGGTTTGCGGGCGACGATAGCCTTCGCCTCCTCCGTGACATCCGGCGCGATAATCACTTCAGTGAAGAGCTTGACGATCTCTTCGGCCGTTTCGGCATCGAGCGTCTGGTTGAGCGCGATGATGCCGCCGAAGGCGGAAACGGAATCGCAGGCAAGCGCCCGCCGATAGGCCTCGACCAGGCTCGATCCGGTGGCGACGCCGCAGGGATTGGCGTGCTTGATGATCGCGCAGGCGGGCGCCTTCTCCGGCAGGAACTCAGCGACGAGCTCGTAGGCGGCATCCGTATCGTTGATATTGTTGTAGGAGAGCTGCTTGCCCTGGAGAAGAGCGGCCGTCGAAACACCCGGGCGCTTCTCGCCGGTCAGGTAGAAGGCGGCCTGCTGATGCGGATTTTCGCCGTAGCGCATCTCTTCCTTCAGTGCACCGCCGATGACCCGGTGGCGTGGCGTGTCGATCGTCAGCGCCTCGGCGAACCAGTTGGAGATCATTGCATCATAGGCGGCGGTGCGGGCATAAGCCTTGGCCGCCATGCGCTGGCGGAAGGCATAGGCGGTCTTGCCGTCATCTGCGGAAAGCTGCTCCAGCAGCTCGGCATAATCGGCCGGATCGGTCAGGGTCGTCACATAGGCATGGTTCTTGGCCGATGCGCGGATCATCGCCGGACCGCCGATATCGATATTCTCGACGGTCGTCGGATAGTCGCCGCCGGCCGCGCGTACGTCTTCGAAGGGGTAGAGGTTGATGACGGCGAGATCGATGCCCTCGATGCCGTGCTTTTTCATCGCCTCCTGGTGTTCGCCATCGTCACGGATCGCCAGCAGGCCGCCATGCACCGTTGGATGCAGCGTCTTCACACGCCCATCCATGATCTCCGGAAAACCGGTGATTTCGGAGACATCGGTGACGGCAAGACCGGCAGCGGTGATCGCTTTAAACGTGCCGCCGGTCGAAAGCAGGCGCACACCTCTGGCAGACAAGGCGTGGGCGAGGTCGACGATCCCGGTCTTGTCGAAGACGGAGATGAGCGCGGTCTTGATTTCGACCTTGTCGGGGGCGGGGATCTTCTTGGAAATGACGGCCATGAAACCTTCTCCGTTCGGGCTTCGGGAGGACATCCGCAAGGGATGTTCGCATGCTGGCGCCGCGTTAGCACAGCTTTGCCGCCGCGCAAACAGGCGTCAGCGCATGACGCCAAAAAGCACGAGCCATTTTTGGACGGCATCGTACTTTACTTCTTTGATGTGGATGCGATCCCGATTTTGGCCGCTCGGCTCAAAATCATCCGCTTCTAGCCTTTGCGGGACAAAAACCAGCGGATTTCGGTCTTCTCGGCAAGATCGAAATCGATCTCGATCTGGTCCGAGCCGCAGATGCCGGAGCTGTCGGCAAAGAAGATATCCTCGGCGATCAGCACTTCATTGCCGGGTGCGGAAAACAGCCAGCTTTCGCCGTCCGGCGCCGTCAGCAGCACGGACTCCCCGTCACTCTGATGCAGGACGATCGACGGATGGATATGAAAACGGGCGACGGCCTTCAGGGGCTCGTCACTCTCATATCCTTCGCGGACGACGAGCCGGTCGCGGCCGGTCACGATCGAACCTGCGGCATTGAGTGTCAGCTCACGCTCGTGCAGCACCCCGAACACCCTGAGATAACCGTCATGGCTGAGCTTTATGCCGTCGCGTCCGTCTTCGGTTTCGGCACGCTCGACGGTGATTGTCCTCACCGGTTCGGTGATTGCGTGGTTCAGGAAGGGCGAAGGCGAAAAGCGGCTGGACGAGGTGTCGTTGAGGATAACGGTCGAATGCGCCGCCGTCGTGCGCGCCATCTGGACATAACGATGCCCGGCAAATTTCGGCGAACCCGAATTGACGATGAAGCGATGACGTCCGGACGACATCTCGAAGGAGAGGCTGCCGGCATGCGCGGTCCGAAGCGCGCCTCCCGAAGGCGGCGTGCCAGTATCGGCAATGATCACCGTCTTGCCTCCGGAAAGCCGCTGATAACGCGAATGCGGCAAAGCCTTGAACGGCTGACCGGCGGTCTCGTCATATCTGAGCACCGACATCAGCTCGTTTGCGAGCGTGGAGGTCGCCCCGTTGAAGAGCGCCAGGTCTCCGTCCTGATGGCGAAAAAACCGCAGTGCCGGATAGATGCGATCTATGCCGGAGATCAGTTTCTGCGGCAGGTCATGGCCGAGATTGACATAGGTCTGCCGGAGCGGCAGCAGATCGAGCAGCAATTCCAGCCCGACGCGCGGATTGCGCGACACATGGCCGCCATCCGGCAGAATCTGGCTATCGAATTCGCGGTCGAGCGCCTGCGCCGCCCTTCTGAGCGTAGAGGCGCGCGCCGGCATGGCGACGGAGGCCATGGCCAGCGCGATACGCAGCCGAAACAGCTCCAGGCCGCCGAGGGTGAACGGCGCCATCCGGTGCAGGAACCTCACCTGGAACGCCAGCGACTTCATGAAGCGGCGATAAAAGCCGCGATCGGCATTCTGCAGTACCACCGGCGAATGCGACAGCCAGGCAATAACGCGCTGAGCGGTGACGTCGGTTTCCCAGGCAATCCCCTCCATGCGACCGGCATGGATGGAAAGCCAGCTGTCGACGATCGCGCGGGCGACAGCCGAACTACGCTCCGTCTTGTTCGCCCGCATATGCCGCAGCCAGCCGAAGCTGTGAAGACGGATCGCGAAGGGGCGTGAGGGCAGGGTGAAGGTGAAGGGCGACTTCTCGCTGGTTTCCAGCATGCGCCCGGCGAGGAGAAACCGTCCGTTGAGGATCTCGTCGGCCACATGCGGATCGATGCTGCGCAGATCGGTCGGTGCTACGATCAGACGCTCCGGCACCTTGATTGAATGGCGAAAGAGCTTCAGGCGCAACAACGCGACGCGGCGCAAGGCGCGCCGCCAAGCCTCCCGAACATACATGCTCGCAAAACGCCGACCGGACTGCATATTCTATTGTCTATTGACCCTCGTGGTTAAGAATAGGTGAAAAGTGGCCGATTTCATCGTCCGCAATGAATTAATTCGTGACAAAGTTCGAATATACGCACATTGACGCGTTTCACCTGAAATCATGCGAGCGGTTTGGAGAACGGCATGCGTGACACGAGGCTATGAAGCACCTCGTACAGCCCAGGCTCGCCGCGAGCGCTCAAGCCTGCAATCAAGCCATGCGCCGCAGCACAGCCGCATAGAAGCCGTCGAGACCGGAGCCGATGCCGTCAGGCATTTTCAGCATGGTGGGAAGCGTACGGAATTCACCGAGCGGCGTGATCGCCGCCTCAAGGCCAGGCCAGTCTCCGGCGCCGATCGGAACGCGCTCGATTGCATCCGTATCGGAAAGAACACGGGCGACGACGTCCTCACCCTCGACAGGATCGAGCGAACAATTCGAAAAAACCAGCGTGCCGCCCGGCTTCAGTAATCTTAGCGCGTGTCGCAGCAGCCGTTCCTGCAGCGCCGCCAGCCTGGCGATATCCTCAGCTCCCTTGGTCCACAACACGTCGGGGTGTCGACGCGTCGTGCCGGTGGAAGAGCAAGGGGCATCGAGCAGGATCGCGTCAAAACGCTCCGCCGGCTCGAATGTCGTCAGATCTGCCGCAATCGTCTCCGCTTTGAGACCGAGCCGGTCGAGATTCGACCGCAGCCGTCTCAGCCGGTTTTCCGACTGGTCGAGGGCGGTGACTGCGCCGCCGGCAAGGATGAGCTGCGCCGTCTTGCCGCCGGGTGCGGCACAGAGATCGGCGGTACGTCTGCCCGAGAGATCGCCGAAAAGCTTCGCAGGGATGCTTGCCGCCGCATCCTGCACCCACCACGCGCCCTCATCGAAGCCTTCGAGCGAGGGGATACCGCCGTCGAAGGCGGCGAGACGAATACCGCCTGTGGGCAGGACGACACCGTTCAGCCGCTTCGCCCAGCCTTGGGGGTCGGACTTGACGGTCAGATCGATTGCTGCCGGTTCGAGCTGGGATTCCGAAATTGCCAGCGCCGCGTCCCGGCCATAGGCCTTTTCCAGCCTGGCGATGAACCAGGTCGGCATCGGCACGACCTTGCCGATCTCATTAAGCACCTGCTCCTTCTCGCGGCCGAGCCGGCGGAGGATGGCATTGACCAGCTTGGCGAAACGGCGATTGCGCGGATCCAGATTGGCCTGCTCGACGGCAAGATCGACGGCAGAATGATCCGGCACATCGAGATAGAGGATCTGCGCCGCCCCGATGGCGAGCACGTGATGCAACGCCCTTGCGCCCTCCGGCAGCGGCGAATCCAGCAACCCGGCAATCGCGGCATCGATGCGCGGCAAATGGCGCAGCGTCGTGTTCAGGATGGCGCGGACGAGCGCCCGGTCGCTTTCGCCGAGCGCCTTATAGGCCGGATTGCCGTGTTCATGATCGAGAGCACCGTCGAGCGGCAGCTTGCGGTCGACGACGGCGCCGAGAATTTTTGCCGCCGCAGCCCGGGCCTGCAGGCCAGGCTTTGCCGGAGCGGATCGCTCGGTGGAGGGCTTATGCTTGCGGAATGGCTTCTTCGTGCCGTCTGAATTCAAGACCACGGACCTTTTGGCGGTTGCGAACCACCGCGACCAAGACCCGTATCCGGAACAGAGCGCGATTTGCGCGACGGATTAGCAGCACGAGCAGGCTGCGTCGAGACATTCATGCCGCCTTGCGCCATGTCGTGCAGCGCGGCGATGCGGTTTTCCGTGTTCGGATGCGTCGAAAACAGATTGTCCATGCGCTCGCCGGAGAGCGGATTGATGATGAACATATGCGCTGTCGCCGGGTTGCGCTCGGCATCCTCGTTCGGCACATGGGCAGCACCGCGCGCGATCTTGCCGAGCGCCGAGGCAAGCCAGAGCGGATTGCCGCAGATCTCGGCGCCGCGGCGGTCGGCCGAATATTCGCGGGTGCGGCTGATCGCCATCTGCACCAGCATGGCGGCGAGCGGCGCCACGATCATCGCGACGATGACGCCGACGAAGCCGAGAGGATTGCTGTTGTTCTCACGGTTGCCGCCGAAGAAGAAGGCGAAGTTGCCGAGCATGGAGATCGCGCCGGCAAGCGTTGCCGTGATCGTCATCGTCAACGTGTCGCGGTACTGGATGTGGGCCAGTTCATGCGCCATCACGCCTGCGACCTCCTCGGCAGATAAGGCGCTGAGCAGGCCGGTCGAGGCGGCGACGGCGGCATTGTCGGGATTGCGGCCAGTGGCGAAGGCATTCGGCTGTGGGCTGTCGTAAAGATAAACCTTCGGCATCGGCAGGCCGGCATTGCGGGCGAGGTCGCGCACGATCGCAAAGAATTCCGGCGCGTTGCGCTCATCGACCTCCTGGGCGCGATAGGCCGAAAGCACCATGCGGTCGGAATTCCAATAGGAGAAGAAATTCATGCCGGCGGCAATGACGAATGCGATCATCATGCCGGCCCGACCGCCGATCAGGAAGCCGACAAACATGAAAAGCGCCGTCATGAAGGCAAGCAACATGGCAGTGCGAACGAGGTTCATGGCGGATCTCCATCTCCAATTTCGGCACCACAAGCTTTCAATCCCGGCACCGGCGCATTATGATTTGGTTATTCATCAGCCATTTTCAATATTTCCGGCAGGAGACGGCCATGCAGGACGCCGATAACGACAACAGCGAAACGCCGACGGCCGAGGGATCCGAGCCGCCGCGCAAGATGCTGTCCCCGGCTGCCAGACGCGCCCTTGCCGAAGCCGAGGAGCGGCGAAAAAACCAGAAGCCGCTGGAGCTGCCGCCGGAGATCGGCGGCCGCGGCGGAGCTGAGCCGGCGCGTTTCGGCGATTACGAAATCAATGGCAGGGCGATCGATTTCTAAGCCAATCTTGCTATTAGCTTCTCTGGCCGCAGCAGAATGGAGTCAAGAATCCGGCTAACGACATCTTAGGCGACAGGTATTTCAGCCACATCTAGCAGGCGTGACCTCGCCGGGAATGGTCTCAGGGCTTCGCTCATAAACGTGCTTGGATGCCGTAAACCACGCATCGAATACGCGGAAACAAAAGAGCCGCCCCGGAAGCCCGAAAGGGACCGGAACGGCTCGATCTATCAGGCGGTCGCCTTGTTCTGCCGGTTGGCGATCAGATCGTCGACGACTGCCGGATCGGCGAGCGTCGAGGTATCGCCGAGCGCACCGAAATCGTCTTCGGCAATCTTGCGCAGGATGCGGCGCATGATCTTGCCGGAGCGGGTCTTCGGCAGGCCGGGCGCAAACTGGATCTTGTCGGGCGCGGCGATCGGGCCGATTTCGGCCCGCACATGTTTCACCAGTTCCTGGCGAAGCGTATCCGATCCCTCGTGACCGGACATCAGCGTCACATAGCAATAAATGCCCTGGCCCTTGATCGGATGCGGATAACCAACGACCGCGGCTTCCGAAACCAGATTATGCGAGACAAGGGCGGATTCCACCTCCGCCGTGCCGAGCCGGTGGCCGGAGACGTTCAGCACATCGTCGACGCGGCCGGTGATCCAGTAATAACCGTCCGCATCGCGCCGGCAGCCATCGCCGGTGAAATACTTGCCCTTGTAGGTCGAAAAATAGGTCTGGATGAAGCGCTCGTGATCGCCATAGACCGTGCGCATCTGGCCCGGCCAGCTGTCGGTGATGCAGAGATTGCCGTCGGCCGCACCTTCCAGCACCTTGCCTTCATTGTCGACCAGCTCAGGCTTGACCCCGAAGAACGGGATCGTCGCCGAACCGGGTTTCAGATCGGTGGCGCCAGGCAGCGGCGTGATCATGTGACCGCCGGTTTCCGTTTGCCACCAAGTATCGATGACGGGGCAGCGCTTGTCGCCGACGACATTGTAATACCACTCCCAGGCCTCGGGATTGATCGGCTCGCCGACCGTGCCGAGCAGGCGCAGCGAAGAGCGCGAGGAGCGCGTGACGAAGTCGTCGCCGGCACCCATCAGCGAGCGGATCGCCGTCGGCGCCGTGTAGAAGATGTTGACCTTGTGCTTGTCGATGACTTCCCAGAAACGGCCCTGGTCCGGGAAGTTCGGCACGCCCTCGAACATCAGCGTCGTCGCGCAGTTCGCAAGCGGCCCATAGACGATATAGGAGTGGCCGGTCACCCAGCCGACATCGGCCGTACACCAGTAGACGTCGCCGTGGTGATAATCGAAGACATATTCATGCGTCATCGCCGCATAGACGAGATAACCGCCCGTCGTGTGCAGCACGCCCTTCGGCTTGCCGGTCGAGCCGGACGTATAAAGAATGAAGAGCGGGTCTTCCGCCTTCATCTTCACCGGCGGGCATTCCGCCTTCACGGTAGCAATCTCCTGATGATGCCAGAGGTCGCGGCCGGGCGCCCAGCCGGTCTTGCCGCCGGTGCGGCGAACGACCAGCACCTTGCTGACATGGACATGCTGGCGGGCGGCGATATGGATCGCCGTATCGGTATTGTCCTTCAGCGGCACCGGCTTGCCGCCGCGCAGGCCTTCGTCGCAGGTGATGACGAAGGTGGATTCGCAGTCGACGATGCGCCCGGCCAGCGCCTCGGGCGAGAAACCGCCGAAGACGACCGAATGCACCGCGCCGATGCGGGCGCAGGCGAGCATCGCATAGGCCGCTTCGGGGATCATCGGCATATAGATGGTGACGCGATCGCCCTTCTTGACGCCGTGTTGCTTCAACACGTTCGCCATCCGGCAGACATGCTCGTAGAGCTCGTTATAGGTGACCTTCTTGTCGATATAGGGATTGTCGCCCTCCCAGATGATCGCCACCTGGTCGCCATTCGTTTTCAGATGACGGTCGATGCAATTGTAGGAGACGTTTGTCTGACCGTCCTCGAACCACTTGATCGAAACCTTGCCGGTAAAGGAAGTGTTCTTGACCTTGGTATAGGGCTTGAACCAGTCGATGCGCTTGCCGTGTTTGCCCCAGAACTTGTCCGGGTTCTCGACGCTTTCCTCGTACCATTTCAGGTACTTTTCCTTATCGATCAGGGCGCGCGCCTTCACCGGCTTCGTGACCGGATAGATCTTCTCCGACATGCAACTCCTCCTCATGGGACATGCGACGGGCCGCGTGAGCTATGGCCCGGACTTGAAATCACGGCAATTCATAGCAGTTCGCATCGCCACGGCAATTAGACGAAGGTCATTTCATTTCGGAAGAATTGCAATTCTGCGACAGTGCGGTTATATAGCGGCATATTTCCCGGACATTGTGGTGACAATCCACGGACCGCGACCGGCGCGGACGATAGAAGGACTATATCCATGGCTCAAACACTGCTCATGCCGAAGGCGACCGCCATCTGGCTCGTCGACAATACGGCACTGTCTTTCGATCAGATTGCGCAGTTCTGCAAACTGCATCCGCTCGAAGTCAAGGCGATCGCCGACGGCGAAGCGGCGCAGGGCATCAAGGGCCTCGACCCGATCTCGACAGGACAGCTTTCCCGCGACGAGATTGCCCGCGCCGAGGCCAATCCGAACCACAAGCTGAAGCTTTCCGAACCGAAGGTGCGGGTGCCGGAATCCAAGCGCCGCGGTCCGCGTTATACCCCGGTTTCCAAGCGTCAGGACCGCCCGAACGCCATTCTCTGGCTCGTTCGCAACCACCCGGAGCTGAAGGACGCGCAGATTTCCCGCCTCGTCGGCACGACGAAATCGACGATCGAGCAGATCCGCGAGCGCACCCACTGGAACTCCGCCAACCTGGCGCCGATGGATCCCGTCACGCTCGGCCTCTGCAGCCAGATCGATCTCGACATGGAAGTGGAAAAGGCCTCCAAGGGCCGTCCGCTGCCGACCGCCGCCGAGCTTGGCGCGACGCTGCAATCGGCCCAGGAGACCGAGCGCCTGAGCCCGAGCTATGAGCGCGAGGAGGAAAAGGAAAAAGAAATCGACGCCGATGCCGTCTTCCGCAAGCTGAGCTCGTTACGCTCGGCGCCGAAGGACGAGGACGACGATCAGTACTGAGATATCAGCGATCTTATGAAAAACCCCGCCGGTATGAGCTGACCGGCGGGGTTTTTTATTGCGGATGACCTGTTTCGATTAGCTGCGGAACAGGGTGAGGATGTTCTGCGCCGAGGTATTGGCGATCGAGAGCGACTGGATGGCAAGCTGCTGCTGCGTCTGCAACGCCGATAGCTTGCTCGATTCCTCTTCCATATCCGCATCGACCAGGCGTCCGACGCCGGAGTCGATCGAATCGTGCAAGCCACTAACGAACGTTTCCTGCAGCTGGATACGGGTCGAGATCGAGCCGAGCGCCGAGCCGGCGGCGGTCATAGCTCCGAGAACCAGTTCGATACCGGTCAGGGCTGCGTCGAGCTGACCCTGGGTGAAATTGGTGATGTCGAGAGCATATATCGACGGCATGACGATGACGGCGCCGCCATAGGTTCCGTTGAAGGCCGTACCAATGATACCGCTGGTCGTCTCGATCGCACCGGTACTGGTCATGCCGAAAAGCACGTTTCCAAGCGTGCCCGCATTGAGCACGTAGTCCGTCATCTTGACCGAAACGGCATTGCTGCCATCGCGCACGAAAGACGAAACGACGCTCTTCGTGCCGGAGGCGCCGGCAACCCAGTTTTCGCCGGAGAAGGACGCCGATTGGGCAATGCTGAGCAGTTGCTCCTGAAACTGGTCGAGTTCCTGCTGAATCTTCGTCTTGTCGACGCCCTTTTCGGTGGCGGCGACGATCTTGGCCTTGATTTCGCTGACGACATCGAGTGCGCTGTCCATGGCCGAATAGGCGGTATCGACTTTTGCCGCGCCGAGCCCGAGCGCGTCGGAGACGGCTGAAAGCGCCATGTTGTCGGAACGCATGGTCGTAGCAATCGACCAATAGGCGGCGTTGTCGGCCGCTTTCTCCACACGATAACCCGATGAAACACGACCCTGGGTGTCCTTGAGGCTATCGTTTACGCCGCGCAAAGTCTGCAGCGCTGCCATAGCAGCGTTGTTGGTGAGGATGCTTGTCATGATCCGTTCCACAATCGTTGAGAAAGGGGCAATCCGGACTACAGCGCCGCACGTCTTTCAGACGTGCAAAGGACGCTGTAGCACTTCAACTGCTGCATAATTTTGTCCTTAAATCGATTCCGATTTAAGAAATTATGCAGTAGGCCGGTAACGGCGACCGCGTCATGCAAAGCCTGCTATGCAAGCCATTGCCGTTAACAAATGCTTGCATCAACATAGTTAACAATTCCTCAATTAGGCTTACCGAAAGTTTAATTCACATCGGCAAGGAGCCTAAGCCGCGTCCGCGCAGCGCCTCGGCAATTTCCTCTAAAATCGTTGGATCATCGATGGTTGCAGGCATTTTCCAGGGTATGCCGTCGGCGATCTTCTGCATCGTGCCGCGCAGTATTTTGCCGGAGCGTGTCTTCGGCAACCGGTTAACGGTGATGGCCGTCTTGAAGGCGGCAACCGGTCCGATCGAATCACGAATCATCGCCACGACCTCTGATTCGATCGCCGTCGCGTCACGGGAAACATGTCGTTTCAGCACCAGGAAACCGCAGGGCGCCTGACCCTTCAGCGCATCGATCACGCCGATGACCGCGCATTCGGCGACATCGGGATGACGTGCACAGACCTCCTCCATCGCCCCTGTCGAGAGCCGATGCCCGGCGCAATTGATGATGTCGTCGGTGCGCGACATGATGAAGAGATAGCCGTCCTCATCGACATAGCCGGCATCGGCCGTCTTGTAATAGCCGGGAAACTCATCGAGATAGGCCGAGCGAAAACGCTCGTCCGCGTTCCAGAGGGTCGGCAGGCAGCCGGGCGGGAGTGGCAGCTTCACGACGATATTGCCGAGCGTGCCCGCCTCGATCGGATGACCGGCATCGTCGAGCACCGCGATCTCATAGCCGGGCATCGGCAGCGCCGGCGACCCGTGCTTGACGGGAAGGGCGCCGAGACCAAGCGGATTTGCGGCAATCGGCCAACCGGTTTCCGTCTGCCACCAATGATCGATGACGGGTATGCCAAGCAGGCGCTCGGCCCATTTCAAGGTCTCCGGATCCGCCCTCTCGCCGGCAAGAAATAGTGCGCGCAGATCCGGCATGGGATATTGGCGCATCAGTTCACAGTCACCGTCCTCCCGCCGGATGGCGCGGAATGCCGTCGGCGCCGTGAAGAGCACCCGCACCTGATATTCCGAAACGATGCGCCAAAATGTGCCGGCATCCGGAGTGCCGACCGGTTTTCCCTCGAAGATCAGAGTGGTTACGCCTGATAGCAGCGGGGCATAGACGATATAGGAATGCCCGACGACCCAGCCGATATCCGAAGCCGTCCAGAAGACCTCGCCCGGCTTCAAGCCGTAGATATTCCGCATCGACCAGTTGAGCGCGACCATATGGCCGCCATTGTCGCGCACCACGCCCTTCGGTTGGCCCGTCGTGCCCGAGGTATAGAGGATGTAGAGCGGATCGGTCGCCTTGACGGAGACACAGGCGATCTTATGGCCACGATGCCGCGCCACCGCCGCCTCGAAATCCTGATCGCGGCGGCTGACGAGATCAGCCCGAAGCTCCGGCCGCTGCAGCACCAGACAGCACTCCGGCTTCGAATGCGCGATCTCGATCGCCTGATCGACCAGTGGCTTGTAGGCGACGATGCGGCCGGGCTCGAGCCCGCAGCTCGCGGTGATCACCAGCTTCGCAGCGCAATCGTCGATGCGCGCCGCAAGTTCGCTTGCGGCAAACCCGCCGAAAACGACGGAGTGGACCGCACCGATGCGGGCGCAGGCGAGCATCGAAAAGACCGCCTGCGGCACCATCGGCATATAAAGGATGACGCGATCGCCTTTGCCGATGCCGCGCTCGACCAGTGCTGCCGCGATGGCCATCACCTCGCCAAGCACCTCATCATAGGTGAAACGGCGCTTCTCGCCGTTCATTGCGCTGTCGAAGATGACCGCTGTCTCGCCGCCGCGGCCGGCAGCCACATGCCGGTCCAGGCAATTGTGGCATGTATTGGTTTCCGCGCCTGAGAACCAACGGCCATAGACGCCGTCATTCGGCGAGAACACCCGTTCCGCTGGCTTGAACCAGTCGATGTCACTGGCCGCTTTGCGCCAGAATGCTTCGGGATCGCGTTTCCAGGCCGCATAGGCCTGATGATAGCCGTTCCGCATTTGCTCCTCCCCAGGACATGCAAACCTAATCTAGGCGGCATTAAGGGGAACAGGAAGCCCGACCAAAGCAACGTTTCAGCGCGTGCCAAAAATCGCCGACCCCACACGCACGCTGGTGGCGCCGAAGGCGATCGCCGTCCCGTAGTCGCCCGACATGCCCATGGAAAGTTTTCCGACGCCGCATTTGAGCGCGAGCTTTGCCAGCAGAGCGAAATGCGGTCCGGGATTTTCCTCGGCCGGCGGAATGCACATCAAACCTTCGATCGAAAGGCCGAGTTCGTCGCGGCAAAGAGCGACGAAGGCCGGCGTGTCGTCAGGAGCGATGCCGGCCTTCTGCGGTTCGAGCCCGGTATTGACCTGGACATAGAGCCGTAGCGCCTTGCCTTGCCGCCTCATCTCCTCGGCAAGTGCGCGGGCGATCTTTTCCCGGTCCACTGTCTCGATGACGTCGAAAAGCGCCACAGCATCCGCCGCCTTGTTCGATTGCAGCGGTCCGATCAGATGCAGCTCGATATCCTGATGCTCGGCCTTCAGCGCCGGCCACTTGCCCTGGCTTTCCTGCACCCGGTTTTCCCCGAAGACACGCTGCCCGCCTTCGATGGCCGGGCGGATCGCGTCCGCCTCGAAGGTCTTCGACACCGCGACGAGTTGAACGGAACCCGCCGAACGGCCTGCTTCGCGTTCCGCGGCGGCGATCCGCGACCGCACCTCGTTCAAGCGCTCTTGAAGTTCCATCATTGTGCCTCGACATACCTGCATGAAAGGATTGGAATGAACTAGCCAGCCATTCTGTGCTTGCCAAGTCCCGCCCCGGCGAAATCGCCTGGTCACGATCAAGATCGCGCGCTTGCAGCGCCTGCAAAACTTGACGCTACGGTGGTTTCATGGTGAAGGTCTCGACCAACCTCCCCTGATTTTCCGGAAATACGAATACCATGGCCACCGAACGTTATAATCCGCGCGATGCCGAGCCCCGCTGGCAGCAGAAATGGAATGAAGACAAGGTCTTCGAGACCGACAATGCCGATCCGCGCGAAAAATATTACGTCCTCGAAATGTTCCCCTATCCGTCGGGGCGCATCCATATGGGTCATGTCCGCAATTACGCCATGGGCGACGTCGTCGCCCGCTACAAGCGCGCCCGCGGTTACAACGTGCTGCATCCAATGGGCTGGGACGCCTTCGGCATGCCGGCGGAGAATGCCGCCATGGAGCGCGGCGTTCACCCCGCCTCCTGGACGTACCAGAATATCGGCTCGATGAAGGCGCAGCTGAAGGCCATGGGTCTTTCGCTGGACTGGAGCCGTGAATTCGCCACCTGCGACGTCGAATATTACCAGCACCAGCAGCATCTCTTCCTGGATTTCCTGGAAAAGGGCTTGGTCTATCGCAAGCAGTCGAAGGTCAACTGGGATCCTGTCGACAACACCGTGCTCGCCAACGAACAGGTGATCGACGGCCGCGGCTGGCGTTCCGGCGCGCTGGTCGAACAGCGCGAACTGACGCAATGGTTCTTCAAGATCACCGACTTCAGCCAGGATCTGCTCGACGCGCTGGATACGCTCGACCAGTGGCCGGAAAAAGTGCGGCTGATGCAGAAGAACTGGATCGGCCGCTCGGAAGGCCTGACGATCCGCTGGGAGATCGTGCCGGAAACGGCACCTGCCGGCGAGAGCGAAGTGACGGTCTATACCACCCGGCCGGACACGCTGTTCGGCGCTTCCTTCCTGGCAATCGCCGCCGATCATCCGCTGGCGAAGGATGCCGCCGCGAAGAACCCTGATATCGACGCCTTCTGCGACGAGTGCCGCCGCGCCGGCACCTCGCTCGCAGCACTCGAGACCGCCGAAAAGAAGGGCATGGATACCGGTATCCGCGTCCGACACCCGCTCGATCCCTCCTGGGAACTTCCGGTCTACATCGCCAATTTCGTCTTGATGGATTATGGCACGGGCGCGATCTTCGGCTGCCCCTCGGGCGACCAGCGCGACCTTGATTTTGCCCGCAAGTATGACCTGCCGGTGGTGGCCGTCGTCATGCCGAGAGATGGCGACGCGGCAAGCTTTTCCGTTGACGACACGGCTTATGACGGCGATGGCGTGATGATCAATTCGCGCTTCCTCGACGGCAAGACGACCGAGGAAGCCTTCAATATCGTTGCCGACCGGCTGTCGGCTGCTTCGCTCGGCAATGCCCCGCAGGGCGAACGCAAGGTCAATTTCCGTCTGCGCGACTGGGGCATTTCCCGCCAGCGGTATTGGGGCTGCCCGATCCCGGTCATCCATTGCGAGGATTGCGGTGTCGTGCCGGTGCCGAAGGCGGACCTGCCGGTCAAGCTGCCCGACGACGTCACCTTCGACCAGCCGGGCAATCCGCTCGACCGTCATCCGACCTGGCGCCATGTCTCCTGCCCGAACTGCGGCAAGGATGCCCGCCGCGAGACGGATACGATGGACACCTTCGTCGATTCGAGCTGGTATTTCACCCGCTTCACCGCGCCCTGGGAAGGAAAGCCGACGGATCCGGAGGCGGCAAACCGCTGGCTGCCGGTCGACCAGTATATAGGCGGCATCGAGCACGCGATCCTGCACTTGCTCTATTCCCGCTTCTTCACCCGCGCCATGCGCGAGACCGGTCACGTCGCCGCCACCGAACCTTTCAAGGGTCTCTTCACCCAGGGCATGGTGGTCCACGAAACCTATAGCCGCGGCGCCGGCGCCAGCCGTGAATGGGTGGCACCCGCCGATATCCGCATCGACGAACTCGACGGCAAACGCCGAGCCTTCCTGTTGACGAACAATGAGGAAGTTGCGATCGGCTCGATCGAGAAGATGTCGAAATCGAAAAAGAACGTTGTCGATCCCGACGATATCATCGCCTCCTACGGCGCCGATACCGCCCGTTTCTTCGTTCTGTCCGACTCCCCACCCGAGCGTGACGTCATCTGGTCCGAAGCGGGCGTCGAAGGCGCTCATCGTTTCACTCAGCGTCTGTGGCGCTTGATTTCCGAAGCAGCCGACGCGCTCTCCGCCGTCGCACCTGCGCCGGCAACCGATGGGGAAGCGTTGTCAATTTCGCAGGCCGCCCACAAGACGCTCAAGGCTGTCGAGAACGACTATGACAAGCTCTGGTTCAACAAGGCCGTTGCCCGAATTTATGAACTCGTCAACGCGCTGGCCGCACCGATGACGAGGGTCGCGGCAGGTGAGGGTGATGCCACCTATCGCGCGGCGGTGCGCGATGCCGCCGAGATTTTGATTCAGCTCGTCTCTCCGATGACGCCGCATCTGGCTGAGGAATGCTGGGCCGCGCTCGGCAATGAAGGCCTGCTTGCCCGGGCAAGCTGGCCGCAGTACGACGAAACGCTCGTCATCGAAAACGATGTCGTCATGCCGGTACAGATCAACGGCAAGAAACGCGCTGAATTGACAATTTCTCGCGATGCAGATCAGAATGCCGTCACCAACGCCGTGCTGGATCTGGATGCGGTGAAGAACGCGCTGAACGGACAAGCACCGAAGAAGATCATCGTGGTTCCCCAAAGGATTGTAAACATTGTCGTTTGATATCGCTTGCAAGCTGGCCCGCAATGCCGGCATCGCCATGATCCTTGCCTCGGCGGCTTTTCTCTCCGCCTGCCAGGTCCGACCGCTTTATTCCGAGAGTTCCGGTGTCGTCGAAAAGCTTTCCTCTGTCGGCTTTTCCCCAGCAAGCAGCCGCGTTGAACAGCAGGTGCGCAATCGCCTGATCTTCCTTGCGTCGCGCGGTGCCGGTGAAGCGGTAAACCCGCAATATCAGGTTGAAATTCGCGCTACCTCGTCTGTTGCCGATACGCTCCTGAGGGATTCCTCGGACACATCGCGAGCCGGTCGTGTGACCGTCAGCGTCACCTACACGCTGCGCGCGGCGACCGACGATCATGTCATCAAGGCCGGCAGCCGCGCTACCACGGCGCTGGTGGATTTTTCCGAACAGGAATTCGCCAAGCAGCGGGCGATCCGTGATGCCGAGAACCGCGCGGCGGATCAGGTGGCGGAGTTCGTGGGATCCGATATCGCCGCTGCCCTCAGCCGCTGAGGGCGGAGATGTGGCGGAGATAAAATCCCACGAATTCGAGACATTCCTGCAGAAATCGGCGCGGAACTATCGGATTTACGTCATCTACGGGCCGGATCGCGGTCTTGTTTCCGAACGGGCAGGCCTGCTCGCCGGCAAGAGCGGTGTCGCTCTCGATGATCCCTTCTCGCTGACCAAGCTCGATATCGGCGACCTGCAAAAAGACCCCGGTCGGTTGGTCGACGAGGTCCAGTCGATCGGGCTGTTCGGCGGCGAGAAACTGATCTGGATCCGCGGTGCCGCCAACGAGAAATACCTCGTCGATTCCTTGGCGCTGCTGGCCGAAAAACCACTCGAAGCCGCCTATCTGATCATCGAGGCCGGTGACCTCAAGAAGGGTTCCCTGCTGCGCAAGACCGCGGAAGCCGCCAGATCCGTCATGACGATCCCCTCCTACGCCGATGACAGCCGCGCCCTGAATGCATTGATCGATACAGAACTCGGTGCAGAGAAGCTCGGCATTACGCCGACCGCGCGACAAGCGCTGATCGCGTTGATCGGCGGCGACAGGATCGCTTCCCGAAACGAGGTACGCAAGCTTGCTCTTTACTGCCGGGGCTTCGATACGGTCGAAGAACATCACGTTACCGAAATAATCGGCGACGCCAGCGCCATCTCGGTTGACGACGCCGTCGATGCCATCCTCGGCGGTGATCTCAACGCCTTTCTGCACGCCATGCAAAAGATCAGCAGTTCGAAAACCGCGATCTTTCTGGTTCTGCAGGCATGCCTGAAGCAATTCCAGCTTCTGGATTCGATGCGCGCCGAAATGGATGAAAAGCGGCTGCAGCCGCCTCAAGTCATGCAGACAATGGGGCGGCATCTACACTTCCGCCGAAAGCCGACCATCGAACAGGCGCTGCGCCAGTGGACCGCGGAAAGCATCGCCCGTGAATCCAATCGGCTACAGGCCGCTATTCTGCAAACCAGACGGCGGCAGGTGCTGGAAGACAGCGTTGCGATGCAAACGCTTCTGTCCACCACCCTTCAATCCGGCCGGAAATCCGCCTGAACCAGCGCACGTCGGCCCAAAAAATCATAACCGATTTTAGGAAAGCACGGTGCGTTGTTCCAAGGAGTTAAAGCGTCGATGCTCTAGAGCATGATGCCGAAAAGCGTGAGCGGTTTTCGGACGACATCATGCTCTAACTATATAATGTAGAACAGGATTCAGATTTTAGGCCGACCCGGCCTAAAATCATCCTGTTCTAGCGCCTCTCGAGCAAGCGGCAGATTTCCTCGAGCTGCTCTAGCGACTTATAGGAAATTTTGATCTGGCCGCCGCTTGCCTTGTGATTGATCGCAACATCGAGGCCGAGCGCATCGGAAAGTGTCCGTTCCAGCGCCAGCGTGTCTGAATCTTTCTGATCTCGCCGCAAGGCCGCCTGCTGCGGCTCCGATTGGGCCTTGATATTGTTTTGCGCCAGCTTTTCCGCATCACGCACCGACATGCCCTTGGCAACGATCGTACGGGCAAGACTTGCCGGATCGGATGTCGAAACCAGTGCGCGCGCGTGGCCAGCCGATAGGCTGCCGGCAGCAAGCAGATCGCGAACCGGATCAGGCAATTTCAACAGGCGCAACGAGTTAGCAACATGGCTGCGGCTTTTGCCGATAATTTCGCCGAGGTCGTTCTGGGTGTAGCCGTATTCCGCGATCAGCTGCTCATAGCCCAAGGCCTCTTCGAGGGCATTGAGATCCGCGCGCTGGACGTTTTCGACAATGGCGATTTCCAACGCCGTCTTATCATCCACATCACGGATAATGACCGGAATCTCGATCAGCCCGGCAAGCTGAGCTGCGCGCCAGCGTCGTTCGCCGGCGATGATCTCATATCGATCCCGCGACATCGTCCGCACAACAATCGGCTGAACGATACCGTGTTGACGAATGGAGCTTGCGAGATCGTGCAGCTCCGAGTCATCGAAGAACCGGCGGGGATTGCGGGGGTTGCGGCTGACGAACTCGATCGGGATCATTCTGTCGGCGCTGATAGTCCGCTCGGCTTCCACCGGGACAGGCTGATCCATTTCACCAATTAGCGCCGCAAGGCCGCGGCCCAATCGCCTCTTTGATACATCGTCATTCATGATCTACACTCACGTACACCCCTAAAATGATATCACGCGGCCAGTCTTTGGCGTTCTCGCTGGATGACCTCGGAGGCCAGCTGCAGATAGGCCTGACTGCCCGCGCACTTCAAGTCATAGAGAATAGCCGGCTTACCGTAGGACGGAGCCTCGGACACCCGGACATTGCGCGGAATTAACGTATGGTAAACCTTGTCCCCGAGATGCGTACGCACGTCATTGACAACCTGCTGGGCAAGATTGTTGCGCGCATCGAACATCGTCAAGACGATACCCTGAATATCCAGACGCGGGTTCACTGTCCGCCGAACCTGGCTGACGGTCTCAAGCAGCTGGCTCAACCCCTCCAGCGCAAAAAATTCACATTGCAGCGGCACCAAGACCGAATGCGCCGCCGCCATAGCATTCATCGTCAGCAGATTGAACGACGGCGGGCAATCCAGAAGAATATAAGAAAACGCCATGGCTTCGGACGAAGACAGCGCTTTCCGCAATTTAAACACCCGATCGCTCTGCTGCGAGATTTCCATCTCGATGCCAAGAAGATCCATCGTCGACGGGACGATAAACAGATTAGGAACCGCTGTTTCGAGAGTCACTTCGGGAATCCCACGATCACCGACCATCAGATCGTAGGAGGACAGCTTACGATCACGACGATCGATACCGAGCCCAGTGCTGGCATTGCCCTGCGGATCGAGATCGACGATCAGGACGCGCTCGCCAATAGCCGCAAGCGCCGTTGCCAGATTGATTGCGGTGGTCGTTTTGCCAACGCCACCCTTCTGATTTGCGATGGTGATAATCCGATGTCGTTCGCCAGCCATTGCCGCAATATCCGATCTGTTAAACCAAGCGCCGGAGATTTGATACTTCTAAAATAACGGATTCCTGCTCGACGACGCTCTTATGTTCTAACAGATCGAATTCCCACCGACCACGTGCTTTGTCAATTTCCCTGAGGTAATCCCGGCCTTTGTGAAAGAAGCTACGACAATTTTCCTTGCCAAGCATCCAGGGGGATGAATAACCGAAGAGTCCATCAAGATCCGCAAGGGCGCGCGCTGAAATCGCACCACATTCGCCAACCTCCTTATAAGCATCTTCGATTCGAATGCTATGGACGCTGCCGCGCGCTTTTGTCTCCCGCAGCGCTGTCCGCAGAAACGCTGCCTTTTTATGGTTGCTTTCGACCAGATGGACCCATCCACCTTGCAGCTCGGCCAGAAAAATCGCCGTAATAATGCCGGGAAAGCCGCCACCGCTGCCGAGGTCAACCCAGGTAATCGGTTGAGGATGAATCTGAAAGACCTGGCTGCTATCAGCGATGTGCCGGTGCCACAGTTCATCCAGTGTCGACGGCGCCACCAGATTGATTGCTTTTGCCCACTTCTGAAACAGCGCTGCAAAGTGTTGCAACCGCTCCTGTGTTTCACGTGAAACACGCAAACCGTTTAATTCCATTCTGAAAGACTCTCAAATCTTATATCAAGCGCTGTGGCGTTCGGCAGAGGGTAGTCGACGCAAGTGCACGAGCAGCAACGCGATTGCCGCAGGCGTCATCCCTTCAACGATTGCGGCCTGGGCGATATTGAAAGGGCGAGCAGCGCTGAGCTTGGCCTTCAACTCGTTCGAGAGACCGGACAATGCGTCATAGTTGAAATCAAGCGGTATCTGCCGCTCCTCGTCGCGTTGCTGATCGGTAATCGCCGAGGCTTGTCGATCGAGATAAACCGAATAGCCTGCCTCGATTTCCAGCGCTTCCGCAACTTTCCGTCTAATCATGCCGAGCTTCTCCGGCCAAACATGCCGGAGCGCGGCGAAATCATAATTCGGATAGGACAGTAAATCATACGCGGTTCGGCGCTGCCCATCGAGATTGATATTCAAGCCCGCGCGACGCGCCTCATTCGGTGTCACCGCCAGCGACTGCAACAGCGCTCGACTGGTTTCGATCTCTGCTTGATAGGATGTGAATCGCTGGACGCGCGCGTCACCAACGCACCCGAGCCGCATGGCCAGCGGCGTTAAGCGCATATCGGCGTTGTCAGCCCGCAAACTCAACCGATACTCCGCACGCGATGTGAACATTCGATACGGCTCCGTAACGCCTCGCGACGTGAGATCGTCGATCATGACGCCAATATAAGAGCTCGTCCGGCTAAAATGGAACGGATCCGAATCGCTGCTTCGCAATGCGGCATTCAGCCCGGCTGCCAGCCCCTGCGCGGCCGCCTCTTCATATCCGGTGGTGCCATTGATCTGGCCTGCCAGAAACAAGCCTCTCAGCCGTTTGACCTCCAGCGATGGAGTAAGCTCTCTCGGATCGACATGATCATATTCGATCGCATAGCCCGGTTGCAGTATTCTTGCCGCTTCGAGGCCGGGAATCGTTTTGATGAAATCGGCCTGCACCTCCGCCGGCAAGGAGGTCGAAATCCCGTTCGGATAGACCGTATCGTCGTCTAGTCCCTCGGGTTCGAGAAAGACCTGATGTCCATCCCGCTCTCCGAATTTCACCAGCTTGTCTTCAATCGACGGACAATAACGCGGCCCGACGCCTTCGATCTGCCCGGAATACATTGCTGAGCGCATGATGTTGTCGACAATGATGCGGTGGGTCGCTTCGGTCGTCCTGGTGACCCCGCATTCGATCTGTGGCGTGGTAATCCTGTCTGTCATAAAGGAGAAGGGGACAAGCTCCTCGTCAGCTCCCTGTCGACCGATAGATTGCCAGTCGATCGTCTTTCCATCCAGCCGGGCTGGTGTGCCGGTCTTCAGACGTCCCAGCCGCAGCCCAAGGCGGGCGAGGGTCGCAGACAATCCGAGCGACGGCGCTTCACCGACACGCCCGGCCGGTGTCTTTTCCGACCCGATATAAATAAGACCGCGCAGAAAGGTTCCAGTGGTCAAAACCACCGCCGGCGCTTTCAGGGCCCTACCATCCTTCATGATCACGCCGGCAACGCAACCATCGATAACGTCCAGATCAAACGCATCGCCCTCGATGATATCCAGGTTCGGCGTCGCTTCGATCGCCGCCAGCATCGCCAGGCGATAAAGCTTTCGATCGGCCTGCGTCCGCGGTCCTCGGACAGCCGCGCCTTTCTTCTTGTTGAGCATCCTGAATTGAATGCCTGCAACGTCGGCGATCCGGCCCATAAGGCCATCCATCGCATCGATCTCCCGAACAAGATGGCCCTTGCCTAGCCCACCGATCGCCGGATTACAGGACATGACCCCGATCGTGTCCCGCCTATGCGTAATCAGAGCAGTTTTTGCCCCGAGACGCGCAGCTGCGCTGGCAGCCTCCGACCCCGCATGGCCGCCACCGATCACAATCACGTCGAAGACATTATCCGTCAATTCAAGACTCCATATCCGGCAGGCGTTTCACGTGAAACCGTGCAGGCCTTTGGCTCCAAAGGTTTCACGTGAATCATTTGCCAATACAAAACTCCGAGAAGATCACCCCGAGCAATTGTTCGACATCCACTCGTCCGGTAATTCTACCCAAATACTCCGCGGTAATTCGCAGCTGCTCGGTCCGCAGTTCAAGATTCACATCCGGCTGTGATATGGCCGCATCGAGCGCCGCTAAACATTTCGCGAGCGAATCCTTATGCCGCTGCCGGCTGGGGATTGCCATAGACAGGCCGGCAAAACGTCCCTCGACGATATCGCCGATCAACCGTCGTAATTCCGGCAGACCGTCACCCGTCGCGGTGGAAATCTGCAGATCATACCGATCCGAAGCTATTTCGGTCAGATCCTTCTTTGTCCCGACAGTAACATGCGGAGAGGACTGCTCCAAGTCGTCGGGAATCAGCGGTTTCGTCATATCGACCAGCAATAGGACAAGATCGGCATCACGGAGTGCTATCCGCGCGCGCCGCACACCTTCCATTTCGACTTTGTCGTCCGCCTCGCGAAGACCAGCAGTGTCATAGAGCTTGATCAGGTTACCATCAATGTCGAGATCAACCTGCAGGACATCGCGGGTGGTCCCGGCAATCTCCGTCACGATTGCGACGTCTCGACGCGCCAAAGCGTTCAACAGGCTCGATTTTCCAGCGTTCGGAGCACCGGCGATGACCACCTTGAAGCCGTCTCGGATAATCTCGCCGGCCGAAGCTGCCGCAAGGTGATCCTCGATATCGCTGCGAAGCTTCGCCATATCGGCCCAGACCGCATCCGATACCGACCCTGGAACGTCATCCTCGTCGGGGAAATCAAGTTCCGCCTCGATCAGCGCGCGGGCGCGCGTCAATCGTTCCGCCCACGAATCGTAAATTGCGGAAAGCCCACCTGCGCTATGTTCGACCGCAAGGCGTCTTTGCATTTCGGTCTCGGCGCCAATGAGATCGGCCAGCCCTTCCACCTCGACCAGATCAAGTTTGCCGTTCTCGAAAGCCCGGCGGGAGAACTCACCCTCGACCGCCATCCGCACGCCTGGAATATCGCCAAGGTCCTGAAACAGCGCCGCCAGCACGGCTCGGCTGCCGTGGATCTGCAGCTCGGCAACATCCTCCCCGGTAAACGAATTCGGAGCAGGAAAAAACAGCACCAGGCCGCTGTCGATCGGCTGATTGTTACGAGTCCGAATCGTTCGGTAAGACGCATACCGGGCTGCCGGAACGGATCCGACGAGCTTCACCAATATGTCTCTGGTCAGCGGGCCGCTGATTCGAACGACAGAAACACCCGAAGGCAGGGCGCCGCTCGATAGTGCATATATGGTATCGTTCAACATGGCCATATCGCCTGGTTCATCGGTTGGAATCGAAATCGATTCCTCTCAAATAGAAAAGCTGGCGGCATCGCGAGATGCCTCCAGCTTTAAGGGGTGAATCCGGCTAAGGATTATGTGTTCATCGATTCGAAGAAGTCGGAATTGTTCTTCGTCTGCTTGAGCTTGTCGATCAGGAATTCGACCGCATCGGTTGTGCCCATCGGAGCCAGGATACGGCGGAGCACGAAGATCTTCTGCAGATCCTGGCGCGGAACCAGAAGGTCCTCCTTACGCGTGCCGGACTTCAGGATGTCCATTGCCGGGAAGATGCGCTTATCAGCGACCTTGCGATCGAGGACGATTTCCGAGTTGCCGGTACCCTTGAATTCTTCGAAGATCACTTCGTCCATGCGGCTGCCAGTATCGATCAGCGCCGTCGCGATGATCGTCAAAGAGCCGCCTTCCTCGATGTTACGCGCCGCGCCGAAGAAGCGCTTCGGCCGCTGCAGAGCGTTGGCGTCCACACCGCCGGTCAGGACCTTGCCTGACGAGGGAACGACCGTGTTATAGGCACGGCCCAGGCGCGTGATCGAATCGAGCAGGATGACAACGTCGCGTCCGTGTTCGACAAGGCGCTTGGCCTTCTCGATAACCATCTCGGCCACCTGCACATGACGCACGGCCGGTTCGTCGAAGGTCGAGGAGATTACCTCGCCGCGAACCGAACGCTGCATGTCGGTCACTTCTTCGGGACGTTCATCGATCAGCAGGACGATCAGATAGCACTCCGGATGGTTGGCAGTGATCGAATGCGCGATGTTCTGCAACAACACGGTTTTGCCGGTACGCGGCGGTGCGACGATCAATCCACGCTGGCCCTTGCCGAGCGGCGCCACCAGGTCGATCACACGTGGCGACAGATCCTTGGTGGTGGGAATATCCAGTTCCATCTTGAAGCGCTCGTTCGGATAGAGCGGCGTCAGATTGTCGAAATGAACCTTGTGACGGATCTTTTCCGGATCGTCGAAATTGATGGTGTTGACCTTGAGCAGCGCAAAATAGCGCTCGCCTTCCTTCGGCCCACGGATGGGGCCCTCGACCGTATCGCCGGTTTTCAGCGAGAAACGGCGGATCTGCGACGGGGAGATATAAATATCGTCCGGGCCCGGCAGGTAGTTCGCATTGGGCGACCGCAGGAAGCCGAAACCGTCCTGCAGCACTTCGACGACGCCTTCGCCGATGATTTCGACATCCTGGCTGGCAAGCATCTTGAGGATCGCAAACATCAGCTCTTGCTTGCGCATCGTGCTTGCATTCTCGACCTCGAGCGATTCGGCAAATGCCAGCAGATCCGTCGGGGATTTACTCTTAAGTTCCTGAAGCTTCATTTCAGCCATGAAGTGACCAATACTCTTTTCAATTTCAAAGGGGAAAGGCGATGTTGGGTCGTATTCGGTACCGCGAAAGGGCTCGCAGACGACTGAACTCTACACACATGCCACGTAGATGAGGTGCGCGGAAAATAGCGACTCGCAATCGTTGCCGCAAGAGGGCTGCTTAAAATGAAGCAAATTTAACCTCAGGACGACTTTCCTCAGAACGGCTTCACCACGACAAGGATGACGATCACGATCATCAGCAGTGTCGGGGCTTCGTTCATGAACCGCCAATAGCGCGCCGAGCGGCGGTTTTCATCCCGCTCGAACGCCCTGACAGCGCGGCTGAAGAACATATGAACACCGGTCAGCAGGACAACGAGACCAATCTTGGCATGCAGCCAGCCGCCCTGGAATCCATAAACCGACCAGGCGAGATAGAGGCCAAAAATCCACGTCAGCATCATTGCCGGCGTCATGATGATCCGAAGCAGCCGACGCTCCATCACCTTGAAGGTTTCCGACTGTACCGAGCCGGGCTCCGCATCGGTGTGATAGATGAACAGCCGCGGCATGTAAAACAGCCCGGCCATCCAGGAAATGACCGCGATGATGTGCAGCGCCTTGATCCAGAGGTAGAGATTATCGGGGTTCCAGGCAAAAAGCCCGACCGCCACCAGCGCAAAGAAGGCCAGCGCAAAATGAGCCCGGCGCCGGGCGTAGGCGCCAGATCTCCGATCGGTCTGCTTTTCCATCGTCACGCCCCGCCTCGCACTCGATCCACCAGCAGACGCACATGCTCGGGGTCAGCCTGCGGTGTAATGCCGTGACCGAGATTGAAGATCAGCGGACCATTGCCGAGATGCTGCAGAATATCATCGATGCCTTCCTCCAGCGCCCGGCCGCCGGCAACGACACGCATCGGATCGAGGTTGCCCTGAACCGGTCCATCTCCTTGAAGTTCGGCGGCAAAGGCCAGCGGGACCGACCAGTCGAGGCCGATCGCATCAGCGCCCGTCTTCTGGCGATAGGTCTTGAGCTGGTAGCCGGCGCCCTTGGCAAAGGCGATGATGCGAGCATGCGGCCGTTGTGATTTGACGGAAGCGATCATCCGCGCAACCGGCCTGATCGCGAACGCCTCGAACTCCTTCTCGCCGAGAACACCTGCCCAGGAATCGAAGATCTGCACGGCATCGGCGCCGGCATCGATCTGGGCGACGAGATAATCGGCCGATACGTCGGCAAGCAGCATCAGCAGATGCTCGAAAGCGCGGGGATGCTTGTAGGCGAAGAGACGGGCAGGGGCCTGATCCGGCGTGCCGTGACCGGCGATCATGTAGGTCGCAACCGTCCATGGCGCGCCGCAGAAACCGAGCAGCGTCGTCTCCGCTGGCAGTTCTTCACGCAGCCGCCGTACCGTTTCCAGAACCGGCCTGAGATAATCGACAACCTCTTCGCCGTTCAAACTGCCGATCCCGGCTTCATCGATCGGATCCATCTCCGGGCCATGGCCCTCGGTGAACCGGACATTTCGCTTCATTGCGTCTGGAATGACCAGGATATCGGAAAACAGAATGGCCGCATCGAAGCCATAGCGGCGGATCGGCTGCAATGTCACTTCGACGGCGTGCTCAGGGGTGTAGCAGAGATCGAGAAAACTCCCTGCCTTTGCTCGTGTCTCCCGATATTCCGGAAGATAACGTCCTGCCTGTCTCATCAGCCAGAGAGGAGGAGGGGAGAGGCTTTCGCCACTCAAAACCCTCATGATCTTTCGCCGCGTATCGCTCAAGCGCTTCTTCCCTATAAAAAAACAAAGATCTTTTAAAAGGTTTCTATTTCTTAGAGTCGGTGACTATCAAGGATTAAAATCCATCCACCGCCGATGCCATTTGTCGCGCGGCTGCAAAAGAACATCGGAAAGATTTGTCCATCTCGTCCAAATTTCGGGGAGAAGCCGAATCCGAAAATGATTCCAAATCCTTCCAGCTCGGCGATTTTTCTCATAACTGTGGATAGGCTGTGGACGAGCTTTCAAGAAGCCGAGCCCTTCCCCATCCTCCACAGGGCCAATCGAAACCGATCCGCAGAATCCGAAATGTGGATAAGGAGGCATGTTTTCCCTTGCCGGAGACTGCCTCGCCGCCGTAGCTCTGTTTCATCCAGTCTTTTCAACAGGCAGCGGAAAATAGCGTGGAGAACAGAACGAACTTCTTTCATCTGCATCTGATTTCTGACTCAACGGGAGAGACTCTGATCTCCGCCGGGCGCGCCGCGTCGGCGCAGTTCAGATCGGCGCAGCCGATCGAACATGTCTATCCGCTGATCCGCAATCGCAAGCAGCTGCTGCCGGTTCTACAGGCGATCGATGACGCCCCCGGCATCGTGCTCTACACCATTGTCGACCGGGAGCTTGCAAGCCTGATCGATGAACGCTGCATCGAGATGGGTGTCGCCTCGGTGAATGTGCTGGAGCCGGTGATGAATGCCTTCCAGATCTATCTCGGCGCCCCGTCTCGCCGTCGTGTCGGGGCCCAGCATGTGATGAATGCCGGCTACTTCGCGCGCATTGAAGCACTGAATTTCACCATGGATCACGATGATGGCCAGATGCCCGACGATTACAACGATGCCGATGTCGTGATCATCGGCATCAGCCGTACGTCGAAAACACCGACCAGCATCTACCTCGCCAACCGAGGCATCAAGACGGCGAACATTCCAATCGTTTATGGCGTGCCATTGCCGGAGAGCCTCTTCGTCGCGAGCAAACCGCTGATCGTCTGCCTGATCGCCACCACCGACCGTATTTCCCAGGTGCGGGAAAATCGTGTGCTCGGGGTGACGCAGGGCTTCGATCGCGAACACTACACCGATCGTGCCGCGATTTCGGAGGAACTGAAATATGCCCGCTCCCTCTGCGCCCGTCATAACTGGCCGCTGATCGACGTCACCCGCCGCTCAATCGAGGAAACAGCCGCGGCAATCGTTGCCCTGCGGCCGAAGCTGCGCTAAGCGCTGACGAAAAGCCGGCACGCCGAGGAACCCATGACGCCGAAACTCATCCTTGCATCGTCGAGCCCCTTTCGCCGGATGCTGATGGAAAATGCCGGTCTATCCTTCGAGGCGCATGCCGCAAGGATCGATGAGCGGGCCGTTGAAGCGCCGCTGGAAAAAGCCGGCGCTAAGCCTGATGCCGTGGCCCTCGTCCTCGCCAGGGCCAAGGCCGAGGAAGTCAGCAGCCGTTTTCCGAAAAGCCTGGTCATCGGTTCGGATCAAACGATGTCGCTCGGCGAGAAGGTCTTCCATAAGCCGAAGGACCTAGCCGACGCGGCTAGGCATCTTCAAGTCCTTTCGGGCGTAACCCATCGATTGAATAGCGCCGTCGCGATCGTCAGCGACGGCGTGGTCTTGTGGGAACATCTTGCGCATGCGGAATTGACGATGCGGCCGCTGACGATGGATTTCATCTCCAGACATCTGGCGCGGGTTGGCGAACGGGCGCTTTCCAGCGTCGGCGCCTATCAATTGGAGGGGGAGGGCATCCAGCTCTTCGAAAAGATCGAGGGTGATTATTTCACCATTCTCGGCCTGCCGATGCTGCCGCTCTTAAAAAAATTGCGAGAACTCGGAGCGATCGATGGGTGATTCACGTGAAACATTCGGGCCGAAAGCATTTGTCACGGGCTTTCCCATCAAGCATTCGCGCTCGCCACTGATCCACGGATACTGGCTGAAGACGCTTGGCCTGCCGGGCAGTTATCGCGCTCATGAAGTGGCGCCCGGGGGCTTTGCCGATTTCATTCACTCGTTGAAGGATGGCAGTTCCGGCTTTACCGGGGGCAATGTCACCATTCCTCACAAGGAGTTGGCGTTCCGGCTCGCCGACAAACCGGACGCGCTATCGCAAGAGCTCGGCGCCGCGAACACGCTCTGGCTGGAGGACGGCGCTCTGCATGCGACGAATACCGACGGTCGC
The DNA here is from genome assembly GCF_019778565.1 of Rhizobium laguerreae. NCBI lineage: Bacteria > Pseudomonadati > Pseudomonadota > Alphaproteobacteria > Hyphomicrobiales > Rhizobiaceae > Rhizobium > Rhizobium laguerreae. Next base: position 60,905 of record NZ_JAAXQT010000004.1, on the reverse strand, counting down.
GGCTTCATCGCCAATCTCGACGAACGCCATCCGGGCTGGGACCGGCATGGCACGGCCGTCGTCTTTGGCGCCGGCGGCGCCAGCCGGGCGATCATCCAGGCGGTCCGTGATCGCGGTTTCAAGGAGATCCACGTCGTCAACCGCACCGTCGAACGCGCGCGTGAGCTCGCGGATCGTTTTGGCCCGCGTGTTCAGGCCCACCCGACCGGGGCGCTTGCCGAAGTCATGAGCGGCGCCGGCCTATTCATCAACACAACCTCGCTCGGCATGGACGGCGAGCCGGCGCCGCAACTCGACTTCTCGCCCCTTGCAGCCGATGCCGTCGTCACCGATATCGTTTATGTGCCCTTGAAGACGCCGATCCTCGCCCAAGCGGAAGAGCAAGGATTTCCCATCGTCGATGGTCTCGGCATGCTCTTGCACCAGGCCGTGCCCGGATTCGAGAAATGGTTCGGCCAGCGTCCCGTCGTCGATGCGCCGCTGCGCGCGCTCATCATCGCGGATATGGAAGCACACTGATGCTGAAGATCGGCCTCACCGGCTCCATCGGAATGGGAAAATCGACAGCGGCAAAGCTCTTCGCCGACGCAGGAATCCCGGTGAACGATTCGGATGCCGTGGTCCACGATCTCTATGCCGGCGAGGCTGCACCCCTGGTGAATGCCGCTTTCCCCGGCACGATGAAGGATGGAGCCGTCGACCGGCGTGAACTCGGCCGCCAGCTCGCTCTTGATCCTGACGGCTTCAAACGCCTGGAAGCGATCGTCCATCCGCTGGTTCGCAAACGCGAGACGGAATTTCTGAAGCGACAACGCGCCGCCGGCGCCGACATGGTATTGCTCGATATTCCACTACTTTTCGAAACCGGCGCCGTGACAAGAGTGGATGTCGTCGTCGTCGTCAGCACTGATCCACAGATTCAGCGCCAAAGGGTGCTTGCGCGCGAAGGCATGACCGAGGAAAAATTCGACATGATTCTCTCACGCCAGACGCCGGACACGGAAAAGCGGCGCCGGGCCGATTATCTGATCGACACCAGTCACAGTATCGCGACGACGAGGGAACGGGTATTCGAGATCGTCGCCGACCTGAAAACGCGGATTGCCAAGGGAGATTTCCGGAATGCGTGAGATCATCTTCGATACGGAAACAACCGGCCTCGACAACCGCGCCGACCGCATCATCGAAATCGGCGGCATCGAGCTCTTCGATCATTTCCCCACGGGCAACACGATCCATATCTTCATCAATCCTGGAGATCAGAAGGTTCATCCAGATGCGCTCGCCGTGCACGGCATTACCGATGAATTCCTGAAGGACAAGCAGCCTTTCGCTGAGGTTGCCGAACAAATCCTTACCTTCTTCGGTGATGCGAAGTGGATTGCCCATAACGCCACCTTCGATATGGGTTTCATCAATGCGGAATTCGCGCGGATCGGTTTGCCGCCAATCCTGCCGGAACGGGTGCTCGATACGCTGTCAATGGCGCGGCGCAAACATCCGATGGGGCCGAATTCGCTCGATGCGCTTTGCCGGCGCTACGGCATCGATAATTCGCACCGCACCAAACACGGCGCGCTGCTCGACTCCGAACTGCTTGCCGAAGTCTATATCGAGATGATCGGCGGCAGACAGGCGGCTCTTGGCCTCGGCATGGTCGGCCAATCCAACCAGGCAGCTCGCGGTGACATGGGGATGGAAGACGACGTGGTGATTGCCGCCGTGCTCGAGCGGCCTCGGCCGCTCGCCCCGCGCCTCAGCCAAACCGAGGAGCAGGCGCACGAGGCGCTCGTCGCCAAGCTCGGTGAAAAAAGCGTCTGGGCGAAATACGCCAACCTCGATTAAACCGGTCCTCAATTGAAAATGCCCGGGACCAGCCCGGGCATTCGCATTTCAGAAAGAGCCGGTCAGTTCGGAACGGCCTGAACCTTGGCGCGGGCCTGTTCTTCGGCAACGCGCTGAGCGAACATCTGCGTGAAGTCGATCGGGTCGATCATCAGCGGCGGGAAACCGCCGTTGCGGGTGACGTCGGCGATGATCTGACGGGCGAAGGGGAAAAGCATGCGCGGGCACTCGATGAAGAGAACCGGCAGCATGTGTTCCTGCGGGAAGCCGGCAACGCGGAAAACGCCGCCATAGGTGAGTTCGGCATGGAAAACCGTCTTGTCGCCGTCCTTGGCTTCGGCATTCAGCGACAGCACGACATCGAAATCCGTATCGGAAAGCGGGTTGGCGTTGACGTTCACATTGATGTTGATCGTCGGCGCCTTGTCGCGGGCCTGCAGCGAACGCGGCGCACCCGGATTTTCGAAGGACAGATCCTTGGTATATTGCGCAAGGATCGAAAGGGTGGGGTTGGCCGCACCGTTGCTGTTGTTATCGTCTGCCATTGGCTTTTCCTCGAGGGGCATGGGAATGGTGCCGCCATCTAACATTTCAGGGAAGGGCTTACAACCCTGGGCGCCTGGCCCGGTTGATCAGCCGCAGCGCCTCAATCGCCAAGATGCTTGCCGGACCACGGCGAGTTGCGATCCGGCTCTCTATGATAGTCCTCCTCGTCGAGATCGACTACCTTCGAGTTCGGCTTGCGGTCGCGGACATCGGGTTGCGGACCGGAGGAAGAGCCGCCCTTGGCGTTGACGACGACGAAGCGTTTGGCGATCGCCCGCCAGACGAGATCGCGCACCGGCGGAATGAGAATGAGGATCGCGATGATATCCGTGAGGAAGCCGGGAATGATCAGGAGCAGCGAGGCGATGACGTTCATCGCCGGCCGCAGCAGGTCGCGGCCCGGCGTCACCCCATTTCGTCCTTCGCTCGACATGCGGCGCAAAATACCGATTCCCTGCCGGCGCAGCAGAACCACGCCGACAACGAAACCCAGCATGACCAGAACAAGCGTCAGCCACAATCCGATAGCCTGGCCGACGACGACGAAACCGGCAATTTCGGCAAACGGCAGCAGCAGAATGAAGGCTGGCAGGATCGAAAAACGCATGTCGGTCATGTCCCGGGCTCGCCGGTCTCCTCTTTGCGCCGGCGAAGATGCCAGCCATCATTTGAATCATCTGTATAGGCAGACTATATGGGAGTACAAATCAGAGATGTTAACGGCGGCTGCGATACGATATGAGTTCGAACGACTTCATCACATTATTTTTCCTGGTGGCGGCTGTGCTGATTTTCTTTCAGCTCCGCTCCGTGCTCGGGCGCCGTACAGGAAATGAGAAGCCGCCGCGCGATCTCTATACACCGCGGGATGCGGCTCCGGCCGAAGCCGCCGATGCCGGCAAGGTCGTGACGCTGCCGCGGCGCGATGCGACGACGGAGGATGAGGATCGCTTCGCCGCCATCGATGCTTTCGCGGCGCCCGGAACGCCGCTCAACGAATCGCTGCGTGCGCTGAACAAGGCCGACCCCGCCTTCAGCCCGAAGGAGTTTCTGAACGGCGCCCGCATGGCTTACGAGATGATCGTCATCGCCTATGCCGATGGCGACCGGAAAACGCTGAAGAACTTGCTGTCGCGCGAAGTCTATGACGGCTTCGATGCGGCGATCGGCGAGCGCGAAGCTCGGGGCGAGAAGGTGAAGTCCACTTTCGTCGGCATCGATAAGGCCGAGATCACCCATGCGGAGACGAAGGGCAGCGAAGCGCAGATCACCGTGCGCATCGCCAGCCAGCTGATATCGGCCACCTACGACAAGGCGGATGTGCTGATCGAAGGCGACGCCGAAAACGTCGCCGAGGTCAACGACGTCTGGACCTTTGCCCGCGACACCCGCTCGCGCGATCCGAACTGGAAACTCGTGGCGACCGAATCGGAACATGAGTGACCACGCATCGGACTTCGTCCTGCAGGCCATAAGCTTCGACACTCTGGAAGGCTGGAAGGATGATGATCCCTCCGGCCTTTTTGAAGTCATGCGAAGCTGCCGGGGGCAGATCACCGATGTCAAACCGTACCGCACCGGATCGCTGGGCCTGAGCTCGGAAGACCTGCTTCCGCTTCTCGCCGCCGCCGAAGATTTCACGCCGTTATCTCCGGAATCGGCGCGCGTCTTTTTCGAGACGCACTGTCGGCCCTTTCTGATTCGCCGCAAGGACGGCGATTCCGGCTTCGTCACCGCCTTCTACGAACCTGATATCGACGTGTCGGACCGGCCGGACGATATTTTCCGTTTTCCTTTCTACCGGCGTCCGGACGATCTGATCGATCTCGATGACGCCAATCGCCCCGCCGGGCTCGACAAGGCCTATGCTTTCGGCCGTCTGCAGGAGGGCCGCGTCACTGCCTATCCGGACCGCCGCGCCATCGATCAGGGGTTTCTCGAGGGCCGTGGCCTCGAAATCGCCTGGGCGAAGTCGAAGGTCGATGTTTTCTTCGTGCATGTGCAAGGTGCTGCCCGCCTGCGTTATGAGGATGGTCGTATCGGCCGAATCACCTATGCGGCGAAGGCCGGCCACGCTTTCTCGGCGATCGGCAAGCTGCTGATCGAGGGGGGCGAGATCGATCGGGCGGAGATTTCGATGCAGGCGATCCGTGGCTGGCTGGCGCGCAATCCCGAACGCGTCGATGAAGTCTTATGGCATAACCGCTCTTATATTTTCTTCCGTGAAGCGCCGGTTGCCGATCCGCAGGCAGGTCCGATTGCGGCCGCCAAGGTGCCGCTTCTCGCCGGGCGCGCGCTTGCGGTCGACCGGATGATCCATACCTTCGGCTTTCCCTTTTTCATTCGTGCCGAAAGCCTCACCCATCTCGACCAGGGCCGGCCGTTCCGCAGGCTGATGCTGGCGCTCGATACCGGATCGGCGATCGTCGGGCCGGCGCGGGGTGATATCTTTACCGGTTCGGGGGATATGGCCGGGGAAAGTGCCGGCACCGTCCGCAACGACGCCGATTTCGTCATCCTCATTCCCAATGCCGCCGCCGGACGATTCGACTGATGGCCAGGGACCGCAAGCTGAGCGCCGATGAGAGGATCCTCTGGGGCAAGGTCGCCCGCAGCACGCGGCCGATGCCCGGTAAGGCGGGGGCGTTGACCGAACTCGATGCCTTTCTTGCCGAAGCCGAAGCGGGAGCCGAACGGGAGCAGGAAAAGCAGACGCCCGCCACACCTACGCCGCTGCAGCCGACGGCACCGTCAACGGCGAAGCCATCGGCCGGGGTGCATCATCCGCTGGAAAAGCCGGTCAAGCGGAAGATCGCCAAGGGCCGGCTGGCGCTCGAAGCGCGGATCGACCTGCACGGGCTGGTGCAGAGCCAGGCCCATGCCATCCTTCTCGATTTCCTGATCCGCGCCCATGAGCGCGGCATGCGCCATGTGCTGGTCATTACCGGCAAGGGCAGCTCGATGGGCAGCGACGGCGCGCTGAAGCGGGCTGTGCCTCTCTGGTTCTCTAAGCCGGAATTCCGCTACCTGATCTCCTCCTATGAGCCGGCCGCACAACATCATGGCGGTGAGGGCGCGCTTTACATTCGCCTGTCGCGGCGGCATGGGGAAAGGCCATGACACCCTTCGGAGAGGCAGTTCGCAGGTTGCGGGCGCGTAAGGGCGTCTCGCAGAAGGAGATGGCGGAAGCGCTGAATGTCTCCCCCGCCTATCTCTCGGCGCTCGAACATGGAAAGCGTGGCTTGCCGACATTCGATCTGCTGCAGCGCATCGCCGGTTATTTCAACATCATCTGGGATGAGGCCGAGGAACTGTTCCTGCTCGCCCGCTCTTCGGACCCGCGCGTCGTGATCGACACCTCCGGCCTGCCCCCCGAATATACCGATTTTGCCAACCGGCTGGCCCGGCGGATTCGCAACCTTGACAGCGCGGAGATAGGCCGGCTATCGGCTCTTCTCGAAAATGTCGGCAAAGGCGACGGAAAAGCGTCATAATCCCCTGTTTTATGCCTTGTTTTGGGGGCTTGCCATTGGGAAGTGGGTTCAAAAAACCTATATACGAGAGTGAAGAAAGCCGGTGATTCGCAAGGCGCGCCGCAGCTTTACGACAACAGGGAAAATCTCGACAGAATGAGCGATACATCCGCGACGGAAAACGGCGTAAGCACCGAATATGGCGCAGATTCCATCAAGGTTCTGAAGGGCCTCGATGCCGTGCGCAAACGCCCCGGCATGTATATCGGCGACACCGACGATGGCTCCGGCCTTCATCACATGGTCTATGAAGTCGTCGACAACGCGATCGACGAAGCGCTTGCCGGCCATGCCGACATCGTCACCGTCACTCTCAATCCGGATGGTTCGGTGACCGTCACCGACAATGGTCGCGGCATCCCGACGGACATTCACACCGGCGAAGGCGTGTCGGCGGCCGAAGTCATCATGACGCAGCTCCATGCCGGCGGTAAGTTCGACCAGAATTCCTACAAGGTTTCCGGCGGCCTGCACGGCGTCGGCGTCTCCGTCGTCAACGCGCTGTCCGTCTGGCTGAAGCTGAAGATCCGCCGTCACGACAAGATCCATGAAATGAGCTTCACCCATGGCGTGGCCGATGCTCCGCTGAAGGTCACGGGCGACGCGCCGAATGAAACCGGCACGGAAGTGAGCTTCATGCCGAGCACCGGCACCTTCACCATGACGGAGTTCGACTACGGCACGCTGGAGCATCGCCTTCGCGAACTTGCCTTCCTGAATTCAGGCGTTCGCATCCTGCTGACCGATAAGCGCCATTCCGATATCAAGCAGGAAGAACTGCGTTATGACGGCGGCCTCGAGGCTTTCGTCGCCTATCTGGACCGCGCCAAGAAGTCGCTCGTCGACAAACCGGTTGCCATCCGCGGCGAAAAGGACGGCATCACCGTCGAGGTCGCGATGTGGTGGAACGACAGCTATCATGAGAACGTGCTCTGCTTCACCAACAATATTCCGCAACGCGACGGCGGCACGCATATGGCGGGCTTCCGCGCGGCGCTGACGCGCCAGGTCGTTTCCTATGCCGACAGTTCCGGCATCACCAAAAGGGAAAAGGTAACGCTGCAGGGCGAAGATTGCCGCGAAGGCCTGACGGCGGTTCTGTCGGTCAAGGTGCCGGATCCGAAATTCTCCTCGCAGACCAAGGATAAGCTGGTTTCCTCGGAAGTCCGTCCTGTTGTCGAAAGTCTCGTCAACGAGGCGCTGAACACCTGGTTTGAAGAACATCCGAGCGAAGCCAAGATTCTCGTCGGCAAGGTCGTCGAGGCAGCCGCCGCACGCGAAGCGGCCCGCAAGGCCCGCGAATTGACCCGCCGCAAGGGCGCACTCGATATCGCTTCGCTGCCGGGCAAGCTCGCCGACTGCTCCGAGCGTGATCCGACAAAATCCGAAGTCTTCCTCGTCGAGGGCGATTCTGCCGGCGGCTCGGCCAAGCAGGGCCGCTCGCGCGAGAACCAGGCAATCCTGCCGCTGCGCGGCAAGATCCTGAACGTCGAGCGCGCCCGTTTCGACAAGATGCTGTCGAGCCAGGAAATCGGCACATTGATCACCGCGCTCGGCACCGGCATCGGCAAGGACGAGTTCAATGTCGAAAAGCTGCGCTACCACAAGATCATCATCATGACGGACGCTGACGTCGACGGCGCCCATATTCGCACCCTGTTGCTGACCTTCTTCTTCCGCCAGATGCCGCAACTGATCGAGCGCGGTCATCTCTATATCGCCCAGCCACCGCTCTATAAGGTCTCGCGCGGCAAGTCGGTGCAGTATCTGAAGGATGAGAAGGCGCTCGAAGAATATCTCATCAGCCAGGGCCTGGAAGATGCTTCGCTGAGGCTCGGTAGCGGCGAAGTTCGCGCCGGCCAGGATCTGCGCGAGGTCATCCTCGATGCCCTGCGCATGCGCGCGCTGCTCGACAATCTCCATTCGCGCTACAATCGTTCCGCCGTCGAACAAGCGGCGATTGCCGGCGCGCTCAACGCCGAGCTCGCCAGCGATCCGGGGAGAGCGCTGGCGCTGGCAAACGAAGTGGCTGGACGCCTCGACATCATCGCCGAGGAAACCGAGCGCGGCTGGCGGGGCGATCTGACAACCGATGGCGGCCTGCGCCTCGAGCGCATGGTCCGCGGCGTCAAGGAACTCGTCGTGCTCGACATGGCGCTGATCGGTTCCTCGGATGCCCGTCACATCGACCAGCTGACGGCACGCCTCAAGGAAATCTATCAGACGCCGCCATCGCTGCATCGCCGCGAAGGCGACGTCGAAATCTCCGGCCCGCGCGCCCTGCTCGACGCGATCTTCGCAAGCGGCCGCAAAGGCCTCACCATGCAGCGCTACAAGGGTCTTGGCGAGATGAATGCCGAGCAGCTCTGGGAAACGACGCTCGATCCGAACGTGCGCTCGCTGCTGCAGGTCAGGGTCAACGACGCCACCGACGCCGATGGTCTCTTCGCCCGCCTGATGGGTGACGAAGTCGAGCCGCGGCGCGAATTCATCCAGGAGAATGCGCTAAGCGTTGCAAACCTCGATATCTAGTTGATATTGCAGAGATAAATGGCCCCGCTATCTTTAGGATGGCGGGGCTTTCGTTTGCCCGATATCTGCTTGGCCTTTGGCTTCGCTCAATTCGCGACGAAGCGCCCGTTGAAGGCGACCTCGGAGAGCGGCTTGCGCTGGCTGGGGAATTCGCGGGCCTGATTGCGTTCGGAAAGAACGCTCTTGTCAGCCAGGCGGCCGACGGCGACGCCTGCTTCGACCCGGTATCCCTCGGGAATGGCGAAAGCCTGCCTGATCTCTTCATGCTTGATGCCGCCCATGCCATGGGCGTAAAGGCCGGAGAGACGCGCCTGGATCGCCAGATGCCCCCATGCCGCACCGGCATCGAAGGAATGGGTGTAGCTCGGCTTTTCCTCAATCGAGCCGGCAGCCCCGGTGAAGGCACGCGACACGACGAAGATCAGCGCCGACGCATTTCTGGCCCATTCCTGGTTGGCGTCGACGAGCAATGCGACGAATTTCTCCCAATGCCCTGAACCCTTGAGCGCATAAATGAAGCGCCATGGCTGGTGGTTGGCTGAGGACGGCGCCCAACGGGCAGCGTCGAGCAGACCGAGCAGCTGCGCCTCCTCGATGATTTCGCCGGTGAAGGCGCGCGGCGACCAGCGGTCGAGAAACATCGGATTGATCGGATAGTCGGATTCGCGGTGATTGCTCTTCGTCATGCTTGTTCCAGGGTTCGGGGCAGAAATTTGGATCGGGGCTGGGCTTAGTCCGTCCAGACGATGTCGAGTTCTTCGCGGAAGGCAAAGCGTTTCAGATGATCGTCGATGACCTGCTGCATCCTTTCCTGTTGCGAGGGATCGGCGACCGAAAGTGTCATGGTCAGCGCCGCATCGTCGGCCGCAAATGTCACCTCGGCCGTATCGCTGAACGGCACCCGGCCCTTCTGAGGATCGAATTCGACGCTGAACTTGTGACTCCAGTGTTTGCAGAGCTGCTGCAGGTAGCGGCTTGCATGTTCGGTCGGCACGACGGCCTTCGAGAGATGCATTTCGAACTCCACGTCATTTTGTATAGCAGAGACATATTTCCTGCTTCACCGGCTTGGCAAGCGCAGCATCGTCGCAGTTTGGGTGTACAGACTGTCTTCATAAACGCGGCATCACGCCGGCGTCGAAGCAGGATAATGAACCATTTCGTCAATCGATCGGGGAGTTGCGCATGCTGGTGAACGGAAAATGGACGGAAGACTGGCAGCCCGTTCAGGCAAAGGACGAAAAGGGCGGCTTTATCCGCCAGACCTCGAGTTTCCGCAATTGGGTGACCCCGGATGGCAGCGCCGGGCCGACCGGCGAAGCCGGCTTTGAAGCCAGCGCCGGCCGTTACCATCTCTATGTCGCCTATATCTGCCCCTGGGCCTCGCGCACCCTGATCGGCCGCAAGCTCAAGGGCCTGGAAGATATCATCTCGGTCTCGGTCGTCGAGCCGCTGTTGGGCAGGCAGGGCTGGCGCTTCGGTGATTATCCCGGCGCGACGCGGGATCACGTCAACGGCGTAACCTATATGCATGAAATCTATACCAGGGCGGCACCCGATTTCACCGGCCGGGCCACCGTGCCGGTTCTCTGGGACAAACAGAAAAAGACCATCGTCAACAATGAATCCGCCGATATTCTGCGTATGCTGAACAGCGGCTTCGGCGGTCTGGCAAAAAATCCGATCGATCTTTACCCGGCGGAGAGGCGCACCGAGATCGATGCTTTCAACGATCGCATCTATCCTACCCTCAACAACGGTGTCTACCGCGCCGGTTTCGCCACCACGCAGATCGCCTACGAGGAAGCCTTTGCCGATGTCTTTGCCTGCCTCGACTGGGCCGAGCAGCAGTTCGAGGGCCGGTCTTTTCTCTTCGCCGATCATCCCACCGAGAGCGATATCCGGCTTTTTGCAACGCTGGTGCGCTTCGACGTCGCCTATCACGGCATCTTCAAATGCAATCTGCGCCGGCTTTCCGACTATGCCAATCTGCGCGCCTTCTGCCGCCGAATGCTGGATTGGCCGGGCATCGGTGAAACGGTGAACCTCGATCATATCAAGCGCGGATACTATTCGATCGAAAGCCTCAATCCGACGAGGATCATTCCCTCCGGCCCGGATCTGGCGGAAATTTTTAGAGCATGATGCCGGCGGATACGGGCGGCTTTCGGCAGAAAATCATCCGAATCGCGGCGAAGCCGTACCGCTTCCCGGCAAAGCCGTAATGACACCGATGAATAATTCGTTCATAGGTGGCTGCAAATCCGTTTTCGATGAGGAGGAATTCCATGAAGCTGATGCGTGTTGGCGAAGCAGGCAGTGAAAAACCAGCACTTCTCGATGCCGATGGCAATATCCGCGATCTCTCCGGTCATGTCGCCGATATCGGCGGTGAAGCGATCGGACCGACAGGCCTTGCAAAGATAGCGGCGATCGATCCGAAGAGCCTTCCGGAAATCGCACCCGGCCGCATCGGCGCCTGCGTCGCGGGCACTGGCAAATTCATCTGCATCGGCTTGAACTATTCGGACCATGCTGCCGAAACCGGTGCGACCGTGCCGCCCGAGCCGATCATCTTCATGAAGGCAACATCCGCAATCGTCGGACCGAACGACGATGTCATCATCCCGCGCGGTTCGGAAAAGACCGATTGGGAAGTCGAGCTCGGCGTCGTCATCGGCAAAACCGCCAAATATGTGACGGAAGCCGAAGCGCTGGATTATGTCGCCGGTTATTGCGTCTCCAACGACGTTTCCGAGCGCGCCTTCCAGACCGAGCGGTCCGGTCAGTGGACCAAGGGCAAGTCCTGCGATACCTTTGGTCCGATCGGCCCCTGGCTCGTGACCAAGGATGAAATTGCCGAACCGCAGAACCTCGGCATGTGGCTGACGGTCAACGGCCAGAAGATGCAGAACGGTTCATCGAAAACGATGGTTTACGGGGTTGCGTTCCTTGTCTCCTATCTCAGCCAGTTCATGTCGCTGCATCCCGGTGACGTGATCTCGACCGGCACGCCTCCGGGCGTCGGCATGGGCCTCAAGCCGCCGCGTTATCTCAAGGCCGGCGACGTGGTCGAACTCGGCATCGAAGGTCTCGGCACGCAGAAACAGACCTTCGTAGCGGATCGTTAACGACGCTTCCTGTTGAGAAACTTAAGTTTTCAGGTCGATTGTGATGCCGGGGATCAATTCTCCGGCATTTCTTGTGTGGGTCTGGTGCGTCAATGTTGCTGTGCAACAAAAACCTGTTAGTCTGCGTTACGTGCCCGCGTTACGAAAAGAGTCGATGCCTCTCAATCGGTGTCATCTTTTCGATAGAGAAAGGTGGCGCCTTCCAATGTTTTATCAGCTTTATGAATTGAACCATGCTGCCATGGCGCCGTTTCGCGCCGCGGCCGATATCATGCGATTTGCCTATGCCAATCCGATGAACCCGTTCTCCAATACGCCATTCGGCCGCACGATCGCGGCAAGTCTCGAAATGTTCGAACGCACGACGCGCCGCTACGGGAAACCGGAATTCGGACTGAAGCAGACGACGATCGGTGACAAGACGGTGTCCGTCCGCGAAGAGGTCGTCTGGTCGCGACCCTTCTGCAATCTTCTGCATTTCGCCCGCAGTGTTCCCGCCGCCCGCGGCAATGATCCGCGCATTCTGATCGTCGCGCCGATGTCCGGCCACTATGCCACGCTGCTGCGCGGCACGGTCGAGGCGCTGCTGCCGAGTGCCGATATCTACATCACCGACTGGATCGACGCCCGCATGGTGCCGATGACGGAAGGCACGTTCGATTTCGACGATTACGTCGACTACGTCATCGAGATGCTGCATTTCCTCGGTCACGACACGCATGTCATCGCCGTCTGTCAGCCTTCCGTTCCGGTGCTGGCAGCCGCTGCCGTGATGGAAGAAGCCAAGGATCCGCTTTCGCCGGCGTCGATGACGCTGATGGGCGGCCCGATCGACACGCGCATCAACCCGACGGCGGTCAACAAGCTCGCCCAGGAGCGGTCGCTGCAGTGGTTCTCCGACAATGTCATCATGAACGTGCCCTGGCCGCAGCCGGGCTTCATGCGCCCGGTCTACCCAGGGTTTCTGCAGCTTTCGGGCTTCATGTCGATGAATCTTGATCGCCACCTCGTCGCGCACAAGGAATTCTTCATGCATCTCGTGAAGAACGACGGCGAGCCGGAAAGGCATCGCGATTTCTACGACGAATATCTCGCCGTCATGGATCTGACCGCCGAATTCTATCTGCAGACGGTGGAGGAGGTCTTTATCAAGCATTCGCTGCCGAAGGGCGAACTGATGCATCGCGGCAAACGCGTCGATCCGGCGGCAATTCGCAATGTGGCGCTGCTGACCGTCGAAGGCGAGAATGACGATATCTCAGGGGTCGGCCAGACAATGGCGGCGCAGACCATCTGCGTGAACATTCCCGAAGATATGCGCATGCATTATCTTCAGCCGGATGTCGGCCATTATGGTGTTTTCAACGGCTCGCGTTTCCGCCGCGAGATCGCGCCGCGCATCATCGATTTCGTCCGCCAGCATTCCCGTTCCGCCGTCAAGCCTCCCATCCCGCGTGTCATCAAGGGCGGCCGAACGGGCTGAATCAGGAATAGCTGAATTAGCAAAACGGATTCAAGGTGTTGTCCGATTTCGCGGGCAATCGTCTTGAAGGCGGTTATTGTGGTAACCACATCGATTTCAGCGTTCGGTATTCTGCCGGGCGCGGAAAGCGAGGGATACCCGCACGATGAACCAGTCAGCATTGCTTCGACCGGATTGGACTCCGGCTACCATTGCCCTGATGATTCTCGGCTTCATGGTTTTCTGGCCCCTGGGTCTTGCCATGCTTGCCTACATCATCTTCGGCGACCGTCTGCGCGGCTTCAAGCGTGACGTCAACCAGGCGACCGATGGCTTCTTTGCCTCCTGCCGCCGCCCGCATGGCCGTCACCGCCCGCATTTTTCGACCGGCAACGTCGCCTTTGACGACTGGCGCAAGGCCGAACTCGACCGCATCGAGGAAGAGCGCCGCAAGCTTGACGAAATGCGCGAGGAATTCGACTCCTATCTTCGCGAGCTCCGCCGCGCCAAGGATCAGGAAGAGTTCGACCGCTTCATGCGCGACCGCAGGAACGCCAAGCGCGATGACAACGGCCCGGTCGCTGAATATCAGACGCCGTAAACGCCTGAACAATGAATTGATGACCGGCATCTCCCGATGCCGGTTTTTCCATGTCTGCCCTTCCGGCGATCATTTAGATTTGCCGGCGAATCGTATAGAAAACACGCATGTTCTCGCTTCTGAAAACAAGGTCGAAGGCGCGAAAGCCGGCTCCGCCCGAAATGCGGACGCTCGATGTCGCCGGCCGGCTCATGCCGCTGACGATCAAGCAGCATGACCGGGCGACACGCATCACGCTGCGCATCGAACCGGGCGGTCGCGCCTTGAAGATGACGGTGCCGAAAGGCCTTGCGGCGCGTGAGGTCAATGCCTTCCTCGATCGTCACCAGGGCTGGCTGCTCACCAAGCTTGCTAAGTTTTCGACCGATACCGGCCTGCGTGATGGCGGCGAGATCCTCCTTCGCGGCGTTTCTCACCGCATCCAGCATAGCGGCAGCTTGCGCGGGCTGACGGAGGTGGTTTCCACAGGCGGCATCCCGGTGCTGCGCGTCAGCGGCATGCCGGAACATGTCGGACGGCGCATTGCGGCCTTTCTCAAGAAGGAGGCGCGCGCCGATCTCGCAAGACTGGCGGCGATGCATGCCGTAACGATCCGGGCGCCGATCCGTTCGATCTCGATGAAGGATACCCGTAGCCGCTGGGGCTCCTGTTCGTCGGAGGGAAATCTGAGCTTTTCCTGGCGTATCGTCATGGCGCCGCCGTCGGTGATCGATTATCTCGCCGCCCATGAGGTCGCCCACCTCAAGGAAATGAATCACGGCCCGCACTTCTGGGCCCTCTGTGGCAAACTTTGCCCCGGTATGGACGAGGCGAAATCCTGGCTCAAGCGGCATGGCAGCCAGTTGCATGCCATCGATTTCGACTAGCGCGTAACCCCGAAAATCGGAATCGATTTTTCGGAAAGCATTATGCGCAGATTTAAAGTGATAGAGCGTCCTTAGCGCGTCCTTTGGATGCGCGGCGCTCTAGCCGAGAGCCGCGCTAAATTCAGTGTTCGTCGCAAATTGGCTCGACTCTTTCCGCATTTCGTGTCACTTCGCTGCCATGAGACCGGATATCAAGATCTGTGGTTTGAAGACGCCTGAGGCTGTCGATCGTGCGCTGAAACGCGGCGCGACCCATATCGGTTTTATCTTCTTCGAAAAGAGCCCGCGCTATATCGAGCCGGACCTGGCGGCAAAACTGGCCGAACCTGCGCGCGGCAAGGCGAAGATCGTCGCCGTCGTCGTCGATCCGACCAATGACGAACTCGACGAGATCGTATCGTTGTTGAAGCCGGATATGCTCCAGCTTCATGGTAACGAGAGCCCTGAACATGTGCTGACCATAAAGGCGCTCTATGGTCTGCCTGTGATGAAGGTCTTTTCGGTCCGCACGGCAGACGACCTGAAGCGCGTCGAGGCCTATATCGGCATCGCCGACCGTTTCCTCTTCGACGCCAAAGCGCCGAAGGGTTCGGAACTGCCTGGCGGCAACGGTATTTCCTTCGATTGGAGCCTTCTCAGCTGGCTTGACGGCAGCGTCGATTACATGCTTTCCGGCGGGCTGAACAAGGACAATGTCGCCGAGGCGCTTTTCATCACCAAGGCACCGGGTATCGACGTCTCCTCGGGAGTCGAAACTGCGCCTGGCGTGAAGAGCGTCGCGAAGATCGATGAATTTTTTGACGCGGTCGAAAAGGCGAATGCGCCGATGATGGCCTCAGGGAGTTGAGAGTGAACGAGACGCCTAAACCGAATTCCTTCCGTTCCGGCCCCGATGAAGATGGCCGTTTCGGCATCTATGGCGGTCGTTTCGTGGCCGAAACATTGATGCCGTTGATCCTTGATCTGCAGGACGAGTGGAACAGGGCAAAGAACGATCCGGCGTTCCAGGCCAAATTGAAGCATCTCGGCGCGCATTATATCGGCCGCCCGAGCCCGCTCTATTTCGCCGAGCGGCTGACGGCCGAACTCGGCGGCGCCAAGATCTATTTCAAGCGCGAAGAGCTGAACCACACCGGCTCGCACAAGATCAACAACTGCATCGGCCAGATCCTGCTCGCCAAGCGCATGGGCAAGACCCGCATCATCGCCGAAACCGGTGCCGGTCAGCACGGCGTCGCCTCCGCAACCGTTGCCGCCCGCTTTGGCCTTCCCTGCGTCGTCTATATGGGCGCCACCGACGTCGAGCGTCAGGCGCCGAATGTTTTCCGCATGAAGCTGCTCGGCGCGGAAGTCAAGCCGGTCACGGCGGGCAGCGGCACGCTGAAGGACGCCATGAACGAGGCACTTCGCGACTGGGTCACCAATGTCGAGGATACCTATTACCTGATCGGAACGGCAGCCGGTCCGCATCCCTATCCGGAGATGGTCCGTGATTTCCAGTCGGTGATCGGCATCGAAGCGAAAGAGCAGATGCTGGTAGCCGAAGGCCGTCTTCCGGATCTGGTCATCGCTGCCGTCGGCGGCGGCTCGAACGCCATCGGCATTTTCCATCCTTTCCTGGATGATCCCACTGTCAAGATGGTCGGCGTCGAAGCCGGCGGCAAGGGTCTGCAGGGCGACGAACATTGCGCCTCGATCACTGCCGGTTCGCCGGGCGTGCTGCACGGCAACCGCACCTATCTGCTGCAGGATGGCGACGGTCAGATCAAGGAAGGCCATTCGATTTCGGCCGGTCTCGATTATCCTGGCATCGGCCCCGAACATTCCTGGCTGAACGATACCGGCCGCGTCGACTATGTGCCGATCATGGATCACGAAGCGCTCGAGGCTTTCCAGACCTTGACCCGCCTCGAAGGCATCATCCCTGCGCTCGAGCCCTCGCACGCGATTGCCGAGGTGATCAAACGCGCACCGACGATGGGCAAGGACGAGATCATCCTGATGAACCTCTCCGGCCGCGGCGACAAGGATATCTTCACCGTCGGCAAGATTCTGGGAATGGGACTGTAAGACATGACCGCACGCATGGACAAACGCTTTGCCGAGCTGAAGGCCGAGGGCCGTCCGGCGCTTGTGACCTATTTCATGGGCGGCGATCCCGATTACGGCACCTCGCTCGGCATCATGAAGGCGCTGCCGGAGGCAGGCTCCGACATCATCGAGCTTGGCATGCCCTTTTCCGACCCGATGGCCGACGGCCCGGCGATCCAGCTGGCCGGTCAGCGGGCGCTGAAAGGCGGCCAGACGCTGAAGAAGACGCTGCAGCTGGCGGCCGATTTCCGCAAGACCAATGATGCGACGCCGATCGTGATGATGGGTTACTACAACCCGATCTATATTTACGGCGTCGAGAAATTCCTCGACGACGCGCTCGCCGCCGGCATCGACGGCCTGATCGTTGTCGACCTGCCGCCTGAGATGGATGACGAGCTCTGCATTCCGGCGATCCGCAAAGGCATCAATTTCATCCGCCTGGCGACGCCGACGACCGATGAGAAGCGCCTGCCGAAGGTCCTGAAGAACACTTCAGGCTTCGTCTACTACGTCTCGATGAACGGCATCACCGGTTCGGCGCTGCCTGATCCGTCGCTGGTTTCGGGCGCGGTCGAGCGCATCAAGCAGCACACCAAGCTGCCCGTCTGCGTCGGCTTCGGCGTCAAGACGGCGGAGCATGCAAAGGTCATCGGCGGTTCGGCCGACGGCGTCGTCGTCGGCACCGCGATCGTCAATCAGGTCGCGACCAGCTTGACGCATGACGGAAAGGCAACGGCAGACACCGTTCAGGCGGTTGCCACGCTGGTGCGCGGCCTTTCCACGGGAACACGTTCGGCGCGCCTTGTTGCTGCCGAATAGTTTGCGCACATTGAAAAAAGTCTATCAGGAGTATTCGAGTTGAACTGGATCACCAACTACGTTCGCCCGCGGATCAATTCCATGCTGGGCCGTCGCGAAGTGCCGGAGAATCTCTGGATCAAGTGCCCGGAAACGGGCGAGATGGTCTTCCACAAGGACCTGGAAGGCAACAAATGGGTCATTCCGGCGTCTGGTTATCACATGAAGATGCCGGCCAAGGCGCGCCTGACCGATCTTTTCGACAATGGCGAGTTCGAATCGCTGCCGCAGCCGAAGGTCGCGCAGGACCCGCTGAAGTTCCGCGATTCGAAGAAATATAGCGATCGCCTGCGCGACAGCCGCCTGAAGACCGAACAAGAGGATACGATCCTCGCCGGTGTCGGAAAGGTGCAGGGACTGAAACTCGTGGCCGTTGTGCACGAATTCAACTTTATCGGCGGTTCGCTCGGCATGGCCGCCGGCGAGGCAATCGTCAAGGCTTTCGAGCGTGCGACGTCTGAAAAGTGCCCGCTGGTGATGTTCCCCGCTTCCGGCGGTGCGCGCATGCAGGAAGGCATCCTGTCGCTGATGCAGTTGCCGCGCACGACGGTTGCCGTCGACATGCTGAAGGAATCCGGCCAGCCCTATATCGTCGTGCTGACCAACCCGACGACGGGTGGCGTCACGGCCTCCTATGCCATGCTTGGCGATATTCATCTGGCTGAACCCGGCGCCGAAATCGGCTTTGCCGGCAAGCGCGTGATCGAGCAGACCCTGCGTGAAAAACTGCCCGAAGGCTTCCAGACCGCCGAATACCTGCTGGAGCATGGTATGGTCGATATGGTCGTCAAGCGTCACGATATTCCGGAAACGCTGGCGCGCCTCTTGAAGATCCTGACGAAGAAGCCGGTTTCTGCGGCGAACGACATGAATGGCGGCGCCATTGCTCTGGCGGCGAGCGCCTGATAACCGACAAACAGGCGGGGTGCCGAATTGATACCCAGAGGCCAAACCGCAGTGAGTGAGGCAGCACAGGAGATCGACAAGCTCATGGGATTGCATCCCAAGGGTTTTGATCTGTCTCTCGATCGCATCACCCGTCTTCTTGATGTGCTCGGCAATCCGCATAGGAAATTGCCGCCGGTGATCCATGTCGCCGGCACCAACGGCAAAGGGTCGGTCACCGCCTTCTGCCGCGCTTTGCTCGAAGCCGGCGGCTACAGCGCCCATGTCCACACCTCGCCGCATCTCGTCAATTGGCACGAGCGTTATCGCATCGGCGTCAAGGGCGGACGCGGACAGCTTGTCGACGACGCCGTCTTTGCCGGGGCCGTGCGTCGCGTGGCCGATGCCAATGCAGGACAGCACATCACCGTCTTCGAAATTCTGACGGCGGTCACCTTCATCCTGTTTTCCGAACATCCGGCCGATGCCGCGATCATCGAAGTCGGTCTCGGCGGCCGGTTCGACGCCACCAATGTCATTTCCAATCCGGCCGTCTCGGTGATCATGCCGATCTCGCTGGATCACCAACCCTATCTCGGCGACAGGGTCGAGCTGATCGCGGCCGAAAAGGCCGGCATCATGAAGCCGGGATTTCCCGTCGTCATCGGCCATCAGGAATATGACGCAGCGCTCGACGTGCTGATGTCGACGGCCGAACGGCTGCATTGCCCGAGCGCCGTCTTCGGGCAGGATTTCATGGCGCATGAGGAATATGGCCGGCTCGTCTACCAGGACGAGTTCGGGCTTGCCGACCTGCCGCTACCGCGCCTTCCCGGCCGCCATCAATATGCCAATGCTGCCGCTGCCATTCGTGCCGTCAAGGCGGCGGGTTTCACCGTCACCGAGACGATGATGGAAAAGGCGATGAGTTCGGTCGAATGGCCGGGCCGGCTACAGCGCCTGAGCGAGGGCCGGCTGCTGCCGCATGCACCCGCCGGCGCCGAGATCTGGATCGATGGCGGGCATAATCCCGGTGCCGGCGAAGTGATCGCCGAAGCCATGGCCACTTTCGAGGAGCGCCAGTCTCGGCCGCTTTTTCTGATTATCGGCATGATCAATACCAAGGATCCGGTCGGTTATTTCAAGGCCTTTGCCGGCTTGGTCGAGAAGGTTTTCTGCGTGCCGATCCGCGGCAGCGAAGCGATGGTCGACCCGGTGATATTGTCGAATGCCGCTTATGATGCCGGCTTGGTTGCCGAACCGATGTCGACGGTCGGCGATGCGCTGGAAGCGATAAAAGCCGTCGCCGACCCGGAGGCATTGCCGCCGCGCATCCTGGTCGGCGGCTCTCTCTATCTTGTCGGCGACGTGCTTGCCGACAACGGCACGCCGCCAAAATGAAGGCTGCGAAATGAAAAAAAGCCCGGTCGAGCCGGGCTTTTTCGTCAATGTGATATAAATTCGTCGATATTAATCAGGCAGCGCTCGAAATCCAGTTCGAAAGAGCCGTCTTCGGCTTTGCGCCGACCGAGATATCGGCAACTTCGCCGCCCTTGAAGATTGCAAGGGTCGGAATGGAGCGCACACCGAACTGTGCAGCGAGTTCCGGGTTCTCATCGATATTCAGCTTGGCGACCTTGACCTTGCCTTCCATCTCGACGGCGATTTCTTCGAGGCTCGGAGCAATCATCTTGCACGGGCCGCACCATTCGGCCCAGAAATCGACGACGACGGGTTCTGCGGATTCCAGAACTTCCGACTGGAAGTTATTGATATCGACTTTCACGGTAGCCATGGGCTGCTCCTTTAACGGAATTGGGTGTTGAACCACATGTGATGGTGCGGTGCCGAACTTTCAATGTCCGGTATTTCACTTTGTCTTGACCGCTGCAAGCGCCAAACCGAGCGCCTCTTCGCTCAGCGCGTAGAGCGAAGCGTTCTCGGTATAGACAAGCATGCAATCGATACGCTTATCAGGATAGAGCGGCGCCAGGATCTCGCGATAGATCGCCAGCTGTGCCCGGTGCGCGAAGGGGATAGCTTCTTCTGTTGCTGGCGGTACCCGATTGGTCTTGTAGTCGAGAATGACGACGCGATCGGCAAGAACGGCGAGCCGGTCGATGCGGCCGGAGACGGCATAGCGCCGGTCTTCGAGCGTCAATGTTCCCATGATCGAGACTTCGGGCTGGGCCTGCGCACCGAGAACAGCCTGCAGACCTTCCTCGTCCAATAGTTTCAGAACCGAATCGACAAGCTTGCGCCGTTCGGCTTCCGGCCAGAATCGAGCCGCCCTTTCGGCATAACGGCTCGCCGCGTCAGGCCGTTCGCCAAGCGGAATTTCGGGAAGCGCCTGCAGCATGCGATGGATCAGCCTGCCCTTTTCCAGCGAACGATCGCTGCGCTCCTTTTCGCCGAACAGCGGCGAGACAATCAGCAGACCGCCCTCGTCTTCATCGATGATCGTCCCGGCGCCGGAAGGACTGAGCGGCCGGGGCAGC
Organism: Rhizobium laguerreae; assembly: GCF_019778565.1. Classification (NCBI taxonomy): domain Bacteria; kingdom Pseudomonadati; phylum Pseudomonadota; class Alphaproteobacteria; order Hyphomicrobiales; family Rhizobiaceae; genus Rhizobium; species Rhizobium laguerreae. The sequence goes on along the minus strand of NZ_JAAXQT010000004.1, from coordinate 40,054 downwards.
TCAGCCTGCGGCGGCAATGGCCGCAACAGACCGTCGGGCAAGGTCTCCTCGCTGCCGCGCTCTTCGGTGCTATCGATACGCTCGAAGCGTCGTTCCACCCGCGGCACGCGCCATTTGACGCCCGGCCATTCCCCATCGGGACCGGAGAATGTGGTCGCCTCCACATGCGGATGGTCGTCGCGCAGGGCCGTCGAGATCATCATATGCCAGGTGTCGTTATTCACACGCACGCCACGATAGCCGCAGACGACCAGCCGGTCGGCGGCGCGCGTCATAGCGACATAGAGCAACCGGCGGTATTCCTCTTCCGCCAGCATCTGGATACGTGTGGCATCGTCCAGGGTCAGCGAATTGGCCAGATCGGAGACAGGAACCCAGACGGGCATCGGCGGCTCGTCGGGACCGGTCTCGATCAGGCGAAGCTTCGGCAGATGGGTATGGGTGAAGGCCTTCGAACCGCCGTCGACAAGGAAAACGATCGGTGCTTCAAGACCCTTGGAGGCATGCACCGTCATGATCCGCACCTCGTTGCGCCCCTTGTCCTGCTCGCGCTTCATCACGGGGGCTTCGAGCTCCAGCGTCGAGATGAAGGATTGCAGCCCGGGAAGGCCGGAGCTCTCGTGGTCGAGCGTGAAGGTCAGGAATTCGTCGAGAATATCGCTGACCTCGGTGCCGAGACGGGCAAGGAATTGCCGCCGCCCGCCATAGCTGCCCAGCACGCGCGCATAGAAATCATGGACCGACAGGCTCCTGGACTGCCGGAGAAACAGCTCCAGCCTCTCGACGGCAGCGCGGAAACGCTCGGTGCCGTCGGTGGCGAAGCTTTTGAGATGGCTCCAGACGCTCTGATTGTCGCCGCGCAACGCGGCGACCGCAAAGATGTCGTCCTCGGAGAGATCGAAAAGCGGGCTCTTCAGCACGGCGGCGAGCGAAAGATCGTCTTCCGGTAGAAGCAGGAAACGGCCGAGCGCCAGCAGATCCTGCACGGCGATATGGCTGGTCAGCACCAGCCTGTCCGCACCGGCGACGGGAATATCGCCGCGGCGCTTCAACGCGCGTGTCAACGCATTGACGAAGGCGTCGCGCTTGCGCACCAGCACCAGGATGTCGCCCGCCTCAATCAGGCGCTCCTTGCCTTTGTCGACGATCGTTTCGCGGCCAACGAGCGTGCCGATCGAATGGGCGATCCGCCGCGCGAGGATCGCGGCCGGCGCGCTTTCCGGCGTCGCATCGAAGGGCGCCGTCCAGTCCTCCTCCTTCACCACCGCTTCCGGCGCAACCATTTCCCAGAGATCGACGGCGCCGGGATGTCCGATGCGGCTTGAACGATGCACGACCGGTTCGCCGAGCGCGCTGAGGCCGCGCGCATTCTCGGCTGTCTTGAAAATGTGGTCAACCGCCTCGAGTACGTCTGAGGTCGAGCGGAACGACAGTGGCAGCCGCACGGAGGAAAAACTCTGCCCGCTATCGGAAACGCGCCGCCGCGTCCGGTCGCTCTCTTCGGAAAAACGCTCGGGCCGCGCCCCCTGGAAGGAATAGATCGACTGCTTTTCGTCGCCGACGGCAAACAGCGTGCGCACGATCGGCCGGGCGCTTTCGCCGGAGAAGAAATCTTCGGCGAGCGACTGGATGACACTCCACTGGATCGGGCTGGTATCCTGCGCCTCGTCGACGAGGATATGATCGATGCCGCGGTCGAGCTTGTAGTGGATCCAGGGGCCGACGCCACTTTTTGTCAGGAGGTCGGCGGTGCGGGTGATCAGGTCCTCGAAATCGAGCTGGCTGCGCTGCTTCTTCAACTCCTCATAGTCGTGATTCAGCCGATCGGCGAGCACCAGCGCTGCATGCGTGGCGCCGTACATCCGCATCAGCTTCAGCCGGTCGCGGCTTGCTGCGACATGCGCGCGGGCAATGGCGATGGCCTCCGCCAGACGCGGTGCCTCGGCAAGCATGGCCTTGACGAAAAATTGCGAGTCGGCCTTGGGCTCGCCCTTCACGGTCAGAAAGATCTTCTCGAGAAATTGCGCACGCCTTGCGTCATCGCGCTCCCGCCCGGCGAGCCTGAGGCCGTAAGCAACTTCCTGCGCCTTCGCGCCGCCCTTCTGGTCGGCAAGCGAGAGATAGAGCTCCAGTGTGCTGCCCGAAAGCTCCGGCAAAGGCCAATATTGCGCCGCGATCCTGTCTTCAGTGTCGCCGACGGCAAGGCCGAGCCTTTTGCGCAGAACCATTTCCACACCGCCCTGCTGTTCGGCCGTCGCGGTGAAACGACGAATGGCATTGCGGTTGGCGACGATGTCGCCGAGCAGGTTCTCCAGCCCGGATTCGTCGCCGAGATTGAGCACGTAGGCGAATGCCTCGGCAAGGGCGCTGTCTTCGTCCGGCGCCGTTGCCGTCAGCAGCGCCCGGCGCGCATCGGAAAGCAGCGCCACCGCCGCGCGATCGTCGAGAACTGAGAAATGGCCGGCAACGTTGGCCTCCAGCGGGAACTGATGCAGCAGTGCCTCGCAAAAGGCATGGATCGTCTGGATCTTCAGTCCGCCGGGCGTCTCCAGCGCCTTGGCAAACAGCCGACGAGCCTCGGCAAGCTTCAGTCCGTCGGGAGCCACGCCTTCGATCTGCGTGATGCGGCGGCCGAGGTCTTCATCGTCAAGCACCACCCATTCCGCCAGCCGTTCGAAAACGCGGTTCGACATTTCCGACGCCGCAGCCTTGGTGTAGGTGAGGCATAAAATGGCGGAGGGCCGCGCGCCTGATAGCAGCAGCCGGATGACGCGCTGCGTCAGCACATGCGTCTTGCCGGAACCGGCATTGGCCGAGACCCATGCCGACCGCAACGGATCGGAGGCTATCGCCTGCTGGATTGTCGTCCAGCCGATCCAGGCGCCCGGATCGTCATCGTTGGGAAGGGCGGTCACATCACTCATCGCCGCCCTCTTCGGTTTCGGCCGTCGACCATTCGGAGACGCGGGCGAGATGATCATAATCGCCGCCGAAATCGAACTGCTGGGCCGGGATCAGCCGCGAGGTAAAGCCTCTTTCGCTGGATTGCAGCAACCCCACGAATTTGACCAGCTGGTCGATCGATTCAGCGGCGAGATCCATCGCCGATTTGGCCTTGTCGCTGCGTGCAGAGCTCTCGTTGTTGACGGTATCGACTTGAAAGCGGCTTCCCGGTCGCAGACGCACATAGAGAAGGTCCTGCGGCACGAGGCTGCCGGCATCGCGAAAAGCGCCAGCGCTCAAGGCCGCTGCTTCAAGTGCCAGCTGCGGATCGAGAAGCACGCGTGCCTGCGCCGGCGAGGGATTGTAGCCGGTCTTGTAGTCGATGATATCGGCCGAGTGTGGTCCGGTGACGTCGATCCGGTCTGCGACGCCGGTGAGCCGGATATTGATCGGCTCCAGTTCCATGCCGCCTCGCACTTCCGTCAACGTTTTCAGGATGCCATGTCGCCGTCCGGCCTCCCATTCGAGGAAGACGCGGGCGACTGCGCGAAAACGCGGCCGCCACACGGCATCGATATGCGGCGGCAACTTTTCCATGTCGAAAAGCTCGGAAAGGACGTGCTCCATCGCCGCTGCCGCATCCGGCGTGCCGGCGATATGGGCTTCGCGGATGAAACGGTCGATGATCTTGTGGTAGAGCGTCCCGCGTTCGGCCGCACCCGGGTCGCGATTGAACGGGTCGACGGGGTCGAGCCGCAGGATGCGACGGGCATAGATGGCATAGGGATCTCGGCGCAGCCGGCCGACTTCGCTGAAGGAATAGGATTTCGGCTGCAGCGCCAGCGGCGGTTTCGGCGAGGGTCGTTGCGCCGGCGCCTGACTGTCGCCCCGATCGATGAGAGCGGTCCACTGCAGGAAACGATTGCCGCGTCCCTTCAATTCCGCTTCGAACGCCTCTCCGCCGAGCGCCAGCAGCCGCTGCAGCCAACGTGAGGCAACGGTCGGCGTCGAGCCCTGGCGCAGCGCGCGCGAATAGATCAGATGACGTGTGCCGTTTGCCATCTCGAAGTCATGTGCCAGCTGGCCGATGCGCCGCTCCGGCGGCTCGAGGCCGATTTCCGTCTTCATCATGCGCGGAATGAAGGGATTGTTGGCGGTCTGTCCCGGCCAGGTGCCTTCGTTCAGGCCGCCGAGGATCAACGTATCGACGCTCTGCAGGCGGGCTTCCAGCGTGCCGAAGATGAAAAGCCTCGGATGGCTGAGCGCCCGTGGCTTCACCGCATGACCGGCGGCGAGTGCTGCCATGATGTCGATCCATTGCGGTCCGTCGGCCTCCATCTGGCCGTCCGTGTCGATCACTTCACCGAGCAGGGCGGCGAGGGCATCTCCCGCTTCGTTCGACCAGAGATCGGCGAGATTGCCTTGCGGATCGACCGCGACCGCTTCAAGCGAACGGCCGGTGCGTTCCGCCCATTCGGACAATGTGAAGTGCGCTGTTCTTCCGCGATCTTCCGGCCGGTGCCGCATCAGCGCCGAAGCCAGAGGCTCGGTCGCCCGTGTGACCCGCCGGGCAAGGTCGTATGCGGCGTCGGCGGCCTCAGGCGAAAGCGCTTTTCGCCATTGCGGCGCGTGCCTGTCCAGGGCCTGTTCGGCAAGTTGGTGCGTGAGCAGCGGTTCCAGCGTACTGATATCCACCTCTGCCACGCCGCCGCGCAGTGCCAGCAGCTCGAGCGCCTCGGTAGCGGAAATCAAGGCGCCGCGCTCCAGGCCGAAGCGGGCAAGCGGATGTTTGAGCAGCGAGACGATGGCCACCGGATCGCCCGGCCGCAGCGCTGCCTCCAGCAGCAATTGCAGCAGGGTACCCTGCGGCATGGCCGAAAGCGGTGTGCCCGCCGAATCGTCTGCGAGGATGCCGAAGCGGGAAAGCTCGGCCATCACCCGCCGCGCGAGATTGCGGTCCGGAGTGATGAGTGCTGCCCGGCTCTCGCTGTCCTGTCCCGGCCTCTCCAACGCAAGCCGGAGCGCGATGGCAATTGCGGTTGCTTGCTCACGCTCATTGGCGGCTTCAATCAGCGAAATGTCAGAGAAGGCCGAAGACAGCGCGCCTGCCGGCAGGTCGTTTTTCCACGCTCCCCAGTCGCTGGTCGCCTCCGCCGGAGCAAGTGCCCGCGACAGGATTTCGGCACGTCGCTCAAGATCGGCCTCCGGTCTGTCGAGGAGCGTGACGTCGGCACGCGTCAGCTTCAGCCGCTTGAGCAGAGACGACAGACCATATTGCGGATGGCTCCGGCTTGCCGGATTGGCATGTTGGCCTGGCGCCGGTTCCGGCGCGACCATCTGCCAGTGCCTTTCGGGCATGGAGAGATCCAGACCCGGAAGCACGATCACACCTTCCGGCAGATGGGCGACGGCGGCGATGAGATCGGCGGTGGCGGGAACTGAACCCGTCGAACCGGCGATGATGATCGGCCCGGCGGGTTTCGTTGCCGAAAGCCGGCTTGCTTCGGCCCGGAGAATGGCGTTTCTGTGCCGCGCCGGCGAGGATTTGCCGAGTTCGGACAGCCGCTCGGGCCAGAAGGCACTGGCGATCTGCAGGAACTCCGCCGTCAGCTGCCACCAGGCGGCATAATCGCCGGTATCGAGTTTCGACAGCTCCGACCAGTCGAGATCCTCGGTCTCGATGGAATCGATCAGCTCGGCAAGATTGCGGGCGAGCCAGATCGCATCCGCCGGGCTTGCCGGCGCGACGAGCGGCGAGTCCGAGTGAATGTGGCGGACGATCTCCGGCAGCTTGTTTCGCCAGGCAAGGATCAGACGCGCAAGCTCCAGCAGACGGGCAGTATTCGACAGCGGCTGAGCGAGATCGATCGTTGCCGGCAGCGCCTCGTCGAAATAGCCGCTATCGTCATCGGTTTCACCGAGCGGGCGGATGACGGGGAGGATCGCCGAGCGGCCGCCGAGCAGGTCGACGAATTCGGACCGCAGCACACGCACGGCGCGCCGGGTCGGCAGGTAGATCGTGACTTTGGCAAGCGATAGCGGATCATCGGCGTCGTGCCGGAAAATCGGCGTCAATCGGCCGTCGCAAAGTGCCGTCGCCAGCGTTTTCAGGAAGGAGAGGCCCGCCGGGATCGTCAGGATGCGTGGCTGGTGCCGCTCCGCCATGGCTTACGCAAACGCCCGCAGTCGCCGGATCGTTTCCTCCGCCTCGCCGATCGCGTCGGGCGTGCCGACCGTCAGCCAATGGCCTTCGAGCACCATGCCGTAAAGCCGTCCACGCGCGATCGCCTTGTCGAAATAAATATTGAGGTTGAAGGCATCCTTCGGCGCATCGTCGAACAGCGACGGGTTCATGGCGATCGCGCCGGCATAGACGACGGGATTGGACGGATCATCGCGATAACGCGTCAGCCGGCCATCGGCCGCCAGACTGAAGTCGTTCTTGCCATTGTGACCCGTCGTATCCTCGATCCCGACGCAAAGCAGCGCCATATCCATGCGTTCGGCATCGAAGAAGCCGGCTAAGCGTTCCAGGTTCGTCGGCCGCCCCGGCTGTTCGCCGATCCAGAAGAGATCGGCATTCATGACGAAGATATTGTCGCGGCTAAGTAGCCTCAGCCCCTTCGCCAGGCCGCCGCCGGAATTCATCAGTGCGTCCCGCTCGTCCGATATGGCGATGTCGAGGCCGTTATAATTCCCGAGATGTTCGAGCATCTGGTCGGCGTGGTGGTGAACGTTGACGACGGCGCGTTCGATGCCGGCTGCGACCAGCGAATCCAGCGCGTAGTCGATCATCGGCTTGCCGTCGATTTTCACCAGCGGCTTCGGGATGGTATCGGTGATCGGGCGCATGCGGGTTCCGAGACCCGCGGCCAGTACCATGGCTTGTCTGATGGTCATTCTGATCCGGAACTTATGATTCGCTCTGGCCTATTCCAGCCCTTGCGCACCAATCGCGCAAGGGGGCAAGCGTTTCATGCTCAAGCGCGACGTTCAGATAGGAAAGCGTGCGCGGCATATGTTTCAGATAGCCTGGCTTGCCGTCGCGCTGCAACAGGCGCACCCAGAGGCCGGCAAGCTTGCAGTTGCGCTGGGCAGACATAATCGCCCAGGCCTTCATAAATCCGGCTTCGTCGAAACCGCGCTGCGCGCGGCGAAGCCTCAGATAATCATCCATCAGCTGCCGGAAGAGGTCCGGCTCGATCGTTACGCGCGCGTCCTGGACGATCGAGGCAAGGTCATAGGCCGTGGGACCGATCATCGCGTCCTGGAAATCGATGAGGCCGATCTTGCGAATACCGCTTTGATGTTCGCGCCAGATGATGTTCGGCGAATGGAAGTCGCGCAGCAGCAGGTTCTTCTCGGCCGTTGCGAGCTCGTCGATGAGCGCATCCCAGATCGCCAGATATTCCGCCCGTTCGGCTTCCGTTGCAGGTGCGCCCTGGCGCTTCCAGGGCAGGTGCCAGTCAAGCACCAGCCGCACCTCCATCTTCATCGCCGTGCGGTCGAAATCGGGAATGTGGTGGATATGGCCCTTTCCAACGGGGATGTCCTGCGGAAATTTCAGGGCGTGCAGCCTGGCCAGGCAGGCAACGCTTTCGCGATAGCGTTCTATAACCGGCTGGCCGTGGGTATCCAGCACGCCTTCGCTGCCGAGATCTTCGATCAGCAGGATACCCTTGTTATAATCCACCTTGTAGACTTCGGGCGCCGCAAAGCCGTCCTTGCGCAGCGTATCGGCGATCGCCACGAAGGGATAAGCGTTTTCGGCGAGATGCGCGACTTTCGGATAGGGTTTGCCGTCGAGAACCGGCGGGCCTTCAGCAAGCGGCGGCCAGTCCATCAGGATGATGCGTCGGTTCCCGGCCTGCGGATAGATCGCCTCATAGGCGCGCAGCGAGGCATCACCGGTCAGGAATCGGCGTCTCGCTTCGGGATAACCTGCACCGTCAAGGAAATCGCGGATCGCCAGGACGCGGTGGATGCGTGTATTTTGCGCGCCAACGGCTTTGATCGTTGCCCGGCGGCCGCTGCCTTCATGCGCCAACGTCAGGGTGATGCGCTGCGCGGGCAGTTCGCTCTCTGCCATCTCAGGCCATTCGACGAGACAGATACCGTTCTGCAGCGCCTCGTCGAAGCCAAGCTCCGTCAGTTCGGCCGGATCACCGAGCCGGTAGAGATCGAAATGCGAAACGGCGATGCGCAGATCATAGGATTGCACCAGCGTGAAGGTCGGGCTCGGGACCTCGAGCCCCTCGTCATCGGCCATGGCGCGCAGGATCGCGCGGGCGAGCGAGGATTTCCCCGCGCCGAGATCGCCGGAAAGGGCAAGGCAATCGCCGGCCTTCAGGGCCAGTGCCAAGTCCTCGCCGAGGCGGATGGTAGCCGCCTCGTCCTTCAAGAAAAGCGAAATCGTATCACTGGTGGTCATTCGGCGGCGGCGGAATGCGGTACATCGACCGAAGGGATACGGCAGACGACGGTCGTGCCCTTGCCCGGCTCGCTGTCGATCGTCACATCGCCATGATGCAGACTGACGAAGCTGTCGACGATCGAGAGGCCGAGGCCGGCGCCGCCGCGTTTGCCGCTTTTCGCCCCCGTGGCAAAACGATCGAAGACGGTCGCGATCATATCAGGTGAGATGCCGGGGCCGCGATCACTGACGGCGAAGACGAAATCCGTGCCTTCGCGATGGCATTCCAGCGAGATCGACGTGCCTTCGGGCGAGAAATTCGCCGCATTGGACAGAAGCTTCAGAAGGATCTGTTTCAGCCGCTGCGGATCGGCCACGATCGAGCCGAGATAGGCAGGAGCGGTGATTTCAAGTGCGACGCCGCTTTCGTGGAGCCGATCGGCGATCTGCATCGAGACGTCGTCGAGCAGGCCGTTGAGATCGATATCCGCATAATTGAGGCGCATGATGCCGGCATCGACGGTCGCAAGGTCGAGAATATCGTTGACGAGCGTCAATAGAACCGAGGATGAGGTCGAGATGTGGTCGATATATTCGGCCTGCCGTTCGGTAAGCGGCCCGACGCCCGGTGTGCGCAGGAGATCGGTGAAGCCGATAATGTTGGTCAGTGGCGAACGCAGTTCATAGGAAACGTGCTGGACGAAGTCGTTCTTCAGCTCGTCGGCCTTGCGCAACGCTTCGTTCTTCTCGGTCAGCGCGCGCTCGGCGCGCACGCTGTCCGTCATGTTGACGAAGGTCAGCATGGTCTGGGCGTTCGGCAGCGGGATGACGGCATAGTCGAGCACGAGGCCGGAGAAGAGTTCAAGCGTTCCCTGGCCCGAGCGGCGTTCGTCGTCGAAGCTGGTGATCAGTTCCGCGAAGGTCTTCCAGCCGTCCGGCCGGTCATAGGAGGGGGCGCAGGCCTCGCCCAGCGCACGGATATGGGTGCCGGGCTTGGCTTCGGTTTCGGTGATCCCCCAAAGCGCGCGAAAGGCCGGGTTGGAAAGGCGGATGCGTCCATCAGGACCGAACACCGCCACACCTTCGGAAAGATGGTCAATCGTTTCGCCCTGCACCTTGACCAGCGTGTTGTAGCGCGTCTCGAGATCGACCTGCTCGGTCAGGTTTTCGAACACCCAGGTGGCGCCGCCCTGCGGATGGGCGGTCGCAAAGACCCGCAACGTCTGCCCGTTCGGCAGGTGCCAGAGATCCGTTTGCGTGTCGAGCGCGCGATAAACGGAAAGCGCGGCGTCCTTCCAGCTTTTCCAGTTGAGCTGGTCCGGCAACTTCTTGGCTGCGCGCAGCCGCTCGAGCAACTCGCTATTGTCCGGCCGGCCTTCGAGGAAGGCGATATCCAGTTCCCAGAGCGCGACGAAGGCCTGATTGTAGAATTGCAGCCGGCGCTCGCCGTCGAAGATGGCAACCGGCGTGGCGAGATGGTCGAGCGTTTCGGCATGGCTCTTCAGCGTCCGTTCCAGCTCGGCGCGCACTGCCTCTATGTCGGATACATCGATCGCGATGCCGGCCGAACCGCCGGGAACCCTGACGTCGACGACGTCGAAGAATGTCCGATTGCCGCGAACGACGGTCGAGATCTTGTCGTGGAAGGGCGATTCCGGCGTCGTCGTGGCACGAATGCGTTCGCGCGCGACGGTCGTCAGCATCTCGCGGCCTTCATTGATCGCCTGCTGCGGCGATCGCGCTTCGACCGCCTCGCCATAAGCCTGGTTGACCCAGGTCAGGCGGCCCACCGGATCGCGCTGCCAGGCCGGCATGTCGATCGCGTCCAGCATGGTCTGGAAGGCAGAGATCGAGGTCATCAGCCGGTCGCGCTCGATCCTGAGCTCTGCGAGCTCGGCGCGCAGATTGTTGAGCGCCACGAAACGGACGAAGGCACGCCCGCCGGAAACCCGGCCCTGCGCCTCGAGGATCTCGTCGCGGATGGTTTCGACCACCATGTCGAAGCTCTGCGCCTCGTCGCGCAGCCGGTCGATCGCCTTTTCCAGCTCGGAAGCCGAACGTGACTTCAGCCACAGGCCGAAGGCCAGGAATTCGCCGTCTTGCGGCGCGCCGGTCTCGGGCGGAAGCTGGCCGAGCAGTTCGGGCCGCGCATTGCCGTCCCAGATGACGATCCGCCGGTTCTTGTCGGCGATCAGAGCCTGGTATTGCGAAATGCGCTGCTGGGCATCGGAGAGCGCCGAGCGGATTTCCCGGCTCTCGTTTTCCAGGTTGCCGCGCTGGCGCACCAGCCACAGTGTCGACAGCAGGGCTGCCGATATGACGCCGATGACGACGGAAACACCGATCACCTGCGAGGATGTGAAGAGGTGAGCCGAGGCCGCCGCCTGCTGCTCCGCCTGTGCCAGAGCCGGCCATGCCAGCGCGGCAAGCGCCGTGCCGGCGGCGCAGCTTTTCAGGAGCCGCGCCAGTGGTCCGTGCTCTTGCTTTGCGGCCTCGTGTGCCGTTGCAGATTTATATCCTCGGTCTGCCATGAGCGGGCGGTGATCGGCGCGAACGCCATCATCCGCCTGACTGGGCAGGCTGCTTTTCATTTCCGACATCCGCGGTATGTCTCCGTCCTTCAATGTGCCGCATTACGACAAGACATCCCATTTTCGCAGCGGTCGGACAGGGTCCTGCGCCACGAATCAAGTCTTAAAACAATACTTCGGAAGGGAATCTGCGGGAAGGGAGCGTCCAAAAAATAAGCCGCGGCATTTGTCAATGCCGCGGCTTCTACATCTTGTGGATATTAACGATCAAATCAATATCTGTAGTGGTCGGACTTGAACGGGCCCTTCGGCGAGACGCCGATATAGGCAGCCTGTTCCGCAGAAAGCTCGGTCAGCTTCACGCCGAGCTTGTCGAGATGCAGGCGTGCGACCTTCTCGTCGAGATGCTTCGGCAGGATATAGACCTGGTTGGAATACTGGTCGGGCTTGGTGAAGAGCTCGATCTGCGCCAGCGTCTGGTTGGTGAAAGAAGCCGACATCACGAAGGACGGATGGCCGGTGGCATTGCCGAGGTTGAGCAGACGGCCTTCGGAAAGAAGGATGATGCGGTTGCCCTTGGGAAATTCGATCAGGTCGACCTGCGGCTTGACGTTGGTCCACTTGAGATTGCGCAATGCAGCGACTTCGATTTCGTTGTCGAAGTGACCGATATTGCCGACGATCGCCATATCCTTCATCGCCCGCATATGGTCGATGCGGATGACGTCCTTGTTGCCGGTGGTGGTGATGAAGATATCGGCCGAGGAAACGACGTCCTCGAGCAGAACGACTTCGTAGCCGTCCATCGCAGCCTGCAATGCGCAGATCGGATCGGCTTCGGTCACCTTAACGCGGGCGCCGGCGCCGGAGAGCGAAGCGGCAGAACCCTTGCCAACGTCGCCGTATCCGCAGACGACGGCAACCTTGCCGGCCATCATGACATCGGTGCCGCGACGGATGCCGTCGACCAGCGATTCCTTGCAGCCATACTTGTTGTCGAATTTCGACTTGGTGACCGAGTCGTTGACGTTGATTGCCGGGAAGGGCAGCAGGCCCTTCTGGCTGAGCTGGTAAAGCCGGTTGACGCCGGTCGTCGTTTCCTCGGTGACGCCCTTGATCGCGTCGCGCTGCTTGGTGAACCAGCCAGGCGAAGCGGCAAGGCGCTTCTTGATCTGTGCGAAGAGGATTTCCTCTTCTTCGGAATGCGGATGAGTGAGCACGTCCTCGCCGGCTTCTGCGCGGGCGCCAAGCAGGATATACATGGTGGCGTCGCCGCCGTCATCGAGGATCATGTTGGAAAGGCCGCCATCGGCCCACTGGAAGATCTTGTCGGTATAGACCCAGTAATCTTCGAGCGATTCGCCCTTGATGGCGAAGACAGGCACGCCGGAAGCGGCGATCGCGGCAGCGGCATGATCCTGCGTCGAGAAGATGTTGCACGAGGCCCAGCGGACTTCCGCGCCGAGCGCGACCAGCGTCTCGATGAGCACGGCCGTCTGAATAGTCATGTGCAGCGAGCCGGTGATGCGCGCGCCCTTCAGCGGCTTTGTCTGGCCGAATTCGGTGCGGCAGGACATCAGCCCTGGCATTTCGGTTTCGGCGATCGTAATTTCCTTGCGGCCGAAATCCGCAAGCCCGATATCGGCGACGACATAATCTTTTTCAGTGCTCATAGAGGCCTCCAGGCTGAAAACGTCTCAAAATTGGCGCAGGCGCGAAGGATGACCCACGTGCAAGCGCACGGCATGTCCGCCGTTTAGCAGGCTTCGCCGGTGATGGCAATAAGGATATAAAGAAGTCTTTATATGTTTATATGAACTCGATCGGAGCTCACATCTCCTCGCCGAACCTGTTCTGGATCAGCTGGTCCAGCGCCTCCAGCGCTTCCTCGGCCTGGCTGCCGCTTGCCGAGACGACGACACTCGAGCCGGGGCTTGCCGCAAGCATCATCAGGCCCATGATGGAGGTACCGCCGACCGTCATTCCGTCCTTGGAAACGGTGATGGCGGCATCGAAGGTCTCGACCATCTGCACGAATTTGGCAGAAGCGCGCGCATGAAGACCGCGCTTGTTGATGATAAGGAGTTCCCGGGAGAGCGATGTCATGAATGCCCGTTATTTTCCGCTGAGCACACGGCTCGCGACATTGATATATTTCCGCCCGGCTTCAGAGGCCTCCACCAGTGCCTTCTCCATGTTGTTCTCGCCGCGCACCCCGGCAAGCTTGATCAACATCGGCAGGTTGACGCCGGCAATGACCTCGGTATGGCCGCTGCTCATGACTGATATGGCAAGATTGGACGGTGTGCCGCCGAACATGTCGGTCAGAATGACGACGCCGTGGCCATCATCGGCACCGGAAACGGCTTCCAGAATGTCCTGCCGTCTCTGGTCCATGTCGTCTTCGGGGCCAATACAGACCGTCTCGATGAATTTCTGAGGACCGACGACGTGCTCGACAGCATGACGAAACTCTTCAGCCAGCTTGCCATGAGTGACAAGCACAAGTCCGATCATGATATTACTGCTCCCATATACAAACGGTGGCCCCAATATCGCAACGCAGCAATTACGTCCACCGGTGGGGGCACATCTTGGCTATGAAAAGCCGAAGTGCAAGATAAAAATGCGAATATATAAGGCAGATTGACCAATCCGGAAGGCCTCAGCGCCCGATATCCGGCACTTTTGCCATCAGGATCGCAAGGGGTGAGGAAACGCCTGTGAGCAACCGCAATGCGGGAAGCGAAAAACCGGCGGCAAGGCTCACCATTTCGCCCTCGGGAGGCACCCGGTTTTCACCGGTCGCGCAGCCCGGAAGCACGGCATAATGCATGGCCGCCCTGGGAATATGGTCCTGACGAACGATGCCGGTGCCGCGAAGTTCGATCAGCCCGGTGATCGACGGCGGGCACGTGGCGATCACCGCGCCGGCCTCTCTTGAGAGAAGAACTTGATCGTCCGCGACCAGCGCCGTGAAAAGCCCGAGCCGGCGCGCCTCGGTCATGCACGTGAAGGCCAGCATCGATTTTCCCCAGCCGGAGGGGCCGCTGAACAGCAGCCCGGTCTTGCCGACGACGATCGCCGTCGCATGGACGTTGAAACCTGCCTCGGTCATGCTGCTGCGCCGATTGGCAACGAGAGGATGAAGCGGGCGCCGAGTATATGCCCGCTCTCGGCATCGGTGATGTTTTCGGCTCTCAGCGAACCGCCATGCGCTTCGGCGATCTGGCGGCTGATCGAAAGGCCGAGGCCCGAATTTTGGCCGAAGCCTTCCGCCTCCGGCCGGTCCGTATAGAAGCGCTCGAAGATACGGTCGATATTTTCCGCCTGGATGCCCGGGCCGTTGTCTTCGATCGTGGTGACGCAGCGCGAGCGTGTCCGCACCAGCCGCACAGTAATCTTGCCGCCCTTTTCCGGCACGAAAGAGCGGGCATTCTCGATCAGGTTGGCGATGATCTGGCCGATGCGTAGATCGTGGCCGTTGATGACGAAGCGGGTCTTGACGTTCGGCTTGCGTTCGATCGCATATTCGATCTCCACCTGCTTCTTGGTGCTCCTGACCTGGCGCGAAACCTCGATGAGGTCGCGCAGCAGCACCTCCATATCAACGGAGCCGGCATCCACGCGTGCGAGTTCGGCGTCGAGACGGGAGGCGTCGGAGATATCGCTGATCAGCCGGTCGAGGCGGCGGACATCGTGCTGGATGACGTCCATCAGCCGCTTCTTGGAATCGTCGGATTTGGCAAGCGGAAGCGTTTCGACAGCGCTGCGCAGCGAGGTCAGCGGGTTCTTGAGCTCATGGCTGACATCGGCCGCGAAACTTTCGATCGCATCGATGCGGTCGTAGAGCGCCGTCGTCATCTCGCGCAAGGCGATGGAAAGGTTGCCGATTTCATCCTGGCGGGCAGAGAAGTCGGGAATTTCCTCACGCGTCTTGGCGCCGCGGCGGACACGGATGGCCGCTGCCGAAAGACGGCGCAGCGGATTGGCGATGGTCGACGACAGCACCAGCGAAAGCAGCACGTTGACGAGCGTCGCGACGCCGAAGACGCGCATAATGGCAAGCCGCTCGGCATGGACGATATTGTCGATGTCGCCCGCCTGTGTCGACAACAACAGCACGCCGAGCACGGCGCGGAAGCGCTGGATCGGCACGGCGACGGAAACGATGAGCTCACCTTTTTCAGTGGTGCGCACGACTGCGCCGCGAACGCCGGTGAGCGCATTCATCACTTCGGGATAGATTGAGCCGTCGCCCCCCGGCGCTTCCTTATAGAGCGGCAGATTGCCGGGCTGTAACGCCTTGTTGAACAGGGTGGCGAACCATTCACTCCAGGTCTGTTTCTCTTCCTCAACCGGCGGCAGGTCGAAGCGCAGCACCTGGCCGCGCGAATAGAGATGGCGCGAATCGAGCAGCAGGTTGGCATCGGCATCGAAGATGCGGGCGCGGGTGCGCGTCGGAGAGATCAGCCGGCGCAGGACCGGTGCGACCTTTTCGGGATCGATCGGGAATTCAAGGTCCTCGTCGTTCGGCACCGGGGTGATGCTCTGGCCGGCCTGCAGCTCAAGCAGCTTCTGCGGATCGATGGTAATCGAGTTCGTATCGACCGACGCGGAGGCCGAAACGGCGCCGGCGATGATTTCGCCCTGCGTCAACAGGCTTTCGGCGCGAGCGTCGATCAATCCCTCGCGGAACTGGTTAAGGTAGAGGATGCCGCCGACGAGCACCACCAGCGCGACGAGATTGAAGAACAGGATGCGCCGCGTCAGGCTCGAAAAGACGGCATTGCCGAAGATGCGGCGGATCAGCGTGAAGGGATGCGACCAACGGCGGCCTCGGACGCGACGGGTGCTCACGCCCTCCGCATCGTCGAGATCCCTTTCCTGCACCAACTGTGCCAATAACAGGCCCTTTCGAAGGGCGGGGCCGGATGGACCGGCCCGCAGCCCTCAACATTTCTAACAGCGCCGCGCGTCTTTTCAGACGCGCAAAGGACGCTGTGACATTTTGAACTGCTGCATAATTTGATCCTTAAATCGATGCCGACTTGGGAGATTATGCAGGAGCGCGCTGCGCCGCTCGGGGCTCAGCCTGCTTCGCGGAAGCGGTATCCCACTCCGTAGAGTGTTTCAATCATATCAAAGTCGGTGTCGACCATCTTGAATTTCTTGCGCAGCCGCTTGATGTGGCTGTCGATGGTCCGGTCGTCGACATAGACCTGTTCGTCATAGGCTGCGTCCATCAGCGCGTCGCGGCTTTTGACGACGCCGGGGCGCTGCGCCAGCGAATGCAGGATCAGGAATTCGGTCACCGTCAGCGTCACGGCCTCGCCTTTCCAGGTGCAGGTATGGCGTTCCTGGTCCATGACCAGTTGCCCGCGCTCCAGCGAGCGGGCCTGCTGCACCGCGCCGGTCTTCGGCGCGCCGCTGGGGCCGGTGCCGGCGGCGGCGGCTTCGCGGCTTGACGCGCGGCGCAGGACGGCGCGCACGCGCTCCACCAGCAGACGCTGCGAAAAAGGTTTGGTGATGAAATCATCGGCGCCCATCTTCAGGCCGAAGAGTTCATCGATCTCCTCATCCTTGGAGGTGAGGAAGATGACGGGAATATCCGACTTCTGCCGCAGGCGGCGCAGCAGTTCCATGCCGTCCATGCGCGGCATCTTGATGTCGAAGATCGCCAGCTGCGGCGGTCGCGCCAGCAGGCCGTCGAGCGCCGAAGCACCGTCCGTATACGTCTCGACCTTATATCCTTCGGCCTCCAGCGCGATCGACACCGAGGTGAGGATGTTGCGGTCGTCATCAACGAGCGCGATTGTCGGCATGGTGTTGGTCTCCGTCATCAGTGCGCAATCTCCCGGATTTGCTCTCCCCAGGCGGTCTCAGTGACCGGATGCGCTTATGGAGGATAAAGGTGGAACAAATTGTGGCAAAGATAAAGGGGAGGATTGTCGCAAAATTCGCCGGCAATCTTAAGTAGCGCGTTCGAATCTTTAAACCCGACCTATTCAAACGATTTAAAATTGAGGCGATAAATTTAAATCGATTAATTATTTGATATCGCTGCATTTTCTCCAGTTTTCCATCTTGTGTTTTAAAATTTCTGCCCGTATTTTCGCGATTAGTTTTAACGGCAACGAGCCTGAGTGAAGGGAACTAGCCATGGAAATGTTCGGAGTTCATAACCCGGCAATAGGGCTGGCAACGGTTGGATTGGGCGGCGCAGCCAGCGTTCGCTACAACTTTTCCGCCGCTGCGCTCTATGAAGAAGCGATCCGCCGGGGCGAAGCCGAACTGACCGCTCAAGGCGCATTGCGGGCTATTACCGGCCAGCACACGGGCCGTTCGCCGCGCGACAAGTTCGTCGTTCGCGATATCAATACCGATGGCGAAATCTGGTGGGACAACAACAAGCCGATCTCGCCGGAGCACTTCGCCGTGCTGCGCGACGATATGCTGGCGCATGCCGCGGGCAAGGAGCTTTTCGTCCAGGATCTCGTCGGCGGCGCCGAGGAAGGTCATGCCCTACCGACCCGCGTCGTGACCGAATTCGCCTGGCATTCGCTGTTCATCCGCAATCTGCTGATCCGCCCTGACACCGCAGCGCTGTCCAGCTTCGTGCCGAAGCTGACGATCATCGATCTGCCGAGCTTCAAGGCCGATCCGGCCCGCCACGGCTGCCGTTCGGAAACGGTGATCGCCTGCGATCTCACCAACGGCCTCGTCCTCATCGGCGGCACCTCCTATGCCGGCGAAATGAAGAAATCGGTCTTCACCGTGCTCAACTACCTGCTGCCGGTCAAGGGCGTGATGCCGATGCACTGCTCGGCCAATGTCGGCCCGGATGGAGACGCGGCGGTCTTCTTCGGCCTTTCCGGCACGGGCAAGACGACGCTGTCGGCCGATCCGGCCCGGACGCTGATCGGCGATGACGAACACGGCTGGAGCGAAAACGGCATTTTCAACTTCGAAGGCGGCTGCTACGCCAAAACCATTCGCCTCTCGGCCGAAGCCGAGCCGGAAATCTATGCGACGACGCAGCGCTTCGGCACAGTGCTGGAAAACGTCGTGCTGAACGAAAGCCGCGAGCCGGATTTCGACGATGGGTCGCTGACCGAGAACACCCGTTGCGCCTATCCGATGTACTTCATCCCGAATGCTTCGGAAACGGGCCGTGCCGGGCATCCGAAGACGATCATCATGCTGACCGCCGATGCCTTCGGCGTCATGCCGCCGATCGCCCGGTTGACGCCTGATCAGGCGATGTATCACTTCCTCTCCGGCTACACCGCCAAGGTGGCCGGCACCGAAAAGGGTGTCGTCGAGCCGGAAGCAACCTTCTCCACCTGCTTCGGAGCTCCTTTCATGCCGCGGCATCCGGCCGAATATGGCAATCTGCTCAAGGAGTTGATCGGTCGGCATGGCGTCCAATGCTGGCTTGTCAATACCGGCTGGACCGGCGGCGCTTACGGCACCGGCAAGCGCATGCCGATCAAGGCGACGCGTGCGCTTCTCGCTGCCGCCCTGAGCGGCGAACTTGGACAGGTCGAATTCCGTGCTGACACGAACTTCGGCTTCGCCGTGCCGGTCTCCGTCGACGGTGTCGATGGCAGCATTCTCGATCCGCGCTCGACCTGGACCGACAAGGCAGCCTATGACGCGCAGGCCGAAAAGCTGGTCTCGATGTTCATTGCGAACTTCGCCAAGTTCGAAAATCATGTCGACGGCGGCGTCCGTGATGCGGCCCCCGGCGTAAAGGTCGCTGCCGAATAAGCAGATCAAACCTCTGACTCACGTGAAACCCGGCATCGCAAGATCGCCGGGTTTTCCATGTCACAGCCGATATTTTCAATTCGCCGCCGATGTGAGATAGAACGCCGCATGGCCAGCGACGCGCTCTATATCGATGACAGGATCACCATCGCGGGATGGGAGCTGACGGAACAGTTCGTTCTGGCGGGCGGTCCCGGCGGGCAGAATGTCAACAAGGTCTCGACCGCTGTCCAGCTGTTCTTCAACATCGCGAATTCGCCGTCCCTCAATGATCGTGTCAAAACCAATGCGATCAAGCTCGCCGGCCGGCGTTTGTCGAAGGAGGGCGTGCTGATGATCGAGGCGAGCCGGTTTCGCAGCCAGGACAGAAACCGCGAGGATGCGCGCGACCGATTGAAGGAGCTGATCCTCGAGGCCGCCAAGCCGCCGCCGCCGCCGCGCAAGAAGACCAGGCCGACCAAGGGTTCGGTCGAACGCCGCCTGAAGGAAAAATCCGGTCGCTCGGAAGTCAAGAAAATGCGCGGCCGCCCCGGCGGCGGCGGCGGTGAGTGACATGCCGGAGCTCTTCAGCGGCATCCGCCATCTCCCCGGTTACCTCGACCTAGCGCGTCAGGAGGCATTGGTCGAGATAATCCGCTCCGTCGTCGCCGAAGCGCCGCTTTATGTGCCCGCCATGCCTGGCACCGGCAAGCCGATGTCCGTGCGCATGACCAATTGCGGGCCGCTCGGCTGGGTGACGGACAAAGAGCGCGGCTATCGCTACCGGCCGACGCACCCGGCAACCGGCAGACCCTGGCCTGATATGCCGCAGCAATTGCTCGATATCTGGAACGACGTTTCGGGTTACGACAAGCCGCCGGAAGCCTGCCTCGTCAATTTCTACTCCGACGAAGCGCGCATGGGCTTGCATCAGGACAAGGACGAACAGGATCTCAAAGCCCCGGTCGTCTCGATCTCGCTCGGCAACAGCTGCCTCTTTCGCGTCGGCGGTCTCAGCCGCAATGATCGCACGCTATCTTTCAAGCTTTCGAGCGGTGATCTGGTCGTGCTGGGCGGCGAGGGGAGGCTGTGTTTCCACGGCGTCGACCGTATCCATCCGGCGACGTCGACGCTGCTGAAGAATGGCGGCCGCATCAATCTGACGCTTCGCCGCGTCAATCCCTAAAAATATAGGCGCCGCTATAGTTTTCGCAGCGCAACCTGTTCGATCAGGTGATCCTTGCCCTTTTTCAGGATGAGATCGGCGCGTGGACGCGTCGGCAGAATATTCTGCCGCAGGTTCTTCAGGTTGATGTTTGCCCAAAGATCCTCGGCGATTTCGAGCGCTTCCGCGTCGCTGATCGAGGCATAGCGATGGAAATAGGAATTCGGATCGCGGAAGGCGGTCTCGCGCAGCCGCATGAAGCGCGTGACATACCAGTTGTGGATCTCGTCTTCGGCGGCATCGATATAGATCGAGAAGTCGAAGAAGTCGGAGACCATCGGCACGATCTTGCCGCCGGCCGGCAGGTCGCGCGATTGCAGCACGTTGATGCCCTCGAAGATCAGGATGTCGGGCCGGTCGACGATCTTGTATTCGTCCGGCAGCACGTCGTAGACGAGGTGCGAATAGCTGGGCGCCTTCACATCCGGCCGTCCGGCCTTGATCGCCGAGAGAAAGCGCAGGATTGCACCCGTGTCGTAGCTTTCCGGAAAACCCTTGCGCTGCATCAGCTTTTCCCGCTGCAGCACGGCGTTCGGATGCAGGAAGCCGTCGGTGGTGACGAGATCGACCTTCGGACTGGAAGGCCAGCGCCCCAGGAGCTCCTTGAGGATACGGGCGGTGGTCGATTTTCCGACAGCGACCGAGCCGGCAATGCCGATGACGAACGGCGTCTTCGTCACATCGGACAGGCTGAGGAAGCGGTTGCGCTGTTCAAACAGCATCTGCGAGGATTCGACATGTGCCGAGAGCAGCCGCGACAGCGACAGATAGATGCGCCGGACCTCGTCGAGATCGATCGGATCGCCCATCGAACGCAGCCGTTTGACCTCGTCGCTCGTCAGCGTCAACGGCGTGTCGGCGCGGAATTTCGCCCATTGTTCGGAAGAGAAGAAGTGGTAGGGCGAATAGGATTCCGACTGGAAGTGATCCAACGTTTCCGGCACCCCGATAATCTCAGTCGCGATACTCATGAACTCTGCCGGCTGGCCTTTTCCTTGAGGCCGGACTGCGCGGTTCTGCGCTTGAGCTCGGCCATGACATTCTCTAACGGTATTTCAGCAATCTTCAATACGACCAATAGGTGATAGAGCACATCGGCAGCCTCATAGGTCAGATTGTCACGGTCGCCGGTCACCGCCGCCATCACGGCCTCGATCGCCTCTTCACCGAGCTTCTTTGCCGCTTTCGGCTGGCCGGCGGCCACGAGTTTGGCTGTCCAGGATTGCTCCGGCGAGGCTTTCGATCGTTCTGCGACAATGCTTTCGAGATCGGAAAGGGAAAATCCGCTCATAGGTCCGCTTTCAAGGTTCAGTCGAGACGCATGTCGATGCCGCACTTCGACATATAGTGCTTCGCCTCGCTGACGGAATAGGTGCCGAAGTGGAAGATCGACGCGGCGAGCACGGCATTGGCATGGCCCTCCTTCACCCCGGCGACGAGATCGTCGAGATCGCCGACGCCGCCGGACGCGATGACCGGCACACGCACCGCATCGGCGATCGCCCGCGTCAGCTCCAGATCGTAGCCGACCTTTGTGCCGTCGCGGTCCATCGAGGTGACCAGCAGCTCACCGGCGCCGCGCGCCACCATCTTCTCCGCGAATTCGACGGCATCGATGCCGGTCGCGTTGCGGCCACCATGCGTATAGATTTCCCAGGCGCTGAGATTGTCGCCGCCGACCGCCTGCGTGCGCCGGCGCTTGGCGTCGATCGAAACAACGATGCACTGGTCACCGAACTTGTCGGCTGCCTCGGTGACGAAGTCGGGATTGCTGACGGCTGCCGAATTGATCGAGACTTTGTCGGCACCGCACAGCAACAGCTTGCGGATATCAGCGATGGTGCGCACCCCGCCGCCGACCGTCAGCGGCATGAAGCATTGATCGGCCGTGCGCGACACGACATCGAAGATCGTCTCGCGATTGTCCGAGGAAGCGGTGATGTCGAGGAAGCAGAGTTCGTCGGCGCCGGCCGCATCATAAGCCTTCGCGGCTTCGACGGGATCGCCGGCATCGACGAGATTGAGGAAGTTGACGCCCTTGACGACACGGCCGTCCTTGACGTCGAGGCAGGGAATGACACGGGCCTTGAGGGTCATTTATGCGGTCTCCTTGGCCCGGGCCGCCTTGATCAGCGCCAGCGCTTCCTTGGGATCGATACGGCCGTCATAAAGCGCACGGCCTGAAATCGCCCCTTCCAGCTTCCGCGCATCGGGCTCCAGCATGCGTCTAACATCGTCGAGAGAGGCAAGGCCGCCCGAGGCGATGACGGGAATGGAAACGGCGTCGGCAAGTTCCAACGTCGAACTCCAGTTGATGCCGGCCAGAATGCCGTCACGGTCGATATCGGTGTAGATGATCGCAGCGACGCCGGCGCCCTCGAATTTCCTGGCGAGCTCGATGATACCGAGTTCGGAGGCTTCCGCCCAACCCTCGACGGCCACCTTGCCGCCCTTGGCATCGATGCCGACGGCGACATGATCAGGAAATTTCCGGCAGGCCTCGATCACCAGCGCCGGATTCCTGACCGCGACGGTGCCGAGAATGACGCGCCGCAGCCCGCGCGACAGCCAGGCCTCGATATGATCGAGCGTGCGAATGCCGCCGCCGAGCTGCACGGGATTGTCCGTTGCCTTCAAGATCGCTTCAACGGCATCGCCATTGGCCGAATGTCCCGCAAAGGCGCCGTCGAGATCGACCACATGCAGCCATTCGAAACCCTGATCTTCGAAGGATCTCGCCTGGGCGGGCGGATCGGTGTTGTAGACTGTTGCCTGCTGCATGTCGCCGAGTTTCAGGCGGACGCATTGGCCGCCTTTCAGGTCGATCGCGGGAAAAAGGATCATGTCGTCTTACGTCCGTAGAGTGGTCGGTACCATCAGCGCTTTCCACGCATCTACGATATCCGATTGGAAAAAGACAGCGGCAATGGCAGCCGCGCCGAAAAGCAGAAGGAGGAGCAGGGTGACGGCAAAGCCGGCCCGGACCTGACGCCAGAAGCCCAGGCGCCTCTTGATCGATTTCTCGATGTTTCGTACCTGACGCAACGCATCGCTGTTGACGGCGGTCAGCCGGATCTGCGGCTCCATCGCCTCGACATAGGTTTCGGCATAACTCGAAAGGATCTGCGAGGCGCGGTCGCGTAGCGTGTTGCGTAGGTCGGTCGAGAGATAATTGCTGTTGACGGCGGCAAGCTCGGCCTCATCGGGCGAACGGCCGGCGTTCCGCTTGCGATGGCTGAGAACGAAATCGCGCTTTTGCCGCTCGTAGAGTGCGTAGGCGAGCAGGCCGATCAGATCGTCCTCACCTTCGATATAGAATTCCAGCACCGCCTCGGCGATATCGCCGGCGCTGACCCCGTTCTGCCGCCGGCTCGAACCGTCGTTTGCGGGGAAAGAGTCATGGATCATCGGTCCAGCCTTTCTTTCAGCGCCTTGGCTGCATTGGAAAGCGCCTTCCTGTGGATGGCTTCGTCGACACGGCGGATGACCGTGCCGCCGGGAAGCTTGATATCAGAAAAGGGGGGCAAGCCTTCCCTGGAGGGCCGCAACGTGTAGAACACCTTGCCTGATTTCCGTGAAGCCGGCATCGCGCACTCCTGTTCCGCCGTTTCCATACTAGAACAGGATGATTTTAGGCCGGGTCGGCCTAAAATCTGCATCCTGTTCTACATTATACAGTCAGAGCATGATGTCGTCCGAAAACCGCTCACACTTTTCGGCATCATGCTCTAGGGAAATAAGGCGGCTGTATTAAAAGCCAGCCCTTGGAGAAATTCCAGCAAAACCGTGTAGCCGTTTTGCTTCGGGATTGCGTGAACAATGCTTGACGGGTTCCAGGCTCTACGGGTTCCAGCGCAGAAAATTGGCGATCAGGGCCAGGCCGAGCTTCTGGCTCTTTTCCGGGTGAAATTGCGCTCCGACCATGTTGTCGCGCCCGACGAAAGCGGTCATCGGACCGCCATAGTCGGCCGTCGCAATAACATCCTCGGCGTTTTCGGCGGCAAGATGGTAGGAATGCACGAAATAGGCGTGCAGTCCCTGCGACCCCGTCGGAATTCCTTCGAAGAGCGGATGTTGGCGCTTCAGGTCGAGCGTGTTCCAGCCGATCTGCGGGATCTTGAGTGCCGGATCATCCGGCGTCATCTCGACGACGTTACCGGGAATCCAGTTAAAACCGTGCGTCACGGTCTTCTCGAGGCCGCGCGAGGACATGAGCTGCATGCCGACGCAGATGCCGAGGAACGGCCGTGCCTTCTTCTCGACAGCCTCGATCAGAACCTCGGCCATATCAGGCACGGCATCGAGGCCGCGCCGGCAATCGGCATAGGCGCCGACACCGGGAAGCACGATACGATCGGCCGCGGCAACATCCTCCGCCCTGTCGGTGAGATCGATATGGGCATCGATGCCAGCTTCGTGGGCGGCACGCTCGAAAGCCTTGGTCGCCGAGCGCAGGTTGCCGGAGCCATAGTCGATAATCGCGACGCGCATCGTCAGCGTCCTCCATCAAAACCAAAGAGACCAAGCGACGTTGCATCGCCGTGCGGGCTGTTCGGACGGGCCTTGTTCTGCCAGTCCGGTGCCGCGGCGTCGTCACTAGCTGCGATGGCCGCCCTGTCCGAAAAATAGACCTGCTCAGCAATGCCGATCGTATCGGCCGCAATGAATGCGTCTTCGTTCCAGCCCTTGGCAGCAAGGTTGCGGACCCGGAAATTCTGGCCCTCGAGACCGACCAGCATATTCACGCCCAACAGGATTGCCGCTCCCGCCGGCCCGAGGCCCGGTTCGTCCATCAGCGCACCACCAATCCCCTGCAGCAGAAAGGCCGCGGCCGCATGCAGCCAAAGCCGATGCGCCAGCAGCCAAACCCATGGAAACAGGAAGCCGAGCAGCGTGAAGCCGTCACGGATGGTTCGCGTCTCATCGGCCGTGGCGCTCGTGTTACCGGGCGGTGTCAGGAAGATATAGCTGGATGTCACTGCCGCTGCTCCCTTGAAGGGCTCAGACAAGCGTGCCCTTGGTCGAGGGAACACGGCCCGCCTGTCTCGGATCGATCTCTGTTGCCGTGCGCAATGCACGGGCAACGGCCTTGAAGCATGTCTCGGCAATATGGTGATTGTTGGCACCATAATGGTTGAGAATATGCAAGGTGATGCCGGCATTCTGGGCGAGCGCATGGAAGAATTCGCGCACGAGCTCGGTGTCGAAAGTGCCGATCTTCGGCGCGCTGAAGGCAACATTCCAGACGAGGAACGGCCGGCCGGAAAGATCGACCGCAGCCTTGGTCATCGTCTCGTCCATGGCGAGATCGATCGAGGCGTAGCGGGTGATCCCGCGCCGGTCGCCGAGCGCCTTGGAGATCGCCTGGCCGATGGCGATGCCGGTATCCTCGACCGTATGATGGTCGTCGATATGCAGGTCGCCCTTGGCATCGATCTCCATGTCGATGAGGGAGTGTCGCGAAAGCTGGTCGAGCATGTGGTCGAAGAAGCCGACGCCCGTCGAGATCGTCGATTTGCCGGTGCCGTCGAGATTGACGGAAACGGAAATCGAGGTTTCGTTGGTCTTGCGGGAAACGCTGCCGGTGCGGCTCGCTGCGGTCTCGGCCATATGGCCCTCCATCGGGAATAAGGCCGTTCCTTATCAGGCGCATCGGGAAATATCCAGAAGCCGGGCAAGAGAAAAGCCGGCCCATTTGCAATCGGCGCCAGTCCACTTACATAGGGCTCAACAGGGCCGGCATGCGGCCCGGCAGACAGGTGTTTTATGACAACAATCATTACAGTTCGAAAAGGCGGCAAGGTGGTGATGGCAGGCGATGGCCAGGTGAGCCTCGGCCAGACCGTCATGAAGGGCAATGCCCGCAAGGTGCGCCGCATCGGTAAGGGCGAAGTCGTCGCCGGTTTCGCCGGCGCCACCGCCGATGCCTTTACCCTGCTCGAAAGGCTTGAAAAGAAGCTGGAGCAGTATCCCGGTCAGCTGATGCGCGCCGCCGTCGAACTCGCCAAGGACTGGCGCACCGACAAGTACCTGCGCAATCTCGAAGCCATGATGCTGGTCGCCGACAAGTCGATCACGCTGGCGATCACCGGCAACGGCGACGTTCTGGAACCGGAGCATGGCACAACGGCGATCGGTTCCGGCGGCAATTTTGCCCTCGCGGCCGCCCTCGCACTCATGGATACCGACAAATCGGCCGAAGAGATCGCCCGCCGCGCCCTCGATATCGCCGCCGACATCTGCGTCTACACGAACCACAACGTCGTGGTGGAATCGCTGGATGCCGAAGGCTGAACCCTATGCCTTCCGGCCGCTTGCCGCGGTTGACCTGCCGCTCCTCGCCAAATGGCTGGAAAGCCGGCATGTCAGGCGCTGGGGGAGCGATCCGGCCAAGGCGCTGGCTTCGATGGAAAAGCATCTCGATGCGGCCTCCGTCTCGTGCTTCATCGTCACGCTGAATGGAAAGGACTTCGCCTTTATCCAGGCGGCCGATCTCGGCGACGTGGACGATGAAGCGCTCGCCGGTCAGCCGAAGGGCACCTACGGCATCGACCAGTTCATCGGCATCGAGGAACTCGCGGGCAAGGGTCATGGACCGGCCTTTATGATAGGGTTTTGCGATATGCTCTTTGCAAAGGGCGCGCAGCGGATCCTGGTCGATCCGCATCCTGACAACGCATTCGCAATCAGAGCCTATACCAAGGCGGGCTTTCAAGGACTTGGCGAAACAACGACTAATTACGGCCGGGCGCTGTTGATGGCCCTGGACCGCCAGGAGAATGATACGCAATGACCACTTTTTCCCCCCGCGAGATCGTTTCCGAGCTCGATCGCTATATCATCGGCCAGCATGACGCCAAGCGCGCCGTTGCGATTGCGTTGCGCAATCGCTGGCGCCGCCAGCAGCTCGACCCGAGCCTGCGCGACGAAGTCATGCCGAAGAACATCCTGATGATCGGTCCGACCGGTGTCGGCAAGACGGAAATCTCCCGCCGTCTGGCAAAGCTCGCCGGTGCGCCCTTCATCAAGGTGGAAGCCACAAAGTTTACCGAAGTCGGATATGTCGGCCGCGATGTCGAGCAGATCATCCGCGACCTCGTCGAGGTCGGCATCGGCCTGGTGCGCGAGAAGAAGCGGGCCGAGGTGCAGGCCAAGGCGCATGTGAGCGCCGAGGAGCGTGTTCTCGATGCGCTGGTCGGCACGACGGCATCGCCTGCCACGCGCGAAAACTTCCGCAAGAAGCTCCGGGACGGCGAACTCGACGACAAGGAAATCGATATCGAGGTGGCCGATGCCGGCTCCGGCATGGGAGGCTTCGAAATTCCCGGCATGCCGGGCGCCAATATCGGCGTGCTGAACCTGTCGGAAATGTTCGGCAAGGCGATGGGCGGCCGCACCAAGAAGGTCCGCACCACAGTCAAGGCCTCGTATAGTGACCTGATCCGCGACGAATCCGACAAGCTGATCGACAACGAAGTGATCCAGCGTGAAGCCGTTCGCTCCACCGAGAATGACGGTATCGTCTTCCTTGACGAAATCGACAAGATTGCCGCCCGCGACGGCGGCATGGGCGCCGGCGTTTCGCGCGAAGGCGTGCAGCGCGACCTCTTGCCGCTCGTCGAAGGCACGACGGTCTCGACCAAATACGGGCCTGTGAAGACCGACCATATCCTGTTCATCGCCTCCGGCGCCTTCCATGTCTCCAAGCCTTCGGATCTTCTGCCGGAATTGCAGGGCCGCCTGCCGATCCGCGTCGAATTGCGTCCGCTGAACAAGGATGATTTCCGCCGGATCCTGACCGAGACCGAAGCAAGCCTCATCCGCCAGTACCGCGCGCTGATGGAGACGGAAAGCCTGAGCCTCGAATTCACCGACGACGCGATCGACGCGCTTGCCGATGTCGCCGTGCATCTGAACTCCTCCGTCGAGAACATCGGCGCACGCCGTCTGCAGACGGTGATGGAGCGGGTGCTGGACGATATTTCCTACAACGCGCCGGATCGAGGCGGGACGGCCGTGACGATCGATGCAGCTTATGTGCGCGAACATGTCGGCGATCTCGCACAGAATACCGATCTCTCGCGCTTCATTCTGTGATATCGGCGCACCGCTTCATGTCTTTCCCGGCATGAATGCCGGATTGTGACGAACGCGACTCTCGACAACGGGCCTTTTACTTTCTAGTGAAGGCCCGTTTTGTTTTCCGCTCCGGCTTTATTCGGCCAAGATTCTGGTCCAGGCAGCCGCATCGCAAACAGGATGATGGAACGGACGGGATAACGGATCGTGCGACGCCTTTTGACAAGCCTTATGATTGCCGTTGCCCTGGTGAATTCGGCGCCTGCCTTCGCTATGCAGGTGGTGCCGGCGGGCAACCGTCATGCCGAGCAGCCCGATATTCCGGGCGCTTCCATCCGGCGCACCAAGGGCACCAAGAGCAGCTTCGATCTGAAATACGAAAAGGTTCATGAGCTTCTGGCGACCGATCGCGAGCTGATGAGCAAGATCCGCAAGATTTCCAGCGCTTATGGCATCAATCCCATCCATGTCGTCGGCGCGATCGTCGGCGAACACACCTATAATGTCGATGCCTACGACCGGCTGCAGGCCTATTATGTCAAGGCTGCCTCCTATGCCGGAGAAAGCTTCCGCTTCGCTTATGATGGCGAAAGCGTCGACGAATTCGTGGCACGGCCGCAATTTTCCGAATGCAAGGGCAAGAGCGATTCCTACACGCTCTGGTCCTGCCGCGAAGATGTCTGGGAAACCGATTTCCGCGGCAAGACGGTTGAAGGTACGAGCTTTCCTAACAACCGTTTCAGCGCGGTCTTCTTCCAGCCCTTCTATGCCGGCCAGACCTTCGGCCTCGGCCAGGTCAATCCGCTGACGGCGCTGATGCTCTCCGATCTCGTGACCCGCGTGTCGGGCTATCCGAGGCTGAATGAGAAGAATGCCGGCGCCGTCTACAGGGCCATCATGGATCCCGACATCTCGCTCGCCTTCGTCGCGGCCTCGATCCGCAGGTCGATCGACGATTACAAGGAGATCGCCGGCATGGATATCTCGGGCAATCCCGGCCTGACGGCGACGCTCTATAATGTCGGCAATTCGCGCCAGCGCGCCGCAGCACTTGCTGCGAAAAACCGCGGCGCCGGTGCGACCGTCTGGCCGGAAGAGAATTATTACGGCTGGCTGATCAACGACAAGCTGGACGAACTCAAGGGCCTGCTCTAGCTTCAGGCCTGCCGGGAAGGCTTAGATCTTCCGCGAAAGGCTTTGATGATGGACATGCGTCCGGACCCCTTCGTCCCGCCAGCACCGCTGCCGCGAACCGTGCCGCCGAGCCGGCTGGAAATCATTCGCATCATCCTGCGCAATCCGCTCGAACTCTGGGGCGAGCCGTCCTACACGCTGCCCTGGATCCGCACCAATTTCTTCGGCCAGAGGACGCTGATCGTCAATGATCCCGGCCTGATCAAGCACGTGCTTGTTGATAATGCCAATAATTACCGCATGTCGGATGTGCGCCAGCTCGTCCTGCGTCCGATCCTCCGCGACGGCCTTCTGACCGCCGAAGGTCCTGTCTGGAAAAGATCGCGCAAGGCGGTGGCGCCTATTTTTACGCCCCGCCATGCCCAAGGCTTTGCCGGGCAGATGCTGCGCCAGTCCGAAGATTATGCCCGCAAATATGAGAGCGTAGGCGAGACAGGCGCAATTTTCGATATCAGCACCGATATGACCGAGCTGACCTTCGCGATTCTGGCTGACACGTTGTTCTCCGGCGAAATCGTCACATCGAGCGGCCATTTCGCCGACGACGTCAATGAACTCCTGCATCGCATGGGCCGGGTCGATCCGATGGATCTGATGCGCGCTCCGTCCTGGGTTCCACGTGTGACACGCATCGGCGGCCAAAAGGTGCTGGAGAAATTCCGTGCCATCGTGCGCAACACGATGGATATGCGGCTCGCGAAGATGAAGGCAGACCGCAGCAGCGCGCCGCAAGATTTCCTGACCCTGCTCCTGGAACAGGCTGGCCCCGAGGGGCTGACCAAGGAAGAAATCGAAGACAATATTTTGACCTTCATCGGCGCGGGGCATGAAACCACAGCCCGGGCATTGGCCTGGACGCTGTATTGCGTATCGAACAGCCCGCATATCCGCGAGGCGATGGAAGAAGAAATCGACGCGGTGCTCGCCACCGGGGCCAAACCTGTGGAATGGCTGGATATGATGCCGCAGACGCGCGCCGCCTTCGAGGAGGCTTTGCGCCTTTATCCGCCGGCGCCGTCGATCAATCGCGCCGCCATCTCAGATGATTCCTGGACTAGCGCCAAGGGCGAGCGGGTCGCGATCGAGGCCGGCGTCACGGTACTCGTCATGCCCTGGACGTTGCATCGCCACGAACTTCACTGGGACAGGCCGCGCGCCTATATGCCCGAACGCTTCCTGCCGGAAAATCGCGGCTCTATCGGCCGCTTTCAGTTCCTGCCTTTCGGCGCCGGCCCGCGTGTCTGCATCGGCGCAACATTTGCACTTCAGGAGGCGGTGATCGCCCTTGCTGTCCTGATGCATCGTTATCGCTTCGATTCCACCGATCAGACCAATCCGTGGCCGGTGCAGAAGCTGACGACGCAGCCGCAGAACGGACTGCCGATGCGGGTGACGCCACGCATAATTTCCACGAAGGCATAAATCTTTCGAATTATTGCAGAATTGACTGTGAATGAAAGCCGGGCAAAGTGGCAGCATTCAAAAGTCGTTGCCAGGGAGAATGTCGCATGAGCCGCGTTGATAAGAACGGTCTTACCATCGAAACCGTCCTTCATGATTTCCTCGTCGAGGAGGTGCTGCCGGGTCTGGCGGTCGATGCGGACAAGTTCTTTGCCGATTTTTCGGCGATCATCCACGATCTCGCCCCGAAAAATCGTGCGCTGCTGGCAAAACGCGACGAGCTGCAGGTAAAGATCGACGACTGGTATCGCCGGCACGGCGCGCCGGCCGATATGGACGAATACCAGTCCTTCCTCCGTGAAATCGGCTATCTCCTGCCTGAGGGATCGGACTTCCAGGTTTCGACCGACAATGTCGACCCGGAGATCGCCTCGATCGCTGGCCCGCAGCTCGTCGTTCCCGTCATGAACGCCCGTTACGCCCTGAACGCCGCCAATGCCCGCTGGGGCTCGCTCTATGATGCGCTCTACGGCACGGACGCCATTCCCGAGAGCGATGGCGCCGAGAAGGGTAAGGGCTACAATCCGAAGCGCGGCGAGAAGGTCATCGCCTGGGTGCGCGATTTCCTCGATACATCAGCGCCGCTGCAGGACTGCCGCTGGAGGGACGTTGGAAGCTTCGCCGTCAAGGATGGAGCGCTGGTTGTCAGATCGATCGATGGCGAGCAGGCCATGCTGACGGACGGCAAGCATTTTGCCGGCTATCGCGGAGATGCCGCCGCTCCGACGCATATTCTCCTGAAGAACAACGGCATTCACATAGAAATCGTCATCGATGCGGCGACGACGATCGGAAAAGCCGATCCGGCTGATATTTCCGATGTCTGGCTGGAATCGGCAATTACGACGATCATGGACTGCGAGGATTCGATTGCCGCTGTCGATGCCGAGGACAAGGTCGTCGTCTATCGCAACTGGCTCGGTCTGATGAAGGGCGATCTGCAGGAAGAGGTGGCAAAGGGCGGAACGAGCTTCATCCGCACGCTCAACCCGGATCTGCAATATTCTGGCCCGGATGGTGCCTCCTTTGAGGTGCATCGCCGCTCGCTGATGCTGGTGCGCAATGTCGGCCACCTCATGACCAACCCGGCGATCCTCGACCGCGACGGCAACGAAGTGCCTGAAGGCATCATGGATGCTGCGATCACCGGCCTGATCGCGCTTTATGATATTGGTCCCTCCGGCCGGCGGAAGAATTCCCGGACCGGCTCGATGTATGTGGTCAAGCCGAAGATGCACGGGCCGGAAGAGGTGGCCTTCGCCGTCGAGATCTTCTCGCGGGTCGAAGATGCGCTTGGCCTGGCGCGCAACACCATCAAGATGGGCATCATGGATGAGGAGCGCCGCACGACCGTCAACCTCAAGGAATGCATCCGTGCCGCCCGCGAGCGCGTCGTCTTCATCAATACCGGTTTCCTTGATCGTACCGGCGACGAGATCCACACTTCGATGGAAGCCGGCCCGATGATTCGCAAGGGCGACATGCGCCAGGCGGCATGGATTTCCGCCTATGAGAACTGGAACGTCGACATCGGCCTTGAATGCGGCCTTTCCGGCCACGCCCAGATCGGCAAGGGCATGTGGGCGATGCCGGATCTGATGGCGGCAATGCTCGAACAGAAGATCGCCCATCCCAAGGCCGGCGCCAACACCGCCTGGGTGCCATCGCCGACGGCCGCGACCCTGCACGCCACCCATTATCACCGGGTTAATGTCGCCCGTGTCCAGCAGGGGCTGAAGGATCGCGCCCGCGCCAAGCTCTCCGATATTCTCTCCGTGCCGGTCGCGGTGCGGCCGAACTGGACGCCGGAAGAAATCCAGCGCGAACTCGATAACAATGCCCAGGGCATCCTCGGCTATGTCGTGCGCTGGGTCGATCAGGGCGTCGGCTGCTCGAAGGTGCCCGACATCAACAATGTCGGCCTGATGGAGGATCGCGCGACGCTGCGCATTTCGGCCCAGCACATGGCGAACTGGCTGCATCACAAGGTCGTCACCGAAGCTCAGATCGTCGAGACGATGAGGCGCATGGCCGCCGTCGTCGATCGGCAGAATGCGTCGGATCCCGCCTATCAGCCGATGGCCGGCCATTTCGATGATTCGATCGCCTTCCAGGCCGCCCTCGATCTCGTCCTGAAGGGCAGAGAACAGCCGAACGGCTACACCGAGCCGGTGCTTCACCGCCGCCGCCTCGAGCTCAAGGCGAAGCAGACGGCGTGACGGAGAATACGAAAAGGCGGCCGGAACGGCAGTCCCGGCGGCCTTTTTTATACCGAATTCGATAACTAGCTTACTGAATGACGACGACTTTGGACGTGCCCTTGCCCGGGCGGACGCGGCTGTAGAGATCGATGACGTCCTGGTTCATCAGGCGAATGCAGCCCGAGGAAGCGGCGGTGCCGATGGAGGCCCATTCCGGCGTGCCGTGCAGGCGGAAGAGGGTGTCCTTGCCGTCCTCGTTGAAGAGATACATGGCGCGCGCGCCGAGCGGATTGCTGAGACCCGGACCCATGCCGTCCTCGACGTATTTGGCGAGATCAGGCCGGCGGACGGCCATTTCCTTTGGCGGGTGCCAGTTCGGCCATTCCTGCTTCCAGGCGACGTAGGCGGTGCCGGCCCATGCGAAGCCCTGCTTGCCGACGCCGATGCCGTAGCGCATCGCCTTGCCGTTGGCCAGGATGTAGTAGAGGAAGCGCTCGCGCGTGTTGACGATGATCGTTCCAGGACGCTCTGTGGTCTGGTAGCTGACGACCTGGCGGCGGAATTGCGGCTTGACCCTGTCGATCGGGATCGCCGGTAGGGAGTATCCGGCATCCTTCGTCAGGCCGTAGGCGTCATTGAAGATCTGTGCCGTCTGAACCGTCGGGCCTGCGCCCTTGTCGTCGGCGGATGCGCTGTCTGAGGTCGTGGAGCAACCGGCCAGAGCGAATGTCGCCAGCAGGCCAAAGACAGGGAATGCATTGCGGATGCGCATGGATGACTCTTGAAGTTTTGGGGCAAGGAGAACGGTCTTTCGACCATCGTTGATTATGGTTTATTTTCGATTAACTTGCGCTTTGCAAGACTACTGCAGCGCGACAAATCCGTCTGCCGCGCAAATTAGAAGCGCATGGCTTTTTTGCAACAACACGCCAGCCCCCGCGGTGGTTATCCATGACGATTTTGAGTGTTTACAATAACAATCCGTTAATCGATGGCCGGCAATCGGACAGGGCCATGATGGTGCGGCGCGGAACGCAGATATTGCTGCATGAAATGCGCCATGCCGTGCTGCCTGAACTGCCGCTGGCCAGTGGCCGCCGCGCCGATCTGATCACGCTTTCGGAAAAGGGCGAGGTCTGGATCATCGAAATCAAGACCTCGATCGAAGATTTCAGGGTGGATCGCAAATGGCCGGAATACAGGCTGCATTGCGACCGATTGTTCTTCGCGACTCACCAGGATGTGCCGTTGGAGATCTTTCCCGAGGAATGCGGACTGTTCCTGTCGGATGGTTACGGCGCCCATATGATTCGCGAGGCGCCGGAACACCGCATGGCGCCGGCCACGCGCAAATCCGTCACGCTCAACTTCTCGCGTGCCGCCGCGCAAAGGCTGATGATGGCCGAATGGGCGAACGGAAAACCGTTCACCGTGGATGATGTTTAATGGGCGCGACGTGGGCGTCTATTTCGGCGCGCGTTTGGCAAGGATACGCTGCAGCGTCCGCCGGTGCATGTTGAGCCGACGCGCCGTTTCGGAAACATTGCGCTCGCACATTTCATAGACCCGCTGGATATGCTCCCAGCGCACCCGGTCGGCCGACATCGGGTTTTCGGGAAGCTCGGCCTTCTCGCCCGGCCGCTGTGTCAGCGCCGAAAAGATGTCGTCGGCATCCGCAGGCTTTGCCAGATAATCGACGGCGCCGAGTTTTACGGCCGTGACCGCCGTTGCGATATTGCCGTAGCCGGTCAGCACGATGATCCTGGTGTCGTCGCGCCGCTGGCGGATCGCCTCGATGACGTCGAGCCCGTTGCCGTCGCCGAGCCGAAGGTCGACCACCGCATATTTCGGCGGCCTGCCTCTCGATTTCGCGACGCCCTCCGCCACCGATTCCGCCGTCTCCACCTGGAAGCCGCGCGTCTCCATCGCCCGCGCCAGGCGGCGCAGGAACGGCCCGTCGTCGTCGACGATCAGCAGGCTGGCATCGGGACCGATATGGTCTTCGTCCGACGCGGTGAAATTGTCATGATTCTGTTCTGTCATCGTCTCGGTCCCGGCGGTTGAACGCCCGATCTGCGTCAACCGCTTATATCCTTTATGCCGACAAAGTCATTTTGTCGAATTTGCGTCGATCAGCATGCGCGGCCATTCGATCCGGATGCGTGCCCCCGCACTTTCCGGGTCGCGGTTCTCGAAAACCAGCGATGCGCCGGAGCGCTCCAGCAGCGTTTTGGCGATGAAAAGTCCAAGCCCGAGGCCGCCTGCCGTATCTTCCTTCTGTCGCTTCGTCACATAGGGCTCGCCGATCCGTGTCAGAATATCGGGCGCATAACCGTTGCCGTCGTCCTCGATGACGATCAGCACTTTGTCGTGATCGTGCTCGACGGTAACGATCACTTTCTCTCGGGCATAATCGACGGCATTTTCGATCAGATTGCCGAGCCCGTACATGATGCCGGCATTGCGATCGGTGACCGGCTCGCCCTTGCGCGGGCTCTTTTCGATAAGCTCCAATCTGATGCCGAATTCCCGGTGCGGCGCGACGATCTCCTCGATCATCGAGGAAAGCGGCAGCCGGCGCATATGCGCCTCGCCTTCGGAGGAAAGCGTCGTCAGCCGCCGCAGGATGTCGCGGCAGCGTTCGCTCTGGCTGCGCAGCAGCATCACATCCTCGCGGAAACGATCGTCATCCTTGAGTTCCCGCTCCATTTCCTTGGCGACGACGCTGATCGTCGCAAGCGGCGTGCCGAGTTCATGGGCGGCGGCGGCTGCCAGCCCGTCGAGCTGCGACAGATGCTTTTCCCGCTGCAGCACCAGTTCGGTCGCAGCCAGCGCATCGGCAAGCTGGCTCGCTTCCATCGAGACCCGATAGGCATAGAAAGCGGCGAATGCCATGGTCGAGGCGATCGAGCACCAGACACCGAACTGCATGACGTTGTGCACGTTGATCTCGGCCCCGTCGAACCAGGGCAACGGGAAGGGCGAAAAGGCAAGCACCGTGATGCAGACCATCGCAACACCGATCAGCGCGGTGCTGTAGCGAATCGGCTGCGAGGCAAAGGAGATGATGACCGGCACGCAGACGAGCGCTGCGAAGGGGTTGGCAAGGCCGCCGGTGATGAAGAGCAGCGCGCAGAGCTGCAAAAGATCGAAGCCGAGCAGCGCAAAGGCGGCCGGCGGTTCCAGCCGATGCGTCGGCGGATAGCGGATCGTCAGGTAGAAATTCACCCAGGCCAGGGCGGCGATCAGCGAAGAACTGGCAACCAGCGGCAAGGGAAATTTCAGCCAGAAGGCAACGATGAAAACTGTCAGCGCCTGTCCGCCGACGGCAAGCCAGCGCAGCCGCACCAGTGTCTGCAGACGCAGCCTGCGGCTACTATGCCGGTCCTCCAGCGTATAGCCTTCCGTCTTGTCGATCATGTCAGGCTTATCGATCATGCCGACGGCTCCCTTGAATGGCCCTCATGTACCACGCGGTTTTGCCCGTGTCGTCGGCAACGCATCCTCCGGCCGTTCCGGCCAGGGATGCCGGGGATAGCGCCCGCGCATATCGGCACGCACATCCTTCCAAGAGCCGGCCCAGAAGCCCGGCAGGTCGCGTGTCGTCTGGATCGGCCGGTGCGCCGGCGAGGTGAGCTCGAGCAGCAGCGGCAGGCGGCCGCCGGCAATGGCCGGATGCTGCTTCAGTCCAAACAGCTCCTGCACGCGGATCGTCAGCACCGGCTCCTCGCCCTCATATTGGATCGGATGCCTTTGGCCGGTCGGCGCTTCGAAGTGGGTTGGCGCAAGCCGGCTAAGGTCGCGTTGCAATTCGTGCGGCACCAGCGACATCAGACCGTTCGAAAGCCCGGCTGCGGAAATCTCCGAAAGGCCGCGGGCCTCCGTCTGGAAGGGTGCGAACCAGTCGTCGAGCCGGGAAAGCAGGGCATCATCGCTGACATCGGGCCAGGGCTCGCCGATCGTCCTGTGGAGGAATTCGATCCGCTCGCGCAGTTGCACGGCGTCCTTCGAGAACACAAGCTGATCGAGCCCCAGCTCGCGTACCCCCTCCACGAGCGCCTGGGTGACTGCTGCCCCGGAAGGGCGCGGCAAGGGCGTCTCTTCGAAGACGATCGCGCCGAGCCGGGTTGCCCGCCGCGCCCGGATTTGCCGGCTCTGGCGGTCGAAGAATATCTGGTCGCCGGTTTTGATCTCACCGGGCAACTCGGCTTCGATGTCGCCGCGTGTCACCTCGGCTGCCGCCAGAACCCGCGCCTGTGCCGCCCGTCCGGTCAGGTCGGCGATCACCAGCATCTGGCTGCCGGCCAGCCTCTCGGTTTCCGGCAACTCTGCTCCGCGCCCGTTCGCCATCACGAATCGGCCGCGCCCGCCGCGCTGAAGTGCGATTCGATCCGGGAACGCATGCAGCAGCAATTGGCCTGCAAGCGCCGGCGCCGCTGAGGCACCCCTGTCGAGCCCGCTCGCCAACCGTCCCGCCAGTCGCCGCGAGGCCTCTGCTCTCTCGCCCCGCTCGGCCTTGAAGCGTCGCAGCCGTTCCTCAATATCGACACTCGTTCCGCCAAGCCCCTGTTCGGTGAGAAGCACGGCGATCATCGCCGCATCCCGGGCCTGCCCCGCTTCTCCCGCCGAGACGACCATGGCGGCAAGCCGCGGCGGCAAAGCCAGATCGCGCATCATCTTGCCGCGCGCTGTCAACGCTCCGTCCTTGTCGAGGGCGCCGAGCTGGCCAAGCAGCACCCGCGCTTCCCTCAGCGTCGTTTCCGGCGGCTGATCGACGAAGGCAAGGGATGCCGGATCTTGAACGCCCCAATGTGCGAGGTCGAGCACCAGCCCCGAGAGATCGCTGGAAAGGATCTGCGGCGGGGTGAAGGCCGGCAGTGCCGCCGTCTGTCCCTGGTGCCACAGCCTGACGGCGATGCCCGGTTCCGTTCGTCCGGCACGGCCGGCCCGCTGATCGGCGGATGCCCGCGACACGCGGACCGTTTCCAGCCGCGTGATCCCGGTCGACGCCTCGAACACCGGCAGGCGCTGCAGCCCGCTGTCGATCACGATCCTGACACCGTCGATGGTGATCGATGTTTCGGCGATCGATGTCGCAAGCACGATCTTGCGCGTCCCCTGGGATGCCGGCCGGATCGCCGCATCCTGCTCCTTCTGGCTGAGATTGCCGTAAAGGGGCGCAATCAGAGTTTCGGCTCCGAATCGCGCCTGCAGTCGTTCGAAGGTCCGGGTGATTTCCGCCTGGCCGGGCAGGAAGGCGAGGATCGAGCCGCCCTCGTTGGCATGGGCATCGAGTATCGCCCGCGTCACCGCATCCTCGATACGCTCGGCGCCCGGCCGATCCTGGTAACGGATATCGATCGGAAAGCTGCGCCCCAGGCTTTCGATAACAGGTGGATGGTCGAGCAAGCCGGCCACGCGTTCGACATCGAGGGTCGCCGACATGACCAGGATGTGCAGATCCTCGCGCAGCGCCGACTGGACATCGAGTGCCAGAGCGAGTCCGAAGTCCGCGTCCAGCGAACGCTCGTGGAACTCGTCGAAGATCACGACCGAGACGCCGTTCAGTTCCGGATCGTCGAGGATCATCCGGGCGAAAACCCCTTCGGTCACGACCTCGATCCGTGTCGCTGCCGATATCCTGTTGTCGAGGCGCATGCGATAGCCGACAGTCTCGCCGACTTGTTCGCCGATGAGCGATGCCATCCGGCTTGCCGCTGCTCGCGCCGCCAGCCGCCGCGGCTCCAGCAGGATGATCTTGCCGTCGCCGCGCCAGGCCTTGTCGAGCAGATAGAGTGGTACCAGCGTCGTCTTGCCGGCGCCGGGCGGGGCGGAAAGAACGGCGCGTTTTTGCTTTTCCAGCGCGGTAGCGACGGCCGGCAGGACATGTGAAACCGGAAGCTCCGGCAAGGATGCACTGATTGTCACTTTTGGCCCGTCACTGTCTCATAGGCAAGGATGGCGCCGGCGAGATCCTCCAACGCCGCACCCACCGACTTGAACAGCGTGATTTCTGCGTCATGGCTTCGTCCGCCATGGGCGCCGCTGACGAGTTCCGCAAGCTCAGCCCTGATGTCGCCTTCCTTCAGCACGCCGCTTTTCAGCGGCTGGACGATGTCGCCTGCCTCGGCGATGGCGCCGGCGCGGGTGTCGACATAAACGGAGGCACGGCGGATGGCCTCGTCGTCGCTTTCGCGCATGCTCGGCTTGAAAGCGCCGACGAGATCGAGATGCGCGCCGGGCTTCAGCCATTCGCCTGATATCAGCGGTGCGCTGGAAAGCGTGGCGCAGGAAATGATATCGGCTGTCCGCGCTGCGGCTTCAGCATCCGCGACCGCCTCGGCATTCAGGCCGAGCGCCCGGGCTTCGGCTGCGATCTTTTCCGCCGCTTGCCCGTTACGGCCCCAGACCCGGTACCTCTTGATCGGCCGGGTCGTGCCATGGGCAAGCATCAGGTTGAGCGACAGCCGCCCGGTTCCGCAGACGAGCAGCTCTTCCGCGTCGGCACGGGCGAGATGTCGGGCCGCCAGCGCCGATGCTGCCGCCGTCCGCCGCGCTGTCAACTCGCCGCCGTCGATTGCGGCAAGCATTTCCCCGGTAGCGCCGGAGGAAAGAAGATAGGTTCCGAAGATCGCCGGCAGGCTCCGCCGCACATTGCCTGGAAAGACCGAGACAGTCTTCACCCCGGCATAGCGTCCAGGAACCCAGGCCGGCATCAGGAGCAGTGTGGCGCTCTCCTCACCCGGTACCTCCATCTCATGGTGATGGCGCACCGGCATCACGCATTCGCTCTGGAACATGCGGGCGATCGCATCGATCAGTTCCGGCCAGGGCAGGGCCGCGCGCGTTTGTTCTTCATCAAGGACAAGCATTCTTCACTCCGCCGCATCGTTCTTCATCGCCAAACTAGCGAGTGAGGCGCGGCATAGGCAAGCACCCTGGAATTCCGCGTCAGGCGCCCCATATAAGGCTCATCTCCCTCGCCGAAGCCTATCCTTCAGGATTCGGCAAAAACGAATCTCAAAAACCGTCCGATTGGGTGGTGGATTTGCTCGTTTTTGGAGGCAGGCGATAAAAGCCCTTCATTTTCAACCTGTTACAAAAATGTCAAAAAACTTTGGTTGGGTGTGTTGACTGTTTATGAGGGTTAGTTCTATAAGCCCACTCACTGAACGAGGGCGGCGGCGCTGCTGGCGACGAAGTCTTTCGTTCTAGTGAAACTCAAGCGGATTGGCGATTGCTGGTTTGTGTTCTG